>NZ_CP195593.1:2435000-3207500 GCF_051353055.1 Brevundimonas sp. CEF1
AATCCTATCAGCCCCACGATGAGATTGACGGCCATCCAGGCGCCCGCCTGCTTCAACACCCCGGATTGAAACAGGGGCAGGACGCGCCCCTGTCCCCCCATGAGACGGGTCGCCGCTCCAATCAGGCCAAAAACCGCGCCCGAGGCGCCGACCAGGTAGCTTTCGCTCCCCGGATGGCACAGCGCATAGCCGAATGCCGCCACCACGCCGCTGACTATATAGAGGACGATGAAGGCCAAGGGGCCAAAACCGCGGGAAAGCAGCCGCGCCACCGGCGTGCCGAACGCCAGCGCCCCGACCGCGTTCATGGCGACATGCGCCCAACCGCCATGCAGCAACATGGAGGTGAACAGGCCCTCCCACTGGCCTCGCCACAGGTCTGCGGCGCGAAACGCCATCGACATGCCCTGATCGGGCAAACGCTCCTGAAACCAATACAGGACGGGCATGGAAGCGGCGATCAGGACCGGCAGAAAGGGCGCGTTGAAGATCCGTTCGCGCTGCGGATGGATCGGATCGTCGGTAGGGCTCTGCATAAGCCCTTGATGAACAAAGACCGGCGCAATCTCAAGCCGATCTTAAGACCCAGGTTCCAAACTGGCACGCGGGTTGCTTGGCGACCCATATCGCCGCTGGGGAATCCTGCATGCTGTTCCAAAGACTGATCCTGACCGTCGCCGCACTGGCCCTGCCCGCAATGGCGGCCGGCGCAGCATCCGCGCAGTCGACGGGTTCGGCCGGCGCCGCACAGTTCCAGGCCGGCTATGGCGCATCGCGCTACACCACCGCCCAGGCGTCCAGCGGCTCGACCCGCGACGCCAACGGTAACCGACTGGTCGTGAACGGCATCATCCAGTCCGGCGCCAGCAGCTATTCCAGTTCTTCCGCCGGCGTGTCCAGCGGCTACGCCGGCGCGGGCTCGTCCAACAACGGCACGGCCATCGGCGGCGCGACCGCGATCGGCAACAGCCTCAACGTCGTGGTCCAGGGCAACCGGAACACGGTCGTGATCAACTCCAACCAGACCAATACCGGCAACATCACCGCCGGCACCGCCCTGAATGGGACCTTGAACTTCTGATGACCCCACATCGCCTCCATCGTCCGTTGCGGGTCGCCGCCGTCCTGACCGCCGTCGCCGGGGTCCTGGCCGGGTGCGCCAGCACCAGCGCCGGTCCCTCGGGCCGTTACGCCACGCCGATCGGCAACGCCCCCGTGACGTCGAACCCGACCCCCTACTCGACCGCGCTCTACTGCCTGGCCGACTATGCGCGTCGCTACAACCTGCCCTCGCCTCGCATGGCGGTCGGTCGGATCAGCGACTACACGGGCTCCATCTCTTCGGACGGCGGACGTCAGATCACCCAGGGCGCCTCCCTGATGACGAACACCGCCCTGGCCAAGGCCGGCGCACGCATCGTCGAGCGTTACGACACCTCGGTGTCCGAGCTGGAGCTGCGCTACGCCAACAACAAGCTGATCAGCGACGACCTGCCGAACGGCGCGCCGCAGGACGCCGCCTATCGCCGCATCCTGGCCGGCCAGGTGCCGGGTTCGGACTTCTATGTTGTCGGCGGCATCACCGAGGTGAACTACAACATCCGCTCGGGCGGCTTTGACATCGCTGGCGGCGAGGTCGAGCAGAACGGCGGATCGGGCCTGCTGACCGGCAAGGTCTTCGTGATGAACATCGCCATCGACCTGCGCCTGGTGCAAACAACCACGCTCGAAGTCGTCGATGTCGTCTCCTATCAGAAGCAGATCGTCGGCCGCGAAGTGTCGGCGGGCGTGTTCGACTTCCTGAACGGCAACGTCTTCGACATCTCGGCCGGCACCAGCGGCCTGGAGCCGGTGCAACTGGCCGTCCGCGCCCTGGTGGAGCGCGCCACGGTCGAGTTCATGGCCAATCTCTACGGCGCACCGGGCCCCGAGGTCTGCCTCAACCCCGCCAATGATCCCCTGGGCGACTCCCCCGTCGGCCCGACCGGCGGCTACTACCCCGCCTATGCAAACACGGACACGAACAATGGTCAGACTCGCGCGGATCCGTCTCGCTGGCACGATCGCCGCGACGGCGATGTGCGCCGCAGCCGCTACTGAGGTTGCGGCCCAGGACCGCGGTCTGGTCCTGAACGAACAGATTCAGCTCGGCGATGTGATCTCCGGGCAGACGTTGAACGTCGTCGACGTCAGCGATCAGGTGACTGCGTCCACCGCAGCTCAGGGCAACAGCCTGATCGGCGGCGCCGACGGCCAAGTCGTGGACCTCCGCTCGACACAGGACATGCGCGGCGAGGCCTCGGCCTCGACCACCATGACGCTGGGCGGCGACACCAATGGCCTGGTCACCAGCGTCACCCAGGCGCGCGGCAACTACCTGGCCGGCACCGCGACCCGGGCCCAGATGGGCATCGACGCGACCCAGTCCGCCAGCGGCGATGTGTCCGCATCCAGCCTGATCACCGGCCAGGACGCACGGATGGTCGGCGGCGGAACCATCGCCGTCGGCGCCTACGGCAACACCGTCGCACTAGCCGGCAACGGCTCGGGCAGCGACCGCGCCTCGCTGGTCGGCTCCATTGATCAGACCACGACTGGTCAGGTTCGCGCGACCAATCAGGCCTCGCCCCGGTTCGTGCGCGATCCCGCCGAGTTCTCCAGCCAGGCCTTGGCCAACGCCGTTCAGGCGACCTCTGGTCCGTCGACCAACCAGGAACTGGAGGTGCGCCAACGCTCCTCCGGCGCCATGGTCGAGGCGGGCACGGCCGTCTATGCCGGCAACGGCTGGAACCTGGCGGCGCGCGCCCACGCGGGCGGCAACCAAGCGGCCTTCTACAATCAGGGCGGCTCCCTGATCACCACCACGGATCAGGACAACAGCGCCCAGATCCGTGGCGCGGTTCGGCTCAGTTCCTATGACTTCGGCATGGCCACGGCTGCGGCCAGCGCCGTCGCCAATGAGGTCACCGTCGGCAACAACGACATCTATGTCGACATCGACAATACTCAGATGAACACGGGCGGCGTCGAAGCCACGGCCTCCTTTGTCGGTCAGAAGGGGTACGACGCCTATGTCGGGGCCAATGCAGCAGGCAACTCCGTCACCGGCTACGCCTGCGCCGAATGCGGCGGCGATCTGAACGCGCGCAACGTCCAGACCAACACCGGCAATGTCAGCGCCATCGCCAATACGACCATCAACGGCAATGGCCGCAACGTCATCGCCGGCGCCAACGCCGTCGGCAATGCGGCGACCTTCTATGTCACTCGGACCGGCGGAAATTAACTTTCGGTAACTTGAGGAAGTCAAGGACCTTTGTCACCTTGGTCGAACGTGCATACGTCATTGCACGCGACCAACGTGCAAGGCCGCAGTCAGTCCCGGGGGCAGCCTGATCGCACGGTCCGGAGAATACTGAATGCGTTCCCCTCGCCGCCTGCTGCTGCTCGCCGCCTCTAGTCTCGCCCTTCTGGGCGGGGCCGCCCTGCCCGCCGTCGCACAGGACGCCCAGCCGTCTAGCGCCTGGGCTCAGGCTGCCAGCGACGTCCCTGTCGATTCCGCCGTGCGCTTCGGCACCCTGCCGAACGGCATGCGCTACGCCATCCTGAAGAACGCCACGCCTCCGGGGCAGGCCTCGCTGCGCCTGCGCATCGCGGCCGGCTCGCTGATGGAGAATGACGACCAGTTGGGTCTGGCCCACTTCATGGAGCACATGGCCTTCAACGGCACGACCTATGTGCCCGAAAACGAGCTGCTGCGCATTCTGGAGCGTCTGGGCCTGGCCTTCGGCGCTGACACCAACGCCTTCACCAGCTTCGACCAGACCGCCTATACCCTGGAGCTGCCGCGCACCAACGACGAGACGGTCGACACCTCGCTGCGCATCATGCGCGAGCAGGTCTCCGAGGCCCTGATGAAGGCCGAGGACATCGACGCCGAACGCGGCGTGATCGAGGGCGAAGAACGCCTGCGCAACACCCCGGCCCTGCGCTCGTTCAAGGCCCAGATTGCCCTTCTGGCGCCCGGCCAGCGTCTGTCCAACCGTCTGCCGATCGGCGACCTGAGCATCATCCGCTCGGCCCCGCGTGAGCGCTTCGTCGAGTTCTATGAGGCCTACTACCGTCCTTCGCGCGCAACCCTGATCGCCGTCGGCGACTTTGACGTGGATCAGATGGAAGCCAAGATCCGCGCCACCTTCGCCGACTGGAAGCCCAAGGCGACGGACGGCCCGAATCCCGATCTGGGAACCGTCGCCCCCCGCGCGCCCGAGACCCGCATTCTGGTCGAGCCCGGCATTCAGTCGTCGATCCAACTGAACTGGGTCCGCAACCCCGACCTCGACCCCGACACCGTCTCCGAACGTCGCGACGACCTGTTGCAGAACCTGGGTCTGGCCGTCCTCAACCGGCGACTCGGCGAAATCGCCCGCGCCGACAACCCGCCCTTCATTCAGGCCAGCGCCGGCAGCGGCAGCCTGTTCGACAGCGTCGACATCGGCTCCATCTCGGCCGCGTTCAATCCAGGCGGCCTGACACGGGCGCTGGAGACCATCGATCAGGAGCAACGCCGCCTCGTGCAGTTCGGCGTCACCCAGGCCGAGCTGGATCGCGAGATCGCCAACAACCGCACCGCGCTGGAGAACGCGGTCCAGGCCGCCGCGACCCGCAGCACGCCCGGCTTGGCCAACGGCCTGCTCGGCGCCGCCAACGACGACCGGGTCTTCTCGGCCCCGGCCACCAACCTGGCCCTGTTCGAGGCGGCCGTTAAGGACCTGGAGGCGGCCCAGGTCGACGCGGCCGTGAAGACGGTCTTTGAAGGTCAGGGCCCGCTGGCTCTGGTGATCACGCCCGACCCCATCGACGGCGGCGAGGCCGGCGTCACCGCCGCCCTACAGGCCAGCCGCGCCGTGCCCGTCACGCCCCGCGCCGAACAGGCCGCGCTTGAGTGGCCCTACGCCGACTTCGGCGCCGCCGCCACGCCCAGCAGCCGCAGCGAAATCGCCGCTGTCGGCGCCACGGTCGTCACCTTCCCCAACGGCGTGCGACTGACGGTCAAGCCGACCAAGTTCAAGGATCAGCAGATCCTCGTCTCCGTCCGCACCGGCATCGGCGAAGAAGGGCTTCCGACGGACCGTTTCACGTCTCAGTCCCTGGCCCCCATGGTCTTCGTTCCGGGCGGCCTGGGCAAGCTGACCGCCGATGAACTGAGCCGCGTCCTGACCGGCAAGATCTACGGCGCCGGCTTCAGCATCGACGGCGACGCCTATCAGTTGTCCGGCGCGACGCGTCCAGCCGACCTGCAACTGCAAATGCAGGTGATGGCCGCCTATCTGACCGACCCCGGCCTGCGCCCGGCGCCTTTCGAGCAGATCAAGGCGGTCCTGCCTCAGTTTGTGGCCCAGCAACGCGCCACGCCGGGCGGCGCCTTCGCTATCGACAGTGCGGGTTATCTGGCTTCGGGCGACAAGCGCGAGATCTTCCCCCCTGCAGACGTCATCGCCGCCTTCACGCTTGACGAGTTGAAGCAGGGCGTGACCCAGGGCATGGCGTCCGGCCCCATCGACATCGTCATGGTCGGTGATGTGACGGTCGATGACGCCGTCGCTGCCGTGGCTTCGACCTTCGCCGCCCTGCCGACGCGCGCGCCCGCCGCCCAGCCCCTGCGCGGCTCGGATCAGCGTCGCTTCCCGGCGCCGACGGCCCAGCCGGTGCGCCTGACCCACACGGGCCCGGCTGAACAGGCCCTGGCCTATGTGGCCTGGCCCACCACCGACGCCGTCGATGACCGCACCGAAGCGCGCAAGGTCGCCATCCTCAGCGAGGTCTTCAAACTGCGCGTCCTGGATGAAATCCGCGAGAAGCAGGCCCTGGCCTACTCGCCGCGCGTTTCGTCCTCGGCGTCTGACGTGTTCACGGGCTACGGCTCCATCTCGGTCATGGCCGAGACGGCGGCAGACAAGATCCCGGCCTTCTATGCCGCCGTGGACGCCATCACGGCCTCGTTGCGCGACACGCCCGTCACCGAAGATGAGCTGAACCGCGCCCGCCTGCCGACGATCGAGTCCCTGCGCCGCAGCCAGGCCGGCAACGAGTACTGGCTGAGCCAGTTGGAAGATGTCGCGGCAAAACCCGCCTCGGTCGAACAGATCGAGACCCACATCAGCGACCTGGAATCCTTCACCCCCGCCGACATTCAGGCCGCTGCTCGCCAGTACCTGAAGCCAGACACGGCATGGAAGGCCGAGGTCCTCTCGGACAAGACGCCGGCCCAGTAAGGTCAAGGTCACAGCCACAGAAAAAGGGGCCCCGATCCAGCGGATCGGGGCCCCAAGTCTTTTGGCCTAATCGACGGAGAGTCGATGACGGCAATCTAGGTCAGCCGGCCTGACGCCAGGCTGAACGTTGCATTCAGAAGACGCGGCCGCCGACGCCGCCGTCCAGCATGATGACTGCACCCGAAGCCACGGCCCCGGCGGTCTCGACCATTTCCTCGCGGTATTCGGTGTAGGATTCCTCGCGGATCATAGTCAGCACCTTCACGCCCGCGCCATAGCGGCGCAGCAGCGAACGCTCGTTGCAATCGCGCTCCTGCTTCTCGGGACGGCACTCCAGTTGGCCGCCGCGGCCGTACCACAGGGCTTCGCGCTTGTTGCAGTTGATCGTCTCGCCCGAACCGCCGGCCTCGTCGGCGATGGTCCATTGCAGCTTGGTGCCGGCGATGCAGCGATACAGTTCGCCTTCGTAGTCCATGGCCACGTCGCGACCGGGACGGACCTGCGAGGCCGGGTGCGGCACGGCGCGATCGTCGATGCAGACGGCCTGGATGACCACACGCTTCTCCATGCGGCGCGAGGCCGTATAGGGGACGCGGACCATTTCCATGGTCTTGCCTTCGACCGACAGGCCCTGGATCGTGGTGGGATAGGGCTGATCAACGTTGAAGTAGGCGCCGCCGCCGCCGCCGACGATCACCGTCGCACCGCTGCGCGCGCCGGCGAAGGCGCGCGCCGTCGCATTGGCGTTCACATTGACGTTCACGTTGACGTTGCCGCCCGAGCCGCAGCAGGGCGGAACGACGGGCGGCTGGCAACCTCTAGGGCCACAGCCGGAAATCGGAGGCGGCGACGGCGGCTGGCAGCCGCCTGCGCCACACGGTCCGCCGGGGATCGGAGGCGGCGGCGGCGGAGGGGGCGGCTGGCAGGTATTGCCCCCGCACTGGGCCGCAGCCGTGTCCGCGATCGCCATCAGGCCGACAAAGGCCCCGGCCGCAGCCAGCAAAGTCTTGATCCGCACCCGCATGGGCTGGGCTCCTGCATTGTTCTTCGCGGCCCGCCTTGCAAATCGCGGGCCGGTTCAAATTGCGATGAAACAGCAAAAGCCTTGCGTTTCCGTTGCGCTTGCGCCGACCGGCGGTTCAGGAGTGTCCCATCCTGACGCGCCCGCCGCTCAACCTCAGTCCAGCGGACGAAGGTCCCGCACATATCTTCGCCAGTTCTGGACATAGTGCTGGGCCGAGATCCGCAGGGCCTCCACCTGCCCCTCGTCCAGTTCGCGCACCACCTTGCCGGGCTGGCCCATGACCAGGGAGTTGTCGGGAATGACCTTGCCCTCGGTGATCAGGGCGTTGGCGCCGATCAGGCAGTTCTTCCCGATCTTCGCCCCGTTCAGGATCACGGCCCCGATGCCGACCAGGCTGTTGTCGCCGATGACGCAGCCGTGCAGCATGGCCTTGTGCCCTACGGTCACGCCCTCCCCGATGGTCAGGGGCGAGCCGACGTCGGTGTGCAGGATGCTGCCGTCCTGAATATTGCTGTCGCGACCGATCACGATGGGATCATTGTCCCCTCGCAAAACCGTGTTGAACCAGATGCTGGCGCCGGGATGCAGAATCACATTCCCTAGAACCGTTGCATTCGGCGCGATCCAGTATTCGCCCTCTGGCGGAAGCTGCGGCTTGCTGTCGCCAAGACTGTAAACACTCATCCGAACACCGCCTATGTTTCAGAAAATGATGGCTTTAAGCCTTCATAAACTACGTTAGCATCATTCTGTTGATGCGATTCGAGGTCGCCATTTCGGCCCCGGATCCGAAGCCGGATCAAGCCCGGTCCGGTCAGAAACTGGAGAATGCGCGTGGCGTGTTCGCGACCGGTTCCAGGACGACGCCTCTGCTGCGGCGACGACCCTGCGACTGATCCCGGCGGCTGCTGCATGGCTCCGGCCCCTTCCTCCCCCACCGACGACCAAGGCGTGTCCCTGCCGGGCGCGCCTTTTTTCATGCCCTGGAGGCGTTCATGACGAAGCGTTCGGCCATCAAGCATCAAGTCCGTGAAGGCGTGCTGGACTCGCGGGAGTTCCTGCAGGACGCCAAGGTGCGGCGACTGCCGCCGCGCAACGGCTGGTCGCCCTACCCCTCGAACGACGAACGCGACCAGGCCTATCTCAAGACGCTGAAGCCCAAGTCGGACGGCCAGGCTGAACTGATGGACGCCGTGGACGCCCACAACCTGGTCCTGGCCCTCGGCCCGGCAGGCACCGGCAAGACCTATCTGGCGGTCGCCAAGGCCGTCGAGGCGCTGGAGGCCGGCAAGGTCGGCCGCATCGTCCTGAGCCGTCCCGCCGTCGAGGCCGGGGAGTCGATCGGTTTCCTGCCCGGCGACATGGAGGACAAGCTGGCCCCCTATCTGCGCCCCCTCTACGACGCCCTGTCGGACCGCCTCAGCATGAAGCGGGTCAAGGCCCTGATGGCCGAGGGCCTGATCGAGATCGCCCCTATCGGCTATATGCGCGGCCGCACGCTGAACAACGCCTTCATCGTCGTGGATGAGGCCCAGAACTGCACCTACGTCCAGTTGAAGATGCTGCTGACCCGGCTGGGCTGGCACTCGACCATGGTGGTCACTGGCGACCCGCAGCAGTCGGACCTGCTGCCGGGCATCTCGGGCCTGTCGGACATCGCCGAGCGGCTGGAGGCGGTGCCCGAGATCGCCGTGGTGCGCCTGGCCGAACGCGACATCGTGCGCCACCCCCTGGTCGCGAGCATGATCGGCGTCCTGTAAGCCCCCCTCACAGGACGCGGATGCGGAAGAGGCCCGGCGAGCGATCGTCGGGCCTCTTTTCGTTACATGACGTCGGCCAGAGTGGCCTTGGGCTCTTCCTTCTTCGGCGGCGCGACCACCCGGCCGCCGATCCGGTCGATCAGGGCGAAGACGAAGGGATTGAGCGAGATCGACAGCAGAGCGGCCGCCAGGATCAGGTCGTGGGTCTCGCGGCTCATGGCGCCCAGGGACACCGAGATGGCGGCCAGGATGAAGGAGAATTCGCCGATCTGGGCCAGGGCGGCGGCGACCGTCAGGCTGGTCGAGCGGTCCAGCTTGAAGGCCGTGGTGATGGCCAGGGCCGCCAGCGACTTGCCGACGATGACGATGCCCAGGACGCCCAGGACCGCCAGGGGCTCGCGCACCAGGATCATGGGGTCGAACAGCATGCCGACCGAGACGAAGAAGAGGACGGCGAAGGCGTCGCGCAGCGGCAGGGACCGCTCGGCCGCATTGTGGCCCAGGGGCGAGCTGTTCAGCACCAGACCGGCCAGGAAGGCGCCCAGGGCGAAGGAGTGGAACAGGTAGTAGGCGACCCAGGCGATGCCCAGGGCGATGGCCAGCACGCCCAGGGTGAACAACTCGCGCGACTTGGTGTGGGCGATCCGCACCAGCACCCAGGGCAGGACCTTGGCGCCGATCACCAGCATGACGCTGACGAAGACCGCGACCTTGAGCAGGGTCCAGCCGATGGACTTGGCCAGTTCGGCTCCGCTCAGCGTCTCGCCGGGCGCGATGATCAGCAACGGCATCATGACCAGGGCGACGACGATGACCAGGTCCTCGACGATCAGCCAGCCCATGGCGATGCGGCCGGCGTCGCTCTTGAGCTGTTTGCGTTCCTCCAGGGCCCGCAGCAGGACCACGGTCGAGGCCACGGACAGGGAGAAGCCCAGCAGCAGGGCCTCGACGTCGCCGAGCCCCAGCAGAAGCCGCCCCAGGCCCCAGCCGAGCACGGTCGCCGCGCCGATCTGAACCAGGGCGCCGGGAACGGCGACCTTGCGCACCTTCATCAGGTCCGCCGCCGAGAAGTGCAGCCCGACCCCGAACATCAGCAGGATGACCCCGATCTCGGCCAACTGGGGCGCCAGCTCGGTGTCGGCGACGAAACCGCCCGTGTAGGGACCGACGACGACCCCCGCCACCAGATAGCCGACCAAGGGCGACAGCTTCAGCCGATTGGCCAACATGCCGAACACGAAGGCGAGGACGAAGCCTCCGACCAGGGTGATGATCAGGCTGTCGGCATGCGGCATCGGCGCTCCTGCGTCGGTGAAGGTTCTTTTGGGACTGGAAACCTCAATCTGGGGGCGCAAGGCCGCCACGGCAAGGCTTTCATGCCCGTTTTACCGGGATGAAACCGATATGAAACAGTCAAAGTTGCATGCGCGACGACGGGTCGCGGAAATGGGGGCGGACGTTCTTTCCTTCTCCCCTTGCGGGAGAAGGTGCTCAAGTAGCCGAAGGCGTTAGCGCGCTAAATCCTTCTCCCCTTGCGGGAGAAGGTGGCTCGCGCAGCGAGACGGATGAGGGGTCACGTTCCGGTTGACCGATGATCGCCTTCACCACCGTCCAGAAACCCCTCATCCGCCCCTGCGGGGCACCTTCTCCCGCAAGGGGAGAAGGAACTTCTTGAGTGCGCTATCGCCCTTCGGGCTGCTTGAGCGCCGGCGTCCGCCTCGCGAAATCGCGGGCGGTGGAAGGGCTGGGCGGGGCGCCGGGCCTTCGCCCGGAGTGGATGTAGGTTTACCGTTTCGACGAAAGCTGACGCCCCGCGCGAAGAGTTGTTCATGAGCTCGGGGCAGGCGCCGGTCTTATCGGCTACCCCCGGCGCCCATGACGGGCAGGCTGCACCGGCGTGCAGTCCTGGAACGGTCCGCGTAACCCCCGCGACCCTGACCGGGACCTCTCTGGCGGACGGGTCGAACGCCCCGTCTCTAGGCCCCTGCGGCGTCTTGATTGAAGTGGGGTCTACCGCCCTTCGGGCTACTTGAGACCCCGAGATTAGCCCGCGTTCGCGCGCTGCCCCCTTCACTCCTGAACCCTCCGCCCGATCCGTCGCCGCCTTCCGCTGGGTGCTCCCTTGCCCGGCGCGCGCGATGGAGGGCGAGAGGTTCGACAAGACCCCCGTTCTCTCCGCTCCCGCCGCCGCTTCGGTTCGCCGGCCGAGCGAGCCCTCCCTTGCGACGGGACAGGAACAGCGTGGCATGGGTTGGGGGTGCGGCGAGGAGATGGGGGTTAGCGGCGGGCAGTCCCGCTGATTTTCAGGGATTGGCCGGGGGTGATGTGAAGGCGCGCGCGTTTTCCTTCTCCCCTTGCGGGAGAAGGTGGCCGAGCATCGCGAGGTCGGATGAGGGGTTGCGCAGCAGTGGCCGTAGCCCTGCCTTCAAGGCGCGGCGAGACCCCTCATCCGTCAGGCTTCGCCTGCCACCTTCTCCCGCAAGGGGAGAAGGATTTTTGTAGCGCTACGCCTGCGGCTGCTTGAGCGCCTTCTCCCGCAAGGGGAGAAGGAAGGATTCTAAGCGCGCACCGCCCGGCTGGCGTCGACGCCGAGGGCGGTCAGGGCGGTGGCGGCGATGTGGTCGGCGTCGAGGCCGGCCTGGGCGTACATGATCTCGGGCTTATCCTGGTCCTGGAAGACGTCGGGCAGGTTGAGGGTGCGGATCTTGAGGCCGCCGTCCAGCGCGCCCTTCTCGGCCAGCAGTTGCAGCACGAAGGCGCCGAAGCCGCCCATGGCGCCCTCTTCCACCGTGATCAGGCATTCATGCTCGCGCGCCAGACGCAGGATCATGTCGGCGTCCAGCGGCTTGGCGAAGCGGGCGTCGGCGACGGTGGCCGAGACGCCGCGCGCGGCCAGCAGCTCGGCGGCCTTGAGCGATTCCTGCAGGCGGGTGCCCAGCGACAGGATGGCGACCGAGGTGCCTTCGCGGACGATGCGGCCCTTGCCGATCTCCAGCGGGGCGGCCAGTTCGGGAATCTCGACGCCCACGCCGTCGCCGCGCGGATAGCGGAAGGCGCTGGGGCGATCGTCGATGGCCAGGGAGGTCGAGATCATGGCGGCCAGTTCCGCCTCGTCGGCGGCGGCCATCAGCACCATGCCGGGCAGCGCCCCCATGAAGCCGATGTCGAACGACCCTGCGTGGGTCGCGCCGTCGGCGCCGACGAGCCCTGCGCGGTCCATGGCGAAGCGCACCGGCAGGGACTGGATGGCCACGTCGTGGACGACCTGGTCATAGCCGCGCTGGAGGAAGGTCGAATAGATGGCGCAGACCGGCTTGATCCCGTCGGCCGCCAGACCGGCGGCGAAGGTGACGGCGTGCTGTTCGGCGATGCCGACGTCGAAGGTGCGGTCGGGGAAGGCCTGACCGAACAGGTCCAGACCCGTGCCGGTCGGCATGGCGGCGGTGATGGCCACGATGCTGGGGTCGTTCTGCGCGTGTTTGATCAGCTCTGTGCCGAAGACCTTGGTGTAGCTGGGGGCGTTGGAGACGGCCTTGGCCTGCTTGCCCGAGACCACGTCGAACTTGACCACGCCGTGATACTTGTCGGCGCTGTTCTCGGCGGGGGCGTAGCCCTTGCCCTTTTGCGTCACGACATGGACCAGCACCGGACGGTCGGTGATGGCGGCGGCGTTCTTAAGAATCGGGACCAGGTTCTCCATGTCGTGACCGTCGATCGGCCCGATGTAGTAGAAGCCCAGCTCCTCGAAGAAGGTGCCGCCGACGATCATGCCACGAGCGTATTCCTCAGCCTTGCGCGCCGCGTCGCGGAAGGGGCGCGGCATATGGTCGACGAACTTCTTTCCGACCTTGCGGATGTTCTGATAGGCGCCGCCCGAGACCTGCTTGGCCAGATAGGCGCTCATGCCGCCGACGGGCGGGGCGATCGACATGTCGTTGTCGTTCAGCACCACCATCAGCTGGCCGTTGGTGGCCTCGGCGGCGTTGTTCATCGCCTCATAGGCCATGCCCGCCGACATGGAGCCGTCGCCGATGACGGCCACGACGCGGTTCTTCTCGCCCTTGGCGTCGCGGGCGGCGGCGAAGCCCAGCGCAGCCGAAATCGAGGTCGAGGCGTGGGCCGCGCCGAAGGGGTCGTATTCGCTCTCGGCCCGCTTGGTGAAGCCCGACAGGCCGCCGCCCTGACGCAGGGTGCGGATGCGGTCGCGTCGCCCCGTAAGGATCTTGTGCGGATAGCACTGATGGCCGACGTCCCAGATCAGGATGTCCTTGGGCGTCTCGAACACATGGTGCAGGGCGACCGTCAGCTCGACCACGCCGAGCGCCGAGCCCAGATGGCCGCCGGTGACGGAGACGGCGTCGATGGTCTCGGTCCGCACGTCGTCGGCCAACTGCTTCAGCCGCGCGATGTCGAACCCGCGCATGTCGGCGGGAACAGTGACGGTGTCGAGAACGGGGGTGTCGGGCATAGGGATCGGGGGCCTTTGACGCAGGACGTCATTCAGTAACCCGCGGGAGGCGGGCGCGTTTCCTATCAGGACCGGCGTTTGAGCACAAAGTCCACGCTGGCCTTGAGGATTTCTCCTTCGTGGCCGAACGGATCGAGGTGCGAGCGGGCCTGATCGGCCAGGTGCGCGACCCTCTGTCGCGCCGCATCCACGCCCAGCAGGGTGACGAAATTGGTCTTGCCCAGCGCCGCGTCCTTGCCGCCGGCGGCCTTGCCCATCTCCTCGGCCGAGCCTTCCGCGTCCAGAACATCGTCGATGATCTGATAGGCCAGGCCGACGTCGTGGGCGAAGCTGGTCAGGGCGTGCCAGGCCGCGTCCTCGGCGCGCGAGATGATGAGCGGGATCTCGAAGGCGTAGGCGAACAGGGCGCCCGTCTTCAGGCGCTGCATCCGGGCCACGCCGCCGAGGTCGTCGCGGACGCCCAGCAGGTCGATCATCTGACCGCCGGCCATGCCGCGTGCGCCGGACGCGAAGGACAGGCGCCGCGCCAGCTCGCAGCGCACGCCTGCGTCGTCGTGGGTGTCTTCGTCCAGAATGATGTCGAAGGCGGCGGTCTGCAGCGCGTCGCCGGCCAGGATGGCGGTGGCCTCGTCATAGGCGATGTGCAGGGTCGGACGGCCACGACGCACGTCGTCGTCGTCCATCGCCGGCAGGTCGTCATGCACCAGAGAATAGGCGTGGACGCATTCCAGAGCGCAGGCGGCGCGCAGGACGGCGCATTCCTCGACCTCCAGCATCCGGCCCGCCTCGATGGCGAAGAAGGGACGCAGACGCTTGCCGGGGCCGAGCGCGGCGTAGCGCATGGCCTCGGTCAGGCGGGATTCGGGGCCGTCGGCGCGGGGCAGCAGCTCGTCGAGGGCGACAGTGACCAGATCGGCGATCTCGGCCACGCGGTCGATGACGGCCTGTTCGGGGGAGTTGGCGGCCAGCATGGTCAGAACAGTCTCCCGCCGAGCGGCAGGTCGCGGTCGACCCCGGCCAGGACGACATGGCCGGCGGCGTCGGGGAAGCCCAGGGTCAGCACCTCGGACTTGACCGGTCCGATCTGGCGCGGCGGGAAGTTGACCACGGCGGCGACCTTGCGGTCCTGCAGGTCGTCCAAGGTGTAGTGGTGGGTGATCTGAGCCGAGGACTTCTTGACGCCGATGGCCGGGCCGAAGTCGATGGTCAACTTGTAGGCGGGCTTGCGCGCCTCGGGGAAGGGCTCGGCCTTCACGATCTGGCCGACGCGGACGTCGACCTTCATGAAGTCGTCGAAGTTGATCAGAGGCGCGATGGAGGCGTCGGACATCAGCCGAACTCGGCCGGCTCGACGCCCTTGGCCTGGCCGTCGGCGCCGACGACGATCTTCTCAACCCGCAGTTGGGCGGCCTTCAACCGGGCCTCGCAGTGGGCCTTCAGCCGCGCGCCTTCCTCGTATAGGGCGATGGACTCCTCCAGCGGGGCCTGGCCCGACTCCAGACGCGAGACGATACCCTCCAGACGCGACAGGGCGTCCTCGAAGCTGAGATCGGCGGAAAGGGCGGGGGAAACGGAGACGTCGGTCATGATGGCCGCAACCTAGAGACGCCCGCGCGGCGCATCAACGACGAAAGCCTTTATATCCGCGTCACCCTCGGGCTTGTCCCGAGGGCCCATGTCGCCCCAAAGTCTCGCTATGGAACGAGAGCGCCCGTTCATCGCCGCCTACATCATGACCAACCGACCGTATGGAACCCTGTACGTCGGCGTGACGAGCAACCTCTATCAACGCGTCCAACAGCACAGGGACGGCGTGTTTCCGGGCTTCACCAAGACGCAGGGCCTAAAAAGACTGGTGTGGTTCGAGCCTTTCGAGGCCATCACAGATGCGATCCGCCGGTGTGGCGACACGATCCGTCAAATGATGAGATTGGGACCACGATAGGCCCTCGGGACAAGCCCGAGGGTGACGAACCAACTTAAACTCAGCGCTTCTCGTAGCGACGCTGTGACCAGTATTTGAAGCCCTGGTTGTGGGCCAGGCGCCAGCCGTGGACCTTCAGACGCTGGCCGACCATGTGGTTGAAATAGCCGTGGGCCAGGACCAGGACGTCCTGACCTTCGCCGGCGCGGGCGATCAGGATGCGGGCGGCCTGATCGGCGCGGACCTCGGCCTCGGCGCGGGTTTCCTGACCTTCGTGGTGGTTGAAGACGTGCCACCAGAAGCGCGAGATCACGCCCCAGTAGCGCGGCGACAGCTTGATCCACGACGGGAAACGCGGCGGCGGCAGGGGCGCCTCGATGAAGAGGGCGTCGACCAGGACTTCGCGGTCGCGGGCCACGGCGCGGGCGGTTTCCTGAGCGCGCAGACGTGACGAGGCGTAGATGGCGCCCGCGCCCTCGGCGGCGGCCAGCAAGGTCTGGGGCGGGGTCTGGCCGGCGCGCAGGCCGCCGACCTCGTAGCGGCCCCACCAGTCGCGATATTCGTCCGAGGTGATCAGACATTTGCGCGACAGGGCCGGTTCGCCGTGGCGGGCCAGGATGATCGCGCCGGCAGCCGACGTCGCCTGGGCGGCGCGGGGCGCCTCAGAAGGCGTGGATGCGGCGGATTCGGTGTGAGTCATGAGAGCGGGAGACGTCATAGCACGGGGAGCAGCCTGTGAAATCAAGGCTTTGGCGTCCCTCAATCCCCCCGATTGCGGTTGACGAGGCAAACCTATCGTCCGCCCCTTGGAAGATGGTGGTAGCTCCCGCCGCGCGCCCCTGCAACCACCAAGCGATGACAGCCTCGCGAGCGGCCCCTGCGGCCTCGACCCCGGCTCTCGGCGGCGCTATGGCCGAGACCATGACCGAGCCCGTGATCCGCCCCGCCCGACCCGACGACGCCGCCGCCCTGGCCGTGCTGGGCCGCCAGACTTTTGTGGACACCTTCGTCGAGGGTTTCGGCATCCCCTACCCCGCCGACGACCTGGCCGCCTTCCTCGACAAGAGCTTCAGCGTCGAGACCCTCCAGGCCAGGCTGGCCGAGCCCGGCGCGGCCTGGTGGGTGGCCGACCGCGACGGCGAGATCCTGGGCTTCGCCAACACCGGGCCCAACACCCTGCCCCATCCCGACGCCCGTCCCGGAAACGCCGAACTGCGCCGCCTCTACATCGGCCGCGACGCGCAGGGCCTGGGTCTGGGCACGAAACTGCTGAAGCTGGCGCTGGAATGGATGGAGGCAAACACCGACGGCCCGATGTGGATCGGGGTCTGGAGCGGCAACGAAAAGGCGCAGAAGCTCTACGCCGCCTACGGCTTCGAGAAGGCCGGCGAGTACGACTACCCGGTCGGCGCCTGGAACGACCACGAGTTCATCTTGCGCAAGGGATAGGCTAGACTGCGACCATGACCCGCGCTGAACTTCTTCAGAAGCTGCGAGAACTCAAGCCCTGGCTGGCTGAGCAGGGCATCGTCAATGTGCGCCTGTTCGGCAGTTATGCGCGCGACGAGGCGGGGCCTGACAGCGACGTGGATCTGCTGGTGGACATGACCAAGCCCTTGGGCTGGGACTTCTTCGGCATCGAGCGCGGGCTGAGCGAACGACTGGGCGTGAAGGTCGAAATGGGAACGGAAGATTCCATGCATCGCCTCGTTCGCAGCAGGGCGATGCGCGAGACGGTCATTGTCTGAGCGCGACCGGCTGCACCTTCAGGAAATGATCGGCGCGATCGACGAACTGGCCGTACAGACGACGGGTGGCGAGCAAGAAACATGGATCGAGGATCGAACGCGCGTCGCCGCCGCTTCGATGTATCTGATCGTTCTCGGCGAAGGCGCGCAGAACCTGTCAGCCGAAATGAAAGCCCTGGCGCCGGATGTGCCCTGGGCAAACATCGCAGGGCTTCGCCACAGATTGGCCCACAGCTATTTCCGTGCGGACAGACGACTGATCTGGCAGGCGGCGTCTGGCCATGCCCAGGCGTTGAAATCAGTGCTGGAGCGCTTGTTGCGCTCACTTGGCCCCGAGACCTTCTGATGCTCCTGCCCTTCTTCACCGCCCTGCGCGAAGCCCGTGTGCCAGTTTCGCTGAAGGAATGGCTCCATCTGATGGAGGCCATGGACAAGGACGTGGCCGGGCGCGAGGTCGAGGCCTTCTACCACCTGTCGCGGGCGGTGCTGGTCAAGGACGAGAAGCACTATGATCGCTTCGATCAGGTGTTCGGCAAGGTGTTCAAGGGGCTGGAGACGGTCGGGGCGGGCGAGGACCTGACCACCGACATTCCCGAGGACTGGCTGCGGCTGCTGACCGAGAAGTTCCTGACCGACGAGGAGAAGGCCCAGATCGAGGCCCTGGGCGGCTTCGACAAGCTGATGGAGACGCTGAAACAGCGTCTGGAGGAGCAGAAGGGCCGGCACGAGGGCGGCAACCGCTGGATCGGCACGGGCGGGACCAGCCCCTTCGGCCACGGCGGCTATAATCCCGAGGGCGTGCGTATCGGCGGCCCTGGCAAGCAGGGCCGCGCGGTCAAGGTCTGGGAAAAGCGCGAATACAAGAATCTGGACGACACGGTCGAGCTGGGCACCCGCAACATCAAGGTCGCCCTGCGCCGTCTGCGCAGGTTTGCGCGCGAGGGCGCGGCCGAGGAGCTGGATCTGGACGGCACCATCGACGGCACGGCGCGTCAGGGCTGGCTGGACATCCAGATGCGGCCCGAGCGACGCAATACCATCAAGGTCCTGCTGTTCCTCGACATCGGCGGCTCGATGGATGGCCATGTAAAGCTGTGCGAGGAGCTGTTCTCGGCGGCCAAGACCGAGTTCAAGAATCTGGAGTTCTTCTACTTCCACAACTGCCTCTACGAGGGGGTGTGGAAGGACAACCGGCGGCGGCACAACGAGAAGATCCCGACCTGGGACGTGCTGAACAAATATCCCGGCGACTGGCGCGCCATCTTCGTCGGCGACGCGACGATGAGCCCCTATGAGATCACCATGCCGGGCGGCTCGGTCGAGCACTGGAACGAGGAGGCCGGCGCCGTCTGGCTGAAACGCGCCCGCCAGCAGTGGGACAAGTCGGTCTGGCTGAACCCCGTCACCGAACGCTACTGGAGCTATACCCAGTCGGTCGGCCTGATCCGCGAGGTCATGGACCAGAGGATGTTCCCCCTGACGCTGGACGGGCTGGACAAGGCCATGCGGGCGCTGACACGGTAGAGGTCTGATCCGGGAGGCCCCGATCAAGGGGCCCCGATCAAGGAGAGACGCGATGACGACGGCTCTGCTTTTCGCCCTGGCCCTGCAACAGGCCGCGCCGGCCGTGGTCTGGTCGGACGATCCGCCGCCGCCTGTGGAGGCGGTGGTCGAGGCCGCCCCCACGCCGGTCCTGCCGGCCCACGCCCTGGCCGATCCCTATGGCTGGGAGCGGTCGCAGTGCAGCCCCTTCATCCGCAAGGACGAGCCGCTGGAGCATTGCCAGGCGCGCGTCCGAGTGACGCTGGCGGCCGCCATGGGCGACCGACTGCCGGAAGGTCTGCGCCCCTCGAAGGCGCTGGAGAACTGCACCCCCGGCACGGCGGCCAACGGCTACGCCATGCAGTGCGGACCGCGCCCGGTCGCAGCCCTGGGCGCGCCGCCGCCGCAGGAAAGAGTCTGCGACAACCGCCCCCAACGCACGCCCAGCGGGGCCATCGCCTTCAACAGCGAGTGCCGGCCGGCGCCCGGCGAAGCACGCGAGGCCGAGGGTCTGCGCATACGTCTGGGCGGAGACTGAGCCAGACGTGAAAAGGCCGCCGCCCCCGGTGGGGAGCGACGGCCTGATCGGTGCAAACGGGGAGGATTAGTGACGCTCGCCGCGCAAGGCGTCCCTGAGGCCGCCGACGGCGTTCTGGACCTTGCCCGCGACCTGATCGGCACGGCCTTCGGCCTTCAGTTTTTCGTCGCCGGTCAGCTTGCCGGCGGCTTCCTTGATCTTGCCGCCGATGTTCTTGGCGGCGCCTTCGACACGGTCATGATCAGGCATGGGAACCCTCTGTGCTGACGCCGTCGGAAGGACGGCGCTTCGACAGAAATAACCGTTCCCGGCCGAGGTTGTTCCCTAGACCTGAGAGCGTAGCCACTTGGCCACGGCCCAGGCGTGGGCTTCGTGGCGCAGGCGGGAGACGGCCTCCAGCGGGTCCAGCCAGACCAGTTCGTGGTCGGCCTCGCACTGGGTCGAGGCGTCGAAACCGGCCAGGCGCACGGTCCAGAAACCGCCCGCGTTGTTGACGGGCGAGCCGTCGGTGCGCTGGAAATACTGGGCGGCCGCGGTCAGGCGATCCTCGGGCTGGACGATCAGGCCGGTCTCCTCGGCGAACTCGCGCACCAGGGCCTGTTGTTCGCTTTCCTCGCCGTCGACGGCGCCGCCGGGCAGATCGAAATAGCTGCCCTCGCCGCGATCCACGCGCACGCAAGCCAGTTTGCCGTCCTTGGCGACAAGGCCGAAGGCGGCGGGGCGGTGGAGGTAGTCGAGGCCCGGGCGGGCCGTTCCAAACTGAAGCTTCATCAAGCCAGACTAACGCGCCGTCGAGCCGATGCGAAAGGCCTAAAGATCAAAGACCAGTTGCGCCCGGACGCCGGGGTGCTCGGCATCGAACTGGACCGAAGAACGCAGGCCGCCGGCCATGGCGGACACGATCTTGGAGCCCAGGCCCGTGCCCTTGGGGACGCCGTCGCCCAGGCCCGGTCCGTCGTCCTCGACGGTCAGCATGGCGCGCCCTTCGGCGACCCCTTGCAGAACGACGCGGATTTCGCCGCCCTCGCCCGGCGCATAGGCGTATTTGACGGCGTTGGTGACCAGTTCGGTGACGATGACGCCCAGGGACACGGCCTGATCCGTCGTCACCCGCATGGGCTCGGCGCGCAGGGTCAGGCGCGGCGAGGTCTCGCCCCCTCCCGCACCAGGACCGACCGACTTGCCCAGTTCCTCGACCAGACCGATCAGATATTCGTCCATCGCCACCGTGGCGAGGTCGGACGAGGTGTAGAGGCGGCGGTGGACGTGGGCCACGGCCTCGATCCGCACCTGGGCTTCGCGCAGGGCCGAGCGGGCCCCCTCGTCAGCCAGCTGGCGCAGTTGCAGGGAGATGAAGCTGGACACCAGTTGCAGAGAGTTGCCGACGCGGTGATTGACCTCGCGCAGCATGGCCTCGGCGCGGTCGCGGGCCAGACGGACCTCTTCCTGGGCGGCTTCGTTCTCGCGTTCCAGGCGGCGGCGTAGAAGGGCGTCCTCGACGGCCGAGCGCAAGAGGGCGGTGAAGTCCTCGGACACGTCCTTGATGACATAGTCGGCGGCGCCGGCGCGCAGGGCGGCCACGGCGATGCGCCCGTCCTGGGCCCCGGTGACATAGACCACCGGCGGGGGGCTGGGCAGGTCGAGGATGTCGGGCAGGACGTCCAGCCCCTCGCGGCCCGGCATGTAGTGGTCCAGGGCGCAGACGTCGAACTGGCCCGCCTGCAGGGCGGCGTAGCCGGCGTCGGCGTCGGGGGCGCAGGTCACCTCATAGCCGTGACGGCCCAGCTCCTTCTGGACCAGCCGCGACAGGCCGCGATCATCGTCGATGTAGAGCAGGCGGATGGCGGCGTTCAAATCTCCGGCGCCTGCATGACGGACAGGAAGAGGCCCAGTTGCTGGATGGCGCCGGCGAAGGCTTCGTAGTCCACCGGCTTGGTGATGTAGACGTTGCAGCCCAGGTCGTAGCAACGCTGGATTTCCACCTTGTCGTCGGTCGTGGTCAGGATGACGACGGGGGCGCGGCGCAGGCGCTCGTCCGACTTCACCTTCTCCAGAATATCTGTGCCCGACATGTCCGGCAGGTTGAGGTCCAGCAGGATCAGCAGCGGCCCGTGGGCGCGCACCTCGTCGCTGAACAGGTAGTCGAGGGCCGAAGCCCCATGGTCGAAATGAACGATGTCGTTGGCGATATTGGCGCGGCGGATGTTCTTTTCGATGAGCTTGGCGTGGCCATGATCGTCCTCGACCATGACGATCTTCACGGAATGGCTCATAGATTGTCTCCCGCTTCCCCCGGCACGATCAGTCGTGTGGGGAATTTCAGATGGAATGTCGAGCCTTGTCCCAGCTGGGACTCCAGGGTGATGCCGCCGCCCAGACGGCGCACGCTGTTACGGACAAAGGCCAGCCCCAGACCCTCGCCCGGCAGGTCCTGTTTCCCAGCCCGGCGGAACAGTTCAAAGATGCGTTCGTGGTCGCGTTCAGACACGCCGCGCCCATTGTCGATGATGCGATAGTGAAGCCGCCCGTCGTCGGTCGTTTCGCCCTCGACGACGATCTGGATGGGCCGTCCCGGCTCCCGATACTTGACGGCGTTGTCGAGCAGGTTGCCGAAAATCTGCTCGATCGACAGGCGGTCGCTTTCCAGCGCGGGCAGGTCGCGCACGACGATCTCGCCGCCGGCCTCGCTGACCTGGTGGTGCAGGCTGTCGGCGATGGACTGGACCAGGTCGGTCATGGGCAGGACCTCGGGAACCAGGGCCCGACGACCTTCGCGCGACAGCTTGAGGATGGCGTTGATCAGCCGGTCCATCTTGGCGGTCGAGGCGCGGATGAAGCCGACGGCCTCGGGCACGTCCTCGCGCACTGCCCGGATCGCCTCGGGCTCGATGGCGTCGGGGTGGGTCTGGGCCAGGGTGGTCAGCTGATGGTCGAAGATCTTGCCGACCTGCTCCAGCTCGGAGGTATAGCCCATGACGTTGACCAGCGGCGACCGCAGGTCGTGGCTGACGATATAGGCGAAGCGCTGGATTTCCTCGTTGGCGCGGGTCAGCTCGGCGGTGCGGTCGAGGACCTGGTTTTCCAGTCCGGCGTTGACCCGGTCCAGTTCCAGATGGGCCGCCTCGATCTCCTCGACGTAGCGCCGCACCAGCCAGACGCTGATGCCCGCCAGGATCAGGATCAGGACGGCGGCCAGGGCGTTGACCGACACGGTCACCGCCGACGCCCGCTCGGACTGGCGGGTGCGCTCGACCAGACGCTGGGCCTCGATCGCATCGATGGCGGTCAGCTCGACCCGCATCTGATCCATCAGGCCCTTGCCCTGACCGCTGCGGATCAGGGACACGGCCTCGCCGATCCGGCCCATGCGGGTCAGGGCGATGGTGTTGTCCATCAGGGTCATGCGCTGCTGATACAGCCCCCGCACGCGCGCCAGCCGGGGGGTCAGCTCCGCATCGCCGTCGGTCAGGTCATCCAGCCTCGCCAGGACGTCGGGCAGTTCCGCCACGGCCCTGGCGTGCACGCTGAGATACTCGGGCCGCGCCGTCAGCATGAAGCCGCGCTGGCCGGTTTCGGCGTCGACCAGAAGGCTGAGCATGTCCTTGGCCGCCAGACGGACCTGCTGGCTGTGATCGACCGTGTCGTTATAGGTCGTCGTCCGCTGGATCATGACGAAGGTGGCCGCGTTCACCGCCAGCAACAGCAGGATGGCCAGGGCCAACAGGGCGATGATCGAACGACTGAGGGTCGGCGTGCGCAAGAAGGCGCCAAGGGTCCGCAGGGCCGGCCGAATTCGTTTCATGGGCGCCAGCTTATCGACCCAACCCCTTGAGTCCAGCCGTTAACCTCGAAGTCGATCAGACCGTGCCGACGGTGCGCAGCCGCGCCTTGGGGTGGACCTCGTTCTGGCTCATCACCACGGTCTGGCCCCGGAAGCGCTCGATGATCGAACGGACATAGGGACGGACCTGGGGGCCGGTCAGCAGGACCGGGTTTTCGCCCGCCATGGCGGCGCGCTCGAAGGTGTCGCGCACCCCCCGGATGAAGTCCTGAAGGCGGCTGGGAGCCATGGCCAGTTGCTTGTCCTCGCCGGGACCGATCAGGCTCTCGGCGAAGGCCTGTTCCCAGTCCGGCGACAGGGTGACGATGGGCAGGGCCCCGTCGTCGCCGCGATTGGCCCAGCAGAGCTGACGCGCCAGGCGGGTGCGGACGTGCTCGACAAGGGTGGTGACGCTGGTGGTGTGAGGCGCGGCCTCGGCCAGGCCTTCGAGGATGGCGGGCAGGTCGCGGATCGAGACCTTTTCGCGCAGCAGGCTCTGCAACACGCGCTGAAGGGTGGTGACGGTGACCACGCCGGGGATCAACTCCTCGACCAGCTTCTTCTCTTCGCCGTTCAGTTCGTTGAGCAGCTTCTGCACCTCGGCGTAGGACAGCAGCTCGGCCATGTTCTCCTTGAGGATCTCGGTCAGGTGCGTGGTCAGCACCGTAGAGGGATCGACCAGGGTGTAGCCGCGGAAGGTCGCCTCTTCGCGCAAGGATTCGTCGATCCAGGTGGCGGGCAGGCCGAAGGCGGGCTCGCGCGTATGCTCGCCGGGCAGCTCGACCTGACGGCCCGCCGGGTCCATGGCCATCAGCGACGACAGGCGCACCTCGCCGGCCCCGGCCTCCATCTCCTTGATGCGGATGGCGTAGCCCTGATTGGGCAGGCGCATGTTGTCGAGGATGCGCACGCTGGGCATGACGAAGCCGTATTCCTGGGCCAGCGAGCGGCGCAGGGCGCGGATCTGATCGGTCAGACGGCGGCCTTCCAGGTCGTTGATCAGCGACAGCAGGGCGTAGCCCAGCTCGATCTTGACCTCGTCGATGGTCAGGGCGGTGGAGATCGGCTCCTCGACGTCCTCCTTGGGCTTGGCGTCGACGACTTCAACCGGAGGCGGCTTGAGGCGGTCGCGGCCCAGCTTCCAGGCCATGAAGCCCGAGCCCAGGGCCAGGGCGGCGAAGGGGATCAGGGGCATGCCGGGGATCAGGCCGATCAGGCCCGCCGCGCCGGAGACAACGCCCAAGCTGACCGGGTTGCTGGCCAGTTGGCTGACCAGGGCCTTGTCGGCCGAACCCTCGACGCCCGCCTTCGACACCAGGAAGCCGGCGGCGACCGAGACGATGATGGCCGGGATCTGGGTCACCAGACCGTCGCCGACGGTCAGCTGGACATAGGTGTTGGCCGCCTCGCCCACCGGCATGCCGTGCTGCGTCACGCCGATCAGCAGACCGCCGATGGCGTTGATGAAGGTGATGATCAGGCCCGCCACGGCGTCGCCGCGCACGAATTTGGACGCACCGTCCATGGCCCCGAAGAAGGTGGATTCCTGTTCCAGCTCCTTGCGGCGCAGCTTGGCCTGTTCCTCGTCGATCAGGCCGGACGACAGGTCGGCGTCGATGGCCATCTGCTTGCCCGGCATGGAGTCCAGGGTGAAGCGGGCCGAGACCTCGGCGATACGGGTCGAACCCTTGGTGATGACGACGAAGTTCACCACCAGGATGATGGCGAAGATGATCACCCCGATGATGAAGTTGCCGCCCATCATCAGCTCGCCGAAGGCGTTGATGACCTGACCGGCGCTGTCGTGGCCCTCCTGGCCGTGGGTCAGGATCAGGCGCGTCGAGGCCAGGTTGAGGCCCAGCCGGTACAGGGTCGAGACCAGCAGGACCGTGGGGAAGATGGCGAAGTCCAGCGGCCGCTTCATCATCACGGCCGTCATCAGGATCAGCACGCTGGACACCAGCGAGATCGCCAGCAGCAGATCCAGAAGCATCTTCGGGATCGGCAGGATCAGCAGCATGATGACCGCGATCACGCCGACCGCCAGCCCCACGTCGCCGCGCAGCAGCCAGCCGAGCGCGTCGCGCCCGGTGGGGCGCGCGTAGCCGTCCTTCATCAGGACCGGCGCATCAACCATGGCGAATGGCGAAGATCATCCCGCCTGATGACAGGATTCGCGGGGTCTCAGCCATGCCCCAGCGCCTTGAGCGCCAGACGGGTCGCGTCGGCGATGACCGCTTCGCGCTGGGCGTCGGTCGAATCCCGCGTGGCGTGGAAATAGACGGCGATGACGATGGGCGCGCCATCAGGACGCTGGATCAGGCCGATGTCGTTGGTCGGGCCATAGCCGCCGGTGCCGGTCTTGTGCGCCACGGTCCAGCCAGCCGGGACGCCGGCCTTGATGCGGCCCTGCCCCGTCGGGGTTTCGGTCATCCAGCGCATCAGCAGGGCCTTGGAGGCCGCATTCAGCGGGGTGTCGGGCGAGACCAGCAGACGGCTGATGTTCTGCACCGACTGGATCGGGGTGATGGTGTCCTTGTCGCCGTCCGCGCGGTTCATCTCGGGCTCGAGACGGTCAACGCGGGTGCTGTCGTCGCCGATGCCGCGATAGAAGGCGCGCAAGGCGTCCAGCCCGCCCATCTCGCGGATCAGGATGTTGGCGGCGGGGTTGTCGCTCAGCTCGACCGTGGCCTGCATCAGTTGCTCGACGGTCAGGCTCGAGCCGACCGCCTTTTCCGTGGTCGGGGCATGGTTGATCATGTCGGCGGCGGTGATCGGGACGGCGCGATCCAGCCGCTCCTGCCCCGCCTGGACCCGCAACAGGGTGGCGGCGGCCAGATACATCTTGAAGGTCGAGCAATAGACGAAGCGCTCGTCGCCGCGCCAGGCGGCGTTGACGCCGCCGGAGGCGATGGCCAGACCCAGGCGGCCGCCGTGGCGGGCTTCCAGATCCGACAGGTCCAGATCCAGGGTTCCGGCGTCCTCGACATCGGCGTCCAGATCGGTCTCGGCCGACTTGACCTCGCGCGAGCAGGCGGCCAGGGCCAGCGCCCCGACGCCCAGCAGAACCGTCCGGCGATCGGCGCGCATGGCCCTAGCCCGCCGCGCCATAGGCGGCGGCGACGCCCGACTGAGGCGCCGGGATGGCCGTGCCCTCGTCGGCGTATTCGTTCAGCTTGTTGCGCAGGGTGCGGATCGAGATGCCCAGGATGTTGGCCGCATGGGTGCGGTTGCCGAGGCAGTGGTTCAGGGTGTCGAGGATCAGGGTCTTTTCCATCTCGGCCACGGTCTGACCGACGAAGCTGCGGGTCATGGCGTCGGCCATCTGGGCCGCGTGACCGGCGACGCCGGCGTCATAGACCGAGGCGGTCGGCGACGGGGCGGTCGAGCCGCCTTCCAGCAGGGGGCGGCCGTCGGGCAGACGGATGGCGTCCACATCGATCTCGGCGCCCGTCGCCAGCAGGACGGCGCGGTGCATGGCGTTTTCCAGCTCGCGCACGTTGCCGGGCCAGCGGTGCCCGGCCAGGGCGCGGCGGGCCTCGACCGAAATGGGGCGCGGCGGCACGCCGTTCGCGGCGGCGTATTTGCGGATGAAGTGGTCGCACAGGACGGCGATGTCGCCCGGACGCTCGCGCAAGCTGGGCAGGCGCAGGTTCACCACGTTCAGGCGATACAGCAGGTCTTCGCGGAAGGTCCCTTCGGCCACGGCCTTGGCCAGGTCGCGGTTCGAGGTGGCGATGATGCGGATGTTGACCGGCACCGGCTTGGAGCCGCCGACGCGGTCGATGACGCGTTCCTGGATGGCGCGCAGCAGCTTGGCCTGCAGGCGGGCGTCCATCTCGCTGATTTCGTCCAGCAGCAGGGTGCCGCCGTCGGCCTCTTCGAACTTGCCGATGCGGCGGGCCACGGCGCCGGTGAAGGCGCCCTTCTCGTGGCCGAACAGCTCGGATTCCAGCAGGTTGTCGGGAATGGCGGCGCAGTTGACGCTGATGAAGGGCTTGTCGGCGCGCTTGGACCCGGTGTGCAGGTGACGGGCCATCACCTCCTTGCCGACGCCGCTTTCGCCGGTGATCAGGATGGAGGCTTCCGAGCGCGCCACCTGGTCGGCCAGGCTGATGACGGCCTTCATCGCCGGGTCGGCCGAGATCATCGGACGCTCGTCGTCGGCCACGGCGGACAGGACGGCGGCGATCAGGTCTGCCTCGGGCGGCAGGGGGATGAACTCCTTGGCGCCGGCGCGGATGGCGTCGGCGGCTTCACGGGCGTCGGCGTCCACCCCGCAGGCCACGACCGGGACGTGGATACGCTCGGCGTCGTTTGCGGCGATCAGGGCGGCGATGTCGATGCGGTAGTCGACCATCATCAGGTCGGCCCCCTGCCCGCGCCGCAGTTGCTCGGTCGCCTGATCGGCGCGCTCGACGTGCTGGACCTTGGCGCCGTGCGCCATGGCCATCTTCACCGCCGTCGCCAGCTGTCCGCTGAGCCTGCCAACCACCAGAAGCCGCATGGGTCTTCTCCTCTTATTTCTGCATCAGATTCCGGCGGCCGATCAGGCGCCAGAATCCTCGGTCTTGATGATTTCCGTCATGGTCACGCCCAGGCGATCCTCGACGACGACGACCTCCCCGCGGGCGACCAGACGGTTGTTGACGAAGATGTCGATGGCCTCGCCGACCTTGCGGTCCAGCTCCAGCACGCTGCCACGGTTCAGCTTCAGCAGCTGGGCGACCGACATATGGGCCTTGCCCAGGACGGCCGAGATGTTGACCGGGACGTCGAAGACGGTGGCCAGGTCGGCGGCGGACTTGTCGCCGCCCTCGTCGGCGATGTTCAGGGCGGTGGAG
The DNA here is from genome assembly GCF_051353055.1 of Brevundimonas sp. CEF1. Classification (NCBI taxonomy): domain Bacteria; kingdom Pseudomonadati; phylum Pseudomonadota; class Alphaproteobacteria; order Caulobacterales; family Caulobacteraceae; genus Brevundimonas; species Brevundimonas sp. CEF1. The sequence goes on from NZ_CP195593.1 coordinate 2,462,944, forward strand.
TCGCCGAACTCTTCCAGGGCGAGATCGTCGGTGGCCATCAGAAGGCGCTCCTGTCGAGGGATTCAGCATGGCCGGCCTCGGCCGCGAGCGCGGCCTCCAGGGCGGCGGAGACGCGGGCGGCGACGCCCTCGGGATCGAACTCGGCGCGACCGTCGGCCCATTCCAGAGCAAATGCGGCGGCGGGGGCCCCGGCGTCCTCGCGGAAGGCGATCAAGCCGGTGAAGCCGGCGTCGGCGCACAGGGCCTCGACATGGGCGCGGGTCGCCTCGTCTAGACCCGAAGCCCGGACCAACAGGCGCGGCGAGGCGTCGATCTCCTGGGCCAGTTGCTCGATGGCGGCTTCCAGCGGGCGGCGCGGGAAGCGGTCGAAGGCGGCGGAGGCCAGGACGCGGGCGGCGGCGACCGACAGCTCGGCCGACTGGCGACGGTGGGCCTCGGCGATGGTGCTGAGGGCGCCCGCCGCATGGGCGGCGTGCTGGGCCAGGGTCGACAGGGCGTCGGCGCGCAGGGCCTCCACTTCGGCCAGGGCCTGCTGACGCGCTTCCAGACGGGCCTGAGCGACCAGGGCGTCGACCTCGGCCGGGGCGAAGGAGCGCTTGACCGGCTGCCAGGCCGAGGGGCGCACCACGTCGCCCGAGGCGTCGAACTCGGTGTCGAAGATGAAGGGACGGGCGGTGGAGGGAATGCCGGTCATGTCAGTAGATCAACTCGTCGTCGCCGCTCTGGCCGGCCAGCATGATGTCGCCGCGCGCGGCCAGGTCCTTGGCCACCTGGACCATGGTCATCTGGGCGGCGTCGACGTCCTTGAGGCGGACAGGCCCCATCGACTCCATGTCCTCGCGCATGATCTTCGAGGCGCGCTCGGACATGTTGGAGAAGAACATGTCGCGCAGGGATTCCGAGGCGCCCTTCAGCGCCAGGCCCAGCTGATCCTTCTCAACCGCACGCAGCAGGGTCTGCACGCCGCCGGGGTCCAGCTTGGACAGGTCCTCGAACACGAACATCAGCGAGCGGATGCGCTCGGCGGAATCGCGGCTGCGTTCCTCCAGGGCGCCGATGAAGCGGGCCTCGGTCTGGCGGTCGAAGCTGTTGAAGATGTCGGCCATCAGTTCATGGCTGTCGCGCTTGGAGGTGCGGGCCAGGTTGGACATGAACTCGGTGCGCAGGGTCTGCTCGATCTTGTCGAGGATGTCGCGCTGCACCGGCTCCATGCGCAGCATGCGCTGGACGCATTCCAGGGCGAAGTCTTCCGGCAGGGCCGTCAGCACGCGCGAGGCGTGGTCGGGCTTGACCTTGGACAGGACCACCGCGACCGTCTGCGGGTATTCGTTCTTCAGATAGTTGGCGAGGACGGCCTCGTTCACATTGCCGAGCTTGTCCCACATGGTCCGGCCGGCGGGGCCGCGGATTTCCTCCATCAGGGCGTCGACGCGGTCGCCCGGCATGAAGGAGGCCAGCAGGCGCTGGGTCTGCTCATAGCTGCCCATCAGGGCGCCGGCCCCGCCGATGCCCGAGACAAACTCGACCAGGACTTCCTCGACCACCTGAGCCGCGACGGTGCCGAGACCGGCCATGGCCTGGGAGACCTCCTTGATCTCCTCCTCGTCGAGTTGCTGCCACAGGATGGTGTGCTCTTCGCCCAGCGACAGCAGGACGACGGCCGCCTTTTCAGGCCCCGACAGCTTGCGGATGTCGTCGATCGCGCCCTTCTTGCTCACCAGACGGGTCATTAGCTTTCATGCACCCAGGAGCGGAGGATCGCCGTCGATTCCTCGGGGTGCGTGTCGACGAAGTCCGCGACCTTCTTGATCGAGGAGGCCTTCACCTGGCCCTCGATGCGGGCGATGTCGAGGCGCTGATCCATCTCGCTAGGACCGGCCAGCATCTGCGGCTGACCCGGCAGGACGCCGCCGACCAGCTGGGTGTCCAGCGGCGTTACCGGCAGGCCGTTGGCGCTGACCAGGGCGGGCGTCGCCGCCCCGCCCGTCGCGGCCTTCAGCAGCGGCCGCACGACAAAGAAGATCAGCAGGAAGCCGGTGATCACCAGGACCAGCAGTTCAATGCCGCGCATGATGTCGTTTTTGTCGAAGTTGAACATCGACGAGCCTTCGTCCGCGCCCGGCGCCGCCGAGGGCTCGCGATTGAAGCGGACGTTGACCACCTCGATCTTGTCGCCGCGCGTTTCGTCGATGCCGACGGCGGCGGCCACCAGGGTCTTGATCTGCTGGACTTCTTCGGCCGTGCGCGGGGCGTAGGTCGGCTCGCCCTTGCCGTCGGCGGCGGGGGTGTACTTGCCGTCCACGGCGACCGAGACCGACAGCTTCTTGACCTCGCCCGGTTCCTTGACCGTCGTGGTGGTGGTGTTGGAGATCTCGTAGTTGGTCGTCTCGGTGTTTTCCGAGTTGGTCGAGCCGATGGGCGTGGTGTTCGGGGCCGCGCCGCCGGGGATGTTGTTGGTGGCGGTGACGCCGCCGTCGGCCTGACCCGTCGTGTCCTGTGACTGCGAACCGTTGGTCGAGGTCGAGCGCACGACCTGGCCGTCGGGGTCGAACTTCTGTTCCTGGGTGGTCGAGCGGCTGTGGTCGATGTCGGCGGTGACCTGAACGCGGGCGGCGCCGGCGCCGACGACGCCCTCGACGATGTCCTTGATCCGGGTCTGCAGCTGGGACTCGGTCGTGGCCTTGGCGGCCTCGGCGTTGGCCGAGGTGAAGCCGGTGTCTTCCGAACCGGCGGCCAGGGTGCGATTGGACTGGTCCGTGACCGTGACCTTGTCCGGCTTCAGGTTCGGCACGGACGAAGCGACGACGTTGCGGATGGCGCGGACCTGATCGCCGCTGAGATCGCGACCGCCGACGCCCACGACCACGGCGGCGGTCGGGTCGGTGGCGGCGGCCTGGAACATTTCCCGGCGCGGCATGGTGATGTGGACGCGGGCCGAGGTGATGCCGCGCATCGACATGATGGTGCGCGACAGCTCGCCCTGCAGGGCGCGCTGTTCGTTCAGATTCTGCTGGAACTCGGTCTGACCCAGCACCGACTGGTTGTCGAAGATCTCGTAGCCGACGCTGCCCGAGGTCACGAGCCCCTTGCCCGCCAGCATCAGACGCGCCGTGCCCACCTCGTCGCGACTGACGAAGATGGTCGAGCCGTCGCCCTTGGACGAATATTTGATGCCGGCCTGGTCCAGGGCGGCGCTGATCTCGGAGGCTTCGCGCAGGTCGAGGTTGGAATAGAGCAGAGCGTCGGGCGCCTGACCTACACGCAGCATGACGGCGACCAGCACCGCGGCCACGCCCGCGGCGACGCCAAGCACCGCAGCCAGGCGGCCGATACCGAACTTCTGCAACGCCGCCGTGAAGCCGCCCACGCGTCCCCGCCCATCCACTGGCGGGTCGAACTGATCCCGCTAGGCAGAAACTGCCGCCTGGATGGTAAACGCGGCGTTAAGATGCGTTAAAGATTGAGGGAATCCGGCTTCACCTTTCCTCCCCATTCCATGGGGAGGTGGCGCGGCGGCGTAGCCGTCGTGACGGAGGGGGCGTCTCGACAGCTGATGTCTGCGCCGCCCCCTCCACCACTGCGTGGTCCCCCTCCCCATGGAATGGGGAGGAAAGAAAAAGGCGGCGCGCCTTTCGACACGCCGCCTTCTTCAGACTTCAATGCTTGAAAGCTTAAGCCGCCTTCAGCAGCTCGGCCTTCTGCTCGCCTGCCGCGCGGATGCGCGCTTCGGCGATGGCGTCGGCGATCAGGTGGGTCGGCTTGTTCTCGACCACCGAACGCTCGAGGATTTCCTCGAAGGTGTCCATCAGGCGCGACAGCTTGCCTTCGACCCAGGAGGCGTCATAGGCGCCGCCCGACTGGCGGGCGTTCATTTCCGAGGCGACGTTGATGATGCCGCCGCCGTTGACGACATAGTCGGGGGCGTAGAGCACGCCGCGCTTGAACAGCTCGTCGCCGATGTCGGCGGTGGCCAGCTGGTTGTTGGCGGCGCCGCAGACGGCCTTGACCTTGAGGCGGTCCAGGGTCTGCAGGTTCAGCGTCGCGCCCAGGGCGCAGGGGGCGTAGATGTCGGCGGCGACGTCATATATGGCGTCGGGGGCGACGATCTCGGCGCCGGTCTTGGCGGCGACGGCTTCCAGGTTGGCCTGATTGACGTCGGTGATGATCAGCTTGGCGCCGGCCTTGTGCAGCATCTCGGCCAGATAGGCGCCGACGTGACCCACGCCCTGCAGGGCGACGGTCAGGCCGGTCATGTCGTTCTGGTTGAACAGGCGACGGGCCACGACCAGGTTCGAGCGGAACACGCCCTCGGCGGTGACGGGGCTGGGGTCGCCCGAGGCTTCCGGGCCGTCCTTCAGGCCGAGGACATATTCGGTGACCTTGCGGGCCTCGGCGATGTCCTCGACCGAGGTGCCGACGTCTTCGGCGGCGTAGTAGTTGCCGCCCAGGCCGTTCAGGGCGCGACCGAAGGCGCGGAACAGTTCCGGCGACTTCTGGGTGCGGCTGTCGCCGATGATGACCGACTTGCCGCCGCCCATTTCCAGATCCGCGACGGCGTTCTTGTAGCTCATGCCCTTGGACAGGCGCAGCACGTCCTCCAGGGCTTCGGCGGCCGTGGCGTAGTTCCACATGCGGGTGCCGCCGACGGCGGGGCCGCGCGCGGTGGAGTGAACCGCGACGATGGCCTTCAGGCCGGTTTTCTCGTCGTGGAAGGCGTGGACGCCTTCATGGTTCGCGAAAGAGGGGGAATCAAACAGCGTCTTGCCCATGACAGGCCTTTCCTGGGGTATTTTTTATTGCGCGAGGAGATACGCCGCGCCCGCCTACAGAGCAAGCGTGTCGGTTTCGCGTCAGAGCCCCCTCTTGATCCCGCTCATCCCGGCGGACGCCGGGATCCAGTCAGAACTCCAAGCGGCGCCGTGGGAAAAACGCCGTTCTATCCAGCGCTCCGCTTGAGGCCAAAGCACTGGATCCCGGCGTCCGCCGGGATGAGCGGTGAAGCGAAGGTCAGCGGGCCGTGGGATCAGCCCTGAGCGCGGGCAGCACCGGTCCGGCGCCAGACGGCAGAGGCGCCGCCGCGTCGCGCAGCCAGGCCTCGACGTCGCGATAAACGACCTCGCCCTGCAGATCGCGGTTCAGGATGTGCCAGCCGTTCGGATAGTAGGCGGTGCGCAGGTTGGGCCGTTCGCCCGCCCGTTCCAGCGCCAGCCGCATCGGCCCCCTGCGCACGATCTGATCGTGGGCGCCGTAGAGCAGCAGGGTCGGCTTCTCGACCGCGCCCAGACGCAGGGACGCCGCCTCCATCAGATCGACCAGGCCGCTCATGGAATCGAAGCGGGTCGCGATGATGCTCTGCGGATCGCGGCCGTTGCGGATCAGCTCCAGCGTATTGTCCGAGGCGCGGATGTTGCGCACGGCGAAGGCTGGCGGCTCGACCGCCCTGTCGCCCATCAGGCGGGCGGCGGCCCACAGGCCCGCCCGATTGAACGGGCTCTGGCTGGACCAGCCCCAGACGCCGGGGGCCAGCAGGATGACACGGTCGGCGTCGGGCGGCGCCTCCCCTCCGAAGGCGGCGATGGTCGAGGAGCCGCCCATGCTTTCGCCCGCCACCACGATCAGGGCGCCGGGCCGTTCGGCGCGAACGAGCGAAACGATGGTGCGCAGGTCTGCGCTGGTCAGGCTTTCCGGCGCGAACTCGCCGCGATGGGGCGACAGGCCGAAGCCGCGCTGATCATAGGCCCAGGTCTCGATGCCGCGCGTCGCCCACCACGGCCCGGCCAGGCGGAAGGAGGCATAGTGGTCGTTGAAGCCGTGCAGGGCGACGATGACGGCCCAGGGCGGCTGGCCGTTCTCGGGGCTCCAGCGCAGATAGGGCAGACGCGCACCGTCCTGAACCACGAAGGCGCCCCGCCCTTCGGTCCCCGTCTCGATACGCGGGCCGTTGAAGCCGCCCGGCGGGGTCTGGGGGCCTTGCAGATGCGGCGTGGCGCAGGCGGACAGGGCGAGGGCGAAAAGCACCGCCTTTCCTACCCGCTCACCCCGGCGGACGCCGGGGCCCAGTTCTTTGGCTGCGCGCGCAACGCTGGCGAACATGGCTGCGATCAAATCCGAACTCTGCTTCATGATGTCCAAAGCACTGAATCCCGGCGTCCGCCGGGATGAGCGGACTTGAGAGCACTATCCGAGAATGCCTCGGACCCGTTCACGAAGGTAGGGCAGAACCTCGGCTTCGAACCACGGGTTTTTGCGCAGCCAGGCGGTATTGCGCCAGGACGGGTGCGGCAGGGGCAGGATGGCGGGGGCGTAATCGCGCCAGGCGCGGACCGTCTCGGTCATGGTGGCCTTGGCCCGGTCGCCCAGAGCCCACGCCTGGGCGTAGCCGCCGACCAGCAGGGTCAGCTCGACCTTGGGCAGTTCGGCCAGCAGGCGGGGCCGCCACAGCTCTGCGCAATGGCGCGGAGGAGGATAGTCGCCCCCCTTTGGGTCTGTGCCGGGAAAACAGAAGGCCTGAGCCGCGACGCCGAGGCGCGGATCGCCGTAGAAGGTCGCCTCGTCCACGCCCAGCCAGTCGCGCAGACGGTCGCCGGACGGGTCGGTGAAGGGCAGACCGCTCTCATGCACCCTGCGTCCCGGCGCCTGGCCGCAGATCAGCAGGCGGGTTTCGGGCGCGACCATGACCACCGGGCGCGGCGTGTGAGGCAACTGCCCCAGGCACGCCCGGCAGGCGCGGATCTCGGCCAGGACATCAGCCAGGGCCGACTCTGGGCCGGTTTCCGGCTCAGTCGAAGTCGTCATCCGATTTTTCGACGGGCGGCAGGGCCGCTAGCGCCGCGGCCGTCTCGGCCTCGGTCGGCAGGCGCAGGCGGATCACGCCCTTGAAGGCGTTGGGGTCGACCGCCTTGCCCTTCTTGGTGATGGTCAGCCTGCCCTGACGCATCAGGCCCAGGGCCGTGGCGCGCACCTTGGGCAGCATGCGCTGCCACTGCTCGGGCTGCAGTTCTTTCGCCACGTCCGAGGGTTCAATGCTCTTGCCGCCGACGTTCTTGGGATCGGCCTTGGCCAGTTTTTCAAAAATGGCCGCTTCGATTGGATCGTTCATCGGGTCTATATGCTGCAGCGCAAGATCGGAAAGAAGGCGTAATCGGCATGGTCGCGAAAATCACCATAACAGAAGGCGAGTTCGCCGGCTGGCAGACCTATGACCTGCACGACACCTTCGACGTGGTGGTGGGCCCCTTCTACGGCAAGCTGGACCCCGACGGCCACATGCGCTGCGCCTTCCGCGCCGAACAGAAGCACATGAACGCCGGCGGCCGAATGCACGGCGGCTGCCTGATGACCTTTGCGGACATCGCCATGTTCCAGATCGCCTATCAGGAGATGGAGGGGGCGTCCGGCGTGACGGTGCAGCTGGATTCCACCTTCATCGACGGCGCCTATGTGGGCGAACTGATCGAGGCCACCGGCCAGGTGACCAAGGCGGGCAAGAGCCTGATCTTCGTGCGCGGCCAGATCACCACCGGCGAGCGGCTGCTGATGACCTTCTCGGGCGTGATCCGCAAGTTCACGCCGCGCGGCTGACGCCGACTACTTGGACGGCGCGGCGTAAACCACTCGGCATTCACCATCGACCGTGGTGTAGCGGTTGTTGGCGGCGTCGACGAAGGCGATGCGGCCGCCGTCGTTGTACTCGACCTTGTCGGTCGAGCGGCCCTTGAAGGTCTCGACGCCATAGGTCCAGCAGGTGATGTCGGCGGGACGGTCGCTCCAGGTCGCGTCATTGCGCGCGCGTCGGCTGTCCGTACAGGCGGCGGCCGATGCGGCAAGACCGAGGACGAGGGTGATCGTGAGCGCTCTGTTCATGCCGCACAGCTTGGCATGACGACGGGCGTCGGAAAAGCCTTCAGACCCCGGCTTTCGCCGCCGGGCGGGCGCGGCAGGCGTCCAGCCAGCGCGCCAGATGGGTCAGGTCCTCCGGCGGGCGGTATTTGACCAGACGGGCGAAATCCAGACCCACGGCGGCGACGATGTCGGCGATGGTGAAACGATCGGCGGCGATGAACTCATGCTCGGCCAGTTGCCGGTCCAGCAGGCGCATGAACTTCTCGGCGCCGAGGCGGCTGTATTCCGCCACCTGGGGCTGAGGCGCTTCAAGGGCGGCGAGCGCCGGATGGCTGAAGCGCACGTTCAGCATCATGGGGTTGGCCAGGTAGATCTCGCAGCGGCGGGTCCACATCTCGATGACGGCTTGTTCCCTGGCGTCGCGGCCGAACAGGTTGGGCTCGGGATGCAGGGCCTCCAGATAGCGGCAGATGGCGATGGATTCCGAGAGGCAGGTCCCGTCGTCCAGTTCCAGGGCCGGGACGTGGGGCACGCCGACCCTGGCGCGATAGGCCGAGGTGCGATGCTCGCCCGCCAGCAGATCGATCTCGACGAAGTCGACGTTCTCGATGCCCTTCTCGGCCATGACCCAGCGGACCCGGCGCGGATTGGGCGCCCGATAGGAGGTGTAGAGCTTCATCGGGCGTTTCCCCCTCTGGATCAGGCTACTGGCCGAAGACCGAGGCCGGCATGGCCCCGACGATGCAGGCGGTCATCAGGGTGGCCAGGAAGCCCGCCAGCAGCGCCTTCCACACCAGGCCCAGGACTTCCTCGCGGCGCTCGGGCATCAGCACCGACAGGCCGGTGACGGTGATGCCGACCGAGCCGATGTTGGCGAAGCCGCAAAGCGCATAGGTCATCAGCATCCGGGTGCGCTCGGTCATCTCGCCGTCCGGCACCGCGCCCAGTTTGATGAAGGCGACGAACTCGGTCAGGGTCAGCTTGACCCCCAGCAGCCAGCCGGCCTTCTGCGCGTCGGCCCATTCCACCCCGATGAGCCAGGCCAGCGGCGAGAAGACCACGCCCAGGATGCGCTCGACGCTCAGCGGCTCGCCCCCGATCCAGAAGGCGCCCAGCATGACATTGGCCAGGGCCACCAGGGCCACGAAGACGATCAGCACGGCCGAAATGTTCAGCACCACCATCAGGCCGTCCGAGGTGCCCTTGACGATGGCGTCCACCGCGCTGTCGTATTTCAGGGCCGAGTTGTAGTCGGCGACCGCCCCGCCCTCACCCGGCTTCTCGGGGATGATGACGCGGGCCAGCAGAACGCCGGCCGGGGCCGAGACGATGGAGGCGACCAGGACGTGGCCCGCCGCATTGGTCAGGACCGGCGCCAGGATGGTGGCGTAGGCCACCATGGTCGAACCGGCGACGGTGGCCAGACCGACCACCATCATCAGGAAGACCTCCGAGCGGGTCAGCTTGTCCAGATAGGCGCGGATGACGATGGGGCTTTCGATCATGCCCAGGAAGACATTGGCCGCGACCGCCAGGGCCGAGGCCCCGCCCAGGCCCATGGTGCGCTGGAACAGGAAGCCGAAGCCCAGGGTGATCCATTTCAGGATCTTCCAGTGCCACAGCAGGGCCGACAGGGCCGAGATGACCAGGATCAGCGGCAGGACCTTGAAGGCGAAGGTGAACAGGGCGCCTTCGTTGGCGACGGCGTAGGGCTGATCCCCGCCCGCCAGATAGCCGAAGACGAACTTGGTCCCCTCCTCGGTCGCCAGCTCCAACCCCTTCACCGCGTTGTTGACGCCGTCCAGCACCACCTGCGAACCGGGAATGGCGAAGGTCGCCAGGATCAGCGCCGCCTGCACCAGCACCGCCCCGATGGCCAGTCGCCAGGGGAAGAGCCTGCGGTTCTCGGACAGGGCCCAGCAAACGGCGATGATGACGACCAGGCCCAGAAGGCTCTGCAGGTTCAGAAGGCTGAACATGGGAAAAGGCGGCTCCGCGAGCGACTGACGGCCGGAAGCCGCCTTTAAAACCTGCTTGAACGCCACCACGCGGCTTCTGGTCAAGTGCGCATGCGGCGTCCTGCCGCGTCAAAGCCTCGCCGCAGTCTAAACTTCGCCGTTATGCGAGCAGCCAATCACCGTTACGTCATCAACGGGGAGAGGTCGGATGCGCAAGGAACTGATCTGGGCGGCGGCGGCGAGCGCCCTGCTGGCGGGATGTCAGGAGGGATCGCGTCAGTACGCGGACGAGTCGGTGGACGTCGAACTGATGGAGGCGGCGCCCGCCGCGCCTGTCATGGACGCCGCCGCCTCCGCGCCGGCGGGGCCGAACAGCGGCGCCGCGCCGGTCGTCGCGCCCAGCATCGCCCCCAGTATCGCCTATGCCTATCGCTTCGGGCTGGAACTGCCGGCCGAGGCCGCGACAAGCCTCATGGCCAAGCACGAACAGGCCTGCATCGCCGCCGGACCTGCCGCCTGTCAGGTGATCGGCTCCAACTCCCGCCGTGTGGGCCGCGATTCCGTCGAGGCCCATCTCGAGATGCGGGGGACGCCCGCCTATGTCGCCCGCTTCCGCGCGGCGCTGGACGGCGAGGCCAAGGGGGCCGGCGGCCGCGTGGCCGAACAGGCCGTCGAGAGCGAGGACCTGACCCGGCAACTGGTCGACACCGAGGCGCGGATGCGGGCGATGGAGACCCTGCGCGACCGGCTGCAGCAGCTTCTGGCCACCCGCAGCGGCCCGCTGGAGCAACTGTTGCAGGTCGAGCGCGAACTGGCGCGGGTGCAGGGCGAACTGGACGCGACGCGCTCAGCCCTGGCGGTCATGCGGACGCGGGTGCAGACCTCGAAGCTGGACGTGAGCTATCGCGCGGCGGGGCAGTTGGCGCCCGACAGCGCGGCGCGGCCGGTCGTGGATGCGCTGAACTCGGCCTCCTACGCCTTCATGTCCTCGCTGGGAGTGCTGATCCTGTTCATCGCCAGCGTTCTGCCGATCCTGCTGGTCGGGGTTCCCCTGATCTGGCTGCTATGGCGTTGGCGCCGGACTGAGCGCGCCCGCAAGGCCGCCGAGGCGGCGCGCAAGAAAAAGGCGGAGGGTGAACCCTCCGCCTGATCGCCCTTCTTTCCTCCCCACGCGTGGGGAGGAAAGAAGGGCGCCGATCAGAGCTGGCCGCGGACCAGCTTGCCGTAGTCGTCCATCAGGGTCAGCGACAGCTCGCCCGGCGTGAAGCGGTAGTCGCCGATCTCGCTGACCGGGGTGACCTCGGCGGCCGAACCGGTGAGGAAGCATTCCGAGAAGTCCGCCAGTTCTTCCGGCAGGATGTCGCGGATCACCACCTCGATGCCCTTGGCCTGGGCCATCTCGATCACGGTCTGGCGGGTGATGCCGTCCAGGATGTGGTCGACGCGCGGGGTGTGCAGGGCGCCGTTCTGGACGAAGAAGACGTTGGCGCCGGTGGCCTCGGCGACATAGCCGCGCCAGTCCAGCATCATGGCGTCGGCGTAGCCGCGCTTCTCGGCCGCCGTCTTGGACATGGTGCAGATCATGTAGAGACCGCCGGCCTTGGCCGTCGAAGGGGCGGTGGCCGGGTCGGGGCGGCGCCACTTGGCCCACTCCAGACGGATACCGCGCTTCTTCACCTCGGGGTCGAAATAGCTGGGCCATTCCCAGGCGGCGATAGCCAGGTGGACCTTGCTGTTCAGCGACGAGACGCTGAGCTGTTCGGCGCCCAGATAGGCCACCGGACGGATGTAGCAGTCCGTCAGGCCGTTCTTTTCACAGGTTTCCTTGCAGGCGGCGTCGATCTCGGCCACGCTGTAGGGAATGTCGAAGTCCAGCAGCTCGGCCGAGCGCTTCAGCCGTTGGCTGTGCGCCGTCAGCTTGAAGATTTCGCCGCCATACATACGCTCACCCTCGAACACCGACGAGCCGTAGTGAAGGCCATGGGTCAGAACGTGCGTTTTCGCGTCCCTCCAGGGCACGAACGCGCCGTCAAACCAGATCCAGCCGTCACGATCGTCGAAAGGAACGAAGGCCATTGAATAACGTCTCCTCGGGATGTGGTCCGGTTACACTCTTCTCTCCCGCCGCCGTCAACGCCTTTGCGTTCGGCAGGATCGCCTAAGACATGACTGATACGCGCTCGAACGGCCGCTCCGGCCCCATCGCTGCTCCCGGCGCCGGCCGCCACCTGCTGGTCGTCGACGACGACGACAGAATCCGCGAACTGCTCAAAGAGTTCCTGACGCGCGAGGGCTATCGCGTCACGGGAGCCGCCCACGCGGGCGCGGCGCGGCGTCTGGTCGAACTGATCGAGTTCGACCTGATCGTTCTGGACGTCATGATGCCGGGTGAGAGCGGCTTCGACCTGACCAGCTGGATCCGCAGCCAGGCGACCCTGTCCAAGACCCCGGTCCTGCTGCTGACGGCCAAGGGCGATCCGAACGACCGCATCGAGGGCCTGTCGCGCGGGGCCGACGACTATATGTCCAAGCCCTTTGATCCGCGCGAACTGGCGCTGCGGGTCGAGGCCATCCTGCGCCGCACCGGCGGCAAGCCCATGACCCCGCGCGAAATCCGCATGGGGCCGGCGGTGTTCGACATGGAGCGGCTGGAGCTGACCCGCGACGGCGAGTTGCAACGCCTGACCGAGGCCGAGGCGCAACTGCTGAAGACCCTGGCCATCCACGCCCATTCGCCGGTCGAGCGCATGAACCTGTCGCCCGACACCGCCGACATCACCGGCCGCGCCGTGGACGTGCAGGTGACGCGCCTGCGCCGCAAGCTGGAGGCCGACCCCAAGAACCCACGCTATCTGCAGACCGTGCGGGGCGTCGGCTACATGCTGGCGCCGGACTGAGCCCTCGATGAGACTGCTGCCCTTCAACGTCTGGGCGCGGGTGATCAAGCGCCGTCTGCCGACCTCGCTATGGGGCCGGTCGCTGCTGATCATCGTCCTGCCGGTGCTGATCATGCAGGGCGCCGTGACCTGGGCCTTCTTCGACGCCCACTGGCAAGCCGTGACCGCGCGCCTGTCGGAAGGCCTGGCCGGGGACGTGGCCTGGGCGGCCGAAAGCTATCGCGACCAGCCGACGGCGCAGAACCTGGCCGTCATCGCCGACCGGGCCGAACGGTCGATGCAGCTTTCCATCGCGTTTCAGGACGGGGCGGTCCTGCCCGATGAACAGCGGCGCGGAGCGATCGGCGTGGTCGACCGCGTCCTGGAGAAAGCCCTGTCCTCGCGGCTGGACCAGCCCTTCTGGTACGACACCACACGCTATCCCGCCTATGTCGACATCCGCGTGCAGGAGCCGGGCGGGGTGCTCCGCATTATCGCGCCGCGCGAACGGGCCGTGGCGACCCAGGCCCATATCTTCGTCCTGTGGCTGACCATAGCGACCGTCCTGCTGCTGGGCGTGGCGGTGCTGTTCATCCGCAATCAGGTGCGCGCCATCGAGCGTCTGGCCGACGCCGCCGAGGCCTTCGGCCGGGGGGAAAGCGTGCCGCGCTTCAAGCCGCACGGCGCGCGCGAGGTGCGGGCCGCCGCCAGCGCCTTCCTGGACATGCGCGGTCGCATCCAGCGCCACATCGACCAGCGCACGGCTCTGCTGGCCTCGGTCAGCCACGACCTGCGCACGCCCCTGACCCGTCTGCGGCTGGAACTGGCCCTGGCCCCGCCCTTCAAGCGGGCCGAGGCCATGAAGGGCGATCTGGACGAGATGGAGCACATGATCGACGAATACCTGGCCTTCGCCCGAGGCGAGGCCGGCGAAGCGATGCAGTCGATCTCCGTGCCTGAAATGCTGCGCCGCGCGGCCGAGGACGCCCGCCGCGCCGGGGCCGAGGTCACGGTCGAGACGCCGGACGAACTGGACGCCCAGCTGCGCCCCCTGGCCTTCCGCCGAGCGCTGAACAACCTGGCCGGCAACGCCGCCGTTCACGGCGAGCATGTGCGCCTGTCGGCCCGCCCCCTGCCCTCGGGCGGACTGGAGATCGCCGTCGAGGACGACGGGCCGGGCATTCCGGACGACATGCACGAGGAGGCCTTCCGGCCCTTTTCCCGGCTGGACGCCTCGCGCAATCAGAACAGCAAGGGCGTCGGCCTGGGTCTGGCCATCGCCCGGGACGTGGCGCGCGGCCACGGCGGCGACATCACCCTGAGCCGCAGCGACCTGGGCGGTCTGAAGGCCTCGATCCGCCTGCCCGGATAAATCGCCGCGCCCCTCTGGCGTGACTGTAAAATCATCGCCATCTTGGGACTGTTCCAGGGGGGCCTGGATCAGGAGTCCGTATGATGCGTAATTTCACGTTTCTCGCACCGCTCACCGCCGCTCTGGCCCTCGCCGGCGCCGCTGCGGCCCAACCCTCCGCCGTCGTCGTCACCGTCAGCCCTGACTTCGCCAAGACCGCCGAAGAACTCGGCCAGCGCGACGTCCAGCAACAGGTCGACGACCTGACCGCCAAGGTCACGCGCGTCCTGACCGAGCGTCACGCCCTGGACGGCGCCCGGATCGAGCTGACGATCACCGATCTGAAGCCCAACCGGCCGACCATGCAGCAGACCGCCGCCAAGCCGGGCCTGGACCCGCTGCGCAGCATCTCCATCGGCGGCGCCGCCGTCGAGGGCACGATCACGACCGCCTCGGGCGAGGTGCATCCGGTCAAGTACGACCACTACTCGAACAATCTGGCCGACGTGCGCGGCTTCAGCACCTGGCAGGACGCCAGCACCGCCTTCAACCGGCTGGCGCGCAACCTGGCCGACGGGCGCTACGTCACCCGTTAAGGCTTAACCGCTGAGTTCGACGGACTTGGCCACAGCCGCCTGAACGGCGCTTTCGACCGCCCGGTCGAGGGCGCCGTTTGCGTTCAGGGCCACCAGGCCGGCCTGGGTCACGCCGCCGGGCGAAGCCACGCGGTCGATCAGGGCGTCCAGGGCCTCGGCCCCCTCCACGCCCGCCGCGGCGGAGCGCAGGGTGGCGCGGGCCAGCCGCACGGCGGCCTCTGGCGTCAGACCTTCCTCGACCCCGGCCTGGGCCAGGGCGCGGGTGAAGGCGAAATAATAGGCAGGGCCGCAGCCGGATACGGCGGTCGCGGCGTGCATGGCGGCTTCTTCGTCCAGATGGACGGTCTCGGCGATGGGCGCGAACAAGGCCTCGCCCACGGCGCGGGCGACGGCGTCGCCAGCCCAGATGGTCGCCACGCCCTGGGCCTGAGCCACGCCGGTCGTCGGCATGATGCGCACGACGGAGCGGCCGCCGAAGCCCTCGGAAATCGTCTCGCCCCTCACCCCGGCCATGACCGAGACGATGACGGCGTCGGGCGCTAGATGCGGCAGGACCGGGCGCGAGGCCTCGAACCACTTGGCCGGCTTGACGCCGATGACGAAGGCGCGAGCCTCCGCCAGCGTTTCCAGCGGCGGATTGATCCGCGCGCCCAGGGCCCGCGCCGCCTCGGCGGCGGGCTTTTCGGACGGGGTCAGGATGATGAGATCGGCGGGATCGACCGCGCCGGTCTTGAGCCAGCCTTCGAGGATGGCCGAGCCCAGCCGCCCCACGCCTTGCAGGACGACAGGGCGGCTCATCACGCGGTGCCGACGGTTTCGAACAGGCAGGCGTCGATGGCTTCCTGCGCCTTCTTGGAGCCGCGCACCATGAAGTCGAAGGCGGGGTAGTAGCGGTCGGCCGCCTCGATGGCGGCGTCGATCATGGAGGCCGCCTGGGCCAGGGTCGGACGTTCGCTGTGCGGCAGGGCCAGGGAGTGACGGAAGACGATCTCGCCCTCGTCCGGCCAGACCTCGAAGTGACCCAGCCAGGTGCGCTGGTTGATCATGGCGACCAGTTCATAGGCGGCGGCGCGGCGCGTCTTCATGACCCGCAGGTCGAGCGCGCAGCAAAGCTGAAGGCAGTCCCCCTCGGGCCGCCAGGCGAACCACAGCTCATAATCCTTCCAGTCGCCCGCCAGGGCGAAGGCCAGGTCGCCGTCGTCCGTGCGGTCGAACGGCAGGTTCTCCGCGTTGAGGACATGCTCCACGACATCCAGAGGGTCGTAGGGAACGTCGACCTCTTCGGGCCGGGCTGCATCCATCAGGGGTTCACAATCTTAACTCGAGGGGTCGCGACTCACGACCTGCAAACGAACGGTAAACGTGTTCGGAGATTCGGCTCAACCGGCGGTGTCGGCGTCAGGCTTCGCAGCTGTGGACGTTCCAGCCGACGCCTTTTTCGCGGGTGATTTCTGAGCCTTAAGCTCCGCGATCTCGGCGCGCAGGGCGGCGATCTCGTCCTTGAGCACATCGAACTCGTCGCGGCGGACCAGGTCCATCTCGGCGACGAAGCGATCGGTCTGGGCGCGCCAGGCGGCCTTGGCCTCGTCGCCCGCAGCCTGGGCCAGACCCATAGCGCCCGTGGTCAGCTTGGCGAACTCGTCCAGAAGGGGATTGCGCGTCTGCATGATCAAATCTCGCGTCTCGGCCACACCAGTATATGGTTAATGGCGTCGTAAATTGGGTGAACGAAACCTTTCCGTTCGAACCGGCTATAAACTGCTTCGCGGGAAAAGCGCGCGACGAATGCAGTCTCGCTTGCTAGATGATTTCGGGTCCCAAACGGCGCTGACGGAGGCCCTGTGCCCTTCCCCGAATTCGATCCTGTCCTGATCCATCTGGGGCCCCTGCCCATCCGCTGGTACGCCCTGGCCTATGTCGCCGGGATCGTGCTGGGCTGGTGGTACGCCTCGCGTCTGGCCAAGACGGAGCGCCTGTGGGCGCCGGGCAAGCCGCCGGTGACGGGACCGCAACTGGACGACCTGGTGCTGTGGATCACCCTGGGCGTCATCCTGGGCGGCCGCTTCGGCTACGCCCTCTTCTACAAGCCGGCCATGTTCGCCCAGTTGTTCACCGGCGACAGTTGGGGCGAGCGGCTGGAGCTGCTGCAGCTGTGGACCGGCGGCATGAGCTTCCACGGCGGCTTCCTGGGCGTGGTTATCGCCATCGCGCTTTACGCCAACCGCCAGAAGATCAATCCGCTGAGCCTGGGCGACCTGATCGCCCCGGTCGCGCCGCTGGGCCTCTTCTTCGGCCGCATCGCCAACTTCATCAACGGCGAGCTGTGGGGCCGCGAGACGACGGTTCCCTGGGCCATCCGCTTCTGCAACGCCCGCATCGAACAGATGTACGGCTTCTGCCCCGCCGGCAACGAGCCGCGCCACCCCAGCCAGCTCTATGAGGCGGGCCTGGAGGGTCTGCTGCTGTTCGCCATCCTGTCGCTGGCCATCTGGAAGTGGAAGATGCTGAAGCGTCCGGGCTTCGTCACCGGCCTCTTCCTGCTGGGCTATGGCGTCTGCCGCGCCGCGCTGGAGAACGTGCGTCAGCCCGACGTCGGCCTGGACAACCTGCCGCTGGGCCTGACCATGGGCATGATCCTGTCGATCCCCATGATGCTGGCCGGCGCCTGGCTGATCTGGCGGGCGCTGAAGAAGCCGGTCGTCACGGAGGCGTAAGGCGTCATGACCGAGACCCTCAAGGACCGTCTGGTCCGCGAGATCGTGCTGACCGGGCCGATGACCGTGGCGGACTATGTCACCCGCTGCCTGCACGACCCCAGGGGCGGCTATTACTCGACGCGCCCAGCGCTGGGGGAAGGCGGCGACTTCATCACCGCGCCTCTGGTCAGCCAGATGTTCGGCGAGCTGATCGGCCTGTGGGCCATCGAGGTCTGGAGCCGTCTGGGCGCGCCCGAGCGGGTGCGGCTGGTCGAGGTCGGGCCGGGCGACGGGACCTTGATCTCGGACGCCCTGAGGGCCGCGCGGCTGGTCCCCGGCTTCCTGGAGGCCGTGGACCTGATCCTGATCGAGCCCAGCGCGCCATTGAGGGCCGAACAGGCGCGGCGGCTGGCCGACGCCGACGTCCACCCGCGCTGGCTCAGCGCCCTGCATCAGATCGAGACCGACGCCCCCGTCATCCTGATCGGCAACGAAGTGCTGGACTGCATGCCCGCGCGCCAGTTCATGAAGACCGAGGGCGGCTGGGCCGAGCGCCGCGTCGGCGTGACCGACGACAATGAGCTGACCTTCGGCCTGGTCGCCATATCCGGCGGCTTCGACCGGCCCGAGTACGACGTCGAGCCGGGCCAGGTGGTCGAGATTTCGGAGCAGCAGGCGGCCTTTGCGCGCGATCTCGCGACCCTGGTCAAGGCCGCCTCGGGCGCGGCCCTGCTGATCGATTATGGCCGCAGCCAGCCGGGGCCGGGCGACACCCTGCAGGGCCTGCGGCGACACCAGAAGGTCGATCCCCTGACGACGCCGGGCGAGGCCGACCTGACGCAATGGGCCGACTATCCGCTGGTGCTGGAGGCCGCCGTGCGCAGCGGCGCCGACGTGACCGGCTGCGTCGGTCAGGGCGCCTTCCTCAAGGCCCTGGGGATCGAAGCCCGCGCCCAGAGGTTGATGCAGGCCCGCCCCGACGCCGCCCCGGTCATCCAGCGCCAGCTGGACCGCCTGACCGCGCCGGACCAGATGGGCGAACTGTTCAAGGCGGCGGCGATCTTCTCGCCCCGCTCGCTGGTCCTGCCGGGTTTCTGAGGACTGCGGCCTGTTTCCGCAGGGAGTGTGACGATGCGTTTTTCCGAGCAGGAACGGGCCGTGCTTCTGGCCGTGAAGGGCGTCGGGCCCAAGGTGGTTGAGCGACTGGAGGAACAGGGCCTCGGCGCCTTTGAGCGACTGGCTCAGGCCGATCCCGCCGTCGTCTGCGCTGGGGCCGCCGTCAGTGTCGGCTCGACCTGCTGGAAGAACAGCCCCCAGGCGCGCAAGGCGATTGAAGCCGCCGTCGAAGCCGCCCGTATCTCTGTGGAGGCCGCATGAGCCTGAACCCGATCACCCACCCCCTGCTCGACAAGGCCGGGGTGCGCCACGGCTTCTTCACCCGCCAGGGCGGCGTGTCAGAGGGCATCTACACCGGACTGAACACCGGCGTCGGGTCCAAGGACGATCCGGCGTGCGTGGCTGAGAACCGCCGCCGCGTGGCCGAATGGATGGGCGGCGCCTATGACGACCTGTGCGGCTGCTATCAGATCCATTCCGCCGTGGCCCGCGTGGCCGAGGCCGGCTGGGCAGGCGAACGGCCCGAGGGCGACGCCGTGGTCGCCGGGGTCAAGGGCCCTGTCCTGACCGTCCTGACCGCCGACTGCGCGCCCGTCCTGTTCGCCGACGCCGAAGCCGGCGTTGTCGGCGCGGCCCATGCCGGCTGGAAGGGCGCCTTGGGGGGCATCGTCCACTCGACCGTCGCGGCGATGGAGGCCCTGGGCGCAAACCCTGCCCGCATGGTCGCGGTCGTCGGCCCCTGCATCGCCCAGGCCAGCTATGAGGTCGGCGCCGACTATCAGGAGCGGTTCGCCCACCATGATCCGGGCAGCGAACGCTTCTTCGCCCCCGGCGCGGGTGCGGACAAGCGCCTGTTCGACCTGCCCGGCTTCGTCCTGTGGCGGCTGGAGCAGGCCGGCGTCGGCGAGGCCGCCTGGACAGGCGACGACACGCGCGCGGACGCATCGCGCTTCTACTCGAACCGCCGGGCGTTTCTGGCGGGAGAACCGGATTTCGGGCGGTTGATCAGCGCGATCACGCAGACCTGATTTTCCTCCCCACTTGTGGGGAGGGGGACCGCGTAGCGGTGGAGGGGGCGACACAGAAGGCTGACGTCGAGACGCCCCCTCCGTCACGTCGCTATCGCGCCGCGCCACCTCCCTATGAAATGGGGAGGAAAGAGTACTTAGCCCGCCATCGCCATGTCGGGGACGCGCGTCGTTTCGCGCCAGGCGGCGGGCTGGGCCAGCAGGGCGCGGACCAGCTTGTTGTTCAGGGCGTGGCCCGCCTTGACGCCTTCGTAGCGGCCCAGAAGGGGCGCACCGAGGACGTAGAGGTCGCCGATGGCGTCCAGGGCCTTGTGGCGCACGAACTCGCGTTCCATGCGCAGGCCGCCCGGGTTCAGGATTTCGTCGCCGTCGATGACCACGGCGTTTTCCAGCGAACCGCCGCGCGCCAGACCGGCCTGACGCAGGGCCTCGACCTCATGGGCGAAGGCGAAGGTGCGGGCGGCCATGATGTCCGAGCGGAAGGTCGCCTCGTCCACGACGAAGTCCACCACCTGATTGCCGATGACCGGCGTGGGGAAGTCGATCTCGAAGCGCATCTCGTAGCGGTCGCAGGGCAGAAGGACGGCGGACTTGTCGCCCTCCTCCACCCGGATCGGCTTGAGGATCTCGATGTAGCGGACCGGGGCTTCCTGACGGCGGAAACCGGCGCGGTCGAGCAGTTGCACGAACTGCAGGGCCGAACCGTCCAGGATGGGCAGCTCGGGGCCATCGACCTCGATCACGGCGTTGGAGACGCCCAGGGCGCACAGGGCGGCCATCAGGTGCTCGATGGTCGACAGGCGCACGCCCGCCGCGTTCTCGATCATGGTGTTCAGGCGGGCGTCGATGACGGCCTCGCCCGAGACGGGGATGCGGTTGTCGCGGTCGGTGATGTCGGCGCGCACGAAGACGATGCCCGCGCCGGGCGCGGCCGGACGCACGACCAGCTTGACGCGCTGGCCGGTGTGAACGCCGACGCCGGCGCAGATGGCCGGAGCGACGATGGTCTGTTCGTGATGGTCGTTACGGACCGACAATGGACACTCTCTGTATTGCGCGGCTCCGCGCGTGCGGAGTTCGCCTCAGGTGTCGTTTAACCACGACGGCTCAAGCCCGAAATGAAAGATGGGTTTCGGATTGTTTCGGTCTGGCGACAGCTAGAAACAAATGAAAACGCCCCGGAGCCGGGCTCCGGGGCGTTTCAATCAGGGCTTCTTCCGATCAGTTCGCGAGGCGGCGAAGAAAGGAAGGGATTTCCAGGTCGTCGTCCTCAGCGTGACCGGCCTGATAGTCCTGGGTCGGCTGGGTCGCCTGGGTCTGCCGCAGTTGCTGGGTGGTGCGGTTCGACGACGGCTGCGGCGCATAGGACGGCTGCTGCTGTTGCGGCTGCTGGCGCTTCTTGCCGAACAGGCTCCAGCCGCTGCGGCGGTGATCGCGGTCGTCGTAGTATTCTTCTTCAGCGACCGGCTCTTCGCGACGCGGGGCCGGGCGAGCCTGAGGCTGCTGTTGCTGGCCGCGGTCGAAGTAGAGGTCGCCCTGCTCGGCCGACGCGGCGGCCGGTTGAGCGCGGACGGCGCCGGATTCATATTCCTCGACCCAGGGATCGACGATCGGCTCCA
Organism: Brevundimonas sp. CEF1; assembly: GCF_051353055.1. NCBI lineage: Bacteria > Pseudomonadati > Pseudomonadota > Alphaproteobacteria > Caulobacterales > Caulobacteraceae > Brevundimonas > Brevundimonas sp. CEF1. The sequence goes on from NZ_CP195593.1 coordinate 2,484,026, forward strand.
GGGTGCGGGGCGCGTCGTGGATGACGGGTTCAGGGCGCGGCTCGGGTGCGGCGCGGGCGGCGGGGGCCTCATAGACCGGGGCCGGTTCAGGTGCGCGGGCCGGTTCGCGCACCGGGTCGATGCGGACTTCCGGCTGGCGCGGCGCAGCGGCGGCCGTGGCCGGGCGGCGGTCCGAGAAGGCCGAACCCTGCGGCTCGATCTTCTGGATGACGGCTTCGTCCATGCCGGTGGCGACGACCGAGACGCGGATCTTGCCGTCCAGGGCCGGGTCGAAGGCGGCGCCGAAGATGATGTTGGCGTCACCGTCCACTTCGGCGGCGATGGCGTTGGCGGCCTCGTCCACTTCCAGCAGGGTCATGTCCAGACCGCCGGTGATGTTGACCAGCACGGCCTTGGCGCCCTTGAGGCTGGTCTCGTCCAGCAGCGGGTTGGCGATGGCGTTCTGAGCGGCCAGCAGGGCGCGATCGTCGCCCGTGGCCTCGCCCGTGCCCATCATCGCCTTGCCCATTTCGGACATGACGGCGCGGACGTCGGCGAAATCGAGGTTGATCAGGCCCGGCAGGATCATCAGGTCAGTGATCGAGCGGACGCCCGAGTGCAGCACCTGGTCGGCCATGCCGAAGGCGTCGGCGAAGGTCGTGCGCTCGTTGGCGACGCGGAACAGGTTCTGGTTCGGAATGACGATCAGGGTGTCGACGTAGCGCTGCAGCTCGGCGACGCCGGAGTCCGCCAGACGCATGCGGTGACGGCCTTCGAAGGTGAAGGGCTTGGTCACGACGCCGACGGTCAGGATGCCGCGATCGCGCGCGCACTTGGCGATGACGGGGGCCGCGCCAGTGCCGGTGCCGCCGCCCATGCCGCAGGTGATGAAGACCATGTGCGCGCCGTCCAGGTGCGCGTGGATCTCGTCAGCGCTCTCCTCGGCGGCGTTCATGCCGACTTCGGGGTGGGCGCCGGCGCCGAGGCCCTGGGTGATGGTCTCGCCCAGTTGGATGCGGCGGTCGGTCTTGGCGAAGCTGAGATGCTGGGCGTCGGTGTTGGCGACGACAAACTCGACCCCTTCAAGGCCGGCGTCGATCATGTTGTTGACGGCGTTCCCGCCCGCGCCGCCGACGCCGAAGACGACGATCCGGGGCTTCAGTTCCGTGTGTTGCGGCTTCACCAGCGAGAGAGACATGATTGTTGTTCCGACTTTCCGACCCTGCCCGTTAACCCCAATGCGAAATCCCCGCCGAATCGCATTGGTTATGAGCGCGTTAAGGAAAACCCTCTTTGCGTTAACGGAGTGTTACCCCGGTAATATGAGTCGCCGGATTTGAAAGCTGAGCCGGTGGATTTTCATAACGTTATTCCGAAATTCGCGCCCAACAGTGAATTGTGATCGGGACGCGCCCCTCCAGAATGTGGCAGAAACATGTAGTCGATAGGAATAGTCGACCAGTGACCTTGGGGGCAAAAATGCAGACTGTAAAACGAACGGCCTTGGCTGCGGGCGTCGCCGCGATGGTGATGTTGTCAGCCGCAGCGGCGTCGGCGGAGACATCCGCCGCGCCCGCCGCGACCGCCGAAGCTTTCCGCGCGCCGACGATTGAACAATTGGCCGCCTATCCCGCGCTCGCCAGCTTGACCGTGTCGCCCGACGGCAGACACCTGGCCGCCGTACAATCACGCGGAGAAGAACGGGTCGTCACAATCTGGGACGCAACCAACCTGTCCAACGAGCCGCGCAACCTCGGCGCGCAGCACATGAAGGTTCAGGGCGTTCAGTTCGTCAAGAACGGCGTCGTGGCGATTTCAGCCTGGCAGCCGTTCGAATCCGGCTCCTTCAAGACCTTCGCGAGCAAGCTATACTTGATCAACGTCAATGGAGGTGCGTGGAACGATCCCCTGACGACCATCCAGACCCGCTCGGAAAGCGAACGCGAACAACTGAGCCGCTCCAGCGCCCGCGTTCTGGATGCCCTTCCCAACGATCCGGATCACATCCTGATCAGCGTCGGCAGCGACATATACAAGTACAATGTTCGTCGGCATCGGTCCGAGCGCGTGTTGCGTTCGGGCGAGCGCGTCAACGGATACGATACCGATCTGAACGGCGATCTGCGGGCGCGCAGCCGCGCCGGCCGCGACGGCAACGGCCTGTATGTCGCGACGGAATTCCGCAACGCGGCCGGCGCGTGGGAGGAGCATGTCAGGAACTACGTCAAGGACCGCGAGGTCTTTTCCGTAGCCGGCTTCTCCAAAGACCCGAACATCGCCTTCGTCGTGTCAAACCGCGAGCGGGACAAGGCGGCGATCCTCGAATACGATATCGCCGCGCGGCGCCTGGGCGAGGTCGCCTTCAGCCACCCCCTGTTCGAAGCCACGGGCGTTTCGGTGTGGGATATTCCAGGCGATAATTTCGGAGAGATCGCCAGCTTTAGCTACGCCGGCCTGCGCGGCGAAACCTACCCGGTTCTTCCCGAGCTGGAGGCTCTGACGAACCGCATCAACGCGGCGCTCGGCATTCAAGAGACGCCGATCGACATCGTCGATCCCGCCACCGGACAACATCAGACCATCCCCTACAAAGCAGGGAAGCACGCCCGCATCGTCTCGGCGTCTCGCGACCTGAACACGATCATCGTCTGGGCCGGCAGCGCCAATGATCCCGGCGCCTATTACCTGCTGCGCAATAAAGAGCAACTGACGGTTCTGTCTCAGCCCTACCCCGACATCGCCCCCGCGGCGCTGGGCGCCACGTCCTACGCGACCTACGCCGCACGCGACGGGCAACTCATCCCCGCGTTTGTGACGCGCCCCAACGCCGAGCAGTTTGGGCCGGGCCCCTACCCCACGGTCATCATGCCTCACGGCGGCCCGTGGGCGCGCGACGACATGGAATGGGACGGTTCGATGTGGCCAGCCCTTCTGGCCTCGCGCGGCTACGCAATCATCCAGCCGCAATTCCGTGGCTCCTCCGGCTGGGGCACAGCCCTTTGGCGCGCGGGCGACGGCGAGTGGGGCCAGAAGATGCAGGATGACCTGGATGACGCCGTGGTCTGGGCTCAGGACCAAGGTCTCGCCAAACAGGGCCATGTGGCGATGTTCGGCTTCTCCTATGGCGGTTACGCCGCCATGGTCGCCGCCGTGCGTCCCAACGGGCTGTACAAATGCGCCATCGCAGGCGCGGGCGTCTCCGACCTGTCGCGAATTCGCGACTCCCTGCTCAACAACCCCTACACGCGCGAAGCTCAGCGCGACACGGTCAAGGGCCTGAGCCCTTCGTCGGTCGCAAACACCATCAGCATCCCGATCATGCTCTATCATGGCGAACGAGACCAAACCGCCCCGATCGAGCATTCGGAATGGTTCGTGGATAAAGCTCGCTCAAGCGGACAAGACGTACAGTTCACGCGGTTGACGGACTACGGTCACGGCAACGCATGGACGCGCGCGATAATGGCCCAGCAACTCGGCCTTATCGACACCTACTTCCGCGATGGCTGCAACGGCGGCCTGTAGATTAGGCGTCCACCTGGAAACCAACCCCGGCAGCTTCGCTGCCGGGGTTTTTTGTTGCCCCACGGGAGCCAACCACCCGTTCCCTGATCCACGCGACCGGACAGCCCCTCGCCGTTCGGCTCCAGGCTCCAGGCTCCAGGCTCCAGGCTCCAGGCTCTCGATTGTCGGGCCTTGGAACAAACAAAAAAGGGGGCGGTCGAAACCGCCCCCTTTCCGATGTCGAGTGTCGCTGGATTAGAAGCTGCGACCAACCCGGATGAAGCCACGACGGCCACGCATGTCGTAACCGTTCAATGCGGCCGTACCCACGCGCCAGGTCGAGGCGTCCGACGACGGCGGACGCTCGTCGAAGAGGTTGTTCACGCCGACCTGGAAGGTCCAGTCTTCAAGAGCGAAGCGAACCGAGGCCGAGTGGTAGGTCGTGAACTCGTTCCACATCTTGTAGGCGACTTCCTGGCCATACTTGGCCGAGTAGGCCGTGCGATAGCCGTACTGGTCGTAGTCCGAACCCTTGCCGATGGCGTCAACGGCGTAGTTCCAGGTCAGGTCGCCCGAACGCAGGGTCAGGCTCAGGTTACCGGCGTATTGCGGACCCGAGTAGTTGAAGGTGTTGCCGAGGTAGTCTTCGACTTCACCGCCCAGCGTGTTGGTGCGGTCTTCCAGCTTCCAGGTGTTCTGCGTCTGGAAGGTCAGATCACCCCACGGCGTGTCGCGGTCGTAGCGCAGCGTCAGGTCGATACCGCGGCTCCACTGCGTCGCGATGTTCACGTAGCTGTTGTTGACCGTCGTGATGTAGTTGGTGGCCGCATCACGTTCGAACAGGCTGCAGAAATCGGTACGACCACGCAGGCAGTACTCGATGATGTTGTAGGCGCCGAACTGCGAAACCTCGTTTTCGATTTCGATTTCGAAGTAGTCGACGGCGACCGACAGAGAAGCGAAACGCGGCGTCCAGATCACGCCCAGGCTGCGCGACTCAGCCGTTTCAGCTTCCAGCACGCCTGCACCACCGTTGGTGAAGATGGTCGCGCTCGAACCGCCGGTGTGGTCGTCGGGGATGCCCAGGGCCTGACATGCGGCCAGAACGTTCGGGTCAATCGCGCTGTTGTTGCCATAGTTATAGCAGGGGTCGACCGAAGCCTGCGAGCCGTAGCCCGTCTGGTTGCCCAGGAACAGTTCGTACAGCGCCGGAGCGCGGAACGAGGTGCCGATCGAACCACGGACACGGTACTCAGGCGTGATCTGCCAGTTCAGACCGGCCTTCCAGGTCGAGTTCGTGCCGTAGCTGTCATAGTCCGACACGCGGCCCGACACGTTCAGGGTCAGGGATTCAGCGAACGGCATAGCCTTCAGCAGCGGCACGTCCAGCTCGGCGAAGGCCTCGCGGATGTCGTCCGAACCGACCGTGCGACCAGCGCTGGTGTACAGCGCGATGTTGCGGTTGGCGGCCTGTTCGCCCGGAGTGTCGTCGATCTTCTCGTGGCGGATTTGAGCGCCGAAGGCGAAGCCGACATCACCGGCGGGCAGCGAGAACAGGTTGTCCGTGCTGATGACGCCTTCGATGTAAGCGTGGTCGTAGGTCGTGGTGTACTCTTCGTTGATGAAGAGGAAATCGCGCTCAGCCTGCGTGTAGTTGCCGGCGAGAACGCGAGCGTCAGCCCACGGGATACCGTTCGGAAGAGCGGCGCAGTCGAAGTTCGAGACGTTGCCGCCGACCGGGTTGTTGGTGCAGGCCACGTCCGGGCTGTTCAGGGCCAGGAAGCGGTCCAGGTAAACGCGCGGGCCGTTGTCATAGACGGCGTCCGACAGCGAATATTGGCCGTAGACATCCCAGTCGAAGTTGCGACCGAAGGCCGAGAACTGGCCACGGGCGCCGGCGACGGCGCGGTAATAGTCCACAACCTGGTTCGAGCTGGACTCATAAACGCCAACCGTTTGAACCGTGCGGCCGAACGGGTTGTTCGGGTTGGAGATCGGCAGGTTGTTCGGCGCGCCGTTGACGGTGTTGCGCTGAGCAAAGCTCTGGAAGATCTGGCCCACGCCGTTCTGCGAGGATTCACGACGGTTGTACATCAGCTCGGTGTACAGCTCGACGTTCGGCGTCAGGTCATAGCCGCCGATGAAGGTCAGGGTCGCACGTTCCGTCGGGCTGATGACGGTCGAACGGTTCCACAGCTCCGACTCGGTCGGGGCGTAGAGGTAGGTGTTCTTGTCAGCGGAGTTGTTGAAGCGCGCCCAATCCGCATACGGCGAGGTGTTGCCCGGGGTGTCGTAGTTGTAGCCGTAACCCGAGAGGTCCTTGCGAACCAGCGAACCCACGCCCGACACCGACACGTACTGGTTGGTGAAGTTCACGCACTTGTACTTGCCCGTGCGCGGATCGATGTAGTCGACGCGCTCGCCGGTAGCGGCGCTGTGCAGGTTGTCGGCTTGGCAGCCCGTGTCATCGCGATCCGCGCGACGCAGCGCTTCAGCGCGATAGTATTCCGCGCCGACGCTGAAATAGCCGCGGTCGAAGGTCTTACCGTAGCTGCCGTCAATGCGGTAGACTTCGCCGCCATCCTCGAACGGCTGGCTCGCGTAGGCGCTCATGTAGCCGCCATCGAGATCGCGCTTGGTGACGATGTTGATGACGCCGGCCACGGCGTCCGAACCGTACAGCGACGAAGCACCGTCCTTCAGGATGTCGAAGCGTTCGACCACCGACTGCGGAATGACGTTCAGGTCGAAGGCTTGCACCTGGCCGCGCGTACCGGCCGGACCTGCGCGGCGGCCGTTCAGCAGCGTCAGGGTGCGTTGCGAGCCCAGGCCGCGCAGCGCAACCGATTGCGTGCCGCCGCCGCCAGCCGTCACATAGCCGGTCAGTTGGTCGTTCAGCTGGAACGAGCCGGCCGCGAGCGACGACGACATCAGAGCCGTGGCGGCGTCAGCGGTGCCCTTCAGTTCAGCCTGCTCAGCCGTGATCACCTGGATCGGCTGCGTGCTGGTGAACTCGCTCCGGCGAATGCGCGAACCGGTGACGACCACTTCCGAAACCTGGGTCGTTTGCGTGGTCGACGCCGGCGGCGTCGTCGCGGACTGGGTGGTGGTCTGAGCCAAGGCGGGGGCGGCGACAGCCATCACGCCAGCCAAAACCGTCGTCCCAAACAAATACTTACGCTTCAAGTGCATATGAATGTCGCCCCAACTCTTGATGAAAACCTCTGCGGATCGAACGGTCGGTCCGCAGCCCAAGCGTCCCGTCTAGCTAAATTTACCGCAGCGACAAGCTTTGTGACCCAAATCAGGCCATCGCACGTCAAACCTGTAACAATGGAGACACAGTCCGGTCACAGATGGCCGACACCCGTTCCTTGAGCGGAGATCATTCTCGTTTTGGCCGAGATGACGCACAAATCGCGCGCAGGCAGCGCCCTTCGAGGCGTTTCCGACAAACACCTATCAGACGCCGTGCGCCTAAATCAGACAGGAATGGGACCGGCCCTGCCCCGCAGGGGCCGCCAAGCGGCCCAGGGGCGGCCTAGAGGTTGTCGCGCAGCCAGCCGGCGGCGCGGGCGACCATGCCGCCGCGGTGGACCTTGGGGGCGTCGGCGGCGGTGATCTGACGGGACATCAGCTTGCGGGCGGAGACGGCCTCGCGCGGGCCGTAGGCGGCGCGCAGCAGGACGCCCGAGGCCGAGCAGAAGGCCGGGCCTGAGGCGGCGTCGGCCAGGTGGGGCGCGCGTTGCGGTTTGCCCAGGCGGACCGGGCGGTCGAAGACGCGCACAGCCAGTTCACGCACGCCGTTCAACTGGCTGGCGCCGCCGGTCAGGACGATGCCCGCGCCCGGGTCCATGCCGACGCCGGCGTGCTTGAGCCGGTCGCGCAGCAGTTCGAGGGTTTCTTCGACGCGCGGGGCGATGACGGTCTTCAGCATGGCGCGCGGGACGATGACGGGACCGGCGGACGGGTCCTCGCCGCGCGGCGGGGCCTCCAGCATCTCGCGGTCCTCGTTGGCCGAAGCCATGGCCGAGCCGTGCAGGGTCTTCAGGCGTTCGGCGCCGACCTTGGAGGTCGACAGGCCGCGCGCGATGTCGGCGGTGACGTGATCGCCGCCGACGTTCAGCGATTCGATGTGCAGCAGGCTGCGGCCGCCCCAGACGGCCGCCGAGGTCGAGCCGCCGCCCATGTCGATGCAGACGCTGCCCAGCTCCATCTCGTCCTCTTCCAGCGCGGCGAGCGAGGAGACGACGGGGGCGGCGGCCACGCCTTGCAGGTCGAGGTGCGCCAGTTCGAGGCAGTGGCTGAGGGCGCCGAAGGAGCCTTCGGACATGGAGACGACCAGCAGGTCGAGCCCCAGCGAGCCGCCGCGCATGGAGCGCGGGTCATGGACGCCGCGCGCCCCGTCCACCGACCAGGCGATGGGCAGGACGTGGATCGGACGGCGGTTGGGCAGGCGGATCTGGGCCAGGGCCATGCCGATGGCGCGGGCCAGGTCGCCGTCGCTGATCGGATGGGCGCCGAGCGAGACGCGGGCCTGGACCCGGTGGCTGGCCATCTGGCCGATGGCCGTGGTGACGATGACGCCGGAGACGGGCGAACCGGCGGCGCGCTCGGCGCGCTCGACCGCGTGACCGATGGCCTGGGCGGCCTCGTCCATGTTGACGATGGCTCCGCCGCGCACGCCGCGCGACTGGACATGGCTGGCGCCGGCGACGCGAATGGTGCGGTCGGCGTGGCGCACGCCCTCGGGCTTCATGATGAAGCAGGCGACCTTGGACTGACCCAGGTCGAGCGCGGCCACGGCCGGAGCGCGCGGGGCGCCCTTGGCTTGATCCGTGTTCGTGTCTCGGCTGCGTCCGGCCATGATGATCGTGTCCTGGGTATTTGTGTCAGACGGCGCCTTCGGAGGGCCGGACGGCGACCTCCTCGGGCGTGCGGAGATCGACCCGGGCGAAGCCCAGATCGAGAAGGCGTTCGCGCTGGTCCAGCGCGTCGAGGCGGATCAGGGCGCTGTCCTGATCGACGGCGGGCAGCTGGATCAGGGCGCCGTCCTTGAGGCGCAGGTCCCAGCGGCGCTCGTCCACGCGGACCAGGGCCTCGATGCGGGCCATCAGACGCGGGCGCTGGGCCAGAAGCGGCAGGATTTCAGACGCGGTCTGATCGGCGCCCTTGCCCACCACCAGCGGCAGCCTGGGATAGCGGCCGGCGTCGGCGCCCTGGATGACCTGGCCGCGGCTGTCGATGACATAGGCGTGGCCGCCGGTCTGCCAGACGGCCAGACGGTCGTGTTCCTTGACGTCGACGATCAGGGTGTCGGGCAGCAGGCGCACCACGCGCGCCTCCTTGACCCAGCCCACGGCCTGCACCCGGTCGCGCACGGCGTTCAGGTCCAGACTGACGATGGGCTGGTCGGCGCTGACGCCGACGGCCTGCTGGATGGCGGCGCGGGCCTCGGGCGAGGCGCCGGTGACGTGCAGCTTCTTCACCTTCAGGCCCATGCCCGAGGTGAGGCTGTCGAACCTGTTGGAAACCGAGTTGGAGATGCGTTCGGCCCGCGCCCCGGTGGCCAGGACCCCGCCCAGCACCACGACGCCCGCCACGATGGAGATCAGGACGGCGCGCGGCGACAGGTCCAGCCGACCGATGGCGGCGACCTTGCCCGGCGTGGCCGGAGCGTTGCGGGAGCCCTGCCCCCTGCCCTTCGTCGAACCCTGTCGCCGACCGCCACGCACTACCGCGGGCATGAGGCGTCCTCCACCATCCACCGAACCAGATCACGATACGCCATCCCCACATGGGCGGCCTGCTCGGGACTGAGCGAGGTCGGCGTCATGCCGGGCTGGGTGTTGACCTCCAGAAGAACGAGAACGTCCTTAACATCGTCATAACGAAAGTCGGATCGCGACACGCCGCGGCAGCCCATGGCCGTGTGGGCCAGCTCGGACTGACGCAGGGCCGCCTCGAAGACATGGGCCGGCAGATCGGCGGGCAGGACGTGCTTGGAGCCGCCCTCGGCGTATTTGGCCTCGTAGTCGTAGAAGCCCTTGGCCGGGGTGATGTCGGTGATGGTCAAGGCGCGCGGGCCGGTCGCCTCGCCCAGAACGGTGACGGCCAGTTCCTTGCCGCGAATGAAGGGCTCGACCATGACCAGGTCGCCATACTTCCATTCGGGCGCGCCGATCTCGACCGGCGGGGACTCGGCGCTCTCGTGCACCACATAGACGCCGACCGAAGAGCCTTCGGCGTTCGGCTTGATGACATAGGGCGGCGGAATGACGTGGCCGCGTGCGACCTCATGACGGTCGAACAGGCCGCCGCCGGGGACGATGACGCCCGCCGCGCTCAGCACGGCCTTGGACTTGTCCTTGTCCATCGCCAGGGCCGAGGCCAGGACGCCGGAGTGGGTGTAGGGGATCTTCAGAGTCTCGAGGATGCCCTGGACGCAGCCGTCCTCGCCCCATTTTCCGTGCAGGGCGTTGAAGACGACGTCGGGTTTCAGCGCCGTCAGCACCTGAGCCAGATCGCGACCGGCGTCGACGCGGGTGACCTTGGCGACCTGACCCTCCAGGGCGTCGGCGCAGCCGCGACCCGAGGACAGCGAAACCTCGCGTTCGGACGACAGGCCGCCCATCAGGACAGCGACGTGAAGGGTGTTCAGGGGCGCGCGCATGGGACGATCCGACTACTAGCCCGCCCCTATGGACTGAATACGGTTAACCGGTTGGAAACGATAGCGGGACGGATGCGGAATTCGCACCGGATCATCGCGGATCGGGAGTGGCGAAACGCACGCCTTGAAAAGCCTGATCGGCCACGCCTGACATCCTGAACAATTGATGCTAGGAGGCCCGCCCATGAGCGCAGCCGTCATCGTCTTCCCGGGTTCCAACTGCGACCGCGACTGCAAGGTCGCCGTCGAACGTTCCACTGGCGAACAGGTCCAAATGGTCTGGCACGCCGAGACCGAGCTGCCGAAAGGCCTCGATCTGATCGTCCTGCCGGGCGGCTTCTCCTACGGCGACTATCTGCGCTGCGGCGCGATGGCGGCCCAGGCCCCGATCATGCAGGCGGTCAAGAAGGCCGCCGACGACGGCGTCGCCGTCCTGGGCATCTGCAACGGCTTCCAGGTCCTGTGCGAAGCCGGCATGCTGCCGGGCGCCCTGCTGCGCAACGCCGGTCTGAAATATGTCTGCAAGCCGATCAGCCTGACGGTCGCCAACGGCCAGACCCGCTTCACCTCGGGCTATCAGGGCCAGCGCGAAGTCGTCATGACCCAGGGCAACGGCGACGGTAACTACTTCGCCGACGCCGAGACCCTGGCCCGTCTCGAGGGCGAGGGCCAGGTGGTCTTCCGCTATGTCGACAACCCCAACGGCTCCGTCGCCGACATCGCCGGCATTCAGAACGAGCGCGGCAACGTCCTGGGCATGATGCCCCACCCCGACCGCGCCTTCGAAGCCGAACTGGGCAGCGCCGACGGCGCCACCCTGTTCCAGAGCATCTACGCGGCGGCCTAAGCCCTCTTACTTGCGGCCGCGGTCCAGGACGCTGGCGCTGCGGCCCAGTTCGTCGACCTCGATTTCCTCCTCGACCGGCTCGCCGTCCTCATCCAGCGGGCGCTCCAGCGTGCCCTTTGCCCCGGACTCGCCGATGGCGGCCAGTTCGCGGGCGCCGACGCCCAGGCCCTGTTCCAGGGCGCGGTTGGTTTCCACCTCCTCGGTGTCGAGGGCCGGGTCGTCCGGCAGGTCGTCGGGGTCGGCCATGGCGCATCTCCTGAGCCAGCTGTCTGTCCTGACCTAAGCGGGGCGGCCCCCAGAGAGTTCCGTCGCCGTCCCTTGAACCAAACCGGCGCCCGACGCGTATGTATGGCGAAGCTGAGCCGGAGACGCCCGCATGTCCGCCATCGAACGCCCCACGCCCCGCCAGCGGACCCGCCGCCTGGTCGTCCTGGCCGCCGCCGTCTTCGCCGTCGTGGTCCCCGTGGTTCAGCGCCTGGGCGGGTTCGGCCTGTCGCAGGCTGAGTTCGCGGCGGACGGGGACCAGACCCTGCAGGTGGCGGGCTACGCCTTTTCGATCTGGGGCCTGATCTATCTGGGCCTGCTGGCCTATGCCGTTCGCCAGGCCCTGCCCCAGACCGGCGAGAGCGTGCTGATCAACCGCATGGGCTGGCCCTCGGCGGTGGCCATGTTCGGCATCGGCATGTGGATCGTCGCCGCCGCCCTGAACCTGAAGGCGGCCAGCGTGATCATTATCTTCGCTTCGCTTCTCGCCTTGCTGGTTCCGCTTCTGGTCAATGGAAGGACCATCCGCATGACCGGGGTGATGGACCGCGACCGCTGGTTCCTGATCTGGCCTTTGGCGGCGCTGGCGGGCTGGCTGACGGTCGCGGCGCCGCTGAACCTGATCACCACGGCGACGGCGTTCGACGCCCTGCCCGCTTTCGCCTCCCCCACGGCCTGGGCCATCGTCGCCATCGTGGTCGTGGTCCTGGTGGCGATCGAGGTGACGCTCTACCTGCGCACCCTGGCCTACAGCCTGCCGATCGCCTGGGGTCTGGTGGGGGCCTTCGTGGCGGAGCAGGAGCGGAATCCGATGTTGGGCTTCACCGCCCTAGGCGCCGCCTTCCTGCTGGCGGTCGCCGCCGTCATCATCACATTCGGTCTGAAACGCGGGATCGAGCGCGCCCGCTAATCGGACGGGCTGACAGGAGGCTCAGACCCGGCTAGAAGCCCCGCCCATGAGCGCTCCGCAAAAGACCACCGCAGAATTGGCCGCTGAATACGGTCTGGCTCCGAACGAGTATCAGGTCCTGCTGGACCGGCTGGGCCGAGAGCCCAACCAGGTCGAGCTGGGCGTCTTCTCGGTGATGTGGTCCGAGCACTGCTCCTACAAATCCTCCAAGAAGCAGTTGATGAAGTTCCCCGTCACGGGACCGCGCGTCATCTGCGGTCCGGGCGAGAACGCCGGGGTCATCGACATCGACGACGGCGACGCCTGCATCTTCAAGATGGAGAGCCACAACCACCCCTCCTACATCGAGCCCTATCAGGGCGCGGCGACGGGCGTGGGCGGCATCATGCGCGACGTCTTCACCATGGGCGCCCGCCCGGTGGCCCTGTTGAACGCCCTGCGTTTCGGCGATCCCTCGCACGAGAAGTCCAAGCGCCTGGTCAAGGGCGTGGTCGCCGGCATCGGCGGCTACGGCAACTGCGTCGGCGTGCCGACGGTCGCCGGCGAGACCAACTTCCACAAGGGCTACAACGGCAACATCCTGGTCAACGCCATGTGCGTCGGCCTGGCGCGCGCCGACGAGATCTACTACTCGGCCGCGCCGGAAGCCGGCCACGACGTGGTCTACTTCGGCTCCAAGACGGGCCGCGACGGCATCCACGGCGCCACCATGTCCTCGACCGAGTTCGACGACGAGTCGGAGGCCAAGCGTCCCACCGTCCAGGTCGGCGACCCCTTCGCCGAAAAGCTGCTGATCGAGGCCACGCTGGAGCTGATGGCCTCGGGCGCCGTCGCCGCCATTCAGGACATGGGCGCAGCGGGTCTGACCTCCTCCTCGGTCGAAATGGCCGGCAAGGGCGGCGTCGGCGTCGAGCTGGACCTCGACAAGGTGCCCCAGCGCGAAACCGGCATGACCGCCTATGAGATGATGCTGTCGGAAAGCCAGGAGCGGATGCTGGCCGTCCTGAAGCCCGGCTTCGAGGACGTCGGCTATCGCATCTTCCAGAAGTGGGGCCTGGACTTCGCCATCATCGGCAAGACGACCAACACCGGCCATCTGGTGCTGAAGCATCACGGCGAGGTGGTCTGCGACGTGCCGCTGGCCCCGCTGTTCGACGACGCCCCCCTCTATGACCGTCCCTGGGTCCAGCCGGAACTGCAGCCGCGCCTCGACCCGGCCGAGGTCCCGGCCCCGGAAAGCTGGAACGACGCGGTCATCAAGGTCATCGCCTGCCCCGACATGGCCTCCAAGCGCTGGATCTGGGAACAGTACGACCGCCACGTCATGGCCGACACCCTGCAGGACTCCTCGACCGGCGCCGACGCCGGCGTGGTTCGGGTCCACGGCACGGACAAGGGTCTGGCCGTCACCAGCGACTGCACCCCGCGCTATGTTCAGGCCGACCCCTATGAGGGCGGCAAGCAGGCCGTGGCCGAGGCCTGGCGCAACCTGACCGCCGTGGGCTCGCGCCCCATCGCCATCACCGACAACCTCAACTTCGGCAACCCGCAGCGCCCCGAGATCATGGGCCAGATCGTGCGCGCCACCGACGGCATGGCCGAGGCCTGCCGCGAACTGGACTTCCCCGTCGTGTCGGGCAACGTCAGCCTCTATAACGAGACCAACGGCGTCGCCATTCCGCCGACCCCGACGGTCGGCGCGGTGGGCCTGCTGAGCAACTATGACGTGGTCACCGGCTTCGGCGGCGTGGTCGAGGGCGATGTCCTGGTCCTGATCGGCCAGACCCACGGCGAGCTGGGGTCTTCCATCTATCTGCGCGAAGTTCTAGGCCGCGAAGACGGCGCCCCCCCGCCGGTCGACCTGAAGCTGGAACGCAAGACCGGCGACTTCGTGCGCGGCCTGATCGAAACCGGCGAACTGACGGTCGTTCACGACCTGTCGGACGGCGGTCTGGTCGGCGCCGCCGCCGATCTGGCCCTGGCCTCGGACGTCGGCATCGAGCTGAACGCCTCCAGCGCCGCCCACGCCCACGGCTTCCTGTTCGGCGAAGACCAGGCCCGCTATCTGGTCGCCGTCTCGGACGCCGAGGCCCTGATCGTCAAGGCTCAGGAAGCCGGTCTGCACGCCTCGGTCGTCGGCGCCGCCAAGGGCGCGGACTTCGCCTCCTCGGGTCCGAAGGGCGAGCTCTACCGCATCCCCGTCGCCCACCTGCGCGAGATCCACGAAAGCTGGATGCCGAACTGGATCGAAGGCTGATGCACCTGCGCGCCGTCGCTTTCGTCGTCGCTGGCGCGGCCCTGCTGGCCGCCTGCGACTTCGAGGGCGGCGACCCGGTCCAGCACGCCCTGCGCGACGCCGCCGCCGCACGGCAGGCGGCCGCGCTGAAGACCACGGAAGAACAGGAGGCGGCCGCCGTCCGGCGCGCCGCTTCTACGCCCGCCGAGGGCGACGAGCTTTCGCGCCTGATCGCCGCGCGCCGTCAGGCCGTCGAGGACACCCGCGTCCTGCTGGCCGCCACCACCGACCCGGCCCTCAAAGGCCAGTTGACCGGCGACCTTAAGGCCGAGGAAGGCCGTCTGCAGGCGCTCGAAGCGCACGCCGCCGCACGATAGCCCCAAAACCGCCCCCAGCCCGCATTAGCATGACGGCCGCATTGGGGATTTCTGCGTGAAAACAGCTGTGGTCATGCCGGTCGGCGCGCGCTTCTGCCGCGAGCAACCGAACTCCATGGAGACAGTGGCGCGAACCCTGGCAAAGGCCGCTTCGGGGTCCGTGCGCGTTTTCTGCTGCCAGGGCGCCGACGCGCATGATGTGCCGATGGCCCAAGCCCTGCCCGCCGTCGATCGGCTCAAGGCCCTGCGTCAGGCCCTGACCGACTACCGGCCAGATGTCATTGAGTTCCACCAGCAGACCCAGCAGGCCGTCGCCCTCGCCCGGCATTTTCCCGACGCCGCTGTCACCCTCTATCGCCACAATGCGGTGAAGCCGCCGCGCCATGCCGTTGATCGGTGGCGCTATGAGCGGCGCTATGACCGCATGGACGGGCTGATCTTCGTCAGCGAGGCGGCGCGGAGCGACTTCCTGAAGGACTTTCCACGTCTGAAGGCCAAGGCCTTCGCCGTGCCCAATCCCATCGAGTTCGACCTGTGGCGCGCCCCCATCGAGAACCGCCAGCCCGTCATCGCCTTCGCCGGGCGCGCCATGCCGGAAAAGGGTGTGGACCTGATCTGCGCAGCCCTGCCCGCCGTCCTCGACCGTCACCCCGACTGGCGCGCTGTGCTGATGCTGAACGACTGGGAGCGGCACCAAGCCTGGGCTTCGCCCCACGTCGCGCCGCTGGAAAGATACGGCGAGCGCGTCGTCGTTCTGCGCTCGGCGCCTCTGGTAAAGGTGCGCGAGGTCATGCAGACGGCGGCCGTCGCCCTGACGCCCTCGGTCTGGGCCGAGCCTCTGGGCCTGACTGCGCTGGAGGCCCATGCGGCGGGCGCGGCCCTGATCTCGTCGGGACGCGGCGGACTGCGTGAGGCCAGCGGCCCGCACGCCCTCTATGTCGATGATCTGACGGCCCAGGGTCTGACCCACGCCCTTGAAACCCTGATCGACGATCCCGGCCGACGCGAAACCATGGCACGCTCGGCCCAGGCCTATGTGATGGAGGCGCACACGCCTCAGCGTCGCGCGGCGCAACTGTCCGCCCTGCGTTCGACCCTGGTCCAGTCCAAGCGGGCCAGGCGAGGTTCGCGCGGATAGCCCCTTTCTTTTGACATTATCGTCAATAAATATGAAGCCCGCCTGAGAAGGAGCGCTTCATGACCGACGCCGCCGCCTCGACCTTCCGCCCGTGGACGCCGCCACGCCGCACCCGGAGGATGAGCCTGCCGCAGTTCCTGTGGCAGAGCTGGCGCGATCCTCTGCAAATCTGGTCCGAAGCCGATTTCCGGGAGCTCTACATCGACGGCGCCTCGCCGCTGGGGCCGACCCTGGTGGTCAGCGATCCGGCCGGCGTGCGCCATGTCCTGACCGACAAGGCCGCCAACTATGAGAAGGGCGACCTGCAAAGACGGGTGTTGGGTCCCCTGCTGGCCGACGGCCTGTTGCTGACCGAGGGCTACCAATGGCGACGGGCGCGGCGCATCATGGCCCCCCTGTTCACGCCGGCCCACACGACGCGCACGGTCGAAGCGATGGACCGGGTCTGCCGCCGCCGGGTCGAGGGCTGGGGACTGGAATACGGCGCGCGGGTGCTGAACATCGACAGCGAGATGAGCGGCCTGACTTTTGACATCCTGTCGGCCACGCTGTTTTCCGACGATCTGGACGGGGATGCGGCGGGCTTCGAGAAGGCGCTGAACCACTTCCTGGCGGTCGGGGCGCGGATCAGTCCGCTGGACGCGCTGAAGGCGCCCGACTGGATACCGCGCCTGGGCCGGGTGGCGTCGGGCGGCGACGCACGCTTCTTCAAGGACAGGGTCGACGCCCTGGTGGCCCGGCGTCGGGCCCGATTGGCGCAGGGCGACGCGCCCGACGACCTGCTGACCGCCCTGCTCAGCGCCCGAGACGAGGACGGCGACGGCTCGGGCCTGTCGGACCATGAGGTGGCGTCGAATATCCTGACCTTCATCCTGGCGGGGCATGAGACCACGGCGCGAACCCTGGGCTGGACCCTGCACCTGATCAGTCGCGATCCGCGCGTGGCCGGCATTCTCAAGGCCGAAGCCGACAGCTGGGATCGCAGCGCCGGCGCCCTGCGCGACCTGCACTGGCACCGGGCGGTGATCGAGGAGGCCATGCGCCTCTTCCCGCCCGCCCCGACCATGATCCGTCAGGCCGTGGCCGACGACGTCATCGGCGGGCATGAGGTCAAGGCGGGCCAGACCGTGCTGATCGTGCCCTGGGTCATCCACCGCCACGAGAAGCTGTGGGACGAACCCGACGCCTTTCGCCCCGAACGCTTCCTGCCCGAGAACCGCAAGTCGATCGACCGCTACGCCTGGCTGCCCTTCAGCGGCGGCCCCCGCATCTGCATCGGCGCCGCCTTCGCCATGCAGGAGGCCGTGATCGCCCTGGCCGAAATCCTGAAAGCCGCCGAGGTCGAGGCCATCTCCCCGGTCGAGCCCCGCCCCGTGCATCAGGTGACCCTGCGCAGCAGCCGGACAATGCGGCTGCGGCTGCGGGCGCGGCGGGATCGGGTCGAGGCGGCTAGTCGTCGGTCGCCAGAAAGGCCGCCAATGCAGCGCGATCGCCTTTGAACAGGCGTTGAACCAGGGCGTCGACCTCGCCCCCGATATAGGTCGAACGGTTGATCAGGGGGTGATACCGCTGTCGTCCATCCTCCTTGACCGACTTGACGGCGCCCTTGTGCATGAGGCGGTTCAACAGGGTCTTGATGGTGGCGTCGGCCCAGGGCTGGACCGACTTCACCTCATCGATCAGGGAGGCAAAGGACAGCGGCCCCTTGCGCCACAGCGCGGCCAGAACCTCGGCTTCCGCCTCGGTCACCGGCACGCGCGATCCGGGCGTGGCGGGCGGCTTCAGGATTGCAGGACCGCGCGATCAATGCGCGCCTCGACCGCCCAATGACAGATGACCGCCACGACGCCGCAGAACAGGCCCAGAAAGACCAGGAAGGCGGCCTCGGCCAGACCGGGCGCCACGACATGAAACGGCTGCGGCCCTTGAGACAGGCCAATCAGGATCATCAGCCCGTTGAAGGCCCCGCCTAGCAGGCCGATCAATGGTCCGCCCAGCCGCAGCGCAGACAGGAAGGCTGAACCGCCTGACAGGTGACGTCCTGACATCAGCTTGCGCGCCGTCACCGCGACCGCCGCCACAGCCGCGACCAGCAGCAGGATCATGATCAGCTTCATCGACGGCGCCGCGTCGGCGAAGATGCCTCCTGGCGTCAGGGGCTCAGCCTGGGCGAGTGCAGGGAACGCCAGCAGGGTGAAACCCAGCGAGGCGGATACGGAACGTGCAGACATGACTTCCTCCCAAGACTACGTGCGTAGCCTTGTTAGATTACAAACGTAATCTTTACTGTCAAGCCCGAGGGATCAGACCTGCGGGATCGCCTGACTCAGCCGCCCGCCGACGCGGATGGCTTCGACGCGAACCGCCAGGCCGGTGCGGTCGTCGGTCTCGACGAAGACGCCGCAGATGGTGGCCGGGCCGCTGGCGGGGGTGTAGCGCCCGCCGGAAAGCCGGGTGGTGAAGCGGCGCAGCGGCTCTTCCTTGTCGTTGCCGATGACCGAGTCATAGTCGCAGCAGCCGCCAGCGTCGGTCTGATAGGCCGTGCCGTGGGGCAGGATCTGGGCGTCGGCGGTCGGGACGTGGGTGTGGGTGCCGACCACCAGGCTGGCGCGGCCGTCGCAGAAGTGGCCCATGCCCATCTTCTCGCTGGTCGCCTCGGCGTGCATGTCGACGATGACGGCGTCGGCGACGACGCCCAGGGGCGCGGCCTCCAGCTCGCGCTCTACGGCGCTGAAGGGGTCGTCCATCGGGTCCATGTGGACACGGCCCAGGACGTTGATGACCAGCACCCGGCGGCCGTCGGCGGTGACGAAGACATCAGCGCCGCGACCCGGCGCATCCATCAGGCGCGGATAGTTGGCAGGACGGATCAGGCGCGGCTCGCGCACGATATAGGTCAGGGCCTCGCGCTGGTCCCAGCTGTGATTGCCCAGGGTCAGGACGTCGGCCCCGGCGGCGAAGATCTCGCGCGCTGTGTTCTCGGTGATGCCGAAACCGCCTGCGGCGTTCTCGGCGTTGACCACCACGAAGTCGAGCTTGAGGTCGCGCCTCAGCCCCGGAAGGTGGTCCGAAAGTCCATCGCGCCCGGACTTGCCGACCACGTCACCGAAAAATGCCAATCTCATTGGACGGCTCTATAGCCCTTCTCGGTCAAAACGCCATGCAGGCGCATGTCGTGGGCTTCCAGCGCCAGGCGCTCGACCGCCTGACCGGCATAGGCAAAGCCGACGCGCACCGCGTTCGGCAGGACCGCGAAAGTCCGGTCGTAATAGCCCCCGCCCTGCCCCAGCCGCCCGCCGCGAGCGTCGAAGGCCAGCAGGGGCGTCAGGATCAGGTCGGGCGTCACCGTCTCGGCCAGCGGCAGGGGCGCGGGGCAGCCGGCGGCGTCCAGCTCCAGCGGCTCGCCCGGCGCCCAGGCGCGAAAGATCATGGCGGCGTCGCGCTCGATCACCACCGGCAGACACAGGCGACGGCCCGCCTGATGCAGGGCGACAGCCAGGGCGTCGGTGTCCAACTCCGACCCCATGGCGCGATAGAGGGCCACGGTCGGGCCCGACGGCAGGGCCTCGGCGTGACCCGCCGCGCGCTCGGCCGCCTCGTTGTCGACCTCGGCCAGCCGCTTGCGCAGGGCGCGCATGGAGGCGCGGAGTTCGTGTTTTGAGGTCATCACGCATCACCTTCCGCCGTCATCCTCGGGCTTGACCCGAGGATCGAGCCCACCGGCGCGCTGTAGGCCGGATAGGTCGAGCGGTCGCCCAACCCGATCCTCGGGTCAAGCCCGAGGATGACGGCAAAGGGGAGTGGGCAGGAGAGCGATAGCGCACGCTCAAGCAGCGAGGCCCCGCGGGCCGCGCGATAGCGCAAAAAGGATGAGGGTGGCGGCGCCGCGAGAGCCGTGAAGAGCGTTTTAATCCTCTCGACCTGGGTAGCCAGGTGGGCTCCATATGCCCAGGCCCTCGAGCCCGGACAGGGACAGATCCCGTAGAGTGAATTAAGGTCAGAAGGATATGTTGTCTTCGACGTGAGCCGCAGCAGGACCCGCCGTTGAGCAAGATAGGCGGTCCGGTGGGATTCAACAATGGCGAACCGCCGCGCGTCATCCCGGAAAGCGCGCAGCGCTTATCCGGGACCGCTGAAAAACGCGACGCCCTGGGCGGTCCCGGCTCTTCGCTACGCTGCGGCCGGGATGACGCTAAGCGGCGATCAGATCGTCTGACAGATCTTCTCGATGCGGGCGGCGACGGCGTTCAGGGCCTCTGCTACACCGTCGCCAGGCGGTGGCGGCGGGGCCTTCTTCGGGCCGTCGTCGACCGCCGGCCCCTGCCCGCTTTCCAGCCGCTGGCGCGCCTCGTGCAGTTCATCGGCCAGCATCAGCGAGGCCATGAGGAACAGGCGCAGGTCGCCGACATGGCCGACGTCGCCGGCGATCTGGCGCACATGGCTGTCGAACTGACGCGCCAGGATGCCGACGCGCTCTTCCTGGCCGTCGGCGCAACCCACCGCATAGGAGCGGCCGTTGACCTCTACCGTGACGGTCGCCATCAGCGCGCCTCCTGCTCGGCCAGAACCTCGCGCACGGCCTCGGCCGCGCGGCCCAGGGCCTCGGCGGCGTCGCGGCCGGCGGCCTCCAGCTCGGTGATCCGCACCAGGTCGGCGGCGTTCGACGGGCGCGGCGCGAACAGGTCGTCGTCGGTGATGGCGGGGGCGGTGGCCGGACGCGCCTTCAGCTCCAGCACCCTGCGTTCCAGCAGGGCCAGGGCCTTGTCGATGCGTGTCTTTGCGGCCGTAACGGCGTCCATTGGGGTCCTTTCGTCCAGATTCCGTATAGAACCTGTGCGCGCGTCGGGGTAAAGGCGGCGCGCCCCCGCTTTATCCTGTTCCTGAGGAAAGGTCTCGCCGTGACCGACGCCCAAGCCGCATTCGCCAAGCCTTCGCCCAAGCAGATGGCCGACGCCATCCGCGTCCTCGCCATGGACGGCGTTGAAAAGGCCAAGAGCGGCCACCCCGGCATGCCGATGGGCATGGCCGACGTCGCCACCGTCCTCTACTCGAAATTCCTGAAGTTCGACGCCAGCCGCCCCGACTGGGCCGACCGCGACCGCTTCATCCTGTCGGCGGGCCACGGCTCGATGCTGATCTACGCCCTGCTGCACCTGACCGGCTACAAGGAAGCCACCAAGGAACAGCTGGAAAACTTCCGCCAGTGGGGCTCCAAGACCGCCGGTCACCCGGAATACGGTCACCTGGCCGGGATCGAGACGACCACCGGCCCCCTAGGTCAGGGCCTGGCCACCTCGGTCGGCTTCGCCCTGGCGGAACGCCATCTGGCCGCCCGCTTCGGCAAGGATCTGGTGGACCACCGCACCTGGGTCGTCGCCGGCGACGGCTGCCTGATGGAAGGCGTCTCGCAGGAGGCCATCGCCCTGGCCGGTCGCCTGAAGCTGAACAAGCTGTGCGTCCTGTGGGACGACAATGAGATCACCATCGACGGCAAGGTGTCGCTGTCGGACGCCACCGACCAGCTGGCCCGCTTCAAGGCCTCGGGCTGGGCGGTCAAGGCCATCGACGGCCACGACTACAAGCAGATCCAGAAGGCCCTGGCCTGGGCCACCAAGCAGGACAAGCCGACGCTGATCGCCTGCAAGACCAAGATCGGCAAGGGCGCCGCCACCATGGAAGGCAGCCACAAGACCCACGGCGCCGCCCTGGGCGCCACCGAAATCGCCGCCACCCGTCAGGCCCTGCACTGGCCTTTCGCCCCGTTCGAAATGCCGGAAGGCGTCCAGAAGGCCTGGGCCAAGGTCGGCAAGCAGGGCGCCAAGACCCGCAAGGGCTGGGAAGCCCGCCTGCTGAACCACGACCAGCGCGACGACTTCACCCGCGCCATGGCCGGCGACCTGCCGACCGGCGCCTTTGAGACACTTGAAGCCAAGCTGAAGGAACTGGTCTCGACCCAGCCCGCCCTGGCCACCCGCCAGTCGTCGGGCGAGGCCCTGGAGACCGTGTTCAACGCCATCCCCGAACTGATCGGCGGCTCGGCCGACCTGACCGGCTCGAACAACACCTTCGTCAAGGACACCCAGATCCTCGACGCCCCCGACTACGCCGGTCGCTACCTGAACTACGGCATCCGCGAGTTCGGCATGGCCGCGGCGATGAACGGCCTGGCCCTGCACGGCGGCGTCATCCCCTACGGCGGCACCTTCATGGCGTTCGCGGACTACAGCCGTCCGGCCATCCGCCTGGGCGCCCTGATGGGCGTGCGCGCGATCCACGTCCTGACCCACGACTCGATCGGTCTGGGCGAAGACGGCCCGACCCACCAGCCGGTCGAGCACCTGGCGGCCCTGCGCGCCATCCCCAACCTGATGGTCTTCCGCCCCGCCGACACCGTCGAGGCGCTGGAGTGCTGGCAGGTCGCCCTGCAGCACAAGAAGACGCCGTCGGGCATGTGCCTGTCGCGTCAGAAGACCCCGGCGGTCCGTCTGACCGACGCCGGCGAGAACCTGTCGCGCAAGGGCGCCTATGAGCTGAAGGCCGCCAACGGCGTGGCGAAAGTCACCCTGTTCGGCACAGGCACCGAGGTCGCCCTGGCGCTGAAGGCTGCTGAAACGCTGGAGGCCGAAGGCGTGCCGACCCGCGTCGTCTCGGTCCCCTGCTTCGAACTGTTCGAGCAGCAGCCCAAGGCCTATCAGGACGCCGTCATCGGCCGCGGCACCGTCCGCGTCGCCGTGGAAGCCGCCATCAAGCAGGGCTGGGAACGCTTCATCGGCGAAGACGGCGGCTTTGTCGGCATGACCGGCTTCGGCGCCTCGGCCCCGGCCGAAGTCCTCTACCGCGAGTTCGGCATCACCGCCGAGGCCGTGGTCGAAGCCGCCAAGGCCCGGCTGTAAGCCTGATGCGCCGCCTCGCCCTCGTATTGAGCTTCGGCTTGTCGATGGCGGGCGGCGCAACCGCCCTCGCCGAGACCGCCCCGGCACAGACAACCGTCCCCGTGGCGGTCGAGACGCCCGTCGTCATCGGCCAGTCCTATGCCCTGCCCTCAAGCGTCATGGGCCAGACGCGCGAGATCAACGTTTGGCTGCCGCCCGGCTATGAGAACAGCGGCCAGACCTATCCCGTCCTCTATCTACTGGACGGCGGTCAGGATCAGGACTTCCACCACATCTCGGGCATCGAACAGCTGGGGACCATCGTCGGCACGACGCGCGACGTCATCGTCGTGGGCATCGCCTCGGTTGACCGCCGCAACGAGCTGGCCCTGCCGACCGAAAACGCCGAACTGATCGCCCGCTACCCGACGCAAGGGCAGTCCGAGCGTTTCCGTCGCTTCGTGTCAGACGAGGTCATGCCCTTCATCGAGGGGCGCTTGCGCACCAACGGCGAGACGGCCCTGATGGGCGAGTCCCTGGCGGGGCTTTTCGTGGTCGAGACCTTTCTGAAGGAACCGCAGATGTTCGACGCCTATGTCGCCGTCAGCCCCAGCCTGTGGTGGGACGGTGGGCGGCTGGCGCGGCAGTCGGGGGCGCATCTGCGTGACCATTCCAACGACCCGCGCACCCTGATCCTGACGCTCGGCGACGAGGGCGAGGAGATGCAGGCGCCGATGGATGTTCTGATCGCCAATCTGCGCGATCACGCCCTGCCCGGCGTCAAATGGGACTTCACCCCGCGCCCGACCGAGAGCCACGCCAGCATCTATCACGGCGCCGCGCTCGACGCCTTCCGCCGCCTCTATGCGGTTCCTGCATCATGAGCCATCTCGGCGCCGTCAGCCTGCTGGTCCGCGACTATGACGAGGCCATCGCCTTCTACGTCGGCAAGCTGGGCTTCGACCTCAGCGAAGACACCGACATGGGCGGCGCCAAGCGCTGGGTCCGCGTCACCCCCAAAGGCGGCCAGACCTCGCTTCTGCTGGCCCGCGCCGCGACGCCCAAGCAGGTGGCCCAGATCGGCGATCAGGCTGGCGGCCGCGTCTGGCTCTTCCTCTACACCGACGACCTGATGCGCGATCACGCCGCCTGGCTCAAAGCCGGCGTCGTCTTCCGCGAAACGCCCCGTCACGAGGCCTATGGCAAGGTGGTGGTCTTCGAAGACCTCTACGGCAACGCCTGGGACCTGATCGAACCCGCTACCGGAGCCTGAGCCATGAAGATCGGCACGCCGCTTACCGACCACGCCACCCGCGTCATGCTGCTCGGCTCGGGCGAGCTGGGCAAGGAGGTGGCCATCGAGCTGCAGCGTCTGGGCGCCGAGGTGATCGCGGTGGACCGCTACGCCAACGCTCCGGCCATGCAGGTGGCGCACCGCAGCCACGTCATCCCCATGACCGATCCTCAGGTGCTGAACGGGATCATCATGGCCGAGGCCCCGCACATCATCGTGCCGGAAATCGAGGCCATCGCCACCGACGCCCTGGCGGCGATTGAGGCGGCGGGTATGGCTCGCGTCATCCCCACCGCCCGCGCCACCCAGCTGACCATGAACCGCGAGGGCATCCGCCGTCTGGCCGCCGAGGAGCTGGGTCTGCCGACCAGCCCCTACACCTTTGCGGGCAGCACCGAGGAACTGGCGGCGGGCGCCGAGGCCGTCGGCTTCCCCTGCTTCGTCAAGCCGGTCATGTCGTCCTCGGGCAAGGGCCAGTCCTATGTCGAAAGCGCCGATCAGGTCGCCGATGCCTGGGCCTACGCCGAGGCCTCGGGCCGGGTCGCGGGCGGCCGGGTCATCGTAGAGGGCAAGATCGACTTCGACTATGAGATCACCCTGCTGACCGTGCGGTCTTTGCGCGACGGCGCCGTCCGCACGGACTTCTGCGCCCCCATCGGCCATCGCCAGCAGAAGGGCGACTATGTCGAGAGCTGGCAGCCGCAGATCATGAGCGAGGCTGCGCTGAAGGCCGCTCAGGATATCGCGGGCAAGGTCACGGATGCGCTGGGCGGTCTCGGGGTCTTCGGCGTCGAACTGTTCGTGACGGGCGACAAGGTCTGGTTCTCGGAGGTCTCGCCGCGCCCGCACGACACCGGACTGGTGACGCTGGCCACCCAGACCATGAGCGAGTTCGCCCTGCACGCCCGCGCCATCCTCGGCCTGCCGGTGGACGTCACCCTGCGCGAGCCGGGCGCCAGCGCCGTCATCTACGGCGGTCTGGAGGCCGAGGGCGTGGTCTATGAGGGCGTGGCCGAGGCCCTGTCGGTGCCGACCGCCGACCTGCGCCTGTTCGGCAAGCCGGAAGCCTTTGAGCGTCGCCGCATGGGCGTGGCTCTGGCGCGCGGCGCCGACACGGATCAGGCGCGCGAGCGCGCGGCCGAGGCTGCGGGCAAGGTGCGGGTGGTCAAGCCCTGACCCACCCCTGCTCCGTCATCCTCGGGCTTGACCCGAGGATCGAGCGAAGCGGCGCGCTCTGCCTCGCCAATGTCGCGCAGGCGGATAATCCGATCCTCGGGTCAAGCCCGAGGATGACGGCGAGTGGGTGACAGACCGCGTCGGAGCCTCAAAACCCGCCGCAAAGCTTGCCCTGACTGTAAAATAAAGGCGCCGACCTTCGACTTTAGTCGGTTGGCGCCGAGGCCCTAACGGGTTCAGAAATGCCGAAAGGTCGCACGTAGTCGGCCCGGAGGACCGTTTCGCCATGGGCAAGCTCAAGACCGCGCTAATTTTTGGCGCCATAGCCATATTGGGGGCCATCGCCCTCGCCGTCATCGCCCTGCATCAGGGCGAGAGCATCAGCGCCGTCTGGATCGTGGTGGCGGCGCTCTGCGTCTACGCCATCGCCTACCGCTTCTACGCCCGCTACCTGGCCGGAAAGGTCATGGGGCTGAACGCGAAACGGCCCACGCCGGCGGTTCGTCATAACGACGGGCTGGACTATGTGCCGACGCCCCGCAACGTCCTGTTCGGCCACCATTTCGCGGCCATCGCGGGCGCAGGGCCTCTGGTCGGGCCGGTGCTGGCGGCGCAGATGGGCTATCTGCCCGGCGTGCTGTGGATTCTGGTCGGCGCGGTTCTGGCCGGCGCGGTGCAGGACATGATGGTCCTGTTCATGTCCACGCGGCGCGACGGTCGCTCGCTGGGCGACATGGTCCGCACCGAAATGGGCCCCATCCCCGGCATCATCGCCCAGGTCGGCGTGCTGATGATCATGGTCATCATTCTGGCGGTTCTGGCCCTGGTCGTGGTCAAAGCCCTGGCTGAAAGCCCGTGGGGCACCTTCACGGTGGCCGCCACCATCCCCATCGCCGTCTTCATGGGCCTCTACACCCGCTATCTGCGGCCCGGCCGCGTGGGCGAGGTCTCGGTCATCGGCGTGGTCCTGCTGATCCTGGCCATCATCGGCGGCGGACATATCGCGGCTGACCCCTTCTGGGGTCCGGCCTTCACCCTGTCGGGCACGACGCTCGCCCTGGCCATGATGGCCTATGGCTTCGTCGCCTCGGTCATTCCGGTCTGGCTGCTGCTGGCGCCGCGCGACTACCTGTCCACCTTCCTCAAGATCGGCGCCATCCTGGCCCTGGCCGTCGGCATCCTGATCGTGCGCCCGCACGTCCAGATGCCCGCTATCACCCCCTTCATCGACGGCACCGGCCCGGTCTTCTCCGGCGCTCTCTTCCCCTTCCTCTTCATCACCATCGCTTGCGGCGCCGTCTCGGGCTTCCACGCCCTGATCTCGTCGGGCACCACGCCCAAGCTGCTGGAGAATGAGAACCAGATCCCGCTGATCGGCTATGGCGCCATGCTGTGCGAAAGCTTCGTGGCCATCATGGCCCTGATCGCCGCCACCGTGCTGGACCCGGCCGTCTATTTCGCCATGAACAGCCCGGTCAGCATCATCGGTGACAATGCGGCGTCCGCCGCCGCCGCCGTGGCCCAGTGGGGTTTCCACATCACCCCTGGCGAGCTGGAGCAACTGGCCCGCGACGTGGGCGAGCACTCCATCCTGTCGCGCGCGGGCGGCGCCCCGACCCTGGCCGTCGGCATGGCCCACATCCTGTCGGGCATCATCGGCGGCAAGGCCATGATGGCCTTCTGGTACCACTTCGCCATCCTGTTCGAGGCCCTGTTCATCCTGACCACGGTCGACGCCGGCACCCGCGTCTGCCGCTTCATGATCCAGGACCTGCTGGGCGTGGCCGTGCCCAAGATGCGTGAGACCAAGTCCTGGACCGCCAACGTCGTGGCCACGGCTCTGACGGTCAGCCTGTGGGGCTATTTCCTCTATACCGGCGTGGTCGATCCTCTGGGCGGCATCAACAGCCTGTGGCCGCTGTTCGGAATCGCCAACCAGATGCTGGCCGCCGTCGCCCTGATCCTGGGCACGGTCGTCCTGTTCAAGATGAAGCGCGAGCGTTTCGCCTGGGCCACGGCGGTTCCGGCGGTCTGGCTGCTGATCTGCACCCTGACGGCGGGCTTCCAGAAGCTGCTGCACCCCGACGTCAAGATCGGCTTCCTGGCCCACGCCCGGAAGTATCAGGACGCCCTGGCCGCCGGCGACATCCTGGCCCCGGCCAAGACGGCGGGCGACATGCACCGGATCATCATCAACGACTACGTCAACTCGGCCCTGACGGCGGGCTTCCTGTTCGTGGTCCTGACCATGGTGGTCTATGGCGTGCGCGCCTGCCTCAAGGCCCGTCAGAACAGCCAGCCCACCGTGGTCGAGCAACCCGCCGCCCACGAGCTGACTCTGGAGGACGAAGCCATGGACGCGGCCCGTGCCTAGGCCCTCGCCCGCATCCCCAGAACCGGCTGGCGGCGCAGACCTGCTCTGCGTCTGCCGCGACACCCTGGTGCGGTGGGGTAAGGACGCCCGCCGCACCGCCAGCCTCATGGTCGGCCAGCCCGACTATGAGGCCTATGTCGCCCACGCCGAGGCGACCCACCCCGAGCAGCCGCCGCTGGACCGCACAGCCTTCTTCCGCCTGCATGAGGCGCGACGCTTCGGCGCCGGCGGCGCCTTCCGCTGCTGCTGAGGCGACCTTACCGCGAGTTCACTCGCCAAGACGGGGCGGCGGCATAAGCTGACGGGCATGAAAGCGCCCGTCTTCATCGCCGCCCTGCTCCTCGCCGCCTCGCCCGCACTAGCGCGACAGGCCGAGACCCCCGCCGCGCCTCGCGTCGTCGTCGGCCAGATCGCCGCCGCCATCCGCGACGCCTATTTCGACCCCGCCAAGGCCGAGACCATCGCTGCAGCGCTGGAAGCCGAGGCCGCCCAGGGCCGCTACGACGGCCTGACCGATCCGCGCGACCTGGAGACGGCGCTGACCGCGCGGCTCGAGCCCTACGACCAGCATTTCAGCGTGGGCCGTCCCGCCCCCTCGACGCCCGCCGCCGCCACGCCGGCGACTTCATCTGGCCTCTCCCCCGTGCCCTTCCCCGTCGTCGCCGCGCGGGGCGGCCAGGGCTTCCGCGCGGTCCAGATCCTGCCCGGCAATGTCGGCCTGATCGACATGAGGATGTTCTCCCATTTCGAGGGAGGCGAGGACCTGGCGCGCCGTCAGGCCGACGCCGCCCTGCAGATGGTGTCGGGCGCCGACGCCGTCATCTTCGACCTGCGCAACAACGGCGGCGGTTCGCCCGCCATGGTCGGCTATCTGGTCAGCGCCTTCGTCGGGCCGGACGCCGACGTCTATAACCGCTTCCATTCCCGCGACGGCGAAGCCAGCGAGGCCCCCGCCCAGCCCTACGCCGCCCCCCGCGTGGATGTGCCGGTCTATGTCCTGATCAGCGGCCGCACCGGCTCGGCGGCCGAGGCCTTCGCCTACACCCTGCAGGCCGCCAAGCGCGCCGTCGTCGTCGGCGAGACCTCAGGCGGCGCGGCCAATCCGGGCGGTCCCGTCTTCACCCCCTCGGGCTATCGCGTCTTCATCTCCACCGGCTCTCCGACCAACCCTCTGACCGGCGCCAACTGGGAAAAGGTCGGCGTCCGCCCCGACGTGGCCGTGCCCGCCGAAGACGCACTGGAAACCGCCTGGAAGGCCGCGCTCGCAGCCCAGTCCAACGCCACGCCCGCCGCCGCGACCGAGGCCGCCTGGGTCCGCGAAGCCCTGGACGCCAAGCCCGCCGCGTTCGACGCCGCCCCATACCTGGGCGCCTATGGCGGCTCCGTGGTGCAGGCCGGCGATGACGGCCTGACGTGGAAGAACGAGCGCCGTCCGGCCTGGCGGCTGCGCCCCCTGTCGCCCGACCTCTTCTTCGACGCGGACGAGCCCTATCGCCGCATCCGCTTCGTCCGCGACGAGGCGGGGCGCGTCACGGCGCTGGAGGTTCTGGACAGTCAGACGGGCGTCAGCCGCCTGCTGCGACGCTCCGCCTAGGTCGGCTTTCCGTTACAGGCGATCACACCTTGTTACGGCGACGGGGTTGCAACCGCGCGCGCTCCGTCCCACTAAGGCGCCAATCATAACCGCCCTCGTTCAGGAGACCTCCCCCATGACCGTTCGCGTCGCCATCAACGGCTTCGGCCGCATCGGCCGCCTCGTGCTTCGCTCGATCGTCGAGCATGGCCGCAAGGACATCGAGGTCGTGGCGATCAACGACCTGGGTCCGGTCGAGACCAACGCCCACCTGCTGCGCTATGACTCGGTGCACGGCCGGTTCCCCGGCACCGTGACCTCGGGCGAGGACTGGATCGACGTCGGCACCGGCAAGATCAAGGTCACCGCCGAGCGCGACCCGGCCAACCTGCCGCATGCCGAGCTGAAGGTGGACATCGCCTTCGAGTGCACCGGCATCTTCACCTCCAAGGACAAGGCCTCGGCCCACCTGAAGGCCGGCGCCAAGCGCGTCCTGGTCTCGGCCCCCGCCGACAACGCCGACAAGACCATCGTCTTCAAGGTCAACCATGAGACCCTGACCGCCGACGACATCGTCGTGTCGAACGGCTCGTGCACCACCAACGCCCTGGCCCCGGTGGCCAAGGTGCTGAACGATCTGTTCGGCATCGAGCGCGGCTACATGACCACCATCCACGCCTACACCGGCGACCAGCCGACGCTGGATACGATGCACAAGGACCCGTACCGCGGTCGCGCCGCCGCCCTGTCGATGATCCCGACCTCGACCGGCGCCGCCAAGGCCCTGGGCCTGGTCCTGCCTGAACTGAAGGGCAAGCTGGACGGCTCGTCGATCCGCGTCCCGACCCCGAACGTCTCGGTCGTGGACCTGAAGGTCGTCGCCGCCCGCGACGTGACCGTCGAGGAAATCAACGCCGCCCTGCAAGCCGCCGCTGACGGCGCCATGAAGGGCGTTCTGGCCACGACGACCGACCCGCTGGTCTCGATCGACCTGAACCACATCGCCGCTTCGTCGACCGCAGCCCTGCCCCAGACGCAGGTCGTCGACGGCAAGCTGGCCCGCGTCCTGACCTGGTACGACAACGAGTGGGGCTTCGCGACCCGCATGGCCGACACCGCCCTGGTGATGGCCAAGTTCCTGTAAGAACCAATGCTGAGCCCTCTCCCACTGGGAGAGGGCTTGAGCGCCCAAGAGCCGAAGGCGATTGGCTGCGCGAAAGGGTGAGGGTCGGCGGCCATGACTGTGGAACGCACCGCCTTCGCCCGCACGCTTCGACAAAAATCCGGCCTTGCCGAGCAGCGCGTTTGGGCTTTGCTGCGTAGCGGACGGATCGACGACCACAAGTTCCGTCGCCAGCATCCGATCAGTCGATATGTCGCGGATTTCGCCTGCGACCGCTTGAGGCTGGTGATCGAAATCGACGGCGGGGTCCATGATCGGGACGAGGTCGTGACAAGCGATCACCTCAGACAGACCGATCTGGAAGCCTTGGGGTGGACTGTCCTGCGCTTCACCAACGCCCAAGTATTGAGCGAACCTGAAGCCCTGGCCTCCGCTGTTCGTGCACACGCCCGCTTGAACACGCCCTGACCACGGCTTACGCCGACTTATACGTTCGACCCTCATCCGGCCCTGCGGGCCACCTTCTCCCACTGGGAGAAGGAAGACCTGGAACTTCATCATGACCTTCCGCACCCTCGACGACGCCGCTGACCTGTCCGGCCAGACCGCTCTGGTCCGCGTGGACTTCAACGTGCCGATGGAGGGCGGCAAGGTCACCGACGACACCCGTCTGAAGGCCGCCCTGCCGACCATCCACCGCCTGCGCGAAGCCGGCGCCAAGGTGGTGCTGCTGGCCCACTTCGACCGGCCCAAGGGCGAGCGCGTGGCCTCGATGAGCCTGCGTCCCGTGGTCGAGCCGCTGGAACTGCTGCTGCACGGCCCGGTGCGCTTCGCCGACGACTGCGTGGGCGATGAGGCCAAGGCGGCCGTGGCCGACCTCGACGCCGGCGGCGTGCTGCTGCTGGAGAACGTCCGCTTCCACAAGGGCGAGGAAAAGAACGACCCGGCCTTCGCCGCGCAGCTGGCGGAACTGGGCGACCTCTATGTCAACGACGCCTTCTCGGCGGCGCACCGCGCCCACGCCTCGACCGAGGGTCTGGCCCGCCTGCTGCCCGCCTATGCCGGTGAAGCCATGAAGCGCGAACTTCAGGCCCTCGACGCCGCCCTGGGCAGCCCGCAGAAGCCGGTCATCGGCATCGTCGGCGGCGCCAAGGTCTCGACCAAGCTGGACCTGCTGAAGAACCTGGTCGCCAAGCTGGACTATCTGGCCATCGGCGGCGGCATGGCCAACACCTTCCTGCACGCGCAGGGCGTCGATGTCGGCGGTTCGCTGTGCGAGAAGGACCTGGCCGACACCGCGCTCGAGATCATCGAGGAAGCCCGTCAGAAGGGCTGCGAACTGCTGTTGCCGGTCGACGTCGTGGTCGCCAAGGGCGTGAAGCCGGGCATCGAATCGGGCGTGCGCGCACTGGACCGCATCGCCGCCGACGACCTGATCCTGGACGCCGGTCCTGAAACCGTCGCCCGCCTGGCGCGCGCCATGGACCTGTCCAAGACCCTGATCTGGAACGGCCCGCTGGGCGTGTTCGAGGTCCCGCCCTTCGACAAGGCCACCGTGGCCGCCGCCAAGCACGCCGCCGAACTGGCCCACGCCGGCAAGCTGGTCGCCGTGGCCGGCGGCGGCGACACCGTCGCGGCCCTGAACCACGCGGGCACGGCCGACGACATGACCTTCGTCTCCACCGCGGGCGGCGCCTTCCTGGAATGGATGGAAGGCAAGGTCCTGCCGGGCGTCGAGGCCCTGCGCGCCTGACCTGACCTCTTCTCGGCATTGCCAACGCCGCCTCCCCTGGAGGCGGCGTTTTCTTTGCCACAGACTTCACAGAACGCCGGATTGGTCCTGTTACACGGCGTGACTTCCCCGCCCTGCCGGGCTAAAGCCTCAGCAAAATAATACCGGCTCAGGAGACTACCCATGGCGCGCATCACGCTGCGACAGTTGCTCGATCACGCGGCGGAAAACGATTACGGCCTGCCCGCCTACAACATCAACAACATGGAGCAGGGTCTGGCGATCATGGAGGCGGCCCACGAGGTCAACGCCCCGGTCATCATCCAGGCCTCGCGCGGCGCCCGCAGCTACGCCAACGACATCATCCTGGCCAAGCTGATCGACGGCCTGGCCGAACTGTATCCGCACATCCCGGTCTGCATGCACCAGGACCACGGCAACGGCCCGGCCACCTGCGCCACCGCCATCCAGTACGGCTTCACCTCGGTGATGATGGACGGCTCGCTGGAAGAAGACGCCAAGACCCCCGCTTCGTATGAATACAACGTCGACGTCACCCGTCGCGTCACCGAAATGGCCCACTCGTGCGGCGTCTCGGTCGAGGGTGAACTGGGCGTTCTGGGTTCGCTGGAAACCGGCATGGGCGAGGCCGAAGACGGCCACGGCTTCGAAGGCAAGCTGGACCACTCGCAACTGCTGACCGACCCGGATCAGGCCGTCGACTTCGTCAAGGCCACCAAGGTCGACGCCCTGGCCATCGCCATGGGCACCTCGCACGGCGCCTACAAGTTCACGCGTCAGCCGGACGGCGACGTCCTGGCCATGAACGTGATCGAGGAAATCCACCGTCGCCTGCCCAACACCCACCTGGTGATGCACGGATCAAGCTCGGTGCCGCAGGATCTGCAGGACATCATCAACGCCTACGGCGGCCAGATGCCCCAGACCTGGGGCGTGCCGGTCGAGGAAATCCAGCGCGGCATCAAGCACGGCGTGCGCAAGATCAACATCGACACCGACAATCGCATGGCCATCACCGGCGCCATCCGCAAGGTCCTGGCCGAGAAGCCCAGCGAGTTCGACCCGCGCGCCTATCTGAAGCCCGCCAAGGAAGCCATGAAGAAGCTGTGCATCGAGCGCTATCAGCAGTTCGGCTGCGAAGGCCAGGCCTCCAAGATCAAGCCCCTGTCGACCGCCCAGATGGCCAAGCTCTACGCCGCCGGCGACCTGGACCCGCGCATCGGCTGATCAAGCCCCAGAGATCTCCTCCCCACTCGTGGGGAGGGGGACCGCGTAGCGGTGGAGGGGGCGACGCAAACATCAGCCGTTAAGTCGCCCCCTCCGTCTCGTCGGCTATCGCCGTCGATCCACCTCCCCATCGCTTCGCGACAGGGAGGAGAGCTCCAATCACCACACCCCGTAGCGCCCGCCGATCATGCCGATCACCATCCGGGCCTCGATCCGGGCGTGGTGCAGATCGTCTTCCGACTGCCTGGCGTCCCGGCGGGCGTCGCGGATTTCGTCGCGCACTTCACGAATGCGGTCGCGGATGCGCTGGCGCTGCTCATCCGTCAGGCCTTCCTGACGCAGTTCGCGCTGCTTGGCCTCCAGCTTGTCCTCGCGGTCGTCGATGCGGCTGATGGCCGAGTTCAGCGCGCTTTCCGCCGAGGACACCGCCTGCTCGACCACATAGATTCGTCGCCCGTCCTCATAGGCCGGCAGGAAGTCGCGCTCCTCGGCCGGCGAACAGACGCCCCCGTAGCTGTTGCCCTGCCGTCCCTGCCGGAAGCCACTCTCCCACGTGCAATAGGTCCGCAGCCCGTCGTCTCGCGCCGACAGATAGGCGCCGGGATTGGCCTCCACCCCGAACTTGGCGCAGGCCTGGGCGTGGTCATGCAGACGGCTGGTCCGATAGCCCGACAGCCCGTCCTGATAGCCCTTCTCGCCCCAGGCGCCCGCCAGGCACTGTTCCTTGGTCATGGTGGTGCAACCGGCCAGAAGCGCCACGCCCGTCGCGGCGACAGCAGCAGCGATCACAATCCTCATGTCCCTCTCCCAACAGCTTGACCGCTGCAGTGGACGACATGACGACCCGCCCCGCAAGCCATGCTATCTCGCCCTATGGCCGATGAACCTTTGCTGACGGAAGACGACGACGCGGAAATGCTCGAGGCGCGCATCGACGCGCCCGGCGTCCGTCTGGACAAGGCCCTGGCCGCCGCCTTCCCGACCCTGTCGCGCGCCCGGCTGCAAGCCCTGCTGGCCGAGGGCGCCGTCACCCGCGACGGCCAGCCGATCACCAGCGGCTCGGCCAAGGCGCAACCGGGCCTCTACGCCGTCATCCTGCCGCCCGTCGCCCCGGCCACGCCCCTGCCCGAGGCCATTCCCCTGACCGTCCTTTACGAGGACGCCGACCTGATCGTCATCGACAAGGCGCCGGGCATGGCCGCCCACCCGGCGCCCGGCTGCGAGACCGGCACCCTGGTCAACGCCCTGCTGGCCCACTGCGGCGCTGGGCTGTCGGGCATAGGCGGCGTGGCCCGCCCCGGCATCGTCCACCGCCTGGACAAGGACACCTCGGGCGTCATGGTCGCCGCCAAGACCGACCGCGCCCACCAGGGCCTGTCCGCTCTGTTCGCGACCCACGACATCGAGCGCACCTACATCGCCCTGACACGCGGCTCGCCCACGCCGGAGAAAGGACGCATCCAGACCCTGATCGGCCGCTCGCCCCACGACCGCAAGAAGATGGCCGTGCTCAAGGGCGGCGGCCGCGAAGCCATCACCGACTATGTGGTGCAAAAGACCTTCGGCCAGCCCGCCAAGGCCTCCGGCGCCCCCATGGCCGCCCGCGTCGCCTGCACCCTGCACACCGGCCGCACCCACCAGATCCGCGTCCATCTGGCCTCCAAGGGCTCGCCCCTGCTCGGCGATCCCGTCTATGGCTCGGGCAGCCCCGCCGCCCCGGTCCGCGCCGCCGTCGCCGAAGCCGGTCTAACCCGACAGGCCCTGCACGCCGCCGTCCTCGGCTTCGTCCACCCGGTGACCGGCGAGGCCCTGCGCTTCGAAACCGCCCTGCCCGAGGACATGCAGCGTCTGGAAGCGTTTCTGGCCGAGCTCTAGGCCACCCGCGTCAGACGCACCGCCATCCACTTCCGTCCCGGCAGGGTCAGCGTCGGCCGCGCCGGATCGTGGAAGAAGTATTTCGTGTCCTTCTGCGCCAGGGTGAAGACGCCGGGCACGGCTTCGACCGTCATGTTCCAGGTATCGATGACGTCGGCCCGGAAACGCTCGCCGCCGGCGATCTCGTCGCGCGGCACGTCCACCGCCCATTCGCTCGGGGCGTCATCGCCGAAATAACGCAGGTAGTAATGACCCGGCACGCCGCCGAGGTGCTGCTCCCACCACTTGTCGATCGGCTCGATCCCCGGACGCGGCCCCGCCTCCATGATCGACTTGAGGAAGGCCAGCCTCGGCGCGCTCTCGCCACGCAGTTCGCCGCCCTCGCCCAGCCAGAACTCGCCGCCCTCGACGGGGAAGCACTCCGAATGGCCGACATAGGCGCCGGCGATCAGGCCATGCCAGAAGGCGCGCACCATCTGCGGGCCGGTCAGATTGCCCCAGCGTTCGCTCAGAGAGCCCTCGTAGCAGACCTCGTCAAAGATCACGGCCTTCTGCCAGACGCTGCGATAGGTCTCGGCCCGTGCGTCATCCAGAACGGCGGACCCGTTCTGGATGCTGGAATGAGTCACCCAGGGCTTGCCGTTGTCGTACAGCCGCCGCCAGTTGTGGATCGACCTCAGCCGGCCATAGGGGTCGCTGGCCTGCACCACCTGGAACAGACGGTCCCAGTCCGCATCCGTCTTGGTCTTCAGGATGTCGAACTCATTGGCCATCGACCACCAGACGTTCCGATAGGCCGCCAACCGCGCCACGACATAGCGGAGATAGCGATCATCCGCCTCGGCCGGCATCTCGTCGAAGCCATACCGGCCGTCATAGGGATGGAACAGGATGACGTCTGCCTCGATCCCCAGCGCACCCAGCGCGGCGACACAGGCCTCCAGTCGTTGGAAATAGGCCGGGTTGAACCGCGTCAGATCCCAATCCTTGTCGCCCGGCCCGGTCTTCTCGAAGGGGAACAGAGCCTCGTTGGTCTTCACCGAGGCGTTGGGGAAGACCAGCATCCGCATCTTGTTGAACGGCGCGGCCTTCAGCGTTTCCAGCGTCTGCGCCCGCTTGGCCGCCGGCTGGTGCGTCCAGCCATAGGCTGTGGTGCCGATCTGGCGGTAGGGCGTGCCGTCCGCATGGGCGAAGTGATAGGTCTCGACCACCCCGACGGGACCGTGGTTGCCAGGGCCAGGATCCACGACCTCGAAACGCCCCTGCTTGCCATTCAGGGCCGCTAGCGGGCTTTCAGAGGTCCAGCGCCACGCGCCGGTCTCAGGCGGCGAGAACCGAATGCGCCACACCCCGTCGCCGTCGTAGAAGCCCGGCGCGCGCATCGTCGTCCGGCCGTCCGTGAAAACCCCGACCACCTCGACCTCGAAGGGATTGGCCGAGGCCGCTCCCTGCAGCGCGACTTCAAACAGCCCCCAGCGCTCAACCCGCCGTGACGGCGCCTCGGCCCTCGCCGCCCCTGCCAGTCCCAGAGCCGCCGCGCTGACGATCGCGCCCCTGCGCGTCATGTCGTGCGTCATTCACCCCTCCCCAGAAGCAATTGTCCACCGGTGTCATACAAAAGACGCGCCGGCGTTAGCAAGCGCGTCAACCTGCCACGTCGCGCCCCTTGAACAGCAACAGTAAGTGTTCTATATGGAGTTCACCCGGAACGGGTGGCTTGGGAGCCACAGTCACGCCTTCGTGTGACGATCCGCCCCTACACAAGGCGGCAACCCATACCCATCTGGATCGGTTGAGGGGTGAGGCGATGGCGCACGCATGTGGTCATGGCCGCGACGCCTGCTCTTGCTTTTGGTCGGAGGGACCACGTCTCATGGCTAACTCGACGCTCGCGGTAATGTCGCCTGAACAGGGACTGTCGCGCTATCTCACGGAAATCCGTAAGTTTCCGATGCTCACCAAGGACGAGGAGTTCATGCTCGCCAAGCGTTGGAGCGAGCATCAGGATCCCGAAGCGGCCCACCGCCTCGTCACCTCTCACCTTCGTCTCGTGGCCAAGATCGCCATGGGGTATCGCGGCTACGGCCTGCCGATCGGCGAAGTGATCTCAGAGGGCAACGTCGGCCTGATGCAGGCCGTCAAGAAATTCGATCCCGACAAGGGCTTCCGCCTGGCCACCTACGCCATGTGGTGGATCCGCGCCTCGATCCAGGAATACATCCTGCGCTCCTGGTCCCTCGTGAAGATGGGCACCACCGCCGCGCAGAAGAAGCTCTTCTTCAACCTGCGCAAGGCCAAGAGCCAGATTTCGGCCTTTGAAGAAGGCGACCTGCACCCCGAACACCTCGCCGCCATCGCCACCAAGCTGGGCGTGACCGAGGAAGAGGTCACCAACATGAACCGCCGTCTCGGCGGCGACGCCTCGCTGAACGCGCCCCTGCGCGCCGACGGCGAAAGCGAGTGGCAGGACTGGCTGGCCGACGACGATGCGGTGTCTCAGGAAACGGCCCTGGCCGACTCCGAGGAAAAATCCATCCGCATGAGCCTGCTCGAAGAAGCCATGCAGGAGCTGACCGAGCGCGAGAAGCACATCCTCACGGAACGCCGCCTCAAGGACGACCCGGTCACGCTCGAAGAACTCGCCGGCCAGTACGGCGTGTCGCGCGAGCGCGTGCGTCAAATCGAGGTCCGCGCCTTCGAGAAGCTGCAAAAGGCCATGCGCGCCGCCGCCGAAGAGCGGAATCTGGTCGACGCCTAAGCGATCAAGCAGCCGAAGGCGGTAGCGTAAATAGACGGATGAGCCTCAGCCCGCTCGAGACAGGCTCTCGGGCGGCGCCAGCGCCAGGACTGCGCCGATCGGACCGGCCAGGATCGCCTTGGTCGGCGCGCCTCCGGCCAGGCTGGTTTCCAGCCCCGCCGCCGCAATGGCCAGCGAGGCGTCGCCGGTCTTGATGGCCAGGGCCTTCAGCGTCTCGGCCTGCTGCTTGATGGCGCGCACCGCCTGCATGGGATCAGTGTCGAACTGGGCCAGGGCCGAGGCCAGAAT
Source organism: Brevundimonas sp. CEF1 (assembly GCF_051353055.1). Taxonomy (NCBI): domain Bacteria; kingdom Pseudomonadati; phylum Pseudomonadota; class Alphaproteobacteria; order Caulobacterales; family Caulobacteraceae; genus Brevundimonas; species Brevundimonas sp. CEF1. Next base: position 2,522,267 of record NZ_CP195593.1, read on the forward strand.
CCGCATGGCCTGATCCTTGACCGCCACCACGGCTTCCGCCGCCGACGCCGGCTTGTCCGCCTTGCGCTTGCCCGGTCCCGCGTAGTCGTCGGAGTTGAAGCGCCGACGGTCCGGCCCGATGTAGCCCACCGCCTCAACCCAGTCGCGCGGCTTGGTGGCCAGGTTCTCGACCCGGCGGAACAGGTCGCCGCTGGTGAAAGGCTTTCTCAGAAACTCGTGCACGCCGGAATCCCGCGCGCCCTTGATGGTGCTGGCGGTGGCTTCGGCGGTCACCATGATAATCGGCACGCGACGGCACGACAGGCTGGATCGGCGGATACGTCGCACCAGCCCCTCGCCATCCAGGCGCGGCCCTGACCGCTCGGTCAGGATCAGTCCCGGCTCCATCTCACGCGCCAGATCAATCACCCGCGCCTCATCGCCCTCGACCGCGACATCGCGCGACCCAAAGCCCTTCAACAGGTCGGACAGCAGCCGCGCGGCGGCAGGATTGGGATCGACGATCAGCACCCGGCGCACGACCGGAGCGATCCTCTGCATTGTCTTGGCGTCTAAGGCGAACACGGCTCGGCTCCATCTGGAGCCCAAAACGTAAACTCAGGGGGTTAAGGGGCCGTTTCCCTTATCGGGACACAGCCCCCTGACCTCAGGCTCACCCCTGGAAGGGGTCGCGCATCAGGATGGTGTCGTCCCGCTCGGGGCTGGTCGACAGCAGGGCCACCGGCGCCCCGATCAGTTCCTCGATCCGACGCACATATTTCAGCGCATGGGCGTTCAGGTCCTTGAAGGTGCGGACCCCGGCGGTGCTCTCGTTCCAGCCTTCCAGCTCCTCGAACACCGGCTCGGCCGAGGCCTGATCCTTCAGGCTCGACGGCAGGTAGTCCAGCACCTCGCCGTTGATGCGATAGCCGACGCAGATCTTCAGCGTCTTCAGACCGTCCAGCACGTCGAGTTTCGTCAGGGCGATGCCGTCGATGCCGTTGATGGCTACCGACTGGCGCACCAGAACCGCATCGAACCAGCCGCAGCGACGCGCCCGGCCCGTGTTGACGCCGACCTCGCGGCCCACGACCGCCAGATGCTCGCCGACCTCGTCGTTCAGTTCACAGGCGAAGGGGCCTTCGCCGACGCGGGTCGTATAGGCCTTGACGATGCCCAGCACGTATCCGACGCCGCGCGGCCCGATGCCCGAGCCCGCCGCCGCCTGACCGGCCACGGTGTTCGACGACGTCACATAGGGGTAGGTGCCGTGATCCACGTCCAGGAAGGCGCCCTGCGCCCCCTCGAACAGCACGCGCTTACCATCCTTCTGGGCCTGATCCAGCACGCGCCAGGCCGGCTTGACGTAGGGCAGGATCTTCGGCGCGATCTCCAGCAGTTGCGCCAGCAGGGCCGCCGGGTCGATCGGCTCCAGCCCCAGGCCCGCGCGCAGCGGGTCGTGGTGTGAGCGCAGACGGTCGATCTTGATCTTCAGGTCGTCTTCGTTGGCCAGGTCGCAGACGCGGATGGCGCGACGGCCCACCTTGTCCTCATAGGCCGGGCCGATGCCACGGCCGGTCGTGCCGATCTTGGCGCCCGGCGCGCTGGCGGCGGCCTCGCGCGCCACGTCCAGGGCCGGGTGGATCGGCAGGATCAGGCAGGCGTTGTCGGCGATGGTCAGGATGTCGGGGGTGATAGCCACGCCCTGGGCCTGGATCTTCTCGATCTCGCCGACCAGATGCCAGGGGTCCACGACCACGCCATTGCCGATGATCGAGGGCTTGCCCTGCACCACGCCCGACGGCAGCAGCGCCAGCTTGTAGACCTTGCCGTCGACGACCAGGGTATGGCCGGCGTTATGGCCGCCCTGGAACCGGACGACCATGTCGGCGCGATTGGACAGCCAGTCCACAATCTTGCCCTTGCCCTCGTCGCCCCATTGGGCGCCGACCACTGCGACGTTAGCCAAGACCGTTTCTCCGCAATCCAGAATGCGGTGGGAGCCTATAGCCCCTGAATCGTCAGGAGTCCCCCCAAGGAAACAGATTTATCCGCCCAGCTCGCCAACCGCCGTCGCAAACGCCCATTCCAGCCACGGCGTCGCTGCAACCACATCCGCCGTCTCGACCGTGCAGCCGCACCACAGACGCAGGCCCGGCGGCGCATAGCGGTGCGGCTCCATGTCGAACACCGCCTCCTCGCCTTCCAGCAGGGCCTTGAACCGTTTGACGAACGTCTTCTGTCCCGCCTCGTCCATCGCCGCGATGCGCGGATCGGTGAATTTCAGGCAGACCGAGGTGGTCGAGCGCACTTCGGGCCGATCCGGCAGGAAGGCGATCCAGTCGGTCCGCTCCACCCATTCCGCCAGGGCCGCATAGTTCCGATCCGTGCGGCGGATCAGTTCCTTCAACCCTCCCACGTCCCTGGCCCACTCCAGGGCGTCGATCCAGTCCTCGATGGTCAGGATCGAGAAGGTGTTGATCACCACCCCGTCCGCCAGCGTCCGGTCAAAACCCTTCTTGTCGGTCAGGCGCAGCACCTTGGGGATCGACCGTTCAGGCCGATAACTGTCCAGCCGCGCCACGGCGCGCGGCGACAGCACCATGACGCCGATGCCCGCCTCGCCGCCCAGCGCCTTCTGGAAGCTGAAGGTGGTCACATCCAGCTTGTCCCACGGCAGGTCCATGGCAAAGGCCGCCGAGGTCGCGTCGCAGATGGTCAGCCCCTCGCGGTCGTCGGACACCCAGTCGACGTTGTCCACGCGCACGCCCGAGGTCGTGCCGTTCCACGGAAACACCACATCCTTCTTGGGATCGACCTGGGTCATGTCCGGCAGCTCGCCCCAGGGCGCCGTCAGCACCTCGGGCTCCAGCTTCAGGTGGTCGCGCACGTCCGTCGCCCAGACCTGGCCAAAATTCTCATAGGCCACGACCTGGACCGGCCGCTCGCCCAGCATCCCCCACAGCGCCGCCTCGACCGCGCCCGTGTCCGACCCCGGCGTATAGAGCAGCACGTAATCTTCGGGCGGGCTCAGCACCTCGCGCGTCAGCTGCAAGCCATAGCTGAACCGCTCCACCACTTCCGGCGCGCGGATGCCGCGCCCCAGCAGGTTGGTCGGCAGCCCCTCCAGCGACCACCCCGGACGCTTGGCCGTCGGACCGGCGGAAAACCACGGGCGAGCAGGCTTGGCGTCAGGCTTAGTCGCGGCTTGGGCGATCATGGCGTCGTCGGTCCTTGGGGAGGAGAAGTAGAAAGGGTCGGCTCAGCGTCCGGGCGTATAGGGCCGTTTGTCGCGCCACTCGGTCGCGAAACGGATCAGCTCGTCGTCGGGCGTTTCCGGCAGGGTCACCGCCAGCTTGGCCAGCAGGTCGCCACGCTTGCCCCCGGCATAGGCGCCCCGCCCCTTGAGCCGCAGGATCTTGCCGCTGTTTGAGCCCTTGGGAATGGTCATCATCACCGCGCCCTCGGGCGTCGGCACCTGAATCTTGCCGCCCAGCACCGCATCGGGGACCGAGACCGCCAGGTCCATGGTCAGGTCCGCGCCGTCGCGCTTGAACACCGGGTGCGGCGCGATCTTCAGTTCGATCAGAGCATCCCCCGCCTGACCGCCGCGTCCCGGCGCGCCCTGTCCCTTCAGCCGGATCACCTGGCCTTCGGACGCGCCCTTGGGGATGGCCACGTCCAGCATCCGCCCGTCCGAGAACTGGATGCGGCGCGTCGTCCCGGCGATGGCGTCTTCCAGACTGATGTCCAGCGTGGCCCGCACGTCCTGGCCCTTGCCGCCGCCGAAGCCGCCGCGACCCGCCGTGCGACCGCCGCCGCCAAAGGCGCCGAACAGTTCTTCCAGGTCGATGTCCTCGAAGCCGCCGCGTCCGCCCGAACCGCCGAACCCGCCAAAGCCGCCCGACCGACCGCCGCCGCCCGGCGGCGCCCGGAACTGTTCGCGTCCATCGGCGTCGATCTCGCCGCGATCAAACTTGGCCCGCTTTTCAGCATCGCCCAGCAGGTCAAAGGCCGCCGTAATGCGCTTGAACCGCTCCTCAGAGACCTTGTCGCCGGGATTCTTGTCCGGGTGCAGCTCCTTGGCGAGTTTGCGAAACGCCTTCTTGATCTCGTCCGCGCTCGCGCCTCTGGCAACGCCCAGTTCCTTATAGGGATCGCCAGCCACGTTCGCTTCACTCCGACATCAGAAAAGACCAGAGCGTCAGTTAAGCCATGCGCCCCCCCGCTGGAAGGGGCAGACGTGGTTTAGAGCAAAGGCGCAAACGCCTCCGTCCCCCAGCCATAGCCCTCGCCCCACTGAGCCACGCCGACCCGCGCGCCCTCGCCAACCCCGCCGGGCCAGTCCGTCGCTACTTGGGTCGCCGCATAGATCGCCTCCAGCCCCTGGACCTCCCAGACCCGCTTCTCGACGCCGCCGTCCAGCACCCGCACGCGGAACCGGCGCGGATCGACCTCCACCGGTTCAGTCTCCCAGCCCTCGCCGTTCACCCGTACGCGCGGCGTCCACGACAGCCGCCATCCGCCGCCCTCGGCCACGGCCCCCAGATGCGCCGGTCGCCAGGGCCGCGCCGAGCGCCCTGCCCAGGTGAAGCCCGCCTCCGCAAAGCCCGCCCCGCCCGGCGGCCCCCCCGTCGGTCCCGCCCGCCACAGACGCGGCAGGCCCCGCTCGCCCGCGCTCATCTCCACGCGCGGCAGGTCCCGATCCAGCATCACGACCAGAGCCCCGGCCGCCGCCCCGGCAGCCGCCTCCGCCTCTGTCCCCTGCTGCCCCCGCAACAGACCGGTCAGCCGCCAGACCCCGCCTCCGATCAGGTCCGCGCGCCGATACTGCACCACCTCCCAGCCCGCCGCCGTCTCGACCGCCAGGGCATTGCCCCCGCCCAGCACCGCAGCCCCAGACAGGCTCTGAGGCGCCGCGCCTTCGATCCGCACTGTGATCGCATTGGCCTCGTCCCAGCGCCCCACGACGCCGCGCCTCAGCGGCCCGGTCAGCACGCCCACCGTCGCTGGCTGCATCGCCGCCGCGCGCGGCGTCAGCGTCGCCGCGTCCTGCCGCGACCGCCGCGCCTGGCGCACAGCTCTTGAAGTCGGCGAAGTCGCGAAACCGGAAGCCGTACAGCCGCCCGCGTCGCGCCTCGAAAAAAGCCGTCAGCGCCGCCACGTCGTCCAGCGACCGCAGCCCCGCCCCGATCAGATAGCGCCGACGCCCCTCGGCCCAGGGCATCGAGCGGCGCTCGAACCCCGAGCCCAGGGTGGTGATCTCCGTCCGTCGCTCGACCCCGCCGGTCGATCCGAACGCCAGCCGCGCCGGCAGGCGCACCTCGTGAAAGGCCATGCATCCTCGCTTGTGTCTTGAACTGCGCCATTCCGAGACAAGCTGCGATTTGTTCGCAGAAAATCTGCCCCAAGGTCACGCTTCGGGTTGTCGGGAAACCGGCGCTCGGTCATGCTCGCGTCAAAGCGGCCGGGGGCCGTTCAGATTCAGGAGACTTCCGAGTGCGCGGTGAAATTCTCAGCTACGACGATGTGTCAGGCACCGGCCTGATCAGCGGCGACGACAGCATCCGCTACGGCTTCGCCCGTTCGGCGATTCAGGCCGGCGGCGTCATCCGCCCCGGCGCACGCGTCGATTTCGCCGCTGAAGGCGTCGAGGCGACCCTGGTCACCGTCCTGGCGGCCGATCCCGCCGCCGCCTTCGGCGCCGCCGCCGCTTCCTCGTACGTCGCCCGCGACACCGGCGGCGGCTACGACATCAAGAGCGCCATGCTCTCGTTCAAGGGCCGTCTGCGCCGCCAGCACTTCTGGATCAGTTGGGCCATTCTTCTGGTGCTGGGCATCGTCTGCAGCTTCTTCCCCGCGGTCAGCTTCTTCCTCGGCCTGATCCTCCTGGTTCCTCACCTGGCGATCGGCTTCAAGCGCTTCCACGACATGGGTAAGCCCGGCTGGCTGGTCGTGATCCCCTGGGTCTTCTGGTACGGCGCCATGGGCATGATGGTCGCCGCCTTCGGTCTGGCGGTCATCACCGACCCCAACGCCATGCAGTCGATGGACCCCGAAACCCTGCTCGCCACCGGCGGCGCCGCCTTCGGCCTCATGTTCCTGGCCGTTTTGGTCAGCCTCGGTTTCTGGCTCTGGCTCGGCATCGGCGACAGCCAGCGCGGCGACAACAAATACGGCCCCAATCCCAAGGGCGAGTAGGTTCAAGGGGCGCTCTTCGGAGCGCCCCTTTTTCATGACTTCAGTAAGCCCTCCCCCTCGAGGGGGGGAGGGTTGGGTGGGGGTGTAGGCAGACCCCATCCCTTAGGTCTCTGGAGACTGGAATGCGTCGAGGGAAACACGCCCCTACAGCCTACGCGCGCCCAGGGCCGTCGCCCGCGCCAGCATCCGCGCGATCTGCGCCTCGGACCGCAGCAGGCCCTGCGCCCCGCCGTCCACGCTGACATTGACCGTCATCCCGGCCCCGCCGCCCACCGCTTCGATGCTCCCCGCGCCCGCCGGTCGAAACACCTCCGGCCCGCGCTCGCCGACCAGATAGGCCCCGCCGCCCAGCACCGGCCCGCCCTCGGCCCGCGCCCCGCCAATCCATGTCGTGCGGCGTCAGGCTCATCGGCTTCCAGTCCAGCCCGCCTTCCAGCAGCAGAGGCCGCCCGGCGTTCCGCGCCCCCGCATGGGCCTCGCCCAGCTCGGCCTTCAGCGCCTCGAACTGCTCCCCCGTCAGCCGCTCGCCGTCCTTCGCCCCATAGACCAGCGCGCCGCTCGGCCGCGCCGCATTGTCCAGCAAGGCCTTGTTCCAGGCCCCCGAGGCGTTGTGCACGTCGATGGCGAAGGCCGCCGCCTCCAACGGTGAAAACCCGTAGTGATCATCCGTCGGGTGAAACAGCTTCAGATGCATGACCGGCGACCAGCCGTCTGCGTGCCGCGCGATCCGCACCGCCTGCCCGCCGACCGCATACTCATAGGCCGCGGGCCAGCCCGCCCGCCCCGGAACCACCTTCACCCGGTCCGGCCGCAGCGCCCACAACTCGTCGGGCGCCCCGTCCCCATCGGCGTCCCCCGACGCCTCGACATAGGCGTTGCCCGCCGTCTGCAGCGCGCCGTAAAGCCCCTCCATCAACTCCCCGCCCGACTGCTCGGGATTGGGTTTGGCCAGCAGCCGCGCCAGCGGATGCTCCGTCGTCCGCACGCCCCCGACCATGACGATCAAGGGCGTCGAGGCCGCCGCCTCCGCGATCATCCGCACGCAGCGATAGGCCACGGCGTTCTTGGCGAACCCCTCCTCGGCCAGATGGGCGTAGTCCCGCGGCGTCCACCGGGGGCGGCCGGCCGATGTCAGGGCGATCAACGGCCCCGCCCGGCTATCCTTGATCTCAGGCGCAGCAACGCGCCGCCGACCGAACGGTCGTCGCCAATCCATGTGGTTCTCCATGATCTCTTACCCTTCTCCCCTTGCGGGAGAAGGTGGCAGGCGAAGCCTGACGGATGAGGGGTAGCGCTGCCGCTTGCCCTCTTCCGACGGTCGCCGTCGCAAAACCCCTCATCCAGCCCTGCCGGGCCACCTTCTCCCGCAAGGGGAGAAGGATCAGATCACAACGCCCTCAACCTCGGCTGCGTCTTGCCGGCCAGCAGCAGGTGGGTCAGCCCCCACACCAGCGCATCCGCCCGATCCGGGCTCTTGCTCCCCGGCGTCTCGCTCCCCAGGGCCATCATCTCTTCTTCCAGCGCCGGGAAGGCCCCACAGTGGACCACCCGACCCTGCTCATAGAGGGCCGCCACCGGCTCGGCCCGCGCCTTCTTCGACCGGCTGGCGTGGACCAGCTTCACCTGGGCCGGGCAATCCGCCTGCCCCAGCAGGGTCCGCACCATCTCTCCGCCCTGATTGGCTTCGGCCAGCACCAGGTCGGCCTCGAACTCCCGCGCCGTCTCGGCCACGCGCCGCGCCCATCCGGCCGGCGACAGGCCACGCGCCGAGCGGTCCGCCAGCACGTATCCGACCTTGTCCTTGCGCCCCGCGACCACGATGCCGCAGGCGTCGCCGTGGGCGCTGGCCGGCGGGTCGACCGCCACCACCACCCGCTCGAACTTCGCCGGTCGGTTGCCTCGCGCCCGCGCCAGGTCCTCGGCCCGGAACAGCGCGCCGTCGGCCTCGACCACCAGACCCTCCATCTCCTGCGCCTCCAACCGGGTCCCGGCGTAGAGCGTCTTCAGATGGGCCAGGAACCCCGGCGCCAGGTTGTCGGCATTGGCCTGCGTGGCCAGCCGCGCCTTCACCACCCCCGGCTCGGCCAGCAGCCGCCGCAGCGCCGGAATGGGCCGGGGCGTCGTGGTGATCGCCAGCTTGGGGTCATCCCCCAATCGCAAGCCGAACCTCAGGTTCGACAGGGTCGTCTCGATATGCCTCCAGGCGCAGAACTCGTCGGCCCAGGCCGCATGGAACTGCGGCCCGCGCAGACTGTCCGGGTCCTCCGCCGAAAAGGCGTAGGCCGCCGACCCCGAGGGCCAGATCAACCGGCGCCGCCCCGCCTCCCAGCGCGGCCGGTTGTCGAACGGCGCCTGGGCCTTCAGCCCCGACGGCCCCTCGACCATGACCTCGCGCACGTCATGTAGGGCCGGTCCGACCAGGGCGAAGGTCCGATTTTCGCCCCGCGCCAGTTCGTTCAGCCAGAACCCTCCGGCGAAGGTCTTGCCCGACCCGCGCCCGCCCAGCAGGACCCAGGTGCGCCAGGCGACCTCACGCGGCCAGATCTGTTCGTCGTTCAGCTTCGGCGTCGCCCGGATCGCCGCCCGCAGCGCCCGGATCTTCTCCTCTCGCGGCAGGCTCTCGATCCAGTCCAGCAGCAAGGGACTTGCGCTCGAAGGCTGCGACGAGATGATCGACACGGGCGAAGAATTCGGCCTGGAGCCCGGCCAGTTCGGCGTCGCTGACATCACGATCGTCTTCGCTCATTTCATCCTCATCAGGGGTCTTGCGGGCGGGTTTCAGCGCCGCCACCGCCTTGGCCGTCCGCGCCAGGACCCCGACGGCCCGCGCCCGCTTCTCGGCCTCGGCCACGTCGGTCGGCGGCGGGGCCGCCGCGACCACCGCGATCGCCTCGTCGGTCAGGACCTTCAGCCGGTCGAAGACCGCCGCCAGCCACCCCGTCTCATCCGCTTTTCCCGCCATGCCTGAACCATAGAGCACCAGCGTCCCCAGGCTGGCGAACAGCCGCGAGAACGAACCAATCCCGGTAAATTTCAGGCTTTGCGCGTCGCAACTGCGATAGCCGCTGGAGGATGGCGCTTCTATCCTCCCCATTCCATGGGGAGGGGGACCGCGCAGCGGTGGAGGGGGCGACGCAGACTTGGGGAGGAAAGACCTCGCCTCAGCTCGCCAGGGCCGCCGGATCGCCGCCCGCCAGCCAGTGGGCCAGGGCCCCGGCCAGCTCCGGGATCTGGATCGGCTTGGCCAGATGCCCGTCCATGCCCGAGTCCAGGCAACGCGCCACCTGGTCCGCCTGGACGTTGGCCGTCAGGGCCAGGATCGGCGTGCGATGCCCCGTCCCCGCCTGCATCCGCCGGATTTCCCGCGTCGCCGTCAGCCCGTCCATGACCGGCATGTGCACGTCCATCAGCACCAGGTCATAGGCGCCGGTCTGCATGGCCTGCACCGCCTCGGCGCCGTCGCAGACCGTGTCAATCTCCAGCCCCAGCCCGCGCAGGATGGCGCTGACCAGCTCCCGGTTGCCCGGCGCGTCGTCGGCCATCAGGATGCGTCCGCCCGCCATTCCGCCCGACGCCGGCATGTCGTCGTCGCCGCTGGCCAGTCGCCCGACCGCTCCGCCCTGGGCCAGGGGGGCCTCGAACCAGAAAGTCGCCCCCTCGCCCGGCTGGCTGTCGACCCCGATCTCGCCGCCCATGATCTCGATCAGGCGTCGTGAAATCGCCAGCCCCAGCCCGGTCCCGCCATAGAGCCGCGTGGTCGAGGCGTCAGCCTGCGAGAAACGCTGGAACAGGACCTCGATCTTCTCGGCCGGAATGCCGATGCCGGTGTCCGTCACCGCCACCCGCAGCCGCCAGCGCCCCTCGGCGTCCGGCGCTCCGCCGACCCGCAGCGTCACCCCGCCCTTGCCGGTGAACTTCACCGCATTGGACAGGAAGTTCAGCATGACCTGACGCAGCCGCCCGGCGTCCCCGGTCAGGACCTCGGGCATGGCGGCGTCGACCACCACCTTGAGGCTCAGCCCCTTGGCCACGCACTGGCCCTCGACAATGGCCGCCGCCCCGTCGACCAGGGCCGCGACCTGGAAGGGCTCGGGGTCCATCTCGATCGCGTTCGCTTCCAGCTTGGAATAGTCGAGGATGTCGTTGATCACCCCCAGCAGGGCTTCGGACGCCGTCGCGATCCGCTCGACATAGGTCCGCTCCTCGTCGGGCAGGGCCTCCGACCCCTGCAACAGGCCCGAGAAGCCGATCACGCTGGTCAGCGGCGTGCGCAGCTCATGGCTCATATTGGCCAGGAACTCGCTCTTCACCCTGGCCGCCGCCTCGGCCGTCTCCTTGGCCTCCAGCACCTCGGCCTCCAGGGCCTTGCGCTGGGTCATGTCGCGGATCACCACCACGACGTCGTCGACGTGGCCGTGCTCGTCCCTCAAGGCCTTGAAGGTGCATTCGACCCAGACGGTCGAGCCATCCTTGTGCAGGGCGCGGTGCTCCAGTCGCGTCGGCTGGCCGGTCTTCACCGCCTTGCCGATGGCGCCCAGCACCAGGTGACGGTCCTCGCGGTGCACATAGTCGGTCGACTGACCGCTCATGTCCTCGAAGGTCCAGCCCAGCAGTTGCTGGATCGCCGGCGAGATATACTTGCTCGACCCGTCCATCTTGACGCGGGTGATGACGTCGCCGGTATTCTCGGCCAGCAGACGATAGCGCCGCTCATTGGTCTGGGCCGCCCGCAACAGACGCTCGCGCTCGGTCACGTCCTGCAGCACCCCGAACAGGGCGATCACCCGGCCCGTGGCGTCCTTCTCGGTCGCGCCCTCGGCGGCGACCACCCGCTCGACCCCGTCGGTCCCCAGCAGTCTCAGCTTGAAGGTATAGCCCTCGCCCGTCTTCAGCGCCCGTTCGACCAGATGCTGGATCTCGGCCCGGTCATCGGCGTGATAGTGGCGGAAGACATCGTCCAGCGTCGGGGCGAAGGCGCCCGGCGTGATGGCGTGGATGCGATAGATTTCGTCGGACCAGGTCACATCGCCCGAGGCGACCTCATAGCGCCAGCGTCCCACCCCGACCATGTCCTCGGCCAGACGCAGGGTCTCCAGACGCGCCGCCTCCTGCCGCATGGTCTCGGCGTGCTCCACCAACTGCCCGGCCAGGCCCGCCAACTCCAGGATCAGCCGACGCTCCGCCTCGCTGGGCGCCGGTCGCGGCTTGACGTCCATCACCCCCCGCCGACCGGCAGGCCGTCCGGGGTGCAGACCGTGGCCCCCAGGAAGAAGCGCACATAGGGCGGGCCGACAACCATCGGATGCTGACAAAAGTCAGGTCTCGCCAGCGCGTCCTCGACCACCACCACGGCGCCCGGCCCCATGCCGACCAGGACATGGCTGACGCTTTGCAGGCGCGGCACGCTGGTTTCATCCAGACCGACGCTGGACCGGAACACGGCCAGGTCCTCGTCCAGCACCGTGATCATGGCGTGCGGCGCGTCAAAGGCCGCACAGACCACGGCCGTCAGCCGGTCGAATGCGTCCCGTCCGCCCGTCTCAACCGATCCCGTCTGCGTAACCACGATCCCCATAATCGCCCCCTACACCCCGCACGACGAATTATTCGTTAGCGTCGCCGCCGCGCTCCAGCATCCATTCCGGCGCCTCGAAATCCAGCGCATCCTCCTCGGTGGCCAGGGCGGTTTCCGAGATCGTCTGGCGTCGGATCGACACCCCGGCCGTATGTACGGTCTCAGGATCGCCCGAGATCAACGGATGCCACCAGGCCAGGCCCCGCCCCTCATGCACCCGGCGATAGCCGCACGACGGCGGCAGCCAGCGCAGCCCCCCGATCTTGCCGGGCGTCAGCTTGATGCAGTCCGGCACATGCGCCTGCCGGTTGGCGTAGTCCGAGCAGGTGCACCTGTCCGGGTCGAACAGCTTGCAGTGCACCCGCGTCGGCACGATCTCGCCGGTGTTCTCGTCCTCGAAGCGAATGACGCAGCACAGACCGCACCCGTCGCACAGGCTCTCCCACTCGGTCGCCGACATCTCCGTCAGCGGTGTTGTTTCCCAGAAGGGTTTCATGCGCCGGGCCTATACGCGCCCTGGCCCGCCCTGTCGCCCTTCGCCTTTCCTCCCCATGAAATGGGGAGGAAAGTGGATCGCACGCTCAGTGCGTCACGCTCTTGGAGAAGAGGTTGATCACCACCACCCCGCCGACGATCATCACCAGGCCGATGACGGCCGGCAGGTCCAGCTTCTGCTTGAACAGGAACAGGCCGATCACCGAGATCAGCACCACGCCCAGCCCGCTCCAGATGGCGTAGGCCAGGCCCACCGGCATCTGCTTCAGCGCGATGGTCAACAGGTAGAAAGCCAGTCCGTAGCAGAGCGCCAGCCCCGCCGTCGGCCAGGGCCGGGTGAACTGCTGCGACTGCTGCAACAGGGTCGTCCCCATCACTTCAAAGCCGATGGCGCCCAGCAGGGCCGCCCAGGTGATCGGGTTCATTCGAAACCCTGGGCCTCGGTCAGGATGCTGCCCGGCGTCAGCAGGGACAGCAAGGCGCGGCGCTGATCGGGCGAGACCTCATGGGTGCCGAACAGATCGCTCATCCACAGACCGTCGGCGATCAGCCGCAGCATCAGGGCGTCGTCCTTGCCCGCCGGATCGACCGGATCGTCCTCGGCCAGAGTCCGCATCGCCGTCCGCCAGCGTGCGATCAGGCTCGGCTCCACCGCACAGGCCACCAGGGCGGCCCGGCCGATGCTGACGTCGCGCTCGGTCACCGGCTCGTTGACCGTGGCCCGCAGATAGGCCCGCGCATTGCGGCCATAGGGGTTGGGATCGCGCGCCGCCTCGGCCAGGATGGCCGCCGTCATCTCCGACGCCAGGTGGTCGATCACCCCTTCCAGCAAGGCCAGCTTGGTCGGGAAGTGATGCAGCAAGGCGCCCTTGCTGAAGGGCAGGCGCGCCACCACGGCGTCCAGCTTCAGCCCGGTCGCCCCCTCTTCGGCGGCAGCCTCGATGGCCATGTCGATGATCTCGGCGCGGGTGGCTTCCGGCGCGCGGCGGCGAGTCTGAGCGTCCATGCCGCCTTACATACCAACTGGACGGTAACAATCAAGGCCCCGTCAGTTTTGTCGCACCCGCCGACGCGCCAGATAGACCCCGATCACCACCGCCGCCGCCAGGATCATGCCCAGGAAGGCCGATCCCAAGGCTGACAGGATGGTCGTGAACAGCGTCCCCATGAAGCCCTGTCCCACGGCGATCACCGTCTGGGGCCCCGCCGTCCCGCCATAGTCGGCGGAAACCCGGTAGGCGCCGGCCCGTTCGACATCAAAGACGTTGATCGCCTCGCCCTGGCGTCCGCCCAGAGAATAGCTCGCGCTGCCCATCGGCGCGCGCACCGCCACCGGCGCCCCGTCCGCCGCCTCGACCCGCACAGTCAGGCCCGACACCTGATCGACGCGATAGACCCGGCCATCGACGACGCTGCTGTATTCCAGAAAGACGGTGTGCAGACCGGGCTCCAGCCTCAGTTCGCGCGTCCCCGGCACGACGATCTGCTCCAGTCCGTCGTCCAGCTTCGACAGCTGGGTGAACAGGATGACGCCCATGGCCGCGAAGCCGCAGATCGCCGGCAAAAGGGCCAGGGCGTACCACCCCTGACCCGGCGCCTTGGACGGCGCCCCGCGTCGTTCCGAACCCTTGAGATCCATGTCCGCACCCTGCCGTCATTTCAAACGACTACAGCCCGCGACGCCGACTTGGTCAACGCCGATGGTCGAACCGGCGGTCAGTCGCTATATGGCCGCCCATGGCTGCTCGTCCCCCCCTCGTCGCCCTTAAGGATGTCCGTCTTCAGGACGGTCAACGCCCGCTGTTCGACGGGGTCGATCTGGCGGTCGAGCCGCGCAGCCGCGCCGCCGTCGTCGGCCGCAACGGGGCCGGCAAGTCGACCCTGATGAAGGTGGTCATGGGTCTGGTCGAGGCCGACAGCGGCGACCGCGCCGTCCAGGCCGGGACCCGCTTCGCCTATGTGGCGCAGGAGCCGGACATCACTGGCGACACCCTGCTGGACTACGCCGCCTCGGGCGGGGCCGAGCGCTGGACCGCCGAGAGCTGGCTGACCACCTTCGGCCTCAACCCCGAAAAGCCCGCGCAGAACCTGTCCGGCGGCGAGACCCGCCGCGCCGCCCTCGCCAAGGCCTTCGCCGAGGAACCCGACGTCCTGCTGCTGGACGAGCCGACCAACCACCTCGACATCCTGGCCATCGAACTGCTGGAGAACGAGCTGGTCCAGGCCCGCTTCGCCGTCCTGGTGGTCAGCCACGACCGCGCCTTCCTGAACAAGGTCACGAACACCGTCCACTGGCTGGACAACCGCCGCGTCCGCACCCTGAACAAGGGCTTCGACGCCTTCGACGACTGGGCCGCCAAGGTTCAGGAAGAAGAGGCCCTCGCCCTCGAAAAGCTGACCAAGACCATCGAGCGCGAGACCGAAACCTTCTACCGCTCCATCACTGCGCGGCGCACCCGAAACGAGGGCCGCGCCCGCAACCTGGCCGCCCTGCGCGCCGAACGCGCCGAGAAGATGAAGGACGTCCCGCGCGACCTCTATCTGGGCGTCGATTCCGGCGCCGTGTCAGGCAAGCTGGTGGCCGAGTTGAAGGGCGTGTCCAAGGTCTTCGGCCAGCGCACCATCTTCAAGGGCCTGACCACCCGCGTCATGCGCGGCGACCGTCTGGCCATCGTCGGCCCCAACGGCGCGGGCAAGACCACCCTGGTCAAGACCCTGCTGGGCGAGCTGACGCCCGACGAAGGGACCGTCCGCCTCGGCGCCAATCTGGAGCCCGTCTATCTGGATCAGTCGCGCGAGGGGCTGAAGTCGGACATGACCCTGTGGGACGCCCTGACGCCGGGCGGCGGCGACAGCATCATCGTGCGCGGCTTCTCAAAGCACGTCGCCGCCTACGCCAAGGACTTCCTGTTCCAGGAAAGCCAGCTGCGCCAGCCCATCTCGACCCTGTCGGGCGGCGAGCGCAACCGCCTCCTTCTGGCAAGGGCGCTGGCCAAGCCGGCCAATATGCTGGTCCTCGACGAACCGACCAACGACCTGGACATGGACACGCTCGACAAGCTGGAAGAGCTGCTCGAGAGCTATGACGGCACCCTGATCCTTGTGTCGCACGACCGCGACTTCGTCGACCGCCTGGCCACCTCGACCATCGCCATGAACGGGCGCGGCGACATCGTCGAAACCCCCGGCGGCTGGCAGGACTTCCTGCGCCAGAACCCCACCTTCCTCGCGCCCCCGCCGACCCACGCGGAAGCCGCCCCCAAGGCCCCTGCCCCGGTCGCCGCCGCGCCCAAGAAGTCAGTCAAGCTTTCGTATAAAGACGCCCGCCGCCTGGAAGAGGTCGAGAAGCTGATGGAGACCCTGCCGGTCGAGATCGCCAAGCAGGACGCCATCCTCGCCGACCAGAGCCTCTACACCCGCGACCCCGCCGCCTTCGACCGCGCCATGAAGGCCGCCGACAAAGCTAGAGCCGACCTCGAAGCCGCCGAACTGGACTGGCTGGAGCTGGAAGAGAAGAAGGCCGCCCTGGCGGGGTGAGGCTGAGGCCTTCGCTGCGAAGCGGACGCGCGGAATGTCCGCAACGGGTGGAACGCGGACCTAATGATCGGTGACGTTGATTGCGATCATGGTTGGTTCGCTGGCGTCGTTCGTCCAGATTGAGAGGCTGGTCAGTTGCGTGGGAACGGCGACTTCGATCAGCGTGTTCAGTTCAGCGTCGCTAACCACCAGTCGCCGGGCCGGAGTGGAGATTTCACCGCTGAAGGCTAGCGCGAGGTTAGCGTGATCAACATTCGATCCGACAATCACCCGCGTGTGCCCATCGACCTCAGCGAGGGTTCCAATGCAGACGCAACGCTCATCAGCCCAGAGCCGGGCCGGACCGTCCTCAAACGGGGGAGCATCGACTTCCACGCTACCGCCAACCAATATGAACGAGCCGGGCGCGCGGGCTAAAACCTCTCTATGTTCCACGGTCGAAAAGCCCCTCGCGCATTCACAGGCGCCGAACTTGCCCGTCGCGCTGAATGTCCGCAACGGGTCGGAAGCGGACATTGCGTTTCAAGCCGTCACCCCGGACGGCCCGAACGGGCGATCCGGGGTCCAGGCGTTCAACACAATGGCAGGGACGCAGAAACCGCAGTCGCCTGGGTTCCGGGTTCACTGCCCCCGGAATGACGGCGGAGGGGCGCTGCCTTTACCGCCGCGCCATGGTCACGGCGCCGATCGACCCGCCGATCGGCAGGAGGCGGACCCTCATGCTCGCCGCGCCGCTGAATCCGCCGCGCATCCGGTCGGTGAGGGTGAAGGTCATCCTGAAGCCGTCCTGGGCCATGACGACGACCAGCCTGCCGTCCCGGATGCGGCATTCAGCCGGCTCGCCGTCGAGGACGCAGGCGAGCCGTCCATTGGCCTGGGCCGCGACCGTCAGCGGAAAATCGAGCTTCCGCCCCCCGTCCCTGGCCTTGAAGGTGATGCTGACGTCCTCACGGTCGGCAGGCGTGACCGCCAGTCGCCAGTCGCCGACCACCTCCCGGCTGGTGATGGGCGCCGCGCCTTGGGCCCAGGCCGCCCCGCCCATGACGGACGCAGCCAGCAGAGCCGCCCCCGCCGCCTTCAGCCTCGCCATGACGCCCCCGAAGATGTCCATCCCCGGCAGCATCGGGCGCCCGCGCTGAACTGACCCGTGAATTTTCAGCAAGGTTCAGACAGCCCGCGCCTCCGCCCGATCGACCAGCCAGCTGAGCAGCAGGCCGGGCAACAGGAAGCCCGCAGTCACCAGAACCCCGTGCAGCAGATGCGCCGCCGGTTCGTCCAGACCTGCAACCAGCTTCATCGGCGAGGCCCAGGGCGACAGGTTGAGGAAGGCGACGATCAGAACCACGACCGGCCAGAGGATGGACACCCCGCGCGCCTTGAACCGGGTCCAGGCCCAGGCCAGGACGACGGCGGCGAACACCCCTTCCAGCACCCAGGCGCCGGTCTGCAACCGCCCCCACAGGCCGAAGCCCAGGTGCTGGGCGGCATAGGGATAAAGGGCCAGGTCCGCATTGTGCATGGGGACGTCCGCCAGGAAGTGCGAGAAACAAGCGGCGGCGGCGATCACCGCCACCTGCCGGTTCTTGAGGAAGAAGGCGCCCCACAACAAGGACAGGATGATCGCCATCAGCAGCGAATGGTCCCAGTCGATGAAGGTCAGGTCGAAGAAGAGATAGGGCCCGGCGTTTAGATTGGCCGTCACCTTGTCGATCCCGGCGACGATCAGCAGGCCGTCGATGATGTCGAGGAACCCGGCCCCCAGAATGATCGGCAGGGCCCGCACCTTGGGCGCGACCGCCTTGATGCCCAGGGCGATGGCGAAGTGGCCGACGTACATGATCCCGTTCCTTCCGAACCCACAGCCCGCTACAACTGGGCTGGCGCTATTAACGAGACACTTGTATTATTAACATCGTGACCCGGTCAATCATCCCCTCCGATCCGCCCCAGGCCCGCCCCGGCGGCCGAACCCAGGACGTCGGCCTGCGCGTGGCCGAGGCCGTGCTGAAACTGCTGGAAGGCGGCGGATACACCGCCGTCACGCATCAGGCGGTGGCCGAGGCCGCCCAGGTCGGGCGCGCCACCGTCTATCGGCGCTGGCCGACCCGGCCCCTACTGACCCTGTTCGGCATCGCCCAGGGCGTGGCTGACCGGGTGATGATCGCCGATACGGGGGCGCTGCGGACGGATATGACGGCGGCCCTAAGCCAGATCGCCGCCTTCCTGGACTCGCCCCTGGGCCGCGCCGCCCTGGCGGCCTCGATGGAGATGGAGGTCGAGACGGACGCGCGGCATCTGTTCTGGACGCCGCGCGCCCAAACCTTTCAGGCCCTGTTCGAGCGGGCCATCGGCCGGGGCGAAATCGGCCCCGGCAGCGACTGGGAGGCCGCCCTGGCCATGGCGGCAGGCGCCCTCTACTTCCGTATCCTGATCCAGGACCAGCCGATCGATGCCGACTGGATCGCGCGCATCGTCACCCTGGGCCTGAACAGCCTGGACGCCTGATCGATCAGAGCGCCCAGGACTTAAGTCAGCGCAGGACCTCGTTCACGTCCGCCAGGACCACGTCGTGCATCTGGTTCAGATAGGCCTCGTAGTAGCCCTTGTGCGAGGCGCCCACGAGGGTCAGCATCTTCACGCCCGGCTTCACCCCCATGACGTCGCGCATATTGGCGACCATGCGCAGGTTCCGCGTCTCATAGGCGGCCAGATACATCCGGCCGAAGCCCTCGGGCGACGGGTCCTTCTGGGCCGCGCCGAAGTCGCTCTCATAGGCCCGGCGCATCGCCTCGGCGCTGTTGTAGTAGCGATAGAGGTTCAGCAGGCCGTCGGGCTGCGACAGCCCAGCCTCGAACGGCGCCTCCGCCGCCTTGCGCTCTGCGCTCGCCGGATTGTTCCAGACCTGGCGGATCGCCCGGACGAAGCCCTTGATGTCCGCCGGATAGCGATCGGCCGAGTGGTCATCGACGCTCCACACCCGCTCCAGTCCCAGCCGGGCGGCCAGGACGGCGGCGATGGAATCGCTCTCGTTGATGCTGTCGAGCTGGGTGTTCAGTTGCGCGACCAGCTCAGCGTCCAGCCCTTCGCCCTCGCGGCGGTCGACCGGGGCCAGGCGCAGCCACTGGACGAAGGCCGAGGTCGGCTCGCCCGCCGCCAGGAAGACCGCCGCCAGACGGCGACGCTGCTCAGGCGTCGGCGCCGCCGGCCATTCCGCCAGCAGGCGCTCGGCCTCGGCGTTGGCCGCCGGGACGTCCAGTCCGGTCTGCTGCCCGGCGTGGCTGAAGTCCTCGCAATAGTCGCTGATCGACATGGCGTAGCGCTGCGGATAGCGGCGCATGGCGTCGCATTGCAGGCCGGAGACGTTCTCGATGGCGATCACCTCCGGCCCCCAGGCCGCCAGACGATCCAGCAAGGGCGGCAGCATGTCGGCGCGCACCGCGTCGCCCATCTGGGCCAGGTGGGGCGAGCCCACCACCAGCACCTGATTGAGCGGACCCGCAGGCGGCCCCTTCAACTGGTCGGGGTGGAAGACGGGGCGATAGGTCTGGGCGGCGGCGGTCCCCGTCAGAGCGAGGGCGACGCCGAGGGCCAGAAGACGGGCGGAAGAACGCGCAGTAATCACAGCTGACAGCCTTAAAAGGATCGAAAGCGCCGCCCACGACGGCTCAAGCGCGACCGTTAGACGAAGTCGCCGTCGCCGCCTCGTTAAATCCCGCTCATTTTCGAGACTCGCCGCTTTCCTGTGGACAGCCGCAAAACCCTGATCTTCGACCGCGATTTCCGTCCGTCCACGAATATCCACAGGCTTGCCCACAGGGGCCGGGACAGTTCCGCACAGCCGCTCCGATTCGGGTGCTTGCCGGATAGAGGATTCCGCGAGAACGTCAACAGGCCAACGGGACACGGCGGCGCGGAAATCTCAAACTCAGCAATGGGTTAGCGAGAGATCAAGCGAACCGGCCCGGCTCTCTGACCCAGGGTCCCAAAGCCTTTTCGAAGGACGCGGAGACACCGAGGCAGGGCCACAGGCTCCCGATCCTTCAGCGCCTCGGCGCAGGGATCACGGAGAACCAGGCCGGGATCGAAGACGACGCGTCCCGACGACGCGCCCGACACGACCAGGGGCCGCCAGGAGACCAGCCGACGCCGCCGGGTTCGCCCGACGTCGCCGCAGCGAAATCGGTTCGGACGCTCGCGTCCCAACGCGGATCTTCGCTTCGGAAAAGGCCAGGCCCGAACCCGAACGGCCAGGTCCAACCCGGACTTGGCGAGGGGACGTGATCAAGGTTCGCCTTCGGGTGCGCCAAGGGTCGCGTCCCCTCGCTCAATTCCGCCTCAGGCCATGCGACAAGCCGCCTCGCAAGCTTTCGCATGGCGCCGATAGACAGAACCTCGCCCGGCGCCCACCCTGACCCGAATCTGGACGGGGGCCGCCGATGCCTAGACATTTCATCGCCGCGATCTGCGGCCTGGCGGGCGCGAGCCTCAGCGGCGCGACCGCGGCGCAGGACCGACCCTCGCCGGTCATCATCCCAGCGCCGAACGCCTCGTCCCCGCTGCTGCTCGTCCGCGACGTCTCGTTGCGCTGCGACGGTCGGCGGATCGAGCCCCTGCACGCAGAGCCCCTGCCGCCGCGCGTCGTGGCGCCCGCCACGCCGGAGCGCGAGCCCTCGACCCTGGTCCTGCGTTTCTCGGTCGATGACGAAGGCCGCGCGCGCAGCATCCGTCCGACCCCGACCAATCCGCCCCGCTTCGTCGTCACCGATGACGCCCAGGCCAGCCTGGCCGCCTATCGTTTCGCATCCGGCGAGGCCCGCTCGGACTGCGCCATGACCATCCGCCAGACCCCGCGTCCCCTGGACGAGGCCGGAACCAGGGCCCTGGCCTTCGCCTACGCCGCTGATCGCGCCCGTCCCGCCGCTGTGGCCAAGGCCCTGGCGCGCGAAGGCGACGACTGCCGCGGCCGCCCCCGTCCCGCCGTGGCCGTCTATCCGTCGCCAGAGGCAGGCCGCCTCGCGCCGGGCGGTCTGGCCTGGAGCGTGACCCGCTGGAACATCGGTCGCGACGGCCGCACCTCGGACGTGGAGACCCTCGCCTCTTCCGGCGACGCCGAGGTCGACGCCGAGGCCCGCCGCGTCATCGTCGCCAGCACCTTCCAGCCCGACGCCCCGCGCCGGGGCTGCATCAACGCCTGGACCCGCCAGGGCGAGCCCCTGCCCGACACGCCGGAGCCCGAGCCGACCGGCGATCCGCTGAAGAACTGCCCCGCCGAGCTTCGCGCCCGTTTCACGCCGGGTCGGCTGACCTATCCCGCCGCCTTCCGCGAGCGCGGCATCGAGGGCTGGGCCATCGTCCGTTACGACATCGCCTCCTGGGGCGAGACCGGCGCCATCGAGGTGCTGGACGCCCAGCCCGCCGCCGCCTTCGGCGACGCCGCCCGCAACATCATCCGCAGCGGTCGCGCCACGCCGGGTCATGTCGCCGGCATCCGCTGCACCGACCGCGTCATCTTCCGTCTGCCCGAGGGCGACGAGCGGCCGAATGCCGACTGAAGGCCCGCGCGACCTTCCCAATTTCGGCCCCGCCCCCTACACCAAGACGAGATGACTCGCGCCCATCCCTCCCCCAACGGTCCTTCCCGCCGTCGCCTGATGCTGGGCGCCGCCGGCCTGACGCTCGGCGGCGGCCTGCTGGGCGGCCTGGCCGCCTGTGGTCGGACCGAGGCGCCGGTCGATGAATCGGGCCGCGTGCGCCTTCGCCTGGCCGCCGGCGGTCCCGTCACCGCCGCCCACGGCGGCTTCTATCAGGCCATCGCCACCGGGGCCTATGAGCGGCGCGGCCTGAACGTCGAGATCCTGACCGGCCCCGCCGGGGCCGACGTCCCGGCCCTGCTGGCCGCCAGCGCGGTGGAACTGGCCGTCGGCGTCGACAGCTTCGCCCCGCTGCGGCTGATCGCCGACCGCGCCCCGGTCAAGGCCGTCGCCGCCTTCCTGCAAAAGGACCCCGTGGTCCTGATGGCCCGCCCGGATCAGCCGCTGGAGACCCTGTCGGCCCTGCGCGACCGGCCCATCCTGATGAGCCCCGCCGACCAGGCCGGGTTCTGGAACTGGCTGCGGACCCGGTTTGAGCTGACCGCCGATCAGGCCCGGTCGGGCGCGCCGGACGACAACCTCAAGGCCTTGCGCGATGATCCGAAGGCGGTCCTGGTCGGGCGGCTGACGGCGGGCGATCCGGCCCTGATCGCGCGCGAGGCGGGCTTTACGCCGCGCGTCCTGATCCCCGCCGACGACGGCTATCCCTCCTACGGCGGCCTGGTTCTGGCCCCCAACGCCTTCGCCCGCGACAACGCCAGGGCCCTGCGCGACTTCATCGCCGCCTCGGTCGAGGGCTGGCGCGACTATGTCCACGGCGACGGGTCCAAGGGCGACGCCCTGATCCGGCGCGCCAACCCCGACCTGAACCAGCGCCTGCTGAACGCCGTGCGCGACAGCCTGAAGACCGAGGCCGTGGTCGATGGCGGCGACGCGGCCCTCTACGGCCTGGGGACCATGACCGCCGACCGCTGGCAGGCCTTCGCCGAACAGACCGAGGCCGCCTACGCCGCCGCCCCCGACTGGCGCGAGGCCTTCACCATCCAATACCTGCCTGGCCGGGGTTGAGACCGGCGTTAGCAGCGGATTAAGCCGTCACGGCCTAGTCTGGACGCTGAACGCCGTCCCGCAGCAGGAGGCCGTCCGTGCGACGCCCAGCCATCATCGCCGCCCTGACCGCCGGGGCCTGCGCCCTGGGCGCCGCCGCGCCTGCCGCGGCCCAGTCGTCTGCGCCACAGAACGCCGCCCAGAACGCTGCGCCTCGCTCCGTTCCGTCCAGCGCCGGCGCCGCCGGTCTGCGTTACCTCAGCTGGCCCGGCCGCCCCTATCGCCCGGCCACGGCGGCGGAGGCGGCGCCTTCCGCCCTTCCGGCGCCCGCCGGGGTTTCAGCGCCGGTCATGGCCGCCAACGTTCCGTCCCGCCCGCCGATCATCCCGCACGGGGGACTGGCGACAGCCCCGTCCTACGCCCCCGCGCCGGACGCGCCGCAGCGCCAGGGTCTGACGTCCGCCAGCGCCTGGGTCAGCCCCCAGGCCCCCGCCTATCAGCCGCGCCCGGTCGCCGCGCCGCAACCCTATCTCGCGCCCCAACCTCAGCCTGAGTTCCAGCCCGAGGCCCAACCTCAGCCGGCGCCCGCCCCGGTCGGCGCGCCGTGGAGCCGCGCGCGCGCCGCCGCGCCCGCCCCTGTCGCTCCCGAGCCCGCGCCCGCCCCCGCCGGCTATTTCGCCGAGGCCGCCGAAGCCCCCCAGCCGATGCCGGTCGCGCCCCCGCCGCGCCGCCTTCCGCCGCCGGCGCCGACGCCGACACCCGTGGCCGCCCCGCCTCCCGCGCCCGAAGCGCCGATGGTTCGCGCGGCCGCGACGGTCGCAGAACCGCCCGCCCCCGCGCCAATTCCAGTTCCAGCTCCGGCCCCGACCATCCCCGCGCCGGCCGCAGAAGCCCCGCCTGTCGAGACGCCCGCCGTCGATCCCATGGCGCCGCGCCGCGACGCCCCCATCTTCCGCCTGCAGCGCCCGGCCCCCGCCGACGCCCCGGCGCCGGTGCAAGCCGAGACGCAGCCCGCGACCGCTCAAGCGGCTCAAGCGCCCGTCGCCGAAGCCCCCGCCCAGAGCAGCGCCCAGAGCGGCGCCCGCTATTATTCGGTGCATCGTCAGGCCGGTCGCCAGCCCGACGCCACCCCCATGCCCGCGCCGGTCTATCTGGACGCCCTGCCGGTGGATCTGACCTCGGTCCCCGCCTCGACCGATCTGGCCGAGCCGCCCGCCGCGCCCAACCTGATCCGCAACGCCAACGGCCGGCTTCAGGCCCTGCCCGACAACCAGGACCCCATCCTGCCATGAGCGACGGCTCCGCCCCTCTTTCGGCTGACGACGCCGCCTCGCGCCTGCCCGACCTGATCGCCCTGGCCCAGGAGCCGTCCAGCGAGAAGCGCCGCGCCCTGCTGCGCGAGCTGACCGACCACTTCTTCGGCGCGCCGGAGCGCAGCGAGGCCGAGACCGCCCTCTACGGCTCGGTGCTCAGCGACCTGACCGACGCCATGGAGGTCGCCGTCCGCGCCGAACTGGCCCAGAGATTCGCCGAGGCCGTCGACGCGCCCATCCAGTTGATCCGCCGCCTGGCCAACGACGAGGCCGAGGACGTGGCGGAACCCGTCCTGCGCGCCTCGCCCATGCTGACCGAGGCCGACCTGATCCAGGTCATCCGCTCGCGCGGCCAGGGCCATATGCGCGCCGTCAGCCAGCGCGCCGAGGTGTCAGAAGCCGTGTCCGACGCCATCGTCGAACGCGGCGACGACGAGACCCTGGGCGTCCTGCTGGGCAATGACGGCGCCCAGATGTCGCGCGCCGCCTGCGAGGCCGCCGTCGAGCGCGCCCGCGCCAACCCGGCCCTGCACGCCCCCACCGTCGAGCGCGCCAACCTGCCGCCGGACCTGCTGAACGAGATGTATTTCGAGGTCGAGGCCCGCCTGCGTCAGCGCATTCTGGAACAGAACGCCCGTATGGACCCGGCCCTGCTGGAAAGCGCCCTGGCCGCGGGGCGCACCCGCATCGCCACCGACGACGGCGCCCTGCCGCCCGACTACACGGAGAGCCTGGCCTACGTCGAGGAACTGCGCGCGGCCAACCAGTTGACGCCCCAGGTCCTGGCCCGCTTCCTGCGCTCGGGCAGCCGCACGTCGTTCCTGATCGCCCTGTCGCAGTTGGCCGACATCGACTTCCACACGGCGCGGCAGATCATCGAGCGGCGCGAGCTGGACGCCCTGGCCGTGGTCTGCAAGGCCGCCGACCTGGATCGCGCCCTGTTCCTGACCTATGCCGTGGTCCTGCTGAACACCGACGGCGACGCCATGGGCAAGGCCCGCGCCTATGCCGGCATGTACAACGACCTGACCCACGAAGCCGCCCAGCGCACCCTGCGCTTCTGGCGCATGCGCAAGGCCATGCACGCGGCTTAGCTTGTCCCTTCTCCCAATGGGGGAAGGTGGCCCGAAGGGCCGGATGAGGGTCGTCGGCCAACGTCGGCGAAAGCCGCCGCGCCACGGCTTTCGCCGACTGAAAGCTAAGCCCCTCACCCTTTCGCCTAGCGGATCGCCTTCAGCTCTCCGAGGCTCAAGCCCTCTCCCGCCGGGAGAGGTGATCCCCCAAACAAAACGCCCGCCCTCCTTTCGGAGGACGGGCGCTGCATCCAACCTTGAAAAGGTCGGGCTTACTTCTTGGCGCGGGGGGCGCGGGCGGGTTTGCGGCCGCCTTGGCCCAGGCCCATCTGCTTGGCCAGGTCCGAGCGGGCCTTGGCGTAGTTGGGAGCGACCATGGGATAGTCCTTGGGCAGGCCCCACTTGGCCCGGTATTCCTCGGGGCTCATATTGTATTTGGTGCGCAGATGGCGCTTCAGCGACTTGAACTTGCGGCCGTCTTCCAGGCAGATCAGGAAGTCAGGCGTAATCGACTTGCGCACAGGAACCGCCGGTTCCTTGGGCTCGGGCTCGACTTCGACCGGGGCCGAGGACACGCCCGACAGAGCAGCGTGAATCTGAGCGATCAGGCCAGGAACGGCGTCCGCCGATACGGTGTTGTTGCTGACGTAAGCCGACACGATGTCCGCCGTCATTTCGAGCAGTTCGGGTTTTTCTTCCATGGGGGGATCGCCTGTTTCAGGAGCCAAACGCGTTCGACTGATCAATCCCGACCCGTCGGAGCTTGGTTTCATACGTATGTTTGAGAACAATAGCAATGCAAGCATAGAACATCGCCCGACAGGCGAACTGTTCTAGTCACATCAACTGAATGCAGTCGTCCCGCCTCAACGACCGAAGTTATCCGCCAGGGCCAGCATGGCGGCCCTTTCAGGCGCGGAGTATTCGTCGATCAGGTCCTCGTCGCCCTCGCGGATGGCCTGAAGCAGGGCCGGGGTCAGGGCCGAGGACAGCGACCAGTTCCAGTAACGCAGCACGGTCTGCGCCCGGTCGACCGCCAACATTTCATAGGTGACCTGCACCCGCTCCCAGTCGGGATGGACCTCGCCGTCAGCGGTGACCTCGGGCCGTCGCAGCCCCTGCCACAGGCACTGCAGGTCCAGCCGCGACAGACCGGTCGCCTTGCACAGGATGGCCAGCGGCTCGCCGCCCATGTCGCCCATGATCTTGGCCGAGGTCAGCGGCTTGACGCCGGACAGATAGCCGATCTCGCCCACCAGTTCGCGCGTCATGCCCTTGGCGGCGGCGGCGACGGCGGCCTCCAGCCCGCTATAGGGGCTCTTTTCAATGGCGGCCCGGTTGCGCTGGCGCCGCTCGATGAACTGCAGGGCCTTGCGCGTCACCGGATCGGACCACCCCTCGGCGGCGACCAGGGCGAACAGGTCCTCGACGCTGTCCTGCAAGACTTCGCGCGACACGGCGAAGCGCTGCAGGATGACGCGGCGCTCCTCGGCCCCGCACCACCAGAACATGACATAGGCCCCCGACGGCCTCAGCTCGGGGCGCTTCAGCAAGGGCGCGCACAGGCCCCGGCTCTGTCGGCTAATCGCCACCACGCCTTCGATCGCGGCCTGGGCCAGGCGGGCCGAGGCGTTCTTCAGCACGGCCTCGACGACGGCCTCCTCGCCAAAGCTCAGCAGGGCTTCGGTCACGACCTCCGACAGGCCCCGGCGCTCGGCGATCAGCAGCCGATGCTCGATCCCGGCGTCGCGGGCGCAGCCGATCAGGTCGACGTCGGTCAGGGAGGCGCACTGCTCGATCAGCGGCGCCGCCACCGACGGCTCGTCGCGCAGCAGCAGCCGCGCCAGGCTGTCGGGCAGTTCGGCCAGGGGCGCCAGGCGCACCGCCACCCGCCGCCGCTCCTCGACCGAGGCCTGACGCAGCAGATCGACCAGCAGGTCGCCCGTCACCGCCCGTTCGAAGGCGTTGACGCGGCTGGCCGGCAGGCAGACGACATCGGCCAGCCGCCGCAGCAGCATCTGGCGGGCTTTTGACGGCCCAGGCAGGGCGTCGTCGGCAGGAATGGCGGCCGGAACAGACATGGTCACGCTACCCTAGCGCGAGCCGGTTAACCGCGCGTGAGGGGCCTCGCCTGACTTTCCTCCCCATTCCATGGGGAGGTGGCGCGGCGCGTCAGCGCCGTGACGGAGGGGGCGGAGCGACGGCGAACGGTGAAGGCGCCACATCGGACGGACCGGCGTCGCCCCCTCCACCACTTCGTGGTCCCCTCCCCACAGGTGGGGAGGAAAGACGGGGTCTACCCTACAGCCCCTCGAACAGGGCCGTGGACAGGTAGCGTTCGGCGAAGTCGGGCAGGACGACGACGATGGTCTTGCCGGCGTTCTCGTCCAGGGCCGCCTGGCGGAAGGCGGCCACCAGGGCCGCGCCCGAGCTGATGCCGACCGGCACGCCGTCAGTGCGGGCGACGCGGCGGGCCATGTCGAAGGCGTCCTCGTTGGACACCTGTTCGACCCCGTCGATGACGCCGGTGTCGATGACCGGCGGGACGAAGCCCGCGCCTATGCCCTGGATCTTGTGCGGACCGGGCGCGCCGCCCGACAGGACCGGCGAGGCGGTCGGCTCGACCGCGATCATCTTCACCGAGGCCTTCTTGGCCTTCAGGGCATGGCCGACGCCGGTGATGGTGCCGCCGGTGCCGACGCCCGAGATGACGATGTCGACCGCCCCCGCCGTATCGGCCCAGATCTCCTCGGCCGTCGTGACCTCATGGATGGCCGGATTGGCCGGGTTCTCGAACTGCGAGGGGCTGACGGCGCCCGAGGTGCGGGCCAGCAGGTCCTGCGACATGGCGATGGCGCCCTTCATGCCCTGCTCGGCCGGGGTCAGCACCAGTTCGGCGCCCAGTAGGGCCAGCATCTTGCGGCGCTCGATCGACATGCTCTCGGGCATGACCAGCACCAGCTTATAGCCCTTGGAGGCGGCGACGAAGGCCAGGGCGATGCCGGTATTGCCGCTGGTCGGTTCGATCAGGGTGGCGCCCGGCTTGATCTTGCCGGCCTGTTCCAGGGCCTCGATCATGGCCACGCCGATGCGGTCCTTGACCGAGTTGATCGGGTTGAAGAACTCCAGCTTGGCCAGCACCGTGGCCTTGGGCGCCAATTCCTTCGTCAGATTGGGCAGGCGCACCAGGGGGGTGTCGCCGATGGTGTCGACGATGCTGTCATAGACCCGGCCGCGCCCGGCCTTCTTGTGACGGCTGGCGTCGTAAGCGGTGTCGGACATGGGGAGGTCTCCGTGCGGATCGTTCAGACTAGGTGACAGCCCTTATACGCGTCAGGCAAGACGGCGCCGCACAGGAATTCTCAACGAAGACCCAGAAGGCATGCCGTGAACCCTTCGGCAAGGCTTCGCACGTTCTACAGTTGGCGGCACACAGCCTTCGCGAGTCGCCGCCATGAACAACGAGATCAGAATCCCAGGCGCAAAGGCGATGCGCTGGCTGCGTCGTGCACCTCGGGATCGCGACCTGCTGCTGGAGACAGGCGTTGAGGACGACCGCCACGAATTCCTGTGGCGCATCACCGCGCTGGCGGACGACAGCCTGGATCTGCAATGCGAGGACAGCGGCCGCCGCCGCCGCATCCCCCTGGCCCAAGTCGCACAAGGCGCGATCATAGTCAGCGCGGGACACCCGCTGATCGCCAGCGTCGAGACCGTGGTCGATCCAGCCGAGCGCCTGCTAGAGCAAGCCGTTGCAGACCTCAGGCCGCACCTGCAAGGCGAGTTGCATAGCATCATGGACGCGCCCCTGCTTCTTGAGGCCGTCCATCAGGCCGCCGAGGGACGCCTGCCCGCCGACGACGTGCGTAAACGCCAGGCCGCCGCGCTGAAGGCCAACGAACAATGGCGCCTGGGCGCGCGCATTGCGCAAGACTGGCGGTCGATGGCGTCGCTGGCCAAGATCCCTGCCGCTGATATCGACATCGATCTGGTTCTCTTTCTACGCGAGGCCGGCGAAGTGCGATCCGCCGCGAGGGTCGTCGAACAAGCCCTGGCCAACCGGCCCCCGCCCGGCGCCGAGGCCGTTCTTCGCCGACAATTCGCAGCCCTGTTGGCGGACCTTTTCGAGCGCGGCCGCCGACGTGACCCTGAACTGCTGGGGCGGGCCGAACGCGAGACTCGCCACGCCTACGCCATCACCGTGAACATGGTCCCACAGGGCCGAGCCGCGCCAACGGACCCCGAGATCGGGGCCCTGTTCAACCGACTGAGGTCGCTCGCCGAACCGCTCTAGCGAAGCAGCCCCCGTCGCGCCGGATCGAACGGCAGGACCTCGCGGATCGAGATCAGGGTCTTGAAGGCCCGCACCCGTGCGTCGTCGTTCAGCACCTCGCGCGTGAAGACCTCATAGGCCTCCATGGTCGGCACGCGCACATAGAGGATGAAGTCGGTCTCGCCGGTCACATACCAGGCGGCCTGGACCTCGGGGCGGGCCGTCAGCTTGGCCAGCAGGGCGTCCAGGACCGCCGTCCCCTCGCGCTCCATCTCGACCAGGACATGCATGGTCAGGGCGCGTTCCAGACGTCCCTCGTCGATCACCGCCACGTCGGCGACGATGACCCCCTCGTCGCGCAGACGGCGCAAACGGCGCGACACCGCCGACTCCGACAGGCCGACCCGCTCCGCCAGCATCCGCGCCGGTTGCAGGTTGTCGCGCCGGACCAGATCCAGCAGGCGTCGGTCGAAATCGTCGAGTGTGACGGTTTCTTGCATAGGTCATCTTTCGAACGCGGTTTTATTGCATTCTATCAGCAGAAATCAGCGAGAAACACAGACGGCTTTTCACTAGGTTCCCGGCCGATGTCCTCCCCGACCCTTGACCTGAATTCGCCGCGCCTTTCGACCGCCCTGCCGTATCTCGCCCTCGTGGGCGGGATGGTTTCGCTGGCGGTCGGCACCTCCTTCGCCAAGGGCCTGTTCCCGCTGGTCGGCGCCGAGGGGACCGCCGCCCTGCGCGTCGGTCTGTCGGCCCTGGTTCTGGTCGCCGTCTGGCGTCCATGGCGGTTCGGTCTGAGCCGCGCCGACGCCGGGCGAGTGCTGCTGTATGGTCTGGTCCTGGGGCTGATGAACCTCAGCTTCTACATGGCGTTACGGACCATTCCCCTGGGCCTGGCCATCGCCATCGAGTTCAGTGGCCCGTTGACCCTGGCCCTGATCCATTCACGCAAGCCGGTGCATTTCGCCCTGGTCGGACTGGCCGTCGCCGGCCTGGCCATGCTGCTGCCGATCTGGCGCGGGGTCGAGGGGCTGGACCCGGTCGGCGTCGGCTACGCCGCCTTCGCCGGCCTGTGCTGGGCTCTCTACATCGTCTTCGGCAAGCGGCTGTCGCACATGCACGCCGGTCAGTCGGTGGCCCTGGGCATGAGCACCGCCGCCCTGATCATCCTGCCCTTCGGCGTTTCCAGCGCCGGCGCCGCGCTTCTGGCCCCCGCCGTCCTGCTGATGGGTCTGGGCGTCGCCTTGGTGTCCAGCGCCCTGCCCTATTCGCTGGAGATGATCGCCCTGCGCCACATCCCTAAGCGCACCTTCGGCGTCCTGCTCAGCGTCGAGCCGGCCATCGGCGCCATGGCCGGGATGGTGCTGCTGCATGAGCAGCTCAGCCCGATGCAGTGGCTGGCCATCGGCTGCATCATCGCCGCCTCGATCGGCGCGGTGCTGACGGCCCCAGGGGCCAGGGACAGCCCCTGACCGAGCCCGGCGCCCCGGCCTGACGATCAGACCAGCGTGAAGACCCTGATCGCCTGCCTGCGCGCGCCGGTGCTGAACATCGCCGCCGGGGGCCTGTTCGGCCTGATCCTGGCCGTGGTGATGCGGCTGGTGATCCGCCGCATCTTCTGACGGATCAGAACTCGGTCCATTCCTCCGACAGACCGCCGTTGGCCACGGCCCGCAGGCGGGTCCTCTGGGCTTCCAGCGCGGGCGGCGGCCCGGACTGCGGCCCAGGCTGAGACCTCGGCGGAGCCGCCATCTGGCGCACCACGCCGCTTTCCTCGCCGGTGCGGAAGCGGCCGACCATCCGGGCCAGACCTTCCGCCTCGGTCTTCAGATTGGCCGCCGCCGCCGTGGTCTGCTCGACCATGGCCGCATTCTGCTGCGTGACCTGATCCATCTGGTTCACGGCCTGATTGACCTGGCTGAGACCCGAGGACTGTTCCTGGGCCGAGGCGGCGATCTCGGCCACCAGGGCGTCCATCTCGCCCACCTTGCCGGCGATGGCGTCCAGCGAAGCGCCCGCCTCGCCCACCAGCCTGACCCCCTGCGCCACCTCGGCGGCGGAGGCGGAAATCAGGGTCTTGATCTCCTTCGCGGCCTCGGCCGAGCGCTGGGCCAGGGCCCGGACTTCCGAGGCCACGACGGCGAAGCCGCGCCCGCTCTCGCCCGCCCGCGCCGCCTCGACCCCGGCGTTCAGGGCCAGAAGATTGGTCTGGAAGGCGATCTCGTCGATGACGCCGATGATGTCGCTGATCTTGTTCGAACTCTGGCGGATGCCGTCCATGGCGTTGATGGCCTCGCGCACCACCTCGCCCGAGCGGTCGGTCTGGCCGCGCGCCTCGCCGGCGACGCTCGAGGCCTGCCGCGCGCCCTCGGCGCTGCGCTGCACCGTGGCGGTGATCTCGTCCAGGGCGGCGGCGGTTTCCTCCAGGCTGGCGGCCTGTTGCTCGGTGCGGCGCGACAGGTCGTCCGAGGCGCTGGAAATCTCGTCCGAGCCGCCGCGCAGACCGGACACCGAGTTCAGCACCTGGCCCAGGGTCTGGCGCAGGCTGGCGACCGCGCTGTTGAAGTCGTCCTTCACCCGGCCGTGGGCGCCGCTCATGTCCTGATCGATACGGGCCGTCAGGTCCCCGTCGGACAGACGCGCCAGATTGGCCGCCAGGACCTCGACCAGGGTGTTCTGCGCCGCCTCGGCGGCCAGGCGCTCGGCCTCGCGGCGCGCGGCCTCCTGCTCGGCCTGGGTGATGTCCACCGCCAGCTTGATGACCTTGGCCGGGCGGCCGTCCGCCCCCATGACCGGATTGTAGGAGGCCTGCAGCCAGACCTCGCGCCCGCCCTTGGCCAGACGCCGGAACTTGGTGGCCACGAAGCGCCCCGCGTTCAGGTCGCGCCAGAAGTCGGCATAGGCCTGACCCGCCGCCTCGGTCGGGTCCATGAAGGTGCGGTGATGCTGCCCCCGGATCTCGTCCAGGGCATAGCCCATCGTCTTCAGCAGGTTGTCGTTGGCGTCCAGAATATGCCCGTCGAGATCGAACTCGATCACCGCCTGGGATCGGCCGATCGCGGCCATCTTGCTGTCGAGGTCATGGAGCTTCTGCTCCGCATCACGGTTTTGACGACCCTTGCCGAACATCCAGTCCGCTCCTTGGCGTTATGACTCGATTGATGACCGCACATTTTACATTCAACCATAGGTTCGAAAATCTATATTTTTCTTGAATGACGTGTAAGGGCGACCCCCTAGCCCGACTTCACCGCTCATTAACCACGATGAGGCATTCGTTAATGGATAGAGGCGCTGTGATCGGATCACCTGACGCAGCCCGAAGGGGCTCTTTTTCTTGCGCAATCTCGTCGCCGCCGTCGAAGCGATCGACCCGCTGGTGGTCACCGGCAAGGTGGCGGGCGTCAGCGGCCTGCTGATTGAATCACGCGGCGGCCTGTCGCGCCTCGCCGTCGGCGCGCGGGCCGAGATCGAGCGGCGCGGACAAGCCCCCCTGCCCGCCGAGGTCGTCGGCTTTCGCGACGCCAAGGCTCTGCTGATGCCCTTCGGCCCGGTCGAGGGCGTGGCCCCCGGCGCCGACATCCGCATCATCGACACCGCCGCCAGCGTGCGCCCGACGACCGCCTGGCTGGGGCGGATCATCGACGCCTTCGGCCTGCCCATCGACGGGCTGGGGCCCCTGCCGCAGGGCGCCGTCCCCTATCCCCTGCGCGCCTCGCCGCCCCCGGCCCATTCGCGCGGCCGGGTGGGCGAGCGGCTGGATCTGGGCGTGCGCTCGATGGACGTCTTCACCACCACCTGCCGGGGCCAGCGCCTCGGCATCTTCGCCGGTTCGGGCGTGGGCAAGTCGGTGCTGCTGTCCATGCTGGCCAAGCAGGCCACCTGCGACGTCGTGGTCGTCGGCCTGATCGGCGAGCGGGGCCGCGAGGTCCGCGAGTTCATCGAGGAGACCCTGGGCGAAGAGGGGCTGAAGCGCGCCATCGTCGTCGTCGCCACCTCGGACGAACCGGCGCTGAAACGGCGCCAGTCGGCCTATATGACCCTGGCCATCTCGGAATACCTGCGCGATCAGGGGCTGGAAGTCCTCTGCCTGATGGACAGCGTCACCCGCTTCGCCATGGCCCAGCGCGAGATCGGTCTGGCCGCGGGCGAGCCGCCGACCACCAAGGGCTATACGCCCACCGTCTTCACCGAACTGCCCAAGCTGCTGGAGCGCGCCGGCCCCGGCCCGATCCGCCCAGACGGCACCGAGGCCGGGCCGATCACCGCCCTGTTCACCGTCCTGGTCGACGGCGGCGACCATGACGAACCCATCGCCGACGCCGTGCGCGGTATCCTCGACGGCCACATCGTTATGGACCGCAAGATCGCCGAACGCGGCCGCTTCCCCGCCATCGACGTGCTGAAGTCGGTCAGCCGGACCCTGCCCGGCTGCCAGACCCCGCCCGAGCGCGAACTGAACCGCCGCGCCCGTCAGTGCCTGTCGGCCTATGCCAACATGGAAGAGCTGATCAAGATCGGCGCCTATCGCACCGGGGCCGACCCCGTGGTCGACCGCGCCATCGCCCTGAACCCCGCGCTCGAGGACTTCCTCGGCCAGGACAAGGACGACCACACCAGTTTGAGCGAAAGCTTTGACCGTCTGGAAACCATTCTGAACCAAGGAATGGTGTAACCGTGATCTGGAAGACCTCCGTATGACCGCCTGGGCCCAATCCTTGATCCGCATCTCCAACTATGAAGTCGAGACGCTGCAGAAGCGTCTGGCCGAGGTCGCCGCCCGCAAGGCCGAGGCCGAGATGCGCGTCGCCGTCCTGGACGCCGAGGTCGAGATCGAGCGCCAAAACGCCCGTCTGGACCCGACCTCCGGCATGATGCTGCAGGCCTATCTCAAGGGCTGGGCCCTGAAGCGCGCCGACGCCGAGGGCGTGGTCGCCGCCGTCGCCGCCGAGGAGGAAGGCGCCCGCGACGCCCTGACCAGCGCCTTCGAGGAGCTGAAGAAGTTCGAGCACGTCGCCGAGGCCACCCGCCTCAGCAAGCTGCTGGCCGCCGCCAAACGCGAAACCGCCGCCTTCGACGAAATGGGCCTGAGGCGCCGTGCGGGGGGCTGATAACGCACCCTCCCCCTTCCCCCTCGAGGGGGGAAGGGTCGGGGATGGGGGTGGAGCCGCCGACGCTTCCTGTCTGGGCGCAGGAGACGCCTCCCACGCTCCAGTCGCTCAAGCGCCTGCCTTCACCCCCTCCCAACCCTCCCCCCTCGAGGGGGAGGGCTTTAGCGTCCTTCGCCGCCTCCTGCTCGCCGCGCCCCTCGCGCTCGCCGCCTGTGGGTCCGCCCCGCCGCCGCCTGCCCCGCCCCGCCTCTCGCCGCTGAAATCGGTCGCTCCCTTCCCCGTCGGCCTGTGCGCCATGACGGGCCAGCTCAACGATCCGCAATGGGTCGATCTCGTCCGCACCCACTTCAATCAGCTGACCCCCGAGTGGGAGATGAAGATGGAGCGGATTCTGACGCCGACGGGCGGTTACGACTTCTCGGCCGCCGACCGCATCGCCGCCTTCGCGCGCGACAACGGCTTGCGCCTGCACGGCACCACCCTGATCTGGTACGCGCAGGACCATCCCTATTTCCATGATCTGGACCAGGCCCGGTTCACAGCCGAATACGACCGCTGGATCGCCACCGTCGCCGGACGCTATCGTGGGCAGGCGGTCGGCTGGGACGTGGTCAATGAGCCGGTGACCAACGACGGCGAAGGCCTGCGCGACTGTCTGTGGAGCCGACGTCTGGGTCAGGACGGCTACATGATCCGCGCCTTTGAACAGGCCAAGGCCGCAGACCCCGACGCGGTCCTGTTCATCAACGACTATAATCTGGAGAACACGCCGAAGAAGGGCGCGACCTTCCTGCGCACCGTCGAGCGCCTGCTGAAGGCCGGCGCGCCCATCGGCGGACTGGGAACCCAGTCCCACCTCGACATCGAGATCCCCCCCGGCCAGACCGCCGCCTTCATGCGCGAACTGGCTGCGTTTGGCCTGCCCGTCCACGTGTCCGAACTGGACGCCTCGCTGCGCGCCGACCGCCGCCTCGACACTCGGTCGCAGGCGCAGAAGCTGACCCAGCAGAAGGCGCGCGTGGTCGAACTGGCCGAGGCCTTCATGGCCCTGCCCCCGGCCCAGCGTTACGCCTTCACCGTCTGGGGCCTGCGCGACACCGACAGCTGGCTGCGGCGCGGCGGCGAGGACGACGGACGTGACCAGCCCCTGCTGTTCGACGCCCTGGGCCAGGCCAAGCCCCTGGCGGCGGCGCTTGAGACGGCGTTCCGCGGCTGAGGCTCAAGGCTTTCCTCCCCATTCCATGGGGAGGTGGATCGGTCGCGATAGCGGCCGAGACGGAGGGGGCGCCGCCGCCGTTGCCCTTCGCACCCCAAAACGTCACCAGAACTTCAATCGTCGCGTCGCCCCCTCCACCGCTACGCGGTCCCCCTCCCCATTCCATGGGGAGGAAAGGCGCGAAGGCCGAGATTTACCGGAACGCAACGCCCGCCTGATCTAACGGCGTCATGAAACTGATCCACGCCCTTCAGGACAACTCCGACCCCAATTCCCTGGTGTCGCGCTTTCGCCGCGCCCGCGCCAAACGCGTCACGGCGTTGATCGAGGCCATCCACGCCGACAAGGGCGCGGTGCGGATCATCGACCTGGGCGGCGAGCCGGAATACTGGAACCTGTTCCCGCGCGACTTTCTGGACGCGATGAAGGTCCGCATCACCCTGGTCAATCCAGGCGGCTTCGAGGCCGTGGACGAGACCCTGTTCGACAATGTCGACGGCGACGCCTGTTCCCTGCCCCAGTATGCAGACAACAGCTTTGACCTGGTCCATTCCAACTCGGTCGTCGAACATGTCGGCGACTGGGTGCGCATGGAGGCCTTCGCCGCCGAGGCGCGGCGCCTGGCCCCGCGCTACTACGTTCAGACGCCCTATTTCTGGTTCCCGATCGAGCCCCACTTCTCGGCGCCCTTCTTCCACTGGCGCAGCGAGCAGAGCCGCGCCCGCGCCCTGATGCGCAAGGCCCACGGCTTCTCGCAGAAGGCGCCCGACATCGGCGCCGCCATGCGCGACGTCCAGCACGCCCGCCTGCTGGACAAGACCCAGTTCCGCTTCCTCTTCCCCGACGCCGCCCACCACGACGAGGTGGTGCTGGGCCTGACCAAGTCGGTGATCGCGGTTAGGGGCTGAAGCTCGCTTCTCCTCCCCATTTCATGGGGAGGAAAAGAGTGCGCCGTCGCGCTCAAGCAGGCCGAAGGCCGTTAGCGCCCCAGCAAAACAAAACGCCCGCCGGTTTCCCGACGGGCGCTCTGATCTCAGACCCTGAGTGGAGGCTCAGGTCGGCTTTCAGGCGGCGACGTTGATCGCGCCTTCCGACGGGTCGCGCAGGACATAGCCCCGGCCCCAGACGGTTTCGATGTAGTGCTTGCCGCCGGCGGCCGTCGCCAGCTTCTTGCGCAGCTTGCAGATGAAGACGTCGATGATCTTCAGCTCCGGCTCGTCCATGCCGCCATAGAGGTGGTTCAGGAACATTTCCTTGGTCAGGGTCGTGCCCTTGCGGAGCGAGAGCAACTCCAGCATCTGATATTCCTTGCCGGTCAGATGCACGCGGTGACCATCGACCTCGACCGTCTTGGCGTCCAGGTTCACGGCGATCTCGCCGGTGTGGATGATGGCCTGGGCGTGCCCCTTGGAACGACGGACCACGGCGTGGGTGCGCGCGATCAGCTCGTCCTTGTGGAAGGGCTTGGTCAGATAGTCGTCGGCGCCGCCGCCGAAGGTCTTGACCTTGGTCTCGATCTCGTGCGTGCCCGAGAGGATCATGACCGGCGTATTGATCTTGCCGACGCGCAGCTGACGCAGAACCTCAAGGCCGCTCATGTCGGGCAGGTTCAGGTCCAGAAGAATAAGGTCGTAGTCATAGATCTTGCCCAGATCGATGCCTTCTTCACCCAGGTCGGTCGTATAGACGTTGAAGCCTTCCGACTTGAGCATCAGTTCGATGCTCTGGGCCGTGGCGTGATCGTCTTCAATCAGCAGGACGCGCATTCATGCCCCTCCAGGCAAAGCTTGGATACGACCGCCAAGGGAGCGACGGCCGGGTAACCTTGTTCCAACGTTAACGGGCGAAAACCTTAAGAAGGGTTAACGGGTCCCGATATGAAACGCCTAAGGTGATTTGCGAATCGCCGTCCAGAGTCCCGAGTCAAGGATTCGTTAATTTATTAACCATGCGGCGCGACATGCCCCCTTGACGCGTCCGACATCCCCTGCCGCGCATCCCATTCTCCACAGCCGATCCCGCGCCCGGCAAGGCGAAGCGACCGATTCTGACGTCGATTAGGACAAGATTCCTAACCTACCCCGCAAACGACCACATGATGGGGACCACAGAAAAATAGGTTCAGGAGCAACTGACGACATGGAATCCTATCGGGCCGAGCCCTATCGCGTGCCGGTGACGGAGGGCGACCGCATCCGCGCCGACGCGGCCCTGCATCTGGCGGCCTACGCCTTCGGGGTGCCCGCGACCGAGATGCTGCGGCGCGAGCGGGTGCGGCCCCGCGCCTGCCGCGCCCGCTGGTCGGCCATGTACCTGGCCCATGTCTCCTATGGCTGGCCGCTGGAGCGGGTCGGCCACGCCTTCGGCCTGAACCGGGTCACGGCCTCGACCGCCTGCCGCTGGGCCGAGGACGCGCGCGACGACGACCGCTACGACGCCGTCATGGACGGACTGGAGACGGGCCTGCGCGCCATATCGGAACTACCCGCCGTCGACCTGGCCGTGATGGCGGGAGGCGGCCGATGAGCCGGATCCTCGAACGCGCCCGATCCCTGCTGGACCGCCCCGGCGCCTGGCTGGACCAGTCGGGCGCGGCCTATCCCCTGCGGCTGGGCGGCGACCGACGCGGGCGGGTGGTCCTGACCCTGGACGAGGCGGCGTTCCGCGCCCTGATCGAGCGCCCCGGCCTGAGGCGGCGCGACGGCGGCGGCTGGCTGCCCCGCCCCAGGGCCGTCGCAAACAATTCGCCGTCACCCTCCCCGCCCGGCCGCCCCGGCCTTATCGAGGGCGAGCGCCCCGTCATGGAGCCGGACGGCCGCCTGACCACGCGCCGCGCCAATCTGGGCGAAAGTCCCGTCGCCTGGCTGGCCCGGCGCAAGGACGCCTCGGGCCGTCCCTGGCTGAGCCCCGCCGAGGTCGCGGCGGGCGAGCGCCTGCGCCGCGAAGCCGAGATCGCCCTGTCCGGCCCCTCCCTGACCATGCGCTGGGACGCCCTGCCCCGCTCGAGTTCAGGCGGCGCCACGGCCCGCGTCGAGCCCAGCGATCGCGCCTTGTCGGCCTCGGCCCGCGTCGAGGCCGCGCTGAACGCCTGCGGCCCGCGCCTGCGGGCTCTGGTCGAACAGGTCTGCATCCACGGCACGTCTCTACAACTGGTCGAACAGTCGCTGTTCCTGCGCCGCCGCCAGGGCAAGACGGTGCTCAAGCAGGGGTTGCAGGCCTTGGCCGAGCACTACGGGATCGGGTGAACGGCGCCGCGAAGGCCGCGCGGGTTCGGTTCGGCCAGCCCCTCAGACCCCGGCAAACGCCGTGACACCGGGGGCGCCGCCATGACTCATCCACAAAAACCGGCGTTATCCACAATTGTCAACAATTGTTAAGGACGGGCGCCTTGGCCGTGTGGCTCGGTGATTCGCATGGAACCCTTGGGGGAAGCAGATCGCGCGCTGGACGCCTTGTGGCGGGGGCTTTACGGCCAGCCCCTTCCGCTGCGCGGCGCGGCGAAACTGGCCCTCGAGATCATCATTGAAACCGAGAGGCCCCAATGGCTGCCAGAATCCGCCGACGTCGTTCCGTTTGGGCCCTCTCGGCCTTCGAGCTCCTGCTCCTGATCCTGGCCCTGGCCGCCCTCCTGGGGGCCTTCCTGTCGATCGCCTGAGGCCCCAATGAAAAGGCCCGCCCCGGCGAACGGGGCGGGCGAAGTCAGAGGGATCACACGATCCGCGAACGCGCCATGCAGGTCAGACGCGTCCAGCCGAGTCGATCGAAGCCTTTCCGGGAACTTCGATCACCCGCCAGAAGCAACAAATCAACACAGTTGTCAATATGTCGTCGCCGCGTCCCTGATCCGGCCGACCATGCTGTTCAGGCCATTGGCGCGCTGACGGGTCAGGGCCGAGGGCAGTCCAAGGCGGTCCAGGGCGGTGCGGGCGTCGAAGGCCAGAACCTCGGCGGGGGTGCGGCCGGAATAGAGCTTC
Organism: Brevundimonas sp. CEF1; assembly: GCF_051353055.1. Classification (NCBI taxonomy): domain Bacteria; kingdom Pseudomonadati; phylum Pseudomonadota; class Alphaproteobacteria; order Caulobacterales; family Caulobacteraceae; genus Brevundimonas; species Brevundimonas sp. CEF1. The sequence goes on from NZ_CP195593.1 coordinate 2,561,655, forward strand.
AGCAGCAGGGCGATATTGCCCTTGGACAGGGCGCTGTCCGAATCCGCGTCGAAGAACAGCCGCCCGTCGGCGCGGCGGGTCGACAGCCAGACCTGCGCGGCGCAGCCCGGCACCTTATTGGCCTCGATCCGGGCGTCTTCCGGCAGGGGCGCCAGACCCTTGCCCAGGTCGATGACGTATTCGATCCGCCCCTCCCAGTCGCCCAGCAGGTCGAATTCCTCGACCAGTTCGGCCAGGGTCTCATCAAGGGTCAGGGCGGGAATGACGTCGTTCGGGCTCATGCGGGCGACATAGGCCCCGGCGGCGTTAACGACAACCGCCGCATTCATCCCCAACTGTCTGGTCAGGATGCCGCTTTCCCAGTCGCGCAGGAGGCGAGCAGCCTAGGGCGCAGCCTTGTCGCAGCCTAAACTGCACTGTTTGATTCACTGACGCGAAGTCCCGGTTTGTCCCGCCCCGCCGCCCCGCCCGACGCCGTCGAAACGCCCGCCGTGATACGCGGCGGCGCGGCCCTGGCCGTCTGGCACGCCGGTTGGGCCGCCGCGGTCGGGCTGACCGCGCTGGGCGGCGCCTGGTTCGGGCAAGGCGCCCAGGCCCTGGACACGCCGGCGGCTCTCGCCATGGCCACGCCGGGCCTGCTGGGCCTGGTTCTGCTGGGGCGCGACGGCCCCATGACGCGCGCCGCCCTGCTGGCCGCCTGGTCGCTGGCGGCGATCGCGGCGGCGGGCCTGTCAGGCGGCCTGACCGGACCCCTGGGCGCCTTCGTCTTCATGCCCGTCGCCGCCGCCATCGCGCTCGGGACAGCTCAAGGCTTGCTGCGACTGGCCCCCTTCGGCGCCCTGGGGTCGGCCCTGGCGGCGCTGGCGGGCCTGATCGCCGCCGCCGTCCACGGCGCGCCGGACGCCTCGCCCGGCATGGCCGCCGTCACCGCCCTGCTGACCGCCGGCGCGACCGCCATGGCCTTCCGCCTCAGCGCCGTCGAACAGGCCCGCCGCCTGGGGGTCGCCGCCGGCGACCTGGCCCGGATCGAGACCGTCCTGGCGGGCCAGCCCGGCCTGACCCTGGTGCTGGACGCCTCCGGCGCCGCCCTGGCCGCCTATGGCGCGGCCCCCTCGGCCCTGCCGGTCGAGCCCCTGTTCGAAGACGGCCTGATCGCCGCCGTCCACGCCCCCGACCGCCCCGCCGTCCTGGCGGCCCTGGCCAAGGCCCGCACCGGCGTCGAGGCCCAGGCGCGCTTCGCCCCGCGCCTGGCGCTGGATCGCCGCATCCTGCTGGTGCTGCGCCGGCTGGGCCCCTCAATGGGAACCGACGAGCCGCCGCGCCTGATCGCCCTGGCCCTGGACGCCACCCTGGCCCACGCCCGCGAGGCCGGGCTGGAGGCCGCCCGCGTCGAGGCCGAGGCCCAGAACGCCGGCAAGTCACGCTTCCTGGCCAATATGAGCCACGAACTGCGCACCCCGCTGAACGCCGTGCTCGGCTTCTCGGACATCATGCGCCAGGGCCTGTTCGGCCCCGTGCCCGAGCGCTACGCCGACTACGCCCGGTCGATCCACGAGGCCGGCGGCCACCTGCTGGACCTGATCAACGACGTGCTGGACGTCAGCCGCATCGAGGCCGCGCGCTATGACCTGAGCATCGAACGCTTCGACGCGCGCGAGGTGGTGTCGGAAGCCCTGGCCCTGGTCCGGGTTCAGGCCGACGACAAGGGCGTGGATCTGGCCGCCGTCCTGCCGCCGGACGCCCTGACCGTCGCCGCCGACCGCCGCGCCCTGAAGCAGATCACGCTGAACCTGCTGTCCAATGCGGTGAAGTTCACCCCGGCGGGCGGGTCCGTGACCGTCAGCGCCGAGGCCCTGGGCCCCGATCTGGAACTGACCGTCGCCGACACCGGCGTCGGCGTCGCGCCCGAGGATCTGGTCCGCCTGGGCCGCCCCTTCGAACAGGCCGGCGGCGCCGAACAGCGCGCGCAAGGCACCGGCCTGGGCCTGTCCCTGGTCCGCTCACTGGCCGAACTGCACCAGGGCGCCATGAGCATCGACAGCACCCTGGGCGAAGGCGCCGCCGTCACCGTCCGCCTGCCCGTCGTCGTCGCCGGCCGCGAACCCGTCGAGGGCGAGGCCCAGGTCATCCCCCTGAACCGCACGGCCTGAGACGACCGCCGCCGTCAACGCACCGGGAAGCGGCCTCGCCGAATGTCGGCTAGGGGTGGGAAGCGGAAGTCAGAGGCCGAGGATGCTGACCGGCGTGTCTTCATCCGGGCGTTCCTCCAGCCAACCGGCCAACGCGCTGAACAGCGCGTCTTTCGCTGTCGCCTCGTCGCTGTCACTGACGACAGATCTTAGACTCTTGGCCAAGCGTGCTCGGGCTCCGACGCTCAGCTCAAACACGCCGTATCTATGCCCAGTGGTCCAATCTGGCGCTATGGCGCGCAGATGGGGCTCAATGAGGTCGAACGCCTCCTCCCTGATCGCGATGCCCGCGCCGATTTCCCCTGGCCAACGCCCGTCGGCGAACTGAACGGTCTCACCCTCGGCAAGTCCGGTTGTGAGGGTGAAGTAATCGGCCTTCTGCACGCAGCGATCTCCATCAGATCAGGCATCATGGCTCGTTCCCTGATGTCCGCTATGGGGCGGAAGCAGACATCGCCACCCTCACCACAAACCGTCACCCGGATGGCCCGCAGGGGGTCAAGGCCTTCAGCTCAATGGCGCCGGCGGAGAGGCCGCAAGCGCCTGGGCTCGGGGTTCGCTTCGCGCCCCGGAATGACGCTGAGGGGCGATCTCGTTTCTCGGTGCTGAAAGCCGATCACCGACGGTCGATCGGCCACCGGATGAAGGCCAGGATCCAGAGACCGAGGAGGTTGGCGTAGGGGATGAAGGCCAGGATGACCCACCAGCGCGAGAAGCCGAGCCGCCGCAATATTCTCGCCGCCGGGTATCCTAGAAAAACCAGCACGGCGCCGAAAACGAGCCAGTGCCAAATGCTGAAACCACCCATCTCTTGCCCCCCAAAAACGACAACCTATGCCAGATCACAGGTCTGGCAATACGTCAGGGCTCGCTGCCCGGATCAGCCGACGGCCTGAAGCCGCGCGGGTTCCTCCAGCGCGTCGCGGACGGCGGGAAGGCGGTTGCGGCTGATGGGCAGGGGCGCGCCTTCGTCCATCAGCAGGCGGCCTCGGCCGCCGTCCCGCTCGAAGCCCTGGACGTGGGTCAGGTTGGCGATCACCGAGCGGTGGACCCGCAGGAAGCTGGCCGGCAGTTCCTTTTCCAGTCGATCCAGTCGGGCGGCGTGCAGCAGGCGCCGACCGTTCGTCAGGCGCAGTTCGACATAGTCGTCGGCGCCGACGATGGCGACGATGTCGTCCAGCGGCGCTCGCTGGACCCCACGCGACGAGGCGACCGTCAGGCAGTTGGGGCGGGCGGCGGCGCGGGTCAGGGCGGCCTCGCGCGCCTGATCGGCGCGGCCCAGCCGAACGACCTCGGCCATCAGCAGGGGCAGGACGAAGCCCACGGCGAACAGGAAGTAGGACAGGTCCACCAGCCATCCGGGGAAGGCCAGACCAATGGCGATGAAGACGCCGAGATAGGCCAGCATCGGACGCGCCCCCGGCAGACGGCGGCGCACGGCGACGGCGGTGATCGTTGCGGACAGGCCCAGGCCGATCATCACGGTCAGGGCGGTCTTCAGATCAAAGCCGGGAGCGAGCCAGGTCGCGCCCACGGCGACCGCCGCCAGGACGACCACCGGACGCCGCGCCTGGGGCCAGAAGCGCGACACGACATAGGCGACCAGCAGGACCGCAAAGGCAGCCGTCAGCCCCCAGACGCCGACCAGCCGCAGGGCGTGAACCGGATAGGCGTAGGGCAGCAGGGCGCGCAGGCTCTCCAGCATGGCCTGCAACCCCGCCGCTCCGGCCAGGGCCGCCAGCGCCAGGCTCGAACCGGTGCGGCGCAGGCTGTAGATGACGCCGAAGCCGAAGGCGGCGGCGAACAGGGTCCCTGCGGCGAGGAAGGCGACCGCGACCGGAACCGTCCGCGACGGCCAGGGATAGGGGGCGACCATGATGGCGCCGACGGGATTGTCCAGACGCACCAGGCCGTGGAAGGACGACAGGCGAACCACCACGCGATTATCGGTCGGCCGCCACATCCGCTCGGGGATCGGCAGGGCCGTCTCATAGCGCCCGGGCGTCTCCGCCGCCTTAGATCCGCCCGGCCGCCCATTGGTGCCCAGCTTCTGACCGTTGAGCCAGGCCTCCGACGAAGCGGCCCCGACGACATAGAGGGCGACAGGATCGTCGCCGGTCGGACGCTGCACGCGCGCGCGCAGCCACAACTCCCGCCCCTGCGGATCGATGACGCCGTCAAGCGGGCGACAGTCGCTGAGGACAGGTCCGGCGGCGCCGGGTTCGCCGCTGCACGTCTCCCACGCCTCCTGCGCTCGCAGCGCCGTCGGCGGCGCGGTCAACAGAATCACGAAGAGAAGAATCCGCCACATGGCGGCGACCCTATCGCCATTCGCCGCAAAGCGCTGCCGTTCACCGATGCAGGCCGACCATTCACCGAAGCGCGCCCCGCAGCGCCGCAAAGCCTGCTTCAACCAGGGTCATGACCCACACATCCCTGAACCGCCGCTCCATCCTCGCCGCCGCCGGCCTCGCCCTTCCCGGCCTGGCGCTTCTGTCCAAGGCCGCCCAGGCTCAGGACGCCCAGCCCCCGGCCGGGCCCTTCCGCTACAAGTCCGGCGACGGCCAGGAGGTCGACGCCGAGCGCGGCTACTTCGAGGTCCCCGAGGATCGGCGCATCCCCGGCTCGCGCCGCATCCGCATCGGCTATGTGCGCTTCGCCTCGACCGCCAAAAATCCAGGACCGCCCATCATCTATCTGGCCGGCGGACCGGGCGGGTCCGGCGTGCGCACCGCGATGGGGCCGCGCTTCCCGATCTTCATGGCCCTGAGAGCGGTGGCCGACGTCATCGCTCTGGATCAACGCGGCGTCGGCCTTTCGTCCAGCATTCCCGACCGCGACACGACCACCCCCTACCCCGTCATGACCCATGCCGGCGTCACCGCCTGGTATCGCGAGGAGATGCAGAAGGCCTGGATCGACTGGAGCCGCGCCGGCGTCGCCATGACCGGCTACAACACCGAGCAGAACGCCGACGACATCGAGGATCTGCGTCGCCATCTGGGGGTGGAGAAGGTCAATCTGTGGGGCATCAGCTACGGCACCCACCTGGCCCTGTCGGTGCTGAAACGGCATCCGAATTCGATCGGTCGCGTCGCCCTGGCCAGCCTGGAAGGTCAGGACCAGACCATCAAGCGCCCGGCGCACATCGACATGTTCCTGGACCGCGTCGATCAGGTGATGGGCGCAGCCCCCGCCGTCCGCGCGGCCATCCCCAACATGCCGGCCCTGATGCGCCGCGTGCATGAGCGGATGGAGGCCGATCCGGCCACGGTGACCTTCGCCGGTGAAAACGGTCCTATCGACGTCAAGGTCGGCGGTTTCGGGGTTCAGCTGCTGGCCTCCGCCCTGGTCGCCAATCCGCCGCAGCTATCCATGCTGCCTAAGATCTACCTGGCGCTAGACGCCGGACAGACCGACAGCCTGGCCTCGATCATCCCCCCGCCCCACCGCTATTTCGGCATCTCCGGCATGCCCGAGGCGATGGATATGGCGTCCGGCATCTCGCCCGCGCGCCTGGCGCTGATTGAAAAGGAGGCGAAGACGGCCGTTCTGGGCGACGCCTTCAACCTGCCCATGCCGCATCTGCTGGGCGCCATCCCCGGCGTCGATCTGAGCGAGGACTTCCGCCAGCCCATCCGCATCGAGACCCCCGCCCTGCTGGTCGCCGGCTCACTGGACGGCCGCACGCCCCTGGAGGAACAGGCCGAGGTCATCGCCCAGTTCCAGAACAAGACCCAGGTGCGGGTCGAGAACGCCGGGCACAATGTCTTCGAGGCCCACCCCGAGGTCACGCCCCTGCTGGTCAAGTTCTTCCGCGAGGAAGCGGTCAGCGACACCGAACTGACCCTGCCGCCGCCGACCTTCGCGGTGGCCTGAAGCGGTGCGAGCGCCGCCGTCCGTCTCAGCCCTCTTCGCTGAACGGCGGCGGCAGGCGACCGGCCTTGAAGATGATGGTCGGGTGTTCGTCGTAATCGCCCATTTCAGTATCGGCCGAGACCGAAAAGGCGACGACCCCGAGACGCAGCGGCGCCAGACGCTCGGCCTTGCGGCGCGCCTCCTCGGCGTCCTTGCAGCCGACCTGGGGCTCGGCGCGAAGGGATGAGCCCTTGCCCTGAACATAGGCCTGAATGATGTAGACGGTTTCGCTTGCCATCCGTCGTCAAGGGGCCTGTTCGGCTTCGGGGTCAACCGCCTTTTGGCGCTTGCGCCCTAGATCGCGCCCATCGTCAGGAAGGCGCGGCCGGCGGCGAAGTCGCCCGCCTCGAAGCGGGCCTCGGCGACGCTGTCGTCGCGGAACAGGAACTCGACGACGAAGGTCTCGCGCGGGTCCAACTGGGCCAGGGCCTCGGCGGCGTCCGCCGGGAAGATCCAGGCCTCGCCCTGACGCGCGCCCTCGGTCAGCAGGGTCGGGGCAGCGGCGTGGGACCACCCCGCGAAGAAGACGCGGCGCCCCGTTTCCGGCGGCAACCCGCCGCCGGTCAGCCAGACGCGCGGTGTCTTGTCGCGGTCGCGCATGACGATCCGCGCCGCATAGGGGCGGGGCTGTCCGGCGAAAGAGACGACGGCGGTCGGAACCGTCGTCTTCGGCCCCGTTCCCGCCAGACCGAAGCGCACGGGCGAGCGGCCGGTCGCGCTGTCCTGCACCAGCCGCCAGCCGGCCGCCTGGCTTTCATAACGGTCGCCGCGCCAGGCGGAACGGTCGCCGGGGAAACTCATGCGCGCCGCGCGCATCCAGCCGGCGAAACCCGCCTCCACCCGCGCCTTCACCCGATTCAGATCGCCGTCGTCGCAGGCCGTGCGCGCCGCCTTGGTCCGGGCGCGGGCGGCGGCGGCGGTCAGGTCGGCGGCGGGCGCTCCGGCGCGCAGGGCCGCACCCCGCGCCTGCAGGGCCGCCGCGTCCAGGGCGGCGATCAAAGCGGGCTCGAACAGGTCGCATTTGCGATGCGCCGCCAGCATGAAGGTGCGGTCGTAGAAGGCGTCCGTCACCGCCGCGCGCGCCGCGCCGACCGGCAGACCCGCCATCATGGCGGCGACCGCTGCGGCCAGCATTCTACTGGCGGTTCGGGGGGAAAGGCCTATCCTCATGCCCCGACCTTAGGGGCCGCATGGTTCCGGTCCCGTGTCCAAGCAGGGTTAGCGAATTGCTTCTTTCCACCGACGTCTGGGCCGGCGCCCTGATCCGCCGCGCCGAATTGGAGGGCGCCTACACCACCGTGGTCAAGAAGGGCGACGCTCGCGGCGGGGCCGTGATCGTCAAGGCCTACAACACCTCTGAACGGACGGCGCGCCTCTATACCGAAGCCACCGGCCAGGACGGCGAGCCCCTGTGGATACAGCCCGTCGTCAGCGAGACGGAGAGCGAGCTGGACGCCTATATCGAGCGTCAACGCCGCTATGACCCCGACCTCTGGGTGGTCGAGATCGAGGACAGGCAAGGCCGGCATTTCCTGACGGAGAAGGTGCAGGAGGGATAGAGGCGACGCTCGTCTTTCCACCCCATTCCATGGGGAGGTGGCGCGGCGCCGAAGGCGACGTGACGGAGGGGGCAACCGCCCTGTGCAAGTTCGCGCTTCATTCCAGCCGCCGTCGCGTCGCCCCCTCCACCGCTACGCGGTCCCCCTCCCCATTTCATGGGGAGGAAAGTTACGCCGCCTCTCCAAATCCAACGGGCCTCAAGTAGCGCGCAGCGCGGTAGGCCCCACTAAAATGGTAACCGTCCTGTTCACCCCGTTCGTCAACGGGACCGCAAGCGAGCCCGTCGTAAACCTGTCTCATCGGGCCAGAAGGGCCTGGCTAGCGGTGGACGGCCAATGCTGTTTCTCTTGAACGACGTCGTCTTCGATCTGGACGAGGCCTGCCCGGCCCCGAGCCACGACGTGCGACGCTTCGAGAAGCTGGACTTCGACTATGTGCTGGAGATGGGCTGCGACCTGTTCGCCGAGGATCCCATGCTGCACCGGAACGATCCGGCCCGCGCCCGGCGTCTGGCCTGGCTGATCGCGCACAAGACGGAGGGCGTGAACGCCGCCCTGTTCGCCGCCCCCGACGCCGGCTGTGCGCCCGAACTGGTCGAGCCGCGCTTCTGCGCCCTGCCTGAGATGGTCATGCGCCAGCTTCAGTCGCGCGCCGCCCACGGTCGCCTGAGCGCCGTCGCCGCCGACAAGGCCGTCTGGGGCCGCCTGGCGGCCTGACGCCGCCGCCCCTTCCGCGAGACAACAACGTTCGGTATGCCTGACGCCTATCGCCGCGGGGGGAATCGACGTGCGCCATTTCAACCACCTGTTGCAACGCCTTCGCAAGATCGTCGCTGTCGCCCTCCTGTCGGCCACGACGGCGGCCCTGGCGGGGATCGCCCCGGCCCACGCGGACTGGCTCAAGGCCGAGAGCGAGCGCTTCATCGTCTATAGCGACGGCAACGAGGGCAAGCTGCGCGAGTTCGTGCAGGAGTTGGAAGGTTTCGACCGCCTGCTGCGTCTGCGCATGGGCCTGACGGTCGAGGAGGCGCCGCCCCGCAAGCTGCCGATCTATCTGGTGGGCTCACGCAGGGGTCTGCTCCAGGTCAGCCCCGATCTGGCCGAGAACATCGCCGGCTTCTACATGGCGACCGACGAGGATATTTTCGGCATCGCCCTGCGCGATCAGACCGTCAACACGCTGAAGCACGAGTACGCGCATCACTTCATGATGCAGAACTTCGCCTATCCCTATCCGGGATGGTTCGTGGAAGGCTTCGCGGAATATTACGCCACGGTCGAGATCGAGAAGTCCCGCATCCTGGTCGGCAAATACAATCAGAACCGCGCCTACTGGCTGCAGGCGGCGTCATGGATGCCCATGACCGAGTTGCTGTCCAAACGGCCGCTGCAGACCGCGCGCAACCGGGACAGCTACTATCCCCTGGCCTGGCTCCTGACCCACTGGTTCGTGGGCGATCCCGACCGGCAGAAGCTGCTGAGCGCCTATCTGCGCGATGTCGGCGAGGGCGGGGACCCTGTCGAGGCGATGCAGCGCGCCACCGGGCTGAGCCCCACCGAGCTGAGCCGCACCCTCCGCCGCTACATGAGGGGGCCGATGCCCTACCAGATCATGACCCTGAGCTTTCCCCAGCCCCCGGTCACGGTGACCAGGCTGCCGCGCTCGGCCAACGACCTGCTGCTGCTGAACCAGAGGCTCAAGGTCGGCGTCCCTGACGATCGACGCCCCGCCACGGCCGAGGAGGTGCGTCGCGCCGCCGCCCGCCACCCCGACGATCCCCTGGCCCTGCTGGCGCTGGGCCATGCCGAGCTGCATTTCGGGGACGCCGCCGCCGCCGAAGCGCCCCTGCAACGCCTGCTGGCGATGGAGCCCGACCATGTCGAAGCCCTGCAGTATCTTGTCCGCGCCCGGATGGAGGCCGCCAGGGACGCTGAGAGCCCGGAGGAGGCCGAGCGGCTGGAGAACGAGGCCCGCGCCCTGCTCCACCGCGCCTATCGCGCCGACGACGCCAACTACGCCACCCTGCTGTTGATCGCCGAAAACCGAGCCGGCGGCGTCGGCTACCCCAACGATAACGACGTGACCGTGCTGGAACAGGCCTTCACCCTGGCGCCCCAACTGGGTTCGGCGCGCATCAACCTGGCCCAGGTGCTGATGTTCAAGGACCGCAACGCCGAGGCCATCGCCCTGCTGGAGCCCCTGGTCAACGACCCGCACCGCCCATCATCCGGCGCCCGAGAGATGCTGCTGCGCGCCAAGGGCATGAGCGAGGCCGAAGCAGACGCCGAAGAAGCCGAAATCCTGCGCCAGGGCGAAGCCGAGGACGAGGCGGACGGCGAAGAACCGCCGACCGGGAACTGATCCCCCCGGATCGGACTCGGCTAAAAGAGTCCGAACAGGATATGCACGCAGGTCGCCATCAGGGTGATGAGGCCGAAGCCGGCCAGAAGGCAGAAGGCCGGATGGATGTTGCGCTCATTGCGGACGGGCGGGACCTTGCCCGGATGCACCAAAGCCATGTCGTTTCCTTTCCCTTGCGGCGTCGATCTCATGGACCGGCGTCTCACGAAAACGAGCATGCCCCTAAAAGCCCCGCTTCGCGAAGGGTCTTTCACACAATCGTGACAATCGACTTTTAGCCCCGCGCGCGCTACCTGCCGCCCCATGTCGAAACTGACCCTGCCCGAGGAGGCTGCGCGCCGTCGCACCTTCGCCATCATCGCCCACCCAGACGCCGGCAAGACGACGCTGACCGAGCATATCCTGCTGGCGGGCGGGGCCATTCGCGCGGCGGGCGCCGTGCGGGCGCGTGGCGAGAACCGGCGGACCCAGTCCGACTGGATGAAGATCGAGAAGGAACGGGGCATTTCGGTCTCGGCCTCGGTCATGACCTTCGAGCACACCACGGCCGACGGCGTGGCCAAGATGTTCAACCTGCTGGACACGCCGGGCCACGAAGACTTTTCGGAAGACACCTATCGCACCCTGACCGCCGCCGACTGCGCCATCATGGTGCTGGACGCCGCCAAGGGCATCGAGCCGCAGACGCTGAAGCTGTTCGAGGTCTGCCGCCTGCGCGACATCCCGATCATCACCTTCATCAACAAGCTGGACCGCGAAGCCCAGGACCCGATGGCCCTGCTGGACGAGATCGCCAGCCGCCTGCAACTGGACCCGGCCCCGATCTGGTGGCCGGCCGAGAGCGGCAACCGTCTGCGCGGCATGGTCGAAATGGGCACCGGCAGGTTCCAGCCCTATACCAAGAAGCCCGCCGGCGCCGCCGAGGACCCCGGCCACCCCGAGGCCCTGCCCCTGGCCGAGGCCGCGCAATACTTCGAGGCTGGCGAGCACGAAGCCCTGATGGAGGCCCAGGAACTGGTCGAGGCCGGCTATCCCGCCTTCAACCGCCAGTCCTTCCTGGAAGGCCACATGACGCCTGTGCTGTGGGGCTCGGCCCTGCGCCACTTCGGCATCGACGAGCTGCTGGCCGCCATCGGCGAATGGGCCCCGCCGCCCAAGGTCATGCCCGCCCGCAAGGAAGCCCCGCCCGAGACCCGCAACGCCCCGGCCCCGGTCGAGATCGCGGTAGAGCCCGGTCAAGCCGAGGTCACCGGCTTCGTATTCAAGGTCCAGGCCAATATGGACCCCAACCACCGCGACCGCATCGCCATGTTCCGCATGGCCTCGGGATCGTTCAAGCGCGGCATGAAGCTGAAGGTACAGAACACCGGCAAGCAGTTGTCGGTGAACGCCCCCATCATGTTCTTCGCCAGCGACCGTGAACTGGCCGAGGACGCCTATGCCGGCGACGTCATCGGCATTCCCAACCACGGCGTGCTGCGCGTCGGCGACAGCCTGTCGGAGAGCGGCATGATCCGTTTCGCCGGCCTGCCCAACTTCGCCCCGGAAATCCTGCAGCGCGTGCGCGTCAAGGACCCGCTGAAGGCCAAGCACCTGAAGAAGGCGCTGGAAGGTCTGGCCGAGGAAGGCGTGACCCAGCTGTTCCGCCCCGAACTGGGCTCGGACTTCATCGTCGGCGCCGTCGGCCAGCTGCAGTTCGAGGTCATGGCCGACCGCCTGGGCGAAGAATACAACCTCGACGTCGTCTTCGAACCCTCGCCCTATGCCGAGGCCCGCTGGGTGGCCGGCGACAAGGCCGACCTCGAAGACTTCGCCGGCAAGTATCGCCCCCAGATGGCCGTCGACATCGACCAGGCCCCGGTCTTCCTGGCCAAGTCGAGCTGGGAAACCGGCTACGTCTCCGAACGCTTCCCCAAGATCGCCTTCACCAAGACGAAAGAGCGGGGCTAGCCGCCTTCTCCTTCCCCGCCACAGCCGTGCCGACACCCGATCCTCGGGTCAAGCCCGAGGATAACGGCGCGGCGGCGTACAGGGGTAAGGTGCTCTTGCATAAACCACCATGGGCGGGCTCAATCCGCCCATGGCTGTTCCATATCGAAGCAATCTGGTCCTCGGCATCTGCGGCGTGGCCCTGGTCGGCAATATCGCCATAGTGATCTGGCGGCTGAGCCAGGGTCCGGACAGCCCCCTGGCCTGGCTGTTCGTGGCGACGCACGCCATGATCGCGCTTAGCATGGCCTTCCTCATACGACGCCATTGGCGTCTGCCCAGCTGACAGCAGCCTGTCTCAGGTCTTGCTGATCGACACCCCGCCGTCGACCAGCATGGCCGTTCCGGTCATGAAGCTGGAGGCGTCCGACGCCAGGAACAGGGCTGCGCGGGCGATCTCGTCGGGCGTCGCCATCCGCTTCAGGGCGTGCATCCCCTCGACGAAGGCGATGATCTCGGGCGTGTGGGCGAACTCTCGTCCGGCCTCGGTGTCCGTGCCGCCGGGCAGCAGGCAGTTACTGCGCACGCCCTTGCTCCCGAACTCGGCGGCGATGACCCTCGACAGGCCGACCAGCCCCGCCTTGGCCGCGCCATAGGCCGCCATGCCCGGCATGCCGATGGCGTGGCCGACAAAGGTCGAGGTGAAGATCAGCGAGCCGCCGCCGCGCGCCAGCAGGGCGGGGATCTGATGCTTGGCGCCCAGAAAGGCGGCGGTCAGATTGACATCCAGCGTGTCCCGCCAGCGGTTCAGCGCGATCTGATGGGTCGGTTCGTTGGCCCCGATGGCCCCGGCGTTGTTCAGGGCCACGTCCAGACCGCCGAACCGTTCGACCGCCGTCCGCACCAGCCGCTCGGCCAGAGCCTCGTCGCGGATGTCGCCCGGCACGGCGACGGCGCGCCCGCCCTCGGCCTCGATGGCGGCGACCAGGGCCAGAAGCTCGGCCTCGCGCCGAGCCGTGACGACCACCGCCGCGCCTTCGCGCGCGAACAGGCGGGCGGCGGCGGCGCCGATGCCGGAGCTGGCTCCGGTGATGATGGCGATCTTGTCGGTAAGAGCAGGCATGACGACCTCGTGCGTGGTTTAGGCCGTCCTCCTGTCATGTCCGCCGGACGCGGTCTGGCGGTCTTCGGACGCCGCGTTCCCGCCCGCGACCGATCATCGTTTTTGCGATTGTCATGCCCGGCCGATAGGCTGGGGGCGAGGGGGATTTCGCATGGTGATTCAGCAAGACGGCGCGTCGAACCGCCGAGCGCGGCGCGCATGGCGCGGCCTGCTTCTGGGCGCCGCCGCCCTGCTGTCGGCGCAGTCCGCCCAGGCGGAATGGCGCCGCGCCGAGACGGCCAACTTCCTCGTCTATGGCGAAGGCTCCGAGACCGACCTGCGCCGCCACGCCGAGCGACTGGAGCGCTTCGACGCCCTGCTGCGCCGTCAGTTAAGCGTGCTGCCGATGGAGGGGGGACGAAAACTGCCCGTCTATCTGGTCTATACGAACAGCGATCTGAGGCAGACGAACCCCAACCTGCCCGAGGGGGCCGCCGGCTTCTATTCCGCCAGCGAGATTGACGTCTATTCCGTGCTGAACCGGCGTAGCGGCGACGACATCCTGTTCCACGAGTACGCCCACCACTTCATGTTCCAGAACTTCCCCGGCGGCTATCCGGGCTGGTTCACCGAGGGCTTCGCCGAGTTCTTCATGACCACCGGGGTTGATAATCCGGACAAGGTCAGGGTCGGCTATTTCAATCCGGGCCGCCTGCATACGCTGAACGAGGTCCCGTGGATTTCGACGGAGGCCCTGCTGGGCAGCCGCCCCCGCGATCTGGAGACACGGGCCGCTCGAAGCGCCTTCTACGCCCAGTCCTGGCTGCTGACCCACTACATGTTCATGGACGCCGGGCGACGACGAGGGCTGGACGCCTATCTGGCCGCGACGGCCCAGGGCATGCCGCCGATCGAGGCGCTTCAAACCCATCTCGGCCACACGCCTGACAGTCTGGAGAAGGCGCTAAAGGCCTATTTGCGCGGAAACATGGGCTATGCCGAACTAAGCCTGGATACGACCAGCCCCGCCATGACCTTCCAGACCCTGCCGGCCAGCGCCGACCGGATGCTGTTGGACAGTCTGACCATCCGCTATCCCAAGAGTGAGGCTGAAGGCCAGGCCCTGTTGCGAAAGGTGCGGGGCGACGCCGCGCGCTACCCCGGCGACCGGCTGGCCCTGGTGACGCTGGGGCGGGTGGAACTGACCTGGGGCGAGGCAGAGACAGGCGAGGCGGCGCTTCAACAGGCCCTGAGCGTCGCGCCCGACGATCCCGAAGCCCTGCTGCTGCTGGCCCAGGCGCGCATCAAGGCCGGGGATGAGGCGCCCGAGACGCAGGTGGCGCGCTATGTCGAGGCGCAAGCCTATCTGGCGCGGGCCCTGCAGGCGGACCCGACCGACTACCGCATCTATCTGACCCTGGCCCGCATCCGGCGCATCGCCGCCTCCTATCCCAGCGACAACGACCTGCAGACCTGGCGATTGGCTGTCTCCTATGCGCCGCAGGTGATGAGCGCCCGCGCCCAGGCCGCCGACGCCTTGCTGAAGGTCGGGCAGCGCGAGGAGGCGGCGGTCATGCTGGCCCCGGTGGCCAATAATCCGCACGGCGGGCCGCACGTCGAGCGCGCCCGCGCCCTGCTGGATCAGATCAAGACGTCCGGCGTGGGCGAAACCGCCTCAGATTGACGACGCGGACGCCGCCTCGGCCTTCGGGGCGATCTCGAAGCGGGCCATGAACCACTGGACCAGGGGGCCGTTGGCCAGGGCGTAGAGGACGGTGCCGACGCCGGCCACGCCGCCCAGCAGCCAGCCCATGGCCAGGACCGCGACCTCGATCGCCGTGCGCGCCCAGCCGATGCGCCAGCCGCTGATACGCACCAGACCCGTGGTCAGGCCATCGCGCGGGCCGGGGCCGAGGCCTGCGCCGATATAGGCCGCCGTCGCCGCCCCGTTCAGCACGATGGCCGCCGTCAGGAAGGCGATCCTCAGCGCCAGCCCCTCGATGGGCGGCAAGGCCCACAGGGCGACATCCGCCGCCGTGCCGATGAGCAGGACGTTGCAGATGGTCCCCACGCCCGGCTTCTGGCGCAGGGGTATCCAGACCAGCAGGACCAGCAGCCCGACCAGGTTGACCACCATGCCGAGGCTGATCCCCGTCCGCTCCGACAGGCCCTGATGCAGGACGCTCCACGGATTGAGGCCGAGGTCGGCGCGGACCATCAGGGCCAGGGACGCCCCGTAGAGCAGCAGGCCGATTTGAAGCTGGATGAAACGACGCATGAACATGGGGCCATAGAGCGCATGATTGGCCTTGTTTTATAGGGCCGCTTTCGCGAGGATGGCCTTAGATCGCTTTCAACCTCGGAGCGCCCCTCCTTCCTCTGCCTTCCCCCCCGCCGTCATCCTCGGGTCAAGCCCGAGGATGACGGCGGTGGAGTTAGGCGACGCCCTGAGACGGAGAAGACCTTTATGCGCGACACCCTGGTCAACGCCGCCTCCTTGTCGCGTCAGCTGAACGGCTGGCGCGGGCCGGACGGCGAGCCCGCCTATCGCCGCCTGTCCGAGGCGCTGAAGCTGATGATCCTGGACGGGCGACTGTCGCTGAACGCGCGCCTGCCCGGCGAGCGGCGTCTGGCCGAGACCCTGGGCGTCAGCCGCATCACCGTCAGCGCGGCGCTGGACCGGCTGCGGGCCGACGGCTTCGTGGTCAGCCGGACGGGTTCGGGCAGCTTCACCGCCCTGCCCGCCAGCCCGGCCTCGCGCCCGGTGCGGCTGGACGGACCGATGCAGAGGGAGGACGCGCCGGGGATCATCGACATGGCCTCGGCCGCCATGCCCGCCGACGAACAGGTCCACGCCGCCTACGCCCGCGCCCTGGAGGCCCTGCCCGCCCACCTGCCCAGCCGGGGCTATGAGCCGGTGGGGATCGAGGCCCTGCGCCGCGCCGTGGCCGAGCGCTACGCCGCCGACGGCCTGGCGACCGGGCCGGAGCAGATCGTCGTCAGCGCGGGCGCCCTCAGCGGTCTGGCCCTGCTGCTGCGGGCCGCCACCCGCCCCGGCGACCGGGTGGTGGTCGAGCACCCCGGCTATCCCCACGCCCTGGACGCCCTGGTGCAGGCCGGCCTCGACCTGACGCCCGTGGCCATGACGGCCCAGGGCTGGGACATGGACGGGATGCTGGCCGCCATCGCCCGCGTGCGGCCGCGGCTGATCTATCTGATCGGGGCGCACCAGAACCCGACCGGCCATGTCCTGTCGGCGGAAGACGAGGCCGCCATCGCGGCGGCGGCGGCGCGCGTCGGGGCGGTTCTGGTGCTGGACGACACCTTGCGCGAGCTGTGGTTCGACCGCCCGCCGCCGCCGCCGGTCGATCACGGCCCCCACGTCGTGCGGCTGGGTTCGACCAGCAAGCCCTACTGGGGGGGCTTACGCGTCGGCTGGCTGCGCGCCCACGCCGAGGTGGTCGAGGCCGTGGTGCGCCATCGCCCGTCCCTGGACCTGGGCGTGCCGGTCATGGAGCAGTTGGCCGCCGCCGTCCTGCTGGCCGGCGACCCGGCCCCGCTGGCGGCGCGCCGCCGGATCATCATGGCGCGCGAGGCCCATCTGCGGGCGCGGCTGGCCGAGGTTTTGCCCGAATGGAAGACGCGGCGTCCCGACGGCGGCCTGTCGCTCTGGGTCGAACTGCCCCGGCCCGACAGCACGCGCCTGGCCCTGGCCGCGCCGGATCATGGCGTGCGCATCCCGCCCGGCACCCGGTTCGGGATCAACGGCGCCTTCGACCGCTTCATCCGCCTGCCCTTCAGCCGCGAAGAGGCCGACCTGGACCTGGCCGTCGCGGGCCTGGCCGATGCCTGGCGTTCGCTGGACCGCCGCGAGCCGCGCAAGGCAAGGGCGCCCGCCGACGCCGAACCGGTGATCTAGCCCCGCCGCTCCAGCCCGAAGGTCATGGCGAACATCAGGATGCAGACGGCGCTGGAGGCCAGAAGCGCCAGCCCCGCCGAGCGGTCCAGCAGGACGCCGTAGCTGAGCGGCGCCGCCGCCTGAAGGAACCGCGCCGGGGTCAGGATCAGGGCCTGCCGCGTGGCGTAGTTCTCCTTGCCGAACAGGTGCAGCGGCAGGACGCCCGAGGCCACGGACAGCAGGCCGTTGCCCGCCCCTTGACCCAGAGACACCGCCCCGGCCAGGCCCTTGCCGCCGAAGAAGGCGATGGCCGCGCCCAAGGGGTGCAGCAGAGTAGCGAAGCGCAGCACAACGACCGGCGAGCCCTTGCCCGGCGCCAGGAAGGCCAGCAGCCGCACCACCACCGCCGCCCCCGCCATCAGGCTGGCCGCGACCGCCGCCTCGGCCGGCTCCAGCCCCAAGCGCCCCAGCAGGCGCGGCAGGTGGGCGCTCATGGCCGTGGCGATCCACCAGGCCCCGGCGAACAGGACCGCCAGCCGGATCATCCGCCCGTCCCAGCGCACTCGACCGGCCTCCGCCGAAGGACGCGGACCCGCGCGACCGTCCGGCAGCAAGATCAGATAGAGCGGCAGGCAGACCAGCAGATGCAACCCAGCCCAGCCGAAACAGGCCCCGCGCCAGCCGACCGCCTCGATCATGGCCAGGGTCAGCGGCCAGCCCAGCGCCCCGCCAAAGGCCCCGATCAGAGAGACGGCCGTGATCGGCTTCTTGGCCTCCTCGCCATGGATCGCCACCAGAACCGCGAAGGCGGGACCATAGAAACCGACCCCCATGCCGATCCCCAGGGTCAGGATGGACGCCACCATGCTGACCGGCCCCTGCGACAGGCCCAGCCCCGCCAGACCCAGGGCGAAGACCACCGAGGCGACCGTCAGAACCTCGCGCCCGCCGCGCCGGTCGACCCAGCGCCCGCCAAACGGACTGAGCGCCGCCGAGATCAGGAAGGCCCCCGACAGCCCCGCGAACACCAGCGAGGGCGTGGTCTTGGTCCCCGCCGCCAGCGGCTCGGCCAGCACCCCCAGCAGGTAGTAGCTGGAGGCGAAGGCGACGATCAGGCCGAAGCCGAGGACGGGAACGATCAGGCGATGAACAGGGGACGACATAGGCCGTTCTGATCCCCGCATTGCCGCCGGGACGAAAGCGACCTATCGGGAGGGGCATGTTCGAAAACCTCACACCCGGCGCCGCCCTGCCCTCGCTGAATGCGCTGCGGGCCTTCGAGGCCATGGCGCGGACCGGCAGCGCGACCCTGGCCGGGGCCGAGCTGAACGTGACCCACAGCGCCGTCAGCCGTCAGGTCAAGGCGCTGGAGGCCCAGATGGGGGTGCGGCTGTTCGAGGGGCCGCGTCACGCCCTGAGCCTGACGCGGGCGGGCCGCGACCTGCTGCCCAGCCTGACCGCCGCCTTTGACGGGCTCGCCGCCGCCGTGGCCAGGGCGCGGAGCGAGGGTCAGGACCTGCACGTCGCCGTCAACGCCAGCCTGTCGGTCAAGTGGCTGATCCCGCGCCTGGCCGACTTCGGACGGTTGCATCCCGAGATCCGGGTGCATCTGGTCGAACTGGCGCCCCATGCGGTCAGCCATCGCGGCGCCGATGTGGTGCTGCGCCTGCTGGACCCCGAGCGGATCGCGACGCTGAAGGCCGAGCGGATCATCCCCAACGCCGTCGGCCCCGTCATCGCGCCTGCTCTGGCGGGCGGTGACGCCCGCACGAAGGCGCTGAGCGCGCCGCGTCTGACGGCGCGGACCCATCCGAGCGGCTGGAAGGACTGGTCGGCGCTCAGCGGCCGGGCCTCGACCGCCACCTCGGAGCGCCCCGTCTCCCACCTGCATTTCGTGCTGGACGCGGCCCTGGCGGGATGGGGCGCGGCGGTCCTGCCCTGGGCCCTGGCGGCCGAGGCGGTCGCGGACGGGCGGCTGCTGGCGCCCTTCGGCTTCCACGCCGACGACGGAGCGGTCGCGGCCATCCCCGGCGCGGGCGAGGCGTCGCGCGCGCGGCGCGCCTTCGTCCGCTGGCTGGTCGATCAGGGGCGGGCCATGCCCTCGGCCCCCAAGCCGACCTGACTGCAACCTGAAGCTTTACTGAACGCGTCTTTCATCCGACACACGACCGTGGTTCTCTAGGGAGATGCGGCGCCGGGCTCCTTTCCTTCTCGGGGCGTCGTGGAGTTCTTGATGTTCATCGCTGTCGTCACCGCCGCGCTTGCGGTTCTGGGCCCGCCCCAGACGACCCGGCTCGTCTCCTATGACGAGGCGGTGCGGTGCGCCGGGCTGACCCAGGCGGCGTCGGAGCTGGAGGGCGGCGAGAGCCGCTATGGCCGCACCCTCTATGACGCCGCCCTCTATTGGTCGCTGGCGGCCATGCAGGCGGCGACCGCGGCGGGCCGCGACCCAAGCGTGGCCGAAAACGACCAGACCCGCGCCCGCCTCGATTCGGTGAAGCGTCTGTCGGCGGGCGAGGCCGACGCCCGCGCCGTGCTGACGCGCTGCCGCCAGAAGACGCCGCGACTGGGCTAGGCCGATGGCCCTTTCCTCCCCATTCATGGGGAGGTGGCGCGGCGATCTCAGGACCAGGCTCAGTGACTGGAGGACGGCGACGCCCCCTCCACCGCTACGCGGTCCCCCTCCCCATGGAATGGGGAGGAAAGCCAACCGTGGAAGTTCACACATATGCTCAAGCCGAACCCTTCGGGCGGCGCTGCGTTTGCTTGTCCGCAAGGAGGATCGCCCGTGCGATCCCGAAGCGGGACGACGAAGGCCAGCAATGTTCGAATTCGGCAGGGATCTGCGACGGTTGTTCGAGAAGGCGCGCGACAGCGACGATCTCGGCTGGCTGGAGCTGATCGGCGTCGGCCTGGTCGAGGTCGAGGCCCGCCAGCAGAGCGTCGATGCCGGGCGCGTCTCCTGCGCTCGTCCCCATGACGCCGCCCTGCGCGCCTCGGCCCTGTGGCGCGAGCATGCGCGTCGCAGCGGCGCCGCGACCAGTCTGGACAAGGCCGAGGCCGCCGCCCGCGACGCCGCCCGCCATGCGCACAACGACGACGAAACCATCCGCGCCACGCTGGAATTGGCCCAGACCGGGATGCTGGCCTTTGACCTGTGCGGCGAACCCGCGCGTCTGGACGCCATCCTGACCCTGCTGGCCGCCCTGCCTGCGGCCCGGCGCGGCGACACCGCCGCCGCCGTGGTCGCCCTGCACGCGCGGCTGCGGGCGCGTCAGGCCTCGGTGTCCGGCGAGACCTCCGCCCTTCAGGAGGCCGCCGCCCTGCTGGACGCCGCCCTGCACGGCCTGAGGGGCCAGCAGCGCCCGATCGAGGACGAGCTGCGGCTGGACCGCGCCGCCCTGATGCTGGAGGCGGGTCTGGCCGCGCGCGATCCCCGGATGCTGGATCAGGCCGGCGCCGACCTGCGCGCCCTGGTCGAGGCCGCCACGCCGGAACAGCGCCCCCTCAGCCGCGCCCGCGCCCTGGCCCTGTGCGCCGCCGGCATGGCGGCCTTGGCGGCCATCGCCGACGACGTCTTGGCCCGCGATCAGGCCCACGCCCTGTTCGACGCCGCCGCCGATCAGTTCACCCCCGACCACAGCCCGCTGGACTGGGCCGCCATCCAGGTGCTGCGCGCCGAGCGCGAGACCCTGCCCCTGCTGGTCCTGGTCCAGGCCGAGGCCCTGACCGAGGGCGGCGGACTGGTGCTGGGCGCCCTGGCCCATGAGCGGCGCGTGGCCCAGGAAACGACGCGCGCCGGCTCGGTCGGCGACCTGACCGCCCTGCTGGAGATCGAGGCCGGATTGCGCCGCCGCCTGGTGCGCCCCTCGATGACGTCGACGCCGCTGGACTGGGCCGCCGATCAGATCGGCATGGCCCGCATCGCCCTGGCCCGCGCCCGTTGGACCGGTCAGGCGCCCCATGATCTGGGCCTGATGCTGGTCGAGGCCGCCGCCACCGCGCGCGAATGCGGCGCCCCCGCCCTAGCCCAGCGCGCCGAGCGCCTGGCCCGCGCGCCCGAAGCGGTGTGAGAGACTCTTTCCTCCCCATGAAATGGGGAGGTGGCGCGGCGCCGCTGGCGACGTGACGGAGGGGGCGACGCCGCCTCTTCCTCGTTCTGCGCCCTCGCGTCGCCCCCTCCACCGCTTCACGGTCCCCCTCCCCATTTCATGGGGAGGAAAGAGAGAGCTTCAGCCCGGCCTTGACCCGGCCCCATTGGGCGCCTAGCTGACGGGCTTCTCTGAAAGGCCCCTTACCGTGACCGATCAAATGACCGCAGACGCCGCCGCCGACCCCGTCCACGCCTTCATCGCCCAGACCGTGGCGGAACATGACGTGGTCCTGTTCATGAAGGGCACGCCGGACGCGCCGCGCTGCGGCTTCTCCTCGCTGGCGGTGCAGATACTCGACCACGTGGGCGCGGCCTTCGTCGGCGTCGATGTGCTTCAGGACGAAGCCCTGCGCGACGGCATCAAGAGCTTCACCGACTGGCCGACCATCCCGCAGCTCTACGTCAAGGGCGAGTTCGTCGGCGGTTCGGACATCGTGCGCGAAATGTTCCAGGCCGGCGAACTGCAGGCCCTGATGGTCGAGAAGGGCGTCGCCCTCGGCGAGGCCTAGGACCGGATGGCCCGGCCGCAGCTGACCCCGCGCGAAGACCGCGAGGTCTTCGTCGTCCCGCTGGACGTGCGGCCGGAGCACATCGACGAGAACAACCACGTCAACAACGTCGTCTATGTCGGCTGGCTGCAGGACGTCGGCACGGCCCACTGGAACGCGCGCTTCGACGAGGCGACGCGGGCGAAATGGTCCTGGGTCGCGCTGAGGCACGAGATCGACTACCTGCGCGCCATCGCGCCGGGCGCGACCGGCGTCGTCGCCCGCACCTGGGTCGGCGAGCCGCAAGGCCCGCGCTTCAACCGCTATGTCCGCATCGAGGACGGCGAAGGCCGCCTGTGCGCCCAGGGCGTCTCGGAATGGTGCCTGGTCGACGCCGCCACCCTGCGCCCCGCCCGCATTCCGGCGGAGATGCTGGGGCCGTTTTCGACCTGACGCCTTGCCCTTTCCTCCCTGTTGCGCAGCAATGGGGAGGGGGACCACGAAGTGGTGGAGGGGGCGACGCCATGGCCGACAGTCTAAGTCACGAGCGGGCCCGCACGATGCGACGCGCCCTGACGCCACCAGAAGCTTAACTGTGGGCGCAGTTAAAAGGGCGCAAGCTTGAGGGGCTGAAGTTCCGACGCCAGCACCCCATCGGCCCCTACATCCTCGACTTCTATTGCGCCAAGCAGGAACTGGCGGTCGAAGTCGACGGCCTGATCCACGGCGACGCCGATCAGGTCCGCCATGACGAGCGGCGCACGATCTGGCTGGAGGAGAAGGGCGTGTCGGTGCTGCGCGTCGCCTCATGCGACGTGCGCGACGATATAGAGGGCGTCTTGAACGCAATCAGAAACCGCGTGCTCAAACGGCAAGCTTAGCGCCGCCCCCTCCACCGCTTCGCGGTCCCCCTCCCCACAAAGTGGGGAGGAAAGACTCGGCTTTTACCTACAGACTGATCGGGTTCAGCACGCGGACGTGCTGGCCGGTGTTCAGGCCCAGTTCGGCGTAAGTCCAGCTGACGACCACGCCTTCGCGGACGATGGCCTTGCACAGGTCGGGGGCGCGGCGGATCAGGCTGAGTTCAGCCGGGTCGGCGTCCTTGATCTTGACCTCGAAGCTGGAGGCCTCGGTGCAGCCGTTGGAGCCGACCACGACGCTCAGGCGCTGGCCGTCGAAGTCGACCTTGCGGACGGCTTCCAGGGCTTCGGCCTGGGTCACAGCCTGGTTGTTGATGTTGACCTTCCGCTCCCCGCCGTCGTTCGAATAGATGACGCAGCCGCCGAGCAGCGGCAGCAGGGCGACGGCCGCAACGGCTGCCCTGATGGAGGCCTGGCGCATCAGTTGGCCTCGGCCGGGGTCGAGTGGATGACGCGGGTCGTCGGCTTGTCGCTGGCGATGATGATGCAGCCCGACAGCATGGGCGCGGCGATGGCGGCGACGGCGAGAGCGATGATGATACGGCGCATAGGTGTTCCCCTTCTTGGCTGGCGGCAAACTGCCAGCGTCGCCGTTCCGGATCACGTGAATAATCGGAAAGGCGGGGCTTGAACGGAACAGCCACAGTCATAGCTACTGTGACCCGCCTCCCCGGGACACCATCGAAAGACCTCTGCATGAGCCTGCTGTTCACCCCGCGCGCCGTCGGGCCGCTGACGTTGAAGAACCGCATCGTCGTCGCCCCCATGTGCCAGTATTCGGCCGTGGACGGCGTCCCCCAGCCCTGGCACGCCCAGCACATCGCCCGCCTGGCCCTGTCGGGCGCCGGCCTGGTGGTGATCGAGGCCACGGGGGTCGAGGCGGCGGGGCGCATTTCCTGGGCCGACACCGGCCTGTGGGACGACGCACAGGAAGCCGCCTTCGCCCGGATCATCCGCGACATCCGCACCTATTCGGACACGCCCATCGGCATCCAGCTGGCCCACGCGGGACGCAAGGCCTCGACCAATCCGCCGTGGATCGACCGTGGCGGCCCGGCGCCGGAGGACAAGGCGTGGCGGACGTTTTCAGCTTCAGCTCAAGCCTTCAAGGCCGACTGGCACACGCCGACCGCCCTGGATCAGGCGGGCATGGACCGGGTGGTCGCGGCCTTTGTCGATTCCGCCCAGCGCGCCGACCGCGCCGGCTTCGATCTGGTCGAGTTGCACGCCGCCCACGGCTATCTGCTGACCCAGTTCCTGTCGCCCCTGTCGAACGAGCGGACGGATGAATTCGGCGGCTCGCTGGAGAACCGGATGCGCTTCCCCCTGAGGGTGGCCCAGGCCCTGCGCGACGCCTGGCCCCGCGCCAAGGCGCTCGGCGTGCGCTTCAACGGTTCGGACTGGACCGAGGGCGGGATTACGCCGGACGAGGCCGCCGTCTTCGGTCAGGCCCTGCACGCCATGGGCTATGACTATCTGCACCTGACCAGCGGCGGCAACATCGCCACGGCCCGCATCCCTGGCGACCAGCCCGGCTATCAGGTCGCCTTCGCCGAGGCGGTCAAGGCGGCGGTTCCCCAGGCCAATGTCATGGCCGTGGGCATGATCGTCACCCCGCAACAGGCCGAAGACCTGTTGGCCGAGGGCCAGACCGACCTGATCGCGGTCGCCCGCGCCGTGCTGGACGACCCGAACTGGGGCCATCACGCCGCCGTCGCCCTGGGCCAGCCGGAGGCCCTGCCTGTCCAGTACGAACGAGCGGGCGCGGCCCACTGGCCGGGCTATGCGGCGGCGCGGACCTCGGCGGGTTGAGCGTCTGACAGGCTCGCCACGACGGCGGCCCCATTCGACAAGGCGTCGGCCTCGGGCTGGGGCCGACCCAGCAGGTAGCCCTGAACCTCGTTGCAGCCCTGGGCGCGCAGGAAGGCCAACTGCTCGGCCGTCTCCACGCCCTCGGCCAGCACCGGGATCGACAGGCTTTCGCCGATGGTCAGAACGGCGCGGATGATGGCCTGCGACTGGGGCAGGTCGCCGTCCAGCTCGATCATGAAGGAACGATCCAGCTTGATCTTGTCGAACGGGAAGGCCCGCAGGGTCGACAGCGAGGAATAGCCGGTGCCGAAGTCGTCCATGGCGATGGTGACGCCCAGATCCTTCAGCTGACGCAGGACGTGGGTGGTGCGCTCCATGTCGCTGATCATGGCCGTCTCGGTGATCTCCAGCTCCAGACGCGTGGCGTCCAGACCTGTCTCCTGCAGCACCTGCTGCACCAGACGCGGCAGGTCCACATGGCCCAGTTGCACCGGCGACAGATTGACCGCGATCTTGTGCGGCTCGGCCCAACCGGCGGCCTGCTTGCAGGCCTGACGCAGGACCCACTCGCCGATCGGCAGGATCAGGCCCGTCTCCTCGGCCACCGGGATGAAGTCGGACGGCGGGATGTAGCGGCCGTCCTCGTCCTTCCAGCGCAGCAGGACTTCATAGCCCGTCGCCTTGCCGGTCTGGACCGAGGCCTGGACCTGATAATGCAGCTCGAACCGCTGGTTATCCATCGCCTCGCGCAGGGCCTGGGTGACGCGACGGCGAGCGCGGACCGCCTGATCCATGTCCGCTTCGTAGAAGCAGATGTCCTGGGTCAGCGAGGCCTTGGCGCGATACATGGCCAGGTCGGCGTTGTTGATCAGGGTCGACAGGTTGTCGGCGTCCTCGGGCCATAGCGAGACCCCGATGCTGGCCCCGCAGGCCAGGTCGGCGTGTTCAATGGTCACGGGACGGATGATGGCGGCGCGCAGGCGCTTGGCCACGGCCTCGGCCTCGGCGCGCGACGACACCTCGGCCATGGCCACGAACTCGTCGCCGCCCTGACGCGCGATGAACTCGCCCTCATGCAGGACCTCGCGCAGATGGTCCGAGATGCGGCACAGAAGCTGGTCGCCGACCGCGTGGCCGTAAAGGTCGTTGACCTCCTTGAAGCGGTTCAGGTCCAGGGCGAACAGAGCCAGGGTCGCGCCCGGCTTGATGGTGTCGGTCTGACGCGTCAGGCGCTCCAGGAAGGAGGCGCGGTTCGGCAGGCCGGTCAGGCTGTCGTTGCGGGCCAGATGGGCGATGCGGCGTTCCTGGGCCTGACGGGCGCGCAGATCGCGCACGGCGTAGATCATGACCTCGCCTTCGCTGGCGTGGTCGCGCTTGGCGGCCAGTTCGATCGGCAGGACCTCGCCCTCGGCGGTGGTCAGGGACGACTGCACCATGTCGCCGTCAGCCAGACGGGCCACGTCCTCGACCCAGCGCGACAGCTTCTGACCCAGCAGAGCCGGGCGTTCGACTCCGACCAGTTTCAGCAGGGCGCTGTTGGCGCCGACGATGACGCCGTCGCGCTCGACCGCCATGCCGTCCACGCCGCCTTCGATCAGGTGTTGCAGACGGATTTCGGCCTGGCTGCGCGACTGGGTGTCCAAAGCATAGCTGGCGGCGCCGGCGCCGAGGACCAGCAGACCCACGCCCGCCACGCCGATGGCGATGGCCTGGCGCGCGTCGTCGCCGGTCAGGACGCCGTCCTGGGGGACGAAGGGCAGGATGGTCATGGCCGACATGGCCGTGAAGTGAAGGATGACGATGCCCAGGACCATCAGCACCACCGCCAGCCAGCTGTTGCGAGCCGTCGTGGACAGCTTCTCGGCCTTGAAGGCGGCGGCGCCGAACAGCACCGACCCGATCACGGAGGCGACGACATAGGGGGTGGACCAATGGATCACGGCGTCGACGGCGAAGGCCGCCATGCCGATGAAGTGCATTCCCGCCACCGTCAGACCGAACACCAGGCCGCCGACCAGGGCCGACCCGTTGAACCGCAGCGAGGCCATCAACAGGGCCGCCCCGCATCCGCAGATGGCGACGAACAGGGACAGACCCGTCAGGCCAGGCTCATAGGTGACCTGGACGCCCGGCTCATAGGCGATCATGGCGACGAAGTGGGTGCACCAGACCGTGGCGCCGCCGGCGACCGAGCCCAGGAAGACCCAGGCGGCGCGCGTTCCGGTCCGCGTGCTGCGAACCCGCTTCAGCAAGCTTACTGTAATCCAGCTGCCCAGGACACAGATCAGGGCGGCCAGGGCGACCAACGCCAGGTTGTGGGCGTTGGTCAGACAGTCGACGATACGCATGAAAACCGAAGGGAATGCGTTAGGGGGATGACGTCCTTACCCGAGCATTCCTTAATCCGCCGTCGTTCGACATGGCTAACAAAGCCTTGCCATTGAAGACTGTATCAGGACCCGCGGTTCGGCTTGTCGTCCTGACGCATCATATAGGGGTTGTTGACCGACACCGCCGCGCCGGGCTCCAGACCCAGTTCCTCGAACGACCATTGCAGTTGCACGCCTTCGGACTTGATGTCGGTGCAGCGGTCCTCGTCCACCCGGCGCAGGGTGATGACCGTGCTGTCGCGCAGGCGGGTGATGAAGGGTTTGACGTCCGCCTTGCTGGTGCAGCCGTTCGAGCTGACCCAGAAGACCGCCGTGTCGCGCGTAAAGGCGGCGGCGTGGATCGGCTCCAGCTGGCCCGGCATGCCGGCGGTGGGCACGGCCGGTTCACCGGTCACGGCGCAGCCCCCCGCCCCAAGGGCGACAGCAGCGACGGCGCAGAGGGCGATGGTTCGTCTCATCTCGGCCTTCCAGGGCGGACCATGTTCGCCCGGTCAGAATGCGCTGCTTCCTTCCCCAAGGGAACAGCGGATGCTGAATAAGAAAGAAGCCCCGGTTCGCACCGGGGCTTCCATCAACTCTATCGTCGATCGCCTGAAATCAGGACGAGTAGTATTCGACGACCAGGTTCGGTTCCATCTTGACCGGGTACGGCACGTCCGACAGTTCCGGCACGCGCACGTAGCGGACCGAGAAACCACGGTCGCCCTGTTCCAGGTAGTCAGGCACATCGCGTTCCGACGACTGCTGGGCTTCGAGCACCAGAGCCATATTGCGCGACTTTTCCTTGACCTCGATGACCTGGCCCGGCTTGACGCGGTACGAACCGATGTCGACCTTCTTGCCGTCGACGGTCACGTGGCCGTGGCTGACGAACTGGCGAGCGGCCCAGACGGTCGGGACGAACTTGGCGCGGTAGACGATGGCGTCCAGACGCGATTCCAGCAGACCGATCAGGTTTTCCGAGGTGTTGCCCTTACGACGACCGGCTTCGTCGTAGATGGCCGAGAATTGCTTCTCGGTGATGTTGCCGTAGTAGCCCTTGAGCTTCTGCTTGGCCTTCAGCTGCAGGCCGAAGTCCGAGACTTTCGACTTGCGGCGCTGACCGTGCTGGCCGGGGCCGTACGAACGCTTGTTAACCGGCGACTTGGCGCGGCCCCACAGGTTTTCACCCATGACCCGATCAAGTTTGTACTTGGCGCTATGGCGCTTGGACATAAGTCACTCTTCATGCTGATGCGGCCCGGCCCCTCCCCGATTGGAGCGGCGATCTCAACGGCGGTCCACGCATCGTCCGTAGTCAGTTCGCGCCTCGGGCCGAAACCCGATGCGAGAAGGGCGGGCTTATGAAGGCCCGCCCTCCCGGAGTCAAGCTGCGCGGGCGTTTCAGCCCTTGGCGGCTTCGTACAGTTCGTTGACCTTGTTCCAGTTCACCACCGACCAGAAGGCCTTGAGGTAGTCGACGCGGCGGTTCTGATACTTGAGGTAATAGGCGTGCTCCCAGACGTCGGCGGCCAGAAGGACGGCGCCCTTCTCGTCGGCCACGTCCATCAGGGGGTTGTCCTGGTTCGGGGTCGAGGTGACCTTGAGCTTGCCGTCCTGAAGGATCAGCCAGGCCCAGCCCGAGCCGAACTGACCGGCGCCGGCGGCGTCGAAGTCAGCCTTGAACTTGTCTAGACCGCCCAGTTCGGCGTCGATCTTGGCGGCCAGCTCGGCCGAAGGCGCGCCGGCCTGATCGGCCGGAGCCAGCAGTTCCCAGAACAGGCTGTGGTTCCAGTGGCCGCCGCCGTTGTTGCGAACCGCCTTGGGCAGCTTCGACATCTCGGCGAACATCTCTTCCAGCGACTTGCCCTGCAGCGAGGCGTCGGCGTCCACGGCCTTGTTCAGGTTGTCGACATAGGTCTGGTGATGCTTGTCGTGGTGGAAGGTCATCGTCTCCTTGTCGATGGCCGGTTCCAGCGCGTCATAGGCGTAGGGCAGCGGGGGCAGGGTGAAGGCCATGGGAGGTTCCTCTTCCGGGTTATGATTCGTCTGGCCCCTATCTAGGGCGGCGCACGAAAGACCCAAGCCTTTACGGCGGAGTTTGTTCAGTTTTTCGCTCGATGTGACGCGATCTGGAACCGGAACGGCGAAACAGCCGTTTTCAGGGGTCGTCTCGCCTCCCCCGAGGCGCATTGATGGAGGATCGCCGTGCCTGCCCGATCCGCCCGCCCCACGGCGCCGCTCAGCGACGCCGAAGCTGAGACCCTGAGACTGCAGTTGCTGGAGATCATCCCGCGCCTGCGTCGCCATCACCTGCTCGACCTGGCCGACACCCTGCACGAGGCCGCCCGCGAACGCCGCGACGGCGAGCCGCGCCATTTCGACCTGAGAGTGTAAACGACCACAGCTTGCGCCGCGCGCCCCGTCAGGCAGACTGGCGAGAAGTAGAGCTGTGGGGAGCACGCCATGCTGAGATTTTACGCCGTCCTCGCGACCGGCCTGGCCCTGTCAGCTTGCGCGACCGGCCCGGTGGAGGCGGTGCGTTCAGCGGACGCCGCCAAGGCCCAATGCCGAACCACCTCGCAACCCGGCGGCGGCTCGTCGATGGACTGCACCCTGTGGGAGCGAACCACGACGACCACCACCACCACGACCACACGGCCCAATGGCGAAACCACCACGACGGTCGAGCAAACCCGGACGGGCGGCGACGCCTAGGCTTTCAGCCCACAGCCAGCGCTTGCCCCCTTAAGAAGCGTCGAAAACGACGGGGTCGAATGTCCGCAACGGGGTGGAAAGCGGACACTTCACGTGTAGGCTTCCGGCTATGACGAAGATACGCTTGATCCGGCGGGCCGCTGTTGTCGGGAGTGCAGCTTCCGCGATTGCCTACGTCGGCTTTCTGATGGCAGGCCTCAATGGTGGCGGACCACACCTTGATGATCTCTGGGGGGCTGTCTTTTTTGCACCTGCGCACGTGCTTGTTGCGTGGGCGATCTTCTGGGTATTGGGTGTCATTGCGTTCGCGTTTCGGAGCAAACTCGCGGACCACTTGCTCTTATTGTCCGCTGGGCTCGTTGGTTTGCCGTTCCTCTGGACGGTAGCTATGAGCTATCTGTATTACGATTGGCCACGGGAGATTTGGCCTAGTTTCCAAGACGATGCTTGGCGTTGGCATCTTACCTATATTTACGCTGAGTTCGCGCTAGGAATATTTCTGGGATTCATTGGCCTCGCCGCTACTGCCTTAACAATCAGCAAGCCGGCCGAGACGTAGAGGGTCCGCAATGGGTCGTTTGCGGAATTGACTACCGAACCCGAAAGCAGACATGCGCCCAAAGCCATCCCGGTCGCAGCGAAGCGAAGAGCCGGGGCCCGGGCGTCAGAACCTGATACGGGCGCGCCTGTGATCCGCCGCCTGGATCCCGGGTTCTGCTGCGCAGCCCCGGGATGACGGCGTAGCGTCATCAGCCCGCGTGCAGTTCCTGCTTCACGCGTTCGGCCAAGGTCTTGATGTCCAGCGGCTTGGGCAGGAAGGAGACGCCGGTCTCGTCCTGCAACAGGTCCGAGAAGTCGCTCTCGGCATAGCCCGAGATGAACATGACCGGGGCGTCGCCGAGGAAGGGGCGCGCCTTTCTCAGCAGGGACGGACCGTCCAGTCCCGGCATGATGACGTCGGAGATCATCATGTCGATCTGACCGGCCCATTCCTCGGCCAGGATCAGGGCTTCCTCGCCGTCGCAGGCCTCGATCACCTCATAGCCGCGCTGGCGCAGCAGGCGGGCGGCGATGCCGCGCACGGCGGCCTCGTCCTCGACGAACAGGATGCGGCCCGCGCCCGACAGGTCGCGCGGCGCGGCCTTGACCACCTTCTCGACCACGGGGGCGGCGACGAGTTCCTCGGCCGAGGCGGCGGGCAGGAAGATGCGGAAGGCGGCGCCCGCGCCCTCGATATTGGTCACGCTGATGTGGCCGCCCGCCTGCTGGACGATGCCATAGACGGTGGCCAGGCCCATGCCGGTGCCTTCGTTGACCGCCTTGGTGGTGAAGAAGGGCTCGAAGATCTTGTCCAGCAGTTCGGGCGGCACGCCGGGGCCGGTGTCCGACACCTCGATCAGGGCGATCTCGCCCGAGGCTTCGCGCCATCCCATGTCGCGGGCCTGGGCTTCGGTCAGGCGGCGGGTCCGAATCGTGACCACGCCCGCCCCCGGCTCGACCACGCCGCGCATGGCGTCGCGAGCGTTGACCGCCAGGTTCATGACGGCGGTTTCCAGCTGGCTCTTGTCCGCCAGGACCAGGGGCATGTCGCGGCCGTAGTCGGTCTCCAGTCGCACGTCCTCGCGCAGCAGGCGGCGCAGCAGGACGGCGAACTCGCCGACCAGTTCGCCCAGGTCCAGACGCTCGCGCCGCACCGTCGACTTGCGCGAGAAGGCCAGCAGCTTGCGCACCAGATCGGCGGCGCGGATGCCGGTCTGGCGGATCTGGTTCAGCCCGTCATAGGAGGGGTCGCCGACCGGGTGACGCTCCAGCAACTCGGACAACTGCATCTGGATGGCGGTCAGCAGGTTGTTGAAGTCGTGGGCCACGCCGCCCGCCAGCTGGCCCACGGCCTGCATCTTCTGGGCCTGCGACAGCTGCAGCTCCATCGACTTCTGCGACGAGACGTCGAACAGCCAGACGCGGCGCTTGTCGCCCTCGGGCGCGACATAGAGGTGCAGGTGACGGTCAGGATAGGCGCGGGCGACCAGCTCGATCGGGCCGGAAGACCCCGCCGCCAGCTTGGTCTTCGCCTCGGTCACGCCCGCCAGGTCGAACAGGTGGCCAAAGGCGGCGTCGCCGGAGGCGGCGGGGCCGGTCAGGACGGCCAGGGCCGCGTTGGAATCCTCGGCCTTGCCCGCGAACAGGTCGTCGCCGGCGATGACGGTCGAGCCGAAGGGCGCGCCGGCGGCCATGGCGCGGGCCTCGCCGCTGACCTTGGCCGGGGCGACGACGGGCGCGGTCTGCGGCACGGGCAGGACGGCGTCGGGGGCAGCGCGGACCAGGAAACGCCCCTGCCCCGCCTGACCGATCAGGACCTCGATCTCGCGCGCGCCGATCTGGACGATGGCGCGGCCCTGATGACCTTCGCGGGCCTGGGCGAAGGCCATGTAGAGGGCTTGCGCCGACTTGCCGCGCGGAAGGGCGGTGACGGCCCCGTTCTCCTCGGCCCAGGCGCCGTTGTAGGCCAGGACCTGACCGGACGGCCAGACCAGAGCGGCGGGCTCGGCCATGGCGTCCAGCATCTCGACCGCCGTGTCGCCGTGGGCGCGGCGCACTTCCGCGCGTCCGAAGGCGAACAGCCAGATCAGGGCCGTGGCCCCCGCTGCAAAGATCAGGATCAGGCCCGGCGCCGTCATCGCATTGGCGCGGAACGCCGGATAGACCATGGCCGCGACCGCCAGGGCGAAGCCCAGGGCCATAACCACCAGCAGGGGATCAAAGGTCGGACGGCGCGTGGTCGCCGCCTTCGGCCGGGAAATCGTCATGGCGTCCTGCCCGCGCGAATCAGTGGTGGTCAGCATATCGGAGGTCCGGCCTGGCCCATAACGGGACAAACCTTTCCTCCCCGTTCCATGGGAAGGTGGATCGACCGCGCACCGGACGAGACGGAGGGGGCGGCGCCGCGATCGAACAGTAGCGCGAAGACGTCGAACGTCGCACCGCCCCCTCCACCGCTTCGCGGTCCCCCTCCCCATGGAATGGGGAAAAAAGCGCCATCCTCGCCGAACGCCCTCACCGCCGTTTCCGTCCCTGCATGACGAAGCCGATCACCTTGGCCGCCGCCTCGAAATGTTCGCGCGGGATGACCTCGTCCACCTCGACCGTCGCATAGAGGGCGCGGGCCAGGGGCACGTTCTCGACCACCGGCACGCCGCTTTCCCTGGCCAGTTCGCGAATACGCAGGGCCACCGCGTCCACGCCCTTGGCGACGCAGATCGGGGCGCCGTCGCCCTGATCGGGCTCATAGCGCAGGGCCACGGAATAGTGGGTCGGGTTGGTGACGACGACGGTGGCGCCGGGCACGGCCTGCATCATGCGCTGGCGGCTGCGCTGCATGCGGATCTGGCGCAGCTTGCCCTTCACATGCGGGTCGCCTTCAGTCTGTTTGTAGTCTTCCTTGGTCTCTTCCTTGGTCATCCGCATCCGCTTGGCGAAGCGGAACTTCTGCCAGATGAAGTCGGCCCCGGCGGTGAAGGCCAGGAAGATCAGGGCCGAGATCATCAGCGCCGTCGCCAGGTCGCGCGCGAAGGGCAGGATCAGGGCCGGGCTCATGGCCGCCAGGTTTTCCAGTTCGCGCGTGTGCGGCTTCAGCACCTGCCAGCAGACGGCGCCGATGGCCACCAGCTTGAGGAAGGTCTTGATGAACTGGACGATGCCGTCCGGGCCGAAGATGCGCTTGAACCCCGACAGGGGGCTGAGCGTCGACCACTTGGGTTTCAGCTTCTCGGCCGTGAACAGGAAGCCCGACTGGGCCAGGTTGCCGCCCACCCCGCCGACGATGACCGCCAGCATCAGGGCCGCCAGAAAGGGCGTCACGGCCCAGACGGCGCGCATGCCGATCTCGACCCCGGCGCCGGCTTCCAGCCCGCCCATCATGGCGTGGGGCTCGGCCAGGAAGGGCAGCATGTCCTCGGCCATCTGACGCGAGAAATAACCGCCGCCGATCAGCAGGACCGCCGTCGCCCCCGCCAGGGACATGGCCGCCGCCACGTCCGGCGACTTGGCGACGTCACCCTTTTTTCGGGCCTCCTCAAGCTTTCGCGGGGTGGCCTCTTCGGTTTTCGACTCGGGATCGGAACCTTCAGCCAAGGCTCCCTCCCGTGAACACCCGCGCCAGGGCGCGATAGCGGTCGATGAAGATGGTCCCCATCACGCCGAGGCTCAGCGCGAAGATCGAAAGGCCCAAAAGGACGCTGAGCGGGGCGGCGGCGAAATAGACCTGAAAGGCCGGCATGACCCGGGCGATCAGGCCCGAGGCCAGGTTGAAGATCAGGGCGAAGACCAGGACGGGCGCCGACAGCTGGACCCCCAGCATGAAACTCTCGCTCAGGGTCCTGACCGCCATGGCGGCGAAGTCGGGCGCGATCATCGGCTTGGCCGGGGAGATGGCCTCGTAGGAGCCCAGGATGCCGGCGATGAACAGGTGGTGGGTGTTGGTGGCGAAGATCAGCGTCACCCCCAGCAGCATCAGAAAGGCCGACAGGGTCGAACCGGGCGAGGCCTGCAGGGGGTTGGCCGTCTGGGCGAAGCCCAGGGTGGTCTGCTGCGAGATGATCTCGCCCGCCGTGACCAGGGCCGTCATGAAGCTGCGCAGGATGACGCCGATGGCCAGACCCGTCGCCACCTCGCGGATGATCCACCCGACCATGCCCCCCATCGTCGGCGGCAGGGCCGGCAGGGTCCCGGCCACCAGCGGCCACATGACCAGCGACAGCAACAAGGCCAGCGACAGGCGCACGCGCGGCGGCACATAGGATTCGCCGATGCCGGGAATGGTCATCAGGATGGCGCCGACCCGCGCGAAGATCAGCCCGCCGGCCCAGATCTGTTCGGCGGTGGCGTAGGACTCCACGGCGCGGCCTACATGCCGGCGATGCGGGCGGCGATCTCGCGCATGAAGCCGCCCAGCAAGGCCCCCATCAGCGGCAGGAACAGCAGCAGGGAGACGAAGATGGCGATGATCTTGGGCGCATAGATCAGGGTCTGTTCCTGAATCTGCGTCAGGGCCTGAAACAGGCCGATGACCACGCCGACCACCAGGCCGACGACGAGCACGGGAGCGCACAGCTGGATCGTCAGCCAGATGGCGTCACGGCCAATATCCAGAACTTCCGCGCCGCTCATCACCACTCCCGGGAACTGGGCAGAAAATGCCGACAGGATGGTTAACAGGGCGTTTACCCACCCACTTTCTTCCTTCTCCCCTTGCGGGAGAAGGTGGCGGGCGAAGCCCGACGGATGAGGGGTCGCGCCGCCCTCATCCGTCATGGCTGTGATCGCCGTTGCGAGACCCCTCATCCGACCCGCTGCGCGGGCCACCTCCTCCCGCAAGGGGAGAAGGACAGGAACAGCCACAAGGCCCGTTTCACCCCATCGGCCATCTGACGGCTGGATTGATCGGCCGGTCCGGCTATATGGACAAGCCATGACCGACCACGCGCACAAACCCTCCGTCTCGCAGGCCGAAGCCGAAGCCGCCGTCCGCACCCTGATCCAGTGGGCGGGCGACAATCCCGACCGCGAGGGTCTGCTGGAAACGCCCAAGCGGGTGGCCAAGTCCTATCGCGAGCTGTTCCAGGGCTATGAGGTCGAACCGCGCGAGTATCTGGAAAAGACCTTCGAGGAGGTCGGCGGCTACGACGAACTGGTGGTCCTGAAGAACATCCGCTTTGTCAGCTTCTGCGAACACCACATGCTGCCGGTCGTCGGCGTGGCCCACGTCGGCTACCTGCCGACCGACCGTGTCGTCGGCATCTCCAAGCTGGCCCGCGTGGTGCGCGGCTTTGCGCGGCGCCTGCAGATCCAGGAAAAGATGACCTCGGACATCGCCGGCGCCATCCAGGAGGTGCTGCGTCCCCACGGCGTCGGCGTGGTCATCGAGGCCGAGCACAGCTGCATGACCATGCGCGGCGTCGACGTCCCCGGCGCCAGCCTGTCGACCAGTTGCCTGCTGGGCGTCGTGCGCGAAGACCCCCGCACCCGCGAGGAGTTCCTGCGGCTGGTGCGGGGCTAGGCGTTAGCGACGCGCGGACGTCAGAGCCCTTTCCGCCGCTTCCAGCACCGGGTCCCGTCCCGCGCGCACCGTCGCCAGCGTTGGCGCAACCCTAATGTGAGGTTCAACCCCCACGCCTTCGATTCGTCGCCCTGATGGGTCAAGATAATCATGGATCGGCGCCTGCAGCCGGCCGCCGTCGCGAAGCTTGAAATCCGTTGAGGTCAGCACGCTGCCGGCGGATCTACGTCCAACCAGCACCCCGCGCCCGTGGTGGCCGATGGCGCGCGCCGTCACTTCGGCAGCGCTCGCCGACCGAGGACTGATCAAGATCGCCAGAGGGCCATGGTAGAGTGGCCCATGCGCCCGCGTATGCAGAGTCTGCCGACGACCGTTGGTCACTCGCACGCCAATCAAGGAATGATCAGGCAACAGCGCGCTCAGCAACCGCTCCTCCTGAATGACCCGCCCGCCGCCGTTGGTGCGCAGATCGAGGATGACGCCCTGCGGCGGCGCGCTCTTCAGTTGCGCCAGAACCCAATCGATCTGCTCCTGCTTGAAAGCGTCAAAGCGAAGAAGGAGGGCGCCGCTTGGCAATATCTGCTTTGCATAAGACACGCGCGGGGGCGGCGAACGCCCATGGCCTAGCGTTAACTGCCGAGCGCCTGCAGATGTCAGGAAAGTGTAGCGCCGCTCTCCGATCGAAGCAGTCGGCACGATCAGCCCAATCCGCCAGCCAGGCTCCACCCCCGCCTGCTCAGCCGAGCCCCCCTTGATCAGATCGATTACCTCGTCGCCAGACAACTGGATGCCCAACGCATGGAGGGCGTCACCGTTCGTACTCTTCGCCGGGCCGATGAACAGGCGTGGCTTCGAAACCGATCCCTCGGGCTGCGCATGCTTCCACAGATCAACTCCCAGCGGCGGCGAAACCGCGACATGTGACTGTCCCATTTCGTTCAACATGGGCGTCAGAACCTGAAAATAGAGGCCCGCCGTGTCCGGCGCTTGTCGAGCCAACGGCCGGTAACGCTTCAGCGCTGCACGCCATGTTTCGCGACGCGAGGCGTTGTCGAAATGCCGCTGATCCAGCTTGGACCAGACCTCATCAAAGACGATAAGATTCCGCTTTGCGCGCTCAGCGGCCGTGCGCGGCTCGGGTAAAGGCAAGGGTTCGGAAAGACGCCCGACCAAAGCCAAGCCAAACGCCAGAACCACCGCGCCGGCCGTTCGCGCCACGCCTGCCATACCCATATTCGCCCCTCAGCCCCGACTTGACTTTGCGCATGAGGAGGACCGCTGGCAAGACTTGCCATCCGACCGGCCCTCTTCTTGCGTTGTCCATCCTGAAGGGAGCCATCGTCATGGGCTGGACTGCGTTTTCGTCTCATAATGAGCCGCCGCCCATCATGCGTGGCGGTTGGCTGGACGCGCTGCGCTTCATCGTGGCGGCGCTGATCATCCTGCACCATTTCCAGGCCTCGGCGCCCCACGCCCTGGCCGAGGCGGTGCATCCGGTGTTCGAGCGGGGCGGCTTTCTGCTGACCAACTTCTTCCTGATCGACAGCGGCTATGTGCTGATGCGGGTTTACGCCTCATCGGTCGCCAGCGGGCGGATGTCGAAGACGGACTTCTTCCTGAAGCGCTCGCTGCGGGTGTTTCCAGCCCATCTGATCATGCTGGGCCTGCTGGTGGCCATGGTGCTGCTGGGCACGGCCATCGGCCTGCCGCCGACCCATCCCGAGTGGTTCGCCTGGGACCAACTGCCGGCCCAGGTTGCGCTGGTGCAGTCGTTCGGCGTGCATGGCGGTCTGGGCTGGAACGCCCCCAGCTGGTCGATCTCGGCCCTGCTGGGCTGTTACCTGGCCTTTCCCTGGGTGCTGCGCGGCCTGACGCGGGTCGGGCCGTGGATGGCGCTGGGACTGGTGGTCATCGGCTATCTGGCGGCCAATGAACTTTGCTGGGCCATCCTGAAGTATCCCGTCTATCAGATGCCGCTGGCGCTCGGCATATGGCGCGCCCTGCCGCTGTTCGTCCTGGGCATGGGCCTGGCCTGGTTCGCGCAGGGCGTCTGGATCAATCCGCGTCTGGCGGGATGGGCCCTGCTGCTGGCCTCCGTCGCGCTGGCCGTCGTCCAGTATTTCGACAAGCACGCCCTGATCTCGCTGACCCTCATCTCCGTCATCATCCTGGCGGCGGGCGCCGTGCCGGTGACCCGGCCGTCAAAGCTGGTCGAGCAGGCGGCGGTGGTGTCCTTCGCCATGTTCATCTCGAACGAAGTGGTCCGCATCGGCTGGTTCGGTCTGGCCGAGGTCACGGCGAACAGGCTGAACCTAGGCGAGGCCGCGCGCTGGGCTCTGTGGGTCATGGGCGTCGGCGCGGCCTTCGTCTTCGCCTTCCTGTTCCACTATGGCGTCGATAACCCGATCCAGAAACGCATCCGCGCCTGGCTGAAGAAGCGGGGCCATGCACGGGTCGAGATCAAGGAGCCGGTGATCTCGCTGGAGGGTTAACCCACTCCGCCGTCATCCTCGGGCTTGACCCGAGGATCGAGCGAAGCGGCGCGCTTCACCTCGCCGACGTCGTGTAGGCTGACAACCCGATCCTCGGGTCAAGCCCGAGGATGACGGCGGAGGAGGCGGAACGCGCGCCGCCTACCCCGTTGATCCGACCAAGTGCAGGATGTTGCCGTCCGGGTCCTTGAACCAGGCCAGACGCATGGTCCCGCAGATGTGGATGTCGCCCTGCCGCCCCATGTCGTCATAGTGTTCGAAGGTCACGCCCTTGGCCTTCAACCCCTCGACGATGTCGTCCAGTTCGACGCCGACATCCCAGGTCACGGCGTTGGCCTGATTGGTCCCGGCGAAGTCGGATTTATAAACGCTCAACCAGGTCGAGCCGGTGCGATAGCCCAGCACCCCGTCGTT
Organism: Brevundimonas sp. CEF1; assembly: GCF_051353055.1. NCBI lineage: Bacteria > Pseudomonadati > Pseudomonadota > Alphaproteobacteria > Caulobacterales > Caulobacteraceae > Brevundimonas > Brevundimonas sp. CEF1. Next base: position 2,600,033 of record NZ_CP195593.1, read on the forward strand.
GGACGTATCGGCCAGGTTCAACTCCAGCACGTCCGAATAGAAGGCCTTGGCCCGATCCAGATCCTTCACCGCCACAATGGCCGAGGAGTTCTTGTTCTTGAGCATATGACTTCTCCCTGTTCACGAGAGAGAACCGCCAAGGGCGAGAGTTCGATCCACCACCCTGGTCCGTCATCCTCCGGCGAGGCGTAGCCGAGACCGGGGGACCCGGCGGCGCCGCAGGCGATCTTTCAGGCCAGTGCAGCGCGTGAGTTTATCGCCCTAACGGGCGCCGCTGGGTTCCCGGTCAGCGCCGCTACGTGGCTTGCCGGAGAATGACGAAAGAAAGAGGGCAGAAGAGAGCGATGGCCCTCGCCTCAGGCGTGCACTACAGAAATGCAGATGAAACGATCCGTGAGCCGGGCAGCGCCCCTCGTCATCGCCGCAATCTTTTCAGGTGCGACAGGCTCGTCCGGAGCTGCAAAGACACAAGACACCGAGTGGACCCGGGTCTGGATCGCAGAGGTCATCGGATCAGAGATATCTCTGCCGCCCGAATACATTCACCATGCCGGCTATGTGCAGGGACAGACGATTCAGGTCCGTCCGCTCCAAACTTTAAGGGGCCCGGCAAACGACGCCGTACGCTCAATCGAACACCGGGTCTTCCTGTCCGAGCCCCTAAGGGACAAGCCGCTCGAAACAGGCGAACGCGTGACCGTCTATGAGCAGACGGCATCTCCCTCCGAGCCCGCCTTCATCCTGGTAAAGCGTCGGCGTGAGGTTGATGAAGGCCCTGTCTCGGACCCTGATCTACCCTAACCCCACGACAGCCGCCCTCAGATCGGCATCCGCATGATTTCCTGATAGGCGGAAATGACCTGGTCGCGGACGGCCATGACGGTTTCCAGCGAGGCTTCGGCGGAGGACACGGCGGTGACGACGTCGATCAGGCTGCCCTGGCCCTGGACCATCTGGCTCATCTGGGTTTCGGCGCCGCGCGTCTGCTGCGCCGTCTGGGTCATGACGTTCTGCAGCAGTTCGGAGAAGCCGGGCCCCTGCGCCGCCGAGGCCGCGCTGGGCGGCGTCGCAGTCGGCATGGCGCCGCCCTGAACCGCTGCATAGGCCTTGGCCGCCATCATGGGATTCATGGGCTAGGCTCGCTTACTTCTTGATGATGTCGAGGGTGCGGGACTCCATGTTCCGCGCCGTCTCGATGACGTTCAGGTTGGCCTCATAGGCCCGCTGCGCCTCGCGCATGTCCATGGCCTCGACCAGGGTGTCGACGTTGGGCCGCTGGACATAGCCCTCGGCGTTGGCCGCCGGGTGCGAGGGGTCGTATTCGACGCGAAACGGGCTCTGGTCCGGGCGAACCTCGGCCAGGACCACGCCGGTCGCGCCATCGACCTTGCGCGCCTGAAAGACCGGGGTCTGGCGGCGATAGGGCTCGCCCCCCGCGACGAGGGCGGTCGACTGGGCGTTGGCGATGTTCTCGGCGATGATGCGCATGCGCGACTGCTGCGCCTTCAGGGCGCCGGCGGCGACGCCCATGGCGGTGTTGCGCGGGGTGACGGGACGGCCGTTGACCGGATCAGGCATGGGTCAGTCTCCCTCAGACGCCGGGCTTCTTGGCCGCCAGGCGGATCATCTGCATGGACTTCTGGTAGAAGCCGATGGCGGCGTCATAGGCCATGCGGCTTTCGGCCATCTTCAGCATCTGCTCCTCGACCACGACCGAGTTGCCGTCGAGCGTGGTCTCGGAATCGGGGGCGTTCAGCGACTCGAAGCGCGCCGCCTGCCCCGCCGGGGCGATGTGACGGGCGTTGGTGGCGACCATCTTCAGGCCGCCGCCGGTGCGAAGGGCCTCGGCGAAGTCGGTCGGCGCCTTCAGGTCGCGCGCCATGAAGCCGGGGGTGTCGGAGTTGGCGACGTTCTGGGCGATCACGCGCTGACGATCATCGAGCCACCCGAGGCGGCCCTTGATCTGGTTCAGCAGCGGAATGTCGGTGACGGACACGCAGGTCCCCTCGAACGGTTGATCGGCAGAATTTGCCGCCTCCATGGTTAATATTCCGTGTTTCTAAACGCCGCGTTAACCACGAGCCGCGAAACGTGCGGGCGAAGCGGCGCGCATGCAGGCGCCGCATTCCCGCGCCTTGGGGGGCCTCGAAACCGCATGAATTTCCTCGACCTGTTCCGGGCGGTGTTCGGCCTGGCGATCACCCTGGGCCTGATCGGCCTGGCCGCCTGGGTGGCGCGCCGCTACGCGCCGCAGTTGTTGGCGAAGTTTCAGGCCGAGCGCGGCGCGCGCCGGTTGCAGGTGATCGAGACCCTGGTGCTGGACCCGGCCCGCCGTCTGGTCCTGGTGCGGGTCGACGCCGAGGAGCGCCTGATCCTGCTGGGCGAAGGCCGGGAGTTGATCGAACCGCGCGGCCCGGGAGAAGTAAAATGAGCCGTCATGACGCTTCTCAACATCAAGAAGCCCTCCCCCTCGAGGGGGTAGGGTTGGGTGGGGGTGTTCACGCCAACGTCGCTGATCAAGCCCCGGAGACGCCGACGGGCATGCCTCATGCGCGCACTCATCAATCGCGGCGCACACACCCCCATCCCCGCCCCTTCCCCCCTCGAGGGGGAAGGGAGAAGGTTTTCGCCCTGCCCTCGCGCGCCGAGCTGAAGCGCGCCGCCCTGCTGTCGCTCATCACCACGGCCCTGTGCCTAGTCTGGCCCCTGGGCGCCCTGGCGCAGGAGGCGGCGCAGGCGGCCCAGAGCGGATCGGCCATCAATATCGACCTGGGCACCGGCGCGGGCCTGACCCAGCGGGTGGTGCAGCTGGTCGGGCTGATGACGGTCCTGTCGCTGGCGCCCTCCATCGTCATCATGACCACCAGCTTCGTGCGAATCATCGTGGTGCTTTCCTTGCTCCGCACCGCCCTGGGCATGCAGCAGTCGCCGCCCAACGCCGTCCTGGTGTCCCTGGCCCTGTTCCTGAGCGCCATCGTCATGGCCCCGACCTGGCAGGACGCCTATGATTCGGGCATCCGCCCGCTGATGGATCAGCAGATGGAGCTGCCCCAGGCCTTTGATGCGGCCTCTGAACCGGTGAAGACCTTCATGCTGGCCCAGGTGGATCGCGGCGACCTGGCCCTGTTCACCCGGTTGTCGAAAATCGAGCCCCCCCAGGACGTGCAGGAACTGCCCCTGCGGGTGGTCACTCCGGCCTTCATGATCAGCGAGTTGAAGAAGGCCTTCACGATCGGATTTCTTCTTTTCGTTCCGTTCCTTGTGATCGATCTGGTGGTCGCCAGCGTGCTGATGTCCATGGGTATGATGATGCTGCCGCCGGTGGTCATTTCCCTGCCGTTCAAGCTGATCTTCTTCGTCCTGGTGGACGGCTGGCGTCTGGTCGCCGGAAGCCTGGTCGAGAGCTTCCAGCGCGGCGCCGGCGGGGGATAAGTCCCCGCCCTCAGGGGCTTTGAGCATGATGCGGGCTTGCAAAGCTCGGGCAAACACGTGTTGATCCTCCGGTCTTCGTCCGGGAATCGGACGACCACCACTGGGAAAACCCTTATGACCACTCAAGCCGAACTGATCGCCGCCGTCGCCAAGGACGCAGGTGTCTCGCAGGCCGACGCCGGCCGCGTCCTCGACGCGATCGTCAAGAACATCCACAAGAGCCTGGTTTCGGGTTCGGACGTCCGCATCTCGAACCTGGGCGTGTTCGACACCGCCGAGCGCGCCGAGCGCGAAGGCCGCAACCCGGCCACGGGCGCGACCATCAAGATCGCCGCTTCGAAGGCTGTGCGCTTCCGCGTGTCGAAGCCGCTGAAGGACGCCGTCAACGGCTAAGCCTTTAGGTCAGACGGGGTCGTGATTTCACGAACTGTCCGGCTTTACCCCTCAAGTAGCCTCGCACCGCGTGCGAGGCGTTAGGGGCCTCTCTTAAAGAGAAGATCAGGCGGCTCCGGCCGCCTGGGATCGGGCGGGGGTCGCAGGGCGGTCTCCGCCCGTTTTCTGTCTGAACTCGGCCTTAGTCGCCGCGATCCAGCCGGCGTAGGTGTCAGCCCCGGCGCTCAGTGTCGCGAAGTCCTGCGGACGGCCCGAACCGTCGGCGCCGTCCAGTCCCGCCAACGCGATGCGGATGCCGCCCGGAGAGCGGGCCTTGTCCGCGAAACCGGAATAGTTGGCCGACAGCCGGTTCAACGCCCCCGCGTCGCGCGCCAGCGAATAGCCGACCCCGGCGCGGATCAGCCGGTTCTCCTCGTCCGCCGTCAGGGGGATCAGGGCGTCGCGATAGCGGTTCCCCAACTGCTGCTCGTAGAGGGCGGCGGCCGCCCCCCATTGCTGCTGTTTCCAGAAGATCTCGGCGCGGACGTCGCGGGCGGCGGGCGAGGCGTCCTTGCCCAGCAGCTCCAGGGCGTGGTCGTAGCGACCCAGCTCCATCAGGGCGCGGGCCTCCAGCGCCCGACGCTCGGTGTTCATCGCCGTGGGCAGAAGCGTGGTGCGCGAGCTCCACAGGGCCTGCAGCGCCTGTTCCGGCTGGCGGTTCATCAGATAGACGGCGGCCAGATTGGTCGAGACCTGGGCCTTGGCCACGCCGTCGAGACGATTGTCGGCCTGATATTTCAGCAGTTCCGCCGCCTGATCCAGCAGGTCGACGTCGATCAGGCGTCGGGCCAGACGGCGCACCATCTCGTCGCCGTCAGCGCCGACCGGGGTCAGTTCGCGGAAGTCGAAGAAGAGGGCCAGGGCCTGCACCGGCTGCAGGCCGTCGGCGGCGCCGTCGAGGAAGAGGGCGCGGAAGGCGTTGTCCAGATCGGACTGCAGCTTGTCGCCGCCGGGCAGGACCACGATCTTGCGCCCCGCCGCCTTCAGCGTGGTCAGGGCCTCGCGATAACGGCCCTGCGACAGATAGAGCTCGCCCAGGCTGCGGATCACGGCCAGCTCCGTGCCGTCGCCGCGCCAGCGCCATTTCAGAGCCTCCAGCTGGGCCGCCGCCGCATCGGGCTTCAGCGTCCCCCTGGCCATTTCCAGACGCACCGCGCCGAGACGGGCGGGCGTGGCGATCCCGTCCAGCGGAGCGCGGGCCACGGCCTTGTAGAGGGCCAGGGCCTGGGCGGGTTTCTGTTCCAGCTCGAACAGCTTGGCCTGGACCAGACGGGCGGTCAGCTGATCCGCCGCCGATATGCCCGGCTGGCTGAAGACATAGGCCAGAAGCTCGCGCGCGGCGTCCAGATCGCCGGTCTCGACGGCGGCCAGGGCGTGGGCCGTGCCGAAGCGGGCGCGCCACTCGGGGGTGAAGTTGTCGACCACGCCCGCGCCCGCCGCGAAGCCCTGTCGCGCATTGGTCCAGTCGCTGCGCTGGGCGGCGATATAGCCCTGCCAGACGCGAGTGGAGGGATCCCCCGCCAGGGCGCCTGCGGAAAAGTCGGCCTCGGCCTCGGCCAGACGCCCGATGGAGGCGCGGGCGGCGCCGCGCAGGCCGCGCACCTCGGCCACGCCCTGCATGGCGGGGGTCTGCTTTACCAGGGCGTTCAGCACGCCGATCGCCTCATAACCCAGCCCCTGCCCCACCAGGAAACGGGCGTAGGCCAGGCGGGATTCGATGGGGGCGCGCGGGTCCTCCGCGGCGCGACCGCTTTCCAGCTCGGCGGCGACCTGCAATGCGCGGTGGCGGTCGTTGAAGCTGTCGCCGCCCAGATCGGCCCAGTCGGCGATGATCAGGGCCGGGCGAACGGCGGCGCGCGGGGCGTGGGTTTCGGCGGCAGCGGTTTCCAGCCCGACGGTCGGCGGCGACAGACGCAGGCCTTTCGGTCGCGACAGGGTGACGATGTCGCCCTCGGCCTTGACCGTCAGATCATCGGTCGGGGTCTCGACCGCCAGGCCGTGGGCGGTGGGCAGCAAGGCCAGATCGACGGTGCGACGGCCCGTCGCCACGCCCTTGCCGGGAGCCAGGGCCGTGACGGCGGCGAAGCGGTCGCCGACCATGGGATCGGTCAGCCAGACGGTCTTGGTGGCCCCGGCCATACGCGCGGTCAGGGCGGTCTGGACGCTGTCGTCGCGGCCGATCTCGACGCCGCTGACCGTCGTCGCGGTTCCGCCCAGGGTGACGGTCCACGACGCCCCATCGGCGCGAGCGGACACGGTCTGGCCCTCAGCGGCGGGAATGCGGATGGCGGTGAAGTCAGGCCCGGCGGCCCAGCGCGCCTTGGCCGCGCTCCCGGCCCTGGCGGCCGCGGGCATGTTCATGCGGGCGGGGGCGTCGAACACCACCCAGACCGCGTCGCCGCGACGGAAGACGGCGGCCCCGACCGGCGCAGCCCAGGCGAAGGTCAGCCGCGTCGTCTCGTCCTTGACCTCGGCGGTCACCGGCACGGCCCCGCCGGCCGGCACGACCGAGGGCCTGGCGCCCTCGGGTGCGGCGCCCGGTGCATAGAGGTTGAGCCAGACCGCGCCGTCGGCGGCGCCGGAGCGAACGCCCGCCCCCTCGGCCAGAGTCAGGACCAGCTCGGTCGCGCCCTGGACGGCGCGGGTCTCGACCTTCTCGACCCCCTTGGGCGGATCGACGCGCAGACGACTGACGTCGGGGGCGGCGGTCGTGCCGATGCGGATGACGACAACCCGGCCGTCCTGACGCACCCTCGCCCGCGAGCCCACAGCCCCGGCGAATTCGATCTTGGTGAAGCCGGTGTTGGCGCCGACGCGGATCTCGACCGGACCGCCGCCGCCGTTGGCGCCCTCGGCGTGCGGGGCCAGGGGCGCGAACACGACGACGCCCGCCGCAGCGGCCGCCACGGTCGTCTTCAGAACACGCTTGCTGGCGCTGGCCCCGGACATACGCGCGCATGCTCGCGCGAAAGGGCTTTCATCGCGGTTAACGCCGGTTAAAGAGCCGTCTTGAAAACCTTACCATGTGGGTAGGACAAATCACCCGCTTGCGACGCGCGCGTGAAAGGGCGACATCCTCGGTATCGACGTTATCGTCACCCCGTTCGTCAGGTGTTGTTGTGTCCGACCCCGTCTATCCGCCCCTCAGCCCGCTGAAGACCGGCGTCCGCTGCCGCTGCCCGCGCTGCGGCGTCGGCCCGCTGTTCCAGGGCTATCTGACCATCCGCAAGGAGTGCACGAACTGCGGCCTGGACTACGGCTTCGCCGACCCGGCGGACGGCCCGGCCTTCTTCGTCATGTCGGCGGTGGGCGTGGTCGGCATGATCGGCTTCATGATCTTCGAGTTCAACGTCCACCCGCCGGTCTGGGTGCACTTCGTCGTCACCCTGCCCATCCTGGCCCTGATGTGCCTGGGCGTGCTACGCCCCTTCAAGGGCTGGATGGTGGCCGAGCAGTATTTCCACAAGGCCGAGGAGGCCGTCTTCTCCAGCGTCGGCAAGCACGGCGAGGGCTATGGCTGGCGCGGCCAGGCTGAACGCGCCGCCAAGGACGAGGCGCGCGACAAGGGGTGAATTCCTCGATAGCCCTCCCCCTCAAGGGGGGAGGGTTGGGTGGGGGTGAAGCCGCAATATTCGCCTATCGAGCACCAGAGACGCCGACAGCCGTCGCGCCTCCCGCGCCACACCTTCAAACTCGAGCCCTGCACCCCCATCCCCGCCCCTTCCCCCCTCGAGGGGGAAGGGAGTTCAATAGGCGGGCACTTTCAGACTAGCGCGTCAGCCGCAGCGTCACGCCCACCGTACGCGGCGCGCCGAGGAAGGCGCCCAGGGTGCCGGATTGGAAGGGGGCGCCGAAGGCCACCTGGCGATAGTCCCGATCGAACAGGTTCCTGCCCCACAGCTCGACGCTCCAGGCCTCGTCGTTGGCCAGGGCCACGCGGCCGTCCACCAGCCAGAAGCCCGGCTGGCTCTTGGCCGGGTCCAGGTCCGAGCCGGTGTTGTATTCCGACGAATACTTGGCCGCCAGGGTGACGCGGCCCATCAGGCCGGCGCCCACCGGACGCTCATAGGTCCCGGCCAGCGACCCGCTCCACAGGGGGGCGAAGTTCAGGCGACGACCGGCCAGCAGCGGCAGGCCGGCGATGGGGTCGTGGCCGTATTCGGTCTGGGCGTAGGTGAGCCCGCCCTGCAGCGATAGGCCCTCGAACGGCAGGAACATGAAGTCCGCCTCGACGCCCTTGGCGCGCACTTCCGGGATCGAGCGCACCAGGAAGGTGGTCCCCAGGAAGGTGTTGAGCTGGAAGTCGTCATAGGTCTGGCGGAAGGCGGCGGCCGAAACCAGAAGACGGCGCTCCAGCATCACGCTCTTGACCCCGGCTTCCCAGGCGTCAGCGGTTTCGGCCCCAAAGGCGCGCGAGGCGTCGGGCACGCGGTTGGTCTGACCGCGATCCAGGTTGAAGCCGCCGTTCTTGCGGCCGCGCGACCAGCCGGCGTAGAGGCGCAGGCCCTCGGCCACCTGGTATTCGGCGCGGGCCATGCCGGTCCAGGCCTCGTCCTTGACCGTCTCGGACGTCTTCAGGCCGTTGAAGGCCGGGTTCGACCAGGGCAGGCACAGGGTGCCGTTGACCACCCCATTGGCCAGGGCGGCGGCGCAGGCGCGACCGCCGTCGGTGTTTTCATAGGCCGCCTCCATGTCCTTGGTCTCATGCGTGCGGCGCAGGCCCCCCGTCAGGGTCAGGCGGTCGGTCACGGCATAGGAGGCCTGAGCGAACAGGGCCGCGCTCTGCGTCGTCTGCCAATAGCGATCCAGTTGCCCCTCGCCCTCGACGAAGCTCTCGCCCACCGGCAGGCCGGTCAGGGTCGAGACGTAGGCGGGGTCGCCGAGCGGGTTGGCGGTCGAACGCGACAGCAGGCGGCTGACGTAGGCCTCATAGTCGGCGCCGTAGAAGAGGCTGTCGCGACGGGTCAGCTTCTCGTCAGACAGGAAGAACCCGGCCGACCAGTCCAGTCGGTCGCGCTGGCCCGACAGACGGACTTCCTGCGTCAGGGTGCGGAAGCGGTTGGACCAGCTGCCGTCGTCGGGACGATAGGCCAGGTCGGCCGAGGTGAAGTCCCAGTCCTGGCTGATGACGCCGCGCCAGTCGCGCATCGCCGTCGTCGACTCCAGCGTCGCCCAGCCCAGGTCGGCCGTCAGATGCAGGGCCAGACCCTTGTCGCGGATGCGGGTGTTGGTGTCGCGGTTCGAGTAGGCCGTCCGCGCCCAGGGGTTGGGCGTCGCCGCCACCCCGCCGTCGGGGGCGAAGGTGGCCAGCAGGGGCGCCGTCCCGCCCGTCACAAGCTGGACGCCGACGCAGCAGCGCTCGTCCCGCTCGGTCCAGTCGGCGGTCAGGCGGGCGGTCAGGTCAGGCGTGACCTTCCACAGCAGTTGGCCGCGCACGGTGTCGTAGTGCTCGTTCTGATCGTCGGTCGCGGTGCGGGGGCCGTCACCGGTCTTGATGTCATAGAGGCCGTCGCGGCGACGCGCGGCGACATAGAGGCGGCCAGCCAGGACCTCGTCGGCGATGGGGCCGGTCAGGGAGACGGAGCCGCCTTGCGTCCCGTAGTCGCCGAAGGTGGCCTCGCCCGCCATGCGCGGGGTGAAGGACGGGGCGGCGGTGACGACGTTGATGACGCCGGCCGAGGTGTTCTTGCCGAACAGGGTCGCTTGCGGGCCCTTCAAGACCTCGATGCGTTCGACCTCGCCCAGGTCGCCCAGGGCCACGCCGTTGCGCGGGCGATAGACGCCGTCGATCATGACGCCGACCGAGCTTTCCAGGCCTGGATTGTCGCCCACCGTGCCGACGCCGCGGATGCGGGCCGTGGTGAAGGTCTGGTTCGAGGTCGAGGCCACCACCAGGCCCGGAGTCAGGATCTGCAGATCCTTGATGTCGCGCACGCCGACATCGTTCAGCAGAGGCTGGGCCGCCACCGTCAACGACAGAGGCGTGGCCGCCAGCGTCGCCTCGCGCCGCTGGGCCGTCACCACGATCTCGGACACCTGGGTCGGTCCCTCGGTCGCCGCATCCTCCGCGAAGGCGGGCGCGGCGAAAACGAGCAGGGGCAAGGCGACGGACGCGAGATACGCGGCGCGGACGGGGGAGTTCATGAAAGGGGAAACCGCTTTGCGGAGCGACGGCGCACGGCCTTTGTCGCGGACAGAAGCCGCGCTCTAGCAGTCGGTTTCGGCCGTTGAAAGCCTTACCTCAGGTCAGCAATCGGTGACTTTTCGTCAGCACACGATGACTTTCAGGCCCGCCCCGCCAGGGGACCGGAGGCCTGGGGCGCAAAGCTGACCTCGACCCGGCTACGGTGAGGATGGACGTCGTTGCGCACCGCGCCGCCCACCCGGCACAGGCCGCCGAGGTCGCTCGCCGCCCCGGCTTCGTGCGCCGCGACCAGTTCCAGCAGACGTTCCGCCTCGGCCAGCGAGGTCGGCTTCTGATCCAGCAGCCAGTGCTCCAGCTCGCCCAGATCGACCGTCAGCCCGCCAACGCGGACCGCGCTTTCGACCTTGCGGCTATTCCACTGATGCAGCAGCGCGCGCGCCGCTTCCATGGTCCATTGCTGCGCCATCACGCCCCTCCTGGGCGAAGCGTCGGGCGGCCCAGGCTTCCCAGATCCCGACGAAGGCCGTCAGGCTGACGAAGGTCCAGGCGACCCATTGCAAGGTGACCGCCGCCCATCCCAGCCGCTCGTGAGCGAAAAAGGGAGCCAGATGGCTGAACACGATGATCAGCTGAAATCCGGCGCAGGCGACCAGCCACCAGCGACGACCATGTTCCGCCAACGCCCACAGCGCGCCGAACAGGGCCACATCCACCAGCATCACCCCGACCCGAAAGCCGTCGATGTCCCATCCCAGAACCAGGACCGACAGGACCTGGGCCGCCGTGAGGGCGACCACGGCCAGTCGATCAACCGTCTCGCCGCGCCACAACAGCAGGGCAAAGGCGATGAGGTTGGCGAGGATGAGTGCGATCTGAACGGGGTGCATGGTTCGAAATCAGCCCGCGCGTCGGCCGGTTCCGCCCTGGGCGGCGCCGACGACCCGTTCCGGGCGTTTGCTCATTGACCTGTCATCATCGATTACCCCGGTGAAGTCCGAAGTCACCGCAGGCTTTCGATCAGTTCGAGCACGGGGTTGGCGAGGCTGGCGCCGACCGCGGCGATGATCAGCCAGGCCAGAGACCAGGCCAGGATCAGCCACAGCAGGGAGCCCCCCAGCTTCCTGGGTCGGCGCCAGCCGTCCAACGCGACATATCGGTCATAGAGCGAACGTCGCGTCCCGCTCTCGAGCATCGGCGAAGACGCTGCGGAGACAGCCGCAACTGGCTCAATCGGAGCGGTGTCGGATAGGGGGAGTATTTCCCCTGAGTAGTTTTCACTCAGGCGGCGTGCGGCCTGCAGACGGTCGGACACGCCCAGCTTTTCATAGGCGCGATGCAGGTGGTTCTGGACCGTGCGCGGCGACAGGTCGAGCCGCTGCGCAATCTCCTTGTCGCCCAGGCGCAAGCCCGCCAGCTGGACCACTTCCAGCTCACGTTGGGTCAACCTCGACACTGAAGAATCCTTCGCCACGGCTCAGCGTTAACGAATCCGCCCCGGTTACGTCCAGACCGTAAAATGTATCGCTGATACCGCGTAAGCGAGATCACGACCTAGCCGCCCAGGGCGCCGGTCGCGTCCAGGGTCGCATCGGCGTTCTCGATCACCGTCACATCCGCGACGTCCACGCCATACTCAGTCTTCAGAGCCGACAACCAACCGAACAGGGCCGCAGAGGTCACGCCAGGCGCGTCGAAGCCGATGCCGCCTGCCTCGTCCACCGACAGGGTGACGTTCAGCCCCGCCGCCTCGGCCGCGCTGCGCGCCGCCTGTTCGACCTCGGCCAGGGGCATGGGCGCCCCGGCCTTGGTCGGCGTCCGCGCCGCCAGCCCGCTCTCGATGCGGGTCAGGCTGGCCGTCGCCTCGACCCGGCGTTCCGCCGCCGCCGCGCGCCAGGCGAAGGCGGGCCGCACGATCAGCAGCCAGATCAGGACGGCGGCGATCAGCAGTCCCATGACCGCCAGCATCCTCTGCTCGCGCACCGAACGCCCGTCCCACCACAGGCCGATCGACTGGATCATCCGGTTCATCAGGCGCCTCCCACGCGGACTTCCGAAACGACCTTGCCCTGGTCGTCCACCGTGCTTTCGTCGGTCAGGCTCATGCCCCGCGCCGCCATGGCCTGCTGCAGGGCGTCGAGGTCCTGATAGGCGGCGTAGGTGACGGTGGCGCGCACCCCGCCGTCGTCGGCGGTCAGACTGTCCAGTTCGGCGCCCTCGACGCTCTCGACGGTGGCGAACAGAGCAGCGGCGGCGGCCGTGACGCCGCCCGGCGGCGGGGCCGTGGTCAGGCGGCGCGTCGCCTCGGCTACCGCGTCGGCGTTCGGTCCGATGTCGGGGAAGGCCCGACGCGCGGCGGTCTCGGCGCGATGCGCGGCGTCGCGCGCGCGCCACTCGTCATGCCCGGCGGCGGCCAGGGTCAGGATCAGCGGCGAGACGATCAGGGCCGCCGCCAGCGCCCCGGCCCGCTTCCAACCGCGCCGGTCCGCCTCGACGCGGCGCCCCGCCCCGGCCAGCAGGTTGATCGGCGGGTTGAGGGCGGCGGCGGCCAGCAGGCGCTCTATCTCATCGGCGCGGCCGATGCGCTCCAGCACGCGCCCGGCGGCCACGGCCTCGGCCAGATCGGGCTGGAGGCTGAGCGCCAGTTCGCGCCCGCGCAGGGCCAGGTCGGCGCCGAGGACGGCCACGCTCAAGGCGCCCTCCTCGGCCGGTTCCGGCAGGATCAGGCTGTCGGGGATCATGACGTCGGCCTTCAGGCCAAGGCTCGACAGATAGTCGCCCCAGGCCTGCAACAGGCCGCGCCCGACCACGGCGACCAGCCGCCGCTCGCCCGCCGCTGCGACCGGACCGAGCGCCGCACTCAACCGGTCAGCGGGCGCGGCCAGGTCGTCGCGTAGATGGTGCAGCGCCGCCGCCGCGACCTGAGCCGGACTGCCCGTCGGCAGGTCCAGCCAACGGATCAGGACGTCAGCACCGGGCGCCACCGCCACGGTCCGCATCGGCTCGGGCGCCGGTCCGCCCAGTTCCACCACGCCGTGCGTCAGAACGTTTCCCTGCGCATCCAGCGTCAGGCAGGAGGCCGGCAAGGCCGCCGAGGGCGGGATCAGGATCAGTCGGATGCGGCTCATTCGTCCAGGGTCCAGCGTTGGATGACGGTGCGCGCGGGACCGGCCTGGGGCAGCTCGATCAGGGCGGTGCGGACGGCGCGGCTGCCGCCGAACTCCACATCCACGCGCAGGTTGAAGAAACGGGTCAGGACCGTCAGCTGGTCCTGCGCCGGGATCGGCACTTGCACCCCCGCCATCGGCCCCTGCATCAAGAAGGCGTTGGCGTCGCTCCAGCCGCTCGCCGGTCGCGCGGCGATGGCGGCCTTGGCCGAGGCCAAGCTCAGCTTCCCGTCCGCCAGCATGACCAGTAGGGGCGCCTGCTCCGGCGTCAGGGTGTTGGGGTTGATCGGCGACAGGGCCGTGGTCGGCAGGGCGCAGAGGTAGGGCCGCAGGGCGGCGTAGGTTGCAGCGTCCACGCCCTTCACGGCGCGCAGTTCGCTGACCTCGGCCAGCAGGGTCCCGGCGGTGCGATAGGCTTGCGCCTGCCCGGCGTAGGCGGCGTCCTCGCCCCCTTGGGCGCGCGGGGTCGTGTCGGTGTCGATCCAGTCGGTCAGGGCGTCGGCGATGGCCCGCATCCGCCCCTCGGGCAGGTTCAGTGCGCGGCCCAGGGCGACGAACTGCTGAACGCCCAACGGCCGGGCGACATAGACCTCCAGCTGGCCCTCGACCACGCTGTTCAGGTTGAAACAGGCCTGACCGTCGCTGAGGCGGGCGGTGATCGACCCGTCCTCGATGGGGAAGTTCAGCACCCGCCCGTTCCAGTCCGGCTGGATCGGCGTCTTGACCGGATCGAGGTCGCGCAGACGGTTGATCTGGCGCCGCGCCAAGGCCTCTGCCCCCGCCGCATACCACTGGGCCTGGCTCTGGGTTTCTGCATTCAGGGTGCGCCGCACCGAGAAGCGGATGTCGTCCAGCACCAGCACCGCCACCGCCGCCATCACCGCCACCAGCAGCAGGACGGTCAGCAGGGCCATCCCCTCACGGTCTTTCAGTCGCGCCCTCATCGCCCGCCCCCGACCACGAACAACTGGCGCACGGGGCCATAGCCCTCCAGCGTCAGGTCCAGACGGACCGCGTCGGGCAGGGGCCGATCCGGCGACGGGACAAAGCGCGGCGTCTCGGCGCCCGCGCTGATGAAGGCCAGGGTCGGGGCGCTGACGCCTTGATAGAGCACCTGCGGCGGGCCGGGCCGGGAGCCGTCCAGATGGGGATAGACCCTTCGTTCCAACCGGTCCTCGACCAGCCGGTATTCGACCCTTTGCAGGGCGGCGCGCGGGCGCCCGTCCGGGTTGCTCCACCCCGCACGGACCAGAACCAGCAGGGGCTCGCCCGGCGCCTCGGCAGCCAGAATGGGCGAGGAGGCGGGCTGGCCGTTGGCGGCCCTCACCCGGCGTGGCGCGGCCTGACCCAGGTCGGCGCGCAAGGTCGCGCGCAGGCGTTGCAGCTCGGCGGTGCGGTCGGTCGCGGCCTTGACCACGAAACGGTTGTCGATGCTCTGGCTCAGCACCAGCACCCCCGCCGCCGCCAGCAGGGCGAAGATCAGCAGGGCGATCATCACCTCGATCAGGGTGAAGCCGGCCCGATCTGCGGCGCGGGCTTTCATGACCCGACCGCCCGGAACAGGACGCGCTCGGACGCCTGCCCCTCGTCGTCGGAGACGCGGATGTCGATGCGCAGGATGTCGGGGTCGTCGGTCGCCGTGACCGCACGGGTCCAGCGCCAGTCGCGACCGGCCAGTTGCTGCATCCCGTCGCTGTCGCCGGGCGCAGGCGCAGGCTGCGCCGTCATGGCCTCGACGGCCAGGTTCTCGGCCACGATCCCGCCCAGCGTCCGCGTCTCGGCGCGCGCCGCCGAGCGGGTGTTCTCACCGCCGAGGTTCAGCAGGGCGAGCGCCGCCAGCGCGAAGACCGCCAGGGCGACCAGCAGTTCGATCAAGGTGAAACCCGAGCGCTCAGCCATCGACCCGCACCTCGCCCGCCGCATCGACGGCGACGGTCACGGCGCGCGGGCCGCGTGACAGGGTCAGGCGGGCGGCGTCGGCGACGCCGGTCGGGTCGAAGACGACGCGCAGGGGCGCCTCGGCCGGCTGGCCTTCTGGCCGCGCGGCGGTGTCCTCGGCCCAGCGCTCCTCGCCGAAGGGGCCGTCGGTCAGGGGCGACCACTGGACGCCGTCAAAACTGGAAAAGGCGTAGCCCTCGGCCGTCGCCTCGACCGCCACGGCGCGGTTGGTCAGCAGGGCCTCCTCGCGCGCGCGAACCAGCCGCGCGGCGAAGCGCTCGGCCTCATCGCCGACAGGCGGACGCGGATCGGGCACGGCCAGCACGACGGCCGAGGCGGCCAGCCCCATGATCGCCACCACCATCAGCAGCTCGACCAGGGTGAAGCCGGGACGTGAGCGGTGAAGCCTGCCTGCCCCCTTCCCGTTGGCGGAGGGGGGAAGGGTTGGGGATGGGGGTGCGCCCTCCGCGGTGTGAAGCGCCGACGCATGAGACGCGGCGACACCTCCCGCGCCTCGTTTTTGACCCTGCCTGTTCTCACCCCCACCCCACCCCCCCCCCTCGAGGGGGAGGGCCTTGATGGCGGACGCCTCAGTTCTGCCAGTTGCCGATGTCGGCGTCATTGCCCTCGCCCCCTTCCTTGCCGTCGGCGCCGAAGGAGAAGACGTCGAACTGACCGCCGTGGGCGGACGGGCGGCGGTACTGGTAGGCGTTGCCCCAGGGATCTTCCGGCAGACGGCGGATATAGCCGCCCTCGCGATAGCGTTCCGGGCGCGCCAGACCGGCGGGCGGCGACGTCAGGGCGTTAAGGCCGCTCTGGGCGTCGGGGAAGGTCAGATTGTCGAGGCGATAGGTCTCGATGGCCTGTTCCAGGGTCGAGATGTCGGCCTTGGCCTTGCCGATCATGGCCTTGTCCTGGGTCGGCAGGACATTGATCGCCACCACCGTCGCCAAGAGGCCGATGATGACGATGACCACCATTAATTCCACGAGCGTAAAGCCCCGCCGGGCTTTGCGCTGAGAGGCGCTACCGCGAGCGACGCGGTCGCTCGCTGCTTGAGCGCAGATGCAGGCGCCGTCGTCAGAAAGGTTGGGTTGCGGTTGGGTCATCGGCGCCTCTTTCACCCCATCGCCAGGGTGTTGATCTGAAGGATGGGCAGAAGGATCGACAGGACGATCAGGGCGACCACGCCGCCCATGACGACGATGATCGCGGGCTCGAGGAAGCTGAGCATGACGGCGGTGAAGGCGCTGAACTCGCGCTCCAGATAGTCAGCGGCGCGCTCCATCATCGGCTCCAGCCGACCGCTGGCCTCGCCCGACGCGGTCATGTGCACCAGGATGGGCGGGAAGACGTCGGCGCGGCGCATGGCGGCGGACAGACCCCCGCCCTCGCGCACGGCGTCGGCCATCATCTCGGTCGAGGCGCGCAGGGCCCGGTTGGAGACGGTGCGGGACGTGATGGTCAGGCCCTCCAGCACCGGCAGGCCCGCCGCGATCATGGTCGACAGGGTCCGCGCCATCCGCGCCCCGTGCAGGTCGCGCGTCAGCCGCCCGACGACGGGCAGGCGCAGCAGCCGCCGGTCCACCGCCAATCGGAAGGCGGGGCTCCTCATCCCGACGATGAAGCCGCCGACGCCGCCCGCGAGGAGCAGGGCGATCAGCCAGCCCCAGTTTCGCATCAGGTCGGACACGCCGATCACCGCCCGCGTCAGCAGGGGCAGGGTCTGGTTCATGCTGTCGAACTGATCGACCACCTTGGGCACGACGAAGACCATCAGGGCCGTCACGACGCCGAGCGCCACCAGGGCCAGGACGGCGGGATAGACCAGGGCCGTGATGACCTTGCCGCGCACCTGCTGATCGCGCTCCAGCCCCTCGGCCAGGCGCTCCAGAATGGGGCCGAGCGCGCCCGACGCCTCGCCCGCCGCCACGGTGGCGCGATAGAGGGGCGGAAAGGCCGCGCCCTGCCGGGCCATGGCTTCCGACAGGCGCTGGCCTTCGACCACGCCCGCGTGGACGCCCGACAGGACGGCGCGCACGTCGGGGCGTTCGGCCTGCAACATCAGGGTGCGCAGGGCCTCGTCGACGGGGGCGACGGTGATCAGGGTGGCCAGCTGGCGCGTGGTCAGAGCCAGGGTGCGGCTGGACAGCTTGCGGCTGCGGCGCGAGCCCTTGTCGGTCGTGACAGCGGCGCCCGAGGCGCGGCTGAGCGACAGGGGCATCAGGCGGCGACGCGCCAGCGCCGTCTTCGCCGCCGCCTCGTCCGGCGCGGTCAGCACGCCCGCGACGGTGCGGCCCGAAACGTCCACGGCGCTGTAGTCAAAGGCGGGCATCAGGCGGCGCTCTCATGGAGCGGATGGGCTTCGGGCGTTTCCTGACGGGTCACCCGCACCGCCTCCTCGACCGAGGTCACGCCCGCCAGAACCAGAGCGCGCGCCCGATCCGACAGGGTTCCGCCCTGCGGGAAGGCGGCGGCAATCAGGGCCTCTTCGTCCGCCTCGGCGGCGATCAGACGGCGGACCTTGTCGTCGATCTTCAGCGTCTCATAGACGCCGACGCGACCGACATAGCCGGTGTGGTTGCACGCGCCGCAGCCCTGGGCGCGCCAGACGGTCGCGCCCTTCTGGACGCCGATCAGACGGGCGGTGGCGGCGTCGGCGGGTTCGGACTGGCGGCAGTCGCCGCAGAGACGGCGCACCAGGCGCTGGGCCACGATCAGCCGCAGGGTCGAGGCCAGCAGGAAGGGCTCCACCCCCATGTCGCGCAGGCGCGTCACGGCGCCGGCGGCGTCGTTGGTGTGGACGGTGGACAGGACCAGATGGCCGGTCAGCGAGGCCTGAACGGCGACGCTCGCCGTCTCCACGTCGCGGATTTCGCCGACCATGACCACGTCCGGGTCCTGACGCAGGATGGCGCGCAGGCCCGCCGCGAAGGTCATGCCGACCTTGGGATTGACCTGGGTCTGGCCGACGCCGTCGATGGCGTATTCGACCGGGTCCTCGACCGTCAGGATGTTGCGGGTGGCGTCGTTCAGCAGGCTGAGGCCCGCATAGAGGCTGGTCGTCTTGCCCGAGCCGGTCGGGCCGGTGACGAGGATGATGCCGTTGGGTTCGCGCAAGGTGCTGCGGAAGGCCTCGTGCGCCTCGGCGTCCATGCCCAGCTGGTCCAGCGACAGGCCCGCCTGATCCTTGTCGAGGATGCGCAGCACCACCCGCTCGCCCGCCCGCGACGGCAGGGTCGAGACGCGCACGTCCAGGGTCTTGCCGCCCAGCGCCAAGGGGATGCGCCCGTCCTGGGGCACGCGCTTTTCGGCGATGTCCAGCCGGGCCATGACCTTGATGCGCGACACCAGCAGGGGCGTGATGCGCGGGTTCAGGCTCAAGGCTTCGCGCAGGACGCCGTCGACGCGCAACCGCACGATCAGGGCGCTCTCATAAGGCTCCAGGTGGATGTCCGAGGCGCCGGCGCGCACGGCCTCGGCGATGATGCCGTTGATCATGCGGATGACCGGGGCGTCGTCGGCGGAGTCCAGCAGATCGGCGGCGGCGGGCAGGTCCTCGATCAGGCCGTCGAGACCCGACGGCATCTCCATCGGCTCGTCGGCGCTCAGGTCGCCCGCATAGACGTCGGACAGGCGGCGGTCGAACTCGGCCTGATCCATGGCCTGAACCTGCAAGGGCCGACCCAGCGCCCGCCGCGTCTCGACCAGGGCCAGGGGGTCGGCGCCCTCGCGCAAACCGACCACGGCGATGTCGCCGGCGTCCAGCAGGATGACGCCGTTCCGCTTGGCGAAACCGTAAGGCAGCGTCGGATTGACCAGGGTGATCATGGCCCTCAGCCCTGCGGCGAGACGGCATTGGCGGCGGGGGCCAGCGGGCTGATCGTCACCGCCCCGACCGGCGCCGCCACGCCCGGCGCCGGGTTGTCGATGGCGCGCGGCGCGACCGGGGCCTGGGTGCGCATATAGTCGCGCAGCATCTCGTCCAGACTGGGCTCGACGCCCGGCTGCGATCGGATTTGTTCGCCGCGCATATAGCCCCAGCGGTCGGCGCTCAACTGCTGGGCGTCGCCCGGGGTGCGGATGATGGTCGGGCGGATGAAGACCATCAGATTGGTCCGCCCGCGCTGGCGGCTGGTGGACTTGAACAGGTTGCCGAGCACCGGCACGTCGCCCAGGCCCGGCACCTTGTCGACCGACAGGCGGTCGTTCTGATCCAGCAGGCCCCCGGCAACGGCGATCTCGCCGTCGTCCACCACCAGGGTCGTTTCCAGCTCGCGCTTGTTCAGCACCAGATCGGACGCGCCGTTGGTCAGGACGCCATTGATGCTGGACACCTCCTGCCGCAGGAAGAGGGTGATGGAGCCGCCCGCATTGATCTGCGGCTTGACGATCAGCTTGACCCCGATGTCCTGACGCTGGGTGGTGCGGAAGGGGTTGGAGTTGCCGTCCAGCAGGGTCTCGCCGGTGGTGATCGGCACCTCCTGCCCGACCAGGATGGTGGCCTCCTCGTTGTCCAGCGTCATCAGCGACGGGGTCTGCAGCAGGTTGGAGCCTTCGTCCGACTTGGCCGCATTGATGATGAAGCCGAACAGGCCGTCCGAGCCGATGCGGCCGCCGCCCCCGCCGATGAAGCCGTTGGCGCCGACCAGGCTGTTGAGGGCCAGGTTCTGAAGCTGCTCGCGCAGGGGATCGTCCTTGTCGAGCTGACCGGCGGCGGCCCCGCCCGCGATGGGCAACAGTGGGGTCGAGCGGTCGGAATAGTTGGTCAGGCCAATGGGATTGCCGTCCGATCCGGCCAGCAGCCATTGGACCCCCAGCTCGCGCACGGCGGTGTCGCCCAGCTCGACCACGATGGCCTCGATCAGCACCTGCTGGCGGCGGCTGTCGAGCTGGCGGATGACCTCGGCCAGCATCCTTTGCGTGTCCGCCGAGGCCGAGATGACCAGGGCGTTGGCGCCGGGGAAACGGGCGATGCTGGCCTTCTGGCCCGCGACCGGCGCAGCCGGAGCGGCGACGGTCTGGGGCGCGGCGGCGGCTTCGGCAGTTCCGCGCGTAGCGGTCGGCGTGGCGGTGGCGCTGGCCGCCGTGACCGGCTGGCCGACGATCTGCTGCAGCACCGGCAACAACTGCTCGGCGTTGGCGTGTTGCAGGAAGACGACCTTCACATCGTCCGCCGAGCGAGCGCGGCGGTCCAGATCCTCGACCAGAGGCCGCACGCGGGCCACGGCGGCGGGGTCGCCGCGCAGGATGACCGAGTTGGAGCTGGCCACCGGCGTCACCGACACCATCCCCTGCCCCGGCTGGCCGCCGGGCGGAGCCAGGACCTGAGACAGAACCCCCGCGATCTCGGCTGCGGAGGAGTTCTCCAGCGTCACCACGTCGAACGAGGCCCGGTCCACGTCGATGCGCTGGATCAGGCTGCGGATGCGATTCAGGTTATCGGCGAAGTCGGCGACCACGACGCTGTTGCCGCTGGGATTGGCCAGGACCTGGCCCTGGGCGCCGACCAGGGGCCGGATGGTCTCGGCGGCCGAGGCGGCGTCGATGTTGCGAAGCTGGAAGACCTGGGTCGAGAAGCGCTCGGACCCGACCGTGGACGGTCCCTGCGCCGCGCCCTGGGCCGGGCTGATGCGATAGGCGCCGGAACTGGTCGGCGTCACCACCAGACCATTGGCGCGCAGGGTGGACAGGAAGACCTCGAACAGCTCGGTGCGGTTCAGCGCCCGCTGGCTGGTGACGGTGACGTTTCCCGTCACGGCGGGATCGACGATGAAGGTGCGGCCCGTGGTCCGCGCCACGTCCTGAATGAAGGCGCGGATGTCGGCGCCCTGAACGTTCAGGGTCTGGCGCGCGCCGTCCTGCGCCATAACCGGCGAGGCCAGCAGCGGACCTTGAGCGGCGATCAGGGCCGACAGGGCGACGGCGGCGAAAGAGCGGTGAAGGCGCATCACTGGCCGGTCCTTATGGTGGTGGTCTGCACCCGGCCGTTCCGCTCGAAGCGGATCTCGGCGGCGCTGCTGCCGGAAAGCTCGCCGCCCAGTTCGGACAGACGTTCCAGACTGTTCAGTTCGGCCCCGTTAACGGCCAGGATGACGTCGCCCGATTGAAGGCCCGCCGCCCTCAGCGTGGCTCCGTCGCCGCGCGCGGCCAGGGTGAAGCCCTTGATGCGAAGCCCGTCCATGCGCGGACGCAGCGAGGCCTGGGCCATCAGTCTCTGGGGATCAACGACCGGGCCAGCGGGCGCTGGCGCGGCGGCGGGGGCCGCAGCCGATACCGGGGCCGGCGCGCCCGTCGGGGTCATGACCTGGGCGGTCGTGGGCGGCGGAGGCGGGGTTGCAGCGCCTGCGGGCGTCTCGGTGAAGACCAGTCGGCTGACCGATCCGCCGCGCGATACGGTGACGAAGTCCTCGCCGACCGAGGCCAGGGTCAGGCCCTCCGAAATGGTCTCGCCCACCCCGACCGAGACCTGGCGTCCGTCGGGCAGGCCGATGATGGCCGAGCCGCCGTCGGGTCCGCCCGCCCGCACCCCGAACAGGCGCAAGGCGTCGCTGTCGGCGCCCGCCGCCTCGGCCAGGCTGCTCTTGTCGCCGGTGCGGAAGAAGGCGTCGAAACGCTGGAAGATGGAGGCGTCCACGGGGGCGGCCTCGACGCGGGCGGCGACCGCCGCCTCGGGCTGGGGCGCGACGAAGATCCAGGCCAGACGGCCGGCCTGAACCGCCAGCAGGGCAAGCAGGGCGATCTCTACGCCCGCGCGAATCCGCCCCGGCCGCGCGGCGATCGCCGTGCGCGCCTGACGCCCCCATTCCCCGACCCGTGCGATCACGCCCGACGCTCCGAACACCCCCGAAAACGGGAACCCCGGCTGCTTACTCCAGCAGCCGGGGTCGAAGCCTCACGTGACGATGACGGCCTTGAGACGTTGTCGTGACAACGCCGCCGTATGCGGATCAGAAGCTCGTGGACAGGCTGAGCGAGAAGGTTGTGCCCAGCTTGTAGCCCTCGACCACGCCCTTGCCGCCGTTGGCGAAGGACTGGCTGCGCTCGTATTCCTCGCCCAGGATGTTCTCGACCTTGGCGCCGACGTCATAGTCGCGGCCGCCGACGGTGAAGGTCTGGCTGGCGACCAGGTCCAGCATGATCGGCGGGGTCTCGATCACGTCCGGCAGACGGGTCGTGCCGGTGATGATGCCGGCGTCCGAAATCCGCTCGCCCTGATAGTTGACCAGCAGGGTGGCGCGGCGACGGGCCGTGGTGTTCTCGAACCCAAGCTGCAGATTGCCCAGCCATTCCGACTGCCCCTGCAGGGCGCGGGTGTAGGCGGCGTCCTTCACTTCCGAGTCCGACCAGGTGACGTTGGCCACGACGAAGACCTCGTTGTTCTGGAACCAGGTCAGGTTCGGAGCCCAGACGTCCATCGGCAGGGTGTAGTCGATCTCGGCCTCGACGCCCTTCAGCGTGGCTTCCTGGGCGTTCTGGAACGAACGGCCGAAGCCCTCGCCGATCGGCTGATAGGTGCGCTCGATCGGGTTGTCGAAGGCCTTGTAGAACAGGCCGATGGTCGCCGACTGGCGCTGGCCGAAATACCATTCCCAGCGCAGGTCGTAGTTCTGGATCTCGGCGATCTTCAGGTTCGGATTGCCGCGCTCCAGGGTGTTGGAGTCGTCGTCCAGGAACAGGGCGTTGGACAGTTCGCGCAGGTCGGGACGGTTGATCGTCTTCGAATAGCCGAAGCGCAGTTGCATGTTGTCGGCGAACTCCCAGGTCGCCGTCGCCGTGGGCAGCCAGAAGTCCTGGGCCAAGTTGGCGTTAATGGGATCGCCCGCGCCGGTCTCGCCCAGCGGGATGAAGCTGTTCACCTGCTGCTCGGAGTCCTCATAGCGGACGCCGGCGGTGACGCGCAGGTCCTTGATGACCTCGACCTCGGCCGAAACATAGGCCGCGTTGATCTCCATCGTCGCGTCGAAGAAGTCCGACGGATCGGTGATGTCGCGCAGGGTGTAACCCGCATTACCGCCGATGTTGTCGGGGCTGAAGATGATTTCCGGCACGAAGCTGCGCAGTTCGGGCGAGATGATGACGCCCGCCGCCGGCTGGAAGGAGTAGCGGCGGCTGGCGAAGTCACGCTCGCGCTCCTGATGCAGGCCGCCGGCCTTCAGGGTGATCTCGCGGTCGGCGATCAGGCCGTTCAGGGTGAAGTCGAGACCGAACTCGGTGTTCTCGTCCTCCAGGGCGCTGAAGAAGGTGCGGTTGGAATCCGACCCCGGCGTCATGCGGAAGACGTTGTCCGGCTCCAGACGATAGGAGTATTCGCGACGATAGGGGGTGTCGCGCGAGGCGGTCGAATAGGCCGCGCGCCAGTCGACCTGCAGCCGGTCCAGCGCCATCGGCAGCATGAAGACGTGACGACCCGACAACTGGTTCGAGTTCATCTGCTGCTCGATCCAGTTCAGACGCTGGAAGCTGCGGATCAGGCCGGGGTCGGCCGAGAACAGGCCGCGCTCGATCAGGGCCTGCTGACGCGTCTTGCGCAGCAGAAGCGTGGTCAGCTTCAGCTCATGGTTCTCGTTGAACTCGATGCCGAAGGCGCCCAGAGCGTTGAGGGCGTATTCCTGTTCCGTGCGCTGGAAGCCGCAGCCCACAGCGTTCGACAGGCCGCCGGCGCTGTCGCAGGCCTCGGGGCTGATCTGGTCGTTGACGCCGCCGTTGACCTCGAAGGAGTTGCGCACGCCCTCGCGGTTGCGGACCTGATAGTCGTAGTCCACCGCGACGAAGCCGCCCAGGCGCATGCCGTTGGACAGGTCGATGATCTCGGCGCCCGACAGGTTGAAGCCGAAGTCCGGCAGGTTCTTGTCGCCGTCGATCGACCAGATGTTGCGCAGCGAGCGGCCCGCCGCCTGCAGCATGGTCGGGTTGTTGGCGAAGGACTTCAGCGAGGGGTCGATCTTGATGAAGTTGGGCAGGTTCAGACTGTTGTCGGCGATGCCGATGTTCGACAGCTTGCCGCCGGCGTCCCAATACAGGCCTTCCTTGCCGGTCGATTCCGTCTCGGCGCTGATCGAGGCGCCGAAGGAGACGAAACGCTCATTGGGGATGGCGCGCGTCGACAGGGCGATCAGACCGCCGCCGAACTCGCCCGGATACTGGGCCGAATAGGTCTTCTGGATCTGGGCGTTGGACACCAGCGAGGTCGGGAACAGGTCCAGCGGCACGACCCGCTTCAGCGGCTCGGGACTGGGCAGGGTCGAACCGTCCAGGATGATGCTGGAATAGCGATCGCCGAGGCCGCGCACATAGACATAGCCGTCGCCGACGATGGACAGGCCGGTGACGCGGGCCAGGGCCTCGCCGATCTCCGAGTCGCCCGAGCGCTTGATGTCTTCCTCGGTCAGGATGTTGGCGACCGCCGAGGTCTCGCGCTTGACGTCCGGCACGAAGCGGCCGCGCACCACGATGTCCTCGACCGTCGAGACGGCCTCGGGGTCTTGCGGCGCCGGAGCCGAAGGCGCGGCGTCCTGGGCCCACGCCCGCGTCGGGGCCAGGGCGGGAGCGGTCAGGACAGTGCTGGCGAGCAGGCCGGCGAGGCCGATCGTGCGGGTAGGCGTCATCTCAAGAAGTCCTTCGGTGCGAGCGCCGGAGAGAAGGAGGAAAGGGCGAGACGGCGGGCGGCTGATCAGCCGCCCGCCGCTCAAGGATCGAAACGACCCTTAGTCGTTCAGCCAGCGGGTCCAGTTCAGCGTCCAGTTGGAGGCCGAGTCACGGACCGCGCCGACGTAGGGGGCGGCGTCGAAGAAGGCGTCGACCGTGCGCGGATCGACCGACACCCCGGCGTTCTCATTGACGCCGTTGATGTAGGCCCGACCGCCCGAGACGTAGGACGACAGGGTCGAGGTTCCGGTGCGGTTGTTGGCGTCCTTGGTGAAGACGGCCTGGGCCTGGGAGCTGTGGAAGGGCGTCGCGACCGAGATGTAGAAGGAGCGCAGCGACAGATTGCCGGCGTCCGCCTGGGCGTAGGTGGCGGCGTCGTCGATGCGCAGGCCGCGCACGAAGGCGCCCGACACCACGTGGTTGTAGAACTTGCCGGCCGTGCCGCGGCGCAGACGCATGCCGGCGCCGCCCGAGGTGTTGCCCACCAGGGTCACGTTCGAGATGGTCGGGGCCGAACGCGGCAGGATGTCGAAGCCGAGCTCGTTGTTGTCGGCCTCATAGCCGGCGTCGCCAGCGGCCTGCAGCGGGTTCTGGGCGATGACCACATGCTGGACCTTGCCGTTCCAGCCGAAGGTCCAGTCCAGGCTGTCGTCGTCGGCGCCCGTCAGCACCAGGTGCTTGGCGTTGACCGAACCGCCGAAGAACTCGACCGTGTCGTCGCCGCCGTTGTGAGCCTGGATATAGTCGACGGTCGAACCCGAACCGACGCCCCAGAAGGCGATGGCGTTCAGTTCGTTGGTCTCGGTGAAGCGCACGCCGGCGTATTCGACGCGGACGTAACGCAGCGTGCCCGAGGTGTCGTTCGGCACATTGCCGCCGTAGAGGCCCGAGCCGCCTTCGGCTTCGGCTTCACAGACGGCCGGCGCCGCCGGGCAGTTGTTGATCACGCCGCGGCCCAGCAGCGACAGGCCGCCCCACTCGCCCGAATAGGGGTCGTCGCGGACGCCGGCGCCCAGCGGCGAACGGGCGTTGGCCAGACCCAGGGTCGTGGCGTAGCCGAGCGCGTCGGCGCTGGTCAGGATGATGGGCTGAGCAGCGGTGCCCTGGGCGTTGATGCGCGAGCCGCGCTGGATGGCCAGCTGCGAGGTGCGGGTGCCGGCGTAGATCTTGACGCCCGGATCGATCGACAGGACGGCGGTGACGCCGCCGGCCTTCTGGCCGTCGAAGCCGACGTCCTTGCCGACCTTGACCGTGCCGTTCAGCTGATAGGCCGGGCCCGCCGTCAGGGTCAGGTTGGTGGTGATCTCGCCCGAGATGCGGCAGTGCTCCTCGGTGCCGACGGTGACCTTGGTCACGGTCGGGTGGGTCGGGCAGGCGCCGTTCGAGCCGCCGGTGCCGCCGCCGCCGTTGTTGCCGCCGCCGCCGGTGCCGGGGTTAGAGCCGGTGTCGCCGGGGTTCTGCAGTTCAGAGGTGCCGTCGCCGCCGCAGGCGGCCAGGGCCAGGGCGCTGGCGGCGACCGCTAGCAGGGTTTTCGTCTTGAGAGCGGTCATCGTCTGCACCGTGTCTGAGCCAATAAGACATGCAGGAGGACGTTCGGACGGATTGTCCGAAGTTGGATGATCGGCGCCCGCCTGCCCGGTCCCTCCCCTAGAAGCCGGATGTGACATGGCCGCCGCCGAACCACGACAGTTCCGGCGCCCTTCCATGAAGCTGTGGCGCCGCTTGCGTGAAAAGCCGTCCCGATACGGCGGGGATTTCACAATTCGTCGGGACGCGCGGATCGATTGCCCCTCCCCCTAAGCGCCCGCGCCCGCTAGTGCAGGATGGAACCACGCGCCGGGGAGGCGACCCATGTTGATCCATGCCGCCTTCCTGGGGGGCGTCGGCCTGATCGTCGGCAGCTTCCTGGGCCTGGTGAGTCTGCGCCTGCCGCGCGACGAGGACGTGGTCTTCGGCCGCTCGCGCTGCGGCGGCTGCGGTCGGACGCTGAAGCCCTGGCGCATGATCCCGGTCGTCAGTTGGGCCCTGTCGCGCGGACGCTGTTCCGACTGCGGCTCGGTCATCCCCGTCCGCTATCCGCTGATCGAGCTGGGGTCTGGGCTGATCGGCGTCTGGGCCGGCCTGCATTCCGCCGACTTCGCCACCGCCTTGATGACCGGGGTCCTGGGGTGGAACCTGCTGATCATCGCCCTGGTCGACGCCGAGCATTTCTGGCTGCCCGACCAGTTGACCCTGCCCCTGTTCGTCAGCGGCCTGATCGCGGCGGTCGTCCTGCATCCGGCCGGCCTGGCCTTGGCCCTCCCCTCGGCCCTGATCCAGCCGCTGATCGGCGCGGCGGTCGGCTTTGGCGGGCTATGGCTGCTGGCGCGTCTCTACAGACTCGTGCGCGGGCGCGAGGGCCTGGGCGGCGGCGACCCCTTCCTGCTGGGCGCGGGCGGGGCCTGGGTCGGCTGGACAGGTTTGCCCAGCGTCCTTCTGTGGGCCTCGGCCGCTGGGCTCAGCGTCGTGCTGGCCATGCTGATCGTGCGGCGGCGCGTGTCGGCGACCGACCGCCTGCCATTCGGGGTCTTCCTGTCCATCGGCATCTGGCTGACCTGGCTCTACGGCCCGCTCGGACTGGCCTAGATCACCGCAACAGATCGCCCCAGCGCCACTGACCCGTGCCCAGGGCCAGGCGGGGCGCCCCCGGACCGTCGCCCAGCGTCAGCAGGACATAGCCGCGCACCACCTCGGTCTTGCAGGCGCGCGGGGTGAAGCCCACCGTGACCGCCACGGCCTGACGCACGCCCGCCAACCCCTTGCCCTCCTGGCCGGGGCTCAGCACCCAGTCGCCGTTCCAGACCAGGATGGCCCGGCCGTTGGCGCCCGAGGTGCGATAGGCCTCGGTCAGAGCGGCGCGGACGCCGGGCGCGTCGCGCAGGGCGTTCTGCAGACGCCGCACCATGTCGCACGACCCGCCGGCGCCGGAGCCCGAGCCCCCGCCGCTGCCCGAGCCGCTGCCGTCGCCGGTTCCGCTGCCCGTGCCTGAACCCGCGCCGGCGCCGGCCCCGCCGCCCGCCGTCATGGCCCCCGCCAGGGCGGCGTCGCCCAGGAAGACATAGGAAATGCTGGGCTCCGGCGCGGTGATGGGCACGGGCTCCACCGTCGGCGCGCGCGGCGCCGGACGGCTGGGCCGGGGCGAGGGCCGCGTCGGCGCGGCGCGCTGGGCCTTGGCCGGAGCCTTGACCGGGGTCGGCGTCGGCGCGGGCGCGGGGGCCGGCGTCGGGGCCGGCGCGGGCGATCCGCCCCCGCCTTCCTCGGGCGCCGGCGCGGGCGCGGGCGGCGGGACGGGCGGATCGACCAGCGTCACCTCGATGGCTTCATATTCGGGCGGAAAGACCGGGGTCTTGGTCGGAGCCAGGAGGATGGCCGCCAGAACCAGCAGGTGCGCCCCGATGCTGGCCGCCACGGTCAGAGCGCGCCGCCGCGCCTTGCGCCGACCCTGCCATGAAATCTGGGACGCAACTGGAGAGGAGTCGTCTGTTCTTAGGCCGCTCAAGCAGTCGGCTCCGCAAGCTTCGCCGCAATGAAGAATAAAATGACCAATATAAACATCCCGGCGCGCGACCTCAGGACAGTGAGGCGTTCTTTGGTAACCCGCCATCCGCGTCAGCATCATGGCGCCGCGCCATGAATATGCCAAACTTTGCAAAACCATCGATTTCTAAAGTTTTTCTATGGTTAAGCTGAAACCATGTCCCTCGTTGCGCGTCTTTGCAGCGCCGTTCCCTGCATCTGCGGGTGCAGCAACGCGCAATCCCGGAGTAGCGCACCGGCACGAAGGAGATTCAACTTGATCAAACTGACATCTAAGGCGGTCGCGGCCAGTGCAGTGGTGGTGCTGGTGGGACTGACCGCAAGCGGGTGTGCAAGCCATCGTTTCGTGCGTGACAATGTCGCCGTGGTCGACGAGCGCGTCACCCAGGTGGATAATCATCTGACCCAGGTTGAAGGCACCGCCGGCGAAGCCCTGCAGCGCGCCAACGCCGCGCACAAGCTGGCCGAAGGCAAGTTCCTGTATGAAGTGGTCCTGTCGGACGACTCGGTGAAGTTCCCGGTCAACCGCGACGCCCTGTCGCCGGAAGCCGAACAGCGTCTGGCCGAACTGGTTCAGCGCCTGAGGGCCGAAAACCGCAACGTCTATCTGGAAATCCAGGGCCACACCGACTCGTCGGGCGACACCCGCGCCAATGAGCATCTGGGCCAGTCGCGCGCCGAAGCCGTGCGCCGCTACCTCAGCGACCAGGGCATCGCCCTGAACCGCATGGCCACCATCTCCTATGGCGAGACCAAGCCGGTCGCGCCGAACAACACCCGCGAGGGCCGGGCGCAGAATCGCCGCGTGGCGATCGTCGTCCTCAGCTAACCGGCGGCGGCGGTTCGCCCGTGCGAGCCGCCGCCTGTTGTCTTCAGGCGGGCGAGGCCCGATCCAGGATCGCCCGCGTATCGACCTCGGCGTCGAAGGCGCCATAGGCGGCTCCGCGCGGTTCCAGACGCAGACGACAAAAGGCCCCGGCGACGGGGCTTTCGTTCATCAGCAGCACCGCCGCCTGCGCCGCCAGAGCCAGCCGCTCGATCGCCAGACGCGCCGCGCCTTCCGACGACGGGGCGAAGTCCAGACCGTCCAGCCAGCCATCATAGACATCATCGCGGCCGCGCGCCGCCTCCAGGAATCCGCGCAGGGCCTCCACCGCCTCCGGCTCGCGCCCGACCGCGCGCAGGACGTCGAGCGCAATGACATTGCCCGAGCCCTCCCAGATGGCGTTCAGCGGCGACTGGCGGAACAGGCGCGGCATGGGCCCGGTCTCGACATAGCCGGCGCCGCCCAGGCTCTCCATGGCCTCATAGATCATTCCCGGCGCCCGCTTGCAGACCTGGTATTTGGCGATCGGCGTCAGCAGCCGCCCGACCGGGTCGTCGCGATCAAAGGTCCCGGCCAGATGCATGGACAGGGCCGTCGCCGCCTCGCTCTCGACCGCCAGATCGGTCAGGACGGCGGCCATCATCGGCTGATCGACCAGGCGCTTCTGGAAGGCGGTGCGGTGCCGGGCGTGCCAGACGGCTTGCGCCAAGGCGCCGCGCATCTGCTGGGCCGAGCCGATCACGCAGTCCAGCCGCGTATGCTGGACCATGCGGATGATGGTGGCGACGCCCCGTCCCTCCTCGCCCAGCCGCTGGGCCAGGGCGCCGTGATACTCGACCTCGGACGAGGCGTTGGAGCGGTCGCCCATCTTGTCCTTCAGCCGCATGACGCGGAAGCCCGCGTTGCGCGTCCCGTCCGGCAACCAGCGCGGCAAGAGGAAGCAGGTCAGGCCGCCCGGCGCCTGGGCCAGGGTCAGGAAGGCGTCGGACATGGGCGCCGAACAGAACCACTTGTGCCCCGTCAACCGATACCAGCCGGCCTCGCCCGTCGCCTCGGCGCGGGTGGCGTTGGCGCGCACGTCGGACCCGCCCTGCTTCTCGGTCATGGCCATGCCCAGCGTCACGCCGGCCTTGTCCGGCGCGGGCCGGACGGCGGGCTCGTAGCGCCCGCCCCTGATCTTCTCGATCCACGGCGCGCCGACGCCGGGTTCGACCGCGAGGGCCGGGACCGAGGCGTAGGTCATGGTCATGGGACAGCTGGTCCCGGAATCCGCCTGCCCCGTCAGGAACAGGATGGCGGCGTGCAGGACATGGCCATTGGCCGTCCCGTCCCAGGCGGCGGAGGCCAGCCCCGCCTCCAGTCCGAGCGCCATCAGCTGGTGATAGGCCGGATGGAAGGTCACCTCGTCGACGCGGCGGCCATAGCGGTCGTGGGTGTCCAGAACCGGCGGGACGCGGTTGGCCTGCACGCCCCAGTCGATGACCTCCGCCGAGCCGCAGCGGGCGCCCAGCGCTGTCAGCCGGGCTTCGTGCTGGTCTCCGCCTGCGCGCCGCACGGCGTCGAGCAAGGCCCGGTCGCCAGTGAACAGGTTGACGTCCTCCAGCGGCGGCGGCTGGTTCGTCACCTCATGGGTGTCGAGATGGTCGACAGGACGGAAGGACGACATGGGCGGGCTCCGTTCTCACAGACCCGCACCTAAACACAGTCTAGCGACGAACGCCCTCAAATCAGAAGCCCTCCCCCTCGAGGGGGGAGGGTTGGGTGGGGGTGGAGGCAGGTCGCTTCCCGTCGTTCACAGGAGACGCGGACGCGCCTCATGTTCTCCATCGGCAAGATCGCGCTCACACCCCCATCCCCGGCCCTTCCCCCCTCGAGGGGGAAGGGAGACGCGTTTAAGATTCCGCCCGCTTCTGCGCCGCGCCGACGTGCTCGATCCCCAGCCGTACCGCGATCTCCATCTGCTTGTGTCGCTCGGCATAGCCCTCGCGCTGCTCGTCCGTGCGCGTATCGTGGCAGCGGTCGCAGCAGACGCCCTCGACATAGAGGCGCGACAGGCGCGCCTCGGGGCTGACCGGCATGCGGCAGCCGCGGCACAGGCTGTGGTCGCCCTCCTTCAGGCCATGCCCGACCGCGACCCGCTCGTCGAAAACGAAACAGTCGCCGCGCCACAGGCTTTCCGGCTCGGGGATGGTCTCGAGGTATTTCAGGATGCCGCCTTCCAGGTGGAAGACCTGCTCGACGCCCTCATTCTTGAGGAAGGCGGTGGCCTTTTCGCAGCGGATGCCGCCGGTGCAGAACATGGCGACCCTGGGCGGATTGGGCCGGTCCAGCAGGGCGCGGCCCTCGGTGCGGAACCAGTCGGGAAACTCGCGAAAGGTCCGCGTATTGGGCTGGATGGCGCCCGCAAAAGTCCCGACCTCGACCTCATAGTCGTTGCGGGTGTCGATAATGATAGTGTCGGGATCGGCGATCAGGGCGTTCCAGTCCTGGGGCGAGACATAGGCGCCGACGCCCTCGACCGGATCGATGTCGGTCACGCCCATGGTGACGATCTCGGCCTTCAGCCGCACCTTCATGCGGTGAAACGGCATGACCTCGGCGGTCGAGTATTTCAGCTCCAGCCGGTCGAAACCGGGCATGGCGCGCACCCCGTCCACGACGCGGGCGACGGCCGCGTCCGGCCCGGCGATGGTGCCGTTGATCCCCTCGTGCGCCACCAGAAGCGTGCCACGCACTTCATCCCCGCACAGATCCAGCAGGCGCGCCTGCACCGCTTCGCGATCCTTGATAGGCGCAAAGCGATAGAGGGCGGCGACGCAGACGGGCGAGGCGGTGGCAGACATCAGGGCGACGGTCCGGACGGAAGGCGAAATGGAGAAGCGGCCTCTATAGGGGCTGAGACCCGACGCGTCATCGCCGCCCTTTTCGGCGAAGTCATGATGAAGCGGGCGAAAGTCGCCGCCTCGCCTTGCCAAGCCGTCGCCAAAGGGGTGCAGTAGGGGCTCGTTCCGCAGTCACCGATCGGGCGCCGCCATCCTGATGTTCCGTTCCAGCCGGTCCGCCTCATGACCGCCCCCGAGACCGCGCCGCGCGCGCACTCCGGCGCCCTGGCCCCGCTGAACCATCCGGTCTTCCGCGCCGTCTGGATCACCAGCCTGGTGACGAACTTCGGCGGCCTGATCCAGTCGGTCGGCGCCGCCTGGATGATGTCCTCCATCGCCTCGGCCCAGATGGTGGCCCTGGTCCAGGCCTCGGTCACCCTGCCCATCATGCTGCTGTCGCTGGCGGCGGGCGCCCTGGCCGACACGGTGGACCGGCGCAAGATCATGCTGGCGGCCCAGAGCTTCATGCTGCTGGTCTCGGCCGGGCTGGCGGTCATGACCTATCTGGGGCTGATCACGCCCTGGGTCCTGCTTTGCTTCACCTTCCTGATCGGCTGCGGCACGGCCTTCAACGGCCCGGCCTGGCAGGCGTCGGTGGGCGACATGGTCCCGCGTGAGGATCTGGCCGGGGCCGTGACCCTGAACTCCATGGGCTTCAACCTGGCGCGCAGCGTCGGCCCGGCCATCGGCGGGATGATCGTGGCGGCGGCCGGCGCGGCGGCGGCCTTTGCGGTCAACGCCGTCAGCTATCTGGGCCTGCTGGTCGTCCTGTTCCGCTGGAAGCCCGAGCGACCCAAGCAGACCCTGCCGCGCGAGGGTCTGTTGGCGGCCATGGCGGGAGGCCTGCGCTACGCCTTCCTGTCGCCGCGCGTGACGGCGGTCCTGCTGCGCGCCGTAGTCTTCGGCGTCGGGGCCAGCGCGGTTCAGGCCCTGATGCCCCTGGTGGCGCGCGAGGGCGGCGGCGGGCCTCTGGCCTTTGGTCTGTTGCTGGGCGCCTTCGGCATAGGCGCGGTGGGCGGCGCCCTGTTCGTCGGTCGGCTGCGGGCGAAGTATGAGACCGAGACCGTGGTGCGCGCCTCCACCCTGGGCTTCGCCGTCGCGGCCGCCGTGGTCGGCTTCAGCCCCTGGCTGACCCTGACCCTGCCGGCCCTGATGGTCGCAGGCGCGGGCTGGGTCCTGACCCTGTCCAGCTTCAACGTCACGGTACAGATGTCGGTGCCGCGCTGGGTCGTGGCGCGAGCCCTGGCCCTCTATCAGATGGCGGCCTTCGGCGGCATGGCGGGCGGCAGCTGGCTGTGGGGCTCGCTGGCTCAGTCGCAAGGCCTGGACACGGCGCTGGGCCTGTCGGCGGGGGTGCTGGTCCTGTGCGTCCTGATCGGCCTGAGGGTGCCCCTGCCCTCGACCGCCAATCTGAACATGGACCTGCTGCGGCGCTGGACCGAGCCGCAGACGCAACTGCCCATCGAGCCGCGCAGCGGGCCGGTGGTGGTCACCATCGCCTATCGCATCCGCGAGGAAGACATCGACGCCTTCCTGGCCGTCATGGACGAGCGCCGCCGCGTGCGCCGCCGCGACGGGGCGCGTCAGTGGCACCTGATGCGCGACCTGGCCGAGCCGGACGTCTGGGTCGAGAAATACCAGACCGCGACCTGGCTGGACTATGTGCGCCACAACCAGCGCATCACCCAGGCCGACGCTGACATATCGCAGCGCATCTACGCCCTGCATCAGGGACCGGACAAGCCGGTGGTGCATCGCCTAATCGAGCGCACGACCGCGCCCCTGGCCGCCAACCTGCACGGCGACCGCCACTACGGCGAGCCGCTGACCGATCCGACGCGGTCGTCGTAGGGCGAGCTTCACGCCGATCCTCTCCCTTCCCCCTCGAGGGGGGAAGGGTCGGGGATGGGGGTGTGAGCGCGACATGGCCAATGGAGCGTATGAGGCGGTCTGCGTCTCCTGCAGCCTACAGGACTCGGCCTGCCCCACC
Organism: Brevundimonas sp. CEF1; assembly: GCF_051353055.1. Lineage (NCBI taxonomy): Bacteria > Pseudomonadati > Pseudomonadota > Alphaproteobacteria > Caulobacterales > Caulobacteraceae > Brevundimonas > Brevundimonas sp. CEF1. The sequence continues at coordinate 2,634,066 of NZ_CP195593.1, forward strand.
CCCACCCAACCCTCCCCCCTCGAGGGGGAGGGCTTCATCAGCCTTGGCTCAGACATGAAAAAGGCCGCGCCCGAGCGATCGGACGCGGCCTTTTGCCGTTTGGCGATGCGCCGTCAGTGCGGCGAGGCGACCGGGCCTTCGCTGTCGCGACCCTTGGTGCGTGCGCAGGCGATGGCGAAGACGGTCAGCAGCAGATAGCCCGCCACCGGCACAAAGAAGCCCAGGTGGATGTCGCCCGAGCGGTCGGCCACCTGGGCCGCCAGCAGGGGCAGCAGGGCCCCGCCGATGATGCCGAAGACCAGCAGGCCCGAGGTCGCGGCGGCGGGCGCCGAGGACCGCTCCAGAGTCAGGGTGAAGATGCTGGGGAACATGATGGAGTTGAAGAAGCCGACGGCCAGGGCTGCATAGGCCGCCGTGACGCCGCCGGTCTGGGTCACCAGCAGGCACAGCGAGGCCGCGACCACGGTGCAGATGCTGAGTAGGACGCCGGCGTGGATGCGGGTCAGCAGCCAGGAGCCGATGAAGCGGCCGACCATGGCCCCGCCCCAGTAGAGGGCGACCATCTTGCCCGCCTCATGCACCGGGATGTTCAGGATGTCGGGACCGGACAGGAAGTTGGTCAGCATGTTGCCGATGGCCACTTCGGAGCCGACGTAGATGAAGATGGCCAGGGCGCCGAACAGGGCCCAGCGCGACTTCAGCGCCGACAGGATGGCGGCGGCGCCGACCGGCTCGGCCGCGTCATGGGCCGGGGCGGCGGCGTTGATCTGTTTCCTCGCCGAGAAGATGAAGGCGGCGATCAGGGCGAAGAAGGCGCCCATGCCCAGGAAGGCGATGTCGATGCTGCGCAGGGACTCGCCGCGCGTGGCCACGGTGACGACCGCCCCGGCGGCGAAGACCCCGCCGGTGAGCAGGACGTGCGCGCCCAGCCACGGCCCGACCGTGGCCCCCAGGGAGTTGAAGGCCTGGGAGAAGACCAGGCGGAAGTGCGAACTCTTCTTGGTGCCCAGCTCGGCCACCAGGGGATTGGCCGCGACCTGCAGCAGGGTCACGCCCGAGGCGATGACGAACAGGGCCAGCAGGATGCCGGGATAGAAGTCGATGATGGTGGCCACCGGCACGATCAGGCAGCCCAGCACCATGGTCAGCAGGGCGGCGATGATGGACCTACTGTAGCCCAGGCGCGTCAGCACCGCCGCCGCCGGCAGCGAGGCCACGCCATAGGCGATGAACCAGGCGAAGGTGGTCAGGAAGGACTCGGTGTAGCTGAGATCGAACACCCGCCGCACCGCCGCGATCAGCGGATCGATCAGCGAGGTGGCGAAGCCCCAGGCGAAGAAGAGGCTGGTGACATAGGCGAAGGCGAGGCCCGTGCCGCGCACGGCTCCCCCCGTCCCGTTTTGCGGTTGGCTCATGGTCGCTCCCCGAAGGACCGCGACGACGGCGCCGCGATATACAAGAACTGTCTAGGCAAGACGGCGCGGCGTCCAGAGCCGGAACCGCGCCCAAGGTCGGGCTGAGACAAAAAAGAGGGGGCCGGCCTCGAAAGACACGGCCCCCAGTCGGCTCAGAAGAGAGAGGGAATCAGAAGCGGTAGTTGACGCCGACCAGGAAGGTGCGGCCGTACTTCTGGAAGTCGATGGTGCGGCGTTCGTCGCCGTTCTCGAAGGTCTTGAACGGCTCGTCGGTCAGGTTGTTGACCTGGGCCAGGATCGACAGCCCCTCGGCCGGACCCGACTGGAACTCGTAGCCGATCTGGGCGTCGATGATGCTTTCCGCCGCGACCGAACGCAGGGTGCGGCCGTTGCCGAAGCCGGCGACCTCGCCCAGGAAGTCCGAACGATAGCGGTGCGAGAGGCGGGCCTGGAAGCCGTACTTCTCGTAATAGACCGTGGTGTTGACCACCGTCTCCGACAGGCCCGGCAGGGTGGTCGGGGCCTGGGTCGGATCGGGCTGGATCTCGCTGTCGGTCCACGAGGCGCTGAACTGACCGCCGAAGCCTTCCAGCATCGGATGGAAGATGTCGAACGGGGCCGAAACCGCGAACTCCGCCCCCTTGATCCAACCGCCGTCGCCGTTGTCCGGCGCGCCGATCAGGCCTTCACGCAGGACCGGCTCGGGGTTGCCGACGCCAATCGGATAGCCGGTGAAGTCAAAGATCTGGTTGTGGTTGTAAACGTAGCTCTCGAGGTTCTTGTAGTAGGCCGCCAGCGAGACATAGCCCCGACGGTTGGCGAAATACTTCTCGATCGAGATGTCGGCCACGTCGGCGATGAAGGGACGCAGTTCCGGGTTGCCGCCGCCGCCCGACCAGGGCGAACGGTTGATGTCGCCGGACTGGGCCAAGGCCGGGTTGTAGCTGTAGTTCCGCGAGGCGCGCATGTCGTCCATACGCGGACGGGCCAGGGTGCGGGCCGCCGCGAAGCGGACGAAGAAGTCGTCGCCGGCCTCGACGATGAAGTTGGCGCTGGGCAGGATCTCGAGGTAGTCGACGCCGCCCGAGACCGCCAGGGTCTGGGACACGCCGGGCGCCAGCTGGCTGGCCGAGAAGCCGTTCGACGACTGGTCGGTATAGACGGCCTGGACGCCCACGTTGCCGGTCAGCGGCTTGCCGAACAGGTTGTGGTCGATATTGGCGCGGATGAAGGTCGTGGTGACCTTTTCCGACACTTCCCAGTTGCCGGCGGCGACGTCGGCGTTGGGGTTGCGCACCTTGGCCAGGGCGCCGCTGTTGATCACGCCCAGCGCGTCATAGCTGATGACCTTGGAGATGCCGAGATAGCCCAGGTCGGTCGGGTCCATCAGGAACTGGGTCGGGATGGCCAGATCGCCGCCGCCCGGCACGGCCAGGTAGTACTGGTCGTTGACGAAGGACTTCTCACGTTCGGAGTAGTTGACGCCGAAGTCGATCGAGCTGAACGGGCTCTGGTGCAGTTGGCGGGTGGTGACGAAGCGAACCGCCTTGATCTCGTCCTCGATGGACGGGGTGTTCATGTAGCCGGCCTGACCGCCCGGAATGACGTCGCCGCCCCAGCCCTGCGGGCTGGTGATCTTGATCAGGTTCGGATCGGAATAGTCCAACTGGCTGGTGAAGCGGGTCACGCCGTCGCCGGTCAGCTCGAAGCCCAGGGTGTCCAGGGCGCCGGCGACGTTGCGGCCGGTGCCGGCGTTGGTCTCCAGGATGATGTCGTTGCGCTCGACCTTGGAGTAGTTGAGATCCAGGTTGAACGACCAGTTGTCGTTGGCGACAAACTCGGTGTTCCAGCCCAGGGCCGTGATGTTGCTGTCGCGCTTGTTCAGGTCGTTGCGGACAACGCCCTTGATGTTGTCCCAGGTGCCGGCGACGATCATGCCGTCCTCGACGGTGTAGCCGGGGCGCAGCGACGGGCCGGGACGGCAGTCGGCGAGCGAACCGGGGCAGGCGCCCGACGATCCGCCCCAGGCCAGCGGGAACTCGATGCCGCGCAGGACCTGGGTGTTCTTGAACTCGGAATAGAAGGCGTCGATCGTCGAGTGGAAGCGGTCGTTCGGACGCCATTCCAGCACGCCCATATAGCCGTCGCGCTCCAGCTCCGACGACATGACGTAGGGCTTGACCCCGCCGGTCAGCAGGTTGCCGTCGCTGTAGGTCGGATAACCCCAGGCGTTGAAGCGTTCCGACTGATAGGGCGACGACATGTGGGCGTAGCCCAGGGCGATGCCGATGGTGTCGTCCGCGAACTGGTCGATGTAGCTGAGGGTGTAGCGGCTGCCGTGGTCGGTGGTGCCCGAGTTCAGCGCGCCAATGTCGTTCCACTCATAGCGCGCATTGGCCACGATGGCGCGGCGGCCGTAGTCCAGCGGACGCACGGTCTTCATGTCCACCGTGCCGGCCAGGCCCTGACCGGTCAGGGCGGCGTCGGGCGTCTTGTAGACGATGACGCTGGACATCAGCTCCGAGGGGAACTGGTCGAATTCAACGCCGCGGTTGTCGCCGGTCGTCACCATCTCGCGCCCGTTCAGCAGGGCGGTGGTGAAGTCCGGGCCGAGGCCGCGAATGGAGATCTGCTGGCTGCGGCCGTCGAGGCGCTGCATGGTCACGCCAGGCAGGCGCGCCAGGGATTCAGCGATCGAGACGTCGGGCAGCTTGCCGATGTCTTCGGCCGAGATGACTTCGACGATCGAGGTATTGCGGGCCTTGGCCGAGATCGAGGCCTCGATCGAGCGGCGGATGCCGGTGACGACGATCTCGTCGACCTGGGTCGCCTGCTCGTCCTGCGAGGTCGTCTGCGCCTGAGCGCCGCCCGCGAGAGCCAGGGTCATGACGACGCCCAAGGCGCCGCCGGTCATGAGGCGCGCACGCCGGGTGAAGCCAGAAGCCATCGTCATCCTCCCATGAGTGTCGCTCTCTGATGAAGCGATCTGACGCAAACTTATGCAAATCTATGACAACCTTGCAAGCCGGTAATATTTGAGGCCGGAGCATGTTCGCCCAGAAATCCCGCAAATCCGCCCGATATTGCGCCGCAGCATGGGGGCGCCCTTGGAAAACAAGGCAAAAACGGCGCGGTTGACAGGCCCGTCCGTCGCTGCAAAAACTTGCAAATCGATCTTTCCGGCATCGTATCGGACAGACGGACAGGGAGGGGCCGCATGCCCAGGACGCCACGCCGCAGGAAGAGTCTGCTCGCCGCCGCCGCCGGTCTGAGTCTGCTGGCTGCCGGAACCGCCTCGGCCCAGACGTCGGCCCAGACCTCGGCCGCCTCGACCATCGAGGCCATGCGCCAGCGCCCGCCCCAGGACGAGGTCATCTACTTCCTGCTGCCCGACCGTTTCGCCAACGGCGACGCGAGCAACGACCACGGCGGCTATGCGCCCGATCGGCTGGTCAGCGGCTTTGATCCGTCCAGCCCCGAATTCTATCACGGCGGCGATCTGGCTGGAGTCATCCAGAAGCTGGACTATCTGCAGGGCCTGGGCGCCACGGCCATCTGGCTGGCCCCCGTCTTCAAGAACAAGCCGGTGCAACCGACCGTCGGCCGACCGATGGCGGGCTTCCACGGCTACTGGATCACCGACTTCACCCGCCCCGACCCGCATTTCGGCGAGCCGGAGACGATGAAGGCCCTGGTCGCGGCGGCCCATGCGCGCGGCATGAAGGTCTATCTGGACATCGTCACCAACCATACGGCCGATGTGATCCAATATCGCGAATGCCCGGCCAATGACTGCGCCTATCGCCCCGTCGCCGACTATCCCTACACCCGTCGCGGCGGAGTGGAGGGCGCGGCGATCAACGACGGCTTCCGCGGCGACGGGGATGCGTCGGACTTCGCCAAACTGACCGATCCGACCTGGGCCTACACCCCCTATATCCCAGCGGGCGAGGAGACGGTGAAGGTCCCGGCCTGGCTGAACGATCCCCTGCTCTATCACAACCGGGGCGACTCGACCTTCCGGGGCGAGAGCTCGACCCACGGCGACTTCGCCGGCCTGGACGACCTGTTCACCGAGAATCCGCGCGTGGTTCAGGGCATGATCGAGATCTTCGGCGACTGGATCGACGACTATGGGATCGACGGCTTCCGCATCGACACCGCCAAGCATGTGAACCCCGAGTTCTGGCAGGCCTTCGTCCCGGCCATGATGGAGCGGGCCAGGGCGCGCGGCATTCCCAACTTCCACATCTTCGGCGAGGTCTATGACCACGATCCGGCGGAATTGGCGCGACATACGCGGGTGGACAGACTGCCCGCCGTGCTCGACTTCGCCTTCCAGTCGGTCGCCACCGACGTCGCCAATGGCGCCAAGGCCCCGGACGCCCTGGCCAAGATGTTCGCCGCCGACGCCCTCTATGAAGGCGGGGCCGAGGCCGCGCTGCAGTTACCGACCTTCCTGGGCAATCACGACATGGGCCGCATCGGCGGCTTCGTGCTGAAGGCCCACCCTCAGGCGTCGGACGCCGAACTGCTGGCCCGCACCACACTGGCCCACGCCCTGATGATGTTCAGTCGCGGCGTGCCCACCCTCTACTACGGCGATGAACAGGGCTTCGCGGGCGGCGGCGGCTATGGCGGCGGACGCCAGGACATGTGGGACGGCCAGGTCGAGACCTATCGCACCGAGCAGCGCATCGGCGGCCTGCGCGATCCCTATGACCGGCAGGCCCCGCTCTATCGCGCCATCAGCGAAATGGCCCGGCTGCGCGCCGCCGACCCGGCCCTGCGTCGCGGCAAACAGACGGTGCGCGCCGCCGCCGAGGCCCCCGGCCTGTTCGCCATCACCCGCGCCCTGCCCGGCCAGACGGGTGAGACCCTGGTGGTGTTCAACACCGGGACCGAGCCGCTGAGCGCCAACATCGTGGTCGATCCCGCCTCGACCCGCTGGACCGCTGCGCGCGGGTCCTGCCCCACAGCTTCCGCCGCGCCGGGCGTGGTCCGCGTAAGCGTGCCGCCGCTCGACTACATGATCTGCGTTTCCGAAGGCCCCGCCCAGTGACCCTAGCGACCCTCCCCGTCGTCCCCGCCCCCACGCCGGAATCCGGTCAAGCCCATCAGGAATGGTGGCGCGGCGCCGTGGTCTATCAGGTCTATCCGCGCAGCTTCGCCGACAGCAACGGCGACGGGGTCGGCGATCTGAACGGCATCACGGCCCACCTGGATCACGTGGCCTCGCTAGGCGTGGACGCGGTGTGGATTTCGCCCTTCTACACCTCGCCGATGAAGGACTTCGGCTACGACGTCGCCGACTATTGCGACGTCGATCCGGTGTTCGGGACCCTGGGCGACTTTGATCGGCTGGTGGAAAAGGCCCACGGCCTGGGGCTGAAGGTCATCGTCGATCAGGTCTGGTCGCACACTTCGGACCAGCATGAATGGTTCAAGGCCAGCCGCCAGGACCGCACCAACCCTTACGCCGACTGGTATGTCTGGGCCGACGCCAAGGCCGACGGTTCGCCGCCCAACAACTGGCAGTCCGTCTTCGGCGGCCCCGGCTGGACCTGGGACGCGCGGCGCGGCCAGTATTACCAGCACAACTTCCTGCCCGAGCAGCCGCAGCTGAACGGCCGCAATCCGGCGGTGCAGGACGCCCTGCTGGCCGCCGGGAAGTTCTGGCTGGATCGCGGGGTGGACGGCTTCCGCCTGGACGCCATCAACTTCATGATCAACGACCCGTCACTGAAGGACAATCCGGCCTTCCCGGCGGGCGGCAAGCGGACGCGGCCGTTCGACTTCCAGGACAAGATCTACAACCAGTCCCACCCCGACATCGCCCCCTTCCTGGAGCGGGTGCGGGCGCTGACCGACAGCTATGGCGACGGGCGCTTCACCGTGGCCGAGGTCGGCGGCGACCACGCCGACCGCGAGATGAAGGAATACACCGCCGACGACCGTCATCTGCACAGCGCCTACGGCTTCCTCTACCTCTACGCCGAGCGGATGCTGGCCGATCTGGTGAAGACCGGCGCCGCCATGTGGCCGGGGGCTCAGGGCGAGGGCTGGCCGTCCTGGACCTTCTCCAACCACGACGCGCCGCGCGCCATCTCGCGCTGGGCCGAGGGCCGGAACGAGCGCCAGCTGGCCCAGATGCTGATGCTGCTGCTGGTCTCCCTGCGCGGCAATGTCTTCGTCTATTACGGCGAGGAGCTGGGCCTGCCTCAAGGACAGGTGCCGTTCGAGCGACTGGTCGATCCCGAGGCCATCGCCAACTGGCCGCAGACCCTGGGCCGCGACGGCGCCCGCACGCCGATGCCGTGGACGGCCGACGCCGCCTTCGCCGGTTTCTCGACCGTCGAGCCCTGGCTGCCGGTGGACGCGCGCCACCCCGCCCTGGCGGTGGACGCCCAGAACGCCGACCCCAAGTCCATGCTGAACGCCACGCGTCGCATCCTGGCCCTGCGCCGGGCCTGCCCCGCCCTGCGCGTCGGCGAGATGAAGGTGCTGTCCACCGCGCCCGTGCTGACCTTCACCCGCGAAGGCGGCGGCGAGGCCCTGCTGGCGGCCTTCAACCTGGGGCATGAGGCGCAAGAATGGACCGCGCCCGCAGGCTACGCCGTCATCGACAGTGTCAACCTGACGGAGGCCGGCGTCCTGCCGCCGCTGGGCGGCGTCCTGCTGCGCAAAGAGGCGGGCTGAGGTGCAATCAGCCGCCGCAGCTCTCGCGCACGATCAGGTCCGTGGGCACGCGCTCCGAGCGGCCGGCGGCGTCGCCGCCGTGGTCCAGCAACTTGGACACCATCAGACGGCCGGCCTTCATCGTGTCCTGGGCGATGGTGCTGAGCGCCGGGCTGGAATAGCGGCTGAAGGGCACGTTATCGAAGCCGATGACCGAGACGTCGCCCGGCACGCTGCGGCCCGCGTGGACCAGGGCGCGCACGGCGCCCAGGGCGATCTGGTCGCTGGCGCAGACCACGCCGTCGAAGTCCACGCCGCGCCGCAACAGGGACTCGACCGAGGCCTCGGCCGACTCGACCTCGAAATGGGCGTCGACGATCAGGGCCGGATCGACCGGCAGGCCCGCGCTGGCCAGGGCGTCCAGATAGCCGCGATGGCGCTGCATGGCCTCGGGCGGATCAAGGTCGCCCAGGAAGACGATGCGTTTACGGCCCAGTCGGGCCAGATGCAGGGTCGCCCGACGCCCGCCGTTGATGTTGTCCGACCCGATCGAGCAATAGAGCTGATCGGGCAATTCGGCGCCCCAGACGACGAAGCGCGCCTCGGTCTCGACCAGACGGTTGAAAGCGGCGTGAAGCGTGCTCTGGCCCAGGAAGATGACGCCGTCGGCGCGGCTGGTGGTCATGGCGGCGGCCACGTCCTCATAGGTCGCCGGAGCCAGATGGCTCATGATCAGGTCGCAGCCGCGCTCGCGCGCCGCCTCGCCCACCCCGGCCAGAAGTTCCAGGAAGAAGGGGTCGCTGAGACGCCCCTCGCGCCCCTGCGGACGCGGCACCACCAGGGCGATGGTCGCCTCGGCGCCGATGGGACCGGCGGGCATGTAGCGGCGGAACGGATAGTCGTGCTCGCGCGCCAGCTTCCAGATCAGCTGCTTGGTGCGGTCATTGACCGCCGGATGGTCGTTCAGGGCGCGCGACGCCGTGGAGATCGAGACGCCCGCCAGCTGGGCCAGGTCTTCCAGTCGCGTGGACTTGCGGCTCAAGGGTCGCGGGCTCCGGAATCAGTCGCTGCAAAATTTGCTGCAAATCTTGCTCTTTCATGCGCCCGTCAAACGGCGTCTGGCAAGAGCCTTCGTAACAGGACGTGATAATGTTGAAACGCCGGTCATTCCTCGCCCTCGGAACCGTCTCCGCCCTGGCCTTCGGCGCGCCTGCCGTGGCGCAGACGACGTCCAACGCCGTGCGCGCCTCGTCGCCGGGCGGGGTGCTGACGATCGAGATGGCCACCGACAACGACGGGCGCCCGACCTATTCGGTCAGCCGTCTGGGCCGCAAGGTGGTCGACACCTCCTGGCTGGGCTTCCTGCTGACCGACGCGCCCATGCTGGAGCGCAACATGACGCTGACGGCGGGCGCCCCCGTCACGGTCGACGAGACCTGGGAGCAGCCCTGGGGCGAGCGCCGCTATGTGCGCAACCATTACAACGAATGGCGGGTGTCCTTCACCGAGAAGGCGGGCCTGCGTCGTCGCTTCGACGTGGTCTGCCGCCTCTATGACGACGGCCTGGGCTTCCGCTACGAATTCCCCGAGCAGGACGGGCTGAAGACCGTCCGCATCGGCGCCGAACTGACCGAGTTCAACCTGTCCGAGGACGGCGAGGCCTGGTGGATTCCGGCCTGGGAGTGGAACCGCGAGGAATACCTCTACAACCGCACCCGCATCGACGCGGTCGGCAGCGCCCAGACGCCGATGACGGTGCGCGGGGACTCAGGCCTGCACGTCTCGATTCACGAGGCGGCCCTGATCGACTACGCCGGCATGAACCTGCGCCGCGCCGAAGGCTTGAAGTTCCGCGCCCAGCTGACGCCCGGCCTGACCAACGCCGCCGTGGTGCGCGAGGCGCCCTTCCATACCCCGTGGCGCACCCTGCAGATCAGCGACAGCGCCGCCGGTCTGGTCGAATCCAGCCTGATCCTGAACCTGAACGAGCCCAACAAGCTGGGCGACGTCAGCTGGTTCAAGCCGATGAAATACCTCGGCGTCTGGTGGGAGATGCATCTCGAACTCAAGTCCTGGGGTTCGGGGCCCAAGCACGGCGCCACCACCGAAAACGCCATCAAGCACATCGACTTCGCCGCCGAGCACGGCTTCGGCGGGGTGCTGGTCGAGGGCTGGAACAAGGGCTGGGACGGCGACTGGTTCGCCAACGGCTCGGACTTCAGCTTCACCGAATCCTATCCCGACTTCGACATCGAGCGGGTGACGGCGCACGGCCGCGCCAAGGGCGTGCAACTGATCGGTCACCACGAGACGGGCGGCAACGCCTTCCACTATGAGCCGCAGATGGAGGCCGGCTTCGCCCTCTATCAGCGCCTCGGCATGCATTCGGTGAAGACCGGCTATGTCGCCGACGCGGGCGGGGCGCGGGTGGCCGGGCCTGACGGCCGCGCCGTCATGGCCTGGCACGAGAGCCAGCCCATGGCCCAGCACCATATGCGCGTCGTCGAGACGGCGGCGAAGCATCAGGTCGCGGTCAACGCCCACGAGCCGTTCAAGGACACGGGCCTGCGCCGCACCTATCCCAACATGATCAGCCGCGAAGGCGCGCGGGGCATGGAGTTCAGCGCCTGGGGCCAGCCGGGCAACCCGCCCGAGCATGAGGCCAACCTGGTCTTCACCCGCCTGCTGGCCGGGCCGATGGACTATACGCCCGGCATCTTCGGCATGGAGACGCGCAGCCCCGGCGGCATCCAGACCACCTGGGCCAAGCAACTGGCCCTCTATGTCGTCATCTACAGCCCGATCCAGATGGCGGCGGACCTGCTGGTGAACTACGAGGCCAATCCGGCGCCCTTCCAGTTCATCAAGGACGTGCCGGTCGACTGGGCCGAGACGAAGGTTCTGGACGGCGAGATCGGCGACTTCGTCGTCATCGCCCGCAAGGATCGCCATTCCGACGTCTGGGCCCTGGGCGCCGTGTCGGACGAGCATCCGCGCAGCCTGTCGGCGCCCCTGGCCTTCCTCGACGCCGGTCGCCGCTATCGCGCGGAAATCTATCGCGACGGGCCGAACGCCGACTATCGCGGCCAGCGCGAGGACATCGTCATCGAGCAGCGCGAGGTGACCTCGGCTGATACCCTGACGCTGAACCTGGCCCCCGGCGGCGGTCAGGCCATCCGCTTCGTGCCGCTGGGCCGCAAACGCTGATGCGCCCCGCCCTCTCCCATGCCGTCCTCCCCCACGCCGTCATCCTCGGGCTTGTCCCGAGGATCCAGAAACGTGACGCTTGCCGTCCCGATCGGACCCGTCGAGCATCTGGATCCCCGGCACGGGGGCCGGGGATGACGCGGGGACGGGGCGACGCATGACGCAGCAGGCAAGACAGGACCCCAGCATGACCACCGCTGCGCGCGCCACGCGTCCCAGGCTGCCCATGTGGGCGATCTGGAACATGTGCGTCGGCTTCTTCGGCATCCAGATCGGCTTTGGTCTGCAGAACGCCAACACCAGCCGCATCTTCCAGACCCTGGGCGCCGAGATCGACAGCCTGGCCATCCTGTGGATCGCCGCCCCGGTGACAGGCCTGCTGGTCCAGCCGATCATCGGCCACTTCAGCGACAAGACCTGGGGGCGGCTGGGCCGTCGTCGGCCCTACTTCCTGTTCGGGGCCCTGCTGACCTCGGCGGCCCTGGTGTTGATGCCGAACAGCCCGACCCTGTGGTTCGCCGCCGCCATGCTGTGGATCATGGACGCCTCGATCAACATCACCATGGAGCCGTTCCGCGCCTTCGTCGGCGACAACCTGCCGGAGGAGCAGCGCACGACCGGCTACGCCATGCAGAGCTTCTTCATCGGGACGGGGGCGGTCTTCGCCTCGGTCCTGCCGTGGCTGCTGTCGAATGTCTTCCACGTCGCCTCGACGGCGGCGGAGGGGGCCGTGCCCCTGTCGGTCAAGATCGCCTTCTATGTCGGGGCGGCGGGTCTGCTGGCCACGGTGCTGTGGACCGTCTTCACCACGAAGGAATACAGCCCGGCCGAGATCGCCGCCTTCGACGGCGTGGCCGAGAATGACCCCGCACCCGCCTCGCCGGAACGCGGCGCGGGCCTCTATGGCCTGGGCGGCCTGACCTTCCTGGGCCTGGGCGCAGCGGTCGCCGCCGTCGTCTTCGCCTCGGGATGGGAGAAGGAGCTCTATATCCTGGCCGGCGCCCTGGCCGTCTTCGGCGCCCTGCAACTGGCGACCGCCGCCTTCCGCCGCGCGACCAAGACCAACGGCCTGACCGAGATCCTCGACGACGTCTTCGCCATGCCCGACACCATGAAGGGTCTGGCCGTGGTCCAGTTCTTCAGCTGGTTCGCCCTGTTCTCCATGTGGATCTACACCACCGCCACGGTGACGGCGGTCCACTATGGTTCCTCCGATCCGACCAGCGCGGCCTACAACGCCGGGGCCGACTGGGTGGGGGTGCTGTTCGGGGTCTATAACGGGGTGGCTGCGCTTGCCGCCTTCCTGATCCCGGTCGTGGCCAAGCGGACCGGTCGTCGCGGCGCCCACGCGATCAATCTGGTGCTCGGCGGGCTGGGTCTGATCGGCGTAGCGGCGATCCGCGATCCGGCCCTGCTGTGGCTGCCGATGATCGGAGTGGGCTTCGCCTGGGCCTCGATCCTGTCCATGCCCTACGCCATCCTGGCGGGCGCCCTGCCGGGGCGGAAGATGGGCGTCTATATGGGCGTCTTCAACATCTTCATCGTCGTGCCCCAGCTGCTGGCCGCGACCATCCTGGGCCTGATCCTGAAGCACCTGTTCGCGGGTCAGGCGATCTACGCCCTGATCATCGGCGGCGTCAGCTTCTTCGTCGCCGCCGTCTCGGCCCTGTTCGTGCGCGAGCATAAGGCATGACCTTCTCGCGCCGCATGACCCTGGGCCTGCTGGCCGCCCTGCCTTTCGCGGGCAAGGCGATGGCCGACGCCCCCGTCGATGGAAGCCTGGTCGAACACCCGGACTTCGCCTCCGCCCATGTCCAGCCGCGCAACGTCACCGTCTGGCTGCCGCCCGGCTATGAGGCCGGGTCGGGCCACCATCCCGTCCTCTATATGCACGACGGTCAGAACCTGTTCGACGCGTCGAAGGCCAACTTTGGCGAATGGGGCGTGGACGAGCATCTGGGCCGGTTGATCGCCAAGGGCCAGGTGCGCGCTCCCATCGTGGTCGGCATCTGGAACACGCCGCTTCGCTTGCGCGAATACGTCCCCGCCGACCTGATCAAGGCCCTGCCCGCCGAGGTCCGCGCGGACGTCCAGGCCATCTATGGCGGCGCGCCCCTGTCGGATGACTATCTGCGCTTCATGGTCGAGGAGCTGAAGCCCTTCATCGACCAGACCTATCGCACCCTAACCGGGCCGGGCGACACCCTGATCAGCGGCTCCAGCATGGGCGGGCTGATCTCCCTCTATGCGGTGATGAAGCATCCCGAGGTGTTTGGCGGCGCCGCCTGTCTGTCGACCCACTGGCCGCTGCGCATCGACGGACTGGACGATCCGGCGGCCCTCGCCGTCTGGCGCGACAAGGTGGTCGGGGCCTGGACCCGCGTGGTGGCCGAGGGCCTGCCTGCGCCGGGGTCGCACCGCTTCTACTTCGATCGCGGCGACGAGACCCTGGATCAGTTCTACGCGACCTTCCAGAGCCGCATCGACGCCGTCTTCCGCGAGCGCGGCTACGGCCCGCGCGACTTCCAGACCCTGCTGTTCCCCGGCGCACAACACAACGAGGCGTCGTGGAACGGCCGCCTCGACGTGCCGCTGAAATTCCTGCTGACGCCTGCCTGAGTGAGAGATCATCCCATGTCCATCTTCAAGAGCCTGATCCTGGCCGGCGCCGCCGCCTCCGTCCTGACCGGCGCCGCCAACGCTCAAACGGCGCCGGGCGCTCCGGGCGAGACCCCGACCTGGGCCTATGCCGCCAAGGTCGGCGCGGGCACGGCCTATGAGGCCTATGTCGATGGCGCCTATCGCGACGGCGGCCCGACGGGGACCGTGTCCAAGGTCTGGTTCTCCATCGCTGACGGCGTGCTGACCGAAACCATGTACGGCCTGATCCACGAGGCCCAGATCAAGCAGCTGCGACTGGCGGTGGCCACCGACAGCGGTCTGGCGGTCGAGGGGACGGACACCGACTTCACCATCGACTATCTGCACAAGGACGCCGAGGGGCGTCCCCTGTCGCCCGCCTATCGCGTGACGACGACCGACAAGGCCGGGCGCTTCGCCATCGACAAGCAGGTCTTCACCGACCCAGACCGTCAGGCCCTGATCCTGCGCGTCACCGTGCGGGCGCTGAAGGGCGGCGTGACCCCCTATGTCCTGCTGGAGCCGCACATGGCCAATACCGGCGTGGACGACCGGGGCGAGGCGGCGGCGAACGGCCTCTACGCCCACGAAGGCGCCGTCCATCTGGCCCTGCGCCCCAGCGCCCCGTTCGAGGCCGCCAGCGTCGGCTTCATGGGCGTCTCCGACGGCCTGACCGGCCTGAAGGCCGGCGCCCTGCCCGCCTTCTCGACCACGGGGGACGCAGCCGGCAACATCATGCTGACCGGCGCCCTGCCGCGTCTGGAACAGGGCCAAAGCCTCAGCCGCGACTTCGTCATCGGCTTCGGCGACAGCCGCGCCGCCGCCGAAAGCCAGGCCGACGCCGCCTTCGCCGCCGGCCTCGACGAGGTGCTGAAACGCTTCAACGGCGAGGGCGAGCGGGTGGGCTGGGAGGACTATGTCGCCTCCCTGAGCGAACTGCCGCGCGTGGCGGCCCAAGGGACGGACGGCGGCAAGCTGGCCTATGCCTCGGCCCTGATGCTGAAGGTGCAGGAGGACCACACCCACGCCGGCGCCCTGATCGCCTCCCTGTCCAACCCCTGGGGCGACACGGTGGACGCGTCCAAGCCCTCGACCGGCTACAAGGCCGTCTGGCCGCGCGACTTCTATCAGGTGGCCATGGCCTTCGCGGCCCTGGGCGACAAGGACACCCCGCTGGCGGCCTTCCACTATCTGCCCCAGGTCCAGGTCGGGCCGAACACGCCGGGCAACAAGGGCGCCGGCGGCTGGTTCCTGCAAAAGACCCACGTGGACGGCACCCTGGAATGGATGGCGGTTCAGTTGGACCAGACGGCCATGCCCATCATGCTGGGCCACCGCCTGTGGACCCTGGGCTGGCTGTCCGAGGCCGACATGCGGGACATGTACGCCAAAATGCTGAAACCCGCCGCCGACTTCCTGGTCGACGGCGGTCAGGTCGATCTCGGCTGGAACCAGAACGAGATCCGTCCGCCCTTCACCCAGCAGGAACGCTGGGAGGAGCAGCAGGGCTATTCCCCGTCCAGCACCGCCGCCGTCGTCGCCGGTCTGACGGTCGCCGCAGAAATGGCGCGGGCGGCGGGCGACGCGTCGGGCGCTGACCGCTATCAGGCCGCCGCCGACCGCTACGCCTCTCAGATCGAGGCCAGCATGTTCACCACCAGCGGCGACTTCGGCGACGGGCGCTACTACGTCCGCATCACGCGCAACACCAACCCCAACGACAAGGCCCCCATCGGCGAGGCCAACGGCCAGATCGCCCCGGCCGAGGATCGCGTGGTCGACGGCGGCTTCCTGGAGCTGGTGCGCTATGGCGTGCGAGCGGCGGACGATGAGCATGTCGTGGCGACGCTCGGCGAATACGACGACACGGCGCGCGAGGACCTCTACCGCGTCCGCTACGACTTCGGGCCGGCGGGCGACACCACGCCCGGCTGGCGTCGTTATGGCGTCGACGGCTATGGCGAGGACGTCTCGGACGGCAAGGGCTACGGCGTCGGCGGGATCATGGCGCCGGGCCAGCGCGGCCGGGTCTGGCCCTTCTTCACCGGCGAACGCGGCCACTATGAACTGGCCCGCGCCCTTGAGGCCGGGACCGCCGACGCGGCCTCGCTTGGCGCCATCCGCCAGACCTATGTGCGCGGCATGGA
Organism: Brevundimonas sp. CEF1; assembly: GCF_051353055.1. Taxonomy (NCBI): domain Bacteria; kingdom Pseudomonadati; phylum Pseudomonadota; class Alphaproteobacteria; order Caulobacterales; family Caulobacteraceae; genus Brevundimonas; species Brevundimonas sp. CEF1. The sequence continues at coordinate 2,650,153 of NZ_CP195593.1, forward strand.
GCGCTTCGCCAACGCCGGGCTTCTGTTGCCCGAACAGGTCTGGGACGGGGTCGGCGTCCCGACCGCGCACCAGGAGGCCATGGGCGAAGGCACCAACTCGGCCACGCCCCTGGCCTGGACCCACGCCGAGTACCTGAAACTGCTGCGATCCCTGGCGGACAAGGCGGTGTGGGACCGCTACGCCCCGGTCGAGCAGCGCTTCATAAAGTGAGCAAATAATCGGCCCGGATCAGCACGATCCGGGCCGAACCGTTTCAACATAGAGACATGTTGCAGCGCACACGCGCCAGGATGCCTCGACAAACGCAAAAACTGGTCTAGGGATCGACGCGCGGAAGGTTCGCGTAGGGTCAAGACCAATGAAGATCGCAGTCCTGGGCGCCGGCGTCATCGGCGTGACGACGGCCCACTATCTGGCCAAGGCCGGCCACGAGGTCACGGTGATCGACCGCCAGAGCGGCCCGGCGCTGGAGACCAGCTTCGCCAACGCCGGCGAGATTTCACCCGGCTATTCCTCGCCCTGGGCTGCGCCGGGCATCCCGGCCAAGGCGGTCAAGTGGCTGTTCATGCGCCACGCCCCCCTGATCCTGCAGCCCCACATGAACGTGGCGACCGTGCGCTGGCTGCTGGCCCTGCTGCGCAACTGCACCTCGGCCCGCTATGCGCTGAACAAGGCGCGGATGGTGCGTCTGGCCGAATACAGCCAGGAGGTTCAGACCGCCCTGAACACTGAGCTGGGCCTGCAATACGACCACCGCACGCAAGGCACCCTGCAACTGTTCCGCACCCAGAAGCAGCTGGACGGCATCTACAAGGACACCGCGGTCCTGCGCGAAGGCGGCGTGCCGTTCGAGGTGCTGGATCAGGACGGCTGCATCCGCGCCGAGCCGGGCCTTGCGGCCACGCGCGACCTGTTTGTCGGCGGTCTGCGCCTGCCTAAGGACGAAACCGGCGACTGCTTCAAATTCACCAACGCCCTGGCCGATACGGCGACGGGCCAAGGCGTGACCTTCCTGTGGGACACCGCCATCAAGGCCCTGGTCACCGACAAGGGCCGCATTTCGGGGGTCCAGACCGACAAGGGCGTGATCAACGCCGACGCCTATGTCCTGGCCCTGGGGTCCTATTCGCCGCAGATGGTCAAGCCGCTGGGCATGACCCTGCCGGTCTATCCGGTGAAGGGCTATTCGATCACCGCCCCGATCATCAATGAGCCCGCCGCCCCCGTCTCGACCATCATGGACGAGAGCTACAAGGTGGCCATCACCCGCCTGGGCGACCGCATCCGCGTCGGCGGCATGGCCGAGATCTCGGGCTACAACAACGTCCTGCCGGAACAGCGCCGCAACACGCTGGAGCATTCGGTGGGTTCGCTCTTCCCCGGCGCGGGAGACCTGAAGGCGGCCAGCTACTGGTCCGGCCTGCGTCCGATGACGCCGGACGGCACGCCGGTCATCGGCAAGACGAAGTTCGACAACCTGTTCCTGAACACCGGCCACGGCACCCTGGGCTGGACCATGGCCTGCGGCTCGGCCCGCGTCATCGCCGATATCATCAGCGGCCAGACCCCGGACATCGAGACGGCCGACCTGGGGATTGCGCGGTACGGGTGACCGCGCTCAAGCAGCCCGAAGGGCGTTTGCGCACTAAAACCCTTCTCCCCTTGCGGGAGAAGGTGGCCCGTCAGGGCCGGATGAGGGGTCTCTGCACAGAAAGATAGAGGGGGCGAGTTCAACCTCGCGCAACCCCTCATCCGTCAGGCTCCGCCTGCCACCTTCTCCCGCAAGAGGAGAAGGATCAGGCCTCCTGTCTTGCTTTCGCCGCCACCGAGCGCAGGCCCAGCAGCAGGGCGTCGGTCGTGGCGTCGGCCTTGCAGCCGCCGCTGAGGATCAGGCGCATGGCCTGGACGTGGACGGCGACCGTGGGCCAGTTCCAGGCGCCGCCGGCCTGCATCCGGTCGGCCACGTCGCACAGGCTGTAGCCCGCGTCATAAAGCGGCCCAGTGTCGAAGAAGCCCGCCGTGTCCAGCAGGGACGAGGCCAGTCGATAGACCTGCGGCTCGCTGCCCGGCGCGGCGGCGGCCACGACCAGCTCCAGCTCGGTGACGGCGCCGGCGATGGTGGTCATGACGTCGTCGCGGTGCCGCTCCAGCCGCTCGTTGGCGCGGCGCTCGACGTCGGCGATGGTGCGGCCTCCCGGCTGGGCCATCTGCCGCGCCAGGGTGGTCTTGATCTTCAGGGTGCGGGCTTCGGTCACAACGCAACTCTTTGCGGCTTCATCAGCATGTCGATGTCGGACTGATCCATGTTCTCCTCGACGGCGGCGCCGACGTGGGCGGACAGGTCGTCCTTGCGGCGCCCCGCCACGCCCAAGGGCGGGCCGAAGTTGCGCACGCGCCGGTCCGGGCCGACATAGGTCGCGCACTCGACGAACTCGCGCTCATCGCCCGCCAGCCACAGGATGCGGCGCAGCAGCACCGCCGGGGTCAGGGGCTTGGTGACCACGAAGCTGACGCCGCAGTCGCGGCCTTCCTGCACCTTGGCCTGGGAGGCGTGGCCGGTCAGCAGAATGATGGGGATGAACCGCATGGGCGCCGGGGTCTCGCGTCGCAGCCAGCGAGCGAAGGCATAGCTGTCCATCTCGGGGTCGGCGCAGTCGATGACGATCAGGTCGACGGCCCGGTTCTGGATGATGCGCACGCCCTCGGTGGCCGAGGCGCACTTGATCTGCTCCTTGACGCCGAAGCCCTGGAAGACGGAGCTGAGCATGTCCAGCGCCTGCGGATTGTCGTCGATCAGCAGGACGGTCGACTGCTCCAGATTGACGCGGTCGGTCGCGCTCATCAGTCGAACAGCAGCAGGTCGCCGGACACGGCGGCGGGCGCGGCCGATGACGACGGCTTCACCCGGAAGGTCAGCTCGCGCAGGCGGTCGGCCATCTCGGCCAGAGGCAGGGCGGCCAGGGCCGTGTCCATCGGCTGATCGGCGGCCAAGGCCCCGGCCAGACCCGACAGGGCGTCCACCCTCTGGCTCAGGACGTCAAAGGCCTGCATCCGCGTCAAAAAGGTCAGGCGCTGCTCGGGCGGGGCCAGACGCAGCAGCTCGGACACCAGGCCGCCGGCCTCGTCCACGCCCGCGCGGATGTCGGCCAGCTCGGCGGCGACCGCGCTCAGCAGGCCCTTGGCGTCGTAATCGGTCATCAGAACAGCTCCAGCGCGCCGGAGTCGACGGGCGGCGGAGGCGGCGGCGCCGGGCGCGGAGCGACCGCGTCCGTGACCGCGCGTTGCAGCGCCCGACCGGTCACCGGCCAGTAATGCAGTCGACGCCCCCCGGCGCCCCTCAGGCTGGAGCCGACGACGGGAATCCCCTCGTCGGCCAGAAAACGCTCGGCGAAGTCGGCGTTGGACGCGCCGACGTCCTTCAAGGCGTCGAACATGCGGCCGCCGCCGAACAGCTTGGCCTCCAGCCGCTCGCGACGACCGCCCGCCTTCAGCACGTCATTGATCAGCAGCTCCATGGCGTAGGCGCCGTAGCGACGGCCCGCGTCGGTCCCCGCCCCCGCGCCCTCGGGCAGCAGGAAGTGGTTCATGCCGCCGACCCCGGCCACGGGATCGCGCAGGCACATGGCGACGCAGCTGCCCAGCACGGTCGACAGCACGACGTCGGGATCGGACGTCACAAGGTGCTCGCCCTGGCCGACATGGACGCGCCTTTCGGCCGTCAGCTGATCGCCGGCGCGGATCACGTCAGCGGGCCGAACACGCCTTCCAGCTTCTCTTTCAGCTGGGCGGTGGTGAAGGGTTTGACCAGGTAGTTGTTCACGCCGAACTGGACCGCGCGCTGCACCAGTTCGCGGTCGGCGCGGCCGGTCAGCATGATGAAGGCGGTCTTGGAGGTCGGCGGGTGGGCGCGGATGGCGCGCAGCAGGCCCAGGCCGTCCAGATTCGGCATGTTGAAGTCGGAGATGACCAGGTGGACCGGCTTGGTGATGATGGACCGCAGGGCCAGCTCGCCGTCGGCGGCTTCGGAGATCTCGCGCACGCCGATCTGCTGCAGGCTGTTGCGGATCAGGGACCGCATGGTCAGTTGGTCGTCGACGACCAGGACATTGAGGGCGGAGGCGGCAGGCATAGGCGGTCCTTACGCAACAGGCTTTGAGACATGGGCGCCGGCGGCGCACAGCTCGAGAATGGCGGGGGCGAGACGGGGCAGCGACAGCTGGCGTTCCACGGCGCCCAGCTCGAAGGCGGCGCGCGGCATGCCGTAGACGACGCTGGAGGCTTCGTCCTGGCCCAGGGTGCGGGCGCCGGCCTGACGCATGGCCAGCAGGCCCCTGGCCCCGTCCTTGCCCATGCCCGTCAGGATGACCCCGGTCATGGGACGCCCCAGACGGGCGACCGAGTTGAACAGGACGTCCACCGAGGGGCGGTGGCCGTTGACGGTGTCGGCGGCGACCAGACGACAACGCCCGTTCGAGACCTCAAGGTGCCGCTCGCCGCCGGGGGCGATATAGACATGGCCAGGGATCACCGGCGCGCCGTCCACGGCCTCGGTGACCGTGGCGCCGGACGCCTTGTCCAGACGGGCCGCGAAGCTCTTGGTGAAGGTGGCGGGCATGTGCTGCGTCACCACGGTCGCCGGGCAGTTGGCGGGGAAGGCCGACAGGATGTTCAGCAGGGCCTCGACCCCGCCGGTCGAGGCGCCGATGGCCAGGATATGGTTGGGGTCGGCGCGATAGGCCCCGTCCACCGCGCGCGCCTCACGCGTTTCCAACGGACGAACGCGCGAGCGGGCGGCGATCTTCACCTTCTCGGCCAGGTCGGCGAAAGCTTCCTGGGCCGGAACGCCGGGCGCGGGCTTGGCCACGGCGTCCACGGCCCCGACCTCCAGCGCCGCCAGGGTCACGTCGGTGCCCGCCTGGGTCAGGGTCGAAACCATGACCACCGGCATGGGCCGCAGCCGCATGATCTTCTCGAGGAACTCCAGCCCGTTCATATTGGGCATCTCGACGTCGAGGGTGATGACGTCGGGGTTCAGCTCCTTGATGGCGGCGCGGGCCTCCAGCGGATCGGCGGCCGTCCCCACGACCGAGATCTCGGGATCGCGGCGCAGGACAGCGCTGATCAGGCTGCGCATCGTGGCGCTGTCATCGACGATCAGGACGCGAACAGGGGAAGTGTGGGCGGGGTTCTGGCTCATGCCCGGCCTCCCAGGCGATAGGCCGTCAGGCCGCAGGTCTGCAGTTGGGCCGTGGCCGGGCCGCTGACGCGCTCGGAATGGCCGATATAGAGGGTGGCGCCGGGGTTCATGATCGGGGTGAAGCGGCCCCAGACCATCTCCTGGGTCGCGTCGTCGAAATAGATGACCACGTTGCGGCAGAAGATGACGTCGAACTTGCCGCGCATGGGCCAGTCGCCGATCAGGTTCAGCTCGCGGAAGGACACCAGACGGCGCAGGGTCTCATCGGCGCTGAACAGGCCGGGACGGCCCGCCAGGGGTTCGAAATGCTTGCGGCCGGACGCCGGCACCGGCGACAGCAGCTCGTCCGAATAGACGCCCGCCGCCCCCTCGGCGACCATGTTGGGGTCGATGTCGGTGGCCAGGATGCGCACGTCCAGATCCGCCGCTTCCGGCAGGACATCCAGCACGGTCAGGGCCATGGAATAGGGCTCCTGTCCGTTGGAACAGGCCGCCGACCACAGCCGCACCCGACCGCCCGCCCGCGCCCGCGCCGCCAGTTCCGGCATGACGTGGTCGCGCAGGTGATCGAAGTGGTGCGGCTCGCGGTAGAAGCGGGTGACATTGGTGGTCAGGGCCGCGGTCATGGCCTGACGCTCGTCCACGCCCTCCACGCCCTCGATCAGGGCGCAGTAGTCGCGGAAGCTGCGCAGCCCCAGCAGGCGCAGGCGCTTGGCCAGACGCGAATAGACCAGGGCGGCCTTGCCTTCGCTCAGGGCGATGCCGGCGTGGGCGTGCAGGGTCTGGGCGATGTGGCGGAAGTCCTCGGCGGTGAAGACGAACTCGCCTTCGACCAGGGACGCCCGCCCGGAGGCGGTGGTCATGCGGCTTCGGCTTCGCTTTCGGCCGGCAGGACGTGGTTGAGATCGATCAGGCTGATCATGCGGCCGCCCTCGACGGCGAAGATGCCCTGGACGAAGGTCTTCACATGGTCGCTGGCCACGTCAGGCGTGGGCTGGATGGTCGAGTCCGTCAATTGCACGATGTCCGAAACCGCATCGACCAGCAGGCCCACCAGGCGGTTGCCGATATGGGCCACCATGATGACGTGGCGGGCGGTCGGCTCGGCCGTAGCCAGACCAAAGCGGGCGCCCAGGTCGATGATCGGCAGGACGATGCCGCGCAGGTTGATCACGCCCTTCATATAGGACGGCGAGCGCGGCAGCGGGGTCGCGGGGGTCCAGCCGCGGATCTCGCGGACGCTCATGATGTCGACGCAGAATTCCTGCTCGCCAATACGGAAGGCGATCAGTTCACGGTCGGCGCCGGCGACGTTGGAGGTGACTTCGGTCATGGGTCTCAGCTCGCCATCTTCAGTTCAGGACGATTGGGTTTGCGGCGCCCGGCGGTGACCAGGGCGTCGATATCGAGGATCAGGGCGACGCTGCCGTCGCCCAGGATGGTCGCGGCGGAGACGCCGTCGACGTGGCGATAATGGGTTTCCAGGCTCTTGATGACGACCTGGCGCTGGCCGTTGATGGCGTCCACCAGCAGGGCGGCGCGCGAGCCGGCCTCGGTCTCGACGATCATGACCACCCCGCCGCTCAGGGGCGTGGCGTCGTCGCGGAAGCCCATGACCCGACCCACGTCCACCAAAGGCACGAACTCCTCGCGGAAGCGGATCACGGCGTCATGGCCGCCGACATAGTGGATGTCCTCGACGCGCGGGGTCAGGCTCTCGACGATGGCCGACAGGGGGGCCACCAGGGTCTGTTCGGCGGCGCCCACCACCATGCCGTCCAGCACAGCGAGGGTCAGCGGCAGGCTGAGGGTGAAGGTCGAGCCCTTGCCCGGAACCGAGCTGATCGAGATGCGACCGCCCAGGGCCTGGATCGAACGCTTGACCACGTCCATGCCGACGCCCCGACCCGAAACGTCGGTGACGGTCTCGGCGGTCGAGAAACCGGGCAGGAAGATCAGGTTGTCGACCTCGTCGTCGGTCAGGACGGCGTCTTCGGCGATCAGGCCGCGATCCACGGCGATGCCGCGCACGCGGGGGCGGTTGATGCCTTTGCCGTCGTCGGCGATCTCGATGACGATGCGGCCCGAGCGGTGCAGGGCGGCCAGACGGACGGTCCCTTCGGCGGGCTTCCCGGCGGCCTCGCGCTCCTCCGGGCTTTCCAGCCCGTGGTCGATGGCGTTGCGCAGCATGTGGGTGATCGGCTCGGCCAGGCGCTCGACCACGGTCTTGTCGACCTCGGTGTCCTCGCCGGACGTGACCAGACGAACGCGCTTGCCGGTCATCTCGGCGACTTCGCGGACCAGACGCGGCATGCGCTGGAACACCGACTTCACCGGCTGGGCGCGGATGGCCATGACGCTGTCCTGGATGTCGCGCGTCAGCAGTTCCAGGTCTTCCAGACCCAGGGCGATGTCCGACGAGCGAGCCAGGCCGCTCTCCATGACGCGTTGAGCCAGCATGGCCTGCTGGATGACCAACTCGCCGACCACGTTGATCAGGCGGTCCACCCGGTCCAGATCGACACGGATGGTCACCGGGGCGACGGCGGCGGGGGCCGCCGGCGCGGCGGCCAGGGCGGGAGCCGGAGCCGGAGCCGGGGCCGGGGCAGCAGGTGCGACCGGCTTGGGTGCAGCGGCGATGGGGGCCGCAACCGGAGCGGGCGCGGCGGCGACCGGCGCGGGCGCCTCGACCGGGGCGGCGGCCTTGGCCAGCAGGGCGGCGATGTCGAACTCGGCCTCGGCGGGCGCGGCGTCCACAACGGGCAGCGGCGGCAGGCCGGCCTCGACCGAGAGCGCGGCTTGGCCCAAGGCGGTGATGCTCAGGTCGCAGTCCATCTCGACGAAGTCGAAGACGTCGCGCACGGCGGCCTCGGGCGCGTCGCCCGAAAGCGTGATCGTCCAGATCAGATGGGCGTCTTCGGCGTCGAGCGCGTCCAGCATGGGCAGGCCGCTGTCGTCCAGCTCGACCGAGGTCGGACCCAGGCGCGCCAGTTCGCGCAGCAGCAGGCTGACGTCGTTGGCGCTGGCGTAGAGACGCGGATGCGGGCGGAAGACGATGCGCCAACCCACGGTCGGGGCGGCGGCCGACGGCGCGGCCAGGTCGGGCAGATCCAGCGACGGCAGATCCAGCGAGGGCAGTTCGGCGGGGGCGCCGAAGTCAGCCAGGTCCAGCGTCAGAGGCGTGAAGCCGAAGTCGTCCTCTTCGATGACAGCCGCGACCGACGCCGGGACGACCGGGGCGGCGACGCCGTGGGTCAGGACTTCCAGCTCGGCCACCAGACCGGCCGAACGCGCGGCGTCGACCGGCGCGCCGGTCCCCTGCGCGGCGGCGATATGGTCGGCCAGGACGTCCGAGGCCCGCAGCAGGGTCTTGACGGTGACGTCGTCGCATTCCTTACGGCCCGATCGCAGCTCGTCCATCAGGGTCTCGAAGACATGAGCGAAGCGAACCAGATCTTCCAGACCAAAGGCCCCTGCCCCGCCCTTGACCGAGTGGACGGCGCGGAAGACGGCGTTGATCGTCTCGGCGTCGCCCTGGCCGGTTTCCAGCGCCAGCAGATTGGCTTCCAGATCGCCCAGCAGTTCGCTGCACTCCTGGAAGAAGGTGACCTTGATGGCCTCGAACGGATCGTCGCTCATCTGGGGGTCCTCAGGCCGCGACGCGACGGACGGAGTCGACCAGCTTGGCCGGGTCGAAGGGTTTGACGATCCATCCGGTGGCCCCGGCCTCGCGGGCGCGCTGCTTCTTGGCCGCGTCGCTCTCGGTGGTCAGGACCAGGACCGGGGTGGCCTTGTGGTGGGGGTCGGCGCGCATGCCCTCGATGAAGCCGAAGCCGTCCATGCGGGGCATGTTGATGTCGGTGATGACGATGTCCGGGCGCTCGGCCTGGAGCACCTCCAGGCCGTGGACGCCGTCCTCGGCCTGGACCACGCGATAGCCCGCGTCCTTCAACGCCAGCATCAGCATGTCGCGCATGGTGCGCGAATCATCGACGGTCAGAACGGTCTTGGTCATGCAACCTTACCTTGTGCATCCAGATCAGAGATGGAAGCCCCGAGGGCGCTCCATTGCGCGATCATAGGCTCGGAAACATTGACGAATCTCAAAGACTTCCCGTCAGAACGCCAGGTCTGAAGGGCCGAGAGCAACACCTGCAGACACAGGCCGCCCAGCCGCTCGACGGCCGAGGCGTCCAGGGTCGCCGCCTGACCGCGCACAGCCAACAGTTGCATTTTCAGGGGCTCGGCGGCGCGCAGGTCGAGCACCGCCGGCAGGGCGATAAGGGTCGACATCAGAACTCCTCCCAGCCGTCTTCAACGACCTGCGGCTTCAGGGCGGCGCCGCCGTGACCCACGGTTTTCAGCGCGGCGATGGTCTGGGCCACCGGCTGCGCGGTGCGAACCGGAGCGGCCGGAGCCGCAGCGGCGGCGACCGGCGCAGGCTTGCGAGCGGCGACAGGTGCGGCGGCCTGAGCGGTGCGGAAGCGCGACACCGAGGCGGCCAGGACGTCGGCTTCCTGAGCCAGGGAATGGCTGGCGGCGGTGGATTCCTCGACCATCGCAGCATTCTGCTGGGTGACCTGATCCATCTGGTTCACGGCGGTGTTGACCTGTTGCAGGCCCGTGGCCTGCTCCTGGGCCGAGGCCGAGATTTCCGAAACCAGGCCGTCGATCTCGGCGACGCGGCTGACGATGCGCTGCAGGGCCTCGCCCGTCTGACCGACCAGGTTGACGCCCTCGCCGACCTGGCGCCCCGAGGCCGAGATCAGGGTCTTGATCTCCTTGGCCGCCTCGGCCGAGCGCTGAGCCAGAGCCCGCACTTCCGAAGCCACGACCGCGAAACCGCGACCGGCGTCGCCGGCCCGGGCGGCCTCGACCCCGGCGTTCAGGGCCAGCAGATTGGTCTGGAAGGCGATCTCGTCGATCACCCCGATGATGTTGCCGATCTGGGCCGAGGACTGCTCGATGGCGGTCATGGCGGCGACGGCGTCGCGCACGACATTGCCGCTGGCCTCGGCGTCGCCGCGCGCGGCCTGCACCACGCTGGAGGCTTGCCTTGCGCCATCGGCGGTCTTGTTCACCGTGGCGGTGATCTCGTCCAGGGCGGCGGCGGTTTCTTCCAGCGAAGCCGCCTGCTGCTCGGTGCGGCGCGACAGGTCGTCGGAAGCCTGGCTGATCTCGCCCGAACCCGAGCGGATGGCGGCGACGTTGGTGACGACGACGGCCACAGCCTGTTCCAGTTGCGAGATGGCGGCGTTGAAGTCGCTCTTCAGTTGCGCGGCCTTGGGCGAGACCTCGGCCGTCATACGGTGGGTCAGGTCGCCGCCGGCCATGGCCTGCAGGCCCTCGGCCAGAGCGGTGATGGCGACGCGGTCTTCTGCGGCGGCGCGGGCCTTCTCGGCCTCGACGCGGGCGCGCTCGTCCTCGGCGGCCTGTCGCTGGGCCACGGCCTCGGCTTCCAGACGGGCGTTGGCGATGGCGGCGTCCTTGAAGGCCGTCACGGCCGAAGCCATCTGGCCGACCTCATCCTTGCGGCCCATGGCCGGGACGAGGATCGAGGTGTCGCCCGCAGCCAGACGACGCATGGCCGAGGTCATGGCCAGTAGCGGCTTGCCCAGCATGTTGGTCAGCAGGAAGGCCATGCCCGCCGCGATGAGAAGGGCCAGGATGACGCCGCCGATCAGAACCGCGCGCGCCGACTTGGCCACCGCGACCTGGACCTCGCCATAGACGCGGCTCTGCGCCGCCTTCTTGTCGATCAGGCCCGTGAGCGCGTCTTCGGCGGGGCTGACATACTTATCAGCGACGCCGTCGCGACCGACCATGGCGATGGCCTGGGCGCGGGTCGCGGGATCGGCCGCCAGCACGCGGCCGGCCTCGACCACGTTCGCGGCCCACGAGTCCGCGGCTGCGCGCGCGGCGCGAACCTCGGCGTCGCTGGTGCGGTCCAGTTGGCCGATCCGATCCAGGCTCTTGTTGAAATTCTCGCGGTGCGCCGCCAGGCGCTCCAGATAGTAGACGTCGTTCGAAAGCAGGAAGCCGCGATAGCTGCTTTCCTGACGCGCCAGATAGAATTGCGCCGTCTCGGCTTCGCGCTGCGTCGCCGAGGCGCGCACGCGGTCCATTCGCGCGCGCTCCATATCGTTCACCTGCACGAAGACCGTGACGCCCATGACGGCGATGGCGGCGATGACGACGGCGAAGGCCGCCATCAACTTCTTCTCGATCTTCAGATCGCTCAACATGCTCATATGACTTCTCCCCCCGGAATTACTGTTCAATCAACTCAGAGCGCGAACGTCAGCGCGCCCACCAGGCGGCCGTCGTAGTTCTCGCCCAAGGCGTGGCTATCGGTGTCATACCAGCGCACATCCAGCGCCAGCTTGTCGGTCAGTTTGTGCTTCACGCCGAGGTTCCAGGCGGCGTATTCAGCGCCGCCGTCAGCGGTGCGGTCGGCGATGGCGACCGAAGCCTTGGTCTTGGGTCCGACCGAAACCGTGCCCTGCAGTTCGACCCACCAGGCCTCCTTGGTCGCAGCGAAGCCGTCGGGCGTATAGTTGACGCGCAGGCGGGTGTTGACCGGCCCGATCTTGCGCGCGGCGTCGGCCTGATATTCCCAGTAGTTGGCGTCGACGCCGGCGCGCGTGCCCGGCAGGTCGCGGTTCACCACCGACAGGTCGAACTTGTAGCCCGCAGCCTCGGGGCGCCATCCGATAGCGCTGACGATCTCGGCGTCCGAGCCTTGCGACAGCTTGGCGGTCGAGGCGAAGACGTTGGCGTAAAAGGCGCCGCTCGACACCTCGACCGAGCCGTTGACGCTGGGGTCCCCGGCGCTCTTGCCCAGGCCCTTGCCGACATACTCGCTGGCGACGCCCAGTTGTGCGTCGATCGCATGGGCCTGAACGGCCCCGGCCGCCATCAGGCCTGCCAGGCCCGCCGCAACCGGGCCGACGATGCTGGAAATGTGACGCGCGCCGTTCTGACGCCCATTGCCATTCATTTTGAAGAGCATTTTTACCTCAGTGATCCTGAGGCCTTCTTGGACGAACAAACGTAGATTTCTGTAAATCCGCCTCTACGTAAAAACCCGCATAGTTCGGAAGGTTATGCTCGGACCGCCGATGCTCGATCTGGCGTCCCCGGCGCTTGCCGCAACTCAAGATACGCCAAGTATTAACAAGACAGAAACTATAGTAACCGCCATTTTTTTGCCTCTATACCTGACCGGAAGCCAGCGTTTGAAGCGCACCCCATCAAGGTTAATGGCTGAATTGCATTCACCGCATTCAATGTATAGAAGGCCCGCCGTGGCTCGATTCTGTAGAACCCCCTCCGCAGACATCTCCGGTCTGAGGTTCCAGTAATCCGAGAGGAAGACCTCATTCATCCTGCGATGAAAAACATGCTGGACGCCGTCGCGGCGGCGTCGCGGGGACGCTGGGGCGGATTGCTGCTGGCGGTGATCGCCGTGGGCGTGGCCGTGGCGGCGCGGTCCCTGCTCGAGGGCCTGGGACGCTTCTATTATCTACCGATGCTGCCGGCCGTGATCGTCACCGCCCTGCTGGCCCGGCGCGCGGCCGTGGCCCTGGCCATCGGCCTGTCGATCGCCCTCAACCTCGCGCTGGTGGCGCGCGAAGGTCTCGGCGACGCCGTGACCAACGCCCTGCTGTTCGCCGCCGTGGCCTGGGGCGTGGCCGAACTGTGCATGGCCCTGCGCCAGCTAAAGGATCGCGCCGACCGCCTGAGCCACAGGCTGGCGGCGCAGGACGCCCTGCTGAACACCGTCCTGACCACCGTGCCGGTCGTCACCCTGCAGCTCGACGGGGCGGTCCACCGCATGAACCCCGCCGCGGCCCAGTTGTTCTGCGTCGATGCGAATGCGGTTCAGGGCCGCGCCTTCAACAGTCTGGTGCCGGCCTTCGACGCGGCTTCGGCCTCGCATGACGATCAGGCCGACGGCGTCCTCACCTCCACCGAGGGGCACTGGAACGGCGCCCGCGCCGACGGCGCGACCTTCCCGCTGAACATCCAGAGCGGCCGGGTGCCTGGTCCTGACGGCCAGGACCTGGTCGCCCTGTGCCTGACCGACCTCAGCCGCTGGCACGCCGCCGACGCCCAGGCCCGCGAACTGCACACCCAGTTGAACAAGGTCTGGCGTCTGAACTCGCTGGGCGAGATGGCCGCCACCCTGGCCCACGAACTGAACCAGCCCCTCAGCGCCGCCGCAACCTATCTGCACGCCAGCCAGGCCGACATGGAGAAGGCCGGCCCTCTGGGCGACAGCGCGCGCCGCACCACCGAACTGGCCAAGGCGCAACTGTTGCGCGCGGGGGCGATCATCCGCCGGATGCGCGAGCTTCTGTCGCTGGAGGTTCGCCGCCTGGACACCGAGCGCGCCTCCTCGATGATCGAGGACCTGGGCCCGGTCCTGAGCATGATCGGGTCGGCCAAGGGCGTGACCGTCCGCATGGATCTGCATGCCGAAGCCGATACCGTCCGCGCCGAACGCATCCAGTTCCAGCAGGCCATCGTCAACCTGGTGCGCAACGCGGTAGAGGCCGTCGGCGACACGCCCGGCTCCGATGTCGTCATCGTCGGCCGCGCCCTGTCGGACACCCACTATGCGATCAGCGTGGAGGACAATGGTCCCGGCATCGCCGCCGATCAGGTGGAGCGCATGTTCCAGCCGATGACCTCGACCAAGTCCGGCGGCATGGGCCTGGGCCTGTCCGTCACCCGCACCATTGTCGAAAGCCACGGAGGGCGGCTGGTCGTGGCAAAAAGCGCGTTGGGGGGCGCTGCTTTCTCGTTTAACCTGATCCGCGAAGCGGTCGGCGAGCATCCATGAGTCTCCACTCCGTATTCATTATCGACGACGACGCAGCGGTCCGCGATTCCCTGCTGGTCCTGCTGCGGGGCGTCGGCATCCGCGCGCGCGGCTTTTCCAGCGGCGGGGACTTCTTTGACGCCCTGCCCGAAGACGCCACGGCCTGCGTCATCACCGACATGCGCATGCCCGACATGGACGGGGCCGAGGTGGTGCGCCGCATCCGCGACCTGCGCGGCTCCGCCTGGCCCGTCATCGTCATCACCGGCCACGCCGACGTGCCCATGGTGGTGCAGATGATGAAGGCCGGCATCGTCGACTTCATCGAAAAGCCCTTTGACCCGCCGCGCCTGATCGAGACGGTGCGCGGCTGCCTGGCCCGGCTGTCCGACCTGGATCAGGCCCAGGGCGCCCGCATCGCGGTCCAGAGCCGCGTGGCCCGTCTGACCCCGCGCGAACGCCAGGTCTTCGACGCCCTGATCCACGGCCGCTCCAACAAGGAGATCGCCCTGGACCTCGACATCAGCCCTCGCACGGTAGAGGTCTTCCGCGCCAAGGTCATGACCAAGATGGAGGCCGACAGCCTCTCGGCCCTGGTCCGCATGGGGCTGACCCTGGGCTAGGCGTTCGCCGGCTAACGCGACAGAAACGCCTTCAGCGCCGCCGGCTTGACCGGCTTGGGCAGCAGCACAGCCCCCGCCGCCGTGGCCCTATCCTTCAGCCCCTCGCGGGTGTCCGCCGTCACCAGGCCGATGCGGCGCAGTCCCCGCGCCCGCAGGGCGTCGACCACGCTCAGCCCGTCCGCGCCGTCGCCCAGATGCAGATCGACCAGGGCCGCATCGAACGGCCCCTGCGCCGCGATCCCTTCGGCCACGCTGCGCGCCGTGGTCGTCTGCGCCCCCCAGCGGCTCAACAGGGCTGTCAGGGCGTCGAGGATGGCCGGTTCATTGTCCACGCACAGCACCCGCAAGCCCGCCAGCGGCAGACGGGCGTCGCCCTCGGCGGGGGCGGCGGGAACCTCGCGGGCGGCGGCGCGCGGGGCGCTGACGCGGAAGGTCGTGCCGCGTCCGACGCGAGACGCCATCGACAGCGGATGGCGCAGCAGGTCCGACAGCTTCTGCACGATGGCTAGGCCCAGACCCGCCCCCGGCTCGTCCACCGGGGCGCCGGGCAGGCGCACGAACTCGCCGAAGACGCTCTCGCGGTCGGCGTCGGGAATGCCCCGCCCGGTGTCGCAAACCAGCATCTGCACCGTGTCGCCGTCGCGCCGCGTCCCGACCAGCACCCGGCCCCGGTCGGTGTAGCGGATGGCGTTGGCGACCAGGTTCTGCAGCATGGAGCGCAGCAGGTCGTGGTCAGAGGCGACCCACAGACCCGACGGCACGACCGTCAGTCGCAGCCCCTTGGCGCGGGCCATGGGGGCGAATTCGCGGCGCAGCTCGGCGAACAGGGCGTCCAGCGACAGGGGGGCGACGGCGGGCTGGACCCCGCCCGCTTCCAGCTTGGACAGGTTCAGCAGGGCGGTCAGCAGGCGGTGGGCGCTGTCGATGGAACGGTCGGCGTTGGTCGCCAGGCCGCGTCCGGCCGACCCCGCCGCCAGCGCCGGCTCCTCCTTCAGGGCGGCGATGAACAGGCGGGCGGCGTGAAGCGGCTGCAACAGGTCGTGGCTGGCGGCGGCGAGAAAGCGGGTCTTGGAGGCGGTGGCGTCCTCGGCCAGACGGCGCGCTTCTTCCAGCCGTTCGGTGCGGTCGGCGACGCGGGCCTCCAGCCGCTCGTTGGCCTCCTCCAGATCGCGGGCGGCGCGGCGCAGGGCGGTGATGTCGGTATAGCTGGTGGCGTAGCCGCCGCCGGGAATGGGCGCGCCAGAGGATCGCAAAATCCGGCCGTCCGGCTGCTCGCGCTCGTGGTCGTGCGGGATGCGGCGGGCCAGGGCCTCCAGCCGCCGCTCGATCCAGGCCTCGATGTCGCCCGTAACGGTGATGGCGTCGGTCTCGCCCCGCTCGGCGTTGAGGCGATAGACGGCGGCGATGGGCAGGCCGACGTGGACGAATCCGGCGGGCAGGTCGAACATCTCGACATAGCGGCGGTTCCAGGCGGTCAGGCGCAGATCCTCGTCCACCACGCTGACGCCCTGGTCGATGTTGTCCAGGGTGGTCTGCAGCAGGTCGCGGTTGAACTGAACCGCCTGCGAGGCCTCGTCCAGCATCCGCACTACGTCCTCGGGCGCGCGGCCCCCGGCGGCCAGGGCGGCGGCGATGACGCGCCGCGCCGAGGCGGCGCCGATGGCCCCCGCCAGCATCCGCTCGGCGGCGCGGGCCAACCCGGCGTCGGCGGGGTCGGCGTCGCGCAGCTTGATCTCGGTCTCGCGCGCCCAGGCGGCGAAGGCGCGCTCGGCCCGCTCGTCGCCGATGAAGCGGGCGACCAGGGCCTTGAGGTCCCCGACCGAGGCCCCGGCCGAGCCGCCCCGCCCCTCCATCCAGTCCGGCCCCAGCCGGTCGACGAAGGCGCGGGCCTGAACCCGGTCGATCAGGCGCGGCCGCCCCAGTCGGGACACCAGAATGAAGACGCCGAGGTTCAGCGTCAGGCTGAGGAAGACCCCGGCCGCGAACGGGTCGGCCAGCCCCAGCATGGCCGGGACGTTCAGACCGAAACCGGGGGCCAGTTGCGGCGCCGCCAGCATGACCAGCCAGACCGTCATCCCGACCGCCAGCCCCGCCAAGGCCCCGCGCGAGCGCCCGCCGCGCCACAGCACGGCGCCGAACAGGGCGGGCGCCAGCTGGGCCAGGGCCGCGAAGGAGACCAGCCCCATGGCCGCCAGCCCGCTGGACTGGTCCATGGCCTGATAATAGACCCAGGCCATCAGCAGCAGGGCGAGGATGGCCAGGCGGCGGATGTTCAGGATGGCCCGCGCCATGTCGCCCGCGCGCTCGCCCCGACGCCGGCGCTCGGCGGCCAGCAGGGGCAGAACCAGGTTGTTGGACACCATGGCCGACAGGGCCACGGCCTCGACGATGACCATGGCGGTCGCCGCCGAGAAGCCGCCGACGAAGACGATAGCGGTCAGGGCCGAATGGCCGCGGTTCAACGGCAGGGCCAGGACCAGCAGGTCGGGATTGACGCTGGGCGCGAACAGGCCGCCCGCCGCCACCAGGGGCAGGACCGCCAGACTGGTCAGCAGCAGATAGAGGGGAAATATCCAGCGCGCCCGCTTCACCTGGGCCGGATCGCCGCCCTCGACAAAGGCGACGTGGAACTGACGCGGCAGGCAGAAGATGGCCAGGCTCGCCACCAGGATGATGGCCCAGAAACGGCTATCCAGATCGGGCCAGCGCGCCAGATCGCCGAGGCTGGCGGTCACATCCGCTGAAGCCGGGGCGTGACGTAGCAGCATGAGGGCGAAGATCGCCACGGCCAGCAGGGCCGCCAGCTTGACGATGGACTCGATGCCGATGGCCTGGATCAGGCCGCGGTTGTGCTCGGTCAGGTCGGGACGGCGCGCCCCGAACAGGATGGCGAACCCGGCCAGAACCCCGGCCATGACCAGAACCGTCAGGCTCTCGGACCCGGCGACGGGCGTGCCCGCGGTCAGCATCTCCCCCGCCATCGACAAGGATTTCAGCTGAAGCGCGATATAGGGCAGCGACCCCAGGATGGCCACCAACGCCACCGCCGCGCCCAGGGCCGGGCTCTTGCCGTAGCGCGAGGAGATGAAATCGGCCATCGAGCCGACGTTCTCGCGCCGGGCCGCCGCCGCGATCCGTTTCCACAGCGGGAACAGCACCGTCACGCCAAGCGCCGGGCCGATGTAGATGGGCAGGTATTCCCAGGCCGAACGCGCCGCCGTCCCCACCGCCCCGTAATAGGTCCACGAGGTGCAATAGATGGCCAGGGACAGGGCGTAGAGCGACGGCCCCAGCGCCCCGCCGCGCGTCTTGATCGACGGCCGCTCGTACCACCAGGCCACCGCGAACAGGACGGCCATGTAGGCGGCCACCAGGGCCAGGGTCGCGAGGCTGAACATGACCGGCATGTGGGACGGAGCGGGGGCGGGGGACAAGAAGAAAAGGGAAGGCACCCATCTCTTCCGTCATCCCGGAAGCGGCGCAGCCGCTATCCGGGACCGCAAGAAGCGCTGGCGGCGGCGTCTTGGGCGGTCCCGGCTCTTCGCTTCGCTGCGGCCGGGATGACGGGAATAGAAGAAAGGGCGGCCCGGTCGAAACCGAACCGCCCCCTGAACTGGCGAACTTGACGCCTTACGCGTTCAGATCGACGTCCTTGCCTTCCTTGACCAGCAGGAAGCCGAGCACGACCGTCGCCAGCGCCACCACGATCGGATACCAGAGGCCGTAGTAGATATTGCCGGTGGCCGCGACCATGGCGAAGGCGGTGGTCGGCAGGAAGCCGCCGAACCAGCCGTTGCCGATGTGATAGGGCAGCGACATCGAGGTGTAGCGAATCTTGGTCGGGAACATCTCGACCAGGGCCGCCGCGATCGGCCCGTAGACCATGGTCACATAGAAGCCGAGGATGAAGAGGATTAGCACCACCATCGGCTTGTTGACCAGGGCGCTGTCCGCCTTGGCGGGATAGCCGGCGGTGGTCAGGGCCTCGCCCAGACCGGTTTCCCAAATCTTCTTCTGGGCGGCGAAGTCGGCGGTGGTCAGGGCGTCGCCGCGGAAGCTGGGAACGACCGCCTGATCGCCGATGCGGACCTCGGCCACGGTCCCGGCGGGCGCCGCGACATTGGTGTAGGTCACGCCGGCCTTGGCCAGATAGGACTTGGCCACGTCGCAGGAGTGGTTGAACACCGTCTTGCCCACGGGGTCGAACTGCAGGTGGCAGTCCGCCGGATCGGCATAGACCGTGACCGGCGCCGAGGCCGCCGCCGCCGCCAGACGCGGGTTGGCCGCTTCGGTCAGGGCGTTGAACAGCGGGAAGTAGGTGATCGCCGCCAGCAGGCAGCCGGCCAGGATGATCGGCTTGCGCCCCACCTTGTCCGACAGCCAGCCCCAGAAGATGAAGAAGGGCGAGGCCAGCAGCAGGGCGACGGCCAGCATGATGTAGACCAGAGAGGCGTCGACCCGCAGCACCCGCTCCAGGAAGAAGAGGGCGTAGAACTGGCCCGTGTACCAGATGACCGCCTGACCGGCGGTCAGACCGACGAGGGCGATCAGCACCAGCTTCAGGTTGGGCCACTTCATGAAGCTGTCCTTCAGGGGCGTGGTCGAGCCCTTGCCTTCAGCCTTCATGCGCTTGAACGAGGGGCTCTCGGCCAGCTTCAGACGAATCCACAGCGAGACGCCCAGCAGCAGGATCGAGACCAGGAAGGGAATGCGCCAGCCCCATTCGAGGAAGGCTTCCTCGCCCACGGCGTAACGGACGCCCAGGATGACGGCCAGGCTGAGCACAAGACCGGCGGTCGCCGTGATCTGGATGAAGGAGGTGTAGAAGCCGCGCTTGCCGTGCGGGGCGTGCTCGGCGACGTAGGTGGCGGCGCCGCCGTATTCACCGCCGAGCGCCAGGCCCTGGATCAGGCGCATCAGCACCAGGATGATCGGGGCGGCGATGCCGATGGCCGCATAGGGCGGCAGCAGGCCGACCACAAAGGTCGACAGACCCATCAGCAGCATGGTGACGAGGAAGGTGTTCTTGCGTCCCCACAGGTCGCCCAGCCGCCCGAAGACGATGGCGCCGAAGGGCCGGACCGCAAAGCCCGCGGCGAAGGCCATCAGGGCGAAGATATAGCCGGTGGTCTCGTTCACGCCCGAGAAGAACTGGACGGTGATGATCGCGGCCAGCGAGCCGTAGAGATAGAAGTCGTACCATTCGATGACGGTGCCGACGGACGACGCCAGAATCACGAGCCGGTCGTTCTTGTCGACCGTGTGCTCCGCGCCCTCCGCCGCACCCATGGTGCGGTCGGTCATGGGCAGTCCCTTCCTTTAGGGTCGCGTGGCGCGACCGTTTCCTCGCGATCCTGTTGCCGGATCGTCGAAGGGGAGACTGACAGCAGGTCGCGGGTTTTGGAGAGAGCGACTTTGGTCGAACAGCGGCGTCTGTCGTCCGTGACGGGCGGGAATATGGGGCTGGACGGCGTTTCCGTGTTGTCGTGAGGCGCGACAGAGGCCACATGAAGGTTTGACGTCGCTGTCAGGCGACCCCGGCGCGAGAGGACATCAATGGCCCGTAAGCCCAACTACAGTTTCGAACGGCAGGAGCGCGAGCGCGCCGAAGCCAAGAAGGCCGAAGCCAAGGCCGCCGCGAAAGCCGCCAAGAAGGCCGCCAAGGCCGCGGGCCTGACCGAGGAAGACGCCGCGCCGTCCGAGGACTGACCGTCTGACGAAACTGCGGGCCTACAGGCCCAGACGACCTCTGCGGTTCAAGCTCATCCTTGACGCCGTGGCCAGCGCCGTCGCGACCCAGGCCGGATTGATGTGATCCCGCCGAGGGGCGCGACGGCCCAGGCCTCCCGGCCCTTTCGGGCGCCCCTAGCCTCCAAAATCAGAGATCGATCGACTGCGCCAGGATCACGGCCTGGGTGCGGTTGTGCACCCCCAGCTTGCGGAAGACGCTGGTCAGGTGGGCCTTGATCGTGGCCTCGGTGACGCCGAGGTCGAAGGCGATCTGCTTGTTCAGCCGCCCGGCCTTCAGGCCTTCGAGGATGCGCAGCTGCGACGGCGTCAGGCTGGCGATGCGGGCTTCCAGATCGCCCTCCTCGGCCCCGGCCGCGCCGACGTCCGGCGCCCATGTGTCGCCCGACAGGATGGTCTTGATGGCCTCGACCATGACCGGCAGGGCGGCGGATTTCGGAATGAAGCCGGCGGCGCCCAGGGTCAGGGCGCGGCGCACGGTCGGCGGCTCCTCGCTGGCTGAGACGACGGCGACCGGCACGGCGGGATGGTCGGCGCGGATGCGGGTCAGGCCGCCCATGCCCTCGCTGTCCGACAGCTTGAGGTCCAGCAGCAGCAGATCGGCCGGCGCTTCGGCCAGCGTCGCCAGAACCTCGGCCAGACTGGCGCATTCCGCAATCACGGCGCCGGGCGCGGCCTTTTCAACGGCCGATCTCAACGCCGCCCGAAACAGAGGGTGGTCGTCGGCGACGACGATGCGATCCATGAAAATCCTTCCCGCGCGCGGTTCTTTTTCGGGTCGAGGCCGCGCTGTGACGACACCATGCCGCGCCTCGACTTTGGTCGAAACTAGACCAATGGCTAATGGCCGCAAACCGCCCCCGCGCGGAATGCTGCCGTCTCGAGGTTCGCATCAGATGAACCCGGGAGGACATGACATGGGAAGATTCCGTCTGCTCGGCGGCGCGGCTGCGGCTGCGCTTCTGTTCGCCCCCGGCGCCGTCTGGGCCCAGGACGCCAATGCGGCCCTCGAGGCGCGCATCGCCCAGCTCGAGGCCGAGCTGAACAGCCTGAAATCCGAGGTCGCCGCCGCGCGCACGCAGCAGACGGCGCAGGCCCAGGACATTATCCGCCTGGAGACCCGCCCGGCCGCGCCCGCCCCGACGCCCGTCTCGACCGCCCCGCGCGAGGAAGGCTTCCGCATCGGCGATCACACGGTCAAGTTCGGCGGCTTCATCAAGGTCGACGCCTCGGCCTCCCGCTATTCCGGGGGCGACCCGGCCAACGGCGACCTGCTGCGCGACTATCACCTGCCCGGCTCCATCCCGGTCGGCGGCGCGGACGAAGACACGGCGATGGACTTCAACGCCCGCCAGACGCGCTTCTGGCTGACCACCGACGGCCTGGTCGGCGGTCACAAGGTCGGCACGCGGCTGGAGATGGACTTCCAGAGCCTGCCCGGAACCGGCGACCAGCGCATCACCAGCGCCTCCACCCCCGCCCTGCGCCGCGCCTTCGTCACCATCGACAACTGGCTGATCGGTCAGGAATGGACCAATTTCCAGAACACCGCCGTCCTGCCGGAATCGGCGGACTTCGTCGGCGCCGCCGAGGGCACGGTCTTCGCCCGGCAAGTTCAGGTTCGTTACACGCGCGGTCCCTTCTCGGTTTCGGTCGAGAACCCCGAGACCACCGTCACCCCCTTTGGCGGCGGGACGCGCGTCATCGCCGACGACAACAGCCTGCCCGACCTGACGGCCCGCTACGCCATCAGCCGCCCCTGGGGCGACCTGCAGTTCGCCGGCCTGCTGCGCCAGCTCAAGTACGAGAACCCCGCCAGCAATATCGACGACACGGCGACCGGCTGGGGCCTGTCGGCCTCGACCAGGATCAAGGTCGGCGCCCAGGACGACATCCGCCTGATGCTGACCGGCGGCGAAGGCATCGGCCGCTATGTCGGGCTGAACTTCTCCAACGATGCGGTGCTTGACGCCTCGGGCCAGTTGGACGCCATCGGCGTTCTGGCCGGGTTCGCCGCCTATCGCCACGTCTGGACGCCGGGCTGGCGCTCCAGCCTGATCTGGTCGGCGCAGAAGGTGGACAACGACGTCCTGCTGACCGGGACGGGCGCCAACCGCTCGGCCCAGAGCATCCACGCCAACCTCATCTGGTCGCCGGTCACGGCGTTTGATGTCGGGGCCGAACTGATGTTCGCTGACCGCAAGCTGGAGTCGGGACTGGACGGCGACATGACCCGTCTGATCCTGTTCGCCAAATACGGCTTCTAAAACGCACCACTGGGAGGAAAGCGCGCGTGTCTGATCCGGAAATCTATCCCGTCCCCGCCGACCTGGCCGCGCGCGCCCACATGGACCGCGCCGGCTATGACGCGGCCCGGATCGCGGCGCGCGAGACCCCCGAGGCCTATTATGGCGAACAGGCCAAGCGCCTCGACTGGATGACCTTCCCGTCCAAGATCAAGGACGTGTCGTTCGACAAGGCCGACTTCCGCATTCGCTGGTTCGAGGACGGGGTGCTGAACGTCTCGGCCAACTGCATCGATCGCCACCTGCCCCACCGCGCCAATGACACCGCCATCATCTGGGAAGGCGACGAGCCGACCGACAGCGAGCATGTCACCTACGGCCAGTTGCACGAACGCGTCTGCCGCATGGCCAATGTGCTCAAGGCCAACGGCGTCCGCAAAGGCGACCGCGTCACCATCTATCTGCCGATGATCCCGGAGGCCGCCTACGCCATGCTGGCCTGCGCCCGCATCGGCGCGGTCCACTCGGTCATCTTCGGCGGCTTCTCGCCCGACAGCATCGCCGGGCGCATCGAGGACTGCGGCTCCACCTTCGTCATCACCGCCGACGAGGGCTGCCGCGGCGGCAAGAAGGTCCCGCTGAAGGCGAATGTCGACAAGGCCCTGGAAAAGGTCTCGGGCGTCGACGGCGTCCTGCTGATCCGTCACACCGGCGCCGAGGTCGGCTTCGTCGAGGGCCGCGACCGGGACTATGAGACCGAGGCGGCGAAAGTCACGGCCCACTGCCATCCCGAGCCGATGCAGGCCGAGGACCCGCTCTTCATCCTCTACACCTCGGGTTCGACCGGCAAACCCAAGGGCGTGCTGCACACCACCGGCGGCTATCTGTTCTGGGCCAGCTACACCCACGAACTGGTCTTCGATTACCGCCCCGGCGAGGTCTTCTGGTGCACCGCCGACGTGGGCTGGGTGACGGGTCACTCCTATGGCGTCTACGGCCCCCTGGCCAATGGGGCCACGACCCTCCTGTTCGAGGGCGTGCCCAACTATCCGAGCGTGAGCCGCTTCTGGCAGGTCATCGACAAGCACAAGGTCGAGATCTTCTACACCGCCCCCACCGCCCTGCGCTCGCTGATGCGCGAAGGCGACGCGCCGGTGAAGGCGACCAGCCGCAAGTCCCTGCGCCTGCTGGGCAGCGTCGGCGAACCGATCAATCCCGAGGCCTGGCGCTGGTATCATGAGGTGGTCGGCGACGGCCGCCTGCCCATCGTCGACACCTGGTGGCAGACCGAGACCGGCGGCGTGCTGATCTCGCCCCTGCCGGGCGCGACCGACCTCAAGCCCGGCTCGGCCACCAAGCCCCTGCCCGGCGTCGAGTTGCAGATCGTCGACGCCGAGGGCGGCGTGCTGGAAGGCGCGACCGAGGGCAACCTCTGCATCACCGACAGCTGGCCGGGCCAGATGCGGACGGTCTATGGCGACCACCAGCGCTTCTTCGACACCTATTTCTCGACCTATCCGGGCAAGTATTTCACCGGCGACGGCTGCCGCCGCGACGCGGACGGCTACTACTGGATCACCGGCCGGGTCGATGACGTCATCAATGTCTCGGGCCACCGCATGGGCACGGCCGAGGTCGAGAGCGCCCTGGTCCTGCACGACGATGTGGCCGAGGCCGCCGTCGTCGGCTTCCCCCACGACATCAAGGGTCAGGGCATCTACGCCTATGTCACCCTGAACAAGGGGGTCGAGGCGACCGAAGACCTGCGCAAGGCCCTGATCGCCCAGGTGCGCGAAGAGATCGGCCCCATCGCCGCCCCCGACGTGATCCAGTGGGCGCCGGGCCTGCCCAAGACCCGCTCGGGCAAGATCATGCGGCGCATCCTGCGCAAGATCGCCGAGAACGAGATCGGGGCGCTCGGCGACACCTCGACCCTGGCCGACCCTTCGGTCGTCGACGACCTGGTGAAGAACCGGGCCGCCTGACGACCCCACCGCCTCTCCCCGGAGCAAGCGGCCGGCGTTCCGAAAGGGGCGTCGGCCGTTTCGTCATTTGAGCCTGGGCTGCGGCGGCGCTAGACAGCCCCGACAGCGAACAGGAGCAGACCATGAGCGGAACCGTCCTCATCACCGGCGCCACGGCAGGCATCGGACAGGCGGCGGCGCGCCGCTTCGCCTCGGCGGGCTGGAAGATCATCGCCACCGGCCGCCGCGCCGAGCGTCTGGACGAACTGGTGACTGAGCTGGGCGCCGACGTGGTCCATCCCCTCGCCTTCGACATCCGCGACGAGGCCGCCATCGACGCGGCCCTGGAGGCCCTGCCCGAGGGTTTTGGCGACATCGACGTCCTGATCAATAACGCCGGCCTGGCGTTGGGGACCGCCGCCGCCCAGGACGCCGATCTGGATCAGTGGCGTCAGATGATCGACACCAACATCACTGGCCTGGTCACCATCACCCACCGCCTGCTGCCGCGCCTGATCGCACGCAAGGGCGCCATCCTGAACATCAGCTCGATCGCCGCGACCTATCCCTACAAGGGCGGCAACGCCTATGGCGGCACCAAGGCCTTCGTGCGCCAGTTCTCGCTGGGCCTGCGGTCCGACCTGCACGGGACCGGGGTCCGCGTCACCTCCATCGAGCCCGGCATGACCGAGACCGAGTTCACCCTGGTCCGCACCAGCGGCGATCAGGCCGCATCCGACGCCCTCTACGGCGGCGCCCAGCCGATGACGGGCGAGGACATCGCCGAGACCCTGTTCTGGGTCGCGACCCTGCCGCCGCACCTGAACATCAATGCGCTCGAACTGATGCCGGTCAGCCAGTCCTTCGCCGGCTTCCAGGTGGCGCGGGGCTGATCTTCTCTTCCGTCATCCTCCGGCAAGCCGCGCAGCGGCGCAGACCGGGGGACCCAGCGGCGCCCGTGAGGGCGACAGAGCCACGCGCGGCGCCTGCCGTGAAGATCGCCTTCGGCGCCGCTGGGTCCCCCGATCTCGCTTCGCTCGTCGGAGGATGACGAAAGAAAGAGGTCGTCATCCCGGCCAAGCCTCTCGCAGAGAGGCGCAGAGCCGGGACCGCCCCACACGCCACCTGCGCTTCCTGCGGTCCCGGATAGCAGCTTCGCCGCTTCCGGGATGACGGCGAGAGGCCTAAACTCCCCCCATGGCCGCGCCCGCAACCGAAACCGAGCTGAAGTTCCGCCTCGGGCCGGGCGCGGTCGTGCGCCTGTCGGGCCACCCGGCGCTGCAAGGCCCCCAGACCAGCCAGTCCCTGCGCTCGGTCTATTTCGACACCCCAGACGGCGTCCTGCGCGGGGCCGGGTGCGGCCTGCGGGTGCGGACCACCCCGGACGGCTTCGTCCAGACCCTGAAGCGCCAGACCGCCCCCGGTCAGACCGCGCGCGACGAGTGGGAGATCCCCGTCGCCACCGAGGCGCTCGACCTGTCCGCCCTGAAAGCCACACCCGCGCACAAACGACTGAAGGGCCGCCGCCGCGACCTGTCGCCCCGCTTCGCCACAACGGTCGTGCGCCGCATCCGCATGGTCGAGTGGGACGGCGCGCTGATCGAGGTCGCCTTCGACGCGGGCGAGCTGTCGGCGGGCCGGCAACGCGAGCCCATCTACGAACTGGAGTTGGAACTGAAGGCGGGTCCGCCCGTCGCCCTGTTCAGCCTGGCCCGGCGGCTGGCGCGCGATCTGGCCATCGTCCCGGTGTTCGAAAGCAAGGCCGAGCGCGGCTGGCGGCTGGCCGAAGGGATAAGCCGCAGTCCCCGTCGCGCGGAGGCCACGCCCCTGTCGCCGGACGCGACGACGGCGACCGCCTTTCGCCGCATCGCCATGGCCTGTCTGGCCCAGGTCTCGGCCAACGCCGAACTGTTGCGGATCGTGCGCCGCCCCGAGGCCGTGCATCAGATGCGGGTGGCCTTACGCCGCCTGCGCGCCGCCGTCGGCGTCTTCAAACCTCTGCTGGCCGAGCCCGAGCGCGAACGCATCGAGACCGAGCTGAAGTGGCTGGCGCACGAGGCCGACGCCGCCCGCGACCTCGACGTCTTCATCCGCGACGTCTTCCACCCCGCCGCCTTGGAGGCCCGCTCGCCCGGCCTCGCGGCCTTGGGCCGTCATCTGCTGACCGCGCGGGGTCAGGCCTATGATCGCGTGCTGGCCGCCATCGCCGCGCCGCGCTACGCCCTGCTGATGCTGGAGACGACCGCCTGGATCGAGACGGCCGCCCTGCCCGACGATCCGGTCGCCCCCTTCGCCGTCGAGGCCCTGAGCCGCCTGCATCATCAGGTCAAACACCGCGCCCGCGACCTCACCGACCTGGACGCCGAGGCCCGCCATCACCTGCGCATCCGCGCCAAGCGCCTGCGCTACGCCGCCGAGTTCTTCGCCGACCTCTTTCCTGCCCGTCGCCGCCGCGCCCGCTATCTGAAGGCGCTGGAACGTCTGCAGGACACGCTCGGCGAACTGAACGACCTGGCCGTGGCGCGCGACAAAATCCCCGGAGAGGCCCATCTGGACGACCCAGACATCGCCTTCGCCGCCGGGCGCGTCATCGGCCGGCGCGAGCGCGACGAGGCCATGCTTATGGCCGCCGCAATCAAGGCCTGCGGGCGTTTCCACGACACCAAGTCCTTCTGGACCGGGCGAAAGTCACGTCAGAAACGGTCGTAGATCGCATTTTGTTCTCAGGCGCCAAATGAGAACATCTTGTGAACCAGAACAAACCATGCACATAGTCCGTCTCACAGAGGGAGCGGGTCCTGGCGGGTCTCTCCCAAAGCCCAGAATGGAATCATGGCAAGGGAGAGAAAACCAATGGCACAGGCGGCATTGAAGCTCGTGGGTAAAGAAGACGGCGAAAAGCAACGCGCTCTAGAGGCGGCGATCGCGCAGATCGATCGCGCCTTTGGCAAGGGCTCGGTGATGAAGCTCGGCAAGGCCGGGCAGGTGAATGAAATCGAAAGCGTCTCGACCGGTTCGCTGGGCCTGGACATGGCGCTCGGCATCGGCGGTCTGCCGGTTGGGCGGGTGATCGAGGTGTTTGGCCCCGAATCCTCGGGCAAGACGACCCTGGCCCTGCACACCGTGGCCGAGGTTCAGAAGAAGGGCGGCGTGGCCGCCTTCGTCGACGCCGAGCACGCCCTGGACCCGGTCTATGCCCAAAAGCTGGGCGTGAACCTGGACGACCTGCTCGTGTCGCAGCCCGACACGGGTGAACAGGCGCTGGAAATCGTCGACACCCTGGTGCGTTCGGGCGCCGTGGACATCGTGGTGGTCGACTCGGTCGCCGCGCTTACGCCCCGCGCCGAAATCGAGGGCGAGATGGGCGACAGCCTGCCCGGCCTTCAGGCCCGGCTGATGTCGCAGGCCCTGCGCAAGCTGACGGCCTCGATCTCCAAGTCGAAGTGCATCGTCCTCTTCATCAACCAGATCCGCCACAAGATCGGCGTCATGTACGGCTCGCCGGAGACGACGACGGGCGGCAATGCGCTGAAATTCTACGCCTCGGTCCGCCTCGACATCCGCCGCACCGGCGCGATCAAGAACCGCGACGAGGTCGTCGGCAACACCACCCGCGTCAAGGTGGTCAAGAACAAGGTCGCTCCGCCGTTCCGTGAGGTCATCTTCGACATCATGTACGGCGAAGGCATCTCCAAGATCGGCGAGATCATCGACCTGGGGGTCAAGGCCAACATCATCGAGAAGTCCGGCTCCTGGTTCTCCTACGACTCCACCCGCATCGGTCAGGGCCGCGAGAACGCCAAGGAGTTTCTCAAGAACAATCCCGACATGGCCCTCGCCATCGAGAAGGCCGTGCGTCAGTCCACGGCCAAGATCGCCGACGACATGCTGGGCGCGCCCGAGCCTGATGAAGGCCAAGACCTCGAAGGATGAATCTGGAGAGCTGATCCAGCCCTCCGACACAGCTTCCGTCCGTCGTCCCCGCGACCCGCCTACCGACCCCGCGGGGTCGGTCGGACGGAGCCGGCCCGCCCGATCCGCATCGGGCGGGCCTCTTTTTGTTTGGAACCTGGCCGCCCGATCCGCATCGGGCGGGCCTCTTTTTTCTTTGGGGCATCGCCGCCCAGCCCGCCAACAATCAGCGCCCCAAATCTCCGCTCATCCCCGCGGAAGCGGGGACCCAGAGCTTTGGCTTCAAGACGCTACGCTTGAAAGGATAGCCCTGGACTGGCGCTCTCACTGGGTCCCCGCCTCCGCGGGGATGAGCGGGTGTTGAAAAGCCGCCTCTTTTCTCGCCCCGCCTCGCCGGGCAGACTTGACCGCAAAGAACCGGAGCCTTCCCATGACCACCGCCACCGCCGACCTGTGCGACGCCCACCCCGACATGGTGAAGGTCTGCCACACCCCGTTCCGCAGCTTCGGTCAGGTCGCGGCCTTCCACGGCCCGATCCGCACCCTCAGCGTGCTGGACGACAATGCCCTGGTCCGCCAGGCGCTGGAGCGGCCCGGCCAGGGCGCGGTTCTGGTGGTCAATGGCGGCGGCTCGCTGAAGCGCGCCCTGGTCGGCGACAACCTGGCCAGCTTGGCCATCGACAACGGCTGGGCCGGCATCGTCGTCTTCGGCGCCGTCCGTGACAGCGGCGTGATCGACACCATGCCCGTGGGGATCAAGGCCGTGGGGACCATCCCCCTGCGCGCCGACCGCGACGCCATCGGCGAGGTCGACATCCCCACCAGCTTCGGCGGCGTCATCTTCACCCCCGGCGACTGGCTCTACGCCGATGCGGACGGGGTGGTGGTCGCGCCGCAGCGGCTGCACGGCTGACAGTGCTTTCCTCCCTGTCGCGAAGCGATGGGGAGGTGGCGCGGCGCGCCAGCGCCGTGACGGAGGGGGCGTCTCAACGGTTGGCCTCTGTGTCGCCCCCTCCACCACTGCGTGGTCCCCCTCCCCATGGAAATGGGGAGGAAAAAGCGAGCCCCCAACACCCCTGATCACGCGCCAGTGATGCGTTCGGCGCAAAATCCCTATATGAGGCGCGTTCCGATATTCTCCCCGCGCGCCTGAATTCCTTAGAGCGATACGCCATGACCAGCCTGAAACAGATCCGCTCCACCTTCCTCGACTACTTCGCGGCCGACGGTCACGAGAAGGTGCAGTCGGCTCCGCTGGTGCCGCAGAACGACCCGACCCTGCTGTTCGTCAACGCGGGCATGGTGCCGTTCAAGGACTATTTCACCGGCGCGGCGGTCCCGCCCTACAAGCGCGCCACCTCGTCGCAGAAGTGCGTCCGCGCCGGCGGCAAGCACAACGACCTGGACAACGTCGGCTATACGGCGCGTCACCACACCTTCTTTGAGATGCTCGGCAACTTCTCGTTCGGCGACTACTTCAAGGACCACGCCATCGAGAGCGCCTGGACCCTGCTGACCAAGGAGTTCGGCCTTGATCCCAAGCGTCTGCTGGTCACCGTCTATCACACCGATGACGAAGCCTTCGACATCTGGAAGAAGGTCACCGGCTTCGCGGACGAGAAGATCATCCGCATTCCCACGACTGACAACTTCTGGGCCATGGGCGACTCAGGTCCGAGCGGCCCCTGCACCGAAATCTTCTACGACCACGGCGACCACATCTTCGGCGGTCCTCCCGGCAGCCCCGATGAGGACGGCGACCGCTTCGTCGAGATCTGGAACAACGTCTTCATGCAGTTCGAGAAGGAGAACGACAAGATCGTTCGCGAACTGCCCAAGAAGTCGGTCGACACCGGCATGGGTCTGGAGCGCATCGCCGCCGTCCTGCAGGGCGTCCATTCCAACTATGACGTCGACCTGTTCAAGACCCTGATCAACGCCTCGGAAGAGCTGACCAGCACCAAGGCCGAGGGCGAGCGCGCGCCGTCGCACCGGGTCATCGCCGACCACCTGCGTTCGGCCTCCTTCCTGATCGCCGACGGCGTGACCCCGTCGAACGAAGGCCGGGGCTATGTCCTGCGCCGCATCATGCGCCGCGCCATGCGTCACGCCCACCTGCTGGGTTCGACCGACCCGCTGATGCACCGTCTGGTGCCGACCCTGGTTCAGGAGATGGGCGAGGCCTATCCCGAACTGAGCCGCGCCCAGGCCTTCATCGAGGACACGCTGAAGCAGGAAGAGATCCGCTTCCGCACCACGCTCGGCCGCGGCATGAACCTGTTCGATCAGGCCACGACCGACTTCAAGGCCGGCGACATGCTGGACGGCCAGACGGCCTTCACCCTCTATGACACCTACGGCTTCCCGCTGGACCTGACGCAGGACGAGGCCCGCCGTCGCGGCTTCTCGGTCAATGTCGACGGTTTCCAGAGCGCCATGGAAGAACAGCGCGCCCGTTCGCGCGAGCACTGGACCGGCTCGGGCCAGACGGCCTCGGCCGGCGCCTGGCTGGCCCTGCGCGACCAGCACGGCGTGACCCAGTTCACCGGCTATGACAGCGAGACCGGCGAAGGCCAGGTCGTCGCCATCCTGAAGGACGGCGTGGCTGTCGAGGCCGCAGAGGCCGGCGAGGTCGTCGAAGTGGTGCTGAACCAGACCCCCTTCTACGGCGAAGGCGGCGGTCAGGCCGGCGACAAGGGCGGCTTCGTCTGGACCAATGGCGAAGGCCGGGTTCTGGACACCAAGAAGCACGCCGATCTGTTCGTCCACGCGGTCCAGGTCGCCCAGGGCGCGGCCCTGACGGTCGGCGCCACGGTGACCGCCACGGTCGAGCCCGGCTCGCGCCCGACCACCCGCGCCAACCACTCGGCCGCCCACCTGCTGCACGCCGCGCTGAAGAACGTGCTCGGCCCCCACGTCGCCCAGAAGGGCCAGATGGTCGACGCCGAGCGCATGCGCTTCGACTTCAGCCACAACGCCCCGCTGACGGACGAGGAGATCGCCCGGATCGAGGACGAGGTGAACGCGGTCATCCGTCAGAACATCCCGACCACCACCGAACTGATGAACCCCGAGGCCGCCATCGAGGCCGGCGCCGTCGCCCTGTTCGGCGAGAAGTACGGCGACGAGGTCCGCGTCCTGACCCTGGGCCACGCCCTGTCGGGTGACGGCGCCTATTCGGTGGAACTGTGCGGCGGCACCCACGTCCACCGCACCGGCGACATCGCCCTGTTCAAGATCGTGTCGGAAGGCGGCGTGGCCGCCGGCGTCCGCCGCATCGAGGCCCTGACCGGCGACGCGGCCCGCCGCTTCCTGCTGGATCAGGCCAATGTCGCCCGCCAACTGGCCCAGACGTTCAAGATCCAGACCGCCGATGTTCCGGCCCGGGTCGAGGCTCTGAGCGCCGAACGCAAGGCGCTGGAGAAGCAGGTCGCCGACCTGAAGAAGCAGCTGGCCCTGGGCGGCGGCGCGGGCGCCAATGCGGCCCCGGAAACCATCAACGGCGTCACCCTGATCGCCCGCGTCCTCGACGGTGTGGACGGCAAGGGCCTGCGCGGCGTGGCCGAGGACTTCAAGAAGCAGATCGGCTCGGGCGTCGTCGCCCTGGTCGGCGTCACCGACGGCAAGGCGGCCATCACCGTCGCCGCCACGCCGGACATGGCCGGCAAGGTAAATGCGGCCGACCTGGCCCGCGACGCCGTCATCGCCATGGGCGGCAAGGGCGCCGGCGGCAAGCCCGACTTCGCCCAGGGCGGCGCCCCGGACGGGTCCAAGGCCGAAGCCGGTCTGGAGGCTGTCCGGGCCGCGCTGAAGGGCTGATCGCCCTTACAGGCTGAAACAGAAAGGGCGACGCATCCGATGCGCCGCCCTTTTTCTTTGGCTCGTTCAAAGCCCTCCCCCTCGAGGGGGGAGGGTTGGGTGGGGGTGAAGGCAGGAGGCTTGAAAATCTAGCGCGCGAGACGTCGCGCCTCCTGCGTCACAACCTTAAAGCCAGGCGCGCACACCCCCATCCCCGACCCTTCCCCCTCGAGGGGGAAGGGAGACGCTCGGGCTACTCCGGCCTACTTAGATCAATCCCCGCCAGCTTCCAGCCGAACAGGTTGCGGCGCTTCATCAGCAGGGAGACCTGCTCGTCCGGCTGGTCGTCGCGGGTCAGGGTGACGGCGAAGGTGTCGAGGTCGCGGTAGCCCCAGGACTGGCGCACCTTCTTGCTTTCAGGTTTCGGCCCGACCTCGGGCTCGACCTTGGCCAGATCGGGCTTGGGCGCCTCGCCCTCCCTCACCATGGCCGAGATGGCCTGGGGCGTGACGAAGGCGTCCACGGCGCCGCCCACCAGGGTCGGGGCCAGCAGCATGCCCAGGCCCGACAGACCGCCCAGACGGTCGTCCTTGCGCATCTCGGCGACCATGCGGGCGCTCAGTTCGTCCTTCAGGCTGGCGCGGAAGGCGGGAAAGTCGACCTGGCGTTCCAGCGCCTTCTCATCGCCGCTCTTGGCCGCCTGCACCAGCGACCGCGCCGCCAACAGGGGCGATGCGGCATAGGCCAGGACAAAGACCGCCACGGCGGCGCCCCCCAGTCGAATGATCAGCTTCTGGTTCATCGGCCCTCCCCTGCCTTACGAACGCGACGGGTAAGCGACATGTGACGCACACGACCTCGAAAACCCCCAAGGACATTAAGGGCATGGTTCGAGGGGGCGCTCAAGGGCGTCGTTAACCCTTGGACGTCGTTACACCCCCGCCGTCATCCTCGGGCTTGACCCGAGGATCGAGCGTTAGGGCGCGCTACTCCTCGTCGACGTCGCGCAGGCGGACAGTCCGATCCTCGGGTCAAGCCCGAGGATGACGGCGGTTGGGATGGAGGCGGAAATACAAAAAAGGCCCGCCGGATTTCTCCGACGGGCCATTCTTGTTGCGCTATCGCTCGCCGCGCGGCGGCTCGCTGCTTGAGCGCGCTCAAGCAGCGCGAAGCGCGGTAGCGCCACTAGCCAATGTTCGGCAGGGCCTTCTTCAGGTTCTCGGACACCTTGTCGAGGAAGCCTTCGGTGGTCAGCCACGACTGTTGGTCGCCGACCAGCAGGGCCAGGTCCTTGGTCATGAAGCCCGACTCGACGGTTTCGACCACGACGCGTTCCAGGGTGGCGGCGAACTCGGCCAGCTCGGCGTTGTCGTCCAGCTTGGCGCGGTGCGAGAAGCCGCGCGTCCAGGCGAAGATCGAGGCGATCGAGTTGGTCGAGGTGGCCTCGCCCTTCTGATGCTGGCGGAAGTGGCGGGTCACGGTGCCGTGGGCGGCTTCCGATTCCAGCACCTTGCCGTCCGGCGTCATCAGCACCGAGGTCATCAGGCCCAGCGAGCCGAAGCCCTGAGCCACGACGTCCGACTGCACGTCGCCGTCGTAGTTCTTGCACGCCCAGACGAAGCCGCCCGACCACTTGATGGCCGCGGCCACCATGTCGTCGATCAGGCGGTGCTCATAGGTCAGGCCCTTGGCCTTGAACTCGGCGGCGAATTCCTCGTCGAACACCTTCTGGAAGATGTCCTTGAAGCGGCCGTCGTAGGCTTTCAGGATGGTGTTCTTGGTCGACAGATAGACCGGGAAGTTACGCTGCAGGCCGAACGAGAAGCTGGCGCGGGCGAACTCGGTGATCGAGTCGTCCAGGTTGTACATGCCCATGGCCACGCCCGACGACGGGAAGTCGAACACTTCGTGCTCGATGACCTGGCCGTCTTCGCCCTGGAACTTGATCGTCAGCTTGCCCGGGCCGGGGACCAGGAAGTCCGTGGCCTTGTACTGGTCGCCAAAGGCGTGACGGCCGACGACGATGGGCTGGGTCCAGCCCGGAACCAGACGCGGGACGTTCTTGCAGATGATCGGCTCGCGGAAGACCACGCCGCCCAGGATGTTGCGGATGGTGCCGTTCGGCGACTTCCACATCTTCTTCAGGCCGAATTCCTGAACACGGGCTTCGTCAGGCGTGATGGTGGCGCACTTGACGCCGACGCCGTGCTTCTGGATGGCCTTGGCCGCGTCGATCGTCACCTGGTCGTCGGTGGCGTCGCGGTTTTCCATGCCGAGGTCGTAGTAGTCGAGGTCCAGGTCCAGATAGGGGAAGACCAGCTTGTCCTTGATCATCTGCCAGATGATCCGGGTCATTTCGTCGCCGTCGATGTCCACGATGGGGTTGGCGACCTTGATCTTGGCCATGCTCTGCCTCTGTCTCTTAATCAGGGAAGGAATATCGTGCGGGCGGTATAGCGAGACGCGCGCGCGGGCGCAAAGGCTGAGCGGTCCGATCGGCCCTGCGACGTAAAATGCCCCGACATGACTTGAACCCGCCGCCAGCTTGACCGTTCATGGAAGCCGCCTATCGCT
The DNA here is from genome assembly GCF_051353055.1 of Brevundimonas sp. CEF1. Lineage (NCBI taxonomy): Bacteria > Pseudomonadati > Pseudomonadota > Alphaproteobacteria > Caulobacterales > Caulobacteraceae > Brevundimonas > Brevundimonas sp. CEF1. Next base: position 2,685,043 of record NZ_CP195593.1, read on the forward strand.
CCCCTTCGCCGATGAGACGCCAGACATGACGCTTCGCAGCCTGTTGCTGACCGCTTCCGCCGCCCTGACCCTGCCGCTGGCCTTGGGAGCCTGCGGATCGAAGGAAGGCGAGGCGCCGACCACGGCGCCCGCCGTGGCGGGCTCTGCGGTCGAGACGGCCGCCACCTCGCCGGCCGCCACCGTCCAGACGGCGGCCAACCCGCCCAGCGTGACGCGCGAGTTCCGCGACTGGACCGCTACCTGCGACAACACCAACCACTGCGTCGCCTTCGGTTCGGCGCATGAGAACATGGGCTTCGTCCTGGTGTCCCTGGCCCCTGGCCCAGAGGCCCGACCCGTCGTCCACATGGGCGGCTGGGGCCTGGAGGACGGCGAGGGCGACGTCTACGCCGTCATCGACGGCCGCCGCTATGCCGGCGAGAACACCAAGATGGACGAGGAAGGCGACGTCATCGCCTTCAAGACCCCCTCGCCTCAGCTGCTGCACGACCTGGGCAACGGCTCCTTCATGGCGCTGAAGCGCGGCGACGAGCAGATGAAGGTCAGCCTGGGCGGGGCGGCCGCCGCCTTCCTGTGGATCGACGAGCGTCAGGGTCGACTGAACACCCCCACCGCCCTGATCCGCCGCGGCGACCGCCCGGCCGCCGAGGTCCCCGCCGGTCCCGCCGCGCCGCGCGTCAGGGTCGCCGCCGCCGTCGCCCAGACCGGCCTGGTGCAGGACGACCTGTCCCCGGCCCTGCTGGCCCACCCCAAGGTCAAGGAATGCCTGGCCGAAACCCGCAGGGGCGAACGGTTCGAGCCGAACGTCGAGGTCTTCCGCCTGGCGGCTGACAAGCTGCTGTGGGCCGTGCCCTGCGGCGAGGGCGCCTACAACTTCAACCAGACCTACTTCATCACCCCGGCCGACGGGACCGCGCCCCAGCCGGTCGTCTTCCCCACGGCGCAGGGCAGCGAGCAGGACCTGGTCAACAGCCGCTACGACCCCAAGACCCGCACCCTGTTCGCCTTCGGCAAGGGACGCGGCATCGGCGACTGCGGCCGGATGGGAACCTGGGCCTGGACCGGGGAGCGCTTCGCCCTGCTGGACGAGAAGGCCATGCCGAGCTGCACGGCCATTCCTCAGGACCTGTGGCCGACCACCTGGCGCGCGACGACCTGAGCGTCGCAGGCGGCGTCGCGAAAGCATAGACCACCTGCCTTATAACCCCGCTCATCCCGGCGGACGCCGGGACCCAGTGAGAGCGCCACACGTAGACTTGACCCTTTATCCTACCGTTCTTGGAGCCAAAGCACTGGGTCCCGGCGTCCGCCGGGATGAGCGGAAGAAGGTCGCGGGCGACGCTCACGCCTGACAGGCTCCCAGCACATGAAAACGGCCCGGACGCGCGAACGTCCGGGCCGTCTTTCGTTTCAACCTCGCGTGGCGCCTCAGCCCCGCATCTGGGCTTCCAGCACCGCCAGCGGCAGGGAGCCGTTCATCAGCACCTTGTCGTGGAAGGCGCGCAGGTCGAAGCCGGGCCTGGCCTGGGCTTCAGCCCGCAGGCGGGCGATGACGGTGTGGCCGACCTTGTAGGCGCAGGCCTGACCCGGCCAGACGGTGTAGCGGTTGATCTCGCTGTTCGAGGCGTCCAGCGGCTTGGCGCCCGAGGCCGCCATGTATTCGACCGCCCGCTCACGGCTCCAGCGCTCCGAGTGCAGGCCGGTGTCGACCACCAGACGCACGGCCCGGAACAGATAGGACATCAGGAAGCCGACCCGACCCAGCGGGTTGTCGGCATAGGCGTTCAGGTCGTTGGCCGCGACCGCCTCGGCATACAGCGCCCAGCCTTCGTTATAGGCCGAGAAACCGCCCGCCCGGCGCCACTGCGGCAGCTCGCCCGACTCGCGCTGCAGGGCGACCTGCAGGTGGTGGCCCGGCGAGGCCTCGTGATAGGTCAGGGTCGGCAGGGCGAACTTGGGCCAGTTCCCGCTGTCGCGCAGATTGATGTAATAGGCGCCCGGCCGCGAGCCATCCAGCGGCGGCCCCTGATAGTATCCGCCCGGCGCCCCCGACTGGATCGACACCGGCACGCGGCGGATTTCGACATGGGTCTTGGGCAGGCGACCAAAGACGCTAGGCAGCTTGGGCTCCAGCGCCGCCACCTGCTGGTTCAGCCAGGCCAGCAGTTCCTCCTTGCCCGCATCGGTGTTGGGGAAGAGTTGCGCCGGGTCCTTGTTCAGGGCCTGGACGCGCTCGCCCACCGTCCCCTGAGTATAGCCCTGGGACTTCAGGATGAGGTCGATCTCGGCGCTGATCTCGGCGACCTGCTCCTGACCCATCTTGTGGATCTCGGCGGCGCTCAGCGTCGTGGTCGTGTTGGATTTCAGGCCGTTGGCGTAGAAGACCTCGCCGTCCGGCAGGCGCCAGACCCCGGCGTCATGGGTCGCCTGCGGGCGGATGGCCTCCAGCGCCGCGATCTGACGCGCCAGGGCCGGCTTGACCTTCTGGTCGATGATGGCGGCGGCGCGGGCGTCATAGCCCGACAGGTTCAGGGCGCCGGTCTTCCTGACCAGCGACTTGACCATGGCCAGGTCGGCGGCGGGCGTGTCGCGCAGGGTGCGGACCTGGGGCAGCATGCGGTCGATGATGAAGTCGGGTGGGATGACGCCCAGGCCGGCGTCCTCGCGCACCTTGTCCGTCTCGCCGTCCAGCACCCCGGCGAAGGCTTCCAGCCGCGACAGGAAGGCCTCGGCGCCCGCCGCATCCTCGATGCGGTGCTGGTTGTCCATGAAGTCCGGCGTCTCGAAATAGGCGCCCGACAGCTGGGTGACGATATAGGGCGAGGGTCGGCCCGGCCCCGAACCATAGGCGAAGGCCGAAGTCTCGGCCGCCGTCTCGCGCCCGAAGGCGGCGATGGCGTAGTTCAGGGCGCCCGCTTCGCTAAGGCCGGTCTGATCGAAGGCGCGTAGCGTCGCCCAGCGGCTGATGGCCTTGTCACGGTCATGGCGAATGGCGTCGGGGCTGATCGTCGTCAGCTTGGATGACAGGCTAGAGCGCGCGCCACGGTCGAGGCCGAGGTTGGTCGCGTATTCGGGATTGTCGTCGATGTCCGCCTCGAACCAGCCGTCCAGCAGGGCGTTCAGCCGCCCGTCTGCATCGGTGGCGGCGGCGTGGGCCAGAGACGGCGCGACGGCGGCCGTGGCGGCGGCGGTCAGCAGAAGGCGGCGGCGATCGATCATGGTTCAGACTCCCCAAAGAGGCGGGCGCGACGCCGCGCGCCCCCTCGCTACTCAGACTGTTCGTCGGGCCGGCGCGCCCGTCCGTCTCAGGCCGGCGTCCAGGCGTTCAGGGCGCGCTCCAGAACCGTCAGCGGCACCCCGCCCAGGTTCAGGCCGGTGTCGTGGAAGCCCTTGATGTCGAAGCGGTCGCCCAGGCGACGCTTGGCGTCTTCACGCAGGCGCACCCAGGTCGTGTGGCCGACCTTGTAGCTGGAGGCTTGGCCGGGCCAGACGCAGTAGCGCTCGACCTCGGTGGCGATGCTGGATTCCTGGTCGCCCAGGGTGTCGACCATATAGCGGATGCCCTGCTCGCGGCTCCAGCGCTTGTGGTGCAGACCCGAGTCGACCACCAGACGCGCGGCACGGAACATCAGCGACTGCAGATAGCCGATCTGACCGAAGGGATCGTTCTCATAGGCCCCGATCTCGTCGGCCAGCTGTTCCGAATACAGACCCCAGCCCTCGGAATAGGCCGAGAAGCCCATGACCTTCATCAGCAGCGGGGTGTCCGGCTGCTCCTGCTGCAGGGCGATCTGGAAGTGATGGCCCGGCACCGCCTCGTGATAGGTCAGGGTCGGCAGGGTCCACTTGGGCCATTCCGCCGTGTCGCGCAGGTTGATGTAGTAGGCGCCCGGACGCGAGCCATCCAGGGCCGGCGACTGATAGTAGCCGCCCGGCGCCCCGGCCTCGATGGCCTTGGGCACGCGGCGGATGTCGCAGGGCGACTTGGGCAGGCGGCCGAAATATTCCGGCATGCGCGCCTGCATGGCGACCATCTGGACGTTCAGCTCCTTGATCAGCTCGTCCTTGGCCTCGTCCGTGTTCGGATAGACGAAGCGCGGGTCCTTGCCGAGAGCGGCGATGCGGGCGCCGACCGTGCCTTGCGTCAACCCTTGCGCCTTCAACAGGGCGTCGGCGCGACTGGAGATATCGGCCACCTGCTCCAGACCCATCTGATGCACCTCGTCCGGCGTCATCGAGGAGGTGGTGTAGTACTGCAGGCCGAAGCGGTAATAGGCCTCGCCGTCCGGCAGGCGCCAGACGCCGCCGTCATGGGTGGCGCCGGGACGCACGGCCTTCAGGGCGTCGGCCTGACGCTGGATGGCCGGATAGACCTCACTGGTCAGGATGGCCTCGGCCTTGGCGGCCCAGTCGCCGGGCAGGTTCTTCTCGGCCGCGCGGCGCGCCAGGGAGGTGGCCATGACCGAGTCGGCTGCGGCCGTGCCGGTGATGGCGCCCATCTGGGTCAGGGTGCGGTCGATGACGAAGTCCGGCGGCACGGCCCCGGCCGAGAACTCGACCTGCATGCGCGCCCGCTCGTCGTCCAGACCCTTGGCGAAGTCCGACAGGCGCGGCAGATAGGCCTCGGCGTCGTCCGCCGCCTCGATGCGGTGCTGGCTGTCGAGGAAGTCGGGGATCTGCTGATAGGCGCCGCCCAGCTGGCTGACGGTGTAGGGCGAGGGCGAGAAGCCGCCGCCGTAGGGGAAGCTATCCCCCATCATCAGGGTGTCGCCGAAGAACTCCAGCGAGTCGTAATAGGTCTGCTCGGTGGTCGTCAGCTGGCGCTTGTCGATGGCCTTCACCGCCGACATGGCCTCCTTGAACTTGACCTTGTCGGCGTCGATCTTGGCCTGCGAGCGGTCGCTCAGCTTGAAGCGGGCGTCCGCCATCGGCCCCCGGTCCATGCCCAGCATGGTCAGGGTCTCGGGATCGGACAGGATCATCTCCTGGGCGATCTTGTCCAGCAGGGCCAGGAACTGGGCCGAAGCGGGGCCCGTGGCCGGCGCCCCCGACGCTTGAGCCAGAGCGCGGGCGGCGCCCGAGGTCGCGAACGCGCCTCCCAGGGCGGCGGTCATCAACAGGCGGCGACGGTCCATCATCGGGCTTCCTCCCAAAAGCGATGGGAGGGGACACTAGCGAAGCCTTGCCGCCCCGCAAGCGGTCACTGTCACGGCGCGGATGAAGTTTCGTCCATGCTGCGCCGCCGCACGAAAATCAGCCGGGCTGGACGTGGGCCTTAAGGCAGTCGCGCACGGCCTTCTTCAGATCGCCCGGCGCATTGGGTTCGTCCACGCCCTCGGCCGCCAGCACCGCCTTCATCGCCGCATCCAGCCCCTTGGGCAGGGCCGCGATCACCTTCTTCTGCCCCTTCTCATGCAGGCAGAACCCCACCTCGCTGCACAGGGCGGCGAACATGGCGTCGAAGTCGATGGGTGCGTCGGTCGCCGGGGTCGTCATGGGATCAGTCTCGAAAGCCAGTGGAGAGTATTGAGCACGAACTGCTGATCGTCGTGCCCGGTGGTGTTCAGTCCGAACCGCATGGGTTCGCGGTTCTGGTCTGCCGCAAAGCGCACGATCTGCGCGGTCAGCATGCCCGCCTCGCCTAGCACCACCACCCGACCGGCGCCATGCTCAAACGCCAGCCCCTGCGCCGGCAGGGCCGGGCGCGACAGGGCGGCGAGGGCGTCCGCACCCCCCGGTCCATCCAGCGCCTGACGGATTTGTTGCAGCGAGGCTTGATCCGCCGCCTCACGATCCTCGGGCTTCATGGCCATGAGCACCGTCGCCCCGGGCGGTCCTGTCAGCGACTGACCGGTGAAGGTGCGAACATGGTCGATGCGTTCGGCAGGGCTGCGCCCCACGATAATCGGATGCGCGCCCAAGGCGCCGTCGGCGCGCAGGAAATCCAGGTTGGCGGTCAGCCCGCCCGGTGTCAGGCGAAAGGCATAGCCCTTGCCCATCCCCACGCCGAACCGCGCCGCCAGGGCCTCAGCCGCCGAGCCGTGCGGGGCGTGATCCGCCGCCAGCAACAGAGCGCCGCCGGCCTCGACCCAGCGGACCACGGCCTCGAGCTCCGCCTCGTCAAAGGCGCTGATCCGTCCCGAGCCGTCGCGCGGGGTGGCGGCGTTGGAAATGACCAGAACCCCCACCCCGTCCAAGGCGCCGGGCGCATCCAGCCGACCGGCGCCGGCGTCCACCCGATAGCCGTCTGCACGCGACAGCGCCGCGAACCCAGCATAGCGGCCCGTGATGGTCTGGACGCTGCCGTGACCTTCATCGACACGGATCAGGGGGCCGTCGGCGGCATAGGCCGGGGCGACGACCTGGGGCCGCCAGTCCAGATCGCCCGACTGCTCCTGCGCCCATGCAGGAGAGGCCGTCAGCACCGCGAACATCCCCGCCAGAACCGCACACCCACGCCGCATCCGGGTCATCTCCGAGAGGGCCGGAAGGGCTAGGCCTTCAGGCGGGTCGCATGGAAGGCGACGTGGTCGTCCACGAAGCTGGCCATGAAGAAGTAGGAGTGATCATAGCCCGGCTGCATCCGCAGGGTCAGCCCCTGCCCTGCCTTTTTGGCCGCCGCGACCAGCAGTTCCGGCTTCAGCTGATCGATCAGGAAGCTGTCGGCGTCGCCCTGATCCACCAGGATGTCGTCGAACACGCCCGCCGCCGCGCCGCCCTCGATCAGCAGGGCCGCGTCGTGCCTCGCCCACGCGGCGCGATCCTCGCCCAGATAGGCTTTGAAGGCCTTCTTGCCCCAGGGACAGCGTGTCGGCGACGAGATCGGCGCGAAGGCCGAGACGGACTTGAACAGCTCAGGGTGGCGCAGGGCCAGCGTCAGCGCCCCGTGGCCGCCCATGGAGTGACCGAAGATCGAGCGCGTCTTCGTCGTCGGAAACGCGCCGTCGATCAGGGCGATCAGTTCGTCGGCGACATAGGTTTCCATGCGGAAATGCGGCGCCCAGGGCGCTTCGGTCGCATCGACGTAGAAGCCCGCGCCCTGGCCCAGATCATAGGCGGGATCGTCGGCCACGCCTTCACCGCGCGGGCTGGTGTCGGGCGCGACAATGATGACGCCATGCACGGCGGCGGCCTTGTAGGCCCCGGCCTTGGTGGTGAAGTTGTCCTCGGTGCAGGTCAGGCCCGACAGCCAGATCAGGACCGGGAAAGGGCCTTCGCCAGCGGGGACGAAGACCGACAGGGTCATGGGCGTGCCCGTCGTGGCGCTGTCATGCTTCAGATAGCGCAGGGTCCCGCCGTGGACGGCATGGGTCTTGGTCGTTTCCATCACTCGAACTCCAGTCAGTCGGGCCAGACGCGGGCCATGAAGGCGTCGTCCAGCCTGCCGCCGTCCTTGGCGAAATGCGCATACCAGTCGCGCGGGATCGGCGGGCTGGCCCCGGCGGGCGGCGCGCCGCCGCCCCAGGCCTCAAAGCCGACGCCGACCAGGATCGGGCCTTGGCGCACGGCGGGGGCCGGCACGGCCTCGACCGCCTTGACCACCGCCGCGATGGTGTCGGGCTTAAGCGCCGGTTCGCCGGTCACGACCCAGGCCTTGGCCCGCCCGCCCGGCTTGACCATCAGCAGCAGCATGCCCGAGGCGCCGGGCTGGACCGGGGCGGCGCGCACCGCCCCCTCGGCCGCCCGCGTCGCCGCATTGACATAGGGCGACAGGGCCGAGACCTCGACCCGCGCCTTCATGACCGGATCGGGCAGGTAGAGGACCACGTCCTGGCCGACCCAGGCCTCGGCGGGCGCTTCGGCTCCCGGCGCCACCTCGGCGCCCCGGTCGCAGGCCGCCAATCCGAGCGAGAGGCTGAACGCCAGCCCCGCCGTCATCGCCGCTTTCGCCCTCATCTCGTCTCCACCTTCAAACCTGGGCCCTGCTTTATCCCTTGCGGACCCAGGCAGATAGGCCCGCCGTCAGCCTTCGGGCGTCACCACGCGGGTCGCCTGGCCGTTCTCGTCCTTGAAGGTGATGCGCGCGCCGCCATCGGCCGCCACGCTCAGCACCAGACGCCCCCGACCCGCGCCGTCGCGCAGCACCAACTCCGACGCCCCTGACCCCTGGCGCCCCAGGAAGGCGCGCGGCTGGCCGTCCATATTGGCCGCCAGCATCGCCGCCTGCTGCTGTTCCGGGGTCAGGCCGGACAGCCGGGTCAGGACGTCATAGTCGATCGACTCCTCGGGCCGGTCGTTGACGAAGACGCCGGAGACCCGACGCGCGCCCTGCTGGAAGCCCATGATCTGGACCGTCTGATCCTGCTCGTAACCGTCGAAGGTCAGGCTGCCGCCCGACGACTTGACGCCGTCGGCGTTCTTGCCGCCGAACACCAGGCCGCCGACCTCGGTGCCTTCCTCGTTCATGAACAGCATCCCCGCTGAATCTCGCCCCGGATGCGGAACCTCGCGCCCGCGATAGGGAATTTCGGGGAAGGATGTCTGGTTCGAGATCACCATCCGCAGCGTGCCGTCCGGCTCGCGCACATTGATGCGCTGGACGTCGATCTCGGTGAAGCGGGCCGGGCCGACGCCCGACACCGCCCCCGAGACCATCACCCCCACGAAGACGGCTGTCAGCACGCCCGAATAGGCGATCAGAGCCTTTTGCGCGTCGAACTTCATGATGATCCTCCCCTTGATCGTGGGTTGGTAAAGGATCACGCCGACGCCGCCCCGTGGTCAGTTGTCGCAAGCTCGGCTTTTACGACGGCCGGTGAACGGCGCAGATCTTGTTGCCCGACGGATCGCGCAGATAGGCCAGGTGCATGACGCCGAAGGGGGTGTCGCGCGGACCCGCCGGGTCCTCGATCACCGTGCCGCCCGCCGCCGCGCCGGCCTCGGCGAAGGCGACGACCGCCTCGGGGCTGGCGGCTGCGAAACCGATGGTGCCGCCGTTGGCGTGACAGGCCGCCTCGCCGTCGCGCGGCGTGACCACGCCCAGCATGCCGCGCGGCGTCATGTACCAGACGCCGGGCCGGGGCTGATCGCTGAACGTGCCGGGCTGATGGCCCAGGGCGCCGAGCACCGCATCATAGAATTTGTGCGACGCCTGGACGTCGTTGGCGCCGACGGTGACGTGGGTGAACATGGTCTTCCTCCCGATAATGCGCCCGACCGGTTCGCCGGGCGCCGCAAGCTAGGCCACAAAAGTTTCTTTTGGCAACGGACTATCGCAGCCCCCAAGCCTCTTCGTAAAAGCGATCATCCATCACCCAGTCGCCCGCGTCTCCTGACAAGGCATTCCAAGCTTCTGGCGTCGGCATCGGCAGACCAGCCGGAGGCGTCCCGCCTCCCCAGGCGGAGAACAGCAGACCAAACACAACAGGTCCTCCCACAACCTCGGGAGGAGGCGCCTCGGCAAGCGCCTTCTCGATAGCCGCCTGCATCTCCGGTTCCATCGGCGCGCCGGTCGCCAGCCATACACGCGCCTGTCGGCCAGGCTTGACCATCACGACGACAGCCCCGCTAACGCCTTCCTGCGCTGGCAGCTCCATAAAGGCGTTGGACGCCCGCGCCCGTAAATCCTTTATGTAATCGCCGAGAACGGCCGTCGGAACTCGCTGTTCGATAACAGGCGTCGGCAGATAGAGCGTAATGCTATGCATCGTCCAAGCTGGCGTTGGAGCAGGCGTCTGGCGCAGTTCGCTGTCCCGCGGCGCGGGATTTGACGGCCCGCACGCCGTCGTGAGCAGCACCAACCCCAGCAAGGACAAACGCATCAGAAGACGATCACCGAGCGGATGCTCTTGCCCTCATGCATCAGATCGAACGCCTCATTGATGCGCTCCAGCGGCAGAGTGTGCGTGATCATCGGGTCGATCTCAATCTTGCCGTCCATGTACCAGTCGACGATCTTCGGCGTGTCGGTGCGGCCGCGCGCGCCGCCGAAGGCCGAGCCCTTCCAGACGCGGCCGGTGACCAGCTGGAACGGACGGGTGGCGATCTCCTTGCCCGCCTCGGCCACGCCGATGACGATGCTCTCGCCCCAGCCGCGGTGGCAGGCTTCCAGCGCCTGACGCATGACCACGGTGTTGCCGGTGCAGTCGAAGGTGTAGTCGGCGCCGCCGCCGGTCAGCTCGACCAGATGGGCCACCACGTCGGGCGTGTCCTTGGGATTGACGAAGTGGGTCATGCCGAAGCGACGGCCCCATTCTTCCTTGTCGCCGTTGATGTCGACGCCGACGATCATGTCGGCCCCGACCAGCTTCAGCCCCTGGATGACGTTCAGGCCGATGCCGCCCAGACCGAAGACCACGGCGTTGGCGCCCGGCTCGACCTTGGCCGTGTTGACCACCGCGCCCACGCCCGTCGTCACGCCGCAGCCGATATAGCAGGCCTTGTCGAAGGGGGCGTCCTTGCGGATCTTGGCCAGGGCGATCTCGGGCAGGACCGTGTAGTTCGAGAAGGTCGAGCAGCCCATGTAGTGGGCGATGGCCTGACCCTTGTAGGAAAAGCGCGAGGTGCCGTCGGGCATCAGGCCCTTGCCCTGCGTGCCCCGGATCGAGGTGCACAGGTTGGTCTTGCGGCTCAGGCACGACTTACACTGGCGGCATTCCGGCGTGTACAGCGGGATGACGTGGTCGCCGACGGCCAAGCTCGTCACGCCCGGCCCGACCTCGACCACCACGCCCGCGCCTTCGTGGCCGAGAATGCTCGGGAATATGCCCTCGGAGTCCAGACCGTCCAGCGTATAGGCGTCAGTGTGGCAGACGCCCGTCGCCTTGATCTCGATCAGCACCTCGCCCGCGCGCGGGCCTTCCAGATCGACCTCGACGATCTCGAGCGGACGTTTGGCTTCGAACGCAACGGCGGCGCGGGTTTTCATGATGTGGGTCCTTCGGACGTCCCTATCGCTCGCGACGCGGTCGCTCGCTGCTTCAGGGACATGAGGTGACTGAATTGGCGTCTGTTCTACGCCCATCGCGGCGGGGCGGATATGGCGACAACCGCAAAACATTATTGTCGCGCTGCAACAATCATGATCGAACGTCCCGATGAGCCGCTGGGACGGGATCGACGAATTCACCGCTGTCGCCGAACAGGCCAGCTTCTCGGCCGCCGCCCGGCGCTTAAGCCTGTCGACCTCGGCGGTCAGCCGCGAGATCGCCCGGCTGGAGGACCGGCTGCAGACCCGCCTCCTGCACCGCACCACCCGCCGGGTCGAGCTGACCGACGCAGGCCGCGACTTCCTGGCCCGCTGCCGCCGCCTGATCGACGAACGCGACGAGGCCCTGGCCGCCGTCCAGCCCGACGATCAGGCCCCGCGCGGCCTGCTGCGCATGACCTGTTCGGTCTCCTACGGCGAACGCTTCATCGCCCCCGCCGTCAACGCCTTTGCGCGCCAGAACCCGGAACTGCGGATCGAGCTGGATTTGGACAATCGTCTCAGGGACCTGGTCGGCGACGGCTATGATCTGGCGGTGCGGTTCGGCCATCTGACCGACTCGCGGCTGATGGCGCGGCGTCTGGCCTCAAGGCGGCTGATCCTGTGCGCCAGCCCCGACTATCTGGCGCGTCGCGGCGCCCCGCGCGACCTGTCCGAGATCGCCAGCCACGACGGCCTGATCGGCTCGGCCGAGCACTGGCGCTTCACCGAGGCCGGGCGCGAGGTGACCTTGCGCCCCTCGGGCCGCTGGCGCTGCAACTCCGGCGCGGCGGTGCTGGACGCGGCGCTGCAGGGGCTGGGCCTGTGCCAACTGCCCGACTTCTACGTGGCCGAGGCGCTGGCGTCGGGCGCGTTAGTCTCCCTGCTCGATGACCAACGCCCGCCCGACGAAGGCGTCTGGGCCGTCCACCCCCACCCCCGCCACGTCCCGCCCAAGGTCCGCGCCATGATCGACTGGCTGCACGACAGCCTCGCCCAAAGGAGCCCCGCATGAACCTCGTCGTCCTGACCGGCGCCGGCGTCTCGGCCGAGAGCGGCGTGCCGACCTTCCGTGCCTCGGACGGGTTGTGGGAGGGGCATCACATCGAGGAGGTGGCGACGCCCGAAGGCTTCGCGGCCAATCCGGCCCTGGTGCAGGACTTCTACAACCAGCGGCGGCGGCATCTGGCGCGCGTGCAGCCCAACGCCGCGCACCGGGCCCTGGCCGATCTGGCGGCGCGTTGGCGGGGCGACTTCCTGCTGGTGACACAGAACGTCGACGACCTGCACGACCGGGCGCACGTCGAGACGCCGCCCGCCCCCGGCTTCGAGCTGATCCACATGCACGGCGAGCTGAACAAGGCACGCTGCACCGCGTCGGGCGCGGTCTGCGACTGGACCGGCGATCTGGAGGCCGCGCACGCCTCGCCGCATCATCCGCAGGGGATATTGCGTCCGCACATCGTCTGGTTCGGCGAGATGCCGCTGGCGATGGAGCGGATCGAGGCGGCGTTGGAAGCCTGCGACCTGTTCGTTTCCATCGGCACCTCGGGCGCGGTCTATCCGGCGGCGGGCTTCGTGCAACTGGCGCGCATGGCCGGGGCGCGGACGGTGGAGATCAATCTGGAGCCGACGCAGGGGCGCCACCTGTTCGACGAGGGCGTCTATGGCCCCGCGACCGAGGTCGTGCCCACCTTCTTCGACGGGCTCTAGCCTCGCGGCCCGAACAGAATAATCCCCGCCCCGATCAGGCAGACCGCCCCGCCGATCAGGTCCCAACGGTCCGGCGTCGTCTTCTCGACCAGCGCCATCCAGACCAGCGAGGCGCAGATATAGACTCCGCCATAGGCCGCGAACGCCCGCCCCGCCGTCTCGGTCGGAACCAGGGTCAGCAGCCAGGCGAAGGCGATCAGGCTGAGCACTCCGGGAACCAGCCAGACCGGCGACCGATCCAGCTTCAGCCAAGCCCAGAAGGCGAAGCAGCCGCCAATTTCAGCGATGGCGGCGAGGGGGTAGATGAGGGCGAGTTTCATACTTCCAACTCCGTCATTCCGGGGCGGCGCAGCCGAACCCGGAACCCAGACCGTTCAACATGTGCGGGAACGTCAGGACAAGGCGCGGACACCTCCGCCGCCTGGGTCCCGGGTTCGCTTCGCGCCCCGGGATAACGGCATGATAGGTCAGCCATACCAATCCGCCGCCAGGTCCTCCCAGACCGGGTTGGCGGCTTCAATCAGCGTCAGCTTCCACGCACGCCGCCATTTCTTGATCTGCTTCTCGCGCGCGATGGCTTCGGTCATGCCGAGATGCGGTTCGAACCAGACCAACCCTTTGCAGCAGTAGTCATCGGTAAAGCCCTTGAACGTTCCAAGCTTATGCCGCCAGACGCGGGCGTGAAGGTCGCTGGTGACGCCGGTGTAGAGCGTGCCGTTGCGGCGGCTGGCCATGATATAGGCGGCGATGATCGCGTCTTGATTTCGCAACTGCCCTCCCCTGCCGTCATTCCGGGGCGCGCAGCGAACCCGGAACCCAGGCCATTCAGCACGCGGGGAAGCGCCTGGACAAGGCGCGAGCAGTTCAACCGCCTGGGTCCCCGGGTTCGGCTGCGCCGCCCCGAGGATGACGGCAGGGGATTAGCCGCCCTTCTTCGCGTCTTCCGCCGCGCGCTTCTCGGCCAGCTTGGCCAGCACCCGGCCGCGGCCCTTGGCCAGGGCGTGGATGGCGCCGCGCATGGTGGCGACCTCCTGTTCGGTGAAGGCGGCGCGGCCCAGCATGACGCGCAGGTTCTGGCTCATGGACGGCTTCTTCTCGGGCGGGTGGAAGAAGCCGCCGGCGTCCAGCTCGGCCTCGAAGTGTTCGTACATGCCGACCAGCAGTTCGTTCGACGCGGGCGGCTCGCCTTCACGGAAGCGTGGCGGCGGGGCGTCGAGGATCAGGGTGCGCCACTCATAGGCGTTGATGGCCACGGCCTGGGCCAGGTTCAGCGAGTGGTGCTTCGGGTCGATCGGGATGGTGGTGATGCCGGCGCACAGGGCGATGTCGGTCGTCTCAAGACCCGCACGCTCTCCGCCGAACAACAGGCCGGTCTTCAGGCCCGACGCCGTGTCGTCATAGAGGATGCGGGCGCTCTCACGCGGGGTGCGCACCGGCTGGCGCGTCTCGCGCGGGCGGGCGGTGGTGGCGAAGACGGTGTTCAGGTCGTGGATCGCCTCAGCCACGCTGTCGAAGACCTTGACCCCGTCCAGCACCCAGTCGGCGCCCGAGGCCGTGGCCCAGGCGCGCTCTTGCGGCCAGCCGTCGCGCGGCGTGACCAGACGCAGTTCCGACAGGCCGAAGTTCGCCATGACGCGAGCGACCGCGCCGATGTTCTCGGCCATCTGGGACTTGTCGAGGATGACGACGGGGGGCGTGAGTTCAGTCATGGGGCGGTCTGTAACCCTTCTCCCCTTGCGGGAGAAGGTGGCGGCCGCAGGCCGACGGATGAGGGGTCGCGTCACCGCCGACCGCCTCATCCCTTTCGAGCGTTCAGAAACCCCTCATCCGAGCCCTTCGGGCCCACCTTCTCCCGCAAGGGGAGAAGGAAGAAGATTCAGTCCTCGCCGATCATCGAGGTCCAGGGATCGACCGTGCCGGCCTCGACCTCGGCCACCTTGACGGCGGGCCAGCCGATGGCGGCCGAGCCGCTCTCGCGCCAGCTGAGGATGATCAGGTCGCGCAGTTCCGAGGCGCCGGCCGCCAGACGCTCGGTGACGAAGGCCGCGCCGCGCGGGTCGGCGTCGCGGAACCCGCCCGCCTTTTCCAGACGATAGAAGGGAATGACCGTGCCCAGGGTCGTCTTCAGATAGCCGGCGGTGCGGGCGCGCAGGTCCAGACCCGACACCTGCGGCTGGCTCATCGCCGCCTCGACCGTATCCAGACGGGCGACGCGCGAGGTGAACTCGCCCTCGAAGATGCCGTGGGTGCGGCGCGAGTTGGTGAAGCCCTCGGGGTTGGGATAGTCGCCCCAGCCGTTGAAATGGATCGAGGTGTGGTGCGGCTGCGAGCCGTCGCCGACATAGTGGGCCAGGACGCCGATGTCGCGCAGGATCAGGGCCTCGCGGCGCTCGCGGTCAGCGCGGTACCAGGCCTTCTTGCCGGGGTCCGTCTCGCGGCCCTCGGCGGCGGTCAGGACGCGCCAGTAGGCGAAGTCGCGGCCCAGGTTCTGATAGGCGTCCATCAGGGCGTAGGGCAGATAGCCGACCTCGTCGATCTTGATGCCCGCCTGGACCAGGGCCGTATCGAAGTCCGACTTCAGACGCGGCAGGGCGTCGATATGCGGGCCGTTGGCCGTCATCGCATGGCCGTTGTCGTCGAAGTCGATGAAGTGGGCCGTGTCGCGTTCGCGGTCGTGCGGCTGGCCGCCGCCCTTCCAGCGATCCGGCTCGCGCGCCAGTTCGCCCACATCAGCAATGGCGCCCGGCGTGCGCAGGAAGGCCGGCAGGTCGTCGCTGAGACCGCGCATGGCCGCGACGCCGATCAGACGGTGGCCGGTATTGCCCCAGGCGTCCACATGAACGGCGGGGGCCGCGACCAGCATCAGGGCGGCGGCGGAGATCATCAGGCGTTTGACTTGACGCTTCATCGGGGAACACCGGCGGGAAAATTCGTGAGGAAACGACCGCTTATCCCATTACCGGCCCCGCCTCCAGCCGTCGTGCATGCGGCGTGGCCGCGCGATCACGCCGCCGTTATCTTGAGCCAAGTCGCAGACTTTCTTCGCAATAAAGTGTTACACGACCAGACTTAGGTGTTAACCAGACAGCTGATCCAAACAGTATAGAAGACATTGACCACCAATACTGATTTCGTTGCTGCCACATATGCTGTGACATTTGCGCGATATGCTCACCACCCTGTGGACTAGTCGAACGATGATCGTGTTTCAGCCCGGCCGCTGATCTCAAGCGACACGTTTTGGCCACAATTGACGGTCAAAAACCCGTCGCCGGATCGTGTCGGGACCGGTGCTTCCTGAGTCTGTTCGATGCTGAACACAGCCGCTGCGCTTGCCATGTTCTGGGCTATGGCCTTCTCCGGTTCCGGAGAGCCTCAACCTTATGAAGCCGTTGTCGCGATCGAAACGGCTGCAATGGAAACCGCCGCGGCGGCTGAAAGTTCCGTCGATGCGTCCGCCCTCTCCGCCGAACAGGCCGAGTTGATGGCGGGCGATCCCGACTGGCGCGCCTCGGCCCGGCTCTATCATGCAGGCGGCGGCGGCGCGACGGGCAACGACTCGCTCGGTTGCCGTCCGATCGCCATGCGCACGGTCGCTGTCGACCCCCGCGTCATCCCGCGCCGCACCAAGCTCTTCATCCGTGAGACGGTCGGCATGCGCCTGGCCGACGGCGGCGTCCACGACGGCTACTGGTACGCCTCGGACACCGGCGGCGCGATCAAGGGCGCCAAGATCGACCTCTACACCGGCCACGGCCGCGGCTCGATGCGTCAGGCCATGAGCCTGAACATGAAGACCCTGACCATCGCCGACGCCGGCGACTTCCAGGGCTGCCCCCCGGCCTGGGAAACGGCCTCGAACTAAGAGCGACAACGCTCCCCGACAAAAAAGGCGACCGGAGCGATCCGGTCGCCTTTTTGTTTGAGCGGAAACTTGCGAGCCTCGCCACCTCCCGCCGTCATCCTCGGGCTTGACCCGAGGATCGGGTTATCCGCCCGCGCGACAATTGCGAGAGGTCCACGGCGTCCCAGCGCTCGATCCTCGGGTCAAGCCCGAGGATGACGGCAAGGGTCAGGTCCGATCAGAACTTCCGCTTTCCGCTGACCGTCTCGAAGAACAACCGGAAGTCGCCCCTCAGGCTCCACAGCGGGTATTTGAAGGTCGCCGGCCGGTTCTTCTCGAAGAAGAAATGCCCGACCCAGGCGAAGCCGTAGCCGACCAGGGGCATGGCCAGCAGCCACCAGGGGTTCAGCGTGACGCAGAAGGCCCCGAAGGCGGCGATCACCAGCCCCGTGCCGACCACGTGGATGCGGCGGCAGGTCCGGTTGGAATGCTCGTGGATGTAATAGGGGTAGAAGGCCTCGAACGAGGCGTATCGCCCCCCTGCGCCAGGGCCGGGGTCGCGGCCAGTTTGTGGATCGCGTGCGGTCATGGCCGCAGCCTGCCCCCGGATCGAACCGGGGGCAAGTCAGCGATCATTGGTTAGTCGAAACGCTTGCCAGGCTTGCCGGCCTTGTTGAACGGCTTGCCGGCCGGCTTGAAGCCCGGCTTGCCGCCGGCCTTGAAGTCCGACTTGGGCTTGAACGGCTTCTTGGCGCCGGGGCCCTTGGCGAAGCCGCCTTCGGGACGCTCAGCGCGTTCGCCCTCGGCGCGCGGAGCATAGGGCTTCTTGTTGAAGGCCGGGCGTTCGCCGCCGCCTTCGCCCTCGCGCGGCTGCCACGGCTTCTTCTTGAACGGCGGGCGCTCGCCCTCGCCGCTCTCGTCGCGACGGAAGGGCTTCTTGGCGTAGGGACGCTCGCCGCCTTCGTCGCGGCGGTTGCGCGCGCCGCCCTTGAACATGCCCGAATGCGGGGCCTCCGAGGGCGTGATGTTCGCCTCATTGGTGTTCATGGCCGCCAGCTTCCGGAAGGCCTCGACGTGGGTGTTGGCGATCTCGAAGCGGGTCTCTTCGGGGAAGGTCTTGATCGAACCGATCTGCTGCTTGGTGATGCCGCCGATGCGGCAGATCATCGGGATCAGCCACTTGGGATCGGCGTTGCGGTTACGGCCGATGTCCATGCGGAACCAGGACACCTGGTCCGGCTGCAGACGCTCGAAGGGCGAGGCCCCGGCGGCGAAGGCGTCGCCGCTCTCGCCACGCGGCTTGCGCTGCGGGCCCTGGCCCGGATCGACCAGGTCCTCGGGAGCCGGCAGATCCTTGCGCAGCAGGACCAGCAGGGCGCGGGCCAGGTCTTCCGGCGTGCGCTCAGCGACCAGCTTGGCGATCAGGCCGGCGTCGTCCTCGGCGCCTTCCTCGGCGAAGACCGGGGCGGCCAGCAGGCGCTGCTCGTCCTTGGCCAGGATTTCGTCGGCGGTCGGAGCGCCGGCCCAGGTCGCCTCGACGCCCGCCGAGCCCAGCAGCATCTCGGCCTTGCGGCGACGGCTGCTCGGCACCAGCAGGATGGAGGTGCCCTTCTTGCCCGCGCGGCCGGTGCGGCCCGAACGGTGCAGCATGGTCGCCTTGTTGATCGGCAGTTCGGCATGGATCACCAGGCCCAGGTCCGGCAGGTCCAGACCGCGCGCGGCCACGTCGGTAGCGACGCAGACGCGGGCGCGGCCGTCACGCAGAGCCTGAAGCGCGTCGGTGCGTTCGCGCTGACCCATTTCACCCGAGAGGGCCACGGTCGCGAAACCGCGCTCCAGCAGCGACGACTGCAGGTGACGCACGCTGTCGCGCGTCGAGCAGAAGACCAGGGCGCCCGGCGCCTCATAGAAGCGCAGCACGTTGACGACGGCGTGCTCGATCTCGTTCGGGGCGATGCGCAGGGCGCGATATTCGATGTCGCTGTGCGGCTGGCTGCGGTCGACGGTGTCGATGCGCACGGCGTCGCGCTGATAGCGCTTGGCCATCATGGCGATGTCGCGGGCGATGGTGGCCGAGAACAGCAGGGTGCGACGCTCGGCCGGCGACTGCTCCAGGATGTATTCCAGGTCCTCGCGGAAGCCCATGTCGAGCATCTCATCGGCCTCGTCGAGCACCAGCACCTTCAGGGCCGACAGGTCCAGGTTGCCGCGGTCGATGTGGTCCTTCAGGCGGCCGGGCGTGCCGACCACGATGTGGATGCCGTAGTTGAGCGCGCGCGCTTCCTTACGGGCGTCCATACCGCCGACGCAGGTGGTGATCTTGGCCTTGGACTCGCCGTACAGCCATTCCAACTCGGCCGAGACCTGCAGCGCCAGTTCGCGCGTCGGCGCGATAGCCAGCATCAGCGGGGCGTCGGCGGGACCGAAGGTTTCGTCAGCGCCCAGCAGGGACGAAGCCGCCGCCAGACCGAAGGCCACCGTCTTGCCCGAACCGGTCTGGGCCGAGACCAGCATGTCGGCCTCGCCGTGGCCTTCCAGAACCGCCGCCTGGACGGGGGTGGGCTCGGCATAGCCCTTGTTGGCGAGGGCGCGGTCTAGCGCGGGGTGGATCGCGGGAAAGGGCATATACGACCTGAAAAAGAGCATGGCGGCCGTAAAACGACCGCGCCCGGCCAAGGCGAACAGCCGGCCGGGCGATGAGGAGGCGCTCTCTATACACCAATAACGGCCCCGATGCGGCGGATTTCCGCAAAAAGACCGCCGTTCACCACGCTTGTTCAGGCGCCATTGACCGCAAAGCCACGATCCTGAGGCTCAGCCGAGTCCATTTTCCGCCCGGAGACCGCTCATGACGATCCCGCCGCTGACCACCGCCGCCGCCGGAATGCAGAACGCCGTCAACCGCTTCGAGGCCAGCGCCCGACGTACGGCCACGGGCGCGCTGGACAATCTGGCCGTCGAGGCCGTCGAGCAGATCCGCGCCAAGCAGGACTTCTCCGCCAACGCCGCCGCGGCGCGGACGGCGGACGAGATGACGGGGACGCTGCTGGACATACTGGTCTAGAGCCACACCCCTTCCCTCCGTCATCCTCGGGCTTGACCCGAGGATCGAGCGTGGGGGCGCGCTCGTCCTGTTGATATTGAGCAGACGGAGAACCCGATCCTCGGGTCAAGCCCGAGGATGACGGCGAAGAAACCGCTTCACCCCGCCTTCTCCGGCAGGTGGAAGAAGTCGATGAAGCGGGCGAACACCTCGCGCTTGCCCTCAAGACTCATCGCCCCCTCGGCTTCCAGCGCCGCCAGCGGAACCTTGCCATAGACGGCGGTGGCCACGATCGGCGGCGAAGCGCGCACGATCACCTCGCCGTCCTCGACCTCGCCGCGCCGCGTCTCGATCCGCCCGTCGGCCACGCTGACCACCATGCGGTCCTCATCCAGGGCGAAGCCCAGGCGCATGACCGCGCCCTCGGCCCTCGCCGGATCGAACATGGTCTCGAACGACTGCATGATCGACACGGCGCTGATCGGCAGGGTCGGGTCGTGCTGGGGCGAGCGCGCGGCCCAGCGGCCCAAAACCATGAAGACCGGCTTGATCTCATAGCCCCAGTCGGTCAGCTCATAGACCTGGACCGAGGCGGGCGGCGGCAGCTTGCGCTTGCGGACGATGCCCGAGGCCTCCAGCCCCTCCAGCCGCTGCGTCAGGACATTGGCCGACAGGCCGCACAGGTCCTTGCGCAGGTCGCTGAAACGCCGCGGCCCCATCATGAGTTCTCGTATCACCAGCAAGGCCCAGCGCTCGCCGACAAGGTCGAGTCCGTGGGCGGCGCCGCAGGCGTCGTGATAGCGGCGGGAACGGCCGGCGGACTCGTTAGTTACTTTTTCTAACTTCATGGTTGACTAACATAACACGATAGGACACCGTTACGCCAGATCAGGGAGGATCGCCAAATGAACAAGCTCATCTTCGTCAATCTGCCTGTCACCGACCTGCCGCGCTCCGTCGCCTTCTACGAGGCCGTAGGCGCCGCGAAGAACCCCATGTTCTCGGACGACACGGCCGCCTGCATGGTCTTCTCGGACACCATCCACGCCATGCTGCTGACCCATGAGAAGTTCGCCAGCTTCACCGACCGCGCCATTCCCGACGCGCACAAGACGGCCCAGGTGCTGATCTGCGTCTCGGAAGACAGCCGCGAGGCCGTGGATGCGGCGATCGACCGCGCCGCCCAGGCCGGCGGTCAGGCCGACCCCAACACCAAGCAGGACTACGGCTTCATGTACGGTCGCAGCTACGCCGACCCGGACGGCCACATCTGGGAAGTCATGTGGATGGACCCCGAAGCCGCCGCCGAGGGCCCCGAAGCCTTCGCCGCCCAGGTCGGGGGCGGCTGATCATGGCCGACCTGTTTGAACTGAGCGTCAGCCGCGTCTTCAAGGCCTCGCCCGAAACTGTCTGGAAGGCCTTCACCCAGCACGGAACCGAGTGGTTCACGCCCCGACCCTGGACCACGCCCCAGGTCGACTATGACCTGCGCCCCGGCGGGCGCGCCGACATCGTCATGCAGTCGCCCGAGGGCGAGCGGCACGAATATCGCGGCGTGGTGCTGGAGGTCGAGCCGGGCCGCCGCATCGTCACCACCGGCGCCATGACCGAGGGCTGGCTCCCGCAGCCGGGCGAGATGAACTTCGTGCGCATCGATACGTTCGAACCCGAAGGCGACGGCACCCGCTACACCGCCCGCGCCCGCCACTGGGACGACAAGGCCATGCAGACCCACGCCCAGATGGGCTTCGAGCCGGGCTGGGGCGCGGCGGCCGATCAACTGGGCGAGGTGGCCGAACGTCTGGCTGCACAGGAGAGGACGTCATGACCGACAAGATCATTCCCTGCCTCTGGTACGACCTGGGTCAGGCCAGGAAGGCTGCTGAATTCTACGTCTCGCTGGGCCTGCCCGACAGTCATGTGGACCGCGTCGTGGCCAGCCCCGCCGACAACCCCTCCAGCCCCGAAGGGGCCGAGCTGGTGGTCGAGTTCACCCTGGCCGGGCGGCGCTATGTCGGCCTGAACGGCGGCCCGATCTTTCCCCACACCGAGGCCGTCTCCTTCATGATCATGACCGATGATCAGGCCGAGACCGACCGCCTGTGGGACGCCATCGTCGGCAACGGCGGGGCCGAAAGCGCATGCGGCTGGTGCAAGGACCGCTGGGGCGTGAACTGGCAGATCACCCCGCGCCGCCTGATGGCCTTCTACGACGACCCCAACCCCGCCCGCGCCAAGGCCGCCTTCGAGGCCATGATGACCATGCACAAGATCGACATCGCCGCTTTGGACGCCGCAGCAGATGCGGCGGCCAAAGCATCCTAGAGGGCCGCGGTCAGAAGGCTCCGCCTTCTCGACCCGACGCGGCCTGAATGAGTTGTCGCTTTCCACCAAGCCTAAGCCTGCGCCTGCCCCGACTATCTGCCCCCCTGCCCCTCAAGCAGCGAGCCGCCGCGCGGCGAGCGTTAGGGGCCAACCTCCGAAGGAGACACCAAAATGGCCTACATCACCGGCTTCCTGACCCCCGTGAAGACCGAGAACAAGGAGCGTTACATCGAGTCCGCGCGCAAATCCTGGCCCCTGTTCCAGGGCTATGGCGCCACCGCCCAGATCGAGAACTGGGGCGTGGACGTGCCCGACGGCAAGCTCACCAGCTTCCCCATGGCCGTCAAGCTTGAGGACGGCGAGGCCGTGGTCTTCTCCTGGCTGGTCTGGCCCGACAAGAAGACCGCCGACGACGCCTGGGCCAAGATGCAGGAAGACCCCGCCATGGCCGACATGGACATGCCCTTCGACGGCAAGCGCATGATGTGGGGCGGCTTCGAGACCATCTTCCAGAACTGATCCCAAAGCGTCGGGGCCGGCCACGCCGCCGGCCCCGACCCTTCTATGCGCCTTCGTGCGCGACGCCCGGTCGGGCGCGATGGGCCCTCAGGCAGGTCGCGACGCTGAGCACCACCAGGACGAAGGCCAGCGCCTCCATCATCGTCGGCAGGCGCTGCTCCCAGGCGAAGCCGTAGATCAGGGCGAACAGGGTCTCGAACAGGATCATCTGGCCGACCAGGGTCAGCGGCAGCAGCCGGCTCATCCGATTCCACAGATTATTGCCGACGATCGAGGCCAGGACGGCCACCCCGACCGAAACCCCCGCCAGCCGCATCCAGTCCCCGGCCTCGTGCTGCGCCCCGGCGGCGATCAGCAGGGCGACCGGCAGCAGCAGCAGGCTCTGCGCCCCGGTGACAACCCCGGTCAGCAGGCTCCAGTCATGGGCCGACACCGCCTCCAGGTCGCGAAGCCGCCGCGCATTTCGAACGGCGAAGAAGGTCCAGGAAGCCAGGGCGCCGACCGCGCAGGCGAAGCCGGTGAAGCGCGCCATGTGCGAGGTCTCGGCCGGGGCGGCCAAGGCCTGCCAGCCGATGCAGACGGCCCCGCCGACACAGAGCAGAAGCGGCAGATGCAGCCGCCGCAGCGGCACGGCGCCCTGGTCGCGACTGCCGATGATCGTCACCGCCACCGGCAGGAAGCCGATCACCAGGGAGGTCATGGCGATGCCGCCCGTCTGCACCGCCGCCGACAGCAGGATGTAGTAGAGGGTGTTGCCGGTGAGGGCGAGCCAGAACAGGTTCAGCCAGTCGCGCCGGTCGATCCGCGCCGTCACCGCCTTCCAGCGCGGCGCCAGCAACAGGCCGGCGATCAGGCCATAGGCGAGGTATCGCCCCACCGTCAGTTGCAGGGGATTGAAGGCCCGCGCCAGTTCCGGCGCCAGGAAGACCAGGCCCCACAGGGCGCCCGCCCCGACCCCGCAGGCCACGCCGACCGCCGTCCGGTTGCTGCGTCCCTGCCCGATGATGTCCGTCGTCATTTCAGTTCCCGCTTGGTTCGGCGGCGAGCTATACCAAGGGGCGGACGGGGCGTTTCCTCTCGATCACAGGCCCAAACGCAACAAAAACTCGCGCAAAAAGACCGCCGATGGCCGCACGATCCGCTTCTCCACAACGCCCGCTGGACCGCTTTGATCGCGCCATCCTGCGCATCGTGCAGCGCGACGCCCGGACGCCCCAACGCACCATCGCCGAAGCCGTCAACCTGTCCGCCGCCGCCGTCCAGCGACGCATCGCGGCCATGGAGGCCAGCGGCGTCATTCGCGGCAATGTCGCCCTGGTGGACCCCAAGGCCCTGCCCCTGACCATCACCGCCATCGTCGAGGTCTATCTGCAGGACGAGCGGGCCGAGACGGTCCAGACCGCCAAGATGCGCTTCCAGAGCGAGCCGGAGGTGCAGCAGTGCTACTACGTCACCGGCGGCACCAGCTTCATCCTGATCGTCGTCACCACCGACATGACGGCCTATCAGGCGCTGACGCAGCGGCTGTTCGAGGAGAACGACAGCGTCAACCGCTTCCGCTCCCTGATCGCCCTGGACCGGGTGAAGACGGACGCCTCCCTGATCATCCCCTGAACGTCTGACGCAGAACGAAAAACGCCGGCGAGGTCGAAACCCCGCCGGCGTTGATCTTCTGATGATCGAACCGATCAGCTGTCCAGGAAGCTCCGCAGCTTGCGCGACCGCGAGGGGTGCTTCAGCTTGCGCAGGGCCTTGGCCTCGATCTGACGGATGCGTTCGCGGGTCACGCTGAACTGCTGGCCGACTTCTTCCAGGGTGTGGTCGGTGTTCATGCCGATGCCGAAGCGCATCCGCAGGACGCGTTCCTCACGCGGGGTCAGCGAGGCCAGGACGCGGGTCGTGGTTTCGCGAAGGTTCGACTGGATCGCAGCGTCGATCGGCAGGACGGCGTTCTTGTCCTCGATGAAGTCGCCCAGGTGGCTGTCTTCCTCGTCGCCGATGGGGGTTTCCAGCGAGATCGGCTCCTTGGCGATCTTCAGGACCTTGCGCACCTTCTCCAGCGGCATGGCCAGCTTTTCGGCCAGTTCTTCCGGGGTCGGCTCGCGGCCGATCTCGTGCAGCATCTGGCGGCTGGTGCGGACGATCTTGTTGATCGTCTCGATCATGTGCACCGGGATGCGGATGGTCCGCGCCTGGTCGGCGATCGAGCGGGTGATGGCCTGACGGATCCACCAGGTGGCGTAGGTCGAGAACTTGTAGCCGCGACGGTACTCGAACTTGTCGACCGCCTTCATCAGACCGATGTTGCCCTCCTGGATCAGGTCCAGGAACTGCAGGCCGCGGTTGGTGTATTTCTTGGCGATCGAGATGACGAGGCGCAGGTTGGCCTCGACCATTTCCTTCTTGGCCTGGCGGGCTTCGCGCTCGCCCTTCTGGACCGTCTGGACGATGCGGCGATAGTCGTCGATCGGCAGGCCGGCCTCGGTGGCCACGGCGGCGACGTCGGCGCGGATCTTGGCGATCTGGGCGGCTTCATTGTCGCTGAACTTGGTCCAGCGCACGCCCATTTCCTTGACGCGGTCGGCCCAGTTCGGGTCCAGCTCCGAGCCGAAGTAGGACTTCAGGAACTCGGGACGCGAAATGCCGTAGCTGTCGGCCAGACGCAGCAGACGGCCTTCCAGACCGATCAGACGCTTGTTGATGGCGTAGAGCTGCTCAACCAGGGCCTCGATGCGGTTGTTGTTCAGCTTCATCGTCTTCAGACGATCCGAGATCGTCTTCGTCAGCGTCTCATAGGCCTTGTGGTCCTTGGCGTTCAGGACCTCGCCCTTCAGGCGCGCCTCGACCAGCTTGTCCTGCAGCTTGCGGAAGCCGCCGAAGTCGGCCGCGATGGCGTCCAGGACTTCCATGACGCCGTCGCGCAGTTCGGCTTCCAGAGCCGAGATCGACATGCCGCCGCCGTCGTCGAAGTCGTCCTCGTCCTCATCCTCGCCTTCCGGCTTGTCGCCGTCGCCGTCCGCCTCGCCGGTCGGCTGACCGGGCGCGGGCTGGTTGTGCGGCAGGGACGAGGGGTTGAGGATGCCGTAGGTGGCGTCCAGGTCGATCACTTCACGCAGCAGGATGCGGTTGTTGGCCAGTTCCTCGCGCCAGACCATGATGGCCTCGAAGGTCAGGGCGCTTTCGCACAGACCCGAGATCATGGCGTCGCGGCCGGCTTCGATCCGCTTGGCGATGGCGATTTCGCCCTCGCGGCTCAGCAGTTCGACCGAACCCATTTCGCGCAGATACATGCGCACGGGGTCGTCGGTGCGGTCATAGGCGGACTTGGCCGGAGTCTCGGCGACCGCCGTCTCGGCCGTGGCGGCGACGTCGGTGCCGGTCGATTCCGCGGCGTCTTCCTCGGCCTCGACGACGTTGACGCCCATTTCCGACAGCATGGCCAGGGTGTCTTCGATGGCGTCCGGGGTCACTTCCTCGGACGGCAGGACCTTGTTCAGCTCCTCCATCGTGACATAGCCACGCGCCTTGGCCTGCTTGATGAACTTCTTGACGCCGGCGTCCGTCAGATCGAGCAGGGGCCCGTCGGTATTGGCTTCAGTGTCCTGCGTCTCGGTCTGCGCGCTCATTCAGTCTGTCTCCACGACCGCTCGGGGGTGATCAGTCCCCTGCGGCGAAAATACAACGCCCGACGACTTCGTTGGTTACGAAGAAGCCGCGTCTTCCCAAATCGTTCCGGTCTTGATGGCCCGTCGCAATGCATCGCGCTCGGCTTTCACCAGGGTGAAGGCCGAGTTGTCGAACGCCTGATGGGCGCCCGACTTTGCTGACGCCAGCGCCTGCTCCAACGCCGCTACGCGGGTCAGAGCGTCGAACGCCTGCGACCACCGGATCCTCGCCTCGCCGAGGGGCTTGTCTGCAGCCAGGAATGGCGCGCCGGACTTTGCCGCCGCCTTCTCGACCTCGTGCATCAAGGCATCATGACCCGAGTGGGCCAGATGGCGTCGGATCGCGGCAGAGTCAAGGCTCCGACCGGAAAACCGTAGCCGCACCAGTTCCTGAGCCAGGCCGTCCAGGGCCGGATCGCCGAATCCATGGCGGGCGATGGCCTCCAGATGGTCGTCCATCCGCTCGGGATCATCGACCGCGCCGTGGGCCAGGGCGGCCGCCACTGGCTCGATGGACCGGAACAGGGCCTGCATGGCCTGGGCGCCCTCGGCCGTCTGACCCAGCTTGGGCGGCGGACCGCGCCAGCGCCCGCCGGGACCGCCCCCTGCACCGGGGCGTCCTCCGCCCTGCTGGAAAGCCTGCTGCTGCTGACGCGGAAACAGGGCGTCGAAACGCTCGAACAGGTCGCGCCGATACTGCTCGGCCAGATCCTTGTCCTGAATGGCGCTGGCCGCCTGACGCAGCCGCCCCTTCAGCCCGGCCTTGCGCTCGGGCGTGTCCAGCGGCTCGGCCTCGGCCTCGCGGCGGAACAGGACCTCGATGAAGGGCCGGGTCTCGCTCAGGGCGTGGCGCAGGGCCGGCGCCCCCTTGTCGCGCAGGATGTCATCCGGGTCCTGACCCGCGTCCAGTAGAGCGAAGCGGAAGGACCGCCCCGATTTCAGCAGGGGCAGCGACCGCTCGATCGAGCGATAGGCGGCCCGCAGCCCCGCCGCGTCGCCGTCGAAACAAAGCACCGGCTCGGACGAGACCCGCCACAGCCGCTCCATCTGCTCCTCGGTCAGGGCCGTGCCCATGGGCGCCACGGCCGGCAGGCCCGCCCGCTGGCAGGCGATGACGTCCATATAGCCTTCGACGACGATGATGCCCTGCTCGCCCCGGCTCTCGGCCCCCAAGATGCGGCGCGCCTCGGGCAGGCCGTAGAGGGTGGCGCCCTTGTGAAACAGCGGGCTTTCCGGCCCGTTCAGATACTTGGCCCGGTCATCGGGGTTCATGGCCCGCCCGCCGAAGCTGACGATACGCCCGCGCGCGTCCAGAATGGGGAACATCAGCCGGTCGCGGAAGCGGTCATAGGGGGCGCCGCCGCTTTCCGGCGAGATCAGCATCCCGGCCTCGACCAGATCGCCGGGCTTGGCCCCGCGCTGGAGCAGCGCCGCCTTCAACCCCTCGCGGTCGTTGGGCGCATAGCCCAGACCGAAACGCTCCCACTGGTCCTCGGGCAGGCCGCGCTTTTCCAGATATTCGCGCGCCGCCTTGCCGACCGAGCGACGCAGGTTGGCGGCGAACCACTTCTGGGCCAGGTCCATCCAGTCGGTCAGGCCCTGCTTCTTGGCCTCGCGCTCGGCCGACTGCGGGTCCTCGGCGGGCAGCTGCATCCCCGCCTCGCCCGCCAGCCTCTGCACCGCCTCGACGAAGCTGAGCCGCTCGGTCTCCTGCAGGAAGCTGATGATGTCGCCGTGCTTGCCGGAACTGAAGTCGTGGAAGAAGCCCTTGTCGTCGTTGACGAAGAAGCTGGGCGACCGCTCCTTCGAGAAGGGGCTCAGGCCCACATACTCGCGGCCCTGACGCTTGAGCTTGACCGTCCGCCCGATCACGTCGGACGGGCGAAGGCGGGCCTTCAGTTCTTCAAGGAAACGATCGTCGAAACGCACGATCTCAGACACTCCGACGCGGCGATGGGGGGAAGGGCCGCCGCATCGTCAGACATGGCCATCCCCGGTTCTGTTTTCCACAGCCTGTGAAGATCGAGGAGAACCGCATCGCTTGCGGACGCGGCCCTACTTCCACGCCTCGCCGGTGCGCCCCAGGGCCTCGCCCAGATCATAGACGGCCTGCATCGAGGCCTGATTGAAGTCCAGGCTGTCGGCCCCGTCATAGTCCTCGGGGATGGCGGCGACGTGGAACTCAAGACCATTACGGGTCGCAAAGGCGCGGTTGGCGGCGATGGTGGCGCGCAACTGTCCGTTCAGGGCCGCGTCCAGGCTGCGGGTCAGAACCGGGATGGCCGCATCGCGGGTGACGGCGAAGCGCGGCGCATCCTTGCCGTTGACCACGACGTGCAGACGCGCGCCCTGGAACACCCCGGCGACGTCGTCCCAGCTCCACATGATCTGCGGCAGGGCGACAAAGGGGTTCATCACCCCGCCGTCGACGTGCATTTCTTCAAAGATCCCGTCCTGTCCCTGCGAGCGGATCATGACGGGAGGAAAGGCGCCGGGAATGCTGGCCGAGGCGATCAGCACGTCGCGGAACAGGGACAAGGCCTCGGGTCCGCCGCGCTGGGCGATGGCGCCCATGTTCCAGATGACGCCGCGCTGGGCGTCCAGATCCGTAGTGGCGACCAGCAGCAGCCGCCCCTTGGCGTGCTCGGCGGCGATCTCGGCCAGCATGGCCTCGTCGACATTGTTCTCGACCAGTTGGCGCAGCGGCTCGCCGCTGAACACGCCCGACCCGACCAAGGCCTTCAGGCCGCGACTTCTCAGCAGGCCCGTCGCCTGACCGCCGGTATAGGCCTCCTTCAGCCGCCCGTCCCAGCGCGGGCCGAGGAAGACGAAGGGCGCAGCCAGTGCGCCGGTGGACACCCCCGTCACCACCTCGAAATCCGGCCGCTTGCCGCTGGCGGTCCAGCCGTTGATCAGGCCGGCGGTGAAGGCCCCGTTGGCCCCGCCGCCGGACAGGGCGATCAGGTCGAAATGGCCGTCCTGCCCCTTCGGAACGCCCTCGGCCAGTTGCGCCTCGATCTGCTGCGCCTCCGCCTCGTCCTCAACCGAGAAGCGGACATTGGGGAAGCCCACGGGCGAGGCCGCCTCGCGCTCGTTCAGGCCGAAATCGCTGCGCGCCCCGCTGGCGCAGGCCGACAACAGCAGGCCGGCGCTCGCAACGGCCGCGACCGTCCGCATCAGGCTGAAACTCATGAGCATCCTCCAAGGCCGACCACCTTAGGCGCGATCGATGACAGATGGAAAAGGACCGTCGCTAAAAAACGGCGTTAGGCCTTCATTAACCAAGAAGGCCGTCGCAGCCCCTTCATCGTCCGAATGCGAACGAAATGCCGCGCGACAACCGCATTATCCACAGCCTGTGGATTGATTCGCTTTTACGGAAGTCTCGAATGTTCATCGCCATCGCCCGCCCGGCGGTGGAGCCCCAAGGCCCCGACGCCGTCGCCGTCCCCGGCTCCCCCGCCATTCCCTTCCTGACGCCGCGCGCCCTGCACGCCCGCCTGCTGGACAACGCCGCCGCGCGTCGTCGCCGGGGACAGGAAAGACGCCAGGCGCACCGGGCGGAGGACGCGGCCTACTGGATTTCAGCGGCGCCGGCGGCGGTCAGAAAAGCCTGCGAACTGCGTCACCGACTGGCGCCCCTGCCCTAACGCAGTTCGGGCAGACGACGCAGAACCGAGTCCTTCAGCTTGCGCCGGCGCTGAGCCGCGCTCTGGGGTCGCACGCGCTCGCGTCGTTCCAGCCCGTCGCCCCATCGCGCATAGGCCGCTTCCAGCAGATGGGGATGGCGGTCATGCTGATGGACGATGGCGCTGACGCCGCCGTCGGGATTGACGATGCGTCCATCCGCGACCGTCAGCTGCTGTCCGGGCGTCAGGCCCAGCGTGGCCACCCGACCGTAGTTGGCCTTCACCTCGCCCTCGATCATGCCGAGGTGAAGCGCGATGTTGCAGGCCGCCTGATCGGCGCCGAACGCCCCCCCGATCTCGGACCGGGGAATGGCCGCCAGCATCAACAGCGTCCGACAGAAGCGCATCATGGCGTCGCGTGCGCCGACCACGGTGCCGACACAGACGCACGGCTTGCCGGACAGGGCGCGGGCGATGTCCTCGCCGCCGACGCCGCGCAGATACTTCATGTTGAAGGCGTGATCGGCCAGCGTCCCCTCGTCGTATTCCGAAAAGAACTCAGAGCCCTGCGGCGCGGGGAAGAAGGGATCGGCCTGGAAGACCACGTCGCGGACGTCGGTCATCAGGACGTGCCGCGCCCAGGGGCGCTCGGCCATCAGGGCGTCGAAGGCGGCGAAACGGGCCATGACGGGATGGGGCGCCCAGGCCCCGGCGGCGACCGGACGCGGCGCCACGCCCTCGACGTCATGGTCCGCCAGGAAGGCCAGCATGGCCGGGTCCTGATCCACCACCAGGACCAGAGGTCCGTCCCAGACCGCGCGCAGGGACCGCACGAAGGGGGCCACGTCGGCGACGTCATAGCCGGTGGCGTAGCCCAGGATCAGATCGCCCGGCGCCCTGGCCGCGGTCGAGGCGACGCCCCGCTTCCCCGTGATCGCGTCAGCGACCCAGCCCAGATAGACTGACTTCGCCGCCGGTCCTGACATTTAGGCCCTCATCGACTCGGCGAAGCGGTTGAACAGATAGAGGCTGTCGGTCGGCCCCGGCGAGGCCTCGGGGTGGTGCTGGACGCTGAAGATCGGCTTGTCCTTGACCGCGATGCCGCAGTTGGTGCCGTCGAACAGGCTGACGTGGGTTTCGACCACAGCGTCGGGCAGGCTGTCGCGGTCCACGGTGAAGCCGTGGTTCATCGACACGATCTCGACCTTGCCGGTCGTCAGATCCTTGACCGGATGGTTGGCGCCGTGGTGGCCCTGCTCCATCTTGACCGTCTGTGCGCCCAAGGCGATGGCCAGCATCTGGTGGCCCAGGCAGATGCCCATCAGGGGCTTGCCGCTGGCGACCAGCTTCTTGATCTCGGGGACGGCGTATTCGCCCGTCGCGGCCGGATCGCCCGGACCGTTCGACAGGACCACGCCATCTGGATTGCGGGCCAGGATGTCCTCGGCCGAGGTGGTGGCCGGAACCACGGTGATCTTGGCGCCCGTCGAGGCCAGGGCGCGCAGGATGTTGCGCTTCACGCCATAGTCCACGACCACGACATTCTTGTCGGTCGCTTCCACGCGCGGATAGCCGGCGGGCCATTCCCACACGCCCTCGTTCCAGTCGAAGGCCTGCAGGGTCGAGGCGTCCTTGGCCAGATCCAGGCCGACCAGGCCGGTCCAGGCCTTGGCCTGGGCCACCAGGGCCTCCAGGTCGAACTGGCCGTCCGGGTGGTGAGCGATGACGGCGTGGGGCGCGCCCTTGTCGCGGATGATCTTGGTCAGGGCGCGGGTGTCCACGCCCGACAGGCCGACCACGCCGCGGCGCTTCATCCAGGCGTCGAGGTCGCCACCCGAGCGCCAGTTGGCCGGATCGGTGGGGACGTCGCGGAAGATGGCGCCGCGCGCCGAGGTGCCCGAGCCGTCGCCGATCTGCTCCACGTCCTCGACGTTGACGCCGACATTGCCGACGTGCGGGAAGGTGAAGGCCAGGATCTGGCTCATGTAGGAGGGGTCGGTCAGGATTTCCTGATAGCCCGTCATGGCGGTGTTGAAGACCACCTCGCCGAGGGCCGTGCCGACGGCGCCGACGCCGATACCCTGCAGGATGGTGCCGTCAGCGAGCGCGAGGACGCCAGTGGCGCCGGACAGAATCTGGGTCGTCATGGCGCAGGCTCCTAACAATGAATACGGGCAGACAAACGGCGGCGTGACTAAAGAGATGCAGGGGCGGGGTCAACCGCCCTTGGAGCTTATAGGCCTTAAACCTTCTGACCCTTGCGCACCCAGACCCAGGCCAGGCTGGTCAGGGCGAAGAATCCGACGCTGGGCAGGATATAGCCGCCCGCCGCCGCCGCCACCGCAAAGGCCGAAAAGACCACGCCGACCACGGCGAGCGCCCGCCAGCCGGTCTTGGTCGTCAGCTTCCACAGCGTCATCGAGCACAAGGCATAGAGACAGAGCGTCAGCACCGAGGTCACGCCGATCAGGACGCCGAACTGCTGGCCCAGGGTCGGCTGGGCGCTGGCGATGACCATGACGCTCATGACGACGCAGTTGAGAATGGGGTTGCTCAGCGGCGTCTTGCCCTTCTGCGCCCCGCCGAACCAGCGCGGCATCCAGCCGGCCTCGGCGGCGCCGCGCGAGGTCTCGCCCGCCAGCATGGTCCAGCCGGCGATGGTGCCCAGCACCTTGATGACGGCGCAGGCCGCGACCAGACCGGCCACCGACGAGCCCATGACCCGCGCCACCAAATCGGCATAGGGGCTGGTCGAATGCACCAGGACGTCCGCCGGAATGACGCCGAAGACGGCCACGCTGGCGGCCACATAGACGATGAAGGCCAAGGCCACGCCGCCCAGGGAGGCCCGGCCCACATCGACCGACGGGTTCTTGACCAGACTGGAGAGGGCGGCGGCGCTCTCCACGCCCAGGAAGGCCCAGAAGATGATGGCCAGCGAAGCCGGCACCGTCTTCAGCAGAGGCTGGTCGCCGGGGCTCCACGAGCCCATGAAGGTCTCGCCGCTGAAGGCCATGGCTCCGGCGATGATGGCCAGGACGATCGGGATCAGGCCGAGGCCGAGCGTGATGGCGCCGAACCGCGCCGCCGTCCGGGCGCCCGAGGCGTAGGCCGCCGAGGTCAGCCAGATCAGGGCCAGGTTGCTGACCGCCGCCCACAGCGGCTCCTTCAGCGCCGGAATGAAGAAGGCCAGGTAGCCCGTGCCCGCCACCGCCAGGGCCACATTGCCCGCCAGGCAGGCGGCCCAGTAGGCCAGCCCCGTCTGATAGCCGATGAAACGGCCCATGCCGCGCCGGGTGAAGTCCGACAGGCCGTCGGCGTCCGGCTGCATCCGCCCCAGACCGCCGAACACCAGGGCCAGGGTCACAGCGCCAAGGCCGCAGATCAGCCAGCCGATGATGCTGGAACTGCCCGTCGGCGCCAGGGTCGCGGGCAGCAGATAGACACCCGAGCCGATCATGTTGCCGGCCACCACCAGGGCGGCGAGCGCCCATCCGATGCGGTGCGGCGGGTCGGGCAAGATTTCCGTCTGGGTCATCTTCGCCGCATAGACCGAAATGTCGCACCCGTCTTCCCCTCCCCGTCATCCCGGCCGAAGCCTCGCGACGCGAGGCGCAGAGCCGGGACCGCCAAACCCTCAGAGGGCGGCGCTTCTGGCGGTCCCGGATAACGGCTCTCGCCGCTTCCGGGATGACGAGGAGAATGTGCTAAAGCCCCGCCGAAGATTCTGGAGCCTCCCCCATGACCATCACCACGGTCGGCCTCGATGCCGACGACACCCTCTGGCACAACGAGACCATCTTCCGCCTCAGCCAGAAGCGGTTCGTGGACCTGCTGGCCGACCACGCCGACGAGCCGGTGATGATGGGGCGCCTGGCGGAGGTAGAGCGGCGCAACCTGCGGCTCTATGGCTACGGGGTGAAGGGCTTCACCCTGTCGATGCTGGAGACGGCGATGGAGCTGTGCGACGGCGCCGCCCCGCCGCACATCATCCGCGAGATCCTGGCCGCCGGGCGCGAGATGCTGGCCCATCCGGTCGAGACCCTGCCCGGCGTCGACGAGGTCCTGGCCGACCTGTCCGAGAAGTATCGCCTGGTCCTGATCACCAAGGGCGACCTGATGGATCAGGAGCGCAAGCTGGCGGCGTCGGGCCTGGGCGAGTTGTTCGCCGCCGTCGAGATCGTGTCCGAAAAGGACCGCTCGACCTATGAACGCGTCTTCGCCCGCCACGGCACCGGCGCGGCCGAGGCCGTCATGGCCGGCAATTCGATGAAGTCCGACGTCCTGCCCGCCATCGAGGCCGGCGCCTTCGCCTGCCACATCCCCTACCACATCACCTGGGCCCACGAACTGGCCGACGCCCCCGAGGGTCACCCCCGCTACGTCAGCCTCAGCCGCATCGGCGAACTGCCCGACTGGATCGCCGCCATCGACCGTCCCGAGTAAATTTCAACGTTACTGGAACAGAAATATAAATTTCAAAGAACAGCGTGTTGATAACACTGTAACTCCACATATCGAAACCAAGATCGTCTTAAATGTGTCTTGTTTGCACCACACGCGACACAAGTCGTCGATTTGTCCACACTTCGACCAAAACTAGACAAACTCAGCCCCATTTCAGCCACACCTGGAGGAATGTGTGGCCGCTTCCGGCTTTTTTGTGTCAGGTGTATTATAGTAATGAGAGCTTTCCTCCTCGGTTCGACGGTGTTGGTGAGCGCAATCGCGCTGACGGCTCCGGCTTTCGCCCAATCGGCCGATGCCGCGCAGCCCGTTTCCCAATCCGACGTGGCCACCGAAGTGGGCGAAATCGTCGTCACGGGTTCGCGCCTTCGTCGCGACCCGGCCAACGCCCCGACCCCGATCATCACGGTCACTCAAGAAGAAATCCTGTCGACTGGCCAAACCAGCGTGATCGACTACCTGTCGACCATCCCGGCCCTCCAGAACTCGACCGTTCCCTCCGACACGACCGGTTCCAGCCTGAACGCCGGCGGCCTGTCCCTGGCCAACCTGCGCGCGCTGGGCGCCAACCGCACCCTGACCCTGGTTGACGGCCGCCGTCACATCGGTTCGTCGGGCGGCGAGTTGTCGGTGGACGTGGACACCATTCCGCGCCTGCTGATCCAGAACGTCGAAATCATCACCGGCGGCGCTTCGTCGGTCTATGGCGCCGACGCCGTTTCGGGCGTCCTGAACTTCATCCTCAAGAAGGACTTCGAGGGCCTGGAGATCGACGCCAACTACGGCCAGATCAACGACAACGGCGAAGCCACGCGTCGCGTTTCGGGCCTGATCGGCAAGAACTTCTTCGATGACCGCCTGAACGTCTACGCTCACGCCGAATACGAAAAGATCGACAACGTCGACTCGATGGATATCGACTGGATTCGTCGTGGTCCGATCCGCCTGGGCGTCGATGCCGA
Source organism: Brevundimonas sp. CEF1 (assembly GCF_051353055.1). Classification (NCBI taxonomy): domain Bacteria; kingdom Pseudomonadati; phylum Pseudomonadota; class Alphaproteobacteria; order Caulobacterales; family Caulobacteraceae; genus Brevundimonas; species Brevundimonas sp. CEF1. The sequence continues at coordinate 2,720,116 of NZ_CP195593.1, forward strand.
TCCGACCAATGCGCCGTATGACGGCGTTCTGGACGCCGACGTCTTCTACGGCGTGAACCGTCTGGATATCGTGCCGTGGGGTCAGACCACCCTGGCCAATATTCAGCGCCCCAGCGACCTGACCAACCCCAACATCCCCTACCAGAACTGCTTCAGCGGCGGCGCCTTCACCTATGCCGCCAACTGCTTCGGCATCACGCCCGGCAAGACCTACTGGTATGAAAACGGCGGAGCCCGCCTGGCCAACTTCGGCGAGCGCGTCGGCAACACCGGCATCAACCGCCCCTACAACATCGGCGGCGACGGCATGCCGCTGGGCGAAGTGGCCGGCTTCAGCCGCGTGCCGTCTTCGGAATCCCAGCGCTATCAGGTCGGCGGCAGCTTCCGCATCACCGACGAGATCAACTTCACCGCCTCGGCCAAGTACGTCACCGAAGAGACCTTCATGCGGGGTCAGCGGACGTTCTTCGACATCGATCTGGACAACAGCTCCTACGGCGCCGACGAAACCAATTCGATCTGGGGCACTTCGGCCTTCGACCTGCGCTGGGCCGACAACGCCTTCCTGCCGCAAACGGTGAAGGACGCCATCGCCGCCAACACGGTCGATATCTACGCACCGCCGACCGCTGACGCCCCCGGCGCCCTGATCGGCACGCAGGCCCTGCCGATCGCCCGCCACACCTTCTTCGGTCCTGAGCGTTCGCAGTCCAACACCCGCGACATCCAGCGCTATGTCGTCGGCTTCGACGGCAGCCACGGCCCGGTGGGCTTCGTGAAGTCCTGGTCGTGGGACCTGGGCTACACCTACGGCAAGGCCGAGATGGAGAACATCGAGCGCGGCGTCGACACCCAGCGCATGGCCCTGGCCGCCGACGCCGTGATCGACACGGCCGGTCTTCTGGGAACCCCGGGCGGCGTGGTCTGCCGTTCGACCCTGCTGGACGCACAAGGCTTGGCGGTTGCGGACAAACACCGCGGCGGCGATCTGCGCGATACGCAATATGGTCGTGACTCGATCGCCCAATGCACCCCGCTGAACATCTTCGGCGCGGGCAATCAGTCGGCCGAAGCGCTCGAATACGTGGACGCCTTCGTCCGCGTTAAGGAAATGAACGAGCAGCATCAGGCCATCGGTTCGGTTTCGTCCGAACTGTGGGACCTGTGGGGCGCCGGCAACCTGGGCGTCGCCTTCGGCGCCGAATGGCGCAAGGAAACCACCTCGGCCATCGGTCGCAGCACCAGCGCCGGCGATCGTCTCCTGTTCCTGAACACCGGCGCCGACTTCCCGGAAGTCAGCTACGAGTCGAAGGAACTGTTCACCGAAGTCTCGCTGCCCCTGTTCCGCGACAGCTTCCTGGGCGACTATGCCGAACTGAGCGGTTCGTACCGCTGGGCCGACTACTCGACCGTCGGCAACGTCGATGTTTACGGCGTGAACCTGGTTTACCGTCCGATCCGCGACCTGACGTTCAAGACCAGCTTCAACACCTCGGTCCGCGTGCCGAACCTGGGTGAAAACTACTCGCCCTACGGCCAGACCTTCGCCAACAACTTCGTCGATCCGTGCGCCACGGCCTCGATCGCCGGCGTTGACGATCAGCAGATCAAGGCGAACCGCATCAAGAACTGCACCGCCCTGGCCGCTCAACAAGGCCTGGTGTTCGACTTCGCGGGCGACACCGCCACCAACACCGACGACTTCCGTCCGAACTACACCTCGGGCATCGCCGGCGTTTCGGGCGGCAACCCTGACCTGGAGCCGGAAGAGTCGGAATCCTTCACCTTCTCGACCGTCTATCAGCCGCGCTTCGCGCCCGGCCTGACCCTGTCGCTGGACTACTATGAAATCCGCATCGACAAGGTCATCGCCTCGGTTTCGGCCGCCGGCATCGCCGCCAACTGCGTCAGCGGCGCCGAACTGAACATGGACGCCTGCAACTCGATCTTCCGCAACAGCCCGAGCATCGAGTTCGGCGTCGGCGCGCCGTCGGGTGACGCCATCGGCGGCTTCATCGAGCGTTCGTTCAACTACGCCGCTCTCGAAACCCGCGGCCTGGACTTCGGCGCCATCTATTCGTGGGACACCGCGGACTGGGGTCGCAACTGGGGTTCGTTCAACTGGCGCCTGAACGGCTCCTGGCTGATCGAACAGAAGCAGTTCCTGAACGAAGGCGATCCGAGCGACTACAATGAGCTGGCCGGCGGCATCAGCGGCACGAGCGTCTATCCGCGCGTCCGCATGTCGTCCTCGCTGACCTGGCGCCCGAACGACGTCTGGAACGTCAACTGGACCGCCGACTGGCAGTCGAGCGCCAACATCGTTTACGCCCGCGACTTCGTGAACAACGCCGACTCGCGTCTGCCCGACCAGATGGAAACCGGCGACTTCACCCGTCACGACATCACGGTTCGCTACAACGTCCGTGACGACCTGACGCTGCGCGCCGGCGTGGTGAACGTGTTTGACGCCGAACAGCGCGACATCCTGGGCACCACCATCTACTCGAACTACGACGCCTACGGTCGTCGCTTCTTCCTCGGCCTGAACTACCGTCCCTGGTAATTCCGGTCTGAAGACAGGTTGAAGGGCGGCCCGCGAGGGCCGCCCTTTTTCTTTGCCTCCTGCAAGGCTTTCCGGGTCTTGCCAGCGGGGGTTCGGCTCTCTAAACGGGCCGCTTAACCGACAACCTGAACGGATCGGTCGCGGGCCTCGCCCTGCGTCCGGTTTCTTCGCGCGCGTGGAGCCCGCCGCTGACCAGCCATGAGGAAAAGGATGCTATGGTGCGCGCTGCTCTGGCCGAGCAGGGCGACAGCGGGATCACCCCGCGCCATACGCTGTTCTATTTCTATGGCGACGGCGACCACGGCGACCTCAACGAGGTGGCCCGCCGCGCCGGGTTCCTGACACGGGGCCAGGACGACATGACCGTTCTGGAGACGACCATAGCGGTCGACGAGGCGTCGTTTTCGCCTGTGTCGGCCATGATGCAATCCTGGGCCGCGGCCTTCCAGCTCGATTACGACGGCTGGGAGTGCGCGGTCGTGACGAACTGAGTAACGCCGATGCCCAAGCGCACAGACATCAAGTCCATCCTGATCATCGGCGCCGGCCCGATCGTCATCGGCCAGGCGTGTGAGTTCGACTATTCGGGCGTCCAGGCCTGCAAGGCGCTGAAGGCCGAGGGCTACCGGGTCATCCTGGTCAACTCGAACCCCGCCACCATCATGACCGACCCGGAGGTGGCCGACGCCACCTATATCGAGCCGATCACCCCGGACATCGTCGAGAAGATCATCGCCAAGGAGCGCCCCGACGCCCTCCTGCCGACCATGGGCGGCCAGACCGCGCTGAACACGGCCCTGGCCCTGAACGCCTCGGGCGCTCTGGCGAAATACGGGGTCGAGATGATCGGCGCCAAGGCCGAGGTCATCGACAAGGCCGAGGACCGTCAGAAGTTCCGCGACGCCATGGACAAGCTGGGTCTGGAAAGCCCCCGCTCGCGCGCCATCCACCATATCGAGGAAGCCGACGACGCCCTGGCCTTCGTCGGCCTGCCCGCCATCATCCGCCCCAGCTTCACCCTGGCCGGCACCGGCGGCGGCATCGCCTACAACATCGAGGAGTTCCACGAGATCGTGGAGCGCGGTCTCGACCTGTCGCCGACCACCGAGGTCCTGATCGAAGAGTCGGTGCTGGGCTGGAAGGAATACGAGATGGAGGTCGTCCGCGACACGGCGGACAACTGCATCATCATCTGCTCGATCGAGAACGTGGACCCGATGGGCGTCCACACCGGCGACAGCATCACCGTGGCCCCGGCCCTGACGCTGACCGACAAAGAATATCAGCTGATGCGCACCGGCTCGATCAACGTCCTGCGCGAGATCGGCGTCGAGACCGGCGGCTCCAACGTCCAGTGGGCGATCAACCCGGCCGACGGCCGCATGGTCGTCATCGAGATGAACCCGCGCGTGTCGCGCTCCTCGGCCCTGGCGTCGAAGGCCACCGGCTTCCCCATCGCCAAGGTCGCCGCCCGTCTGGCCGTCGGCTACACCCTGGACGAGCTGCAGAACGACATCACCCAGGTCACGCCCGCCTCGTTCGAGCCGAGCATCGACTATGTGGTCACCAAGATCCCGCGCTTCGCGTTTGAAAAGTATCCGGGTTCGGAACCCCACCTGACCACGGCCATGAAGTCGGTCGGCGAGGTCATGGCCATCGGCCGCACCTTCCAGGAGTCGATGCAAAAGGCCCTGCGCGGTCTGGAAACCGGCCTGAACGGCTTTGACGAGATCGAGATTGAAGGCGTCGCCGACGCCGACGACGACGCGGGCGCCCGCGCCGCCGTCATCCGCGCCCTGGGCGAGCCCACGCCGGACCGCATCCGCGTCATCGCCCAGGCCTTCCGCCACGGCCTGACCGTGGAAGAAGTCAACGGCGCCTGCTTCTACGAGCCCTGGTTCCTGCGTCAGATCGCCGACCTGATCCGCACCGAGGGCCACGTCCGCGTCCAGGGCCTGCCCGCGACCGAGACCGAGTTCCGCAAGCTGAAGGCCAAGGGCTTCTCCGACGCCCGTCTGGCGGCCCTGACCGGCAAGACCGAGGCCGAGGTGCGCGCCGCCCGTCGTCACCTGAAGGTCCGCCCCAGCTTCAAGCGCATCGACACCTGCGCCGCCGAGTTCGCCTCGGCCACGGCCTATATGTATTCGACCTATGAGACCGGCGCCCTGGGCCAGGTCCCCGAGTGCGAGGCCGAGCCGTCGGACAAGAAGAAGGCCATCATCCTCGGCGGCGGTCCCAACCGCATCGGCCAGGGCATCGAGTTCGACTACTGCTGCTGCCACGCGGCCTTCGCCTTTGCGGACATCGGCGTCGAGTCGATCATGGTCAACTGCAACCCCGAGACCGTCTCGACCGACTACGACACCTCGGACCGCCTCTACTTCGAGCCGCTGACGGGCGAGGACGTGCTGGAACTGATCGACGTCGAGCGTTCCAAGGGCGACCTGATCGGCGTCGTCGTCCAGTTCGGCGGCCAGACCCCGCTGAAGCTGGCCCACGCCCTGCAAGAGGACGGCGTGCCGATCCTGGGCACCAGCGTCGACAGCATCGACCTGGCCGAGGACCGCGAGCGCTTCCAGCAGATGCTGCAGGCCATCGGCCTGCAACAGCCGCCCAACGGTCTGGCCCGCAGCGCCGAAGAGGCCGCCCAGAAGGCCGAGGAAGTCGGCTATCCCGTCGTCCTGCGCCCCTCCTACGTCCTGGGCGGCCGCGGCATGATGATCGTCCACGATCGCGAGCAGCTAGACCGCTACGTCCATGAGGCCATGCGTGTCTCGGGCGACGATCCGGTCCTGATCGACCACTATCTGAACCGCGCCACCGAGGTCGACGTCGACGCCCTGTGCGACGACGAAGACGTCTTCGTCGCCGGCGTGCTGGAACACATCGAAGAAGCTGGCGTCCACTCGGGCGACAGCGCCTGTTCCATGCCGCCCTTCTCGCTGCGTCCCGAGATCGTCACTGAGCTGAAGCGTCAGACCACCGCCATGGCCAAGGCCCTGAAGGTGCGCGGCCTGATGAACGTGCAGTTCGCCATCGAGGAGCCGCACAGCGACAACCCGCGCATCTTCGTCCTGGAGGTGAACCCGCGCGCCAGCCGCACGGCGCCCTTCGTGGCCAAGACCATCGGCCAGCCGGTCGCCGCCATCGCCGCCAAGGTCATGGCCGGCGAGAAGCTCTCCAGCTTCGGTCTGGTGGACAAGGAACTGGAGCATATCGCGGTCAAGGAAGCCGTCTTCCCCTTCGCCCGCTTCGCCGGCGTGGACACCATCCTCGGCCCGGAAATGCGCTCGACCGGCGAGGTCATGGGCCTGGACTGGAAGCGCGACGGCGAGGCCGATCTGGCCCCCGCCTTCGCCCGCGCCTTCGCCAAGTCTCAGATCGGCGGCGGCACCACCCTGCCGACCGAGGGCTGCGCCTTCGTCTCGGTCAAGGAGGCCGACAAGCCCTTCATCGTCGAGGCCGTCCGCTCGCTGCTGGACCAGGGCTTCTCGGTGATCGCCACCTCGGGCACCCACGACTACCTGAAGGCCCAGGGCCTTGAGGTCGGCCTGGTCAAGAAGGTGCTGGAAGGCCGCCCCAACATCGTCGACGCCATGAAGAACGGCGAGGTCCAGCTGGTCTTCAACACCACGGACGGCAAGCAGGCCCTGGCCGACAGCTTCTCCATCCGCCGCACGGCCCTGATGATGAAGATCCCCTACTACACCACCGCCGCCGGCTCCCTGGCCGCGGCCCAGGGCATCGCCGCCATCCGCGCGGGCGAACTGGATGTCCGCCCGGTGCAAAGCTACAACTGAGCCCTCGCGGTTTCAGCCTGATCCAGCCCCCGGTGCTCCAACGCCGGGGGCTTTTTCTTGACCAAAGCCCTCCCCCTCAAGGGGGGAGGGTTGGGTGGGGGTGCAGGCAGACCGTTTCCAATGAGGGCTCAGAGACGCCGCCCATGTCTCACGCGCCCAATCCAGAAGCGCCGCGCCCTCCCCCCCATCCCCCGCCCTTCCCCCTCGAGGGGGAAGGGAGCAGAAACTCAAGCTGGGCAAACAGAACCCCATGACCGACGCCATCCTCCCGTCCCTCACCCTCTTCTCCATCGCCAACCTCCTCGCCTTCAGCCTGTTCGCTGTCGACAAGGCGCGCGCCAGGGCCGGCGGACGCCGCATCCCCGAACGCACCCTGCTGACCGCCGCCCTGTTCGGCGGCCTCGGCGCCTGGCTCGGCCAGCAGCTTCTGCGCCACAAGACGCGCAAGCAGCCCTTCGCCGCCTGGCTGGGCCTGATCCTGACGCTCCACGCCCTCGCCCTGCTGGCGGGCGGCGTCCTCATCTGGCGCGGCTAGGTCGCAGCCTGACCCTTGCCGCCCCTCGCGAAAGGCATAAGCTCGCCGCAGGGATCAGGGGGACATCATGAAAAGACTATCGATCACGGCCGTTCTAGCGGCGGTTCTGGCGGCGAGCGCCGCGCCCGTATTGGCGCAGGACGCCGGACTGAAGGCAGCGGTCAAGGCGGACTATGACGCCAACCTCGGCGCCCTGTTCGACCACTTCCACCGCAACCCTGAGCTGTCGGGCATGGAGGTCCAGACCTCGGCGCGGATGGCGCGGGAGCTGCGCGCCCTGGGCTATGAGGTCACCACCGGCGTCGGCGGGACCGGCGTGGTCGCGGTGCTCAAGAACGGCGCAGGCCCCACCGTCATGATCCGCGCCGACATGGACGGCCTGCCTCTGGCCGAGAACTCCGGCCTCGCCAACGCCTCGACCGCGCGTCAGGTCGACTCGGACGGCGCCGAGAAGCCCGTCATGCACGCCTGCGGCCACGACGTGCACATCACCGCCCTGGTCGGCACGGCGCGTCAGATGGCGGCGCGTAAAGGGAACTGGTCCGGCACCCTGGTCCTGATCGCCCAACCGGCCGAGGAGCGCATCTTCGGCGCCCGGGCCATGATCAACGACGGCCTCTACACCCGCTTCCCCAAGCCGGACTACGCCCTGGCCTTCCACGTCTCAGCCGACACCCCGACGGGCAAGATCGAGGCGCCGCTGGGCATCACCTCGTCCAGTTCTGACAGCGTGGACATCACCGTCCACGGCGTCGGCACGCACGGCGCCTCGCCGCACCTGGGCGTCGATCCGGTGCTGGTGGCGTCGCAGATCGTGGTGTCTCTGCAGTCCCTGCGCAGCCGCGAGACCAACCCCCTGGACGGAGCCGTGGTCACCGTCGGCGCCATCCACGGCGGCATCAAGCACAACATCATTTCCGACCGCGTGGACATGCAACTGACGGTGCGCGCCGACAGCCCCGAGGTCCGCGCCCAGCTTCTGGACGGCATCGACCGCATCACCCGCAACACGGCCCTGGCCCTGGGCGTGCCCGAGGACAAGCTGCCGACCGTGACCCGTTCGGCGCTGGAGAACACCCCGCCCACCATCAACGACGCCGCCACCGCCGCCCGCGTCCGCGCCGCCTTCGTCGCCGGCCTGGGCGAAGACGTGCTGATCGACAAGCCGCGCGGAGGCATGGGCGCAGAAGACTTCGCCTATTTCGTCACCCCCGAGAGCGGGGTGAAGGGGGTCTATTTCAGCGTCGGCGGCACCCCCGCCGATCAGGTGGACAGCGCCCCCGGCCACCACTCGCCCCTGTTCCGCATTACGCCGGAACCGGCCGTGACATTGGGCGTCGAAGGCTCGGTCCTGGCCGCCGAAACCCTGATGCCCCGAACCTGAGTAGACCCGAACCTGAGTAGGCCTGAACCTCTGAACCGCCGGGCGGCTGATCCGTTCAGTCTCGGTCGCCCAGTCTTCACGGAGTTTCCCCATGCGTCTGCCTCGCCTCGCCACCCTCTTGGGGGGTCTGTTGCTGTCGCGGCGCGGGCGCGGCTTCGCCGGTCGCCATGCGGGCAAGCTGGCCCTGGCCGCCCTGGCCTTTGAACTGTGGCAGAAGCATCAGGCCAGCCGCCCCGGCGCCGCGCCTCGCTCGCCATCCGGCGCCAAGCCGAACGCCCGGCCTCATGCCCGCAACCGTTGGAGCGGCCGCTCCCGTCGTTGATCCGTCCCCTCTGGACGGACGCAGCGTCAAGCGCTCAAGCTGAGCCTTCATCAGACGGAGCGCGCCCATGATCCTCGTCCATCACCTGAACAACTCCCGCTCGCAGCGCGTGCTCTGGCTGCTGGAGGAACTGGGGCTTCCCTATGAGGTCAAACGCTATGAGCGGGACCCGGCCACCATGCTGGCCCCACCCGAGCTGAAGGCGGTCCATCCCCTGGGCAAGTCGCCGGTGCTGGACGACGGCGACGTCCGCGTGGCCGAGACGGGCGCCATCGTCGAATACCTGCTGGACGCCCACGACCCGGAGGGGCGGCTGCGCCCGGCGCGCGGCACGGCCGACGGGCGGCGCTTCACCTACTGGCTGCACTATGCCGAGGGCTCGGCCATGCCGCCCCTGCTGCTCAAGCTGATCTTCGGCCAACTGCCCAAGCGGGCGCCGGGCCTGGTCCGCCCCGTCGTCAACGGCATAGCGGCCAAGGCGCAGGCCAGCTTCATCGACCCGCAACTGAAGGCGCACGCCGACTGGCAGGAAGCCGAACTGGCCGCCACCGGCTGGTTCGCCGGGCCGTCGTTCAGCGCCGCCGACATCATGATGAGCTTCCCGCTGGAGGCCGCGGCCAGCCGCGCCATCGACCTGGCCGCCTATCCCCACATCGCGCGCTTCCTGAGCGCCATCCACGCCCGCCCCGCCTGGAAACGCGCTCTGGAGCGGGGCGGGGAATACGCCTACGCCTGAGGTCCGCGTTCGTCGATCACGGCTTCGGGAGGTCGCAACCCCGGCAGGGCGACAACGTTAACGACCCCATGCGCCTGTCCATCATTCAAGTCATCGCGGCCCTGGCCGCCGCCGTCTGCGTTGTCATCGCCTTCATCGCCGCGGGGGTCGGACTGATCTCCACCGTCTTCATGCTGCTGGCCGTGGCGGCGCTCGGCTTCATCGCCTGGACCGCGATCCGCCGGGCCGTGAGCCAGACCAAGCCCTGATCCGTCACGCCGATCATGCTCTTGAGTTTGGCTGAAGGGCGCCCTAGACTCTTGGCCCCGATCACGCGCGCCCCGTGATCGTGTCTGTGCTGATTTACGTCTCTCATTAGTCTCCGGGCGAAGCAAGAAACTCACGACACAATGGAAAAAGTGCCGATGACGGCCGAGGGCTACCGTGTCCTCGACGAACAGTTGAAGCAATTGAAGCAGGTCGAACGGCCGAGCGTCATCGCGGCCATCTCCGAGGCCCGCGAACACGGCGACCTGTCTGAAAACGCGGAGTATCACGCCGCCAAGGAACGCCAGGGCTGGATCGAAGGCTCGATCGCCGACATCGAGGACAAGCTGTCCCGTGCTCAGGTCATCGACGTGTCCAAGCTGTCGGGCAACCAGGTCAAGTTCGGCGCCACCGTCACCTATGTGGACGAGGACACCGAGGAAGAGGGCGTCTATCAGATCGTCGGCGAACACGAAGCCGACGTGAAGCTGGGCAAGATCTCCATCGCCTCGCCCATCGCCCGCGCCCTGATTTCCAAGGAAATCGGCGACGTGGTCGAGGTCAACACGCCCGGCGGCGTGAAGGCCTATGAAATCCTCAAGGTCGAGTGGAAGTAAGCCTTCCTCCGTCTGAGAAGGCCACAGGGGCGCGCGGTTCTGCCGCGCGCCCTCTGTCTGTCTGGGTGGTCTCGGACGGTCGCGCCGGCATCCAGAACCAGGCCCTGGGCCTGGCCGAGGCGGTCGCCCGTCTGACCCCCGCCGACATCGCCGTCAAACACGTCCGCTGGCGGCCCCTGTTCGACCGCTGGCCGTCCGGGCTGAAGACGCCCGCCATGCTGGCGCCCGGCTCCTTCAACCCGCGCGACGTGACCGACTGGCCCGACCTGTGGATCGCCACCGGCCGCGCCAGCCTGCCCCTGTCGGCCCGCGTCCGCGACTGGAGCGGCGGCCGGACCTTCACGGTCCAGACCCAGGACCCGCGCTGGAACAACGACGCCTATGACCTGATCGTCGCCCCCGCCCACGACAGCCTGTCCGGCGACAATGTCTTCGAGATCATCGGCAGCCCCCACCGCATCACGCCGCAAAGGCTGGCCGAGGCCGCGCCGGCCTTCGCCGCCCGCACCGCCCCCCTGCCCCATCCGCGCGTCGCCGTGATGATCGGCGGCCGATCCAAGGCCTTCGACCTGACGCCCGCCCATGCGGCGCTCCTGGCCGACCGGATCAAGGCGGCGGTTCAGGCGTCTGGCGGCTCGCTGCTGCTGACCTTCTCGCGCCGCACGCCGGGCGCCGCCCAGGCCGTCATGACCGAGCGCCTGTCGGCCCTGCCCGGCTGGATCTGGGACGGGACCGGCGACAACCCCCTGTTCGCCATGCTGGACGCCGCCGACCACGTCCTGGTCACCGAGGACAGCGCCAATATGGCCACCGAGGCCGCCGCGACCGGCAAGCCGGTTCACGTCCTGCCCATGATCGCGCTCAAGCCCGCCGGCAAGTTCGCCCGCCTGCACGCCGACCTTCGGGCCCACGGCGCCGCCCGCCCCTTCGACGGGATGCTGGAGGGCTGGACCTATGCCCCGCTCAACGAGACCGAGCGCGCCGCCCGCGCCGTGCTGGAGGCGATGCGGACGCTCTAGTCGCAGCCGCCCCCGCCGCCGCCATCCGACGAACAGCCGGCGTCGCTGGCCGACGACGAACTGGATGACCCGCTGTCCGGGATGTAGGTCGGATCGGACCCTGCGCCTTCGGCCTTCTTCTTCGACTGGGCCAGCATCGCCCCCATCAGGGCCACGCCCAGGCCGCAGCCGATGGCCACGCCCAGCGACAACCCCAGGGCCAGGTTGTCGGTCGCCACGCCGACGCCCACGCCAATCGCGACGCCCGCCCCGATGCCGATGGGCAGGAAGGCCGCCGCCTTGTTCCCCGACTTCATCCCGTCTCCCCCTCGATAAAGACCCGACCTAGCTGAGCGCCAGACGGGCCAGATTCTGATCGCCGCGCTGGCAGGCGGGACCGGCCTCGTCGCGGACCGACACCCCCGCCGCCGCCAGTTGGGCGCGGAAGGCCTGACCCGCGTCCGGCTGGGCTTCGCGGTCGTCCGTCGCCGGGGCGCCGGACGCCGGGCGACACAGGCTCAGGGCCGGGCTGGCGCGCCAGCGGGCCAGGGCCCAGACCGTGCGGGCGCGCGCCTCGGCGTCGCCCAGGTCCACCGACTTCGGCTCCTGCACCGGCGGCGTGACCCAGACGTCCACCCCGTCAAAGCGTCCGCGCAGGGCCGCTTCCAGAGCATAGGCGCTGTCCAGGTCCAACCCAGCGTCGGGCCGCAGCAGGACGATGGCGCGCCGCCCCTCGGCGTCGGTCATGACCGCATCGGTGGCGAAGGGCACGGCGTCGGCCAGACGGTTGCGCAGGGCCGCCGCCGGATCGGGCGCGGCGGTCTGACTGGTCTGGACGGCGCGGGCCGCCGCCTGCGGGTCGGCCACGACGATCTGGTCCAGGGTGGCGGTGACCGGGACATGCAGGGCCGCCGTCAGCCGCTCCTGCAGCCGGTTCTGGGCGTCCGCCACCAGCTTGCGCGTGCTGACCAGGGTCGAGACGGTCACGCCCTTCCCCTCGCTGCGCGCGTCCAGAAGCGTGATGCGGGATTCACCGCCGGCGAAGATGTCCTCGACCGCCAGCCGGGTCTCGGCCGTGGCCCGGCTCTCCAGGGCGATGCTGCGCAGCGACAGGGCCAGGGGAACGGCCAACAGGACGAAGACCACCATGACCGCCACCCCGCGCCAGGGCTTGGGCCGTTCCAGCAGGCGCGGCCGGAAGCCATAGAAGCCCGCCGTCACTGTCGCCGCCAGGGCGATGGCCACCAGGTTGGTCATGAACAGGAAGAAGGCGCCCGCCGCGATCGACAGGTCCCCGGTCCCCAGACCGAAGCCCACCGTGGCGACCGGCGGCATCAGGGCGGTGGCGATGGCCACGCCGATGATGGTCTCGCCACGCTGGCGGATCACCGCATAGGCGCCGGCCACCCCGGAAAAGACCGCGATCAGCAGGTCGAAGAAGTTGGGCCGGGTGCGGGCCAGGATCTCGGCCGTCGGCTCCTTCAGCGGCGACAGCAGGGTCAGCAGGACCGCCACGAACAGAGCCAGACCCACCCCGACGCCGAGCGCCGTCAGCGACTGCTTCAGCTCGCTCCAGTCCAGCAGGGCCAGGGAGAAGCCCAGGGCCACGATCGGCCCCATCATCGGCGAGACCAGCATGGCCCCGATGACCACGGCCGGCGACGACAACATCAGGCCCAGGGCCGCGATGGAGGCCGAAATGACCGTCATCATCAGATAGCGGCCGTTCAGCCCGCCGTTCTCATAGACGGCCTGCGCCACCTCGGGGTGTTCGACCCCGCGTCGGGCGCTGACCAGCAGGCGTCGCAGCAGGTTGCGGGTCTCGTGGGCGGCGGGATTTTCAGCGGTCATGACGCCTTCATATCGCTCCATGAAGCGTCACGGAACGTGGGGCGTCGCGAAATCGGGAATCAGCGCCTAAATAGGACCCATGACCCAAGCTCGTACTGTCCGCCTCGCCGTCATCGGTTCCGGTCCCGCCGGCTGGACCGCCGCCATCTACGCCGCCCGCGCCTCGCTGAACCCGGTGGTCATCGCCGGTCTGCAACCCGGCGGCCAGCTGACCATCACCACCGATGTCGAGAACTATCCCGGCTTCGCCGAGACCATCCAGGGTCCCTGGCTGATGGAGCAGATGCAGGCCCAGGCCCTGCACGTTGGGACCGAGGTCATCCACGACATCGTCACCAAGGCCGACCTCTCACAGCGCCCCTTCCGCCTGACGCTGGATTCGGGCGCCGAGCTGCTGGCCGAAACCGTGGTCATCTCGACCGGCGCCCAGGCCAAGTGGCTGGGTCTGGAGAGCGAGGCCGACTATCAGGGCTTCGGCGTCTCGGCCTGCGCCACCTGCGACGGCTTCTTCTATCGCGGCAAGCAGGTCGTGGTCGTCGGCGGCGGCAACACCGCCGTCGAGGAGGCCCTGTTCCTGACCAACTTCGCCGAGAAGGTCACGGTCATCCACCGCAAGAATGAGTTCCGCGCCGAAAAGATCCTGCAGGACCGCCTCTTCGCCCATCCCAAGATCGAGGTGGTCTGGGACGTGACGGTCGATGAAATCCTGGGCGTCGTCGACGGCGTGGCCCGCAACGTCACCGGCGTCCGCCTGAAGAACGTCAAGACCGGCGACCTGTCGGAAATCCCCGCCGACGGCGTCTTCATCGCCATCGGCCACGCCCCCTCATCGGAACTGTTCGCCGGTCAGTTGGAGATCAACTCCGGCGGCTATCTGCGGGTCAAGCCGGGCACGGCCGCGACCGCCATCGAAGGCGTCTACGCCGCCGGCGACGTGACCGACGACGTCTATCGCCAGGCCGTCACCGCCGCCGGCATGGGCTGCATGGCCGCCCTGGAAGCCGCCCGCTTCCTGGCCGAGGAAGACCACAAGGCCGCCCACACCCCCATCAGCCACAAGGAAGCCGAAAAGATCGGCGCCTGGTAGGCCTCGCAAGCCCATCCTCCCCGTCCGGGAGGGTGGGCGACGGCGCCCGGCGCGCCTAGGTCGACGTCCGATAGATGACGGCTGGTGAATGTCTGCTTTCGACCCTGAGCAGACATTCCGTTATAGGCCTAGAGGATGCTGCGAGAGCCAATCCTTGTGTCGTTCAGACATTCGCAGGACTTGCTCAACGTCGGGCAGAAAGAGATCAACGCCGCCGTCATAAGGAGCGAAGATCGCACCATTCGCGGCCATCCAAAGCGTCGGCCCGGCCTTCTCATCCGCCACTGCAAGAAGCAAATCGTCGAACCGACCAGACGACCAATTGGTTTGGACGGCGTACACCCGCCACGGGCGATCTTCGTCGTCTACGAGAAACGTTGAGACGAAACCTAACCCCAACTCGCGGGTGGCCCGGAAAGGATCGTATTGATCTGCTGCGTCGATCTCATTGGCGTGCGTCGTCCAATGGGTCTGAACAAGCCAGCACGGGTCCGCGCCAAGCACCTCCTCAGCTAGAGCATTGTGACGAGCCAATAGAATTGAACGCTCGTCGTCGGTGTCAGCATAGCGTTTCGAGGCGGGCAGCGAATGAAAGCGCAACCAGTTTTCCGCCCCGTCTTCTCGCAGCATCCAGCCGACCGGTCGTTCACCAGCGTGATACTTCGTCCAAGCATTTTCGAATGACATCTTGTGAGCGTAGCAGGCGAGCGCCTGTATGTCCGCTTTCCACCCTTAGCGGTATTTCAAAGCGACAGCCTTCGGGCTAGGCGGCAGGCTTGCCGACTTCCTCGACCGCCATGGCGGTGACGCCCGGCGGCGTGACCGTCACGGTCGGCGCGGGCGCGGCCTCATAGGCCTTCAGCCGCTCGTTGATGGCGGCGATCTCGTCCTTGCTGGCCTGGCGACGGCCGCCCAGGCTGGCGACGCCGACGACGCGGGTCTGGCCGTCGATCTCGACGGTGCGCAGCTGGTTCGGCGCGGCGCCCGCCAGGGCTTCCTCGACGCTGTCGGCGGCTGTGGCCAGCAAGACCCGGGGGCGAGCGAAGCGGGCCTCGTCGATGACCGGCTCACGGCCCGCCGACTTCTGGACGAAGGCGGCGCTTTCGCCCGGCGCGCCCTTCCAGCGATAGAAGATGTGCGCCCCGACCTGGGTGATCTTGGCCAGGGTCGGCGACCACCAGGGGTGGACATAGTCGGCGTGATAATGGGTCGCGGTGCCCACGCGGGTCGCCACATGACCGGCCAGGGCGCGCTCGGCCACGCGGGCGGCGCGGGTCCAGGCCCAGTTGATGGGGGCGCGGCTCAGGGCGCCATCGCAGGTGAAGCTGAACTGGCAGCCGGTCGTCCGCTCGGCCCCCTGATAGACGACGCCGCAGACCGTGGCCGGATAGTTGGGATCGCGCACCCGGTTCAGCACCACCTGGGCCACGCCCTCCTGCCCCTCGGTCGGCTCCAGCGCCGCCTCGTAATAGACGGCCTGGGTCAGGCAGCGCAGGGCGCGCCTGCGGTCGGCCTCGGTGGCGGGACGCAGGTCGAAGGGCCTGGCCGGCTGCAGGGCGCCGAAAGCATTGGGCATGGCCGCGTTCAACTGCTGGGCGGCCACGCCCGAAACGCCCGCGTCCAGGGACGGCTTGCCGCCCAGGCTCAGGCTCTCCCACCCCGGCGTCAGATCATAGAGCTCGGGCAGGTTCAGGGCCGGATCGAAGCGGCGGGCCACGGCCAGTTGCCCCGCATCCAGCCGCGCCATGACCAGGTCCAGGCCGCGCGGGGTCAGGTCCCCGCCGGTGGCGCGGGCCACGGCCTCGGCGGTGCGGTCGATATCCGGGCGCGGGCTGGAGCTGGCCGACATGGCCACGCCCATGACCGCCAGGCTGACAGCCATGACCATGGGCGCCGCGGCGATGGCCCGGCGTCCCGTGGTCTTCAGCGGCGGCAGTCGGCCTTTCAGCATCCAGCGTCCTGTTTGCGGCGCTGGCGCGCGCCGGAAGGCGATCTGAGTGATCCCTCAATCCGGCGCTTTTCAGGCCCGAAGATTACTGTTCCGTGAGGAGCCGTCGCGATCTAACGATCGCCCAGGCTGGAGCGCAGCATCCAGGCGGCCTTTTCGTGGGCGGCCAGACGCTGGGTCATCAGGTCCACGCTGGCCTCGTCGCCGACCTCGTCGGCGGCGTCCAGGGCGGCGCGCGCGGTGGCGATCAGCACGCCGTGGTCCTTGATCAGTTCCTTCAGCATCTCGCCGGCGTCCTTTTCGGGATCGCCGTCCTTGATCGAAGTCAGATTGGCGAAGGCCGAGGCGCTCTGCGGGGCCAGTTCGCCCAGGGCGCGGATGCGCTCGGCGATGTCGTCCAGCGCGGCCCAGATCTCATTGTATTGCTGCTCGAGCAGCTTGTGCAGGCTGAAGAACTCCGGCCCGCGGACGTTCCAGTGATAGCCGTGCGTCTTCTGATAGACGGCGAAGCTGTCGGCCAGGACCTTGGACAGTTCCCGCGCGACGTCGGCGCGTTCCTTGGGTTTCAGCCCGGTGTCGATAGCGGCGGTCATGGCGGCTCCTGTTTGCGTCGCTGTGAGAAAATCCAGCCTTGCAGTTAGGAAATCCGGACCGCGATCCAAGGGGGCGCGCCCGGTCAAGGCCGGAAACTTCGCCCCTGTAACGCTGCAGCCGCAGGGGCGTTGCAATACGCTTCCTTCTCCCCTTGCGGGAGAAGGTGGCCCGTCAGGGCCGGATGAGGGGTCTCGCAACGGCGGCTGAGGGCGGCGAGTCGAGCCTCGCGCAACCCCTCATCCGTCCGGCTTCGCCGTCCACCTTCTCCCGCAAGGGGAGAAGGGTCTATCGGGAGACGTCTGTTTAGCGCTGACGCGCCTTGCGGGCGGCGTAACGAGCGTCGCGCGCGGCCTTCTGTTCTTCCTTGGTCAGCTGCTTGCGCTCCTTGCGGGCGGCGCGCTTGGCGGCGTCGACCTCGTCCTGGGCGGCCATCTCGGCGGCCAGGCGGGCGGCTTCCTTCTCGGCCTTCTCGCGGCGCTGTTCGGCCTTCTCCAGCTCGAACTGCTGACGCTGGGCTTCCTTCTCGGCGGCGCGCTTTTCAGCCAGCTTCTCGAACTCGGGATCCTGGACCGTCGGCTTGGGCTTGAACTTGGCCAGCAGGGCCTTCTTGGCGTCCTGTTGAGCGGAGATGCGGTCGTTGAAGCCGGTTTGTTTGAGGTCTCGCATGCGTAGAGGCGGTCTTCCTTGAAACTCTGATGAGGGGCGACGCCGATCAATGGCGGCCCGGCGGGCGTGCGGATGCGCGAACGGCCCGGCGCGCTGCCAAAGCGGAATCCGACGCGGAAATCAAGCTCTGCCGCCGTTTTGAGGCGTCAAACACGCAATTTCGCGCCGAAATCGACGTCGGACAGGCAGATGGAGGTTTGCGGCGCCCCAGGCAAGCGGCGCCGCGGATCGCCTCTTATCGGTTCGGCTTGTCGATATGGCCGACGGCCGCGCCCGCCGCGCCGCCAACCGCCGCCCCCACCGGTCCGGCCACCACGGCGCCGGCGATGGCGCCGGTCGCCGCCTTCTGCTCGACCGTGTGCCCGCAGGCGGAAAGAGTCAGGGCCGAAACCCCCAGGGCGAAAACAGCGGCGACGCGGATCGTGGAACGGGTCATCAGGCGAAGAACTCCTTGAAATGGTTGAGCTTGCAACGCGGTCAAAGCCGTTGAGTTCCCATCTGAGGCCGGAGTCAGGCAGACAAGTAAACACCCCCACGCCAATAGGGTTTTGGCCCAACCTCGCCGGACATCGAAATCATCGCCTCGTAATCAAATACAGATGTCGGAAGATGTGCTTCAGCAAAAACTCGCCACATTTATCCATCGTCAAAACATCGTCTGTAGGACGGTAACGAATTGCTGCGCCGCAACAGCAATTGCCGAATCAACCACATTGAGGCCATAAACGGATGGCTTAAGGCCCGCCTTCCGGAGGTCGGCCGTTCGTCGATCTCTGGTCCGGAGCTGGTTCGCGACGCGTCATGTCGCCTGGTTTCGTTGAGTACGGGGGCGGCATCCTCGCCCTGCTGAACAGGACTACGCCTTTGAGTTTCTCCTCGCAGACGCGTGCGCTGATGCACGCCGCCCAATCTGTTCGCCTGCGCCCCAAGACGGCGGCTGCGGCGTTCGGCGGCGTCGTCAGCCTCGCCGTCGGTGGAGCCTATCTGGGCGGCGTCGCCGCCCAGGCTTCGACCGTTCGCGCCCAAGCTGAACGCCTGCAGGGCGCCGGCGCCGAGGGCTATACCCAGGAAGCCATGGCCGCCGCGGCCGGCGGCCTGGACGCCAGCGCCCTGGCCATCGCCGATCGTCACGATCCCTATTCCGTCGCCGGCGCCGCCCAGCGCGACCGCCAGGCCGAGCTGCTGACCGCCCGCCTCGACGAATCCCAGAACGGCCTGCGTCGCGCCAAACTGACCAACCCCGCCGCCCAGCCCTTCCGCCTCGGCGCCCCCCTGGATCAGTCGCGCGACCTCGATTGCCTGACCAGGGCCGCCTATTATGAAGCGCGCGGCGAAGGCGTGGACGGCATGCGCGCCGTGGCCCAGGTGGTGCTGAACCGCGCCCGCCACCCCGCCTTCCCCAATACCGTCTGCGCCGTGGTCTATCAGGGCTCGAACCGCAGCACCGGCTGCCAGTTCAGCTTCACCTGCAACGGCGCCATGCGCGGCGCCGTCAACCGCGCCGCCTGGAACCGCGCCCGCGACGTGGCCTCCAAGGCCCTGTCGGGTCAAGTTTACGCCGCCGTCGGCAACGCCACCCACTTCCACACCACCGGCGTCTCGCCCGGCTGGCGCAACAGCCTGATCCGGGTCGGCCAGGTCGGCGATCACCTGTTTTATCGCTTCGGCGGTCGTTCGGGCTCCAGCGACGCCTTCCGCTACACGCCGCGTCCCTCGACCAGCGCCGAACAGCCACGCATGATCCAGGCCAGCCTGACCACCGCCGAACCGGCCAAGGTCGGCGGCGCCGTGGCCTATACGGCTGTCCTGGCCCGCGAAGGCGCCAGCGTTCCGGCGGCGGTCACGACGGCTGCGACCACCCCCGCCGAGGCTGCGACCACGGAGTGATCCGGGTCGCGGCCGACCGCCCTCAGCGGTCCTGCGTCTTCCATTGCGGCGTCATGTTCTGCTTCAGGTTGCCGAACCGGCCCTGTTGACCCGTGTTGACGTCCGCGTCGCCGGGCTGGCCCGACTGGGCGCCCGTGGCCAGGTCGCGCCGATCCGCCATGTCCTGGATAGTGCGCGCGCCGTGATCGGCGAAGCTGCGCTGCTCCTTGGGAACCGTGGGGGACTTGGTCATGAACCTCTCCTTTCGCCCTCATGAAACGACCTCCGGCGCCGAGGCGTTCCCGGCCTGCTTCTTGCTATAAGCTCGACCGAACGCTCCTCTGACGTCCCGAGTAGGCCGCATGACCCAGACGACCACCGCCCCGGCCGCCCCCGCCAAGACGCGTGGCGGCGCGCTTGACGCCCTGCGCTTCGTCGCGGCCCTGTTTGTCGTGGTGTTCCATTTTGGCAGCTCCGCGCCGATCGAGCTGGAATCCATGCACGCCTTCCTGGGGCGCGGCTATCTGGCCACCGACTTCTTCCTGATCCTGTCGGGCTTCGTCCTGGCCAAGGCCTATGGCGCCGCCGTCGCCAGCCGCAAGGTCTCCCTGGCCCGGTTCTGGCTCAAGCGCCTGGCGCGCTGCTACCCGACCCACATCATCACCCTGGCCATGCTGGTCGCCATGGTCCTCGCCGCCGGCTGGCTGGGCCTGGCCCAGAGCAACGAGGGCCGGTTCGACCTGTCGGGCCTGCCCGCCCAGATCCTGCTGCTGCACGCCTTCGGCCTGGGCGGCGGTCACTGGAACATCCCCAGCTGGACCATCTCGACCCTGCTGATCTGCTACGCCTTCTTCCCCATGCTGTGGCGCGGCATGCTGAGGATCAACAGCCTCTGGGTCAGCCTGGGGCTGGGGCTGGCCATCATCGTCGGCTCCAACGCCCTCAGCCTGGCCCTGCTGGGCGAGCAGCAGTTCAGCCTGCCCTTCCAGTGGTGCATGTTCCGCGCCGCCCCCCTCTTCCTGGTCGGCCTGACCCTGGCGCGCGCGGTTCAGACCGGGCGCTGGACCAGCGGCTCGGCGCGTCTCGTCGGCTTCGGCGGCGGCGCCGTCCTGCTGGCCAACGCCTGGCTGGTGGGGCCGGATCTGATCAACGTCCTGGCCATCTGCGCCGTCATCATCGGCTGTGGCGCCTCGCCGGTGACCAAGCCCATCCCCGGCGCCGAATGGGGCGCCAAGGTCAGCTTCTGTCTCTTCATGGTGCACACCATCACCGGCGCCGTCTGGTTCGACGTGGTCGAGCCCCTGGCCGCCCGCCTGCACCCGGCGGTCGAGAGCGTGGCCTGGGAGGCTTGGGCCATGTGGCTCGGCGCCCTGGTCTTCACCCTGATCGCCTCGGACCTCTACAACCGCTTCATCGACGAGCCGATCCAGAAGTGGATCGGCCGCAAATGGTTCGCCCGGCCGGTCAGTTCGCGTCCAGACCCACGTCCAGTTGCGGAACCGAGTGCGTAAGGGCGCCGACCGAGATCACGTCCACCCCGGTCGCGGCGATGGCGGCCACGGTCGTCAGATTGACCCCGCCTGAGGCCTCCAGCACCACAGGGCCGAAGGCGCTGCCCTTCACCCGGCGCACGGCCTCTTCCAGATCGGCCAGACTGAAGTTGTCCAGCATGACCACGTCGGGGCGTTCCGGCAGGACCTCGTCCAGCTGAGCCAGACTGTCGACCTCGACCTCGACCTTCATCAGGTGGGGCGCGAAGTCCCTGGCGCGGCGCACCGCCTCGCCTGCCCCGCCGCAGACGGCGACGTGGTTGTCCTTGATCAGAATGGCGTCATCCAGTCCGAAGCGATGGTTCAATCCGCCGCCACAGGCCACCGCGTGCTTCTCCAGCGCGCGCAGGCCGGGCGTGGTCTTGCGGGTGTCGGCGATGCGGGCGCCGGTTCCCGCCACGGCCTGGACATAGGTCCGGGTCAGGGTGGCGATGCCGCACATCCGGCCCAGCAGGTTCAGCGCCGTCCGTTCCGCCGCCAGCAGGGCGCGCGCATCAGCCTCGGCCTCGACCAGCACCGTCCCCGCCTCGAAGGCCTCGCCGTCGGCGACCTTGATCGTCACCGTCGCGGACGGGTCCATGGCGTGAATGGCGATCCGCACCACGGCCCCGCCGGCCATCACCCCGGCCTCACGCGCGGAAAAGACGGCGCTGAAGCGGGCGTCCTCGGGGATACAGGCCTGGGCTGTCACGTCGCCGACGCGGCCCAGGTCCTCAGCCAAGGCCATCCGCACGACGGGTTCGATCAGCAGGTCCGGCAGGGTTCGGGTCATGGTCTCAACGTCTTTCATTTCTCGCCGTCATCCCGGGACGCGAAGCGGACCCGGGACCCAGGCGTCAGACTATCTCAGCCGCCTGGGTTCCGGCTCGCGCCTGCGGCGCGTCCGGAATGACGGAAGAATGGGTCATGCGGGTGTGCAAGGCCGTCGGCAGGCTATCCGGATAGTCGGCGCGGAAATGCCCGCCCCGGCTCTCGCGCCGGTTCAGCGCGCCTTCGGCGATCAGCCGCGCCGCCGTCAGGACCACGGCCTCGGGATGGGCCTTGGCCAGCCGGTCGATGACGACGATCAGGGCGCTCAGCCCCTCCTCGTCGCGCACCACCCCCGCGCACCGGGTCATGGCGGCGCGCAGCTCGGCCATGGCTTCGGGCGGCAGGTCCGTGGACGCCCGCGCGGGCCTCAGCGGCACCTTGCCCGGCTGCACCTCATGCGCCGCCGCCCGCCCAGCGCGCCGTCCAAAGGCGCCCGCTTCCAACAGGGAGTTGGAGGCCAGACGGTTGGCGCCATGCACCCCGGTCGCGGCGCATTCGCCAATGGCGTAGAGGCCGGGGACGGTCGTCCGCCCCTCGTCGTCGGCGACGATGCCGCCCATGTGGTAATGGGCCGCCGCCGCCACCGGAATGGGGCTGACGCGCGGGTCCAGCCCGGCGCGCATGCAGGCGGAAAACACCGCCGGAAACTCGTGCGGGAAGGCCTCGCCCACGGCTTTGGTCGCATCCAGAAACGCCCCGCGCCCGTCGGCCCGCGCCGCGTGCACCGCCCGCGCCACGATGTCTCGCGGCGCCAGATCGGCGTCTTCGTCCGCGCCCAGCAGATAGGCGCCGGTCCCGTCGATCAGCCGCGCCCCCTCGCCGCGCAGGGCCTCGGTCGCCAGCGGGGCCGGGTCGAGGCCGACGTCGATGGCGGTCGGGTGGAACTGCACGAACTCGGGGTCGAGAATTTCAGCCCCCGCGTTATAGGCCAGGGCCAGACCCTCGCCGCGCAGGGCCGAGGGGTTGGTGGTCACTTCATAGAGACCGCCGACGCCGCCGGTCGCCAGGACCACGGCAGGTGCGAAGACCTCGTCCACACGGCCGCCGGATCGTTCGATCAGGGCGCCGCGCACCCGGCCGTCCGCGTCCTGGATCAGGCCGCGCAGCCGCCCGTCTTCCCAGATCTCGACATGCTTCGACGCCCGCGCCGCCGCCACCACCGCCGACAGGATGGCCCGCCCCGCGCCGTCGCCGCCGACCCGCGCCACGCGCGGCAGGCTGTGCGCCGCCTCCAGCGACACGGAGAAACCTCCCGCCTCGTCCCGGTCGAAGGGCGCGCCCAGCGAGGCCAGCCACTCCACCGTCTCGCGCCCGCGCTCGGTCAGGGCGCGCGCCGCCTCGGGCTCGACCAGGCCTGCCCCCGCCCCCTCGGTGTCTTTCGCGTGCAGGACCGCGCTGTCCCTGGGCGACAGGGCCGCCGCCAGCCCGCCTTGCGCCCAGGCCGAGGAACAGGCGTTCAGCAGCAAATCCGGCGTGACCACCAGAGCCTTCGCCGGCGCCGCCTCCAGCGCGGCCGACAGCCCCGCCAGTCCGCCGCCGATGATCAGCGGCCCCTCATGCCGGATGCGCGCCATGCGTCTAGCGGCCTCCCACGCCGATGAATCTCAGGCCCATGTCGAAGGCCGGCTCGACCGCGCCGCCGGTCAGGGGCAGCAGGGCGCCGATGGCCGCCGCCGCACAGATCGCCGCCGTGGCCAGATAGAGAGCCAGGCTGCGCCCCGCCTCGGGCCAGCTCAGCCGCCCCCAGGCCGCGCGCCAGACGCCACGCTTCAGATGGCTGATCACGGCGATGCCGAGGAAGACCGCCAGAATCAGCCGCCCCGTCGACAGGCCCCACCAGACGGCCAGACCGCCGACGGCTAGAAGCGCCACCTGCTCCAGTCGCGGATGCACCCGCGTCAGCACCGGGCCGAGCGCCTTGGACCCGTCCAGCGGCGGGGCGGGCAGCAGGTTCACCAGATTGATCATGGCGATGAAGAAGGCCGCCATCAGCCACTCGGGCGACCGCAGCCACAGGCCCGCCGCCACGAAGGGGATCATGGCGATCAGGCCGAAGGCCGGTCCCGCCAGCGACACCAGCACCCCGTGCCACTCGCTCTTGGGCTCGCGCTGGGCCTTGGCCATGCCGCCGAGGAAGGGGATGATGTAGATGCGCGCCGGCCCCATACCGAGGCGGTTCATCGCCAGCACGTGCCCATATTCATGCACGAACAGGCCGAACAGGACGCCGCCCGCCACCACGACGCTTTGCGTGATCCACCACAGAAAGCCCGCCATCAGCAGGGTCGAGGCGATGGCCCAGCCCGGATGCTGGCCCTTGTCCTCTTGCGGCGCAGATCGACGCACAGGTTCAGGCGCCGCCTGTTCGGGCGGCAGGTCCCAGGGACCGGGACGACGGATTGGTGTGTCAGTATCGCTCATGGCGTCGAACTGGGCTTGCAGCGAGCGACCCGCAACGGGCCGCATCGCCGCAGGACCTCAGATCAGCTCCACATCGACGTGGTGTTTGGCCTTGAACAGGTCGTAGCGCGCCGGGACGGCCGGCGGCGGCAGGTCGATCATCCGCTGCACGGCCAGACGCCCGCGCTCGGCCATGTCCGGCTCCACCGTCACCTCGAACTGCATGTCACGCAGGCAGTCGCGGATGTTCTCCAGGGTGATGCGCTTCATGTGCGGGCACAGGTTGCACGGGCCGATGAAGTCGACGCCGGGCACGTCGCCCTTGACGTTCGAAGCCATCGAACACTCGGTGATCATCACCACCTGCTTGGGCTTGCGATCGACCACATAGTCGATCATGGCCGCCGTCGAGCCGGCGAAGTCCGACGCCGCCAGCACGTCCTCGGGGCATTCCGGGTGGGCCAGAATCTCCGCGCCCGGATAGGCGGCGCGCATGTCGGCGATGTCGTCGGCGGTGAAGCGCTCATGCACCTCGCAGCGGCCCTTCCAGGCGATGATGCCGACATTGGTCTGGGCCGCGACGTTGCGCGCCAGGAACTCGTCGGGGATCAGGATGACCTTGTCGACGCCCCACTCCTTCGCCGCCCATTCCACCACCTGCACGGCGTTGGCGCTGGTGCAGCAGATGTCGGTCTCGGCCTTCACGTCGGCGGTCGTGTTGACATAGGTGACCACCGGCAGACCGGGATAGCGCTGCTTGATCAGGCGCACGTCGGCGCCCGTGATCGAAGAGGCCAGCGAGCAGCCCGCGCGCAGGTCGGGGATCAGGACGGTCTTGTCCGGCGACAGGATCTTGGACGTCTCGGCCATGAAGTGCACGCCCGCCTGAACGATGACCTTGGCGTTCGAGCGCGCGGCCTCCTTGGCCAGGCCCAGGCTGTCGCCGACATAGTCGCCGACCCCGTGGAAGATTTCCGGCGTCATATAGTTGTGGGCCAGGATGACGGCGTCGCGCTGTTTCTTCAGCGCATTGATCTCGCTGATCAGCCTGGCCTGTTCCGGCCACTCCAGCGGCGTCACCAGACCCTTGACCTTCTCCCAGACGGGAGCGGTCTCTTCCGCCAGTTCCTTCGACAGACCGAAAGCGCCGTCCGCCATCGCCTCAACTCCCTTGCGGCCGTCTGCGCGGCCCCGACTTATGCTCAAAGTTAGCATAAGCAGGCGCAATGTAGGCCACCCGGCGCGCGGCGCAAGCCAAAAACGCTCAGTCCTCCAGCGCGAACAGGGCGTCCAGCGGCACGTTCAGCGCCCGCGCCAGCGTCAGGGCCACCAGGACGGAGGGGGTGAAGACGCCGTTCTCGACCGTATTCACCGTCTTGCGCGACAGCCTGGCCCGGTCGGCCAGTTCCTGCTGCGTCAGCCCCGCCGCCGTCCGCACCGCCTTCAGATGAATGACCAGACGCGGCTCAGCCACCGCTGGCCCGCCGGTCCAGCTGCCAGTAGCGCAGCCCCGCCGCCGACGACGTGACGAACATCAGGCCCGGCATGGCCGCTACCGCCGCCTCGGGCCGCCACAGTCCCAGAGCAAAGACGCCCAGCAGCCCGACCATGGCCACGGCCAGCGCCATGTTCAGCGCCGAACGTCGGAACGACAGGGTCAGTTCGTCCTCCAGCAACCGCTTCATCTTCTTGTCGCCAGAGTTGTCGAGCCCGGCGACCATCAACAGCAGAACCAACGGAATCATCGGCGACAGGGCAGCCATGCTCCAGTCCGCTTGGTCGCCCCGCCCGTTTGCGATGTTCCAGGCCCCGAGCGTTCCCCGATAGACCAGATAGAGCGACGTGATCGGCATCAGGGCCATCGACACGGCCCGCTGCTTCTGGATCATGTCGCGATAGCCGCCCTTGGCGTTTTCGACGCGGATGGTGTCGCCGTTGGGCATATGGCGGCCGCCCCAGGCGAAGCTGGAAGCCACGACGCTGATCCCGACGACCGCCAGCATCACGGCCAGCGGCTCAGAGGCCGGCCAGCCCGTATTCCATAGAAAAGCAGCACAAGGCAGGGCGGCCACGCCCAGCCCGCCCAGGCCGGCCGCCATCCACAGACGTCGAGCCCTATGCCGCTCGTTCGCCCTGGCCTTTTCCAATTCGTCGCTCATCCGCCCCTCCCGTGACACCTATGGGTTACACATATCACCTACAGGTTACATTGCAAGAGCGCCGGTTCAGAGCTTCTCCGCGCCAAGCCGCGCGGTCCAGAGGGCGGCGCGCTTCTTCAGTTCGTCCTTGCGCGCCATGGCGGACAGGTCGGGCGACAGGCGGTCCAGTTGCTCGAAGCGGAAGCTGTCGGCGCCGTGGGCGTTCCACTCGGCCTGCAACGACCGGAAGGGACTGCCGCCCATCTTCAGCGCGAACCACAGGCCGTTCTGCTGGGTGTCGATGTGGCGGCTCTGGCCCACCCAGACGC
Source organism: Brevundimonas sp. CEF1 (assembly GCF_051353055.1). Classification (NCBI taxonomy): domain Bacteria; kingdom Pseudomonadati; phylum Pseudomonadota; class Alphaproteobacteria; order Caulobacterales; family Caulobacteraceae; genus Brevundimonas; species Brevundimonas sp. CEF1. The sequence goes on from NZ_CP195593.1 coordinate 2,746,559, forward strand.
GGCCGGTGGCGGAACAGATGACGGCGAACACCCCGGCGATGGTTTCGCGGTCCTTGTAGTCGGCGATCATCGCCTTGCGGTCTGCGGACGTCATGGACGCCTCCTCTTGTTTTACCCGGATCAAATATCAGCAATTATTATCCGGGTAAATATAGACGACCACCGACAATCCAATCGCCGCGCGACGCAAGGCCCTTTCCCCACGACCGACTTCTGGCCTAGACGAAGGGTCGATTGATCCTCCCTGTCGCGCCGCTTCGAGAATTTCGTGCAAGACACCGTCCGCCGCATCCTGACCGCCCGCGTCTATGACGTGGCCGAAGAAACCCCTCTGGACCCGCTGAAGCGGCTGTCGGCGCGGCTCGACCGCCCGGCCCTGCTCAAGCGCGAGGACCTGCAGCCGGTCTTTTCGTTCAAGATTCGCGGCGCCTACAACCGCATCGCCAACCTGAGCGAGGCCGAACTGGCGCGCGGCGTCATCTGCGCCTCGGCGGGCAATCACGCCCAGGGCGTGGCTCTGGCGGCGGCCAGACGCGGCGCGGCCTCGACCATTGTCATGCCGACCACCACGCCGGGCATCAAGGTGGCGGCGGTCAAGGGCCTGGGCGGGACCGTGGTCCTGCACGGCGACAGCTTCGACGACGCCTACGCCCACGCCCGCCAGCTGGAACAGGAGACGGGCGCGACCTTCGTCCACCCCTTCGACGACCCCGATGTGATCGCGGGCCAGGGCACGGTCGGGCTGGAAATCCTGCGCCAGCACCCCGACCCCGTCGACGCCGTCTTCGTGCCCATCGGCGGCGGCGGTCTGGCGGCGGGGGTGGCGGCCATCGTCCGCTTCCTGCGCCCGGAGACGAAGATCATCGGCGTCGAACCCGCCGACGCCCCGACGATGAAGAGCGCCATCGACGCCGGCCAGGTGGTGACCCTGGATCAGGTCGGCCTGTTCGCCGATGGGGTGGCGGTGCGCCGCGCGGGCGACGAGACCTTCCGCCTGTGCCGCGACCTGCTGGACGACATCGTCCTGGTCGACACCGACGCCATCTGCGCGGCGGTCAAGGACATCTTCGACGACGTCCGCGCCGTGGCCGAGCCCTCGGGCGCCGTCGCTCTGGCCGGCTTGAAGATCTGGGCCGCGCGCCATCCCGGAACCGGCGCCCTGGTGGCCGTCAACTCGGGCGCCAATGTCAACTTCGACCGCCTGCGTCACGTCGCCGAGCGGGCCGAGATCGGCGAGGGCGCCGAGGCGCTTCTGGCCGTGGCCATGCCCGACCGCCGCGACGACTATCACCGCTTCCTGCAAAGCCTCGACGGCCGTTCGGTGACCGAGTTCAACTATCGCTGGTCCGGCGACGGCACGGCCCAGATCTTCGTCGGCGTGTCGCTGAAGGGCGGCGGCGCCCTCAAGCAGCCGAGCGCCGCGCGCGAGGCGATAGGGCAAGAAAAAGAAGACCTGATCGAACGCCTGCGCGCCGACGGCTACGCCGTCGAAGACATGAGCGACAACGAGACGGCCAAACTGCACGTCCGTTACATGGTCGGCGGGCGCACCATCGGCCTGCCGCACGAGCGCTTGCTGCGCTTCGAATTCCCCGAGCGGCCCGGCGCCTTCCTGCGCTTCCTCAACAGCCTGCAGCCCGCCTGGGCCCTGACCCTGTTCCACTATCGCAACCACGGCGACGACGTCGGCCGGGTGCTGGCCGGCGTCAGCATCGCCCCGGATCAGGTCGCCGCCCTGTGGACCGCCCTGGACGCCCTCGGCTACCCCTATGTCGACGAGACCGACAATCCGGCCTGCCGCCTCTTCCTCGACGGCGCCGCCTGAGGGGAAGCCGCATGACCTTGAACCGCCGCGCCGTCCTGGTCGCCCCGATCGGCCTCGCCGCCTGCGCCTCCCTACCCGCCCCCGCCGCGCAGCCGGGCCAGACGGTCTGGACCTTCGACCGCCTGACCGGCATCGGCGGCGAGGTCACCCATGTCGAGGGCGCGCCCCGCATCATCGCCAGCCCCTTCGGCCCGGCGGTGCAATTCGACGGCGCCGACGACGCCCTGTTCATCGACAGGCATCCACTGGCGGGCGCCGCGACCTTCACCTTCGAGGCCGTCTTCCGTCCCGACGGCGGTCCCTTCGAGCAGCGCTGGTTCCACCTGCAATCGGACGAGGCGCCGGGCGGCCCAGGCACCCGCATCATGTTCGAGATCCGCGTGGTCGAGGGCGGCTGGTATCTGGACGCCTTCACCAAGGGCGAGGGCTACAACAAGCCCCTGATCGAACCGACCAGGCTGCACCCCCTCGGCCAGTGGGCCCACGTGGCCCAGACCTTCGACGGGACGACCTACCGCGCCTTCGTCAACGGCGAGCTGCAGACCGAGGCCGAGATCGCCTTCACGCCCCAAGGCCCCGGCCGCGCCTCGGTCGGCACCCGCATCAACCGCGTCAACTACTTCAACGGCGCCGTGCGCGAGGCCCGCTTCACCCCCCGCGCCCTAACCCCGGACCAGTTCACCTCGCCGATCAGATAAGGCGCGGCGCGGCGCCCTCATGCGCCAGCAGCCAGCGCTTGCGCTCCAGCCCGCCGGCATAGCCGGTCAGGGTTCCGTTGGCGCCGACGACCCGATGGCAGGGCACGATGACGCCGACCGGATTGGCCCCGTTGGCCAGACCCACGGCGCGCACGGCGCTGGGCTTGCCGATAGCGTGCGCCAGCTGGCCGTAACTCCAGGTCTCGCCCGCCGGAATGGTCCTCAGCGCCGCCCAGACCGAGCGCTGGAAATCGGTGCCGCCGGTCCTCACCGGCAGGCCGTCCAGCGCCGTCGCGTCGCCGCCGAAATAGGCCGCCACCGCCGCCCGCACCGCCTCAGGCGCCCGACCCTCGCTCAGCGCGACCTCGCCGTAATGGCGGGCCAGCAGCTTCAGCATCCGCGCCTCATAGTCAGAAAAGTCAAAGGCCCGCACCGCCCCCTCGGCGTCGGTGACCAGCAGGACCTCGCCCACCGGCGAGGCGATTCGGTCCAGAATGAAGGCTTCAGGCTGCGTCTTTTTCATCGTCCATCTCCATCAGTGCGGCGCCGTCGATCCCCGCTTCGCGCAGGTGCAGCGCGCCATAGGCCCGCCAGGGCCGCCAGTGCTCGGCTCGCCCCAAGAACCCAGGGGTGGCGAGCCCTTCGTCTTCAAGCCGGTCGCTGGCCATGTCCGCCCCCGCATCAATCCAGTCGCCCGGCAGGCGCAGCCCGGGCCGCGCCCGCAGCAAGGGGGCCAGCAAGGCGTCCGCCGACAGGTCGCGCTGGATCGCCTCCGGGTCCGCCGACAGGTCGAACACCCGCCGCACCCGCGCCAGCACCCCCGGCAGCGCCTTCAGGTCCGAGGCCGCCACCGTGACCGCCAGCCGATGTCCAGCCTCGAACCGCGCCGAAACCTGGCCGCTTGCGCCGTCCACGTCCGGCGTCAGCGCGCGCCGCCACACGCCGTCCTCCACAATCTCGCCGCGCGCCCTCAGCGCCGTCAGCATGGCCTCGACCTCATAGGGCGCCCGGTAGGGCAGGCTCAGCCTGACCCCGCCGTCGCCCGCCCTCTCGGCCCGTCGCCGCAGGGCCGAGGGCGGCCGCCCATACAGGCCCTGAAACGTCTCGTTGAAGCGCCGCACGCTGCCGAAGCCGGAGGCCAGGGCCACCTCGGCCATGCCCAGATCGGTCTGGTGGATCAGGGCCTTGGCCAGCAGCACCCGCCGCGTCTGGGCCACGCTGACCGGGGCCGCGCCCAGGTGCTGGCGGAACAGGCGGCGCAGGTGCCGCTCGCCCACGCCCAGACGGGCGGCCAGGGCATCGACGTCGCCCTCATCCAGAGCCCCCGCCTCGATCAGGCCGAGCGCCCGGCTCACCGTATTCGAGGTGCCGCGCCACGCCCCCATGTCGGGCGCCGTCTCGGGTCGACAGCGCAGACAGGCGCGGAACCCGGCCTCCTCCGCCGCCGCCGCGCTGGCGAAGAAGCTCATGTTTTCCCGCTTGGGCGTTCGCGCCGGACAGACCGGGCGGCAATAGATCCCCGTCGTCTTCACACAGGTGAAGAAGCGCCCGTCAAAGCGCAGGTCGCGCGTCAGAACGGCCCGATAGCAGGCCTCCTGATCCAGACTGTCGCGGGCGTTTTCCATGCCCGCACCCTGCGCCTTCGACGCCGCCCTGTCTCGCGGTTTTCGGACATGGCGGCGCCGAGGACCGCAAGGCGGCTCAGTCCTTGATCGTCGCCATACGCCACATCTGCCGCACAATGTCGATCACCAGGGCCAGCATCAGCATCGCCAGCACCCAGCTCAGCACCGTCGACAGGGTCATGGCCGTGTCGAGCACGCCGCGCCCGGCCTCGTTGATGGCGCGTAGGGCCTCAAAACTGACGTTAGTCGGCCCGCCCTCGACGCTTGCGACCTGGTCGCCCTGGGTCAGGGTGAACCAGGACTTGGCCTGGAACAGGCGCCAGCCGATCCACAGCCCGGCCATCGACACCGGGATCTTGAGGAAGGCGCGCAGCCGCGCCGCCTGGGGCTGGATCAAGGCCAGGGCGTCCACCGCCGTCCCCGCCACGGCCCAGGCCAGGATGGGGCCGAACAGGGCGCTCCAGATCGGGGCGGCGGTCACCGTCACCTCGCCGCTCTTCAGGCCGATCTGACCCAGACCCGGCACATGAAGGACGCCGATCCACCACAGGACGAAGACCGTGCCGGCGATCAGCGACCACAGGGCCTCGGAGGCCTCGCGGCTTTCCAGACGGCCGGCCCAGTCGCGGGTTTCAGCCCTGGCGCTCGGCGCCCGCCAGGCCTTGACCTTTCCCGAACTCGACATGGCCGCGCCCCACTTGGCCGGGTCCGCCAGGCCATAGGCGGGCAGGTCCCCGACCCGCCACTTCGTCAGCCAGGCGGGCTTGACGCCGTAATGCTCCATGACCGCCCCGGCCAGGGTCAGGGCTCCCAGCAGGGTCAGGGCCCCGGTGAAGAAGCCGTGGAAGCCCTGGGCGATGGCCTGGCCGAAATCGACGGGATCGCCCAGCACGCGCAGCAGCAGGACCAGAGCCTGGACCCCGGCGACGACGATCAGCCCCGCCTTGGCCCCGAACAGCCAATAGGGAAACAACTCGGGCCCGATCAGACTGTCCGGCCCCTTGCGATAGCGGGCGGCGACGACCAGGGGATGGCCGATCTCGTGCAGGATGGCCTCCTTCTCCTCGTCGCCCAGGGCTCGGCCCAGCTCCTCTTCCCTCGCCTCGACGCGGCTCAGGATCAGGTCGCGCAGTTCGGCGACGATGTCCTCGCGGTCCTCGGTCGACAGCTGGGCCGCCACGGCCTCCAGATAGCGTTCGATCACGTCCATTTCGGTCTCCCTCCCCCGAGAGTTCACAGCATTCGATCCAGCGAGGCGTTGATGCCGCGCCATTCCTCGGTCAGGGCGGCCAGCATGGCCTCGCCCTGGGGCGACAGGACGTAGAAGCGCTTCTTGCGCTTCTCTTCCTCGCGCCATTCGCTGGTCAGCAGCCCCTGCCCTTCCAGCCGCCGCAGCAGCGGATAGAGAGTGGATTCCTCCATCTCCAGCCCGTCCGCCGCCAGGGCCTGACGCAGGGTGTAGCCGTAGCGTTCGGTCCGCAGGCAGGCGAGCACCGCCAGCACCAGGGACCCCCGCCGCAGCTCCAGCCGCATCGCCTCGAACAAGGCCTTGTCCACCTCGCGTCGCCTCACCTGCCGTCACATAGTGTGTGACACACAGTGTATGCGACATACTGTATGAGGCTGTCAACGACCTCGGTTATCGATCCGCCGGATGAACCAGGCGCCGTCGCCTCAAAATCGGTTTCGCCCCCCCTTCACCGCCCTCGGGTGAAGAACTCCACCGGGACGGTCAGGGTGATGCGTTCGCCGGGCGTCTCGGCGGGCGGGGCGGGCAGCGGCTGGGCGCGCTGGAGCAGGGCCAGGGCCTCGCGGTCGAGGGCGGCGTGGCCCGAACTGCGCTCCAGGGCGGCCGACAGCACCCGGCCCTGGCGGTCCATGGTGAAGCGGACATGGGCCACGCCCTGAAGACGCCGCGCGCGGGCCTCGGCCGGATAGCGCTTGCGCCGCTCCAGATGGGCCAGAAGCCGGCCCTGCCAGGTCTGGGTCGCAGCCGAGGCCGAGGCGGCGGGCGGGACGGGACGGCTGGGCGGGGCCGTGGTTTCGGGCGCGGGCGGGGTCTCCGCCGCGGCTTCCTGGCGCGGCGTGGGCGGCGGGGCCGGCAAGGGCTCGACGTCGGCGACGGCCGCGACCTGAAGGCGAGGCTGGATGGGCAGCTTGGGCGCGGGTTGCCGGGCGACGGCCTCGACCTGGGTCGGGCCGGGCGGCTGTTCGGACGGCGGACGCGGCGGCGCCTGCAGGCGCACCAGCTCGACCTCGAACACCGGCTCGGGCGGCGGGACGACCGGCGGGCGCGAGGCCCACAGCCCGCCCGCCACGATCAGAGGCGCGACGTGCAGCAGGACCGAGGCCGCGACGCCCGCGCCCCATCGACCGCCCCGGCGGGTCCGGCTTCCGCCGCGAACTTCCGCGGCGCGGAGCGCGGCGGCGGGCGTCAGGTCAAACGCCATTCCGACCTCCCGGCGACGGGCGCGACACGACGAAGAGCGCGCAGGCCGCCACGACGGACGCCACGGCCAGACCCAGCCAGAGACCGGGTCGAACCGCCAGCCAGAACAGGCCGTAGCCAAGCGCCATGCCCAGGCAGGCGGCGATCTTGGCCCTACGCGGCACAGCCCCCTCGGCCCGCCAGGCGCGCAGGGTCGGCCCGAAACGGGGATGGTTCAACAGCCAGCCCTCCAGTCTGGGCGACGACCGCGTGAAGCAAGCGGCGGCCAGGATCAGGAAGATGGTCGTCGGCATCAGCGGCACGAAGGCGCCGATAAAGCCCAGACCGACAAACCCGAAACCCAGGACCAGCCACCCTGCGCGCACAGATCGCCGGCCCATCGACATCGTCGTCGCCTCAGCGAAGCGCGGCATTGGCCAGGGCCTGAACCCGGGCGAAGGCGGCCTTGGCTCCGGCGACGGCGCGGGCTTCTTCGTCGGGCGTCAGGACGGCGGCGTCCAGGGCGGCGGTGAAGACGCGCCAGTGTGCGGCCGGCCCGCCGCCGGACGGGGCCAGATGCCGCGCGCCGTGGCTGTCGGACAGGCCCAGCCTGGCCGCCTCCTTGCGCAGCAGGGCCGCGCCCAGGTTCGAGCCCTCGGCCACATAGAGCCAGCCCAGGGCCGTCGCGACGTCCGCCGGCTGATCCCGCAGGAAGACCGGCGCCGTCTCGACCGCCGGCGTTTCCCGCCCCAGATCGGCCAGATCCGCCGCAATCAAGGCCATGCGCCGACGCTCGGCCAGGCCCGGCAGCAGGGCGATCAGGGCGGCGTCGTCATAGAGGGCGTCGATGTCGCGGTGGAAGGTCCACTGCACCCCCGCGAACCGGCCATAGCCCTCGAGGCTGTCGAACGACGACGCCTCCATGATCGACTTGTCCAGCCGATCATGAACCTCGTGCGTCAGCGCCTTCAGCCGCTTGGACCGGGGCAGATCAATCGTATCGGTCATCGATGAAACTCCTACTGGGGCTGGGGTCAGAAGCGGTAGCTGAGGCCGATGCGCAGGGTGTGCATCTCGGCGTCGGTGCGGGCCTTGCGGCCGTTGACGATGTCGGACGAACCGGGGGTCGTGACCCATTCGCCGACCACCCAGCCGTTCTCGTCGAAGATGAACTCGCCCGTCACAGGATCGGTCGCAAACTCGTAGCTGGTCGTTTCGCGACCGACGCCCTTGCGCGCCTGGTTGAAGCTGAACTCGCCCTTGCCGAAGTCGGCGTAGAGGTATTCGGCGCGCAGGCTCCAGCGCTCGCCGATGGCGCGCTCGACCCCGCCGCCCAGGCTCCAGCCATTGCGGTCCACTCTGGAGGTCTCGCTGAAGAAGACGTCGACGTTGTTGCCGTCCTGATCGGCGCGATACTGGGTGCGGGTCTGGGTTTCGCGCAGCCAGGCCGGGCCGCCGGTGACGTAGACCAGCGAGCGCCCGAACGCATAGCCGACCCGACCACGTAGGCTGGCGAAGCCGTCCCAGCTGTAGTCGACGCTGGATTCCAGCCGCCTGTAGAAGGACAGGTTGGAGTTGGGGTCCGTGACCAGAACGCTGGAGCCCGCGCCCAGGCCACCGGTCATGATGTCGGCCTCGAGGCCCAGAACGACATTGTTCTGAAGCTGCCAGTTCATGCCGCCGAGGACGCCGCCGACCGCGTTCTGAAGCCGTTCGTTGACCACGCCGCCATCGGCGACGGCGCCCGACAGGTCGGTGACGCTTCCCTTCTCACGCCCGAAGCCATGACCCAGGGTCAGGCCGAGATAGGGACCGCTCCAGTCCACGGCCTCTTCATTGCCTTGGCTGCTGAACCAGTTCCCTGGCCAGTTGAAGTCGCCCGCCCCGATCTGACCGGTCAGGCCCATGCGGAAGGTCCGGCCCGGCGCCGGGATGACGCCCAGGCTGAGCGGCTCGACGTAATACTGATCCGTCAGGTTCTCGACGCTCCAGTCCAGCGTCAGGCCCTCGCCCAGCTTGTAGCGGCCCGTCAGGTCCGCCGTGGCGTAGGCCTTCCACGGCACAGCGGCCAGCAAGGGCGCATAGCCGTTGTCGGTCGGCTCGAAGTCCGCCGCGCGCTCGCCGCGATAGACCAGACGCGCGCCCAGGTTCAGCCGATCGCCGAAGAAGTCTCGACTGACCGACAGGTTGGCCGCGAACTCCGGCGGGATGTAGTTGGTGGCGTAGTCCGAGGCCAAGGTGCTGCTGAGGCAGGCCTCGCCGGGGCGGCAGAAGGAGACGGTGTCGTACCAGGTCGCGCCCGCGTCGATGTTCAGGCTCCCGATCCGGTAGCTGGCGCTGGCCTCCAGACCGCTGAACTTGGCCCGGTCGATATTGTACATCTGCATCGAGAACTTGCTGCGGATGTAGCGGCGCGCGATGTAGTCCTGAATGTCGTTTTCGAACCAGACCAGCTTCAGGCCCAGTTCGTCATCGGCCGAGAACAGGTTGGCGCGGGTGTAGTTGGCCCCGACCTCCCAGTTATGCGCCTCTTCGGCGTGCAGGTCGGGATTGACCACCATGAAGAAGCCGGCGGTCGATTCCATCAGCGACGGCAGGCGCGAGGCCTGTTTGTAGGTGGCGAAGACCTGCCAGCCGTCGGCGGGCATGACCGTCGCCCCGATCGAGAAGCTGAAGGCGTCCTCGTTCCGATCCAGCAACGAGGAATGATAATAGGGACCGGTCTGCAGGTCCTTCAGCCAGTATTGCTGATAGCGCAGCCCGCCGTTCAGCCGCAGCCAGTCGGTCGGCTCCAACTGCATCTGGCTGAACAGGCTGACCTCTTCGCGCCGGCCCTCGCGCCCCGGCGTGCCCTGCCCCACCGGCGCCCACTGGCCGTCCGGCCCCGTCTCTTCGTTGAGGTAGGAGACGCCATAATCCGCCGAAAACAGACCCAGCGGCGTGCCCGTCACCGAGCTGTTGGACACGTCCGCGCCCAGGGTGTCGACATAGCGCGTCACCTTCGGCGTATTGATGATCGCCGCCGAGCTTTCGTGCAGTTGCGTGAACCAGAGGTTGGACTTCAGGTCGATCAGGGCGCTGTCCGGGTTCCAGCGATAGCGGGCGGTGAAGCGGTCCAGGCGGCTTTCCGACAGGACGCCGCGCTGATTGACCGTGCCGCCCTCATAGACCTCCGACGGATAGTTCTCGCCGAACTGGCTCCAGTAGCCGCCATAGCCCAGCTCGACCACATGGTCGGGCGCCGGGCGCAGCGTCGCCTTCAGCAGGACGGATTCGGTGTTGCTGGACGTGTTCAGCACCTCCTCGCCGCCGACGAAGGGCGTCGATCCGGCCGACTGATAGAAACCCGCGGCCTTGGCGCACAGGTCGGCCAGATAGTCGGTCGCTGCGCCGGACGCGCAATAGGCCGACGGCCCGCTCGCACGTTTGGGCGCCCCGTCCCCGCGCGTGCCGGCGTGATAGTTGCCGGAGCGACGGAAGGCGTAGCCCGCGACCAGATCCATCCAGTCGCCCTTGCGCGCAAAGACCAGACTACCCGACCCGCCGGTCGGCGCCAGGAAGGCCGGACGGTCGGTCCCACGCAGGGCGACCAACGGCTTCTGTCCCGCGTAGTCGGCGACCAGCAGGTTGCGTTGCTCGGTGCTGCCCGGTTGGGAGGTGTTGTTGGACAGGCCCAGCTTGAAGCGCAGGCCCGTGTCGCTGCCCTCGGGCACGATGTCGTCGGCCTGGATCGTGGTCATGCTGACCGAACCGCCGATGCCGCCGGCGACGGCGCTCCCCATCGACGGGCCCTTTTCGATGGCGATGCTGCTGATGAAGTCGGGGTCGATGAAGGTCCGGTTGCTGGTGCCCTGATAGCCCCGATACACGGTCGTGCCGTTCAGCGAGCCGTCCACCGTCACCGGCACCCGGCCCTGGCCCTGCATGCCGCGAATATTGACGTCGAGGCTGCCGCTGCTGCGCGCCTCTCCCGACAGGACGCCCGGCACGCTCTTCAGCATGTCGGCGGGCGATGTTCCGGGATAGGCTTCCAGCGTATCGCGCGAGATGACGCTGACCGAGCCGGGCGTGGTGTAGACGCTGTCCCCCGTTCCATCCCAGCCCGCCGCCGCGCCATTGCCGGAGGCGGCGCCGCGCCCCGCTCCGGTCGCGCCCTCGACGCGCACCGCGCCCAGCTGGATCACGCCCTCTGACGCCAGCGGCGCCGGTTCCAGTCGAACCGTGCCCGCGCCGGTGGAGCGATAGGTCAGGCCCGTCCCCGCCAGCAGACGCGACAGCCCCTCGTCCGACGACATCCGACCGGACACCCGCGCCGACCGGCTATTGGGCAGGGCCGCGCCATAGGCGATGTCCACGCCCGTCGCCCGGCTGTAGGCGGCCAGGGCCGAGCCCAGCGGCTGAGCCGGAATATCGAGGGCGACGACGGCGGCGGACTGCGCCTGGGCGGGCGTCGTCGCGACGACGGCTCCGATGGCCGTGGTGCCCATCAGCAGGGCCAGACCTAGTCGTCGGCCAGAGTTCAAGATCATCTTCATACGCGCCCCAGGAGTGCAGATCGGCAGGCGCATCGCCTGCCCTTGCCTATGAAGACGGGCGGCTCGACCATTCGTCAGGATGATAATGCGATTTATTTTCAATAATCGCCGACGACGGTCAAGGCCGACGTCAATCGCGTGATCCGCATCGGCGTCACATCCGCCAGCCGCGCGAGCCCCTCGCGGGCGTCCTCGGTCCCCAGGGTCAGGGTCACGCGCCGCGCGGCCAGGGCCGCATCCAGCACCACGGTCCGCCCCCCGGTCCAGCGATCCAGCGCCGCCGCCACCTCGCCCAGCGGACGATCGACAAAGGCCAGCCGCCCGTCTCGCCAGGCCAGGGCCAGGGGGTCCGCCGCTTCGACGACGCCCAGGCCGCGCGGACCGTAACGCAGACTCTGCCCCTCGGCGACCCGCGCCGCGCCGTCCCGGACGACCCGCACCGCATGTTCGGTCACGGACACCTCGGCGGCGTGTCCATGCAGGGCCACCGCAAAGGCCGTGCCCAGAGCCGTGGTCGATCCGCCCGCCGCCTCGACCACGAAGGGCCGCGCGGCGTCCGGCGCCGCCTGGAACCAGGCCTCGCCTTCCAGCAATCGGATACGGCGCCGCTGCGCGGTCAGGTCGACCGTCAGGGCCGTCGCCGTCGACAGCTCGATGCGCGATCCGTCGGTCAGGATCACCGTGCTGCGCTCGCCCGTCCGCGTCCGGTGATCGGCGAAGGGATGCGCCCCCAGGATCAGCCGCCCGCCGCCCGCCACGACCGCCACCGCCGCCCCGGCCCCCGCGACAGTCCTCAGCAGGGCGCGGCGGTCGAGCGATGGCGCAGGCCGGGCCAGTGTCGGCAGGTGGCCGGATGCGCCCCACAGCCTTTGCAGCCGCTCATAGGCCGCTGCATGACGCGGATCGGCCTCCCGCCAGGCCTCGAACGCCGGCCGCAGGCTCCGATCCGACGGCGCCTCGTGCAGCGTCACGAACCAGCGCGTCGCCTCGGCCATGACCGGGTCGATCCCGGCCTGGCCTTCCGTCCTTGGCTTGCGTCGATTCACAGGGGCGCTTCTCCGGGACGGCGCGACATGCACACGCCCTCGGAAGACAAGGACGAATAACCCTGCCGCTTGTCAGGGTTCCGCATCAAAATCGGCGTCGGCCGCCATCTGCAGCGCCAGCAGCGCCCGCGTCATGTGTTCGTGCACCGTCTGCCGCGAGGTCCCCAGCTTGCGGCCGATCTCCGCGAACGACAGTCCCTCGATACGCGACAGACGAAACACCTCCCTCGGGCGCGCCGGCATGGCGGCCATGATGCGGTCCATGCGCCGCAACTCGTCACGGGTGATCAGCGCGGATTCCGGCGACGGCCGGGGGTCCGCCACCCGGTCCAGCACCGCCTCGTCCGCCTTGATTTCGATGGTCGAGGCCGCGCGGCGCCGATGATCCACGATCAGATTGCGCGCGATGCGAAACAGATAGCCGCGCACATTGTCGATCGCTGCCCGGTCGCCCTGCGTCGCCGCCGTGATCCGCGCCCAGCTCTCCTGCGCAATGTCCTCGGCGTCCTGCCGGTGGCCGACCCTGCCCCGCACATGGGCCTGCAACCGACGATCAACCTCGTCGATGTCCTCGGCGGGCAAGGGAAGGCGTGGCGACAAGTGGGCGATCCGTCAGGGCTTGAGGGTGTCGGCCCTACACCCGTTGCGAACCGGTCGCAAGTTCTGCCGCCTTCCGACTAAGGGATCGGGGCGGCGTTAAGCCGTTGCAACCTCTTGGCCCGTTACAGGTCCAGCATGATGATCCGCCTCGCCGCCCTCTGCCTCGCCGGCCTGACGCTGTGCGCCTGCACGACCACGGTCGGCGGCCTGCCGGTTCGCAACACGCCCTCCGATCTGAGCCAGTGCCCGGACCTGAGCGGCGCCTATCGGGCGCAGGGCGAGACCCTCAGCCGCCGGGGCAAGCCCGTCGAGGTCCCCGACCTGAACGCCCTTCTGGCCCGCCCCCTGGCGGTCCGCGACCTGAGTCAGGCGCCGGAGATCTGGCGCGACGCCCCACCCTCCGCCGTCACCCTGTCGCGGCAAGGCGCGGTCTGGCGCATCGAGACAGTCAACGGCCAGGGCGCGACCGCCGAGGGCCGCCTGCCCCTGCTGAACGGCGCTTCCGATCCTGAACCGAACGAAGCGCCCTACGCCGCCGACCTCCTGTCCCGCGTCAACGGCTGCGCCGACGGCAAGCTGTGGATCACCACCGAAAGCGTGCGCACCCAGTTCGAGAGCTACACCGCCCACAGCCGCTTCGGCGTCCTGACTCCCGCGCCCGAGGCCCTGTTCCTGGATCTGTGGACCGAGCGCCGCCAGATCGGCCTGCTGCCCTGGGCCTTCGTCGACCGGTCCGTCGTCCGCTATCGCTTCGCCCGCGTCACGTCGCCCGCGTCGCCAGCGGCGGCGCGGCCGTAACGGCCCAGGCCTTCGGCGCGACCAGGGGCGTGGCGCACTTCGCCTCGATCAGCCGGCCGTCCTGCGTGCGATAGCGCACCGGCAGCGCGGCCGCGCAACGCGCCTGAATCGCGAAGAACATGGCGGACGCGTCGCTCGCCGGATCATGCCCCTCGACCGAGGCCAGCAGGGGATCGCCCGACAGCACGCCGCAGGTCTGGCCCGTATCCAGCTTGACGCCCTCCTCGACCATGTAGAAGCCATAGGCGCCCGCGGAGCAGTTCTCGCCATTCAGGTGAAACAGGGCCGCCGCCCGATACTCGTCCGCACTGGGTTGCTCCTCCAGCCTCACCCCCAGCGCCGCCAGCCGCGCCTCGATCCCGGCCCAGCGCGCCGCGCCCGGACCGTCCATCAGCACGCCGACCGCGCTGTCGGGCTGCAACAGGGCGCGGAAGTCGGTCACGCCATAGCCGTCGCCCGCCCGCCCGGCGTCCAGCATGGACTTCCACAGATCGAACACATCGCGCGCCCCCTCCGACGTCCGGCGCGTCTCCAGATCGGCGATCCACTGCACCACGACGCCGCAGTTGTAGATGGACGAGCCCGATTGCAGCTTGCGCGCCTCATAGTCGGCGTCGCCCAGGGTCTTGCGACAGCCGTTGAGCCTTTGCGTCAGCGCCCCCCGCGCCTGCTCCTCGTCGATGACGCCGGTCGAGACGGCGGCGACCACCGCGCCATACTCGGCCCCGCCCTCGTGCAGCCAGGGGGCCGTCTCGCCGTCCTTCGTCTCCACCCCGTGGCCGTTCCACAGATGGAAGGCCTCATGCCAGACGAAGGTCCCCAAGGGGACCGCCACGTCCGGCGGCGGCGCCTGCCACATGTCGCCGTGGAAGCGCAGCGAGATGACCCCCGTATCGGTCACGTCGCCGCGATAGGACATCGGCCCCGGACTGTCGGTCGAGATGATCAGCGTCGGCTCGGTCGGCAGGACATGGCCCAGCCGCGCCCCATAGAATTTTTGCGCCGCGAAAAAGCCGTCGCGCAGCAACCCCGTCAAGGCCGGCGGGGCCGAGGCGCTGGTCACCACCGCCGCCCCGTCGCGGCGCATCACCGCCTCCTGCGGCCCCAGATAGACATAGCCCTTGACCGCCTCGGCCGTCGGCAAGGTCGCCTCGCCGGCGACCGGGCGCGCGGTCAGGACCGCCTCCATGCCCTGCAGCCCCAGACCCGGCCCATAGAGGACGTAGCCCGCGCCGACGCGGGTCAGCCCCATGTAGGTGCGGTCCACCTCGGCGGCGTCAGGCGCGATCTCGATCTCGAAACGGTCGAAGGGTTCGGCGCCCTCGACGGCCCCGTCCTTCAGCGTCAGCCCCGGCGTCGTCACCGTCCATAGGTTGCGGATGACATTGGCCTCTAGAAAGACCGCCCGCGTCGTCGGTTCGGCCAGGCGCCAGGTCACGACCACGCCGCCCGACGCCGTGCGCGCCTCAATGGTCGCCGCCTGCTCGGCCAGCGCTGGCGACGCCGCGCCGCAAACCATCGCCAGGGCGGCGAACGCCCCCGTCAGCTTCATGCTCATGATGTCTTCCCTCCAACGCCCCGTGGTAAGGAAGCTTGGCCTTGATGGCGGATTTTCGTCAAACGCCGATTATCGACGACGGCATGGCCTAGGGCCGCTTCATGGTGACGCCGAACTCGAACTGCGATAGCAGGCGTACGAACGCTCGCCGAACGCTGGCGTCAGAGGAGCTCCAAGTGCGCAAACTCGCCCCCTTGCTGATCGCGTTCTTCCTGAGCCTGGGCCTGGCCCAACCCGCCTCCGCGATGCAGATCTTCGTCAAGACCCTGACCGGCAAGACCATCGCGCTCGAAGTCGAAGGGAACGACACGATCGAAAACGTGAAGGCGAAGATCCAGGACAGGGAGGGCATCCCCCCGGATCAACAACGCCTGATCTTCGCCGGCAAAGAGCTCCACGAGGGGCGCACGCTGGCCGACTACAACATCCAGAAGGAGAGCACCTTGCATCTGGTCGCGGTGCAGCCGCCGGCGGCGGTTCCGACGATGTCGGAGTGGGCCATGATCCTGCTGGGCCTGTCGCTGGCCGGCGGCGCAGCCTTCCATCTTCAGCGGCGGCGTCCGACCCAGGCCTGATCCAACGCCCAAAGGACCTTAGTCGGACTCAACCGCCTCGCCGCCCTGGACCATGCGCGTCACGGCCATGTCGGCGGTGACATTGCCCAGGGTGCGGAAGATGTCGGGGATGACCTCGACCGCCAGCAGCAGGGGCAGCATCTCCAGCGGCACGCCCATGGCGATGCAGATGGGGGCGATGGAGGCGAAGAAGCTGGCCTGACCGGGCAGGCCCACGGTGCCGATGCTGATCAGCACCGCCGTCAGCATGGCCGCCAGCAGTTGCCCCGCCGACGGCTCGATGCCGAACAGGTGGGCGCAGTAGATGGCCACGCCCAGGTTGGCCACCGGGCTGGTGATGCGGAACACCGCCACCGCCAGCGGCAGGACCAGACCCGCCGTCGCCCGCTTGACGCCCAGCATGTCCACCGACCGCTCGACCATGACCGGCAGGCTGGCCAGGGACGACTGGGTCGAGAAGGCCACCACCTGGGCCGGCGCCGCCGCCCGCGCGAACCGGCCCAGGCTCACCCGCCCGAAGATGACCGCCAGCGGATAGAAGATCAGGCCGATGCCGATGCAGGCGATGGAGATCAGGGCCACATAGTGCAGCAAGACCCCCGCCGCGCTGGCCCCCGCCATCAGCCCCACCCCGATCGACAGGGCGAAGACCCCCAGCGGCGCCGCCATCAGCACCCAGCGGACGATGGTGATCATGGTCTCGCCCACCGCCTCGAAGAAGGTGATCAGCGGCGTGCGCAGCCGGTCGGGCAGGCCCGAGGCCGCGAAGCCGAAGAAGACGGCGAAGACCACCATGCCCAGGATGGCGTCCTCGGCCGCCGCCCGGATCGGGTTGGACGGGGCGATGGTCTTCAGGAACTCGCTGAAGGGCGCGCCGGCGCTCAGGCCTTCCGCGCCCTCAGGCTTGATGGCCAGCAGCAGACGCGCGCCCTCGGGATCGATCGGCCACAGGGCGTGCAGGCCATAGGCCGCGCCCACGGCGTAGATGGTGGCGAAGACGATCAGCCCGCCGAACCAGGCCACGGCCTTCATCGCCAGCCGCCCGGTCCGCGCCGCGTCCGCGATGGAGGCTATGCCCGTCACCAGCAGGCTGAACACCAGGGGGATGATGGTCATGCGCAGGGCGTTGAGCCACAGCTGGCCCAGGGCCTGGATGAAGTCCGCCGTGGCGTGGCCGCCCGGCAGGCCCCACTTCTGCGCCCCCGCCCCGGCCAACAGGCCCAGCACAAGCGACAGCAGCACCATGGTGCTGAGAGAGGTCAGAAAGGAGCGCGCCGTTTTCATAACGGCGACGCTATCAGCGCCGGTGAAACACGCCAGCGGAACTTGCCGTCGTCCCTCAACCTTTTCGCGCCGCCCGGCCCCTCATGAAAGCCAGTAGCCCGACCGAGGATTGAGTCATATCGTCGTTACGCCGCAACCGGCACAGCCAACTTGGACGCCCTGCCATGTCACGTCAGCGCTTCATGTTCATTCTCGGCGCGATCGGCGCCGTCGCCGCCCTGTCTTCCGCCTCCGCTTCCGCCCAGCAACGCTCCAGTCCCGTTCGCCCGCCCAGCGCCTCCGCCCCCTCGGGCAGCTATCAGCAAAGCTGTCGCGGCATAAACATGAACGGCAATATGCTCAGCGCCCAATGCCCCAACCGCTCGGGCGCGCCGGTCTTCTCGTCGATCGACACCAACAGCTGTCGGGGCCGCGACATCGCCAACGACAACGGCTACCTGCGCTGCAGTTCCGGCGGCGAGCCCGTTCCGCCGACCCCGCCCATCCCCACCGGCAGCTATCAGCAGAGCTGCCGGGGCATCACCCTCAACAGCAACATCCTGCGCGCCCAGTGCACCAATATGCAGGGCCGGCCGGTCTCCTCCAGCCTCGACGTCAACGGCTGCCGAGGTCGCGACATCCGCAACGACAACGGCTACCTGCGCTGCAGCACCGGCCCTGTCCCGCCGGTTCCGCCTCCTGGCGGCGGCGGCGCCTTCGAGGCCATCGCCTACACCAGCGCCAACTTCGGCGGACGCCAGCTGCGCATCCGCACCCCGATCGCCAACCTGGGCAATATCTCCGGCTTCAATGACAACATCCGCTCGATCCGCATCATCAGCGGCCGGGCCGAGGTCTGCGTCGATTCCCGCTATCGCGGGCGCTGCGTCACCCTCAGCCAGTCGGTCAGCGACCTGAACCGCATCGGCATGGGCAACCGGATCTCCTCGATCCGCTAGAGACGGCGGCGGGAGGTCCGGCCTCGGGCCTCCCGCACCTCGCTTCGGCCCCTGCCCTATGGCGTCGCGCGCCCGCGCGCACTACCTTGACGTTCATGGCTCGTTCTCCTTCGACACCGCCCACCAAGCCCGTGCACGTCCCCGGCCAGAGCGCCAGTCAGAGCGCGGGCATGCAGGAGATGGCCGCGCCCTTCGTCCACGACGCCCCGCGCGGTCGCGGCGGCAAGGCCCCGCCCATGTTCGCCCCCGTCGCCGGCCCGCGTCTGACGCCGGAAATACCGCCCGCCGCCCCGGCCGACTGGGTCCCCCACCGCCCCTCGCGCGAAGGGACGAAGAAGGGCGGCCGCTTCCGGCTGGAGACGAAATACACCCCCGCCGGCGACCAGCCCGCCGCCATCGCCGAACTGTCCGCCATGGCCGAGGCGGGCGAGCGCGATCAGGTCCTGCTGGGCGTCACCGGCTCGGGCAAGACCTTCACCATGGCCAAGGTCATCGAACAGACCCAGCGCCCGGCCCTGATCCTGGCCCACAACAAGACCCTGGCGGCCCAGCTCTATTCCGAGTTCAAGGCCTTCTTCCCCGACAACGCGGTCGAGTATTTCGTCAGCTACTACGACTACTACCAACCCGAGGCCTACGTCCCGCGCACCGACACCTACATCGAGAAGGACAGCTCGATTAACGAGCAGATCGACCGGATGCGCCACGCCGCCACCCGCGCGATCCTGGAGCGCGACGACGTCATCGTGGTCGCCTCGGTCTCCTGCATCTACGGTATCGGCTCGGTCGAGACCTATACCGCCATGACCTTCACCCTGAAGGTCGGCGACACCATCGACGAGGCCAAGCTGCGCGCCGACCTGATCGCCCTGCAATACAAGCGCAACGACCTCAACTTCGAGCGCGGCATGTTCCGCAAGCGCGGCGACGTGCTGGAGATCTTCCCCGTCCACATGGAGGACCGCGCTTGGCGCATCCAGCTGTTCGGCGACGAGTTGGAGTCGATCCAGGAGTTCGACCCCCTGACCGGCAAGAAGACCGCCGAGCTGGAAGAGGTCACCGTCTACGCCGCCAGCCACTACGTCACCCCGCGCCCGTCGCTGAACCAGGCCATCACCGGCATCAAGGACGAGCTGAAGGAGACGCTCGCCTGGATGAACGAGAACGGCAAGCTGCTGGAGGCCCAGCGGCTGGAGCAACGCGTCCGCTTCGATCTGGAGATGATGGAGGCCACCGGCTCCTGCGCCGGCATCGAGAACTACAGCCGCTGGCTGACCGGCCGCGCCCCCGGCGAACCGCCCCCCACCTTCTTCGAATACATCCCCGACAACGCCCTGCTGTTCGTGGACGAGAGCCACGTCACCGTGGGCCAGATCGGCGCCATGTTCAAAGGCGACTACAGCCGCAAATCCACCCTGGCCGAGTACGGCTTCCGCCTGCCCTCCGCCATCGACAACCGCCCGCTCAAGTTCGACGAATGGGACGCCATGCGGCCCCAGACCGTCCACGTCTCGGCCACCCCCGGCAGTTGGGAGATGGACCGCACCGGCGGCGTCTTCGTCGAACAGGTCATCCGCCCCACCGGCCTGATCGACCCCCCGGTCGAGATCCGCCCCGTCTCGGGCGCCACCCGCAACCAGGTCGACGACGTCATCGACGAGGTCAAGGCCACCAGCCGCGCGGGCTACCGCTCCCTGGTCACCACCCTGACCAAGAAGATGGCCGAGGACCTGACCGAATACATGCACGAGCAGGGGGTGCGCGTCCGCTACATGCACTCCGACGTCGACACGCTTGAACGCATCGAGATCCTGCGCGACCTGCGCCTCGGTTCATTCGACGTCCTGATCGGCATCAACCTGCTGCGCGAGGGCCTCGACATCCCCGAATGCGGCCTGGTCGCCATCCTCGACGCCGACAAGGAAGGCTTCCTGCGTTCGGAAACCTCCCTGATCCAGACCATCGGCCGCGCCGCCCGCAACGTCGACGGCCGCGTCATCCTCTACGCCGACAAGATGACCGGCTCGATAGAACGCGCCATCGCCGAGACCAACCGCCGCCGCGACAAGCAGCAGGCCTACAACCTCGAACACGGCATCACGCCCGAGAGCGTTAAGCGCGACATCAAGGACATCCTCGACAGCCCCTACGAGTCGCGCGACCTCGACCAGCTGACCCGCCCCGGCGTGGCCGAGGCCGCCAAGCCCTTCCTCGGCTCCAACTTCCAGGCCGCCCTCAAGGACCTGGAAGGCAGGATGCGCGAGGCCGCCGCCAACCTCGAGTTCGAAGAAGCCGCCCGCCTCCGCGACGAGATCAAGCGCATGAAGCTCCTCGACCTCGAATTCGCCAACGAAGCCCTCACCGGCGCCGGCGAAGAGGTCGACAAGTCAGCCCCGAAGCGCTGGCGCAAGGAAGCCGCCGCCGAAAAGGCGGAGGCGTTCAGAAAGGGACGGTAGGCCCTTCCTTCTCCCCTTGCGGGAGAAGGTGGCCGAGCGGAGCGAGGTCGGATGAGGGGTCGCGCTCCGGTTGGCCGACGACCGGCCTTCATCCGACCGCCAGAAACCCCTCATCCGCCCCTGCGGGGCACCTTCTCCCGCAAGGGGAGAAGGAAAACATGCGCGCACCTCCACGCCCCAATCCCGATAATTTCCCGCCCTTCCCCCTCCGCCATCCTCTTTCGGCTCGCCCTACCCGCCGTCCATGCCACCCTGCGCTCGTTCCGTCGCATGGAGGGCTCGTAAGGCCTGCGACCTTGCGGCGACGGGAGCGGATGGAGCGGGGTCCTTGTCGGGCCGCGCGGCGTCCGTCGCGGTCTCCGGTCAAGGGCGATGGCCCAGCGGACAGGTCGCGGCGGGCTTCGCCGCGCGACCTACAGATGCAACGGACGGAGCAAGGGCGAACGCCTGAACCTTCGTCTCGTGGTCTCAAGTAGCCCGCAAGGGCGATAGACCACACGTCAGGACAAGGAGCCGATGGAGCCTAGCGACGGGGCGTTCGACCCGTCCGACATAGAGGTTTCGGTCAGGGTCGCGGGGGTTACGCGGACCGTTCCAGGAGGCCTGTCGCAAGCAGGTCCCTGCCTGCCGCGGGCGCCGGGGGTAGCCGATAAGACCGGCGCCTGCCCCGAGCTCGTGGAAGCCCGTCCGCGCGGAGCGCTGCGTCTACGTCGAAACGGTAATACACATCCACTCCGGGCGTCGGCCCGGCGCTCCGCCCAGCCCTCCACCGCCCGCTGAACAGCGCGGCGGCGAAACCCGTTGGCCTGAACCGGAGCAAGACCCCATGGCCCGTCCCCGTCCCTCGCGCCGCGACCGCGTCGCCGACCCCAACCTTGACCCTGACGACGTGAGCGACGTCCACCCCGCCGAGCTGCGGCGGCTGCAAAAAGAGTTCTTCGCCCGCGTCGACCACCTGGTCGCCGCCTTCCGGCGCAAGGACGAAGCGGCGGGCGCCTGCGGCAAGGGGCCGCCCTTCATCCCCGATTCATGATGCGTCGGTGCAACATGGGCCGCCTGCCGCAAGCTTGGCCGCAAATCGGTTGCGACCTTGCGGCGAAAATGCGGCATGGTGCGTTACGGAGATACGCGATGACCAAATCGAGCAACCCCGACACCGAGGCCCGCGCCAATCTGCGCGTCGTCTCTTCGCCTGAGGCCGAGGTCTATGACCTGATGCGTGCGCCCGAGACCACCGCCGAGCGCGTCAAACGCCTCCAGGCCGAGGCGCGCGCCCTGGCGCTCGAACAGGTCGAGGCGCTGGAGGAAGTCTTGCTCAAGGCCGCCGACATGGCGCGTGAAATCGCCGACGGCGGCGACGCCTATCCCGTCGGCGCCCGCGAACTGGCCCACCGCCTGGTCCAGGACCTGCCCGCCAAGGCCGAAACCATGAAGGCCATCATCGCCAAAAGCCATCCATGATGGTTGAAGGGCGCTAACGCTCGGCTCGCGGAGCCTCGCTGCTTGAGCGCATAAGCGCCCTCTTCTTCACCGTCATCCCGGCCTAAGCGTCAGCGCAGAGCCGGGACCGCCCAGGACGCCGCCGTCAGGCCGCGTCGGGTCGAGAGGTTCCGAAGGGCCGACGACCTCGGCCTAGCCAAGAATGTCGGAGAACTCCGGGTGGCGGCGCAACCACGCCACGGCATAGCTGCAGTGCGGGATCAGCG
This sequence comes from Brevundimonas sp. CEF1, assembly GCF_051353055.1. Lineage (NCBI taxonomy): Bacteria > Pseudomonadati > Pseudomonadota > Alphaproteobacteria > Caulobacterales > Caulobacteraceae > Brevundimonas > Brevundimonas sp. CEF1. Next base: position 2,768,631 of record NZ_CP195593.1, read on the forward strand.
TCAGCTTCTCGGCCCGCGCGTGCTCAGCCATGGCCTGCATGAACCTGCCCGCCGCCCCCGCGCCGCGCAGGGCCGGGTGGGCCTCGACGTGCAGGATGACCCGCGCATGGCCGCGCACCGCATACTCGGCCCAGACGGGCTGCTCGTTTCCGTCCGCGTCGGCGAACTCCTGCTGGAAGCGGCGGTCGGCGGGCTGGTCGCGGAAGGCGGTCATGACGGCTCCTGAAATCAGGCCGGCCGATCGTTCAGCAGGGCCAGCAGACCCAGAACGCTCTTCACCGTGAACCAGATCGACACCAGCAGCAAAAGAAGGCCGAACAACATCAGGAAGGGAATGCCGATCAGCAGCATGGAGGCCACGGCGCTGACCGCGATCAGGCCCCACAGCACGATGCTGACCCAGAAGACCGACCAGAACAGCTTGATCTGGGCTTCGATATGCTGGGCCGCCAGCCCCGTCGCCGAGCCCCGGCAGGCATAGGCCACGATCAGTCCGACCAGAACCAGGATATTGGCGCTGGGGATCGACAGAATATAGAGAATCCAGGCCAGAACGGCCCCGTCGCGCCCATTGCCGCGCGCCTCGGAAATCTGATCGGTCATGATCGGCCTCTAGTAGAACAGACGAAGGGGATGACGGATGGCGCGGCCCTCCAGCAGGTCCTTCAGACCCAGAGCCCCGCGCACGATGGTCCACACCGCCATGACGAACAGGACGAAGACGCCGACGTTGATCAGGATCAGCACCACCCCGCCGACGATGGCGGCCACGGCGGCGAACAGGGTCCGCTGCTGGAAGATGAAATGGCTGCGCGCCAGCGGATCAGCGGGCGGCGCCTTGCGCCACATCCGCAGCAGGCCGATCGCCGCCGCCACGCCGAAGGTCGGCACCGCGAACAGGATCAGGGCATAGCCGACATAGAGGCTGGTCAGGTCGCCGGCCTGATCGGTCGAGGCCGTCGGGCTGTTGCTGCTGTAATCGCCGGACTGGACCATCGGAACCTCTTGAACGAGGCGGGACAATGGCGGGACGAACGGCCCCGCGCAACCGGCCTCAGCGCGAATAGGCGACTTCGCAGCCCGCCGCCGCCGCGCCGGGGATGGCGCCGGGCTTCTCCACCCGGACCTTGACCGCCAGGACGCGATGATCGTCCAGACAGGCCAGGGCCACCCGCTCGGCGAAGGTCTCGACCAGGGCCACATGCTCGCCGCCCGCCAGTTCGCGGGCGATCCGGGCCACGCCCTCATAGTCCAGGGTATCGGACAGGGTGCGGATCGGGGCGGCGCCGAGGTCCAGTTCCACGTCCACGAACAGGGGCTGCAACCGGCCATGCTCATGGGCGTGAACCCCGATGGCGGCCTGAACCTCCAGACCGCGCACCAGGACGGTCAGGCCCAGACGGCGCGGCTCGACGGAGGGCAAGGGGGTGACGACAGCGCTCACGACCAGGTCTCCGGCGGCAGGATATCGTTGATGCTGAAATCGGCCCGATCACACCAGTCGCCCAGCTTCCAGGCCCGTTCGGCCTCGCTCAGGCCGCGCGTCAGAACGGTATTGGTCGGCGTCTCCTCGATGGCCAGTTCGGCCAGCCGAAACGGCACGCCCTCGGCGGCCAGAATGGCTTCCAGCTTGCGCCACAGGGCGATGACCAGGGCCTCGGTCGTCGGATCGCCGTCGATGGTCAGGACCTGGTTCAGCCGCTGCGGCTCATGGCTCTGGAACCAGGCCAGCAGCGGGTCGGCGCGGTTCAGCTGGAAGGCGTGGTCCAGGCTACGGTCGACAAAACCGTGCCAGCGCCGCTTCAGGTTCTCGAACGAGGCGGCGTGGTTCGACTGGCCGAAGGCGATCTCAGCCGTCGGTTCCAGCGTCACCTTGACGAACTCGTTGTGCCCGTGCGGCACGGCGCACTTGGACCCCGCATCGGCGATCAGCCGGTGCGCCATCGAGAAGCGGCGGGTGAACTGGACGGCAGGCATCAGGGGCAAGGGTTCCGAAAACGCAGTCGCCCCATATAGGCGCCGCGAAGGGCTCGCGCATCAACACCCTGACGACGGCGAAGTAAAGGCGGGTTCAGGGAACAGGAATTCCGTCAAAGGCCACGTCCCGCCCCCGGCCGATCAGGCTCTCGCCCCCGTCAATGGTCAGGTTCTGCCCGGTCAGGCTGGGGGTCTCGAGGATGAAACGCACGGTCCGGGCCACGTCCCCCAGCGAGGCGCCGCGCCCCAGCGGCGTATCGCGCCACGCGGCTTCGTACTCGGCCTCGGTCTGCTCGCCGCTGCGCAGGATCAGGCCCGGCGAGACGCCGCACAGCCGAATGCGAGGGGCCAAGCCCATGGCCAGGGTCCGCGTCAGCCCCGCCAGACCGACCTTGCCCGCCGTATAGGCGAAGAAGTCCGGGTTCGGACTGTCCACCTTGTGATCCAGGATATTGACCACCACGCCCTGCCCGTCCGCCGCCTCGACCGCCTTGGCGAAGTCGCGGATCAGGAAGACCGGCGCGGTCAGATTCGACGCCAGATGCTCGCCCCAGGACGCCTCGGTCAGGGTCGACAGGGTATCATAGCGAAACAGGGAGGCGTTGTTCACCAAGGCGTCGATCCGCCCGAAATGGCCGACCACCCGGTCGATCAGGCCGTCGCGCTCGCCCGCTTCGTTCAGGTCAGCCGCAAAGGCCGCCGCCCGCACGCCCAGGCCGGTCAGTTCGGCGACCAGGGCCAACGCCTCGTCCGCCCCGCCGCGATGATGGACCGCCACGTTCCACCCCGCCTCGGCCAGGGCCCGCGCGATCCCGGCGCCGACGCGCCGCGCAGCCCCAGTGATCAGCGCCGTCTTGTTCGGAAGGTCGCCCATTCAGCCCGGCCTGCGGCGGAAGATTTCCACGCCCGCGCCGGCGGCCTCAGGGAAGATGTCCGGCTTGGTGATCCGCACCCGGCAGGCCTCGACCGGCGGCAGGGCGAAGCAGACGCCGATCAGTTCTTCGACCAGGGTTTCCAGCAGCTCGACATGGTCACGACCGCGCCAGCCGGAAATATGATCGCGCACCCGGTCGTAATCGATGAAGCCGCCCTGCGCCAAAGGCCAACTGGCGAACATCTCGACATTGACGATCAGCCGCGTGGGGCGCTCGGGGTGCCGCTCCCACGGGTGCAGGCCGATGCGCACATCGACCGCCACATCCGACAACAGGACGCGGACATGGTCCCCGGCGTTACGCCAGTCGAACCCGCCCGCGCCGGCGGCCGATTCAGTCAACCCGGCCGAACTCGTAGAAGTTCACAGCGGCGATGACGGCGATGAAGGTGAAGATGATGCCGATGGCCAGCATGTGAAGTCTCCTGTTTCGCTTCCCCGAATAGGGGCAAGCGCGCCCCGGTTCAAGCCGGGGTCAGTCGCCTATGTCCATGCCGGGCGGCGGAGGCGACAGAGTCTGCGGACAATGCGGCTGGCTTTCAAAATGCGCGCGATAGGCGGCGAAGGGCACGGGGAAGGCCATTTCCTGCCGGTGCGCCTCCAGCGCCTCGACATTCTCGATCGGATAGGGCCGCCATTTGCCGTTGTCGCACCGGAACTGGGTGCCATAGCGTTGCGGACGCCCCTCGGATGTCGCCAGACGATCAAACATCATGGCGTAGCTCTGACCGTCGATCTCATCCGTTGCGACCAGGGGCTGCAACACCGGCAGAAAGCGCCGCCACAGAGCCTCATCGGAGTGCTGGACAATGTGAAAGGCTGCCGCTGCGGCCTCGGCGCCATATCGGCTTTTCAGGAACCAGCCTTCTGGCGGCGTCATGGCGATAAGCGCCTGCTGGTTCTCCTGATCCACAGCTTCGATCGGCGCGCTCGCCGCCCGAACCGCCGCCATGCGTTCCGCGTCCGACAGACGTGAGAAATCCAGCTGCATGATGACCCGACGCCCCGCCTGGTCCAGTTCCCCCATCCGCTTCAGACGCGTCTGCTCGTCGGGCGCAGGCCCGAGGGCGGCGTGCTGCGCCCGGACATCCTCGATCGCCGTCGCCACCGGCGCGATGATCGCCTGCGCCTCGGGGGAAAGTCCCTGAACCTGAAGTCCAAGCATGATGGCTGCGAGCCACATCAGCGCCTCCCGGATGAACCCCATCTATCCCGCCCAAGCCGTCGCCACGCAAGCCATGGTCGCGCCGTCCCTGCCGCCATGCCATGCTTGGCCGCATGACCACCTGGCGCACCCGAATCGAGCCCTTCACCCGGCCCCTCTTCTTCGCCTGGTCGCTGATGAACCGGGGCATGACGCTGGGCGTGCGCGGCGTGGCGACGGATGCCGAGGGCCGGGTGCTGCTGGTAAAGCACACCTATCTGCATGGCTGGTGGCTGCCCGGCGGCGGAGTGGACCGGGGCGAGACCACCCAGGCCGCCGTGGTCCGCGAGTTGCGCGAGGAGGCCGGGCTGATCGCCAGGGGCGAGCCGCGTCTGATCTCGGTCCATTCCAATGAGCGCTTCTTTCCCGGCGACCACGTCCTGGTCTTCGCCATCGACGCCTTCGACCTGACCGAGCGCACGAGCCACGGCGAGATCGCCGAGATCGGCTGGTTCGGCCCCGACGCCCTGCCCGAGGATACGACCCGCGCCACCCGCGACCGTCTGGCCGAAATCTTCGGCGGCGCGCCCGCCGATCCGAACTGGTAGAGTCCGCCCATGCAGGCTCCCATCCTCGTCCTTCTGACCTTGCTGCTGGCGGGCGCCGCCACGGCCTTGCAGGGGCCGACCAACGCCAGACTGGTCACGGCGGTCGGCTCGCCGCTGAACGCCGCCTTCATCTCCTTCGCCGTCGGCACGGTGGCCCTGGGCCTGCTGGCCCTGGTCCTGCAGACGAGGCCGGACGTCGGCGCGATGAAGGCCCTGCCCTGGTGGGCGTGGATGGGCGGGCTCTACGGCTGCGCCTTCGTGGTCTCCGCCGCCTGGGGCGTGCCGCGTCTCGGGGTGGCGACCACCATCACCGTCATGATCGCGGGCCAGCTCTTGCTCAGTCTGGCGCTCGACCACTTCGGCGCCCTAGGCGTCGAGAAGCAGCCGCTGAGCCTGGGTCGCATCGCCGGCGTGGCCCTGGTGATCGGCGGCGTGGTTCTGGTTCGCCGGTCCTGAGCCTATATCCGCCCCGATGACCGACGAGACGATAGACACCGCCGCGACCGAGGCCCTGCCGCTTCAGGCGACAGCCCTGATCGCCGACGAGGCGCGCCGCGCGCCGGACAAGCCCGGCGTCTATCGCATGTATGGCGAGGACGGCGACTGCCTCTATGTCGGCAAGGCCAAGTCGCTGAAGAAGCGCATCGTCCAGTACGCGCAAGGCCGTTTCCACACCCAGCGCATTGGCCTGATGGTGTCGCTCACCCGGTCGATGGAGCTGGTGGTCACCACCACCGAGACCGAGGCCCTGATCCTCGAAGCCGGCTACATCAAGCGGCTGAAGCCGCGCTTCAACGTCCTTTTGAAGGACGACAAGTCCTTCGCCGAGATCATGATCCGGCGCGACCACCGCGCCCCCCAGGTGCGCAAGCATCGCGGCGCCCACACCACGCCGGGCGCCTATTTCGGCCCCTTCGCCTCGACCTGGGCTGTGAACCGGACGCTGAACACCCTGCAGAAGGCCTTCCTGCTGCGCACCTGTTCGGACAGCGTCTATGAGACCCGCACCCGGCCCTGCATGCTGCATCAGATCAAGCGCTGCTCGGCCCCCTGCACGGGCCTGATTTCGCTAGAGGACTACGGCGATCTGGTGAAGGAGGCCGAGGCCTTCCTGCGCGGCAAGTCGCGCGCCGTCATCGCCCGCCTGTCCGCCGAGATGCAGACGGCCTCGGACGAGATGGAGTTCGAGCACGCCGCCCGTGTCCGCGACCGCATCCGCGCCCTGTCGGCCATCGCCATGGAATCGGGCCTCAACGCCGAGGGCGTGGGCGACGCCGAGGCCGACGTCTTCGCCCTGCATTCCGAGGGCGGACAGGCCTGCGTCCAGGTCTTCTTCTATCGCGCGGGCCAGAACTGGGGCGGGCGGGCCTATTTCCCGCGCATCGACAAGTCGGACACCGATCCCGAAATCCTCGGCGCCTTCCTGGCCCAGTTCTACGAGGACAAGCCGATCCCGCGCCTGATCCTGTCCAACGTTCGACCGCACGAGCTGGAGCTGCTGCAGGAGGCCTTCACCCTGAAGTCGGGGCACAAGGTCGAGATCGCCCGCCCCCAGCGCGGCGAGAAGCTGGCCGTCGTGGACTACGCCCTGACCAACGCCCGCGAGGCCCTGGGCCGCAAGCTGGCCGAGAACTCGGCTACGTCCAGGATTCTGGACGAGGTCTGCGAGGCCTTCGGTCTGGACGCCCGGCCCGAGCGGATCGAGGTCTATGACAACGCCCACATCCAGGGGACCAATGCGGTCGGCGGCATGATCGTCGCGGGGCCCGAGGGCTTCCGCAAGAACCAGTACCGCAAGTTCAACATCCGCGGCGACGACCTGACCCCCGGCGACGACTACGGCATGATGCGCGAGGTCATGCGCCGCCGCTTCGGCAAGATGGTCAAGGACGAGGAGGCCGGCGAGATCGTCGAGCGCCCCGACCTGCTGCTGATCGACGGTGGGGCGGGCCAACTGGCCGAGGTGCTGGCGGTCCTGGCCGATCTGGGCGTCGACGACATCACCGCCGTCGGCGTGGCCAAGGGTCCGGACCGGGACGCGGGCAAGGAGCATTTCTTCATGCCCGGCAAGCCGCCCTTCATGCTGCCGCTGAAGTCGCCGGCCCTCTATTACATCCAGCGGCTGCGCGACGAGGCCCACCGCTTCGCCAACGGCGCCCACGCCAAGCGCCGCTCGATGGACATCACCAAGAACCCGCTGGACGAGATCGAGGGCGTCGGCCCCTCGCGCAAGAAGGCCCTGCTGCACGCCTTCGGCTCGGCCAAGGGGGTGTCGCGCGCCTCGGTCGCCGACCTGATCAAGGTCCCCGGCGTCAACCAGTCGCTGGCCGAGCGCATCCACGGCTTCTTCCACAAGAACTGATCGGGACTTGAGCCGGAAACCGCTGCGGGTCTAGGAAGGCGCTTATGACCAATGAACTGATCAAGGGCTATCACCGCTTCCGCCAGAACCGGTGGCCGTCCGAACGCGCCGAATACGAGGCCCTGGCCACGAACGGTCAGAAGCCGCACACCCTGGTCGTGGCCTGTTCCGACAGCCGCGCCGACCCGGCCCTGATCTTCGACACGGCGCCGGGCGAACTGTTCGTGGTGCGCAACGTCGCCAACCTGGTCCCGCCCTATGAGCCCGACGGCAAGCTGCACGGCGTCTCGGCGGCGCTGGAGTTCGGCGTCAATGTGCTGAAGGTCCAGCACGTGGTCGTCATGGGCCACGCCTCGTGCGGCGGGGTCAACGCCATGCGCAACGGCGCCCCGTCCAACTGCCAGGACTTCGTCGCCCCCTGGGTCGCCCAGGGCGTGCCCGCCGTCAGCGCCGCCATCGAGGGCGTGCCCGCCGACGAGCAGGAAACCGTGGCCGAAGAGGCCGTGGTGCGCCTGTCCCTGGACAACCTGCGCACCTTCCCCTGGATCGCCGAAAAGGAGGCGGCGGGCGAGCTGCGTCTCAGCGGCCTGCATTTCGGCATCGCCGCCGGCCTCCTGACCAAGCTGACCGGCGCCAAGCGGTTCGAGCGCCTGGACTGAGCCCCGTCCGAGGGCGACAGGTCGTCGCCCTCGTGAGCTCTCGCATCGCGTGGCGAACCATGCCACACCGCCAGGCGTTGCAATGGACGTGATGATGACCTCTGCCCACAAAGCCAACCCGATCCCCAACATCCTGACCAGCATCCGTCTGGCGGCCGGGGTGGTCATGTTCCTGCTGCTGGCCGGCGCCACCAGCGGCGTTCCCTTCTTCTCGGCCATGCTGAGCCCGGACGACCAGTTCGCCCTGTATCGAACGGGCTTCTGGATCTTCGTCATCGCCGCCTCGACCGACTGGGTCGACGGCTACCTGGCCCGCCGCTGGCACGCCGAGACGCGCTGGGGCGCCATCCTGGACCCCATCGCCGACAAGATCCTGGTCACCGGCGCCATCCTGGGCGTGCTGACCTCCGGTTCGGTGCAGCAGATCATCATTCCCTGCGGCCTGATCCTGTTCCGCGAGTTCGCGGTCTCGGCCCTGCGCGAGACCATGGCCGGGCGCATCAACCTGCCCGTCACCCTGGCCGCCAAGTGGAAGACCACCCTGCAGATGGTGGCCCTGGGCTGCCAGCTGTTCGCCCGCAACTGGGACGGCTGGGGCCTGCCCTTCGACTACCTGCCCGCCTTCCAGCTGTTCTCGGACGCCCTGATCTGGCTGGCCGCCATCGTCACCCTGTGGACCGGCTGGCAGTATTTCAGCGCCGCCCAGAAGCAGATGCGGGATCTCTGATCTTCGTCGCGGCCAAGCTGAAATGCAGAAGGCGCTGGGTTATCCCAGCGCCTTTTCCATGACCACGAAGGTCAGGTCGCGATCGGACAGGCCGAAGGTGGTTTCGTCCAGCGGGAAGGGCCGGGTTTCGCCGGTTTGGGCGTAGCCGCGGCGTTCGTACCAGGCGATCAGTTCGGACCGCTGGCGGATGACGGTCATCTCCATGCGCGTGGCGGCAAAGCGGCTGCGGGCCTCGGCCTCGGCGGCCTCGATCAGCAGGCGGCCCAGACCGCCCGCCTGCCGGGTCGGATCGACGGTCAGCAGCCCGAGATAGGCCAGGCCTTGGCCCTGATCCGCCACCTGGACGCAACCGGTCAGGGCGCCGTCGACCTCGGACAGCAGGATGACCCGGCCGGTGTCGGCGATAATGCCCAAAAGCTCGGCCTCGTCGGTGCGCTGGCCGCCCAGCAGGTCGGCCTCGTGGGTCCAGCCGGCCTTGGCGCTGTCGCCGCGATAGGCGCTTTCAACCAGGCGATGCAGCGCCGCCACGTCCGAGGACGTGGCGGGCCGGAAGGTCGGGGCGATCAACGGCGAGCCTTGCGGGGCGCCGGAACGCCCAGCTCAGCGACCAGGTGATCCATGCCGTAGACGTCGCGCAGGGCCGTGGTCACGGCCTGGGTGGTGACGATGACGCTGCGATTGACGTTGCGGTCATAGCCGTAGGCGTTGCGCTGGGTCAGGACGGTGGAGTCGAAGTTGGCGCCGATGATCTCGCCCCTGGCGTTGACGGCGGGCGAGCCCGACGAGCCGCCGATGGTGTCGGACGAGACGGCCATGTTCATCACCGCATTGGGATCGATGCGGTCCTTGGCGGCCAGCAGCTTGGGTGCGACGTTGAAGGGCTCGGCCCCCGTCGCGCGATCCCATAGGCCGGCGAAGGTGGTGAATGCGCCGATGCGCTGGCCCGGAACGTCCGTGCCTTCGACCCGGCCATAGGTCAGACGCAGGGTGCCGGTGGCGTCGGGATAGACGGCGTCGCCAAAGGCGACGAAGCGGGCGGCGGCCAATTGCTCGGAGGCGCGGTCGGTCGGGGCCTTGACCTTGTCATCCCACTCCTTGCGCACGGCGCGGGCGTCGGCGTCGATAGCCAGGACATACTGAATCAGCGGATCGGTTGAGGCCTGGACGGCGGGCAGGCCGCCTTCCCACAGGGCGCGGCGCACAGCCGGGTCAGCCAGCTTCGTGCCCTCGATCAGACGGGCCGACAGGGCCTCGGGGCTTTCCTTGCCCAGCAGGGTGCGGACCTGGGGGCTGTCGACGGTCAGCCATTCGCGGGTCTTGGACAGCCACCATTCCAGACGGATCTGCTCCAGGGCCGGATAGGTCGGACGCTCGGCGAACAGGCCGGATTGCACGCCGGGCAGGCGGCTGTCGGCGAACTCGCCCAGACGCTGGTCTGACGGCTTGGCGCGTTCCTGAGCGCCGCGCACGATGGCGCGGGCCCACTGGAACAGAGGCGAGCCGCCCGCAACCGAGGTCGTGCCCATGCCCGTGCCGCCTTCCAGCAGGGCCATCGGGGCGTAGAGCTCGCGCGCCAGGGGTTGAACCTCGGCCAGGGCGGCCCAGGGGTCGCCGACCTGACCCGACAGCGCCTCGTTCTCGGCCACGCGACGGCGGAAGACTGTCTCCTGACCGGCCAGCTGGTCCATGAAGGCGGGGTCGATCAGGGCGGCCATGCGGCCACGACCGCGCTTGTAGGTGTTCTCGACGCCGACAATGGGGTCCATGGCGATGAAGGCCTGCTCCTCGCCCTCCTCGGAATAACGGATCAGACGGCCGCGCAACTCCGAGGCGATCAGTTGGTCCATCGGCAGGACCACGTCGCGGATGGTCATCAGCTGCGACTGGGTCAGCAGGCGCTGGGTCGAGCCGGGGTTGCCGGTGATGAAGACGGGCTCGCCCTCGGTCGGCCTGTTCGGGTTCCAGGTGAAGTGGGTCGGCGTCGCGGCGGGCTTGCCGTCTTCGTACAGGCGAATGAAGGCGGCATCGATGGCGAAGCGCGGGAAGGAGAAGTTGTCCAGATCGCCGCCGAAGGTCGCGGCGCGGTCTTCCGGCGCCCAGGCCAGACGCACGTCGGAGTATTTGCGGAACTTGTAGAGCTTGAACTGGCCGCCGCGATACAGGCTGACGACCTGGCAGCGGATCTTGGGATCAGAACCGCAGTTTTCGGTTTCGATGCGGCCGGCCTCGGCCTCGCGCGCCTGGGTGAAGGCCTGGCCGTCCAGGCCCTCGCCCGCCTTCTGCACCCGCGCGGTGACGTCGCTGATGTCGGTCAGGATTTCAGCCGAGCCGCCGGGGCATTTCAGCTCCTCCTCGCGGCTCTTCGGCGTGAAGCCGGTCTCGGCGTATTGCAGTTGCGGCGTGGACAGGTTGGCGACGCAGGTGGCGACGCAGTGGTTGTTGGTCATCACCAGGCCTTCGCCCGAGATGACGCCCGCCGAGCAGCCGCCGAACTTGACCGAGGACAGGCGGACGCGGTCCAGCCAGTTCTGGTCGATCGAGGTCCCCAAGGTCTGGTTGGCGCGGGCGATGGGGAAGTTGTCATAGGTCCACATGCCCTCCTCCGCCTTGGCGGAAGAGGCGGCGGCGAAGGCCAGGACGGCGGCCGAGGCGAAGAATAGCGGGGCGTGACTGGTGCGCATGGGGTTCCTCAGCGTCGCTGCCCCGACCACCGCCGGAGCCCGTTTGCAGGCCTTTGGAAAATCAGGCCCTTGTTTCGGTCAGTCTGAACAGAACCTGGATGAAAACCGCAACCCCTGGCGAGAGCATTCACAGCCTGCCTTGGCGGGACTAGATTCGGCGAATGACGAAACGGGACGGGATTGACGCGATGTCGGACGACTTCCCTCAGGGCGTGGCGCATCTTGCGCCGGACGATATGCGGGCGCGGCTGTCGTCCGACGCCGAAACCCTTGAGCTATGGCGAAGCCTGACGCCGCTGGGCCGCAATGAGTTCATCTGCTGGGTCGAAGACGCCAAACAGGCCGCCACGCGTCAAAAGCGGATCGAACGCGCGATCGAGGAACTGCGCGAAGGCAAACGGCGGCCCTGCTGCTGGGCCGGCTGCATCCACCGAACCGACAAGGCCCCGAGCCGCTGGCAACAGGCGGTGCTCATCGAAAAACGCGAGAAGCCGCTTTAGACGCGAGCGCGCAAAGAAAAAGGGGCGCCCGAAGGCGCCCCTGATCCATCGAACCTCAATCCGAGGCGCTTAGCGCGTCACGCCCAGTTCGCGCAGCAGGCGCGGCTGGTTGTAAACATTGCGCAGGGCCTCGGTGACGGCGGCGGTCGAGACCGTCACCGTGCGGTTCAGTTCGCCGTCATAACCGAACGAGCCGCCCAGCGAGTGGATGTTGCCGTCGAAGGCGGCGCCGATCACCTCACCACGCGCGTTGATCACCGGCGAACCGGAGTTGCCGCCGATGATGTCGTTGGTCGAGACGAAGTCATAGACGACGTTCTTGTTCACACGGCTTTCGGCGTCGACGAAGCGGGCGGCCGCGTTGAACGGCTCGGCGCCGGTGGCGCGTTCATACAGGCCGCCGATCTGGGTGAAGGCCGGCACGGTGACGCCGCGATAGGTCCAGCCCTTCACCTGGCCGTAGGACAGGCGCAGCGAGAAGGTGGCGTCGGGATAGAGGTTGTCGCCATAGACGGCGAAGCGGGCCTGGGCGACCTTTTCGGCGGCGCGGGCGGTCGGGGCGTTGACGCCCGCGTCCCACTGGGTGCGGACGGCTTGCGCCGCGTCGTCGTTGGCCAGGACGAAGGCGATCATCGGGTCGCCCGAGGCGGCCAGCTGTTCCGGCGTCATGGCCAGGGCTTCGGCGCGGAAGGCCGGGTCGATCAGCTTGCTCTCGACCAGACGGGCGGCGATGCCCTCGGGGTTTTCGCGACCCAGCATCGCCTTCACATTGGCGTTGTCGACAGTCAGGTATTCGCGGGTCTTAGACAGCCAGAAGGACAGCTGGATTTCCTCAACGCCCTTGGCGATCGGGGCTTCCGAAGCCAGACGACGGCCCAGGGCGGCGATGTCGCTGTCGGCATAGCCGGCGCGGCGTTCAGCCACCGGCTTGGCGCGTTCCTTGGAGGCGCGGACGATGGCGCGGGCGTAGGAATAGAGGGTCGAGCCGCCGCCGGCGTTACCTTCCAGCTGGCGATACGGCAGGTAGAGGTCGCGCGCCGTGGTCTGGGTCTTTTCCAGATCGGCCCACGGATCGCCGATGCGCTCGGCCAGGGCCGGGTCGGCGGCGACGCGTTGACGCAGTTCGGCCTCTTCCGCGCGCTTCTTGCCCATGAAGGCCGGGTCGGTCAGGGCCCCCTGCTGGCCGTAATAGACCTTGAAGCTGTTCTCCAGGCCGAAGATCGGGTCCAGAGCGACGCGCTTTTCCTCTTCCCCGGTCGTCGAATATTCAACCAGACGACCGCGCAGCTCCGAGCCCTGGATCAGGGTGATCGGGATCTGCTGATCGCGCAGACGCTCCAACTGGCTCATGGTCAGCAGGCGCGAGGTCGAGCCGGGGTTGCCGGCGACGAAGGTCACATCGCCCTCGGCCGGGGCGTTGGCGTTCCACTTCAGGTGGTTCGGCGTGGCGACCGGCTTACCGTCCTCGTAGGCGCGCAGGAAGGCGGCATCGAGGGCGTAGCGGGGGAAGTTGAAGTTGTCGGGGTCGCCGCCGAAGAAGGCCGCCTGGAACTCCGGCGCAAAGGCCAGACGGACGTCCTCATACTTGCGGAACTTGTAGAGGGCGTACTTGCCGCCGCGATAGAAGCTGATGACCTGGCAGGTCAGCTTGCGGTCGTCGCCGCAGGCTTCCTTCTGAATTTTGTCGATCTCGGCCGAACGGGCGGCGACGAAGGCCGCGCCTTCCAGGCCCGCGCCGGCGCCGAGCACGCGCTCGGTGACGTCGGTGATGTCGGTCAGGACCTCGGCGGTCTGACCGGGGCAGGTCTTCTCTTCCTCACGCGTGGCCGGCATCCAGCCGTTCTTGACGTAGTCGTTCTGGGCCGTGGACAGGTCCTGAACGCAGGAGATGACGCAGTGGTGGTTGGTCAGGATCAGGCCTTCGCCCGAGACGAAGGAGGCCGAGCAGCCCTGCAGGCGCACGGCGGCGTTGCGCACGCGGTCCAGCCACGACTGGTCGATGCGGGTGCCGTACTTGTCGTTCACCGTCTGGATCGGGAAGTTGTCGAACGTCCACATGCCCTCGTCGGCGCGGGCCGGAGTGGCGGTCGCGCCGGTGACGGCGGCGGCGACGCCCAGGGCCGCCAGCGAGGCGGTGAAGGAAAAGGTGCGACGAAGCGACATTCAGGCTCTCTCCCGAGCGCAAGGCACGGCGCCTCGCGTCTGTTATTGTGTAACTAGCGCCGTCGATGGACGGGCCTCAAGCCCCCTTAGTGCCGCAAGACGTCGGGGGGAAGCCGCAGCCTTACCCCGATTTAACTTGGCCCCAGCCCGGCGCGCCGTCAGATAACACTGCAAGTCAGGGGTTTGAGACGCGTCATGTCACTCGCGCTATCCACGCTGCTCTTTGAGTGGCGACGTTATATGGCCGCCGTCATGGCGCTGGCCCTTTCGGGCCTGCTCGTGCTGGCGATGACCGGGGTCTTCATCGGCATCGGCAAGGGCTTCACCGCCCAGATCGAGCGCTCGAACGCGGACATCATGATCCTGCAGCCGGGCGCCAAGAGCCTGATCAACGGACCGTCGGGCGTGCCGCGCCGCTTCATCCCCCTGGCCTACAACCACCCCGCCGTGGTCGAGGTGCAGCCTCTGGACGGCGCGGGCGGCACCTTCCAGTCGGTCAAGGAGGTCGATCCGACCCGCAGCCAGGCCGACAATGCGCGCCAGGGCGCCCCGCGTCAGAAATTCGTCCAGTCCAGCATCATCGACACCACGCCCGGCTCGGTGACCATCCCCACCGACTATTCCCAGGAACTGGTCGACGCCCTGCGTCAGCCCTACACCGTCGCGGTCGACGAGACGGCCCTGACCACCCTGGGCGTCAAGCTGGGCGACAAGGCCCTGTACAACGGCCAGACCGTCACCGTCGTCGGCGTGACGCGCGGCTATCCCAACATGATGCAGCCCGGCGTGGTCATGTCGCGCGACACCCTGCGCATGCTGGGCCAGGCCGACACCGGCCCGCGCGTCGGCCCGCTGATGATCAAGATCAAGGACCCCGCCCAGGCCCCCGCCGTCGTCGCCGAACTGAACAAGATGGGCAACGGCCAGTGGAAGGCCTGGACCCGTCAGGAACTGGCCGACGCCAACGCCGGCGCCATGTTCGAGGAAGGCATCCTGGTCATCATCATCGGCGGCTGCGTGGTGCTGGGCATCATCATCGGCGTGGCCATCACCTGGCAGACCCTGCGCGGCGCCATCATGGCCAACATCAAGGAGTTCGCCTCGCTGCGCGCGCTCGGCGTCGGCATGGGCTCCTTGCGCCGCATCGTCATGGAGCTGAGCTTCTGGGTCGGGGTGGTCGGCGTCGCCGCCGCCATCGGCCTGACCTGGCTGCTGTCCCTGTTCGCCATGTCCAAGGCGGTGATCATCGCCCTGCCCCTGCCCCTGCTGATCGTGGTCGGCGGCGGTCTGATCCTCATCGCCATGGTGTCGGGTCTGCTGTCCATGGGCATCCTGAAGAAGAGCCAACCTGCGGACCTGCTGCGATGAACATGCATACGAAAGTTCAAGGCAAGCATGGCGAATTCGCCATCGAGGCCAAGGGTCTGGTCAAGCGGTTCAAGTCCGGCAAGAACTATGTCGAGGTCTTGAAGGGCGTAAACTTCGACGCTCGCCACGGCGACCTGACCATGGTCATGGGGCCGTCCGGTTCAGGCAAGTCGACCCTGATCGCCGCCCTGTCCGGCCTGCTGCGCCCCGAAGAAGGCCGGGTCGATGCGCTGGACGTTGACGACATGTGGAAGCTGTCGTCGGGCCGGATCGACAAGTTCCGCCTGGATCACTGCGGCTTCATCTTCCAGGGCTTCAACCTCTTCCCTTCGCTCAGCGCCCTGCAGCAGGTGACGACGGTGCTGAAATTCCAGGGTCTGACCCCGGATCAGGCCAAGAAGCGCGCCACCCTGGCCTTGGAAGAAGTGGGCCTGGCCCATCGCCTGCATCAGCGCCCGGCGGCCCTGTCCGGCGGCGAGAAGCAACGCGTCGCCATCGCCCGCGCCCTGGCCAAGGACCCGCAGATCCTGTTCGCCGACGAACCGACCTCGGCCCTGGACGGCGAGAACGGCCAGGTGGTGATTAAACTTCTGCGCCGGGCCGCCACTGAACACGGCGCGGCGGTCATCTGCGTGACCCACGACCCCCGTCTGGAAGCCTGGGCCGACCGGGTCATCCACATCGAAGACGGCGTGATCATCGACGATCAGCGCCGCATCCCCAATCCCGACGCCGTTCTGGCCTCGCACTAGACACCGATCCTCAAGGACGCCTCACATGCCCGCTTTCCTGAAAAACAAATGGCTCTGGATCGGCCTCGTGGCCGTGATCGCACTGATCATCGGCTTCAGCGTGTTCCAGAACGCACAGGCCGCCAAGAAGGCTGAGGCCGCCGCCGCCGCCGAGAAGAAGGTCGAGAGCCCCTATGCGGCCATCGCCAACGGCAAGGTCGACATCGAGGGCGGCATCATCCAGATCGCGGCCCGCCGCGGCGGCGTGGTGCGCGAAGTTCTGGTGCAGGAAGGCGACCGCGTCACCACCGGCCAGATCCTGGCCCGTCAGGAAGACGACGAGCCCCGCCTGGCCCTGCAGACCGCCGCCGCCAACCTGGCGGAGGCCGAAAGCCAGCTGCGTCTGATCAACGTGGACATCGCCACGGCCCAGCGCGAGTATGACCGCCTGCAGAAGCTGGTCTCGACCAATTTCGTCGCCGCTCAGCGCCTGGACCAGGCCCGCGACGCCATCGCGCAGGCCCAGGCCCGCCTCGGCTCAGCCCAATCGGGCGTCCAGACCGCCCGCGCCCGCCGCGATCAGGCCGCCTATGACGTCGAACTGACCGTCATCCGCTCGCCGGCCGACGGCCGCATCGTCCGCCGCTACGCCAACCCCGGCGCCGGCGCCTCGACCCTGAACGTGTCCAACATGTTCGACCTGGAGCCCGACGCCCCGCGCATCGCCCGCGCTGAAATCGTCGAGGCCGACATTCCGAACATCACCGCCGATCAAGCCGTCGAGATCACCCCCGAAGGCGACCCGTCGAAGGTCTATGTCGGCAAGGTCCTGCGCCGCGCCGCCGTCTTCGGCGCCCGCAAGCTGGCCTCGGACGATCCCTCGCAGCGCACCGACGAGCGCGTCGTCGAAGTGGTCGTGGCTGTCAACGACGCCCCGCTGCTGATCGGCCAGCGCGTTCTGGTCAAGTTCATGAAACCGGGCCAGACGGCCGGCGCCAAGCGCGACACCAATGTCGCCGGCGTCCCCGCCGCCCGCGCGATGCAGACGCCGGCCCGCCGCTAGGGGTCGGCTAACCTGAACATGGAAAAGAGGCCTCGCGAGGGGCCCCTTTTTTGTTGTCTACCGACAGCCTCCCTTCCCCCTCGAGGGGGGAAGGGTCGGGGATGGGGGTGAGGGCGCGAGCTTGCCGATGGAGCGCATGAGGCGCGGCGTCTCCTGAGGACCATGAGACAGGGCCTGCATACACCCCCACCCAACCCTCCCCCCTCGAGGGGGAGGGCTTTATGATCATTGGATCAGCGGCCGGTGAAATCCCCAGGCCGCTTCTCCAGCACCGCCGTCACGCCCTCGATGTGGTCCTCGGTCAGGTGGGCCAGGGCCTGCATGGCGGCGGACAGTTCCAGCATCTGATCGAAATTCATGTCGCGGCCCTGACGCAGCAGGCTCTTGGCCATGCGCAGGGCCTGGGGCGGCTGGGCGGCGATCTGAGCGGCCGTGGTCATGGCCTCGTCCATCAGGGTCTCGTGCGGGACCACGCGGTTGACCAGGCCCCATTCCGTCGCCGTCTCGGCGTCGATGGATCGGGCGGTGAACAGCATCTCGGCCGCGCGGACATAGCCCACGTTTCTCGGCAGCAGCCAGGACCCGCCGTCGCCGGGAATGATGCCCAGCTTCATGAAGGGCACGCCGAAGCTGGCGCGGTCCGAGGCGATGCGGATGTCGCCCAGGCCGGCGATGTCGCAGCCCAGCCCCATGGCCGGGCCGTTGACGGCGGCGATCAGCGGAACCTCCAGCCCGTAGAGCGAACGCACGATGCGGTGGACGACCCGGCGATAGCGTTCGCGGATGACCGCGCCCGAGCCCTCGAACAGGTCGGCGCGCGCCTTCATGGCCTTGAGGTCGCCGCCGGCCGAAAAGGCACGGCCCGCACCGGTCATGACCACGCAGCGGATCGACGGGTCGGCGTTGACCGCCTCGCAGGCGGCGGCGAAGGCCTCGCCGTCCTCCAGGTCCGGCAGGGCGTTCAGCCGGTCGGGCCGGGTCAGGGTCCAGACCATGACCGCGCCACGGCGCTCCTCGACGATCAGACCCATGACGATGCTCCTGTGATTGGTGCAGCCGGTTTCAGCGGGGCGGCGCGCCAAGGCAAGGGCGGAATTGAAAAACCCCGGTCGTTCTGACCGGGGCTTGCGGTTGGATCGTTCGGTCTCGCGACTACGCGCGCGGCCGTTTGATCGTTATGGGCACGAAGTTGGAAGGATGACTGACCACGCGGTTGTTCGCGTTGTTCATCTGCTTCGTGTTGACCAGCATCCCGCCCCAGAGGGCGAAGGACATCATGGCGTGCTGGAGGTTGCGCTCCTTGTCGTTCATTTTTGGCGTCTCCTTTCGCTGAACGATGAAAGAAGACGCGTCGTGCTTTTCGGGAATCTCACCGTCATAGTCGTTTCGCGTCAGCAGCCTAGATAGCTCCGCTTGGTTAAAAAGTCAAGATTTTGGTCCGAACTCGGACTTCTTGTAGTGTCGTCGTCATAAAATCATGAGCCAGCCGCCCGTCCCTTCTCCCGCCCGACCGCCGCGCTCCATCGCCACGCCCTGCGTCATGGTCTGTACCGTGGACGGGGCGTCGGGGCTTTGCCTGGGCTGTTTTCGCACCCTGCCCGAGATCGCGACCTGGAGCCGGATGAGCGACGAGGAACGAGCGAAGGTCATGGATGAACTGAGCGGACGGCGCGGCAAGATCGATCCGAAGTTGCTGGGCGAATAGCCTCTCCCTGTCATCCCGGAAGCGGCGAAGCCGCTATCCGGGACCGCAAGAAGCGCCGACCGCAGAGCCTTGTGCGGTCCCGGTTCTACGCCTGCAGCATCGGCCGGGATGACGAGCAAAGACGGCGCGTAACGCGGTTCGTCCGTCAACCTTTCGTTCGCCGTATCGCTTCACCCGACGCCAAGACCCTTGCGGCAGATTAGGGTCATGATCCGCTTTGAACCGCGCTCTGCTGTCGTTTTCGCCGCTGCCCTGGCCACGTCCCTGGCCTGCGCCGGCGCCCTGCGCTGGATGGACGGCGCGGGCGAGGCCCAGGCCGCCATCGCCGCCCCCTCGGTCGTGCGTTCCGCCGACGGCCACTACTGGGCCGAGGCCGTGGTCGACGGCAAGCCGATGCGGATGCTGGTCGATACCGGCGCCAGCGTCGTGACCCTGAGCCGCGCCGATGCGCAAAAGGCCGGCGTCAGCGTCGTCGCCGGGGACTTCACCCGCACCCTGAACACCGCCTCCGGTCCGGTGAAGGCGGCGCCCGTCGTCCTGCCGTCGCTGGCGGTGGCGGGGGTGCGTCTGACCTCGGTCGAGGCCCTGGTGGTGGACGCCGACATGCCCGCCTCCCTGCTGGGCATGAGCTATCTGGGCCGGCTGTCCGGCTTCGAGGCGCGGCCCGAAGGCCTGACCTTCAAGGGCTGAAGCCTTGCCCCTTTGTCATCACGGAAGCGGCGAAGTCGCTATCCGGGACCGCCAAAAATGCTGACGGCGACGCCTTGAGCGGTCCCGGCTCTGCGCCTCTCTGCGAGAGGCTGGACCGGGATGACGGGTTTCACCGGTTCGCGCCGAACGGCGCCACCTTATTGTCCGGGTCATGGCCGATGTCGGCGGTCCCCAGATAGGGAATGCCCGAGCGCTCGCACCAGTAGCGGACGATCTCATCCGCCGTCAGGCCGAAGTCGGGGTCATTGGGCGTCACGTCCGAGACGCGGCCCAGACGGATGCCCGCCGCGCGGCGGATCGAGGCCTGGCCCGTCAGGTGGAACATCATCCGGTCGACGCGATAAAGCGCCTCGGACACCTCTTCCAGCATGATAACGTGGCCGCTCAGGTCCGGCTCCAGCGCCGTGCCGACCAGTTCGTTCAAGATCGTCAGATTGAAGGCGACGGCCGGGCGCGGGTCGTCCAGCAGGGAAGGCTCCAGCGAGGCGCGATCACCGCTGACCAGCCAGTCCACCGCCCGGCGCCCCGTTGCGTCATGCCGCGCCCCGTCCGAGGCCATGGGCCCGTGGGCGACATGGGGAAAGCCCGCCTTGTAGAGCAGGGCCAACAGGCTGCCGGCGTCGGAATAGCCGAGGTAGCGCTTCTTCCTCGCGACCTCCGTCAGTTGCGGCAAGACGGCCTCGGCGATGCGGCACGAACCATAGCCGCCGCGTGCGAACCAGATGGCGCTGAGGCGCGGATCATTGGCGAATTCGACGAAGGCGGCCGCGCGGACGGCGTCGTCGCCGCCGAAGTGGCCATGCGTCTCGAACGCCATCGGATGAAAGACCAGCTGGACCTCGCCGCCCGGATAGGCCTGATCCATCCAGGCCTGGATGGCTGCGCCGCGCTCGGGGTCCAGACGCGAGCTGGCGTTGACGACGCCGATCTTGAAGGGTGCAGAACGGGTGATGGGGCTGGCCTCCGGCGTCGCCCGTGCTAGTCAGGCGCTCGGACATTCCCCGGTTTCGCGCGTCAAAATCAAGCCGATGAACAAAGACTATTTCTTCTGCGGCGTCGGCGGGTCCGGCATGCTGCCCCTGGCCATGATCGTTCAGGCGATGGGCGCTCGCATCGCGGGTTCGGACCGGGCGCTGGATCAGGGGCGGACGCCGGACAAGTTCGACTGGCTGCGCGCCCACGGCGTCGCCCTGCATCCGCAGGACGGATCGGGCGTGACCAGCCCTGACCAGATCGTCGTCGCCACGGGCGCGGTCGAGGACACGGTGCCCGACATCGGCGCGGCCAAGCGCATCGGCGCCGTCATCAAGACCCGGCCCCAGTTGCTGAGCGAACTGTTCAACGCGGCGCCGACCTCGATCGGGGTGGCGGGCACCAGCGGCAAGTCGACCATCACCGGCATGGTCGCCTGGATCCTGGATCAGGCGGGCCGCAAGCCGACCGTGGTCAACGGCGCGGTGATGAAGAATTTCGCCGACGCCGACCATCCCTTCGCCAGCGCCCTAGTCGGCGGACCGGACCTGTTCGTGGCCGAGGTGGACGAGAGCGACGGCTCCATCGCCCGCTATGACGCCACGGTCGCCGTGGTGTCGAACATCTCGCTGGACCACAAGTCGATGGAGGAGCTGCGCGACCTGTTCGGCGGCTTCGTCGGGCGGGCGACGACGGCGGTGCTGAACCTCGACAATCCCGAGACGGCGGCGCTGGCGCAGGAACTGGCGCCCGGCAAGCCGATCACCTTTGCTCTGGGCGAGGAAGAGGCCGACCTGTCGGCGCACGACCTCAAGCCCCTCCCCACCGGCATGAGCTTTGAGCTGCGGGTGCGAGGCGAGGCCGCGCGCGCGGTCGTGCTGAACGTGCCGGGCGCGCACAATGTCGCCAACGCCCTGGCGGCCCTCGGGGCGGTCAAGGCGCTGGGCGTGTCGGTCGATGATGCGGTCGCGGCGTTGGAGACCTTCGCTGGCATCCGGCGGCGGCTGGAGGTGGTGGGGACGCGCAACAACGTCACCGTCATCGACGACTTCGCCCACAACCCCGACAAGATCGCCGCCACGCTGAAGACCCTGCACGCCTTCGACGGGCGGCTGCTGATCCTGTTCCAGCCGCACGGCTTCGGACCGCTGAAGCTGATGAAGCGGGAGTTCATCGAGGGCTTCGCCGGACTGATGCGCGAGCATGACGTCCTGCTGATGCCCGAGCCGGTCTATTACGGCGGCACCACCGACCGCAGCGTGGGGTCGGAAGACATCGCCGCCGGCGTGCGCGCCGAGGGGCGTCAGGCCGAGGCCCTGGCCACCCGCGCCGACTGCGGCGACCGGATCGTCGAGATCGCCAAGCCCGGCGACCGGGTGGTGGTCATGGGGGCGCGCGACGACAGCTTGTCGAGCTTCGCGGCGGAACTGCTGGCCCGGCTTTAAGCTCCGCACTCTGAACAAACGTCAAATTGTTCTTGTAAAACATTCACTTTCGGCAAATCGGCTGTTAAGCGCCCCCAGCCTAACTGCGCTCTCGCAAAACGCGGGAGGGGCGTCAGGATGGCCAGGATCGGAGACTTCGTCGAGGCGGCGCCGCCCATGGCGCCCGAGGCCTTTGGCGCCGAGGCCTTCGACCGGTTCCAGGCCGAGCCCGACACCCTGGTCATCGCCGTCGTGGACGAGGACGGTCGGCCCGTCGGCCTGATCGAACGCAACGCCTTCACCCTGAAGATGGCCGCCGAGTTCGGTCGCGCCCTCTATGCCCGCCGCCCGGTCTCGGCTCTGATGGAGCCCGACCCGCTGATGGTAGAGGCGGACGCCTCGGCCGACGTCCTGTTCCAGAACATGGACGCGGCGGGGCTGGGGGCCCTGCTGAAGGGCTTCATCGTCGTGTCGCGCGGCCGCTATGTCGGGGTCGGGGCAGGGCTGCACGTGCTGCAGGCCGGGGTGGCCATCCACAAGCGCCGCGCCGAAGCCATGAGCGAACTGGCCCAGAACCTGGTGCGCGCCGAGGCCGAGGCCCGCGCCTCCAGCCGCGCCAAGTCCGAGTTTCTGGCGGTGATGAGCCACGAGATCCGCACGCCTCTGAACGGGGTGCTGGGCGTGGCCGCCCTGATGGAGCGCGAACTGACTCAAGATTCGCTGCGCCCCTATGTCCGCACCATTCTGGATTCCGGGAACAGCCTGCTGCGGCTGCTGACCGATGCGCTCGACATGTCGCGCGCCGAGGCGGGCATCCTGACGCTGGAGCCGGCGCCGCTGGATCTCGACGCCGTGGCCGCCGACCTGTCGGCCCTGTGGCGGCCCCGCGCGGAGGAGAAGGCCCTGCGCCTGACCGTGACGACGCAAACCGGCGCCGCGCGCTGGGTCGTCGGCGACGAAATGCGGCTGAAGCAACTTCTGAACAACCTGATCGGCAATGCGCTGAAGTTCACGCAAGCCGGCGCGGTCGAGGTCAGCCTGACCACACGGCTGGACGACGGGCGTGTGCGGCTGGACGCCCTGGTGGACGACAGCGGGCCCGGCGTCAGCGATGAGGCCGCCGCCGCCATCTTCGAACCGTTCAACACCGGCGAGGCGGGACGACAGGGCGCGGGGGCCGGTCTGGGCCTGGCCATCTGCCGCCAGATCGTCGAGCGGATGGAGGGGCGTCTGGCGCTGGAACGCTCGCCGGTCGGCGGGGCGCGCTTCCGCTTCGACCTGCACCTGCCCCTGGCCGAGGCCGACGCGCGGCGCGACGAGGATCAGGCCGCCGCGCCGACGACGCACGAGACCCTGCACGTCCTGGTGGTGGACGACAACGCCGCCAACCGCTTCGTCGCCGGCAAGGTGCTGGAGCTGTTCGGCTGCACCCACGAAACCGCCGAAGACGGGCGCCAGGCGGTGGAGCGGGCGACCATAGCCCCCTTCGACCTGATCCTGATGGATGTGAAGATGCCGGTGATGGACGGGGTGAGCGCGACGCGCGCCATCCGCGCCCTGCCCGGCGCCGCCTCCGCCACGCCCATCCTGGCCCTGACCGCCAACGCCGACCCGCGCGACGAGGCCGAGTATCTGGCGGCGGGCATGGACGGGGTGGCGCAGAAGCCAATCCAGCCCGACGCCCTGCTGAACGCCATCCGCCTGGCCCTGTCTCGGCATACGGTGGCCGAGGCGGCTTAGGAACCGTCGTAGCCTTGAACCCCCGTCCGCAGCAGATCTCCCTCAAAGCTGCAGGCGATAGGCGAACCGCGACATTCCGACCGGCGAATGGCATTGCAAATCGTTCGCACACTGTGGCAGAGCCATGTTGTGACCGAAGCCGCCGCCAATCCCGCCAAGACCGCCGCGAAACCCAAGGCGGCGCTGAACGCCAAGCGATCGTTCTGGCTGAAGCAATTGCACAGCTGGCACTGGATCTCGGCGGCGGTCAGCCTGGTCGGCATGATCCTGTTTGCGGCGACCGGCATCACCTTGAACCACGCCGCCCAGATCCCGGCCGAGCCGGTGACCAAGGAGGCGACGGCGACCCTGCCCGCCCCCCTGCTGGCGCGTCTGGCCGACTTCCCCGCCGAGACCACCGACGCCGTGCCCGCCCCCGTGGCGCGCTGGGCGGCCGAGGCCTTCAAGGTTCAGGTGGACGGCAAGCCGACCGAGACCACGGCGGACGAAATTTATGTCGCCCTGGCCACGCCTGGCGGCGACGGATGGCTGACCATCGACCGTTCAACCGGCGAAGCCGTGCATGAGAAGACCACGCGCGGCTGGGTCGCCTACCTCAACGACCTGCACAAGGGGCGGAACGCCGGAAAGGTCTGGTACTGGTTCATCGACGTCTTCGCCGTGGCCTGCGTGATCTTTTCCGTCACCGGTCTGGCCCTGCTGTGGCTGCATGCGCGCGGCCGTCCCTCGACCTGGCCCATCGTGGCCCTGGGTCTGCTTGTTCCTGTCGTCATCGCCCTTCTCTTCATCCACTGATCTCTCAACTGGCGAGCTCCCCTCATGCGTAAGCTTCCTCTCGTCCTGACCGCCGCCGGCCTGGCCGCCGCACCGGCCGTCGCCAGCGCCGCCGACCTGACCGTCAACGTCGAACTGCCGCGCATCGCCAGCGCCTCCTATCACCGGCCCTACGTCGCCGTGTGGATCGAGAAGCCGGACCAGACGACGGCCCAGACCCTGGCCGTCTGGTACCAGCAGACCCGCAACAACGAGGGCGACGGCAAGGACTGGCTGAAGGACCTGCGCACCTGGTGGCGCAAGGGCGGCCGCGCCATGGCCATGCCCGCCGACGGCGTGTCCGGCCCGACCAAAGCCCCCGGCCGCCACGCCGTGACCGTGCCCGCCGCTCGTCTGCGCAACCTGCCCGCCGGGCAATACAACATCGTCGTCGAGGCGGCCCGTGAACTGGGCGGCCGCGAGGTCGTTCGCGTGCCCTTCCGCTGGGGCGCCGCCAACACCGCCGCCGGAACCGGCTCCACCGAACTGGGCGCCGTCCGCGTCGCCGTGACCCGCTAAGGATCTGAGATCATGAAAAAGACGCTCGCCTTCCTGTCTCTGGCCGCCGTTCTGGCCGCCCCGCTCTCGGCCCAGGCGCACCGCGCCTGGCTGGCGCCGACCTCGACCGTGCTGTCGGGCAATGACGCCTGGGTCGGTTTCGACGCCGGCATGTCGAACGGCGTCTTCATCCCCGACCACGCCGCCATGCGCCTGGCCGGGCTGACCATCACCGCACCGGACGGCTCGACCGCCCAGGCCGAGAACGTGATGCAGGCCAAGTATCGCTCCAGCTTCGACTTGCACCTGGCCCAGGCCGGCACCTATCGCGTCGCTAACGTCGGCTCGGGCTTCATGGCCAGCTACAAGCAGGGCGGCGAGCAGAAGCGCTGGCGCGGGGCCGAGGCTGACTTCGCCGCCGCCATCCCGGCTGACGCCACCGAGGTTCAGGCCACGCGCACCGACAGCCGCACCGAGACCTTCGTGACCCTGGGCGAACCGACCGACATCGCGCCCGTCGGCAAGGGTCTGGAACTGGCCCCCGTCACCCACCCCAACGACCTGGCCGCGGGTGAAGCCGCGACCTTCAAGCTGCTGAAGGACGGCCAGCCCGCCGCCGACGTGGAAGTGACCATCGCCCGCGGCGGCACCCGCTATCGCGACAACCCCGAGGAAATCACGGTCAAGACGGGCGCTGACGGCGCCTTCACCGTGACCTGGCCGCAGGCCGGTCTCTACTGGCTGGGCGCCTCGGTGCGCACGGCGGGCGTGAACGGCCAGCCCGGCTCCAACGCCTCGTGGAACGGCGCGCTGGAAGTCCTGCCCTGACCTCGACACGTTCCAGCTCGATCCCGCCGCCGCTCCAGATCGGAGCGTTGGTGGAAGGCCGTCAGGACACGCGCGTCCTGATCCCGCCGACCACCCGCGCGCCGGAGCGGCCGCCCAGCGACCTGATCTGGTCGCTGGCGGGGGAGAGCATGGGCACCACCTGGTCGGTGCGTCTGGTCCCGCCTTTGGGCATGACGCAGGACGTGTTTCAAGCGGCGCTCGAGGAAGAGCTGGCGCGCATCGTCGCCCTGTTCAGCCCCTGGACGCCCGCCAGCGAGATCAGCCGCTTCAACACCGCCCCGGCCGGGACGTGGAAGCTGTCGGACGACTTCTGGGCCCTGCTGAACGCCTCGCTGGATCTGGCCGACGACGTCAACGGCGCGGTCGATCCGACGCTGGGGGCTCTGGTCGACCTGTGGGGCTTTGGCCCGCCCGGACCGCGCGATCCGCTCAATCCATTGCCCGCCACCGAAGAAATCGAGGCGGCGCTGGCCGTGTCCGGCTGGCAGAAGCTGCGGCTGAACCGCGACGCGCAGGCGGCGGTGCAGGCCGGCGGCACGAAGCTCGACTTCTCGGGCATCGCCAAGGGTCATGCCGTGGACCGCGTCTCGGCCCGCCTGACCGAGATGGGCGCGACCTCGCATCTGGTCGAGATCGGCGGCGAGCTTCTGGGGCGCGGCGTCAAGCCGGACGCCCAGCCCTGGTGGGTCGAGATCGAGACCGTGCCGGGTTCGCCCGCGCCGCAGACGGTGGCGGCCCTGTTCGACGTGGCGGTGGCCACCTCGGGCGACTGGCGCCGCGCCTTCGTGCATGAAGAGCGGCTTTATCCGCACACCATCGACGGTTCGACCGGACGGCCGGTGGACAATGGCTTGGCGCAGGTGACGGTGTTCGACGCCTCGGCCATGCGCGCCGACGCCCTGGCCACCGCGCTGACCGTGCTGGGTCCGTTCGACGGGCCGGAGTTCGCCGAGGCCATGCAGATCGCGGCGCACTTCGTCGAGCGCACGCCGCGCGGTCTGATCGAGCGAATGACGCCCGCCTTCGCCGCCATGATGGACGAAGAAGAAGCCTGATTGTGACCGCCGACCTGACCCGCTGGCTGTGGACGGCCGTCGCCGTCGCCCTGTGGCTGGGCCTGATCGGCCTGACCGTCTGGCGCGTGCGTGCCGCCGCCAAGAAGGCCGCCGAGCAGGCGCGGGCATTGGCCGAGGCGGCGGGCGAGGACGCCGTGCTGATCGCCTTCGCCAGCCAGACCGGATTCGGCGAGGAACTGGCCTGGATGACGGCGCGTGCGCTCGGCGACGGCGGCGTGGGTGCACGGATCACGTCCTTCGCCGATCTGGATCTGGAGACGCTGAAGGGCGCGCGCCGCCTGCTGGTCATCGCCTCCACCACCGGCGAGGGCGACGCCCCCGACGGCGCCGCCCGCTTCGTGCGGCAGGTGATGAAGGGCGAGGCCGACCTGTCGCATCTGTCCTATGGCCTGCTGGCGCTCGGCGACCGCTCCTATGACGCCTATTGCAGCTTCGGCCACGCGGTCGGCGACTGGCTGGACGGCTGCGGCGCCCAGACCCTGTTCGATCGGGTCGAGGTCGACAACGGCGACGCGGGCGCCATCCGCCACTGGCAGCATCAGCTGAACCAGATCACCGGTTCCACCGCCGCGCCCGACTGGACACCGCCCGCCTATGACCGCTGGCGACTGGTCGAGCGGAGCCTGCTGAACGCGGGCAGCCCAGGCGGACAGGCCTGGCATCTGGCCTTCGAGCCCATCGACCACGCCCCCGACTGGGCGGCCGGCGACATCGCCGAGGTGGGCCTGCCGGTGCGCGACGGCGAGCAGCCGGCCAGCCGCGAATACTCGGTCGCCTCGCTTCCTTCGGACGGGCGGGTCGAGTTCTGCATCCGCCTGATGACCCAGCCCGACGGCACGCGGGGTCTGGCCTCCGGCTGGCTGACGCAGGAGGCGCAGATCGGCGACGAGATCGCCATGCGGGTGCGCGCCAACCGCGGCTTCCACGCCCCGCCGCCGGAAGCCCCCATCATCCTGATCGGCAACGGCACCGGCATCGCCGGCCTACGCGGGCATCTGAAGGCGCGGGCGCGGCATGAGAAGACCGGCGGTGCCTGGCTGTTGTTCGGCGAGCGGACGCGGGCCCACGACGCCGTCTATGACGCCGACCTGCAGGCCTGGCTGGCGTCGGGCGCCCTGACCCGGCTGGACCGCGCCTTCTCGCGCGACGGCGGCGAAAACCGCTACGTCCAGTCGCTGGTGGCCGAGCACGCCAGGCCCATGGCCGACTGGGTCGATCGCGGCGCCTATGTCTATGTCTGCGGCAGCCTGGAAGGCATGTCCAAGGGCGTTCATGCCGCGCTGGAGGCGGCGCTGGGCGAGGAACGGCTGATGCGGTTGACGGAAACCGGGCGGTATCGGCGCGACGTTTACTGAAGACCTCTGCTTTCCTCCCCATTTCATGGGGAGGTGGCGCGGCGCAAAGCGACGTGACGGAGGGGGCGGAGCCACCCTGTCCGAATGTGCTCTAGAAAGCCCGGCGACAGCGTCGCCCCCTCCACCGCTACGCGGTCCCCCTCCCCATAAAATGGGGAGGAAAGATGGGCGTCAGACCTCCGACCACCGCCGCAGCAGGTTGTGATAGAGGCCGGTCAGTTCGATCACCGCCTGATCCTTCGGCCCCTTGTCGAGGTTCACCCGCTGGGTCGCCACGTCGAGGCGGAACAGGCTTTCACGGTCGGCGTCGTCCCGAACCAGGCTTTGCAGCCACATGAAGCTGGAGACGCGGGCGCCGCGGGTGACGGGCGTGACCCGGTGCAGGCTCTTGGACGGATAGAGGACCAGGTCGCCGGCCGGCAGCTTGACCGACTGGGCGCCGTACAACTCCTCGATGATCAGTTCGCCGCCGTCATAGTCCTCGGGCTCGGACAGGAAGAGGGTGGCCGAGAGGTCGCTGCGGATACGCACATCGCCTCGCTGGCGGATGGCGTTGTCGACGTGGACGCCAAACTCGCCGCCGCCCTCGTAGCGATTGAACAGGGGCGGAAAGATCGTGTGCGGCAGGGCCGCCGAGACGAACATGGGATTGGCGTTCAGGGCCTGAACGATCAGGGCCGAAACTTCGCGCGCCTGCGCGCTGTCCTCGGGCAGTTGCTGGTTCTTCTTGGCGGTGGCCGACTGATGGCCCGAGGTCATGTTGCCGTCGGCCCAGGGCCCGGCGTCCAGGGTCCGGCGCAGGGCGGCGACCTCGGCCTTGGTGAAGACGTCGGGGATGTGCAGCAGCATGGCTCTCTCACCGGGAAAAACGCATCGGCCCCGCCGCTCGGATGAACGACGGGGCCGACATGATGGCGCGAAACGCCGTCGCTTAGTAGCGGACGTTCAGCGTCAGTATGGCCGAACGGGCCGGGGCCACGTCGGCGTGGTGAACGCCGTTGGTGCGGATGATGTATTCCTCGTCGCCCGCGTTCTGGACGTTCAACTGCAGCGAGGCGCGGTCGTTGATGTCGTAGGAGGCGAACAGGTCCACGCGGGTGTAGGCCGGAGCGTAGATGCGATTGCCGCCGCCGCCGGCGCCGCCCTGATTGCCGCCGAACGACTTGGACACGTAATAGACGCCGCCGCCCAGGCTGAGCTTGGGCATGACGCGGTAGGTGGTGAACAGGCTGGCCGTATGCTCCGGCGTATTGGCCAGAGGGTCGCCGATGTTGGCGTTGTTGTAGGCGCCCTTGACCAACTCCGAGTCCATCCAGGTGTAGCCGCCGAAGACCTGCCACTTGCTGGTGACATTGCCCGAGACGCCGAGTTCCAGACCCTGGACCTCGGCCTCGCCGGCCTGTTCGTAGAAACCGGACGAAATCTGGATCAGGGCGTTCTCGCGAACCGTCTTGAACAGGGCGCCGCTGACCGCCAGGCGATCGCCGAACAGGTTGGCCTTGGCGCCGATTTCGAAGCTCTGCGTCTCTTCCGGATCCAGAAGTTCAGTGGCCAGATTGCCCGAGCCCAGGCCGCTACCGTTGTTCTGGTCGCCGGCCGAGATGGTCGGCGGGGTCGAGGAGGTGGCGTAGGAAGCGTAGATGCTGCTGTTCGACGTCGGCTTGTAAACCAGGCCGATCTGATAGTTGACGAAGTCCCAGTCGCCGCTGCGGGGCGTCAGGGTCGGAACGGCGGGCGTGCCCACGTTCACCCAGTCTGCGCCCTCGACCGAATAGTCGTCCCAGCGCAGGCCGAGGTTCAGGATCCACTTCTCGCCGAACGCCATCGAGTCGAAGGCGTATACGCCGATGGTGTCGGTGGTGTTGTGGTTGACGTTGCCGCGCGTGACCGTGCCGGTCCAGGGGTCGTTCGGGTTCGGGTTGTAGACCTGGGTGCAATCCAGACCCGTCAGGGGCGCCGGGCAGGCCGTGCCGGTCAGGGTCGTCACCACATAGGAAGCGTTGCGGTTCTTCTCGCGCGAAAGCTCCAGACCGACGTCGAAATTGTGCCTGATCGAGCCGGTCGTGAACGAGCCGTGCAGGTCGGTGACATTGGCCAGGGTTTCGGTGGGGTTCCAGCGCGACTTCAGACCCCGCTTCATCCACCAGACGCCGTCGATGTTCTGGGCCGCGCCGCCGTCGCCGGGGTTGGTGACGATGTAGTCGTTCAGCGTCTGCGAGTAGCGGGTGACGTTGCGCAGGGCCAAGGTGTCGCTGAACCGGTGCTCGACATCGAGCGTGAGGGTGTCGACCTTATTGTTCAGATAGTCGCGCGCCTTCAGCCCGTAGAAGCTGTCGTAAGGCACGTCGAGGATACCCGAAGCGTCGGGGCGCGGCGCCGTGGCCCCGCCCAGCTTGGTGTAGAGCGGAATGCCGTAGTCGGGCATCTGATCGCTGTCGAGGTGATAGTAGCTGGCGGTCACGGTCGTCGGCGTGCCGAGGCCGGCGGCGATGGCGGCGCCCACGCCCCACTTGTCGAAATCGACCGAGTCGCGACCGGCGACGTCGCCCTGCGACGCCATCAGGTTCAGGCGCATGGCGGCCGTAGGGCTGACCTGCCAGTTGGCGTCGACCGTGCCGCGCGCATAGGCGTCGGTGCCGACGCCGGCCGAGCCGTGGACGAAGTTCTGCAGGCGCGGGACCTTGGAGCCCAGATTGATGCTGCCGCCGCCCGAACCGCGACCCGAATAGACCGAGTCCGGACCCTTGATGACTTCGACCTGCTCCAGATTAAAGACTTCGCGCTGCTGGCCGCCGGTGTCGCGGATGCCGTCAACGAAGATGTTGTTGCCCGAAGCTTGGCCGCGGATGAAGGGACGGTCGGCCAGGGGTTGGCCGCCTTCGCCGGCGCCGAAGGTGATGCCCGGCGAGGTGCGCAGGATGTCCTGCAGCGAGGTGGCGGCGGTTTGCTCGATGATCTGCTGCGGGATCACGGTGACCGAGCGCGGCGTGTCGACCAGAGGGGCGACGAAGGTCGGGTCCTTGGGCTCGCGCTTGACGCGTTGGCCGTGCACGTCGACCGCGCTCAGGGTGGTGGCGTCCTGGGTCACGTCCGCTGTAACGACCGGGGCCTCGTCAGCCGCCAGCACGGGTGAAGCGCACAGCATGCCGGCGGCGCTGGAGGCGAACAGGAGCGCCTTGAGGGCGGTGGAGCGGTCGGACATGGGGGAGCAGCCAGTCAGTTAATATTGAGACCGGGTCGCAATATCACTTTTTGCAGGTGCGACAATCTGACTCCTGCGACTAAATCGCAATTGCGGCAGAGATGTCACACTGGCGTCATGACCGCGCCCTCAGGCCGGTTTCGCCACCGCCTTGATGGAGATCGAGGGGTCGGCCAGGAGGGCCGTGTCCACCGGCGTTCCCTTGCCGATCAGCAGGCGTCCGCCCATGAACTCGGCCGGCGCATTGACGGCCTCGACGCAGACAATGCGGTCGCCCTGTAGATGGAAGACGGCGAAGGCGCCGCTGGCCGGATCGCCGCGCACCACCTGACGGTCGGCGTCGAAGGGCAGGCCGGCGATCTGAAGCTTGACGTCATACTGGTCCGACCAGAACCACGGCACCTCGGGGGCGGGGGCCGCGCGACCGACGATGGCGGCGGCGGCCTGCTTGGCCTGTTCCAGGGCGTTGGGCACGCTTTCCAGGCGGTGCATCCGCCCGCTGTGGACCGGGATGGGGCGGTGGGTCACGTCGCCGATGGCGTAGATGGAGGGGTCGCTGGTGCGCGCGCTCTCATCGACCACCACGCCGTTTTCGCAAGCCAGACCGGCGGTGCGCGCCAGGGCTTCGCGCGCCAGAGCGCCGACGCCGACGAGGACAGTGTCGGCGGCGATCAGCCCGCCGTCGGCCAGACGCACGCCGCCGTTCTCGAAGCCCGCGACTTCGGCGCCGGTCAGGATCTCGACGCCGTGGCGGCGATGCAGGTTGGTGAAGAAGGCCGAGAGGGTTGCCGACGCCACGCGGGCCAGCACCCGATCCATGCGCTCGATCACCACGGCCTCGGCGCCGAGGGCGCGGGCGGAAGCCGCCGCCTCAAGGCCCACATAGCCGCCGCCGACCACGGCCAGCCGCTTGCCGGGGGACAGGGCGGACTTGAGCCGTTCGGCATCGTCTAGGGTGCGCAGTTCCAGCAGGTCGGAACGGTCCGCGCCGGGGATAGCGAGGCGCCGCGCCGTCGAGCCGGTAGCCAGGATCAACACGTCATAGGTCTCGCCCCCGCCGTCAGCGAACGTCACGGCCTTGCCCGCCGCATCGATGGCGGTCGCCGTGACGCCGGTGCGCAGGTCGATGTTCTGCTCGGCGTAGAAGCTCTCGGGGCGCAGCAGCAAGTCCTCCAGACCCGCCTCCCCCTTCAGCCAGGCCTTGGACAGGGGCGGCCGCTGATAGGGCGCCGCCGTCTCCTCGCCCGCCAGGACGATCTCGCCGTCAAAGCCATATTGTCTCAGCAGCGCCGCCGCCGAGCCCCCCGCGTGTCCCGCGCCGATAATCAGAACCTTGGTCATGGCACCGCAGATAGGACGGATCGGTCGAGGCGGCTACTCCCGCCGCCCGACTTGCGGGCAGCGGCGACGACGCGGGCGGCGAATCGCCGCTCAGGCAGGGTCGGCGTCGGCCTCGCCAGCCAGGAATTCCTCGGCGGAGACGAAGGCCGCGCCCTCGGCGTCCAGCACCCACAGACCCAGGAAGGCCGGGTGTTCGGGGTCCAGATCCTCGTCGATCAGGTCGCC
Organism: Brevundimonas sp. CEF1; assembly: GCF_051353055.1. Taxonomy (NCBI): domain Bacteria; kingdom Pseudomonadati; phylum Pseudomonadota; class Alphaproteobacteria; order Caulobacterales; family Caulobacteraceae; genus Brevundimonas; species Brevundimonas sp. CEF1. The sequence continues at coordinate 2,801,459 of NZ_CP195593.1, forward strand.
GTCGTAGAGGCCGATATTGCTGTAGTCGAAATCGAGCAGCAGCTGATCGGCCATGCCGACCATTTCCTCGGCCATACGGCGCGAATAGCCCAGGGCTTCGCTGACATCGATGAACTCGTCGGAAATCGTGTTGACCTCGGCCGCCTCGCTGCCTTCGGTCGCGCTGGTGGTGACGATGGTATAGGCGGGCATGGCGTCTCTCTTAGAATAGGGTCCCCCTCACCTAGCCCGTTTGCCGACAAGCGCCGCCTAGATTCTGCACGCCTGACCCGTTCGTGACCGGCAGTGCGAAACGACCCGCCGCCGGATCAGTCCCGAAGACCGCGATCATTGCGCTTGGTGGCGCGGTATCGCTTCTGAAGCGCCGCCAGACGGCGACGCTCGGCGTCCTTGGCGATGCGCTCGGCCTTTTCTTCGGCCGCCGCCAGTTCCAGCTTCAGTTTCTGGAAGTGCGCCCAGCGGTCCGGGTCCAAGGCCCCGCTTTCCAGGGCCGCGCGCACGGCGCAACCGGGCTCGTTGGCATGGCTGCAATCATTGAAGCGACAATCCTGAGGCAGGCGTTCGATGTCGTCGAACACCGCGCTGACGCCCTCATCGGCGTCGATCAGACCGACTTCGCGAATGCCGGGCGTGTCGAGGATCATGCCCCCGCCGGGCAGGAGAATCAGTTCGCGGTGGCTGGTGGTGTGGCGGCCTTGGTCGTCGGTCTCGCGGATGGCCTGAGTGGCCATCCTATCTTCATTCAGGAAGGCGTTGACCAGGCTGGATTTGCCCACCCCGGACGAGCCGATCAGCACGCAGGTCTCGCCGGGTTGGACCTGGTCCAGCAAGGCGTCGAGGCCGAGGTCTTGCCGGGCCGAAACCATCAGAACCGGACAGTCGCTCGCCACGGCGGCTATCTCGGCGGCCTGGGCCTGAGGGTCGTCGCAGAGGTCGGACTTGGTCAGCACCACCACGGGCCGGGCCCCGCTCTGCCAGGCGGCGGCGAGATAGCGCTGTATCCGGCGCGGGTTGAGGTCGGCGTTCATCGAGGTGACGACAAAGGCCACGTCGATATTGGCGGCGATGATCTGCAAGCCGCGCGAACTATGCGCCGCACGGCGGACAAAGGCCGTGCTACGCGGCAGGATGGCATGGATGGTGGCGGCGCGTTCGTGCGGACTGCGCGACAGCGCCACCCAGTCGCCGACCGCTGGGTGGCCGATCTCCTGGGCCTCATGGACCAGGCGGCCCGAGGCCTTGGCCCGCACCTCTCCGTCCGTCGTGGCGACCAGATAGCCGTCTCGCTGTTGAAGAATGACACGTCCGGGGATGTGGCCTGCGCGCGCATGCGGGGCGAAGGCCGCCGCCAGCAGGTCAGTCCATCCATATTGCTCGATCAAGTCAGGGTCACCCTATCGCGGACGACCTTCCGCCGCCGGCTCGCAGTCCCTCTATGAGGCCATCTCCGCGCAACGACCAGCGCCCGACGTGGGTCTTTCCTCGTCAGGACACGCAAACCCATGGGCGTTCAGGCCTCACCCGCCTCTGGCCTAGTCGCTGACGCGAACCTCAAGCAGAGGGGCGTCATAATCTTCGTTGGCCTTCGGATCGGCGCTCAACGCCGCTGCCATGAGGGCGTCGCCCTCTGCGGCTCGCCCGGTGTTCTTGAGCATCTTGCCCAGACCGTATTTGGCCTTTTGGCTGGACGGGTCCAGCTCAGTCGCCGTGCGATAGGCGGCGAGGGCGTCACTTTCACGGTCCAGGACATACAGCAGATATCCACGCCGCATGTGGAGTTCGGCATCGTTCCCTTGTCGCTCAATGGCCTGCTCGCACATGGCCAGTGCGGCGTCTCGACTGTGCCGTAATAGAGCCTGCGAGACACAGGCCTGCGCGGGATCGTCAAGGTCGATGCGGGTCAGATTCTTGAAGCGCGCCCTATCGGCGGCGGCGCCCCGACTGTCGCCCTGCCTTTCGCGGATGCCCGCGCGATCGATCAACAAGGCTGGGAAGTCGCTTTCGACCGACAGAGCATTGGTCAGCACTGCCTCGGCCTTGGCGGGCGCGGAATCCTTCAGGCTGGACGCCAGGGATTGCGCCAAGTTGACGAACATCTGAACCTTGGCGTTGGGGTAGCCGAGGGCCTGAGTGATCAGGCCGACCTGTTCATAGGCCTGTTCGGTACGGCCCATTCTCAGAAACTGGGTCGCCAGCGAGATCTTGGCGCCATTGTCCTGTGGTTGCAGCGTCGCGATCCGTTCCAGGTCGGCGAGGGCTCGGGCCGACTGACCCATCCGCTCATAGGCCGCGGCGCGACGGTAAAGGGCGTGCGTGTTTGCGGGCCACGAGCGAAGAGCGCCGGTGAAGGCCAGAACGGCTTCAAGGTCATCTTCTTCGATCTCAGCCAGACGTCCCTTGGCGTGGAACAAGATCGCATCATCCGGATCGGCGGCATCCCCGGCCGCGATATCGGCACGGGCCTTTTCCAGATCATTCAGCGCCAGATAGGCTAGGGCGCGATTGGCCAAGGCGTTGGCATGGGGCGCAGTAAAACCCGCAATGGCGGCGTCGAACTGGGCGATGGCTCCGGCATAGTCGCCTTCGGTGTGAAGGGCGTAGCCGCGACGCAGGGCCGCCTCCGGATTGCCCTCCGGGGTCGTTGTCAGGGTTTGACGGTCCGCCGCAGTCAGGGTGTAGCCCCGCTTCACCTGCATGGTGGCCTTCAGGTCCTTGAAGCTGTCCATGCCCGCCTGTTCGGTCTGGACTTCCGCCGCAGAGGCATAGGGGCGCAGAGTGATCGAGCCGCGATCCGTCTCCAGCCGATTTCCGTTGCGCTGGACGGTGCGGAAATAGCGGGTCGCGCCAGCCTCCACTTCATAAGGCTGAACCGACAGGTCCATGGCGTCCCCACCTTCGGGCAGGATGACGGTGGTGCGGAATGAGGATGAACTGGGGAATTTCTTGCCGTAGTCGGCGTCCTTGAACCGTTCGTCCTTGTGCGGCTCAAAGCCTTTCCATGTGACATGGGCCAAGGGGATGTCGACCGGTCCGTCACTCCAGTCGAAGGCGATGCGAGCCGTCGCGCCGGCAATGAACTCATGGGTGTCTTCGCGATACTCCCACTGGCTCTTGAGGTCCGAAACCTGCCCATAGTCCTGCAGGAATTTGTTCCAGCGTTCATCATACAAGCGAGTCAGTTCAGCGGCAGGGATATGTGCCACGCTCGCCTGCATTTCGGTGGCGCTGGCGCCCCGGTCAACATCGCTCAACGTCACGCGCGCTGGACTGTAGATGCCGTCAGAGAAGTCAACCTCGACAAGCATCATGCCGGTCGGGCGCGGCGGCAGTCTGAGCGGAATGTGTTCCAGACGGGCACGCGCCACGATGGGCAGAACATATTCGTGCACCAGAGGAACGTCCGGCGTCAGGCCGCGATCACCGATCCGCGCGCCATCCATCAGATAGGTCTCGCCGTTGATGTGCGCCTTCACGATCACATGATCGAACGCGCTGACCATCGGCAGGTATTTGTCGAGCGGCAGGTTCTCCGAGGACACCAGAACGGGAACCGCATCGATGCCCAGCTCTCTCAGGAGGGCGACCAGAAGCACGGTCTTGCCCTTGCAGTCGCCTTGACGCCTTGCCCAGACTTCGCCGGCCGAGGTTGGCGTCCAGCCGTCCTCGCCGAGCGTCAGGGCCATATAGCGCACCTCGTCCTGAACCAGCCGCAGCGCCGCCAGGGCGCGGGCCTCCGGGGTGGCGTGCTCGGACCTTATCCGCGCAACGTGCGCGGCCAGATCGGCGGCGTCGGGCAGGACGCTGGCTCGATCATAAGCGGGGTGGATATGGTCCGCGATCGCGCCCCATTGCGCGATGCTGCTGACCTGCCAAGCATAGTCGGGAAGAGAACGGGGCGCGATGGTGTCGGGATAGGTTTCTCCTTCAGCGTCGGTCATGCGGTTGACCAGAACTTTGAAATCCCCCTGTTGGGTAATTGGGGGAACGACAGCGTGACGCCCCGCGCGGGTTTGCACCCTCATTGATGCGGGCCAGCTGATGGTCGTCACGCCCAGATCCACAGGGAGCGGAGAACTGGAATAGGCCAGGACTTCGAGCGGGTTGTTGAAGAGATCGAACTGCGTACGGAAGGAATAGGCGAAGTCGATGGCGTCCCCAACGCGGATGTCGGGATTCACCAGAACGCCAGTCAGAACACCATTGATCTGCAGCGACTGCTCCAGCGCCGCCTCGCGACGAAGGACGGTGAAGTCGGCCTTGTCCAAAATGTCAGTGGTTTCGCCCTCGCGGATGATACGGGCGTGGTGAACGGTGGGCGTCTGCAAGGCCGGGTTCCATTCCAGCCCCAGTTGCGAAGCCTGTTGCAGCCCCAAGGGAGACAGCACCCGTAGCCGCATGCGGACATAGGTTTCAGTATGGTCGCCGAAGGTGCGCACATGGCTTTCGACCACTTCATAGCGGACGTGTTGAGATGGAGCATCGGGTCGGTTGGACAGATGCGGCGCAACGGTCGGAATCCATTCAGGCGCGGGACCGCGCAAGATCGTCTCCCCCGCAATGGCGGGCGCACTCAACAACCAGGCCAATGCAGCCAGAATAAGTTTGTTTTTCAACGCTATTTCCGCCACCCGAATATCGTCGAAATCTGCGTAGCAGACAGACCATGTGGAGAATAGGGTTTCTCTTTCCTGGCCGAGCGCTCGCAGTTCGGCTCTGCTTTGGCGCTGCTGGCGACCAGCTGACCATCACGGCCGGCGATCCCCACAGGGTGATCATCAATCTTCTTCACGCTCCGACATACCTCGACACCAAAAAGCAAGATGCCGGTTGACCGTTCCATTGTTACAGCATAATGGAACGCGTCATGAGCACCGACCCCGCCAAGATCGCCCTGCTGGACGCCCTGCTTTCGCTGCAGACGCGGGCGGAGGCCGAGGCCTTTCTGTCCGACCTCTGCACGCCTGCCGAGCTGCGCGCCTTTAGCGAGCGGTGGCAGGTGGCGCGGCTGCTGGACGGCGGGGACAAGACCTATCGCGAGATCGCAGTGGAGGCCTCGGCCAGCCCGACCACCGTGGTGCGCGTCGCGCGTTCCCTGAAGGACATGCCGCACCAGGGCTATCGCCTGGTGCTGGACAGACTGAAAGCCTGAGTTGAGATCATGAGCACCGTGCAGGGGCGGCTACGCATCGCCGTCCAGAAATCCGGCCGTCTGGCCGAACGCAGCCTCGACCTGGTCCGCGACGCGGGCCTGCGGGTGGTCAAGGGCAACAACGAGCTGCTGTACCGGATCGAAAACTATCCGATCGACCTGCTGCGGGTGCGCGACGACGACATCCCGACCTTCGTGGCGGACGGGGTCTGCGACCTGGGCATCGTCGGCGAGAACGTGCTGGAGGAGGTCAGGAACGGCGGACCCAACGCCGAGGTGGTCATGCCGCTGGGCTTTGGCCGCTGCACCCTGAAGATCGCCGTGCCGCCGACGCTGGACTATGCCGGGCCGCAATCGCTGGACGGTCTGCGCATCGCCACGTCTTACCCCAAGATCCTGCGTCGCTTCCTCAACGACCGCGACGTGCGCGCCGACATCGTCACCATGCGCGGCGCGGTCGAGGTGGCCCCGCGGCTGAAGCTGGCCTCGGCCATCTGTGATCTGGTCTCGACCGGCGCCACGCTGGAGGCCAACGGCCTGATGGCCAAGGAGACGGTGCTGGACAGCCAGGCGGTCCTCATCAAGTCGCCGACCGCGCCCGAGGCCGGGCTGCAGCACCTGTTGGACAGCATCATCGAGCGCATGGCCGGCGTGGTGTCCTCGCAGGGCGCCAAGTACGTCATGCTGAACGCCCCGCGCTCGGCTCTAGCCGAGATCACCGCCATCCTGCCGGGTGCCGGGTCGCCGACCGTCATGCCCCTGTCGGGCCGCGACGACGCCGTGGCCGTCCACGCCGTCTGTCAGGAAGCCGTCTTCTGGGAGACGCTGGAGAAGCTGAAGGCGGCGGGGGCTTCGGCCATCCTGGTCCTGCCGATCGAGAAGATGATGTGATGAAGCGTATCGACTGGAACAAGCTCAACCCGGTTGAGCGCCAGGCCGCCCTGGCCCGCCCGCAGCAACGTACTGAGGGCTTCGTCACCAGCGTGGTGCGCGAAATCTTCGACGACGTGCAGACGCGCGGCGGGGCCGCCGTGACCGACTGGGCGATCAAGCTGGACGGCGCAGCGCCGCGCCGGGTGACGATCAATGAAGCCGTCGCCGCACAGGCCCGCGCCGACCTGCCCCCCGCCGCCGCCCGCGCCCTGCGGGTCGCCGCCGACAATGTGCGCGTCTTCCACGCCGCGACCCGGCCCGAGGACACCGCCTTCATCGAGACCACGCCGGGCGTGCGTTCCAAGCTGGTCTGGCGGCCCATCGGCTCGGCGGGCCTCTATGTACCGGGCGGCACGGCGCCGCTGTTTTCCTCTCTGCTGATGCTGGCCATTCCGGCGGGCGTGGCCGGGGTTGGGCGACGCGTCGCCGTCACGCCGCCGTCGAAGGACGGCTCGGTCCACCCGGCCATGATCGTCGCCGCCGCCGAGGCGGGCCTCGATGAGTTGTGGCTGCTGGGCGGGGCGCAAGCCATCGCCGCCCTGACCTTCGGCGCGGAACTGGACGACGGCGTCATCGCCCCGGTCGACAAGCTATTCGGTCCCGGCAACGCCTATGTGGCCGAGGCCAAGCGCTATGCCTCGTCCCTGCCGAACGGTCCGGCCCAGGACATGCCGGCGGGGCCGTCGGAACTGCTGGTCATCGCCGACCGCGACGCCGATTTCGAGATCGTCGCCGCCGACCTGCTGAGCCAGGCCGAGCACGACGCCGACGCGCAGGTGATCCTGGTCTCCGACAGCGGCACGGCCCTGACCGAGATCGTCGCCGAGGTCGAGCGTCAGGTGGAGACCCTGCCCCGCGCCGCCGTGGCCCGCGCTTCGCTGGAGCAGGCCCGCGCCATCCGCGTCGCCGACATGGCCGAGGCCTGCGCGGTCGCCAACCTCTATGGCCCCGAACACCTGTCGATCCAGACCGAGGAGGCGGACCGGCTGGTGGATCGGATCACCGCCGCCGGGGCCGTCTTCGTCGGTCAGTGGGCGGCCGAGACCTTGGGCGACTACGCCGCCGGACCCAGCCACGTCCTGCCGACCGACGGCGGCGCGCGGACGCTCGGCGGCATCACCACCGCCAGCTTCATGACCACCATGTCGGTGCAGACGGTGACGCAAGGAGGCGCCGCCGCCCTGGCCCCCGTGGCCGCCCGTCTGGCGCGGATGGAGGGGCTGGAGGCCCACGCCCGCGCCGCCGATCTGAGGACGGAAGCGTGACCCTGCCCGCCCCCTATCCGCCGCTGGTGTCGGGCGGCGAAGGTCTGGATCGCTACCCGGCGGACCCGACCGCCCTCGCCGCGCGGCTGGCCGAGCTTTACGGCGTCGCCGCCGATCAGGTGCTGCCGGTGCGCGGACTGACGCACGGGCTGGAGCTGGTCTGGCGTCTGGCCGCGCGTGACGGCTTGAAGGTGCAGGCGCCGGAGGCTGAGCCCTATCAGGGACTGGCGGCGCTCTACGCCCGCCCGGCCGAAGGGGCCGAGGTCGCCGCCGTCGTCATCCGAGCCCTGGGTTCGCCCGAGGCCGTGGCCGAGATGGCCGAGCGCGTCGCGCCCGCCCTGCTGGTCGTGGACGAAGGCCTGGTCGAGTTCGCCGAGGCGGCGTCCGCCGCCAGCGTGGTCAAGGACCACGCCAACCTGATCGTGCTGCGCAGCCTGTCGCTGGCCTATGGCCTGGCCGGGGCGCGCGTCGGGGCGACGGTGGCGCAGGCGCAGACGCTGGCCCGGCTGGCCAGCGTGCTGGAGCCCTACGCCCTGCCCGAGGTCTCGGTGCGGCTGGCGTCGCAGGCGCTGGACCCGTCGCGGATGATCGAGACCGCCGAGCGCATCGACGGCGTGCGCCGCGAGCGCGCCCGCGTGGCCGAGGCCCTGTCGCGACTGATGCCGCTGGAGGCCGGGGTCGGGCCGGTGATCATCGCCCGGCCGTCCGATCCGGCGGCGCTCATCGCCGACCTGCGCCGCTTCGGGCTGGCCGCCGATGCGGCAGGGGACCGCGTGCGCCTGCCGGTCTCACTGAAGCCCGAGGTCAACGACCGGCTGCTGGTCGCCCTGGGCGCCGCCGCCCCGAAAGTCCGCCGCACCCGCGTCGGTCAGGCCGTGCGCGATACGAAAGAGACCCGCATCGTCTGCGCCGTCGATTTGGACAGCGCCGGGCCGGTGACGATCCACACCGGCGTCGGCTTCTTCGACCACATGATCGAACAGGTGGCGGCGCACGGCGGATTCTCCATCCGCCTGTCGTGCGAAGGCGACCTGCACACCGATCCGCACCACACCATCGAGGACAGCGCGATTGCCTTGGGGCAGGCGCTGAAACAGGCGCTGGGCGAGAGGAAGGGCATCGCCCGTTACGGCTTCGTCCTGCCGATGGACGAGGCCAATGCGGCGGTCTCCATCGACCTGTCGGGACGGCCCTATCCGGTGTTCGAGGGGAGCTTCGCCACCCCCTTCATCGGCGACTACCGCACCGACCTGACGGCCCACGTGATCCGCTCGCTGGCCGAGAACCTGGGCGCCGCCATCCACGTCACGGTCAGCGGCGACGACGACCACCACAAGACCGAGGCCGTATTCAAGGCCCTGGGTCGCGCCCTGCGTCAGGCCATCCGCGTCGAGGGCGATGTGGTGCCGTCGACCAAGGGGGTGCTGTGAACGGCTTTCCTTTTCCGCTCATCCCCGCGGAGGCGGGGACCCAGTCCTTTGGCCGCATTCGCGACAGCGACCGTCTCGACCGCAATGAAGCCAAGGGCAGCGTGCGTGGCTCTCACTGGGTCCCCGCCTCCGCGGGGATGAGCGGTGAATATAGATGAGCAACGTCACCCTGATCGGCTACGGCTCGGGCAATGTCGCTTCGGTGCGGTTCGCGCTGGAGCGGCTGGGCGCGCGGGTGCGGATCAGCGCCGATCCCGCCGATCTGGACGAGGCCGAGCGGGTCATCCTGCCCGGCGTCGGCGCGGCGGGCTATGCCATGCAGCGTCTGAACGCGCTCGGTCTGGTCGAGCCGCTGCGACGGTTCAAGCGTCCGCTTCTGGGCGTCTGTCTGGGCCAGCAGTTGCTGTTCGAGACCAGCGCCGAAGACGGCGGCGCCGACCTGCTGGGCCTGATCCCCGGCCGGGTCGAGGCCATCGCCCCCGCTCCGTCGCGACCCTCGCCGCACATGGGCTGGAGCCGGCTGGCGATCCGCCGTCCCGATCCGCTGCTGGAGGGGATCAAGGACGGCGACTGGGCCTATTTCGTCCACGGCTTCGTCTGCCCCGACGGCCCGGCGACCCTCGCCGCCGCCGACTACGGCATCGCCGTGCCCGCCGTAGTCAACAGCGCCAACCGCTGGGGTTGCCAGTTCCACCCGGAACGGTCCGCCGCGGCGGGCGCGCGTATCCTGAAGAACTTCCTCGAGTTGCCTGCATGATCGTCTATCCCGCCATCGACCTGAAGGACGGCGTCTGCGTGCGGCTGATGCACGGGCGCTTCGATCAGGTGACCCGTTATGACGAGGTTCCGGCCGCGCGTCTGACCGCCTTTGCAGACGAGGGCGCCGCCTGGGTCCACATTGTCGATCTGGACGGGGCCGAGGCCGGGCGCGCCATGCAGCACGGCCTGATCGGCGAACTGGCCGCGTCCGTCGCGGTGAAAATTCAATCGGGCGGCGGGGTGCGGTCCGAGGCTGATGTCGAGCGCTTACTGGAGGCGGGGGTCAGCCGCGTCGTGGTCGGGTCGCTGGCCGTCACGAAATCCGACGAGGTGCTGGCCTGGCTGGACCGCTTCGGGTCCGAGCGCATCACCCTGGCGCTGGATGTGAAATACGAGGACGGGGTTCCGGTGCCGGCGCTGAAGGGCTGGACCCAGTCGGCAGGGGTCGATCTGTGGAGCGTGCTGGAGCGCTATCCCTCCGATCTGCTGACCCATGTGCTGATGACCGATGTGGGCCGCGACGGCGCCCTGACCGGACCGAATCTCGACCTGCTGGGCGAGGCCCTGGCGCGGCGGCCCGAGCTGAAGCTTCAGGCCTCGGGCGGGGTGGCGTCGCTGGACGACCTGATCGCGGCGCGCGACCTGGGTTGCGACGGAGCCGTCGTCGGGCGGGCCATCTATGAGGGTCGGTTCACCGTGGCCGAGGCGCTGAAGGCCGTGGTTCAATGACGGCGAGACGCATCATCCCCTGCCTCGACGTCAAGGACGGGCGGGTGGTCAAGGGCGTGCGCTTCGAGGGCCATGTCGACATGGGCGACGCCGCCGAACTGGCCGCGCGCTATCGCGACGCCGGCGCCGACGAACTGGTCTTCTACGACATCACCGCCAGCCCGCAGGGGCGAACCCTGGACTATGGCTGGGTGCAGGACATCGCCCGGCTGCTGGACATTCCCTTCTGCGTCGCTGGCGGCATCCGCACGGTGGAGCAGGCGGCGCGCTGCCTCGACCACGGGGCCGACAAGGTGTCGATCAACTCGCCCGCCTTGGAACGCCCCGACCTAATCGGCGAGATGGCGCAGCGGCTGGGGCGGCAATGCGTCGTCGTCGGCGTCGACAGCGCCTTTCAGGACGGCGAGTGGCGGGTGCACAAATACACCGGCGATCCCGACGCCCGGCGCGGCGCAGGCCGGCTGACCATGGACTGGATCGTCGAGGCGCAAGGCCTCGGCGCCGGGGAGATCGTGCTGAACTGCATCGATCAGGACGGGGTGCGGCGCGGCTATGACCTGAAGCAACTGACCGAGGCGCGGCGGCGGCTGACCATTCCGCTGGTGGCCTCGGGCGGCGCCGGGGCGGTCGAGCATTTCCGCGATGTCTTTGTCGAAGCCGACGTATCGGGCGCGCTGGCCGCCAGCGTCTTCCACTCGGGCGCGATCGCGATTCCCGATCTCAAACGTTACCTGGACACGCAAGGCGTGGAGGTGAGGATATGACACCACAACCAAGAGCCCTCCCCCTCAAAGGGGGAGGGTTGGGTGGGGGTGAGCACGCCTCGCCAGCCCGTTCATACGCTGGAGGCGCCACCCGCGCCCAGACCAGCCGCCGCCCTGCCTTCACCCCCATCCCCGGCCCTTCCACCCTCGAGGGGGAAGGGAGACTGTCATGACCCTGATCAACACATTCAACATCAGCAAGATCGACTTCGCCAAGGGCGACGGCCTAATCCCCGCCGTGGTGCAGGACGCCGACACCCTGCAGGTGCTGACCCTGGCCTATATGGACGAGGCGGCGTTGCGCGAGACGCTGGACAGCGGTCAGGCCACCTTCTTCTCGCGATCGCGCGGCGGGCGGTGGAGGAAGGGCGAGACCTCGGGCGACTTCCTCAACGTCGTGTCGGTGACGCCCGACTGCGACGGCGACGCCGTGGTGGTGAAGGTGCGCCCGGTCGGCAACGCCTGCCACCTGAACCGCATCAGCTGCTTCGGCGACGAGGACGCGCCGGGCGTGGGCCGCATCGCCCGGCTGGAGCGCACCATCCATGTGCGAGCCCAGGCCGACCCCACCGACAGCTGGACCGCGCGCCTGATGGCCCAGGGCCCCAAACGCGCCGCGCAGAAGGTCGGCGAGGAGGGCGTGGAGACGGCTCTGGCCGGGGCTGCGGGCGACGAGGTGGAACTGGCCAGCGAGGCGGCGGATTTGATCTATCACCTGCTGGTTCTTCTCCATGCCCGTAACATGGTGTTTCAAGACGTGCTGGACGTCTTGGCGCGCCGCGCGGAACCGGCCAAGGACGATGCATAAGCCTTGAGGCGAATATCCCGCATGTCGGGATCAGGGAGGAACGGGACGAATGGCGGCACTGATTCTGTTCGGCGGCGGCGGCGACCTCGCCATGCGGATGCTGTTGCCTTCGCTCTATTTCCTCGACCACGACGGCCTGCTGCCGGACGGGCTGAAGATTATCGGCGCCGCGCGTTCCGAGGAGAGCGCCGAGGAATATGTCGCCAAGGTCCATGAGGCGGTGAAGGCCCGGGCCGAGGCCGACGGCGGCTGGAGCGAGATCAGCTGGGCGCGGATGAAGGCTCGCCTCGACTACCTGGCGGTGGACGCCACCGATCCGGCCAGCCTGGCCCCGCTGAAGGCGAAGTGCGGCGACGGCGAGGTCACGTCGTTTCTAGCGGTCTCGCCCTCCCTCTATGGCCGCATCGTCACGGCGATGAAGGCGGCGGGTCTGGCCGAGAAGAACTGCCGCATCGTGCTGGAGAAGCCGGTCGGGCGCGACCTGGAAAGCTTCCTCGAAATCGACGACGCCGTGGCCCACGCCTTTGACGAGCGTCAGGTCTTCCGCATCGACCACTACCTGGGCAAGGAGACGGTGCAGAACCTGATCGCCCTGCGGTTCGGCAACACCATCTTCGAGCCCTTGTGGAACAATCTGACGGTCGATCACGTCCAGATCACGGTCGGCGAGACGGTCGGGGTCGGCGACCGCTGGCCCTATTACGACGAATACGGCGCCCTGCGTGACATGCTGCAGAACCACATGCTGCAGCTGCTGTGCCTGGTGGCGATGGAGCCGCCCAGCGACCTGGACCCGGACTCGGTGCGCAACGAGAAGGTCAAGGTGCTGCGATCCCTGCGCCCCATCACCCTGGAAGAAGCCGAACGCGTCACCGTGCGCGGCCAGTATGTGGCCGGGACCAGCGAGGGCAAGCCGGCCAAGGGCTATGACGAGGAACGCGGTCAGGCCTCCGACACCGAGACCTTCGTCGCCATCCGCGCCGACATCGACAACTGGCGCTGGGCGGGCGTGCCCTTCTTCATGCGCACGGGCAAGCGACTGCCCGAGAAGCGCACCGAGATCGTCATCCAGTTCAAGCCGGTGCCCCACTCCATCTTCGACCACGGCGACCGGGGCGCCATCGAAGCCAACCGCCTGGTCATCGAGCTGCAGCCCGAGGAAGACATCTCGCTGTCGGTGATGAACAAGAAGCCGGGGCTGGATCAGCGGATGCAACTGCAGCCGATCAAGATGAGCCTGTCGTGGGGGGTTAACGGCAAGGACGCCGCCCCGCCGCGCCGCCGCATCGCCTATGAGCGCCTGCTGCTGGACGCGATGCACGGCGACAGCACCCTGTTCGTGCGTCGCGACGAGGCCGAGCAGGCGTGGAAATGGGTGGACGAGGTGTCCGAGGCCTGGTCCGGCGCGAGCTTCAAGCCGCTGGACTATGTGGCCGGAACCTGGGGGCCGGAAGCGGCGGACCTTCTGCTGTCGCGGACGGGACGCAAGTGGAACACGCGCGATGAGTAGGAATTATCCGCTCATCCCCGCGGAGGCGGGGACCCAGTCCTTTGGCGACAAACGCCGCGTTCTGGGTTTTGCAGACAAGGCCGCCGTCCGTCGGATGGCTCAAACCTGGGTCCCCGCCTCCGCGGGGATGAGCGGGAGAGTTTGATGTCCCCGATTGACGCTTTTGCCTCCTCCGCCGCCTGGGCCGAGGCCGCCGCCACGCGATTGGCCGAGGCGCTGGCGGAAGGCGTCGCCGCCGAGGGCCACGCGATCTTCGCCGGCGCGGGCGGCTCGACTCCCGCGCCCATCTATACACGGTTGGCGCAGACCGATCTGGACTGGTCCAAGGTCGTCGCGACCTTGGTGGACGAGCGCTATGTGCCCGAGACCTCACCGGAGTCGAACGCGGCCCTGATGAAGCGGACCCTGCTGACGGACCGGGCCTCGGCCGCGCGCTTCCTGCCGCTCTACAGCCCCTCGGTCACTGTCGATCGCGCCGCCGCCGAGGCGTCGAAGGCGCTGGCCGCAGAGGGCGGTCGTCTGGACGCCGTCCTGCTGGGCATGGGCGAGGACGGGCATATCTGCTCGATGTTCCCCGAAAGCCCGACGCTGAAGACCCTGCTGACGCCGAACCTGAAGCCCGCCGTCTATGGCGTGCCTGCGGGGCGCGACGGTCTGGCACCCTCGCTGGAACGCCTGTCGATCAACCTGCCCTATCTGATCGGCGCGCGCCGCGTGGTCCTGGCCCTGAGCGGGGCCGCCAAGCGCGCCGTCTTCGAGCGCGAGGCCGAGGGCGATCCGATGACCCATCCCATCGCCGCCCTGATCGCGGCGAAGGTTCCTCTTGAAGTGCTTTGGACGGAGGCCGTCTAATGGCTCTCAACCCTCCCCTGCATCCGGTCGTGGCGGAAGTCACAGCCCGCATCATCGAACGCAGCCGCGCCACCCGCGCCGACTATCTGCGCCGCATGGACGCCGCCCGCGACAGCGGCGCCGGGCGGGCCAAGCTGTCCTGCGCCAACTGGGCCCACGCCTTCGCCGGTCAGACCATCGCCGACAAACTCACTGCGATGGACGGGTCCAAGCCCAACGTGGGCGTGGTCACCGCCTACAACGACATGCTGTCGGCCCATCAGCCGTTCGAGCGCTTCCCCGACGTGATCCGCAAGGCGGTGCGCGAGGTCGGCGCCACGGCCCAGGTAGCGGGCGGAACCCCGGCCATGTGCGACGGCGTCACGCAAGGGCGCCCCGGCATGGAGCTGTCGCTGTTCAGCCGCGACGCCATCGCCATGGCGACGGGCGTGGCCCTGACCCACGATGCGTTCGACGCCGCCATGATGCTGGGGGTCTGCGACAAGATCGTGCCTGGCCTCTTCATGGGGGCCCTGGCCTTCGGCCATCTGCCGGTCGTCTTCGCGCCCGCCGGGCCCATGCCGTCGGGCATTCCCAACGCCGAGAAGGCCCGCGTTCGCGCCGAATACGCGCAAGGCCTGGTGGACCGCACCACCCTGCTGGCCAGCGAGATCGGTTCCTATCACTCGCCCGGCACCTGCACCTTCTACGGCACGGCCAACTCCAACCAGATGATGATGGAGATCGCGGGCCTGCACCTGCCCTCGACCGCCTTCGTCCACCCGGAGACGGGCCTGCGCGACGCCCTGACGGCGGCGGCGGCCAAGCGGGCGGTTGAACTGGCCCGCAGCGGCCAGGGCCGGATGGCCGACGTCATCTCGGAAAAGACCATCGTCAACATGATCGTGGCCCTGCTGGCCACCGGCGGTTCGACCAACCACGCCATCCACCTGGTGGCCATGGCGCGGGCGGCCGGGGTGCTGATCGACTGGACCGACATGGACCAGCTGTCGTCGGCGACGCCGCTGCTGGCGCGGGTCTATCCCAACGGCTCGGCCGACGTGAACGCCTTCCAGGCGGCGGGCGGCACGGCCTTCGTCACGCGCGAACTGGTGCGGGCCGGCATCCTGCACAACGACGTCACGACCATCATGGGCCAGGGCATGGAGGCCTATTTCCAGGAACCCTGCCTGATCGACGGCGAACTGGTCTGGCGCGACACGGTCGAGGACAGCCTGGACCTGGACATCCTGCGTCCGGCGTCGGACCCGTTCCAGAAGGACGGCGGTCTGCGGCTGGTTCAGGGCGACCTGGGCCGGGCGGTGATCAAGGTCTCGGCGGTCAAGCCCGAGAACCGCATCGTCGAGGCTCCCGCCGCCGTGTTCGAGACCCAGGAAGACGCCTTGCAGGCCTTCAAGGACGGCAAGCTGAACCGCGACGTGGTGCTGGTGCTGCGCTTCCAGGGCCCCAAGGCCAACGGCATGCCGGAACTGCATTCCCTGTCGCCGGCCCTCAGCGTGCTTCAGGACAAGGGTTTCAAGGTCGCCTTCGTCACCGACGGCCGCATGTCGGGCGCCAGCGGCAAGACCCCCGCCGCCATCCACGTCTCGCCCGAGGCCCTCGCGGGCGGCCCCCTGGCCCACGTTCGGGACGGCGACATCATCCGCCTGGATGCCGAGACCGGGGTGCTGACCACGGTGGGCGTGGCCGACCTGACCGCGCGCCCCCTGGCCGTCCGCTCGAGCGCCAACGCCGAAGGTTCCTCCTGGGGCTATGGTCGCGAATTGTTCGGCGCCTTCCGCCACGTCGTGACGACCGCCGAACAGGGCGCGACCGTCTGCTTCGCCGTGCCCGCCGGCGTCGGCGGCCACACGGACACCCCGCCCAACCCCAACTTCGTCGACCGGACGGTGGACGCCTGATCCGCCCAACCGAGCGCAGGAAACGACCCATGAATGACAAGATCCTTCTCGTCGGCGACGTCGGCGGCACCAATGCCCGTTTCGCCCTGACCCGCATGGTCGACGGCCGTCCGGTGCTGGAACATCACGAGAGCTTCCCCGCGTCTGAACACCCCACCTTCCTCGGCGGGGTGAAGGCCTTCCTCGACGGCTGTGACGTCAAGCCGACCGGCGGCGTCATCGCCGTGGCCGGACCGGTGACGGACGGGGCCATCGACCTGACCAACTCGCCCTGGCGCGTGTCGGAGGGCGAGCTTCAGACCCTGGGCCTGAACCCGATCAAGCTGATCAACGATTTCGAGGCCCTGGCCTGGGGCGCGCCCATCGTGCCGGAGGCGGAACTCGCCTCGCTCGGCGGGCCGGTGGACGGCGATCCGCATGCGACGGTGGCGGTGCTGGGCCCCGGCACCGGCTTCGGCGTCTCGGCCCTGGTGCGCGACGCTCACGGCAAGGAAATGGCCATGCCGTCAGAAGGCGGTCACGCCTGCTTCCCGCCGGGCGATCCCGTCGAAGACGAAATCCTGCGCATTCTGCGCCGCCGCTATGACCGGGTGTCGATCGAACGCCTGATCTGCGGCCCCGGTCTGCTGAACATGCACCGCGCCCTGGCCGAGATCGACGGACGCGAGACCCATGTCGAAGACCCGGCCGAGATCACCGAGACGGCGATGAAAGACCCCGACAGTCCCTGCGGCGCTACGCTGGCCCGCTTCTGCGCCATCCTGGGCGCCGTGGCCGGGGACATCGCCCTGACCACCGGGGCGCGCGGCGGGGTCTATATCGCCGGCGGCATCGCCCCGCGCATCCTGCCCTTCCTCAAGGCCAGCCCCTTCCGCACCCGCTTCGAGCGCAAGGGCCGGTTCAAGGAATACATGCAAGCCATCCCGACCAAGGTGATTCTGCACAAGCAGGCCGCGCTGCTGGGCGCCGCGCGCGTGGCCTTCAACGAGGCGGGCTGAGCCCGCCTCGCTTCACCGCCTCAGTCGATGCAGAGGGTGGCCTCGGCCTTACCGTCCTTGACCGTGGTGCGGCAGCCGAAGCGGTTGCTGTCGGCCTGACACTGGCCGGCCGCGGCGGCGCCCGGGGCGATGCCGCTGTTGCCGGAAATTTCGCACTGGCCCTGGCATTGCGAGGCGTCGGTGCAGCGCTTGCCCGCGTCGGCGTATTTGACCACGCACTGCCAGGTCCGGGCGCGCCCGACCTGCTGCATCTCGCCGCCGCGCGCGGCGCAGGCCGAAGCCTCGGCGCTCCGCACCGGCGCCTCGGCGCCCGAGCCGCCAGGGGTCTCGGTCGGCGCGCAGGCCCCGGCCAACAGCAGGGCGCCGAGCCCCGCTGCAGCGAAAGCAGCTTTCAGCCTCATCCGACTTTTCCCTTGTTGAACCCGGTCCAGCAGTCGTCGTAGTCGAGCTGCATCAGCGGCGTCTTCTCGGCCCAGGCCGTGGTGCGGATCGGCATTCGCGTCTCGAACATGAAGGCCAGGGTGTTCTCGATCTTAATCGGCTTCAGCTCGGCCTGGGTCGCGCCGTTCCAGCTGGCCTGGTCCGGGCCGTGGCCGCTCATGCGGTTGTGCAAGGACGCGCCGCCGGGGGCGAAGCCGCCAGCCTTGGCGTCGTATTCGCCGAAGATCAGCCCCATGAACTCGCTCATGACGTTGCGGTGGAACCACGGCGGACGGAAGGTGTCCTCGGCCACCATCCAGCGCGGCGGGAAGATGACGAAGTCGCAATTGGCCGTGCCGGGCGTGTCGCTGGGCGAGGTCAGGACGGTGAAGATCGACGGGTCCGGGTGGTCGTAGCTGACCGTGCCGATAGTGTTGAAGCGCGCCGTGTCATAGCGATAGGGGGCGTAGTTGCCGTGCCAGCCGACCACGTCCAGCGGGCTGTGGTCGAAGGTCGTGGCCCACAACAGGCCACCGTATTTCTGCACGCACTGGGTCGGACGATCCACGTCCTCGAAGGCGGCGACCGGGGTCTCGAAGTCGCGCGGATTGGCCAGGCCGTTGGAGCCGATGGGGCCCAGGTCCGGCAGACGGAAGGGGCTGCCGTAGTTCTCGCAGACATAGCCGCGCACCTCGCCCTCGACCTCGACGCGGAAGCGGACGCCGCGCGGGATGACGACGACATGACCGGGCGCGGCCTCGATCACGCCCATCTCGGTGACGAAGCGGTGGCTCCCCTGCTGCGGCACGATCAGCAGCTCGCCGTCGGCCGAATAGAAGACCCGATCGGTCATCGAGCGGTTGGCGACATAGAGGTGGATGCCCACGCCCGCGCCGGAATCGGCGTCGCCATTGCCGCCATAGGTGGCCAGGCCCTCGACCCAGTCGGTCGGCTGATCCGGCATGGTCAGGGGGTCCCAGCGCATCCGGTTGGGGTTAGGCGGGGTCTCGGTGAAGGGGCCGGAGCGGACGCGGCCCTGGGCGAAGGGCTGATACGGCCCATGCTGGGCCGAGGGCCGCAGACGATAGAGCCAACTGCGCAGATTATGGTCGCGCGGCGCGGTGAAGGCCGCCCCCGACAGCTGTTCGGCGTAGAGGCCCAGGGCCGGACGCTGCGGCGAGTTGCGTCCAACCGGCAGGGCGCCCTCGACGGCCTCGGTGGCGAAATGGTTGGCGAAGCCGGTCTGATAGGCGGGCGCGTTGGATCGCGTCATGTGGTTTCTCCCTTGGCCATGGACTTAGCCGGGGAAGCGCGCGCCGTCATCCTTCTCCCGCCCGGCCGGAACAATGATTGGCGCGTCCGATGGCATGACGTATGGCGGAATCTCCCCTGCCCCACGGAGTTGTCATGGATCGTCGCGCCTTCATCGCCGCCTCTTCCGCCACCGCCGCGAGCCTGGCGACACCCGCCCTGGCCCGAACGCAGGGCGCCGACCGACTGCAGATCGGGATCATCGGCGTCGGCCTGCGGGCGCAGAGCCTGATGCCCATCCTGCTGAAGCGCAACGATGTGGACATCGTCGCCGTCTGCGACATCGAGCCCCTGATGATCGCCCGCGCCAAGGGCATGATCGCCGCCGCCGGTCGCCCCGCCCCGCGCGCCTATGAGGGCGCGCCCGACCGGGCCTACCTCGACCTGCTGGCCCACCCCGGCCTCGACGCCGTGGTCATCGCCACGCCCTGGGAATGGCACGCCCCCATGGCCATCGCCGCCATGGAGGCGAAAATCCCCGTCGCCTGCGAGGTCATCGCCGGGGTAACGCTGCAGGACCACTGGGACCTGATCGAGGTCCATGAGCGCACCGGCACCCCCTATATGGTGCTGGAAAACGTCTGCTATCGCCGCGACGTCCTGGCGGCGCTGAACATGGTGCGGGCCGGTTTGTTCGGCGAGCTGGTCCACCTGCAGGGCGGCTATCAGCACGACCTGCGCGCGGTGAAGTTCAACAGCGGCGATCCGCAGAAACCGTACGGCGGCGGAGTCGAGTTCGGGCCCAAGGGCTGGTCCGAGGCTCGCTGGCGCACCTGGCACTCGGTCAACCGCAACGGCGAGCTCTATCCCACCCACGGCATCGGCCCGATCGCCAACTACATCGACCTGAACCGGGGCAACCGGATGGTCAATCTGACCAGCCATTCGTCCAAGGCGCGCGGCCTGCACGACTATGTGGTCAAGACCGGCGGAGCCGATCACCCCAATGCGGCGGTCAAGTTCAAGCTGGGCGACGTGGTCACGACCTCGATCACCTGCGCCAACGGCGAGACCATCCTGCTGCAGCACGACACCAGCCTGCCGCGTCCCTATTCGCTGGGCTTCCGGGTGCAGGGGACGGGCGGCCTCTGGATGGATCTGAACAAGTCGGTCCACATCGAGGGCCGCAGCCCGGCCCACCAGTGGGAGGCGCAAGAGGCCTGGTTCGAGCAGTACGACCACCCCCTGTGGAAGACCCATGAGGCGCTCGCCGCCGGGGCCGGCCACGGCGGCATGGACTTCTTCGTCATCCACGCCTTCATCGAGGCCCTGAAGGCCAAGGCGCCCATGCCGCTCGACATCTATGACGGCGTCAGCTGGAGCGCGATCACGCCCCTGTCGGAGCAGTCGATCGCGGAGGGCAACCGCACCTTGGACTTCCCCGACTTCACGCGCGGCAAGTGGAACGCGCGCAAGCCGAGCTTCGGTTTCGACGGGCGCTACTAGGCGGACTGAAGGCCAGTCAGGCCCCCTTGCGCCCCATCAAGGGGGCCAGGGTCTGGTTGACCTCGTCCATGACCGAGCCCTTGCCGGCGGCCACGCGGGCCTCCAGTTCGTCGGCTCGCTCCTGCAGACGGCGGATATCCTCGACGCGCGGGTCGTCCTCCGGCACGGCGGTCAGGGCCGCGCGACGCGTCTCGATCTCGACCAGCAGGGCGTCGAAGCGCTTGTGATCCAGCCCCTCGCCCTGCTCGAACAGGGCGATCGCCTCTTCCAGGGCGGCTTCGAAGGCGGCTTGATCGGGCATGGGCCTCATCCTCATTATGCTTACGCTTTTCAATGAGCGGACGCGGCGAGGGTTCCGTCTTGGCCGCCGCTCACGAAGGGTTTACGGGCGGACCACCCGTCGCCAGCCAAAAGGAGCGTCCCGATGCGGCCCCTGACCATCCCCGCCGCCCTGCTGGCCCTGTCCGTGACCCTTGCGGCCTGCGACGGACTGCCGCCCGCCGCCTCGGTTCCGGCGGCCGAGGTCGTCGGCGCGACCTGCGACGTGCCCGCCGACCTGACCCCCGCCCGCCCCTATCGCATCCCGGCGGACGAGGCCGCGCCCGACGTGCCGGTCGCCTTCAACATGCTGGCCGTCAGTTGGTCGCCCCAGGCCTGCCGCTCGGGCAAGGACTATCCCGACGAACGCTATCAGTGCGCCGACAACCGCTTCGGCCTGACCCTGCACGGCCTGTGGCCCAATGGCGCGGACAACAAGCACCCGCGCTACTGCGCCGCTCCCGGTCCGGCCATCCCGGTCGAAACCGTGCGCAAGAACTTCTGCATGACGCCGTCGCCGTCCCTGCAACAGCATGAATGGGCCGCCCACGGGACCTGCGGCTGGGACAGCCCCGAAGCCTATTTCGAACAGGCCGCGAAGATGTGGAACGGCCTGAACAAGCCGGACCTGGAGGCCATCCCGGCCCAGCGCCTGACCGCCGGCGCCATCCGCGACGCCTTTGTCGCCGCCAACCCCGGCCTGCCGCGCGAGGGCGTCTTCATCGCCACCACCGATGGCTGGTTCCGCGAGGCCCGGCTTTGCTACTCCAAGGACTATCGCCCCATGCGCTGCCCGCGGGGCCTGGGCGCGCCTGACCGCGAGCGCCTGAAGCTGGCGCCGACCGGCCCCACGCAAACGACCCGTTAACCGAAGCGGCGCAGCCTCGCATTCGCAGCCCCTGTGGGCCGTCTTGTGGAGCGCCGCCGATGTCGACCGTGCTGACCCAGAGCTATCGCCGCCAGCGCGACCATTTCGAGCCCCAGGATCTGGACCCGCAGGAGCAGCGCCGCCTGCGCGGTCAGCTGGAGCAGATCGACTACGCCGCCTTCGTCTCGAACCGCGAAGTCCTCGGCCAGACCCTGTCGCGGGTGGACGTCGGCACGTTCCAGAAACTGGCGGTCCTGACCGCCAACGCCCGCGCCCGCTGGGCCGCCGAGGCCCTGCGCCTGTCCGAATCCGGCTCGGCCGTGACCCCCGACCAGACCGCCCGCCTGACCGCCGCCCGCACCGCCTATGAGGAACTGGCCGAGGCCTACGAGGCCCTGCGCCGCATGGTTGAACGCGGATACCTGACCTTGCGCTAAGCGGAGCTTCCCTTATCCAGGGGCACGACACGCCTGATCTCTCTGCTCGCGGCCCTGCCCTTTCTGGCTGCCCGTAGTCCCGAGCAGACACCCCCGCCCGGCCACTAGCCGCGCTCGACCCGATTGCGGCCCGCGTGCTTGGCCCGGTACAGGGCCTCGTCGGCGGTCATGATCAGGTAGTTCTCGCCCGGATGTCCGCCGTGCTGGGCCACGCCGATCGAGGCGGTGACGCCGAAGGTCTGCAGGCGCCCGGCCTTGGTCTCTCGCGCCTGTAGAGCGGCGCGGACCCGGTCGGCGGCGGCCAAGGCCTGGTCCGTCCGGGTCTCGGTCAGCACCACCAGGAACTCCTCGCCGCCATAGCGGAAGACGAAATCGCTGGACCGGACAAGCATCCGGCCTTGGTCGGGCGCCTCCCTAGTCCAACGGCTGAGGCTTGGTGACGACCGGGGCGTCGGGGTCGTTCTGGGTCGGTCGAGCGGCGGTGGGCGCGGGACCAGCGGGCTGCGCCGGTTCAGGCGGCGGGGCGATCACAACCACCGGCGGCGGCGCGGCGACGACGGGCGGCGCGGCGACCGACGGCGTCGTATCGGCGGCCGGAACCGCGGCAGGCGTGGCGGCGGATCGAGCCGGCGCAGTGCGCGCAGGACGAGGCGCGGGTCGCGCGGCGGGCGCAGAAGCGACGGCTTCCAACGGCGCGTCCTCCACAGGCGCGGCAGGAGACGGCGCGGTTGCCACGGGCGGCGCGGCGACAGGCGCTTCACTCGAGGACGCCGCCGGGGTCGGTTCTTTGTTCGCGCGCGTGATCAGCCAGGTCGCCAGCGGGGCGCCGATCACCACCACGGCGGCCGCCGCGATATAGAGGGGCGCGCGATCGCTCCCCTTGCGAGGCGCAAGGCGCGAAACGGTTGGAGGCGCGACGGGCGCCGTCTCTAGCCGGGGCGCGGGAGCGGGCGAGGGAACCGGCTTGGCGGCCGGCGCCGGAACGGGGGCCTCTGCGGCTTGCGGCAAGGCGCGCGGCGTCGCGTCAACCGGGGCGCGCGGGTCGGCCGCCGGCGCGGCGGGTCGATTAGGTTGCGGCTGCAGCATGCTCGGCATGGGCGCGGTGATCAGGTTCGGCGTCGCCGTCGGCGCCGTCGACCGGCGCTGCGGCACCAATGAACCGCCGAACACGCCGCTGGACGACGGGCGAGGCGCGGCCGCCGCGACGGAAGGCTGGGGCGCAGGCTTTGGCGAGGGCTGAGGCTTCGGCTGAGGCGTCGCAACCGGCGGCATCAGGCCCACGCCGCGCGGCAGAGGTCCAGCGCGGAAGGTGGTCTGAGGCGGGCGGCCCCACTGCACCGGGCGGCGGGCGAAGGGAACGGACTTGTCGTCGGCGTCGGACATTCGGTCTCCGGCGCCGGGCGGCGCGCATCACGAAGAGGGTCGGCAGACCTTCAAACTGCTGAGCGAGTTCGGCGGTTTCGTGACAGCCCCAACCCGACCTAGTTCTTCAACCGATAGCCCGTCTTGAAGATCCAACCCACCACCGCCAGACAGGCGAAGAAGAAGCCCAGCGTGGCTGTCAAGCTGAGGCCCACGCTGACGTCGCCTATGCCGTAAAAGGCCCAGCGGAAACCCGAGATCAGATAGACCACCGGGTTGAACAGGGTCACGGTCCGCCAGCCGTCCGGCAGCATGTCGATCGAATAGAAGGCGCCGCCCAGGAAGGTCAGGGGCGTCACGATCAGCATGGGGATCATCTGCAGCTGTTCGAAATTCTGCGCCCACACCCCGATGATGAAGCCGAACAGGCTGAAGGTGGTCGAGATCAGGATCAGGAAGGCCAGCATCCAGAAGGGGTGCAGAATCTGTAAAGGCACGAACAGGGCCGCCGTCGCCAGGATGATCAGCCCCAACACCGCCGACTTGGTCGCCGCCGCCCCGACATAGGCGATGACGATCTCCAGCGGCGACACGGGCGCCGACAGGATCTCATAGATGGTGCCGGTGAATTTCGGGAAATAGATGCCGAAACTGGCGTTGAAGATCGACTGGGTGAACAGGCTCAGCATGATCAGCCCCGGCACGATGAAGGCCCCGTAAGGCACGCCCCCGACCTCCTCCATCCGGCTACCGATGGCCCCGCCGAAGACGACGAAATAGAGGGCCGTGGTGATCACCGGCGTCACGATCGACTGCCACAGGGTGCGAAGCGCCCGCGCCATCTCGAAGCGATAGATGGCCCAGACGCCATGTCCGTTGAACGTCATCACGCGGCCTCCCCATCGCGGTGAACCAGGCTGACGAAGATGTCTTCCAGCGAGCTCTGGCGGGTGTTCAGGTCCTTGAAGGCGATGCCCAGATCCGACAGGCGGCGCAGCAACGACGGCACCCCGGTCTTCTCGGCATGGGCGTCAAAGGCGTACTCCAGCTCGGCCCCGTCGCATTGCAGGGCCAGGTTCCACTCGGCCAGTTCCGGCGGGACGGCCGCCAGCGGCTCTTGAAGCTGCAGGGTCAGGGTCTTCTTGCCCAGCTTGCGCATCAGGGTCGCGGTCTTCTCGACCAGGATCAGCTCGCCCTTGAGGATGACCCCCACCCGGTCGGCCATCTCCTCGGCCTCCTCGATATAGTGAGTGGTCAGGATGATGGTCACGCCGCGCTCGCGCAGGCGCCGCACCAGGCCCCACATGTCGCGGCGCAGTTCCACGTCCACGCCCGCCGTGGGCTCGTCCAGGAACAGGATGTCGGGTTCGTGGCTCAGGGCCTTGGCGATCATGACGCGGCGCTTCATTCCGCCGGACAGGGTCATGATCTTGGCGTCCTTCTTGTCCCACAGGCTGAGGTCGCGAAGGATCTGCTCCACATAGGCCGGGTTCGGCGCCTTGCCGAACAGGCCCCGGCTGAAGGTGACGGTGGCCCAGACGGTTTCGAAGGCGTCCGTCGTCAGCTCCTGCGGCACCAGACCGATGCGGGTGCGGGCGGCGCGGTAATCCTTCTGGATGTCGTGACCGTCGGCGATCACCGTCCCGGTCGAGGGGGTGACGATGCCGCAGACGATGGAGATCATCGTCGTCTTGCCCGCCCCGTTCGGGCCCAGCAGGGCGAAGATCTCGCCCTTCTCGATTTCCAGATCGACGCGTTTCAGCGCCTGATGGCCGGACTTATAGGTCTTGGTCAGACCTTGAATGGAAATGACTGACGGCATGGGCCCTCCCGGCGCAGGTTGCGCAGATAGGGAGGCGCCTGAACAGGCTCAAGACCTGACGGCGACGCTGATCCCCGACGACCAAACTGCGTTATAATGTCGACGTTCCAGAAAGCCGCCAGAGACGCAAGGTTCGCCCATGACCGGTTCCCGTTTCCTCGCTGTCGCCGCCCTGCCTCTGATCCTCGCCCTGTCAGCCTGCGAGACCGAGAGCACCCTGCCCGAAAGCCTCGGCTTCGGGGCGAACCCGCAACTGCCGCCGGCCCGCGTCCAGCGCGTCCCAACGGTCAAGATCGCTCCCGCCGTCGGCTGGCCCGCAGGCGTCACGCCCGTCGCTGCACAGGGTCTGGCGGTCAACGCCTTCGCCAGCGGTCTGGACCACCCGCGCTGGCTCTATGAACTGCCCAATGGCGATGTTCTGGTCGCCGAGACCAACGCCCCGCCCAAACCCGAAGCCAGCGGCGGGGGCGGCATACGCGGCTGGTTCGAGCGCCGCATCATGGGCAAGGCGGGGGCGCGCGCGCCCAGCGCGAACCGCATCACCCTGCTGCGCGACGCCGACGGCGATGGCGTGGCCGAGACCAAGACCGTCTTCCTGTCCGGCCTGATGTCGCCCTTCGGCATGGCTCTGATCGGCGAGCGCCTGTTCGTCGCCAACGCCGACGCCGTGGTCGCCGTCCCCTATCAGACCGGCCAGACGCGCATCGACGCCGCCCCGGTCAAGATCGCGGACCTGCCCGCCGGCCGCAATCACCACTGGACCAAGAGCCTGGTGGCCTCGCCCGACGGCTCCAAACTCTATGTCGGGGTCGGCTCCAACTCCAATGTCGGCGAGAACGGCCTGAACGAGGAGGTCGACCGCGCCGCCGTGCTGGAGATCGACCCGGCCACTGGCGCCCGCCGCGTCTTCGCCTCGGGCCTGAGGAACCCTGTCGGCATGGCCTGGAACCCCGAGGACGGCCGCCTGTGGGTCTCGGTCAACGAGCGCGACGAGATCGGCGACGACCTGGTCCCCGACTACATGACCTCGGTCACGCCCGGCGGCTTCTACGGCTGGCCGTGGAGCTATTACGGCCAGACCGTCGATAAGCGGGTCCAGCCGCCTAGCCCCGACATGGTGGCCAGGGCGATCAAGCCCGACTACGCCCTGGGCTCGCACACCGCCTCCCTCGGCCTGACCTTCTACACCGGGTCGCTGACGCCCCAGTGGCGCAACGGGGCCATTGTGGGCCAGCACGGCTCGTGGAACCGCAACCCGCCCGCCGGCTACAAGGTCATCTTCGTCCCCTTCAGCGGGGGCAGGCCCTCGGGGCCGCCGCAGGACGTCCTGACCGGGTTCCGCAACGACAAGGGCGAGGCCATGGGCCGTCCGGTCGGGGTTCTGGGCCTCCGTTCCGGCGCGCTTCTGGTCGCAGACGACGTGGGCAATGCGATCTGGCGCGTCACGCCGGCCCGACCCTGAGCCCAATATCAAAAGGCCCGGCATGGAGCCGGGCCTTTTTTCAGTTCTGGTCGCCGTCAGTTCGGCGGCGTGATCACGATGGGCGCGGGCGGCGCCGCCGGCGTGACAGGCGCAGGGATCGACGGCGTCACGGTCGGCGTCTGCGGCGCGACCGACAGATAGGGCTGCGGCCCCGACGATACGATCGGCGCGGGCGGCTCGACCGCCGCTTCGGCCGGGGCGGGCGCGGCGCGCTCAACCCTGGCCGGAGGCGCCGAGGCCCTGGCCGGAGCCGGGCTCGCGCGGCGTGAGACCGGTGCGGCGGCCGCCGGGGGAATAGGCGTCGCGGTCGTCAGTTCGGCCGGCGTCTCCATGGGAATAGTCGCCGCCGTCAACGGTGAAACCTCGGGCGCGACAGCCGAAGGCGCGACCGGCGCGGCTTCGAGGGCCGTCGGCGCCGCCGGCTCAACCGGCTGCATCAACATGGCGGCGGCCGCGCCGCCGACCACCAGCACGCCCAGGGGCGCCAGGATCATCCAGGTCTTGACCGGCTTGTTCGACTTGCGAGCGCCGCTGCGGGCATAGACTGGAACATAGGCCTCGCTATCGACGCGAGCGGCGGCGGGACGAACCTGATCAGTATAGGTCACGGACATCTTGTCTTCTCCTTTGATCCAGAGCCAGACAACCCGCCCCAAAAGAGCAAGGTTCCGCGAATATCGTCGTCGCCGCGAAGAAACACCATCCGCGCCACAGTTCAGGCGAAAGCATGATCAAGTCATGAGATTGTCATTTCTTCCGGCATTCTTTCGCGAGATCGCCACGGAGGTTGACGTAACGTCGTGAAGCAACCTTACGCAACGTCATCGAAAAGACGGGCAAAGCATCGCTTTCGTCAAACATTGTGGCGGTGCGCGCTTGCGACCTGTTGACCCGCCGCCCCGGCCCGTTCATCACCGTTGAAAAGCATAATCTGGGCAGAGGCGACGCAACCATGGGTCTGGCAGCGAACATCCGGCGCGATATGAAGTTCGCGGGCGGGCTGTACCGCCTCCTGAAGCGCATCAAGCCCATCACCCTCGACAGCGACGTCCTGGTCTGTGACGACATCGAGGAAGCCGTCGACAAGTTCCCCGACAATGTCGCCCTCGAGGACGAAACCCGCCGCCTGACCTATCGCGAGCTGGACGCCCTGGCCAACCGCTACGCTCACTGGGCCAAGGCGCGCAACCTGAAGCGCTCTGACGTCATCGCCCTGGTCATGCACAACCGGGTCGAATACCTGGCCGCCTGGTTCGGCTTCTCCAAGGTCGGCGTGGCCACGGCCCTGATCAACACCAATCTGACCGGCCAAGCATTGGCCCACTGTCTGACCATCTCCAACGCCTTCAACGTGGTGACGGATCAGGAAAGCTGGCGCGCGGTCGAGGAGGCCCGCCCCTTCGTCGATCGCAACCTGATGAGCTGGGTCCACGGCCTGGCCGACGAGGACGAGACCAACGACCGCCGCGACATCGACAACGCCGTGCGCAGCGCCTCCTCGGTGCGCCCCGACAAGAGCCTGCGCCAGGGTCTGACCAACCGCGACACGGCCCTGTTCATCTTCACCTCGGGCACCACAGGCCTGCCCAAGGCGGCGCGCATCCCCCATTCGCGCGCTCGCACCTATATGCGCGCCTTCGCCGGGGCCACGGCCTCGACGACTAAGGACGCCCTCTACAACTGCCTGCCCCTCTATCACTCGACCGGCGGTCTGGTCGGGGTCGGCTCGATCCTGCTGAACGGCGGGCGGATGATCATTCGCCGCCGCTTCTCCTCGACCCATTTCTGGCCCGACGTGAAGACGTCCGGCGCCACCATGTTCGTCTATATCGGCGAGCTGTGCCGCTACCTGGTCAACTGCCCGCCCAATGAGGACGAGCGCGCCCACAAGCTGCGCCTGGCCTTCGGCAACGGCCTGCGCCCCGACGTCTGGACCGAGTTCCAGTCGCGCTTCGGCATCAAGGACATCATGGAGTTCTACGGCTCCACCGAGGGCAACGTCTCCCTGTTCAACTTCGACGGCAAGGCCGGCGCCATCGGCCGCGTGCCCAGCTATCTGAAGTCGCAGATCAACATTCGCCTGATCGCGCTCGACCCTGAAACGGGCGAGCCGGTGCGCCGCGCGGACGGTCTGTGCCAGCTGGTCTCGGTCGGCGAGACCGGCGAGGCCATCGGCCAGATCGCCTCGGACATCCGCCACGACTTCTCGGGCTATGCCGACAAGAAGGCCTCGGAGAAGAAGATCCTCACCGACGTCTTCAAGAAGGGCGACCGCTGGTTCCGCACCGGCGACCTGATGCGTCAGGACCGCGACGGCTATTTCTACTTCATGGACCGCCTGGGCGACACCTATCGCTGGAAGGGCGAGAACGTCTCCACCGCCGAGGTCGAGCAGCGCCTGCATGACGCCCCCGGCGTTCAGGAAGTCATCGCCTATGGCGTTTCCGTCCCTGGCCAGGAAGGCAAGGCCGGCATGGCCGCCCTGGTGCTGGAGGGCAAGTTCGATCCCGCCGCCTTCGCCGCCTACGCCGACGAGCAGTTGCCGCCCTATGCCCGTCCCGTCTTCCTGCGCCTGATGAAGTCGGCCGAGACCACCGGCACCTTCAAATACCGCAAGGTCGATCTGGTCGCCGACGGCTTCGACGCGGCCAAGGTCGACGGCGCCGTCTACGTCCGCGGCGGCAAGGCCGGCTATCAGAAGCTGACCGCCAAGGCCTATGAGGCCATCCTCGACGGCACGACGCGGCTGTAGTTTCCGTCCCAAACCGGGATCGGCGAAACGCGGCCTTAAGCATTAACGCTGATAACGGGCGTCCTGAGCTCTCTCCTTCAGGACGTCCGGCGGCCCCATGTTCCAGATTATCGGCATCATCATGCTGTTCGCCATGGTGTTCGGCAGCTTCCTGCTGCACGGCGGCAAGATGGCGACGATCCTCTATTCGCTGCCCTATGAGCTGATGGCCATCTTCGGGGCGGGCATCGCGGCCTTCCTGATCTCCAACAGCCTGCCGGTCATCAAGGGCGCCCTGGGCGGCCTGGGCAAGTCCTTCGCCGGCCCCAAGTGGAAGAAGCAGGACTACAAGGACCTGCTCAGCCTGCTGTTCCAACTGACCAAGACGATGAAGTCCAAGGGCGTCATCGCCCTGGAAAGCCACATCGAAAAGCCGGCCGAGAGCACCATCTTCCAGAAATATCCCAAGGTGCTGAAGGACCACTTCGCCACCGACTTCATCTGCGACACTCTGCGCATGATGACCATGAACCTCGAAGATCCCCATCAGATCGAGGACGCCATGGAGAAACAGCTGGAAAAGCACCACCACGAAGCCCTGGCCCCGGCCCACGCCCTGCAGAACCTGGCTGACGGCCTGCCCGCCCTGGGCATCGTCGCCGCCGTGCTCGGCATCATCAAGACCATGGGTTCCATCACCGAGCCGCCGGAAGTCCTGGGCGGCATGATCGGCGGCGCCCTGGTCGGCACCTTCCTCGGCGTCTTCCTGGCCTATGGCCTGGTCGGCCCCTTCGCCGCCCGCCTGAGCGCGATCGTCGATGAGGAAGCCTCCTACTACAAGATCATCCGCTCGGTGCTGGTGGCCCACCTGCACGGCAACGCCGCCCAGATCTCGGTCGAGATCGGCCGTGGCGACATCCCCTCGACGGCCCAACCCTCCTTCACCGAAATGGAAGAAGCCCTGGCCGCCGCGCCGATGGACGCCTGATCGGACCACGGACGGGAACACGGATCGCTCACGTCGGTTCTCCACGGGTCACGTTCGCGTGCATTCCCGTGGAGCCTTGCATGAAAGCCCTCCCTCCCCTGCTGTTCGCCGCCCTGACGCTGGCGGCCTGCAACGACACATCGCCGCCTGCGCCGGCCTCGACGGCGCCTCCCCCCGAAGCCGCCGCTGCGGCCGCGGACTCGATGACCGCGCCGGCGGACAGCGCCGCGCCGCCGCCTGGAGAATCGATCGCGCCGCCCTCGACGCCGCCGACCGCCCAGACCCCGCCGACCCTGCCCGAAGACAGGCCGCCGACCGATCCGATGAACCCGACCTCGCCGCCGGTTCCCCCGGCCTGAGTCCCGACATCGGACTTGTCGAACCCGGTAATCTCGCGTTACGCCTTGCATCGGCGGGGATCAGCCCCGCCGGATTTTGAAATCGAAGGGGCTTTAGTCACATGACCATCCGTCGCCTGATGATCGTCGCCGCCGGGCTCAGCGCCCTGTCGCTGGCCGCCTGCCAACAACCGGCGCCCAAGACCGAAGACGCCGCCGCCGTCGCTGACGCGGCCGCCGACACCGCCTCGGACGCTGCGGCCACCGCCGCTGACGCCGCCACGGCTGCGGCCGGCGCCGCCACCGACGCCGCTGCGTCCGCCGGCGCCGCGACCGAAAAAGCCGCCGACGCCGCCGGCGCCGCCATGACCCCGGCGCCCGCTCCGGCCGCCCCGGCGCCGGCCGCTCACTAAAAAACTTCGGCCCTCAGAAAGCCGGCAAAGGGCCGCTCCGACTGGCGTCGGGGCGGCCCTTTCTTCATGAGGATAACGAGACTTCACGAACCCGTGAGAATTTCGCTTGCGGTTTTCCTCACGATCCCGTTATCTCCGTCTCAGCGAGGGTTCATGATCTCGCTTTTACCTTCTGAAGGACAACAACTATGCGCATCACCGCTCTGATCGCCGCTTCGGCCGCTGCTCTGGCCCTGGCCGCTTGCCAACCCGCCGCCACCGACAAGGCTGAAGACGCCGCTGCCGACGCCACGGACGCCGCTGCGACCGCCACGGACGCCGCCGCCACCGCCGACGCCGCCGCCACCGAAGCTGCCGCCGCCGCCACCGACGCTGCTGCTGCTGCCGCTCCGGCTGCTGACGCCGCTGCTGCTCCGGCTGCTGACGCCGCCGCTGCTCCGGCTGCTCCGGCTGCCGCTCACTAAGACTTACGTCTTGGATCGCGGCCTTCGGGTCACGATGCGGAAAGGGGTCGTCTTCGGACGGCCCCTTTTTTCGTGCGCGCTATCCAGCACGGACCAGGGTCGCTAAAGCCCGCCCATGTCCGATGACCTGCCCGACGCCGCCGACAAAGACGCCTCGCCGCAACTCGTCTGGGCCGAGGACGGCTCGCCCCGTTCCGGTCGCTTCGGCGACGTCTATTTCTCCAAGGACGATGGTCTGGCCGAAACTCGCGCCGTCTTCCTGGACGGCTGCGGTCTGCCAGAGGCCTGGACCGGCCGCGCCGACTTCACCGTCGCCGAACTGGGCTTCGGCACGGGATTGAACATCGTGGCCCTGCTGGACCTGTGGCGCCGCACCCGGCCCGAGAACGGCCGCCTGCATATCTTCTCCATCGAGGGCTTCCCCCTGACCCGCGACGAGGCCGCCCGCGCCTTGTCCGCCTGGCCGGAGTTGGCCGAGACCGCGACCGCCGTCCTCGCCGTCTGGCCCGCCGGAACGCCTGGCTTCCACCGCCTGGACCTGCCGCAGTGGGGCGCGGCCATCGACCTGGCCGTCGGCGACGCCGAGTGGGCGTTGAGCCAGTGGTCCGGCCCCGCCGACGCGTGGTTCCTCGACGGCTTCTCGCCGGCCCTCAACCCCGGCATGTGGTCGCCGGAGATCATGGCCCTGATCGCCGCCCGCTCCGCCCCCGGCGCGCGGGTCGCCACCTTCACCGTCGCGGGCGCCGTGCGACGCGGCCTGGCCGAGCACGGCTTCGTCGTCGAGAAGAAGCCCGGCCACGGCAGGAAACGCGAGCGACTGGAAGCTCATCTGCCCTCGGCGGCGTCCACGGCGAAGTCCCCGCCCCATATCGCCGTCATCGGTGCCGG
Source organism: Brevundimonas sp. CEF1 (assembly GCF_051353055.1). Lineage (NCBI taxonomy): Bacteria > Pseudomonadati > Pseudomonadota > Alphaproteobacteria > Caulobacterales > Caulobacteraceae > Brevundimonas > Brevundimonas sp. CEF1. Next base: position 2,833,846 of record NZ_CP195593.1, read on the forward strand.
GATCGCCGGAGCCTCGGCGACGCGCGCCCTGATCGCCGGCGGGGCCCGCGTCACCGTCATCGAAGCCGAACGCCCCGGCGCGGGCGGCTCGGGGTTTCCCGCCGCCCTGGTCACGCCGCGCCTCGACGCCGGCGACGCCCTGATCGCCGGCTTCCACGCTCAGGCCCTGGAGCGCGCCCGCGACCTCTACCGCGCCCTGCCCGAAGCCGTAATCGCCGAGGGCGTGCTGCAACTGGAACAGGCGCCGCGCGACGCAACCCGTTTCGACAAGATCGCGGCCCAGGATCTGTGGCCCGCCGACGCCATGACGCGCCTTGCCCCCGCCGCCGCCTCGAAACATCTGGGCGAAGCCGTCTCGACCGGCGGCCTGATGATGTCGGGCGCCCTGGCGCTTCGCCCCTCGGCGGTTCTGGAGCCTTGGCTGGCGGGCGCCGAACGCCTGACCGCCCGTGTCGCCGACATCCAGGCTCAGGATGGAAGCTGGCGTCTGCTCGACGCCCAAGGCGATCTGATTCTCGAAGTTGAGGCCGTGATCCTGACCGCAGGATGGGGCGCCGCCGCCCTCGCGCCCGACCTGCCGCTGACGCCCGTCGCCGGTCAAGCCGACTGGGTGGACGGCGCCGGCGGCGCCCCCGTCGCCTGGGGCGGCTACGCCGTGCCGACCGGAAAGGGCCTGCTGTTCGGGGCCACCCACGACCGGGGTCAGACGGACCTCGCGACCGACGCCGAAGCTTCTGCTCGCAATCTCGCCGCCCTGGCCGCCGCCCTGCCTCGCCTGGCCGTCCACGTCGAGGCTACCGGTCCATCGCACAGCCGCAAGGCCGTGCGCGCCACCACGCCCGACCGCCTGCCTGTCGCAGGATCACTCGGCCAGGCCGGCCTCTACGCCCTGACAGGCCTTGGTTCACGCGGCTTCTGCGTCGCGCCTCTGCTGGGCGAGCATCTGGCCGCGCTCATACTGAATCAGCCGTCGCCTCTGCCGGAGAGGTTTGGACAACGCCTCAAGGCCACGCGTTTCTAAGCGGAAACAAAATCTCGACGCCCCCGGCTGGACAGCGCACATTCAACCACTGACGCTAATCTCAACAGCGTTTGCAACGGAGGTTCTTCATGGCGCGCTTTTCCGTGTTCGCAGTCGCCGCAGCCAGTGCGACCGTCCTTTCTGCTTGCGCTCCTGTTTCAGGAACCGAACCGAGCCAAGCCTCAGCGTCCAGCCGACAGTGCTTCTACGCCGACCGGGTCGACAACTTCCGCGGCGACAACCAAACGCTCTACGTCCGAACCCACAGCAAGGAAGTGTTCGAGCTCCAGTCATTCGGCAACTGCGCCGATATCGACTTCGCCTTCAGCATCGCCTTCCTGCCCAACAGCGGCATCAATCGCCTGTGCACTGGCGACCTGTCGCGGATCATCGTGGGAAGCGGCCCTTCGCCCAGCAACCAATGCCGGGTCCAGGTGATCAAGAAGCTGACGGCCGCCGAGGTCGCGGCCCTGCCCGAGCGCAACCGCCCCTAGACGCCCTGACCACACTTCGCGGCCGCCGGTTCGTCCCGCGGCAACGAGGGATTACTTCGCGGTAATGCTGGTGTGCGAGGTTTGAGAACGCTTTGCTGAACGCTATGAAGCGAGGCTATCAAACTCGTGTCCGGCGCCGGACAGAAGGTTCGCGCCCCCTGCCCTGACCCTTTCAAGGATCCTCGCACGTGGCGAAAACCCTTCGTACCCCGGCCCTGCTTCTGGCCGCCGCCGCCGCCCTGACCCTGGCCGCCTGCGGCGGGCACGACGACAAGTCCAAGGCCGGTGAAAAACCCGGCGCCTCGCGCCAGACCGTCAGCGTCGCCACGTCGATCGAACAGGCCCTGCCGCGCGTCATCGTGGCCTCTGGAACGGTCTCGGCCTGGGAGGAAGTCCCGGTCGGCGCCGAGACCGGCGGCCTGACCGCCGTCGGCGTCTATGTCGATGAAGGCTCCTACGTCCGTCAGGGCCAGGTTCTGGTCAAGCTGAACGACGCCCTGCTGCAGGCCCAGCTGCGCCAGCAACAGGCGGGTGTTCAGACTGCCGAGGCCAACGCCGCCCGGGACGACGCCGCCCTGGCCCGCGCTCAGGAACTGAAGCAACGCGGCTTCCTCAGCCAAGCTTCGCTGGACACGGCCCTGGCCAACCAGCGCGCCTCCGCCGCCAATCTGGCCTCGGCCCAGGCGTCGCTGTCCGAGACCCGCACCCGCCTGGCCCAGAGCGAGATCAAGGCGCCGGTCTCGGGCCTGATTATCAGCCGCAGCGTCACCAAGGGCCAGATCGTCGCCGCCGGAACCGAGCTGTTCCGCATGGTTCGCGAAGGTCGTCTGGAACTGGACGCCCAGGTGCCTGAAACCGACCTGCCCACCCTGCGCGCCGGCCAGACCGCCACCATCACCTCGAACGAGGGCGTCGCCACCAGCGGCACCATCCGCATCGTCACCCCCGAGGTCGACGCCCAGACCCGCCTGGGTCTGGCCCGCATCACCCTGTCGCCGGGCAGCGGCCTGAAGCCGGGCATGTTCGCCCGCGCCTCGATCACCGCCGGGGCCCAACCGACAACCGTGGTGCCCACCGCCGCCGTCCTCTATCGCAACAACAAGTCGGGCGTCTTCGTGCTGGACGCCCAGAACGCGGCGCATTTCCGCCCGGTGACGGTCCTGTCGCGCCGCGACGACCAGACCTCGATCAGCGGCGTCGAGCCCGGCGTCCGCGTCGTGGTCCAGGGCGCCGGCTTCCTGAACGAGGGCGACAAGGTGACGATCGCCGCCGCCCCGGCCGCCGCCGCGCCTGCGGCTGCGACTGCGGCCGCGAAGTAAGGCCCGGCCATGAACAACATCTCGTCCTGGGCCATCAAGAACCCCATTCCGATCATCCTGCTGTTCGTCCTGCTGACGCTCAGCGGCGTGACCGGCTTCCTGGGGATGCGGATCAACAACAACCCCGACATCGACTTCCCCCTGGTCGCCGTCACCGCCGCCCGGCCGGGCGCGGCGCCGGCCGAGATGGAGGTCCAGGTCGCGCGGGTGATCGAGGACTCGATCGCCGGCCTGTCCGGCGTGCGCCACATCTATTCCAACGTCACCGACGGCGTGTCCTCGACCACTATCGAGTTCGAACTGGGCACCGACACCGAACGCGCCACCAACGACGTGCGCAACGCCATGAGCGGCGTGCGCGGCTCCCTGCCCCAGGACATGCAGGAGCCGACGGTCCAGCGCATCGACATCACCGGCGACGCCCTGATCACCTATGTGGTCCGCTCGCCGACCATGACGCCGGAACAGATCAGCTGGTTCATCGACAACGAGATGAGCCGCGCCCTGCTGGCCCTCGGCGGGGTGGGCGAGGTCAACCGCTCCGGCGGGGTCGATCGCGAAATCCGCGTCGAGCTGGACCCGCAGCGCCTGGCCGCCTACGGCGTCACCGCCGCCCAGGTCAGCCAGGCCCTGACCAACGTCAACAACAACCTGCCCGGCGGCCGCGTCACCGTGGCTGGGTCGGAGCGGGCCGTCCGCACCCTGGGCGCCGCTGGTTCGGTGGATCAGTTGCGCGAGACCCTGGTTCCGGTCGGCGACGGCAAGAGCGTGCGTCTGGGCGACCTCGGCGCCGTGGTGGACAAGTGGGGCGAACCCCGTCGCCTGGCCCGCTACAACGGTCAGGAAGCCGTCACCTTCAACTTCCTGCGCTCGCGCGAGGCCAGCGAGGTCAAGGTCGCCGAAAAGGTCCGCGCCGAGGTCGAGAAGATCGACGCGGCCCACCCCGAGCTGACCATCGAACAGGTCACCTCCAGCGTGCAGTATATCGAGGAAAGCTATCTCGCCTCGCTGGAAGCCCTGCTTCTGGGCGCCGTGCTGGCGGTCATCGTCGTCTTCATCTTCCTGCGCGACTGGCGCGCGACCCTGATCGCGGCCACGGCCATGCCCATGTCGCTGATCCCGACCTTCGCCCTGCTCGGGCCGATGGATCAGTCGCTGAACGTCGTCACGCTTCTGGCCCTGTCGCTGACCATCGGCATTCTCGTCGATGACGCCATCGTCGAGATCGAGAACATCGTCCGCCACATGCGCGACGGTAAACCGCCCTATGACGCCGCTTTCGAGGCCGCCGACGAGATCGGCCTGGCCGTCGTGGCCACGACCGGCACCATCATCGCCGTCTTCGCGCCCGTTGGCTTCATGCCCGGCATCATCGGTCAGTTCTTCAAGGCCTTCGCCCTGGCCGCCTGCATCAGCGTCTTCTTCTCGCTGGTGGTGGCGCGGACGCTGACGCCGCTGATGGCGGCCTATCTGCTGAAACACACCAAGCACGAGGACAAGGACCCCTTCTGGATGGCGGGCTATCTGCGCGCCCTGCACTGGTGCCTCGGCAACCGCTGGAAGGTCTTCGTCCTGGGCGCTGTCTTCCTGTTCGGATCGATCGGTCTGTCGGTCGTCGCCAAGATGTCGTTCGAGTTCATGTCGCCCGGCGACGAGGGCCGCGCCGCCTTCCAGATCGAACTGCCGCCCGGCTCGACCCTGCGCCAGACCGACGCCGTGGTGCAGCAGGTGACGCAGAAGCTCAACGCCCGCCCCGAGGTCACCTCCGTCTACGCCGCCGTCGGCGGTCAAGACGTGGGTCAGGCCAATGTCTATGCCGACATGGTGCCCAAGGGCGAGCGCGCGCTCAGCCAGCAGGCCTTCGCCCGCGTCATGGTCGATGAGCTGAAACAGATCCCCGGCGCCCGCATCCGCGCCGGCATCGCCCAGCAGGGCGGCGGCCCCGGCGACGGCACCAGCTACACCTTCTCCATCCTCGGCGACGACCCCGTCGCCCTGGAAGCCGCGGCGCGCAAGGTCGAGGAAGAGATGCGCGGCGTGCCGGGCCTAGCCAACATCGTCAATACGGCCGCCATCGCCCGCCCGGAAATCCTGGTCACCCCACGCCCGGATGAAGCCGCCCTGGCCGGCGTCTCGGCCGGGACCATCTCCCAGGCCGTGCGTGTCGCCACCATCGGCGACGTCGATCAGAACCTGCCCAAGTACAACCTGGGCGACCGCCAGATCCCGATCCGGCTGCAACTGACCGAGGAGGCCCGCGAGGATCTGAACGTGCTGGAGAACCTGCGCGTGCCGACCGCGTCCGGCGCCTCGGTGCCGCTCAGCGCCGTGGCCGACATCACATTCGGCGCCGGACCGGCCACCGTCAGCCGCCAGGATCGCTCGCGCATCGCTTCGATCCGCGCCGAACTGGACGGCATCACCACGGGCGCCGCCGGTCAGGCCGTCAACCGCCTGCCCTCGGTCAAGAACCTGCCCGCCGGGGTCCGCCAGGTGCCGGCCGGCGACGCGGAGTTCATCCAGGAAATGCTGGTCGGCTTCGGCATCGCCTTCATCTCGGGCATCCTGCTGATGTATGCGGTTCTGACCCTGCTGTTCAAAAGCTTCGCCTATCCGGTCACCATCATGGCGGCCCTGCCGTTGGCCATCGGCGGCGCCTTCATCGGCCTGGTGATCGGCGGCAAGAGCTTCTCCATGTCGGCCCTGATCGGGGTGCTGATGCTGATGGGGATCGCGGCCAAGAACTCCATCCTGCTGGTCGACTACATCATCATCGCCGAGAAGGAGGGCGGCCTGAGCCGCCGTGAAGCCATCATGGACGCCGCCCACAAACGGGCGCGCCCCATCCTGATGACCACCTTCGCCATGGGGGCCGGCATGGTGCCCATCGCCCTGGGCATCGGGGCCGACGTCGAGTTCCGCTCGCCCATGGCCATCGCCGTGCTGGGCGGTCTGATCTCCTCGACCTTCCTGTCCCTGCTCTACATCCCCGCCATCTTCACCATCGTCGACGACATCGCCGGCTGGGGTCGTCGGATGTTGAGCCGGATGTTCGCCGGGCAGCGCAGGCTGGCCGACGGCAGCCGACCCGGCGAGCCTCTTCACGACTAACCAGGGCGTCGCCAACCCGACCAAGCCCCCGGAGCGCGATCTCCGGGGGCTTTTTCTTGGCCGCGATCATGCCGGCGGAAGGGCGCGCCGAGCGACGCTCCTAGTGACGACAGGCGCAGGCAAAGAAAAAGGCGGCCCGGATTGCTCCGGACCGCCTTCTCGCTTCGCCGTTGGGCGAAGGTCGTTTGGCCTCAGTACTTGACCCGCAGGGTTGCGCCATAGGTGCGCGGTTGGCCCATGAAGGCGTTGTAGGTCTGGGTGTCCAGGGCCGGGTTGAAGTAGGTGCCGTTCGGCTGAACCGTCGACTGGAAGGCGGAACCCTGCAGCGGAGCGTTGATCGCCACCTGCTTGTATTCCTCGTCCGTCAGGTTCTGAGCCCAGATGTCCAGAGCCCAGCGCTCATCTTCCGAGCCCAGGGTGATCCGGCCGTTCAGCAGGGTGAAGGCGTCCTGCATCTTGTAGGGCAGCAGGTCCGATCCGGTGTTGTATTCCGTCGAATACTTGGCCGACAGATTGAAGCCCGCCTTCAGGCCGCCGCCGATCGAGCGGTCGAAGGAGACCGAACCCGTGGCCGACCACTCCGGCGCGAACGAGGCCCGCGCGCCCGGCAGCAGCGACAGCTGCGGGAAGTTGCCCGGATTGGTCAGGTCGCCGGCGGTGAAGTCGCCGTACTTGGTGTCCGTGTAGGTGACGCCGCCGTTGAACGACAGGCCCTCGATCGGGGTGAACCAGACGAAGTCGGCGTCCACGCCCTGCGACTTCAGCTCGGGGATGGATTCAACCACGAAGGCCGTGCCCAGGAAGGTGTTGAGCTGGAAGTCCTCGAACTTCTGATTGAAGTAGGTGAGGTTCAGCAGGACCGTACGGTTGAACAGGGTGTTCTTCAGGCCCAGCTCGAAGCTGTCGACGGTTTCCGACGGGAACAGCAGGGAGGCCGTCGGGGTGACGCCGGTCTGCACGCGGTCCAGGTTATAGCCGAACGACTTGTAACCGCGGGCGTAGGAGCCGTAGGCCATGACCGAGTCGTTGAAGCGATAGGCCGCCTTGATGGTGCCGCTCAGCTCGCCGTCATCGGTTTCTTCCGAGATTCGACGGTTGTCGAAGAAGGGGTTGGCCCAGGGCAGGCAGATGTTGCCGGCGACACGCTGGGCGCTGGCGGCGGCGGCGGCCGGCGTGAGCCCGGCGCCGATGAAGGCGTTGGTCAGGTTGGTGACATTGCCCAGGGCGCCGCCGCAGGCCGCGCCGTTGGTGCCCAGGTTGTCCTGAACCCCTATCAGACGCTTCTTGTCCTGGGTGTAGCGCAGGCCGAGGGTGATATCGAACTGGTCGGTGACATGCCAGGTATTGTTGGTGAACAGGGCCAGCGAGTCCGAACGCTGGCTATAGTGATCCTGCACCCCATGTCCGACGCCGAAGCCCGGTCCGCTCGGCGCCAGCGGCCCCGAGGCCGACGTGCCGCCGTTCAGCAGACAGCCGGCCAGGAAGGTCGGCGTGGTGCCGGGCCGCGTCAGACAGCCGATGATGTTTCCGCTTTGCGGAATGACGCCGCCGGTCCCGGCGTTCAGTTGCGACGAGATCAGCAGCGACAGGAAGGGCGTGTATCCGGCGCCGTACCAGTAGCTGTCGTCGCGGCTGATGTTCTCACGCGTGGCGAAGACGCCGACCAGCCAGTCCAGCTTGTCGGTCGAGCCGGCCAGGCGGAATTCCTGGGTCAGGTTGTCCAGCTCGAAGCCGTAGCCGCCGTCGTCCACACGATACAGCAGGTCCGCCGTCGTATAGTCGAGGTCCATGGCGTTGATGCCCTCCCAGTTCCGCCAGGAGCTGACCGAGGTCAGGGTGGCGTTCCACGAGGGGATGTCGATGTTGGCTTCGGCCGAGAAGCCCATGTCTTCCATGGTCTGGCCCGTGCCGCGGTTGGCGTAGGCCGTGCGCGAGAAGGGCAGCGGGCCGAAACCGGTCGCGGGCGGGGTCTGCTGGCCGCCGACGGCGGTGACGGCGCCATAGGTCGGCCCCGTGCGGATCTGGGTGGAGACGCAGCAGTATTCGTCGCGCTTGGAGTAGTCAGCGATCAGGCGGATCGACACCTCGTCCGACGGCAGGATCAGCAACTGGCCGCGCGCGGTCCAGAAGTTCTGGTTCTGATCGTCCGTTTCCTGACGCGGGCCGGCGCCGGTGATGACGTCATAGAAGCCGTCACGCTCGCGCTTGGCGACATAGAGGCGGCCGGCGATCTGGTCGGTGATCGGGCCGGTGACCGAACCGGCGACGCCCCAGGCGTTGTAGTTGCCGTAGGTCGCCTCGGCGTTGAAGCCGGGGGTGAAGGACGGAGCCTCGGTGATGATGTTGATGACGCCGGCCGAGGTGTTCTTCCCGAACAGGGTGCCCTGCGGCCCCTTCAGCACCTCGATGCGGCTCAGTTCGCCCAGGTCGCCGAAGCCGACGCCGTTGCGCGAACGATAGACGCCGTCGATGACCACGCCGACCGAGCTTTCCAGACCGGGGTTGTCGCCGACCGTGCCAACGCCGCGGATACGGGCCGTGGTCGAGGCTTCCGACTGGGTCGAGGTGACGGTCATGCCCGGCGTCAGGATCTGCAGATCCTTAATATCGCGCACCCCGGCGCCGTCCAGGGCTTCCTGCGACAGGGTCGTGACCACGATCGGCACGTCCTGAAGGTTCTGTTCACGCTTCTGGGCGGTGACGATGATGTCGTCGACCGTGGTCGGCCCGTCCTGGGCGGCGGCGGCTCCCGCGAAGCCGAAGGCGACGGCGCCGACGACGGCGGCCGACGCCGTGCAGCGAAGAATGTGGTTGAAACGCATATGGCGGCTCCCCGGCTCTATGGCCCGGCCGCCCGCGGCGACCGTGGCGATTCCTGTCCCTGTCGATCCACGCTCATTGAACGGCGTGAATTCTCCAATGACAGGGGTAAGCCAGGGTTGGGACAGCGACAAGAAGCCGCCAAGCTGCGAACGGCGATTTCAGCCAACGTCGCTCTACGTGTGGCGAGAAAGCGACAAAAACCGATTACGCAAGGTCAATATTATCAACGTTCACTGCAAGATCTTGCCAGAAGACTCGTCTTCTCTTTGCTGCTGACGTCGCCCAGCAAGGTTCAGAATCACCGCCGCGGCCAGGGCCGACAGCACCGATCCGCCGATCACGCCCAGCTTGACCTCGATCTGCTCGGGCGAGTCCACCGCGCCGGGGAAGGCCAGGACGCCGATGAAGAGGCTCATGGTGAAGCCGATGCCGCACAGCAGGCTGACGCCGTAGATCTGCAACCAGCTAGCGCCAGAGGGCTTGTCGCCGACCTTCAGCTTGGCGGCCAGCCAAGCCGCGCCGAAGACGCCGACCTGCTTGCCGACAAACAGACCCAGGGCGATGGCGATGACCAGGGGGGCGAAGGCCTGCTCCAGCGACAGACCGGCGAAAGAGACGCCGGCCTTGGCGAAGGCGAACAAAGGCAGGACCAGGAAGGCGACGTAGGGGTGCAGGTCGTGCATCGCCTCCTTCAACGGGCTCTGCGAGGTTTCGCGGCGCGGCTCGACCGGCACGATCATGGCGAAGGCCACGGCGGTCAGCGAGGTCGACAGGCCGGACAGAACCGTCAGATACCAGACCGCGCCGAAGCCCAGCACCCAGAAGGGCCCGGCCAGACGCCGACGGCCGATCAGAGCCAGGGCGGCGAGCACGCCGACCACGCCCAACAGAGGCAGCCACTGCACCCCCTGGCTGAACAGGACGGCGATCAGGGCGATAGCCCCCAGGTCGTCGACGATGGCCAGGGTCAGCAGGAAGACGCGCAGCGACGCCGGCAGCTTCTTGCCCACCACCGCAAAGACAGCCAGGGCGAAGGCGATGTCGGTGGCCAGAGGAATGGGCCAGCCCTGCGACGGCCCGCCCAGCATCCCCGCTACGGCCAGATAGACCAGACCCGGAATCGCCATCCCGCCCAGGGCGGCGATGATCGGCAGAGCCAGTTTCTTGGGGTTGCTCAGTTCGCCCTTGAGGATCTCGTATTTGATCTCCAGCCCGACCACGAGGAAGAAGACCGCCATCAGCCCCTCCTTGATCCAGTTGGAGATCGTCTCCTCCAGCCGCAGAGGACCGACCTGAAGCACGTGGACGCTCTTCAGCCAGTAGAAATAGTCGCTCGCCCAGGGCGAGTTGGCGACGATCAGGGCAGCCAGGGCGGCCAGGCCCAGGGCGGCGCCTGAACCGGCTTCGGTCTTGAGAAAGTCGAGCGTGAGCTTCTTGGCCACGGCGGTCTCCGAAATCAAAAGGACTGTCGTGGCGTCAGGTTATCGACGGACGCCTGACCGGATTCGCGCGTCGGACGACGGCGCCGGCCTGGCCCCGACGCATGGCAAGCGAAGCGGGACCTGATCTCTACCTTTGAAAATAACCGACCCGCCCGCAGGTTCAAGACCAAGTCGACCGCAGATGTTGCGGTTGCGAAACGGGCGACGAGCGCGCATCTGCCGCTTCATGCCCGTCTCCCCCGCCTATCGCCCCGATCCGCGCTTCATCGACCTCGGCCCCGAGTTTGGCGATCCGGTGCAGGCCGCCGATTTTCCCCAGACGATCCTGCGCGTGCGCAACGACCGCGCGGCGGCCAGCGTCGGGCTGGAAACCCTGAGCGACGACGAATGGGTCAGTTGCTTCGGCCGCTTCGCCCCCCTGCCCGGCCAGCCCGGCCCGATCGCCATGCGCTATCACGGCCATCAGTTCCGCACCTACAACCCCGACCTCGGCGACGGGCGCGGCTTCCTGGCGGCGCAACTGCGGGAGGTGGTCGGCGCTCAAGCAGCGAGCGACCGCGCCCCTCAAGGTCGACTTCTGGACCTCGGGACCAAGGGGTCGGGTCAAACGCCGTGGTCGCGGCGCGGCGACGGGCGGCTGACGCTGAAGGGCGGGGTGCGCGAGGTTCTGGCCGCCGCCATGCTGGAAAGCCTGGGGGTTCCAACCTGCCGTATCCTGTCCCTGGTCGAGACCGGCGAGGCGCTGGAACGCAACGACGAACCCTCCCCCACTCGCGCGGCGGTCATGGTGCGGCTGTCGCACAGTCATATCCGCTTCGGGACCTTCCAGCGGGCCGCCTATTACGGCCGCAAGGATCAGATTGAGACGCTGCTGGAGCACGCCCGCAGCCTGTATCATCCCGCCGTCGCGCCCGGCGATGCGCCCGGCTTCCTGGCCGCCGTGGTCGAGGCCTCGGCGCGACTGACGGCCAAATGGATTTCCGCCGGCTTCGTCCACGGGGTGCTGAACACCGACAATCTGAACGTGACGGGCGAGAGTTTCGACTATGGTCCGTGGCGCTTCCTGCCCCGCTATGACCCGGCCTTCACCGCCGCCTATTTCGACAGCGAGGGCCTCTATGCCTTTGCGCGTCAGCCCGAGGCCGTGTTCTGGAACCTGACTCAGTTGGCCGGCTGCCTGAAGCTGATCGCCGAACCGCAGGTCGCGACCCTGACCGAGGCGCTCAACGGATTCGGTCCCGCCTATATCCGCCATCTGCGCGCCGCCTTCCTCAACCGCCTGGGGGTCAAGAGTCTCGGCGAAGCGGCCGACCAGCGACTGCTGGACGCGACGCTGGCCCTGCTGCGCGACAAGGGCGAGGCCCTGCGCTGGGAGCCCTTGTTCTTCGACTGGTTCGGCGGCTTCAGTTCCGGCGCGCGGGCGCTGGGCGGCGTGCGCGCCAAAATCTATCAGGGCGAAGCCTTCGACGCCTTCCGCTTCGCCCTGCTGGAGCACGAGCCCGACCGCCCCGAGCGGCTGGAGCACCCCATGTTCGCCGCCGCCGAGCCCGAGGAACTGCTGATCGACGAGGTCGAGGCCATCTGGTCGGCCATCGAACAGGGCGACGACTGGGCGCCGCTGCACGCCAAGCTGGCCCGCTTGGAGAGCGCGCATCAGGCCTGGGCGTCTTAAGTCATCAGTTGATGTCATCGACCGTTGACAGGCCGCTCCTGCAGGCCTAGACCACGCTCACGTCCTGCGTCGGGTTACGGGGAATTGTGGTTTCAGCCACGCCGTCGCCGCAGGTCACGCCTACCCCGGTTCACAGATTGTTACACTTCCTTGACGATCGCCTCCGGCAATCTGATCTAGCAACTGTTACCAATTCAACCCCCACGGTTTCGGCCATGACCTCGACGACCTTGACGCCTCGCTCCCGCGCAAAATCTGACTACCTGAACCTGACGCTCTGGACCTTCCAGGGCTGGATCGCGATGTTCTTCATCGCGGCCGGCTACGCCAAGCTGACGGAGTCGATGGAGAACCTGACCGTGCTGATGCACTGGCCCGCCATGGCCAGCGTCAACTTCGTGCGCGGCCTGGGCGTGGTCGAGATCGTCCTGGCCCTGATGGTGCTCAGCCCCCTGGTGTCGTGGCGCTTCGGCCGCCCCCTGCTGCTGACCGCCAGCGTCGGCCTGCTGGCCCTGCAGACCATCATGCTGATCCTGCACGGCATGGAGCTGAATGTCGGCCTGGCCCTGACCAACCTCTTCCTGATCGCCATCACGGCGCCGGTGCTGTGGTTCCGCCGCCACTGATCGCCTGACACCCATTTCCTCCCCCGGATCGGCCGCGGCGGGCGCAAGCTCTCCGCGGCCGATTTGCGTTTGCGCCCTCGTTGATCACAACTTGTCGAGGGGATCAGCGAGAAGCTTCCCTTTACGTCCGCGTCAAGTTATGGGTGACGCATGGCGACCGCTGACGATCACCGCACCTATTCCATCCGGCACCTGTGCCGCGAGTTCGGCGCCACCGCGCGCGCCCTGCGCTTCTATGAGGACAAGGGTCTTCTGACCCCTGCTCGCAAGGGACAGACGCGGGTCTATGACGCGCGCGACCGCGCCCGGCTGAAGCTGATCCTGCGGGGACGCCGCATCGGTTTCACCCTGCAGGAGATCCAGGAGATGCTGGATCTGTATGACCGCAAGGATCACAACGTCCATCAGATGGCCGTGGCCCTGCGCCGTCACCGCGCCCAGGTCGAGGCGCTGAAGCAGCAACTCGAAGACATCGAGGGTGCCATCCAGACGGCTGAGGAAGCCTGCAACTGGATGGAATCCAAGCTGGGCGAACACCGCCCCGACCTTCTGCCGGGGGCGGACGAATACGCCAACCTGCTGAGCGAACGGCTCAACCCCGACAACCACTTCCAGCCCTTCAAAGCGAGAGCGTAATCCCATGGCCTACAAGGCGCCTGTCCGCGACCTGTCCTTCGTCCTGCACGACGTGCTGGAGGTCGAACGCTACGCCAACCACCTGGCCGACGCCGATCTGTCGCGCGACCTGATCGACCAGATCATCGAGGAAGGCGGCAAGTTCGCCGAGGAAGTCATCGCCCCGATCAACCGTCCGGGCGACCAGGAAGGCTGCACCATCGCGGGCGACGTCGTCACCACGCCCAAGGGCTGGAAGGAAGCCTATCACCAGATGGTCGAGGCCGGCTGGACCAGCCTGGCCTTCGGCACGGAATACGGCGGCCAGGGCCTGCCCTCGATCGTGTCGATGGCGGTGGGTCAGTTCACGGCGGCGGCCTCGGCGGCGTTTTCCATGTATCCGGGCCTGACGGCGGGCGCCTATCACGGCATCGAAGCCTCGGCCTCGGACGAGCTGAAGCAGACCTATCTGCCCAAGATGGCGACCGGGGAATGGACCGGCACCATGAACCTGACCGAGCCGCAGTGCGGCACCGACCTGGGCATGGTCCGCACCAAGGCCGTGCCCAACGGCGACGGCTCCTATTCGATCACCGGCCAGAAGATCTGGATCTCGGCCGGAGAGCACGACTTCGCCGACAACATCATCCACACCGTCCTGGCCCGCGTCGAAGGCGCGGTTCCGGGCATCAAGGGCCTGTCGCTCTTCGTGGTGCCGAAGTTCCTGGTCAACGAAGACGGCTCCATCGGCGAGCGCAACGGCGTGTCTTGCGCCGGCCTTGAGCACAAGATGGGCATCCACGGCAACGCCACCTGCGTCATGGCCTATGAGAACGCCAAGGGCTGGCTGATCGGCGAAGAAGGCCGGGGCATGAACAACATGTTCGTGGTCATGAACGAGGCCCGCCTCGGCACCGGCCTGCAGGGCCTGGCCATCGGCGACGCCGCCTATCAGGCCGCCGTCGAGTTCGCCAACGACCGCCTGCAAGGCCGCGCCCTGACCGGTGCCAAGAACCCGGACGGCCCGGCCGACCCCATCATGGTCCACCCCGACGTGCGCCGGATGCTGCTGGAGTCGAAGGCCTTCGTCGAAGGCGGCCGCGCCTTCATCCTGTGGACCGCCCTGCAAGCCGACCTGCAGAAGTCCTCGGACGAGGCCACCGCGACCAAGGCCAAGGACTATATGGGCCTGATCACGCCGGTCCTGAAAGCCTATCTGACTGACAAGGGCTTCCACGTCGCATCCCTGGCCATGCAGGTCCACGGCGGCTCGGGCTATACTGAGCACTTCCCCGCCTCGCAGTACCTGCGCGATGCGCGCATCACCATGATCTATGAGGGCACCAACGGCATCCAGGCCCTGGACCTGGTGGGCCGCAAGCTGCCGTCGAACGGCGGCCGCGCCATCATGAGCTGGTTCGCTGACATCGATGCTTTCGTGTCTGAGAACGGCGACAACGAAGCCATCAAGCCCTTCGTCGACGGTCTGGCCGACACCAAGAAGAAGCTGCAGGACGGCACCATGTGGCTGATGCAGAACGGCATGGCCAACCCGGACAACGCCGCCGCCGCCTCGACCGACTACCTGCACATCTTCGGCCTGACGGCCCTGGCCTATATGTGGGCGCAGATGGCCAAGTCGGCGTCGGCGAAAATCGCCGCCGGCGACGCCGATCCCTACTACGTCACCAAACTGCAGACCGGTCAGTATTTCATCGAGCGCATCCTGCCTGACGCCAGCGCTCACCTGGCCAAGATGAAGACCGGCGCCGAGGTGCTGATGCAGATGCCCGCCGAGGCGTTCTAGGCCTCACATCGACGTCACCCCGGACACGGCGAAAGCCGTGATCCGGGGTCGCCCAAAACAACAAGGGTCGAGTTCAGCGGCGGTCCCGGCTCTCCGCTGCTCTACGGCCGGGATGACAGGGAAGAACCGCTCATGAACGTGCTCAACACGCCCGAACCCGACTTCATGCAGGAAGAAGAGATCTCCCTCTTCTCCGACAGCGTCGGCAAATGGATCGACGAGCACGCTCCGCCCGAGAAGTTCCAGCAATGGATCGCCGCCTCCTCGGTGCCGCGCCAACTATGGAACGACGCGGGCGACGCCGGCCTGCTGGGCCTCAGTCTGCCCGAGGAAGACGGCGGCTTCGGCGGCGACTATCGCCACGAGGTGGTGCTGATGCGCCAGCTGGGCTGGAAGGGCGCGGACCACTTCGGCATCTCGCTGCACAACGCCATCGTCATGCCCTACATCTGGCACTACGGCACGGCCGAGCAGAAAGCGCGCTGGCTGCCGCGCCTGGCCTCGGGCGAACTGGTCGGGGCCATCGCCATGACCGAGCCGGGCGCCGGCTCCGACCTGCAAGGCGTCAAGACCACCGCCGTCAAGTCGGGCGACCACTATGTCCTGAACGGCTCCAAGACCTTCATCACCAATGGCCAGCTGGCCAACTTCATCATCGTCGTCGCCAAGACCGACCCGGCCGAGGGCGCCAAGGGCACCAGCCTGATCGCCCTGGAA
Organism: Brevundimonas sp. CEF1; assembly: GCF_051353055.1. Lineage (NCBI taxonomy): Bacteria > Pseudomonadati > Pseudomonadota > Alphaproteobacteria > Caulobacterales > Caulobacteraceae > Brevundimonas > Brevundimonas sp. CEF1. The sequence continues at coordinate 2,849,493 of NZ_CP195593.1, forward strand.
ACCGATGGGGCCGAGGGCTTCGAGCGCGGCCGCAACCTGCACAAGATCGGCATGGAGGCCAACGACACCTCCGAGCTCTTCTTCAACGATGTGAAAGTGCCGTTGGAAAACGCCATCGGCGGCGGCGAGGGCCAGGGCTTCGTCCAACTAATGCAGCAGCTGCCGCAGGAACGCCTGAACATCGCCGTTCAGGGCGTGGCCGCCGCCGAGCGGGGCCTTGAGGCCACGCTGGACTACGTCAAGCAGCGCAAGGCCTTCGGCAAGCGGGTGATCGACTTCCAGAACACCCAGTTCAAGCTGGCCGAGGTCAAAACGAAACTGACTGTTGCGAAGGTCTTCGTCGACCACTGCATCGGCCTGCACCTCAAGGGCCAGTTGGACGCCGCCACGGCCTCGATGGCCAAATACTGGGTGACGGACATCCAGGGCGAGACCATCGACGAGATGCTGCAGCTGTTCGGCGGCTACGGCTACATGAACGAGTATCCGATCGCCCAGCTCTACAAGGACGCCCGCGTCCAGCGCATCTACGGCGGCACCAACGAGATCATGAAGCTGCTGATCGCGCGCACGCTTTAAGGCGGACCGCCGGGGCGGTATGGAGGCGCATGATCGTCCGCTCCCGCCCCGGCCCGCTGGAAATCCTGTTCGCCCTGAACGGGTCCATCCTGCCGCGCATCGTAGGGCGGCTGGCCCTGACCGTCGTCATCACCGTGGCGGCGGTCATGCTGCACCGGGAACGGCCCGATCTGCCGGTGCATCTGGCGGCGGCGCCCTTCGCCCTGATCGGGCTGGCGCTGTCCATCTTCATGAGCTTCCGCAACAACGCCTGCTACGACCGCTGGTGGGAGGCGCGCAAGCTGTGGGGCGAACTGGTCATCGCCGTCCGCGCCTTCATCCGCCAGACCGCCCTGCTGCCGGCTGAGCGCCGCAACCCCATGCTGGACGGGGTCGGCGGCTTCGTCTTCGGCCTGGCCGCCCGGCTGCGCGATCGCGACGAGACGGGCGAGATCGCCCGCTGGACGCCGGTCGAGCCCGCGCCCCACGCCACCGACGCCGCCCTGACGGGCGTGGGTCGCCAGTGCGCCGAACTGCTGCGCGACGGCCTGATCGACCCGATCCGCTATTCGGTGCTGGAGTTGCGCCTGACCGAGATGAGCCATGTCCTGGCCGGCTGCGAGCGCATCAAGACCACGCCCCTGCCCTTCGCCTATGCCCTGCTGCTGCACCGGACGGCCCATGCGTTTTGCCTCATGCTGCCCTTCGCTCTGGCCCCGGCGCTCGGCTGGTGGACGATGGCGGTGTCGCTTCTGGTCGCCTACACCTTCTTCGGGCTGGATGCGCTCGGCGACGAACTGGAAGACCCCTTCGGCGACGATCCCAACGACCTGCCGCTGGACGCCATGAGCCGGATGCTGGAGCGCGAACTGCGCCACGCCCAGGGCCACGCCGACCTGCCCCCCGTCTGGCCCGCCCGGCGCGACCGGCTGAGCTGACGCGGCTCGACGCGTGACGCGCGCCCGCGCGCCCGCTAAATCCCTGCCCATGATCCGTTTGCACGTTCAGGGCGACCTCGCCCCCGGCCTCGCCGTCGCCCCGACCCTCGATCAGTCACGCTACCTGACCCAGGTGATGCGGCTGAAGGCGGGCGACGACCTGCTGGTCTTCAATGGCCGCCACGGCGAATGGCGCGCCAGGGTGGCCGAGGTGCTGAAGAAGGGCGTCATCCTGCGCGCCGAGGAGCAGGTGCGCGAACAGACCCACGGCCCCGATCTGGAACTGATCGTCGCCGTGGTGAAGAAGGCGCGGATCGAGACCATCGTCGAAAAGGCGACCGAACTGGGCGCCGCGCGCGTCCGTCTGGCCCTGACCCATCGCACCAACGCCGACCGGCTTCGTCTCGACCGACTGGACGCCATCGCGGAAGAAGCCGCCGAGCAGACCGGGCGTCTGGACGTGCCCCTGGTCGATGATCCGGTCAAGCTAGACGTCCTGCTGGACGGCTGGGACGCCTCGCGCCGCCTGATGTTCTGCGATGAGACCGGCGGCGCGCCCGCCGCCTCCGCCCTGACCGCGGCGGGCGGGGGCAAGTGGGCCATCCTGATCGGCCCCGAGGGCGGTTTTTCGCCCGAGGAAGGCGAGCGTCTGCGCGCCCTGCCCTTCACCACCGCCGTCTCTCTGGGCCCGCGCATCCTGCGCGCCGACACCGCCGCCATCGCCGCCCTGACCCTGTGGCAGGCGGCTGTCGGCGACTGGGAACGATAGAAGTTTGCACGCCCCCTCTTGAGCGGGGCTGTATCCTCGCCCATCTAGCCGCGACAGCAGGGGTTACAGATGACCGACACGGCGCCGCTTTCGAAAGAGCAACTGATCCACGCCATGTCGAAGGGCGAGAAGCCCGCCGACCTGTGGCGCATCGGCGCCGAGCACGAGAAGTTCGGCTTCGACAAGTCCACCCTGCGCCGCCCCGCCTATGAGGGCGAGAACGGCATCCTGGCCATGCTGACCGGCCTGCAGCGCTTCGGCTGGTCACCGGTCGAGGAAGCCGGCCACGTCATCGCCCTGGAGCGCAAGAACGCCGAGGGCTTCACCGCCTCGATCAGCCTGGAGCCGGGCGGCCAGTTCGAACTGTCGGGCGCGCCGCTGCAGACCATCCACGACATCTGCTCGGAAACCGGCCAGCACCTGATGGAGGTCAAGCAGGTCGCGGACCAGCTGAACCTCGGCTTCCTCGGCGCCGGTTTCGACCCCCTGTGGCGGCGCGAGGACATCCCCGTCATGCCCAAGGGCCGCTACGGCATCATGCGCGCCTACATGCCCAAGAAGGGCGCGCTGGGCCTCGACATGATGCTGCGCACCTGCACCATCCAGGCCAATCTCGACTTCGACAGCGAAGCCGACATGGTCATGAAGTTCCGCACCTCGCTGGCGCTTCAGCCCATCGCCACGGCCCTGTTCGCCTGTTCGCCCTTCACCGAGGGCCAGCCCAACGGCTTCCTGTCGGCGCGGGCCAATGTCTGGACCGACACCGACCCGGACCGCACCGGCATGCTGGACTTCGTCTTCGCCGACGGCTTCGGCTACGAGCGCTATGCCGACTATGCGTTGGACACCCCCATGTATTTCGCCAAGCGCGGCGAGACCTATGTCGACCTGTCGGGCCAGTCGTTCCGCAAGTTCATGACCGAGGGGCTGGACGCCCTGCCGGGCGAGCGCGCCACGGCCAAGGATTGGGCCGACCACCTGACCACCCTCTTCCCCGAAGTACGGCTGAAACAGTATCTGGAGATGCGTGGCGCCGACGGCGGTCCGTGGAGCCGTATCTGCGCCCTGCCCGCCCTGTGGGCCGGCATTCTCTATGATGCGCCGTCGCTGGCCGCCGCCTGGGACCTGTGCAAGGACTGGGACATCGCCGACCATGAGCGTCTGCGCCGCGACGTCACCCGCCTGGGCCTCAAGGCCGAGGTGGCGGGCCGCAGCGTCCGTGACATCGCCGTCGATCTGGTCGAGATCGCCAAGCACGGCCTGAAGAACCGCGCCCGCTTCAGCGGCGGCATGGTGGACGAGCGCGGCTATCTGTCGGAACTGGAAGACATCGCCGACAGCGGCGTGACCCCGGCCGACCGCCTGCTGGAGCTCTATCACGGCGACTGGCAGGGCGACGTCAGCCGCATCTATCGCGACTTCGCCTACTGAAACCTGGCGACAAAAATGACGCTTACCGAAATCCGAGCTTAACGGCTGGCGCTCTAGGGTCGCGGCAGTACGCTAAGGATAGTCACTGATGACCTGCCCCCCTCAAACTGCCGCCTTGCGACAGACCGGGGCGACAACCGAAGATTCAGGCGGCGATCTGGCGACCTTCTTCGACGTCTCGCTGGACCTGCTGGTCATCCGCGATCTGGAGGGTTTGATCGTCCGGGTCAGCGCCTCCTGGGCCGCGACCCTGGGCTATCAGCCTGACGACCTGATCGGCCTGGCCATCCTGACCCTGGTCCATCCCGACGACCTGCCCGGCACCCTGGACAGCGTGATCGAGGTCGAGACGCGCCGCCCCGACGCCCCGGTCAAGGGGCACATCAACCGCTATCGCCATCGGGACGGCCACTATGTGACCCTGGAATGGCGGGCGCAGAAGTTCGGTGAGCGCATCTACGCCGTGGCCCGCGACGTGACCGCCAAGATCGCGGCCGAAAGGGCCCTGATCGAGGCCAAGGCCGCCGCCGAGGCCGCCAACCGCGCCAAGTCCGACTTCCTGGCCAATATGAGCCATGAGATCCGCACCCCGCTGAACGGCGTGATCGGCATCGTCGACGCCCTGTCGCGCACGCCGCTGTCGCCCGACCAGAGCGAAATGGTCGACCTGATCGCCGCCTCGGGCGTGACCCTGGAACGGCTGGTCTCGGACATGCTGGACGTGTCCCGCATCGAGGCCGGCAAGCTGGAGCTGGAGTTGCGTCCCTTCGATCTGGACGAAGCCCTGGCTGCGACGCTGGAAACCCTGAAGATAAAGGCTGAGGACAAGGGGCTGGCCTTCCATGTCGAGCGACCGGCCCATGTGCGCGGCGCCTTCGTCGGCGACAGTGTGCGCGTAGGTCAGATCCTGAGCAATCTGCTGTCCAACGCCGTGAAATTCACGGCCGAAGGCTCCGTTTCCGTCCGCTTCGCCATCAGCGAAGGCGACGGCGCCCCGACCCTGCTGTCGTTCGAGATAGAAGACACCGGCGTCGGCTTCGACGCCGAGCACGCCGCCCAGTTGTTCCAGCGTTTCAGCCAGGCCGACAGCAGCATCACCCGCCGTTTTGGCGGCACGGGCCTGGGCCTGTCCATCTGCCGCTCCCTGACCGAGATGATGGGCGGGCGGATCGAGGGCGCCTCGACGCCCGGCGTCGGCAGCCGCTTCCGCGTGGAACTGCCCCTGCCGCGCACCAATGACCTGACGAGACGCGATCTGGCGGCGACGCCCAGCCCGTCGCGCCTGCTGCGGGTGCTGCTGGCGGAAGACCACCCGATCAACCAGCGCCTGATCCAGTTGATCCTGGCCGACCATGTGACCGAGTTGGTGATCGTCGATGACGGGGCCCAGGCCGTGACCGTCTTCGAGGCGCAATCCTTCGATGTGGTGCTGATGGACATGCAGATGCCGGGCATGGACGGGCTGACGGCCACCCGCGCCCTGCGCGCCATCGAGGCGGCCCGACCCTCCATGCCGCCGACGCCGATCCTGATGCTGAGCGCCAACGCCATGGCCGAACACCGTGACAGCGCGCGCGCCGCCGGCGCCGACCTGCACCTGGCCAAGCCGATCACGGCCCGCGATCTGTTGACCGCCCTGGCCATGCTGACGCCGGCCTGACCTCGACAGCCGCGGGCTAGGCGTCGGCGGCTTCCATTTCGCCGGGCGTCGCCGGATCAGGCGCCGTCTCGGCCCGTCGCGTGTCCTGGCGACGCGGCAGACGCCAGACCTGATGATCCTCGAACCGACGGCCGGTCCAGACCACCGCCGTCACCACGATCTCGCGGGCGTCCCATTCGATCCGGTTGAAGCTGGGCGGCGCCCCGCGCTCGCGGTGCGACAGGGTCCCGCAACCGATGGCGTAGGAGCAGCGATCCGACAGGTCGATCCCCAATGCAAACGGCACATGGACGTGGCCGGTAGTGATCAGGTCCACCCCGGCCTCGGCGAAGATCAGGGCCGCCCTGTCGCCGCGCTTGACCTCGCCCGTCATCGGCGCGCCGATCATTTCGATCAGCGGATGGTGGCAGGCCAGGATGCGCAACGCCCCGATCGGCGCATGGCGCAGGGCCTCGGCCGCCCGACGCGTCTGTTCCAGGTCGATGACGCCCTTGGACCAGTTGGGCCGGGCCTGCCAGCCGCGCGCCGTGGTCACGCCGCGGACCATCAGATTGTCGCGCTTGAACTCATGGTCGTGAGCGGGATGTCCCGTCGCCCGCTCGAACGCCCGCCACGGCCAGAACAGCCGCGCCATCACGTCCCAGTAGGGCACGTCATGATTGCCCACCGTGACGAAGACCGGTTGCGGCATGGCGCGAACCCAGGCCCCCGCCGCCGCGAACTCCGGCGGCAGGCCGCGCTGGGTGATGTCGCCGGTGATCAGCACCAGATCGTGCGGCGTGGCGTGGGCGTAGTCGAGGGCGGCGGCGACGGCGTGCTGATGCTCACACCCGAAATGCACGTCCGAGAACTGGAGCACCCGCCCCATCAGAGACTGTCCTCGCCCGCCGGAGGGCGCGGCGCCAGGGCCATGAAGGCGCGCGGCAGGAAGCTGATATCGGCGTTGCGACCCAGAAGCATGGGCTCGCCGTCGATCACCGCCGGGATCTTCGAGCGCGCCGAAACCGTGATCGACCGCGCGCCCTGGGTCGTCACATTGGGATCGTGGCGCCAGTCGTCGAACAGGGCGTGCGCCGCCAGTCGGAACGCCTGGGCGGCGTCGGAGGTCGTCATGGCCGCCGCCTCCAGCCCGTCGCACTTGACCATGGCCTTGGAGATCAGCGGGCTGATCAGGACCAGGGCCTCGGCCCGCCGCCGCGCGCCGCCGTCCAGACTGAAGCGGATATGCCCGCTGAAGGCCCGCTTCAACGCGCGTCGTCCATACATCCAGGCCAGTTTCAGCTTGCCGGTGCGCATCGCCTCGCGCGCCGGCGCCCACAGAGCAGGCGAGCCCAGGATGGCGGCGCAGTAGAAGGCTTCGCCCTCGACCACGCCCCCGGCCACGACCAGGGGTTCGCCTTCATCCAGCGCTCGCCGCAGGGCGACCTTCCAGTCGGCCGTGCCATACAGAGCCTTGGGCAACATGTTCATGGTGCCGCCCGGCAGGGGGGCGATCAGCGGCCCCTTGGGTCCGGCGCGCGCCGCCACAGAGCGCGCCGTGCCGTCTCCGGCCAGGACGAACAGAACATCCGGCCGGGCGTCCAGGGCCGCCGCGATCTGCTCGGGAATCTTGGCCCCCTCCAGCGTCGTCACCTCGGCCTCGCAGTCATAGAGGGACAGGATGGCCTCGGCCTCGGCGGCGGCCTGGGGCCCCACCCCGCCTGACAGAGGATTGACCACGATCGCCACCTTGCGGATGGAGGCGTGAAGGGCGCGGAGGGGAGCGTCGGGAGAGGCGGCTGGCGCGGAAGCGTCGATCATGGGCGGCGAACGCCCCATTTCCCCGCCCGGTTCCGCTGAACGCGCCCCGCCGAACAAAATAATGCAAAGCTTATCGCCTTCGCCTCGGAACCGCCGCGTTTTCTCGGCGTTCTTTGGGCTTCAGGGGAGCCCCCTCGGGATGAAGGACAGATCCATGAACAAGGCGATTATCGCCATCGCCGGCGCCGGCCTTCTGGTCACCGCCTGCGCCAGTGACCCGTATTACGGCGGCGGCAACAACGAAACCGTGCGTCAGGGTGCCATCGGCGCCGGCCTCGGCGCTGTCGCCGGCGCCATCATCGGCAACAATGTCGGCGGCGGCAACGCCGCCACCGGCGCAGCCATCGGCGCCCTCGCCGGCGGCGCCGCCGGCGCCATCCGCGGCTCCAACCAGGACCGCGGCAACCAGCAGCGCTATCGCGACAATCAGGGCCGTTATTACTACTGCTACGATAACCGCCAGAGCGAATGCTACTGGGAGAACGGCCAGCGTCGCTACTAAGACGACTGGCGCCCGAAGGCTTTTCGGGTCAGGTTTCGAGGGCGGTCCGCGCAAGCGGGCCGCCCTTTTGCTTGCTGCGTCTGTTTTCCGCCCGGGGCTGGGCGTTTTCCGAGGGGCTGACTGATGAAACCGATCCTCCCTGCCGTCATCGTCGGGGGCCTTACCATGGCTCTGCTGGCCGGTTGCACCACGCCCGGCGCCTACAAGAAGCGCAGCGATCTGGTCAGCAATCCCGCCGCCTGCGGCGCCAAGCGGTTCGAGGTCTATTTCGACAATGATCAGGCCGGTCTGACCGCCGCCGCCCGGCAGGCCATCAGCTTGACCGCCACTCAGCTACAGGGCTGCGACGTCACCAAGGTCCAGGTCCTGGGCCTGGCCGACGCCCGGACCGGCACCGCCGCCGTCAACCAGTCGCTTTCCGAGCGCCGCGCCCGGTCGGTGGCCGAGGCCCTGGTCAGCGCCGGCCTGCCTGCCCCCGCCTTCGAGGTCGCCGCCGCCGGGGCCGCGGGCGCCGTGGTCAACGGCGTCAATGACCCCCTGCGCCGCCGCACCGAGGTCCTGATCGAGGCCAAGCCCAGACACTAAGTAGACGCTGAACGGGCGCTGACCTTCCCACGGGGCTGCGTCAGACCGTCTCGGGACGGTGGCTGTCGAAGCGCGCGGCGTCTAAGGTCGCGCCTCGCTTTCCTCCGAACGGTGCCGTCCTCTTGCGTCTTCTCGCCGCCCTCCTCGTCTGGCTGACCTTCGCCGCCTCGGCCGCCGCCGCGCCTTCGGCTCTGGATCAGGCGTTGAAGGCCGGCGCCGTCCCGTCCGCCGCCGGACCGCAGCGCACCGAGCGGATCGAGGCCGAACTGGTCGCCATGAGCGCCTGGGCCGCGCCCGGCTCGACTGCGATCGTGGCCATCCGCCAGAAGATCAAGCCTGGCTGGCATACCTATTGGCGCAACCAGGGCGACTCGGGCGGCCCGACCACCCTGACCTGGTCCCTGTCCGAGGGCGTCTCTCCCGGCGACATCCTGTGGCCCCTGCCCGAGCGCCAGCGGCTGCAGAGCCTGATGAACTACGGCTATTCGGGCACGGTCTTCCTGCCCGTGCCGATCGAGGTTCCGGCCTCGGCCCGGCCCGGAGAGGCGCTGGCCCTGCGCGTCACCGCCCACTTCTACGTCTGCAGCGACGAGATGTGCGTGCCCGAGGATCTCGATCTGGCGCTGAACCTGCCGGTGCGCGACGGCGCCGCCCCGCTGGACCCGCGCTTCGGTCAGGCGGTGCAGGACGTGATCGCCACCGCCCCGCGCCCCGCCGGGATCGAAGCGCGCGCCCGCTTCGCCGACGGCAAGCTGACCCTGACCGCGACCGGCGGACCCCTGGCGAACGCAGCGCCGAAGTGGGCCTACTTCTATCCGTTCGAGGGCGGCGTCATCGACCACGCCGCCGCCCAATCCGGCGAACGCGGACCGCAGGGCCTGACCCTGAACCTTGCGCCCGGTCGCGGCCTGACCGCCAACGGCCTGAAGCCGCCGCTGGCCGGGGTCCTGTCCACCGACCTCGGCGCCTGGGAGATTTCCGCTCATCAGGGCGCCTCCCTGCCCGGCGCGACGGGTCAGGGCGTCATCGGCGACGGCGACGGGGTCAAGACATCCTCCGCCGCATCGACCACAGCCGCCGACTTCGCCAAGGCCGCCCTGTTCGCCCTGCTGGGCGGACTGATCCTCAACCTGATGCCCTGCGTCTTCCCCATCCTGGCGATGAAGGCGGCGGCGCTGAGCCGGTCGGCCCATGAACCGGCCGAGGCGCGGCGCGACGGCCTGGCCTTCCTGGCCGGGGTGTTGGCGACCTTCCTCGTTCTGGCCGGTGCCTTGCTGGCCCTTCGCGCGAGCGGTCAGGCCCTGGGCTGGGGCTTCCAACTGCAGTCGCCGGGCGTGGTCGCGGCTCTGTCGCTGCTGATGCTGGCGGTGGCCCTGAATCTGTCGGGCGTCTTCCACGTCGGCGCCGGCTTGCAAGGCGCCGGGCATGGCCCGCTGGCGCGTCTGCCGGGCGCGACGGGCGCCTTCTTCACCGGGGTTCTGGCCGTGGTCGTGGCCGCGCCCTGCACCGCCCCCTTCATGGCCTTTGCCCTGGGCGCCGCCCTGCTGATGGCCTGGCCGATGGCGTTGGCGGTCTTCCTGATGCTGGGACTGGGTCTGGCCCTGCCCTATGTCCTGATCAGCCTCAGCCCGCGCCTGCTGTCGCGCCTGCCCAGGCCGGGGCCGTGGATGGAAACGCTGAGGAACCTCCTGGCCTTCCCCATGTATGGCGCCGCCCTGTGGCTGGCCTGGGTCTATGGGCGTCAGACCGCCGACGCTCTGGCTCTGCTGTTCGGCGCCGGCCTGATGCTGGCCCTGGCCCTGTGGCTCTATGGCCGGTCTCAGGCCGCCAGCGGCAAGGGCCGCCTCGCCGGGATCGCCGCCGCCCTGTCCCTGATCGCGGCGCTCGGCCTCGGCGTTCTCGCCGCCCGCGCCGCGCCGGCTTCGAGCGAGGCCGCCGCGTCCGCCTCCGCCCATCTGCCGTCGCAGCCCTGGTCCGAAGCCGCCGTGCAGGCCGCCCTGGCCGAGGGCCGTCCGGTCCTGGTTAACTTCACCGCCGACTGGTGCGTCACCTGCAAGATCAACGAGGGCGCGGCCCTGTCCTCGCCGCGCACGGCCGAGGCCATGCAGGCGGCGAACGCCGTCTATCTGGTCGGCGACTGGACCCGCCGCGACGACGCCATCACCGCCGAGTTGCAACGCCACGGCCGCTCGGGCGTACCGCTCTATCTGCTCTACCAGCCCGGCCAGGCTGCGCCGCGCATCCTGCCCCAGCTTTTGACCGAGGGAACTGTCGTCGGGGCCCTGAAGGACGCCGCCCGCTGACTTTCATCTGAAGGAGACTGCCCGATGTTCCGCCTGCTGACCGTCGCTTCCGCCTCGCTTCTCCTGCTCGCCGCATGCCAGCAGCAACCCGCCGCCGCGCCGGACAAGGCCGCGCCCGCCGCGACCGAAACCGCGACGCCCGCCGTCGCCGGGCCGGGCGACATGGCGCCGGCCTTCACCCTGGTCGATGCCGAGGGCGTCCAGCGCTCGCTGGCGGATTTCAAGGGCAAGACCGTGGTGCTGGAATGGACCAACGAAGGCTGTCCCTTCGTGAAGAAGCACTACAGCGGCGCCATGCAGGCCTTGCAGCGCGACGCCACCGCCGACGGCGTGGTCTGGCTGACCATCATCTCTTCGGCGCCCGGAACCCAGGGCTTCGTCGAGGGCGAGGCGGCGAAGGCATGGAAGACCAAGCATCAGGCCGCCTTCACCCATCTGTTGCTCGATCCGACTGGCGAGGTCGGCAAGCGCTATGACGCCAAGACCACGCCCGACATGCGCATCATTGATCCCGAGGGGCGTCTGATCTTCGTCGGCGGCATCGACGACAGGCCCACCAACAAGGTCGAGGACCTGGCTGGCGCCCACAACTTCGTCCGCACCGCCCTGGCCGACGCCAAGGCCGGCCGTGCCGTCCAGACCGCCTTCGCCCAGCCCTACGGCTGCTCGATCAAATACCCGGAAACAGTCGAGAGCTGAGGCGCTTCTTTCCGGGCCTCAAGCAGCCCAACGGGCGATAGGCCCACCAACAAAGCAGGCCTCAAGTAGCCCGAAGGGCGGTAGGCCCAAAATAAAGAAACCCTGCCGGTCGGCTACGCCGCCGGGTGAGGCGGCGAGGTGATGACCTCGACGTTGTCGTTCAGCAGATAGGCCAGTTCTTCCAGCGCCACCTTGCGCTCGGCGGCGTTGGGGGCGGCTTCGACGGCGGCGACCTTCTTGGGCATGTCTTCCGAGATGCCGCGCAGGATGCATTTCAGATCATTGTCAGTGCCGCGCTCCTTGAGCACCAGATGGCCCTGCAGGTCGCGGGCGGCAAGATCAGTCGCCTGGGTCTTGAAGCCAGTGAAGGCGGCACCGGCCATGAAGCCGTCAGCGTCGGCCTCGCCCGAGGCGATCCAGCCGTCGACGATGGATTTCAGCGAGCCGGAACGTGCGACCAGATCGGCGAACAGAGGCTCATGCGCGACCGAAACCGGAGCGTCGGCGGCGACGGGCGGCTGGGCGGCGGCTTCGGCCACGGACGGATCGCTGAGCATCAGCACGGCGGCGAGAATGATTCCGCAGGACATGGGGGCATCCCTTTCACTGGCGTTCGGCCTGGAATTTCCTCGCGGAAACCCATGTTGACCGGTCTTTGATTGAACTCTTCTAGGCCTGAGCCATAAACGAAGGGTTGCAAGCGCCATGCCGAACCTGGCCGGACGCTGAACGGGGGAGACGACGATGCCGCACGCCGCCTGGACCGAACTGGAAGCCGTCGCCCGCCGGGACGCCGACGCTCGCATCAGCGATCAGTTCGCCGCCGACCCGGATCGCCTGTCGCGTCTGACGGTGGACGCCGCCGGTCTGCATCTCGACCTGTCCAAGCAGAGCTGGACCGCCGCCGGCTTCGACGCCGCTCTGGCCCTGGCCCGCGCCGCCGACGTGGAGGGCCGTCGCGCCGCCCTGTTCGACGGCGAGGCCGTCAACGCCACCGAAGGCCGGGCGGTGCTGCACCCCGCCCTGCGCGCCCCCGCCGGCGCCGACTTCCACGCCCTGGGCGAGGTCGTGTCCGCCGAGGTGGACGCTGTGCGCGGCCAGATGCGCGACTACGCCCACGCCGTCCGGTCCAGCATCGAGACAGGCGCGACCGGACGGTCGTTCGAGACCGTGGTCCATATCGGGATCGGCGGATCGGATCTGGGGCCGCGCGTGATCTGGGACGCCCTGCGCCCGCTCGATCCGGCCATCGACGTGCGCTTCGTCGCCAATATCGACCCGCGTGACATGGCTGAGGCCCTGACGGGGCTGGAGCCGGAAACCACCCTGGTCGTCGTCGTCTCCAAGACCTTCACCACTCAGGAAACCCTGGCCAACGCAGAGGTCGCCAAGGCCTGGCTGGCGGCGTCCCTGCCCGCCGACGGCATGGACAAGCACTTCATCGGCGTCACCGCCGCGCCTGAACGCGCCGCCGCCTTTGGCTGCGGACGCACCTTCGCCTTCCGGGACTGGGTCGGGGGGCGCTATTCGCTGTGGTCGGCGGTCAGCCTGAGCTGCGTCATCGGCCTGGGCTGGGACGTCTTCCAGGGCTTCCTCGACGGCGCCGGCGAACTGGACCGGCACTTCCTCGAGGCCCCGCTGGAGGCCAACGCCCCGGTCCTGCTGGCCCTGGCGCAGATCTATAACGTCGACGGCCTGCACCGCCCGGCGCGCACCGTGGCCCCCTACGCCCACGCCCTGCGGCGTCTGCCCGCCTTTCTGCAGCAGTTGGAGATGGAATCGAACGGCAAGCGGGTGCGTCGCGACGGCGCGCCGGTGGGACGCCAGACCTGCCCCGTCGTCTTCGGCGAGCCCGGCACCAACGGCCAGCACGCCTTCTTCCAGCAGATCCATCAGGGGCCGCAGGTGGTCCCGGCCGAGTTCGTCATCGTCGCTTCTACACACGGCGAACAGTCGGAGAGCCCGCTGTGGGCCAACGCCCTGGCTCAGGGTCAGGCCCTGATGCAGGGCAAGACCGAGGCTCAGGCCCATGCCGAACTGATCGCCTCGGGCGCTTCCGAAGCCGAGGCCGACCGTCTGGCCCCGCACAAGACCTTCCCCGGCGACCGCCCCTCGACGGCCATCCTCATGGAACGGCTGACGCCGCAGGCGCTCGGCGCCCTGATCGCGCTCTATGAGCACAAGACCTTCGTCGAGGGCGTAATCTGGGACATCAACAGCTTCGACCAGTGGGGCGTCGAACTGGGCAAGGTTCTGGCCAAGGCCGTGCTGAAGGATGTGGCGGCGGGCGCGCCGTCGCCTGACCTCGATCCCTCGACGGCGGCCCTGCTGACGCGGCTGCTGCGCTAGACCCTAGCCCCGAAACCCGTCCTTGGCCGCGCGGCGGGCGGCGAAGTCGGCGGCGTCGGCGGCGCGCAGGAAGGGATTGAAGGCCCGCTCCACGCCCACGCGGGTCGGCACGGTCGGCTCGCCCCGCTCGCGGGCGGCGAAGATCGCCTCGGCATGGGCCTTCATTTCCGGCCGATCGTCCAGGCTCAGCGCGAAACGGGCGTTCGAGGCCGTGTATTCGTGCGCGCAATAGAGCGTCGTCGTCTCGGGCCAGGCCTTGATGCGGCTCAGGCTGTCCCACATCTGCTCAGGCGAGCCTTCAAACAGGCGACCGCAGCCCAGGGCGAAGATGACGTCGCCAACGAAGGCCAGATCGTCCTCGACCGCCCGATAGACCACGTGGCCCAGGGTGTGACCGGGCGACAGCACCACCTCAAACACGGTCTCGCCCATCCGCACGACGTCGCCATCGACCACGACGCGATCCAGAGGCGCGGCGCGACGGACCTCTTCGGGGCCGACGATTTCGCAGCCGGTCTCGGCCTTCAGCCGTTCGTTGCCGCCGGTATGGTCAGGGTGCCAGTGGGTGTTGAGGATCAGGTCCAGCCGCCCCCACCCCGAGGCCTCGATCTCGGCCAGAACGGCCTCGGCGTCGGGCGTATCCACGGTGGCGACCAGACCGGTCGCCTCGTCGCGGATCAGGAAGCCGTAGTTGTCGGACAGGCAGGCGAACTGGCGCACGGTCAGGGTCATGAACCTATTGTAGCAGGCAAGCGGTCGAAGCGCCTCAACCTACCCGTTCATCCCCGCCTCTGCGGGGACGAGCGGAAATCACAAGGTCCAGCCGACATTCATCGCGATTTCAGCCATAATGCCCCCATGCGCCGCAGCATCGACGATCTTCGCACCTTCTACGGCGAGCCGACCGGGGCGCTGGTGCGGCGCGTGCTGGCGCGAAGGCTGGACGACGCCTGGGGCGAGGCCGAGGGCTGCGACGTCCTGGGTCTGGGCTACGCCACGCCCTGGCTGGACGGCTTCATCGGGGCGCGGCGTGTCATAGCCGCCATGCCAGGCGGACAGGGCGCCGAACAATGGGCGACAGCGGGGCGCAACCGCACCCTTCTGGTCGATGAAAAGCGCCTGCCCTTCGCCGCCGGGACCTTTGACCGCATCCTGCTGGTCCATGCCCTGGAAGAGGCCGACGATCCCCGCGCCCTGCTGACCGAGGCGGTGCGCGCCCTGGCCCCCGCCGGACGCATCATCCTGGCCACGGCGGCGCGCGGCGGCATGTGGGCGCGAGCGGAAACCACCCCCTTCGGCCACGGCCGGCCCTTCACGCGCGGTCAGCTGGAGCGGCTGGTGCGCGAGGTGGGGCTGGAGCCCGCCGCCTGGTCGCAAGCCCTCTATGTCCCGCTCTGGCGGCCCCTGCTGCCGATGGCCGACGGGATCGAGCAGGTGGGCCGCTGGGTGTTTCCGGGGGCGGCGGGTCTGATCATGCTGGAGGCCACGCGCCAGTCCTATGCCCGGATCCGGCCGCAGGGCCTGGCCCAGGCGGTCCTGGCGCCGCGTCCCGCCCTGACCCCCTCACCGGCCTCGCGCGACCATGGGCCGCCCGCCCATGCTCTGGTCGGCGAAGGCAAACGGCCTTAAGGCGAAGGCCATGCAGCGACTGATCATCATGCGTCACGCCCAGGCCGAGAAGAGCGCGCCCGGCGGCGACATCGACCGCCCCCTGTCCAAGCACGGCCGCCACGACGCCCTGGCCATGGGCCGGGCCCTGGCGGAACGCGGCCTGCGTCCCGACACCGCCCTGGTGTCCAGCGCCCGGCGCACGCATCAGACCTGGGACGCGGTCAGCGAGGCCATGGGCGACGTCGAGGTGCATCTGTCGCCCGCCCTCTACAACGCCTCATCCGACACCCTGCGCCGCGCGGTCGAGGCCGCCGAGGACACAGCCGGCTGCCTGCTGCTGGTGGCGCATAATCCCGGCGTGCATCAGTTGGCGGTCGAATACCTGATCGAAAGCGCCGCCTCGCCCGGCGTGCTGGACAAGATGAGCGGCGGCTTCCCCACCGGGGCGGCGGCGATCTTCACCGTCGATGTCGCCGGACGCCCCTCCTATGAGGGCTGGCTGACGCCGCACGATCTCGAAAAATGACCGACCTGCCGACCACCGCCTTCAAGATTTTGAGCCGCGCCGACTGGCGGGCAAGCCTGGCCGAGGGCGCCTATGACGGCTCGGCCGTCGATCACGCCGACGGCTATATCCACCTGTCCGACGCCGACCAGTTGGCCGTCACCGCCGCCAAGCATTACGCGGGTCAGAGCGACCTGATGCTGGTCGAGGTCGATCTTACAGCCCTGGGCGACACCCTGATCTGGGAGCCCTCGCGCGGCGGCGCCCTTTTTCCCCACATCTACGGCCCCCTACCGGTCTCTGCGACGCGGAGCGCACGCGCCCTTTCGGTGACGGACGCGGGCGACATGATCCTGAGCGACAATCCATGAACCTGACCGACCTCGGCGCCGTTCTCCTGCGCCAGATGGACCCCGAGACGGCGCACCGTCTGGCCATCCGCGCCCTTCAGATCACACCCCTGCCCGCTCCGGGCGCCGACGATCCCATCCTGAAGACCCGCATCGCCGGGCTGGAGATGTCCAATCCCGTCGGTCTGGCCGCCGGTCTGGACAAGAACGGCGAGGCGCTGGACGGTCTTTCGCGTCTGGGCTTCGGCGCCGTCGAATGCGGCTCCGTCACGCCGCGCGCCCAGGCCGGCAACCCCAAGCCCCGCCTGTTCCGTCTGTCCGAAGACCGCGCCATCATCAACCGCATGGGCTTCAATAACGAGGGGCTGAAGCCCTTCGGCGCCCGCCTGGCGCGGCGACCGACCCGCACAGCCATCGGCGCCAATCTGGGCGCCAACAAGGAAACCGAAGACAAGGCGGCTGACTATGTGATCGGGTTGAGACGCCTGGCGGGCCTGGCCGACTATTTCACCATCAACATCTCCTCGCCCAATACGCCGGGATTGCGCGCCCTGCAGGGCCGCGAGGCGCTGGACGACCTGCTGGGCCGCATCAACGAAGCCCGCCCGACTGACGGCGCCCCCGTCTTCCTGAAGATCGCCCCCGACCTGATCGGCGAAGAGATCGGCATGATCGTCGAGGCCTCTCTGGCGCACCAGATCGACGCCCTGATCGTGTCCAACACGACGCTGGAACGCCCCGCTACGCTGAAGTCGGGCTTTGCCGGCGAGGCCGGCGGCCTGTCGGGCGCCCCGCTCAAGTGCTTCGCCCAGAAGGCGCTGGAAGCCGCCGCCGAGGCCGCCGCCGGGCGTCTGCCCCTGATCGCGGTCGGCGGCATCGCCAGCGGCGCCGACGCCTGGGCCCGCATCCGCGCCGGCGCCTCGGCGGTGCAGATCTATTCGGCCCTCATCTATGATGGCCCCGGCCTGGTCGGCGCCATCAAGCGGGATCTCGCCGCCCGCCTGCGCGCCGAAGGCTTCCGCCACATTTCTGACGCGGTTGGCGCCGGCCGTTGACGGAGCATTAGGGCAAGCGACGGCATCATGGCTTCGATGGGCGAAATCGCCTGCTCGGAAAGTCGCATGACGCAAACCGCCGCCGACGCCCCCACCATCTGGGCGCCCGCAATCCGCCAACGCCGCAAGGCGATGCTGCAACGCATCGTCATGGGGGCGGCGACCGCGCTGGTGTTCAGCCCCATGCTGGGCTGGCGCTTCAGCGCCATCTGGCTGGTGCTCTACACCCTGATCCAGTTTCTGGAGGCCGAGGTCTTTCGCCCGGTCGTCTCCGGCGAGGTGACGGAGCCGACCGGTTGGCGCGGCGTCTATGGCGATCTCGTGCTGATCCTGAACGCCGGCTTCTTCGGCGTCATGGCCGTGCCCCTGTGGGTCGTCGGCGGGGCCATGGGCGGCGTCGCGGCCTCGGTCCTATTGTCCGCCGGCATGATCAACTCGGTCATCATGTCCGCAGGGTCGATGCGAATCTTCGCCTGCACCGTCCTGCCTCAGCTGGCGATCTTCGCCCTCACGCCCCTGTTCATGGCCCGGATGGGCGCCGCCCCGCACATCGTGACCGCCGTGTCGGTGGCCATCCTGTCCTACACCGTCTTCTGTCTGAACACGCGGCGCCACCTGTTCCGCGCGAACCGCGCCGAGACCGAGGCCCGGATCGAGGCAGACCGCAAACGCGCCGAGGCCGAGGCCGCCATGGCCAGCCGCAGCGCCTTCCTGGCCGCCGTCGCCCACGACCTGCGCACCCCGATCAGCGCCATCCTGACCGGCGCCGCAGAGCTGGACCGCGGCGACAAGACGGGGTCATCGTCTCGTCAACAGGTCGCCCTGATCACCGACGCCGGTCTGATGATGAAGGACCTGCTCGACGATCTGCTGGACCACGCCCGCCTGGACGCCGGGCGGATGAATGTCGAGAGCCGGGATTTCGACCTGCGCCTGCTGCTGTCGCAGACGGCCCGCCTGTGGGCCGGCCCCGCCAGAGCCAAGGGTCTGCGCCTGCGGATGGAAGGCGCGCGCACCCTGCCTGGAATGGTTCGCGGCGACGCCATGCGGCTGCGCCAGGTCCTGAACAACCTGATCTCCAACGCCATGAAGTTCACCGAGACCGGGTCGATCACCCTGGGCCTTCAGTCCTGGCCCGACGAGCATGGCGCCCATGTTCTGCTGATCAATGTGGCCGACACCGGTCCCGGCATGGGCGCGGAACAGTTGGCGCGCCTCTTCACCCCCTTCGATCAGACGACGGACGGCGTCGCCGCCCTCTACGGCGGATCTGGCCTAGGGCTGGCGATCAGCCGCGACCTGACCGAGTTGATGGGCGGCCGGCTGACCGTGCGCAGCGCGCCCGGCCAGGGCGCCGTCTTCACGATTTCACTGGTTCTGCCGCGTGGAGCGGGCGAGGACATCCAGACCGCCCTGACGCCCGAGGCCCGCGGCCTGGTCGCCAAGGCCCTGTCGCGCCCGACGCCGCTCTCGCCCCAGCCGGAGCCCCAGGTTGTCGAAACGCCGCCGCCGGTCGAGGACGCGTCATTCGACGAACGCCCCTTGCGGGTTCTCGTGGTCGATGATCACGCCATCAACCGCCGCGCCATCCAGTTGATCCTGCAATCGGTCGATTGCGAAATCGCCATGGCCGAGGACGGTCTGGCCGCGCTGGAGGCCTGCAATCGGACAGCGTTCGATGTCGTCTTCATGGATGTGCGGATGCCGGAACTGGACGGACGCGAAACCACGCGTCGCCTGCGCGCCGGGGGCGGGCTGAACGCCGCCGTGCCGGTCATCGCGGTCACCGCCGACACCGCGCCGGAAGACATCGCCGCCTGCACCGCCGCCGGAATGAACTACTTCGTCTCCAAGCCCCTGACCCCTGGCTCGCTGCTGGGCGCCCTGTCTCAGGTGCTGGAAGAGGCCGCTGTCGTCGCCGAGAGCGCGGCGGCCTGACCCCCTTCGATCTCGGCTAAAAGGTCATCGGCCAGGCCGGGGTCCCGCAGGCGGCATTCCCACACCGTCACCACGCGCCAGCCGGCGGCGGACAGCTCCGCCGCGACACGGGCGTCGCGCGCCCGGTTCCTGTTGATCTTGGCGATCCAGTAGTCGGCGTTGGCTTGGGGTTTTCGCGCCCCGCGCGGGCAGTCGTGGCCGTGCCAGAAACAGCCGTGAACGAACAGAGCGACCTTGCGCCCCTTCATCACCACGTCGGGCCGTCCGGGCAGGCCGCAGCCGCCCAGACGGTAACCGATCCCGGCGGCGCGCAGCATCCGCCGGACCTTGAGCTCGGGCGCGGTGTCGCGCCCCTTCACCCGACGCATGACCGCGCTGCGTTTTTCCGGGGTGAAGACGTCCGTCATGGCTCAGACCATGACGGTCAGCATCAGAGCTGGGCCAGCAGGTGCTCGGCCGAGGACACCTTGAACTCGCCGCCCTGTTCGATGTTCAACTGATCCACCACGCCGTCCTTGACCAGCATGGAATAGCGCTGCGAACGCTCGCCCATGCCGAAGCCCTTGGCGTCCAGGGCCAGGCCGACGTTGCGGGTGAAGTCGCCGTTGCCGTCGGCCAGCATGATGATGTCGTCCGTGCCGTTCAGGTCGTTGGCCTGAGCCCAGGCGCCCATGACGAAGGCGTCGTTGACCGACAGGCAGGCCACGGCGTCCACGCCCTTGGCGGTCAGTTCGGCGCGGTTGTCGACATAGCCCGGCAGGTGGCGCGCCGAGCAGGTCGGGGTGAAGGCGCCGGGAACGGCGAACAGGGCGACCGTCTTGCCGCCGAATAGTTCAGCCGTGGTGACCGGCTTGGGGCCGTCGGCGGTCATGGTGGTCAGGGTCGCGTCGGGGATGCGGTCGCCGATCTGGATGGTCATGGGGGTCTCCGGGCTGAAGGGCCCGGGGAATCCGGGCGGCGTTCAAACGTCAGATAGAGACGCAAGCAAGGATCGCCAAGCGGGCTTCGTTCCCCGCCTCACGCGTCATGTCTTGCGCGGGACCCTCCCGCCCCCGATGATAGGGGCATGACCGCCTTCTCCTCCCTGACCGGGCGTCTTCTGGTGGCCATGCCCGGCATCGACGACGACCGCTTCCGCCACGCCGTCATCCTGGTCTGCGCCCACGACGACGAACACGCCATGGGGCTGCGGCTGGACCAGCCCGCGCCGGGCGTCACCCTGTCCGAAGTGCTGAAGAAGCTGGACACCCCCGTCACCGACGCCATGTCGGACCGCTCGGTGCTGATCGGCGGCCCGGTGGAGCGCGAGCGCGGCTTTGTCCTGCACACCGACGACTGGACCAACGACGATGTGAGCCTGACCTTCGGCGACGGCCTGGCCGTGACCGGCACCCGCGACGCCCTGGCCGCCATGGGCGACCCTGAAGACGGACCGCGCCAGTCGATCCTGCTGCTGGGCTACGCCGGCTGGGGCGAGGGTCAGTTGGAGGAAGAACTGGGCGAAAACGTCTGGCTGACCGCTGACGCCGATCCCGAACTGATCTTCGACGCCGACTATCAGACCAAGTGGGCGCGCGCCCTGGCCGGCCTGGGCGTCGACGCCGCCCGCCTCTCAGCCCAGAGCGGGCGGGCCTGAAGCGACTTACGCCGAGCGCGCCTTGATCGGGGCGGAGCCGTCCGCCAGAGACTCGTTCAGATAGACCTCGGCCTCCTGAGCCGGCAGGGCGGGAGCATAGCCAAAGCCCTGGCCGTAGTGGCAGCTGGCCTCCAGCAGCAGGCCCGCCAGTTCGGCGTTCTCCACACCCTCGGCCACGACTTCCAGCGACAGGTCGCGACCCAGGTTGACGACCGATTTGACGATCTTGGCCGAACCCTCGTCCTTGTTCATCGTCAGAACGAAATACCGATCGATCTTCAGCGTGTCGAAGGGCAGACGCGCCAGATAGGACAGGGACGAGAAGCCGGTGCCGAAGTCGTCCAGCGCCAGGCTGGCGCCCGCCTCGCGCAACTGAGTCAGGACCTCGGCGGCATGGGCGGTGTCGCGCATGATGTCGCCCTCGGTGACCTCCAGCTTCAGCGCGCCGCGCGGCAGGCCGGTCTCCTGAATGATGCGGGCCACGTCCTCGACCAGATGCTCGCGCTCGATCTCGCCGACCGACAGGTTGACGCTGCAGAACAGCTTGCCCGCGCCAGGATGGCGATGCAGCCACTCGGCCAATTGCCGCGAGGCCTGGGTCATCATCAGCAGACCCAGCTCGTTCATCAGGCCCATTTCATCGGCCAGGGTCAGGAACTCGTCCGGCGGCACCAGACCGCGCTGCGGGTGGCGCCAGCGCACCAGGGCCTCGAAGCCCGCGACGGCGCCGGTCTTCAGATTGACGATGGGCTGATAGAAGGGCTCGATCTCGCCGCGCACGAAGGCGTTTCGCAGGTCCGATTCCAGCGCCAGGCGCGACAGGCTGTCGGTCTCCAGCGCGCGACCATAGGCGGCCGCCCCGCCGCGCCCCGCCGTCTTGGCCTGCTCCACCGCCAGCTCGACCCGGCGCAGCAGCTCGGCCGGATCGGGGGCGTCCGGCCCGCCTTCGGCGGCCACTGCGCCGATGGAGACGGTCGGATAGATGTCGAAGCCGGCGACGCGCAGCGGCTGTTCCAGCGCCTCGCGCATGCGTTCGCTGGCGCTGGTGGCGCCGCGCGGGGCCAGGACGGCGAATTCGTCCTCGCCGATGCGGGCCGGCGAGCAGTCCTGGGAAAAGGCGCCGGACAGACGCGAGCCGAGGGCCGACAGCACCAGGTCGGCGCGTTCATGGCCCAGGGCCTCGTTGAGGCGGCGCAGGCGATCCACGTCGGCCACCACCAGCTCATAGTCGCCCGGCTGGGCCAGGGTCTCGGCCACGCGAACCAGGAAGGTGCGGCGGTCCAGAAGACCCGTGAGGACATCACGGTCGGCGCCGGCGAACTTGGTCTCCAGCGCCACAACGCCCGCCGCGCGCAGACCGTCTTCCAGCCAGACGCCGCGCCACAGGCAGGTCTCGCAGCCGCGCATACGCAGCCGCACGGCGATCTCGGTGCCCTCGGCCTGAGGCTTAAGCAGACGATCGGCCAGAGCGCGGTCCTGCGGCATGGCCAGGGCGGCGAAGGCCGCGCCCGAGCACTCCGGCGCCAAGGGGCCAAGGCCGAGCGAACGCGTGGCCCCGGTAAAGCGAATCTGGTCGTCGGCGGGGGTCCAGATCCAAAGGGCGGCGTCCGCGGCGGCCAGCGCCTCGATCGCCGTCGTCGGGTCCCAGGCCAGCGCTCTGGATCGTGTATTCAAAGCGAATCCCGGGTGTAAGAACTGGACACGGCCGGGTCCGGGACGAACTCGTCCTCGATGACGCCGAACAGAAGATGATCTGCCCATGCGCCGTTAATTTTCAAATAAGCCTTCGCCAGTCCTTCATGCCGAAAGCCCGCCTTTTCCAGAACCCGGCGCGAAGCCTGGTTGGTCGGGACGCAGGCGGCTTCGACCCGGTGCAGCTTCAGCGCCCCGAAGGCGAAACCCAGCATGGCCAGCGCCGCCGCCGTGCCCGCGCCCTGCCCCGCATAGGGCTGGCCGATCCAGTAACCGAGCGTGCCGGTCTCGGCCACGCCACGCCGGATATTGGACAGGGTGATGGCCCCCATCAGCCGTTCTTCCTCGGGATCGAAAACGAACAGGGGCCAGGCCGTGCCCAGCTCCATTTCGCGGGCATAGACCCCCAGACGGCGACGAAAGGCTGAGCGGGTCAGGTCGTCCTCGGCCCAGGCCGGCTCCCACGGCTGCAGATAATCGCGCGATCCGCCGCGCAATTCGGCCCATTCCGCATGATCCGAGGGACGGGGCGGGCGCAGCAGGACCCCCTGTCCGCGCAGGACCGGTCCGGTCGCCTCGGCCATCCAGTCGAACAGGGCCATCCGTCCAGATTACCTTGATGCGTCGCTGACGCCAGACACGACTTAGCCGCCCAGCTTCAGTCGCGCTGAAAAGGCCGCGCCCGCCGATCCTGCCGCCTTGGGCCCCAGGACCGCCGTCGCCGATCGGTCGGCTTCGATCAGGGACCGTCCGACGGCCCGCAGGTCGTCGCTGGTCTGGGCCAGGATGCGAGCGGCGCTGTCCTCCGACAGGACCGGTGCGCCAAAGATCAGCGTCTGGGCGGCGTTGCGGCCCGCGCGGCTGGCGGGGCTTTCATCGGCCATCCAAAGGGTCGCGTTCAGCACGGCCTTGGCCCGTGACAGCTCGGCGTCGGTCGGGCCTTTTTCGGCCAGGTCCAGCAGTTCGGCGGCGCTGACCTCGGCCAGCTCGACGGCGCGGTCGGCGGCGGCCCCGGCGTAGATGCCGAGAAGGCCGGCGTCCTCATAGGCCTCCTGATAGGCGTCGATGGCGTAGGCCAGACCCCGGTCCTCACGCGCGCTCTGGAACAGGCGAGACGCCATGCCCCCACCCAGGATTTCGGTGAACAGCCGCAGCGCCGGCAGACGCGGGTCCAACGCCCCCATGGACGGCAACTGGAAGACCAGGTTGGCCTGTTCGATCTTGCGGGTCAGCCGGGCCTCGCCGCCGACGAAGACGGCGGGCGCCAGGACCTCGACCGGGGTCGTCGCCTCCTGACCGAACCAGCGCTCGGCCAGGGCCAGCAGTTCATTCTCGTCCACCGCCCCCGACACGGCGACGACCATGCGGTCCGGCGAATAGAGCCGGGCGCGCCAATCGGCGACGGCGGCGCGGTCGGCCGCCTTCAGGCTGTCGACCGTGCCGAGGATCGGACGGCCCAGCGACTGCCCGGCGTAGGCCTGGGTCTGGGCCATCTCGAAGACGTGGTCGTCCGGAGTGTCGAAGGCCTCGGCGATCTCCTGGGCCACGACGTCCTTCTCGCGGACGATCTCGACGGGATCGAGCGTGGGACGGAAGACGAGGTCCGACACCACCTGCATGGCCAGGGACAGCGAGCCGTGCAGGGCGCGGATCTCAAAGCTGGTGCGCTCATAGCCGGTGGCGGCGTTGATCGAGCCGCCCTCGGCCTCGATGCGCTCGACGATGTCCCGCGCGCCCATGTCGCCGGCGCCCTTGAACACCAGATGCTCCAGCAGGTGCGACCAGCCGGAGCGGGCCTCGTCCTCCATACGCGCTCCGCCACGCACGGCGACGGTCAGGGCGAAGGTCCGCAGACCGGGCATGGGGTCGCAGACGACGCGGACGCCGTTGGACAGGGTGTGAAGGCGAGCGGTCAGGATGCGGTGTCCTTGCGGGTCAGGCGGCGGCGCAGCAGCACCGCATAGAAGGCGATCAGGGCGACGGCGAGACCGAACCAGGTCAGGGCGTATCCCAGGTGGTTGTTGGTGAAGGCGGCCGGCGGAGCCGAGGGCTTCAGCGCCTGCCAGCCGGGATTGGTCGAGGTCGTGGCGAAGACGGTGAAAGGCGAGATCGGCCCCTCGACCTTCAGGGCGCGGGCCATGGCCTCGGCGTCGCGGCCATAGAAGCGGCCTTCGGCCGGCGGCGGGGTCAGGCGGCTGGGCGCCGGCGCGCGGCGCAGGACGCCGGTGATGACCACGGGCATGGCGTCGGCGGCGTTCACCGACGGACGGCTCGAAATTTCGGCGGAGACGAAGCCGCGATCGACCAGCAGGGTCGGCGCGCCCTCCTCCCCTTCAGGGCGGCAGGCCGAGACCAGACGCACGCCCGCGTCGCGGTCTTCGATGGATTGAAGTTCGACGAAGGGCGCCGCGCCCAGGCCACGACAGGTCAGGATCACGCGGCGGAACTCGGGGTTCTCGGCCTTCAGAGCCTCGGCCAAGGGGACGGGCGGCAACTCCGCGGCGGCCTCGGCCCCGGCGATCAGGCCCTCCTTCCACTGCATGCGCTGGACCTGCCAGACGCCGAGCGCCAGCAGGACGCCCAGCTGGACGACCGCGAGGATGGTCAGGATGAGGGGGAAACGCGGACGGGCGACAGCGGTCATTTCGGATCTCGGGTTCTCAGCATCTGCAGGGCGGTCATCAACCCCTTGCCGGGCCGCATCAAGCCCAGGGCCAGGGCGGCGACCAGCGGCAGCCAGACGATCAGATGCAGCCAGAGAGGCGGACGCCAGGCGATCTCGACCGCCAGGGCCGAGAAGCCGACGATGAATCCGGCGATCTGCATGATGAAGGTGGCGGCGCCGTCGCCGGTCTCGACCGAGGCTAGGTCGTAGCCGCAGGCCTCGCAGGTCGGACGGACCTTCAGGAAGCCCTGGAACAAGGGGCCGTCGCCGCAGTTCGGGCAACGGCCGGACAGACCCGCCCGGATCGCCTGCCCGCCAAGCAAAGCGGCGCGGGACTGCTCGTCCCGCGCCGTTTCAAGTGCAGAGCCTGGCTCCGTCGTCCTCACCCGAAGGTGACGTAGACGAAGGCGAACAGGAAGAGCCAGACCACGTCGACGAAGTGCCAGTACCAGGCGGCGGCCTCGAAGCCGAAGTGCTTCTGCGGCGTCATCTGACCGGCTTGCAGACGCAGCAGGCAGACGGCCAGGAAGATGGTGCCGATCAGGACGTGGAAGCCGTGGAAGCCCGTCGTCAGGAAGAAGACCGAACCATAGAGCTTCGAGTGGGTCGCGGCTTCGTTGAAGAAGTAACCCTCGTGCAGGATGTGATGATACTCATAGGCCTGAACGCCGGTGAACAGCACGCCCAGCAGGACGGTGATCAGCAGACCCAGCTTGGCGGCCTTGCGGTCGCCGACCTGCAGCGCGTGGTGCGCCCAGGTGACGGTCGTGCCCGACAACAGCAGGATGACCGTGTTCAGCAGCGGCAGGCCCCAGGGGTCCAGCAGCTCGACGCCCTTGGGCGGCCAGGTCTTCCAGGCGGCGGCGGTATCCATCCAGTTGCCGACTTCCGGGGTCAGGGCGCGCGACTCGGTGAAGAGCGCCATGTCGAAGAACATCCAGAAGAAGGCGACGAAGAACATCACTTCCGAAGCGATGAACAGGATCATGCCGTAGCGCAGGCCGATCGAGACGACCGGGGTATGGTCGCCCTTCTTCGATTCCTTGATGACGTCAGACCACCAGCCGTACATGGCGTAGAGGACGCCCGCCAGACCGGCGAAGAAGACGTACTTGGTGCCGGCTTCAAGGCCGAACAGGCCCTTCATCCAGATGACCGCGCCCACGAACATGACCACGCAGGCCATGGACGAGATCAGCGGCCAGGGGCTCGGGTCCACCAGGTGATAGTCGTGATGCGGTTTCGCGTGCGCGTCGGCCATTCCAGGGTCTCTGAATTAAGGCGAGAGATCGTTCTTACAGGGGCTATAGCCTCCGCTATCCGGCTTTGCCAGTAGCGGATTGACCGGAAGCGGCCTGCTGGAACCCTTTGGTGGGGAAGAAGGTGTAGCTGAGCGTGATTTCACGCACGCCCTTGGACTCGGCGTCGGTCGCGATTTCGGGCGCGACGAAATACTGAACCGGGAATTCCTTGGTCTCGCCAGGGCCGATTTCCTGCCCCTCGAAGCAGAAGCACTGCAGCTTCTGGAAATAGGGACCGGCGCGTTCCGGCACGACGTTGTAGGCGGCCGTGGCGTGGATCGGTTGATCCGAGGTGTTGGTCACCTTGAAATAGGCCATGCCGGTTTCGCCGATTCGCACCCTTTGGCTGACCTGTTCGGCCTTGAACTCCATCGGCAGGTTGCGGACGTTGGTGTCGAAGCGGATCAGGACGCTCTGGTCCAGGATCTGGGTCGGGGCGGCCTCGGCCTTCTTCACCGTGCCGTCAAAGCCGGTCACCTGACAAAAGAGACGATACAGCGGCACGGCGGCGAAGGCGGCGCCGGTCATGCCCATGACCACGGCCGCGCAGATCAGGGCGACGAGGTTCTTGCGGTCCTTCACCGGGCCGGCTCCGCGACCGGGGCCTCCAGCGCCGGCAGGGCCGGGTCGGCGCGTTCCAGCGTCGCGGCGGCGGCGGCCTCGGCCGCCTTGCGCGCCTGGGTGTTGCGCTGAAGGTTGGTCACCGTGACGATGAAGACCAGGACGATGAAGCCGACCAGGCCCAGGGCGATGGCCACGTTGCGGCGCTTGCGCGCCTGAACTTGCTCGTCGGTCAGCTTGACAAAATCAGGACGGGTCACGCGGTCAGGCTCCCAGGCCCGGCAGCTGCTCGACCAGGAGGGCCGAGAACAGCGCCATCAGATACAGGATGGAAAAGGCGAACAGATTGCGGGCCGGTTTGGCCTCGGCCCGGACGTCATACAATGCGGCCTCTCGCCCCACCGCCTCGGCCTTGTCCGGCTGGTCGCCGGCGCGCGAGCGCCACAGGCGGACGGCCAGAGCCAGAAAGAACAGGCCTCCGGCCACCGACACCGCCAGATAGACGACGCCGCCGAGGCCCAAGAAGGCCGGAGCGATGGCCACCGGCACGAAGATCAGGCTGTAGATCAGGATTTGCAGACGGGTCGACTTCGCCCCGCGCGCAACCGGCATCATCGGAATGCCCGCCTTGGCGTAGTCGCCGGCCGAATAGAGGGCCAGGGCCCAGGAATGCGGCGGGGTCCACAGGAAGATGATGGCGAACAGCAGCCAGGCCTGCCATGGCGCGTCACCCGTGATCGCCGCCCAGCCGATGACCGGCGGGAAAGCGCCGGCCGCGCCGCCGATGACGATGTTCTGGGGCGTCCTGCGCTTCAGCAGCAGGGTGTAGAAGCCGGCGTAATAGATGATGGTCAGGGCCAGCAGACCGCCGGCCAGCCAGTTGGTCGTCATGCCCAGCAGCATGACCGAGAAGATCGACAAGATGACGCCAAAGGCCATGGCGTCATTCTTACGGACGCGTCCCGCCGCGACAGGGCGTCCACGCGTGCGGCGCATCAGGGCGTCGGTCTCGCCCTCCAGCGCCATGTTCAGCGCGCCAGCAGCCCCCGCCCCTACGGCGATGCAAAGGACTGCGATGGCGGCCAGCAGCAGGTTGGGATGCCCCGGCGCCACGACCAGCCCGGTCACGGCGGTAAAGACCACCAGCGACATGACGCGCGGCTTCAGCAGCTGGAAGAAGTCTTCCGGCTGGGCGGTGGTCACAAGGGGAGCTTGGCGGTCGGTCATGGTCATAAAAAGCCGAAGGCCGCCCTTCCGGTTGCGAAAGGGCGGCCTCTCCAGGGTTATCCGGATCGGATCAGTGGTTGTCCGCCTTGACCACCGGCAGTTCGTTGAACTGGTGGTGCGGCGGGGGCGACGACAGGGTCCACTCCAGGGTGGTGGCGCCTTCGCCCCACGGATTGGCCTCGCCCTTGCGACGACGGATCGCGGCTTCGGCCAGCATGACCAGGAAGACGGCGACGCCGACGATGGTGATCAGATAGCCGACCGACGAGATGTGGTTCCAGTAGGTGAAGGCTTCCGGATAGTCGATGTAACGACGCGGCATGCCCTGCAGACCCAGGAAGTGCTGCGGGAAGAAGACCAGGTTCACGCCGACGAACATGATCCAGAAGTGGGTCGCGCCGAGGAACTCGTTGTACTTCACGCCGAACATCTTCTCGAACCAGTAGTAGAAACCGGCGAAGATCGAGAAGACGGCGCCCAGGGACAACACGTAGTGGAAGTGGGCCACGACGTAGTAGGTGTCGTGCAGGCTGTAGTCGATGCCGGCGTTCGACAGGACCACGCCGGTCACGCCGCCGAGGGTGAACAGGAAGATGAAGCCCATCGCCCACAGCATGGGCGTCTTGAAGGTGATGGAGCCGCCCCACATGGTGGCGATCCAGCTAAAGATCTTCACGCCGGTCGGCACGGCGATGATCATCGTCGCGGCCACGAAGTAGGCCCGCAGGTTGATGCTCATGCCCACGGTGTACATGTGGTGCGCCCACACGATGAAGCCGATGAAGCCGATGGCGACCATGGCGTAGGCCATGGCGAGGTAGCCGAAGATCGGCTTCTTCGAGAAGGTCGAGACGATGTGCGAGATGATGCCGAAGCCCGGCAGGATCATGATGTAGACTTCGGGGTGACCGAAGAACCAGAACAGGTGCTGGTACATCACCGGATCGCCGCCACCGGCCGGATCGAAGAAGCTGGTGCCGAAGTTACGGTCCGTCAGCAGCATGGTGATGGCGCCCGCCAGAACCGGCAGCGACAGCAGCAGCAGGAAGGCCGTGATCAACACGCCCCAGGCGAACAGCGGCATGCGGTGCAGGGTCATGCCCGGCGCGCGCATGTTGAAGATGGTGGTGATGAAGTTGATCGCCCCCAGGATCGACGAGGCGCCGGCGACGTGCAGCGAGAAGATCGCCAGGTCGAACGACGGCCCCGTGTGGCCCATGGTGGAGAGCGGCGGATAGGCCGTCCAGCCGCCGCCGAAGCCCTTGCCCGGGCCGCCGTCGACGAACATCGAGATGACCAGCAGGACGAAGGCGGCGAACAGCAGCCAGAAGGAGATGTTGTTCAGGCGCGGGAAGGCCATGTCCGGCGCGCCGATCATGATCGGCGTGAAGTAGTTGGCGAAACCGCCCATGGTCGCCGGCATGACGACGAAGAAGACCATGATCAGGGCGTGGGCCGTGACCGTGACGTTGTAGCCGTGCTTGGAAGCCTCGACGATCCCCAGTTGCTGGATGATCGTGCCTTCCTTGAACAGCTGGATGCCCGGCTCGGCCAGTTCCCAGCGGATCAGGCCCGACAGGGCGCCGCCCACCAGACCGGTGAAGATGGCGAACATCAGGTAGAGCATCCCGATGTCTTTGTGGTTCGTCGACAGGAACCAGCGGGTGAAGAAACCCGGCTTGTGATCGTGATGATCGTCGTGTGTTGCGGCAGCGGTGGCCATGATCGTTGGGCTCTCGCGTCTGTTACTGGGCGGCCGGCGCGGCGGGCGCGGCAGCGGCTGCGGGGGCCGCGGGAGCGGCGGCGGTCGGGGCCGGAGCGGCGGCGGTCGGGGCCGGAGCGGCGGCGGCGGCGGCCGAAGCTGCGGCCTCGTCAATCACGGCGGCCGGAGCGGCGGCGGTTGCGGCGGCAGCGGCGGCTTCGTCAGCCTTCTTCGTCATGGAGCCGCCCTTGGAGGCGACCCAGGCGGCGAATTCAGCCTCGGTGACGACATTGATCTGGATCGGCATGAAGGCGTGATCGACGCCGCACAGCTCGGAGCACTGACCATAGTAGACGCCCGTCTTTTCGGCCTTGAACCAGGTGTGGTTGATACGGCCCGGAACGGCGTCGACCTTCAGACCGAAGGCCGGCAGGGCGACGGCGTGGATCACGTCGGAGGCGGTGATCAGCAGTTCGACGGTCTTGCCGACCGGAACCACCATCGGCTCGTCGGCGGCCAGGCGATAGAGGTGGGCCGGGGCCTTGTCCTCGGACGTCATGTTCGAGATGTACTCGGCCACGCCCTGATCAGGATACTCATAGGCCCAGTTCCACTGGTTGCCGGTGACCTTGACCGTCAGGTCGACGTCCGGCGTGTCGTGGTAGGCGAACAGCAGGCGGAACGAGAACAGCGAGATGCCGACCAGGATCAGCACCGGCACCACGGTCCAGATCACCTCGATGACCGTGTTGTGGCTCCACTTGGCCGGAACCGGATTAGCCTTCTTGTTGTAGCGGATGGCGATCCAGATCAGCAGGCCCAGCACCAGCAGGGTGATGATCGTGATGACCGGCATCAACACCACATTGTGGAAGAAGATCGCCTCGTGCTTCAGCGGCGACGCGGCCGGTTGCAGGTCAATTCCGCCTGGGGTCGGTTGACCCAGCAGATCCTGCGCCCATGCCGGCGCGGCGACGAAGGCGGCAAGGGCGGTCGCGGCGAAACCGCCTCCGATCCGCGCCATGGCTCGCGTGCCCATCCCCATTCGATTCCTCATAAACCGTTTCGCAGCCGATACTTGCGAGCAATTCGCAAACACCCCCGGGCCCTTGCGGACCTCGGCGTTTCAGGCCGGTCCTTATCGGCTCGGGTAGCGCTTGCCAAGCGATCAAGACGCTCAAGTGACGGGATGAGGCGAAAGTTCGGCGGATTAATTCGCTGTCATGTAGCGACAGCTACCTTGCGGCGCACGATACCTTGCGATACCCATTCGCCATCAACGAAGGGAACGCCATGCCCGACTCCATCGACATCCAACTGAAGAAAGGCGTGCTGGGATTGTGCGTGCTGGCCCTGCTGGCCCGCGACGACAGCTACGCCTACGAGATCGCCAGCCGCCTGTCCGACGCCATCGGCATGGGGGAAGGCACCATCTATCCGCTCATGCGCCGCATGCAGACGGACGGTCTGGTCGAGACCTATCTGGTCGAATCGCCCAGCGGCCCGTCACGCAAGTACTACCGCCTGACGGCGGCAGGCCGCACCGCTCTGCAAGGTCAGACCGCCGAATGGCGGGCCTTCGCCCAGGCCGTCGACGCCCTGGTCGCCGGAACCGCGCCGCATAGTGAAACCATCGCGGCGGGCGCGCCGGTCGAACCGGCCGCCCTCGCCGCTCCGGCCGCCACGGCCGCTCAATCCGCAGACGCTCAACGGGGAGCTGAATAATGAACCGCGCCGAATTCCTGGCCCGCCTGCAACGCGGCCTGGTCGGGCTGCCGACCATCACGGCGAACGAAATCGTCGCCGACTATGAAAGCCACTTCGCCGACGGCGCCGCCGCCGGCCGCACCGAGGCGCAGGTCGCCGCAGCCCTGGGCGACCCCGATCGTCTGGCCCGCGAACTGAAGGCCGAGGCCAGCGCCAAGCGCTGGGGACAGGAACAGACCGCCTCCTCCGCCGCCGGAGCCATCTTCGGCATCCTCGGCCTGGGCGCGATCGACATCCTGATCCTGCTGCCCATCGCCCTGCCGGTCTTCGGCACGGTGCTGTCGATCCTGATCGGCGGGATCGCGGTCTTCGTCGCTGGCGGCTTCGTCCTGGTGGCCGGGCCCTTCCTCGGCGTGCCGGGCGGCGCCTTGGCGGCGGCCCTGCTGGGGGTCGGCCTGATGGGTCTGGGCCTCTTCATGGGCGGCCTGATGGCCCTGCTGACAAAGTGGCTGATCGACGCCACCGTCTGGTACGCCCGCCTGCACTATCGCGTGGTCAAGCCCGCGCTCGAACCCCAATCGCAAGCCTGATCCGGTTCTGAGGGAGGAACTGACATGATCCGCAATCTGCTCATCATCTCCGGCGCCGGTCTGATCCTGGCCATCGTCGGCATCGGCGGCGCCTTTGCTGTCGGCGGTCGCGACCTGGCCCGCCACGACTGGACCTGGGTGGTTACCGACGACGACGCCGGCGACGACAGCTTCAAGATCGAGCGCGGCGCCGTCTCGCCGGACACGACCCGCACCATCGCCTGGACCGGCGACCAGCGCCTGGCCATCAACCTGCCCGCCGACATCACCTACGACCAGCAGGCGGACGAGCCGGGCGTCACCATCATCGGCCCCAAGACCGTGGTGGACCGCGTCCGCTTCGCCAACGGCCGCCTGACCATGGACGATGCCCCGCGCGGCGACCGCAGCTACATCCGCTGGACCCGCACCGGCATCCACGGCTGGAGCGAGACCGACGTGCTGAAGGTCATCATCAAGGCTCCGTCGGTAAAGGCCTTCGATCTGTCGGGCATGACCCAGCTGAATATCCGCGGCTATGACCAGCCGACGCTGGACCTGGCCCTGACCGGCGGCTCCGACGTTCAGGTCCAGGGCAAGACCGAGGCCGTGACGCTGGACATCTCCGGTTCCGGCAACGCCGAACTGGAAGAGCTGTTCGTCACCGACGCCAAGCTGCGCGTCAGCGGCAGCGGCGACGCCGAGGTCGGCCCGACCGGCAAGGCCGAGGTCGATGTCTCGGGCAGCGGCACGGTGCGCCTGACCCGCCGCCCGGCCCAGCTGCGCCAGGACATCAGCGGCTCCGGCGACGTCACTCAGGACTGACAGCACGATAGCCCCCTTCCCCCTCGAGGGGGGAAGGGTCGGGGTTGGGGTTGAGGTTGGGGTTGCGGTCGCTGCCCTGACCATCGAAACGCGAGAGGCGGCGTCTCCTGCCTTCTCCGATCACACCGCCTGCCCTCACCCCCGCCCAACCCTCCCCCTCGAGGGGGAGGGCTTTATTCGTCCAGACCGTGACGTCGGCCCTCGCAGCCCCTATCTAGCGGACATGACCGCAGCCGCCTCCCCCTCCCCCATCCTCGACGCGTCCGGCGTGGCCCCCGACGAGGCCCTGTCCATCCTGCAGACGGCCCTGGCCGGCGCGGACGACGGCGAGCTGTTCCTGGAAAAGACCGAGAGCGAATCCCTGGTCTTCGACGACGGGCGGCTGAAGGGCGCATCCTATGACGCCGTAGAGGGCTTCGGCCTGCGCGTCGTGGCGGGCGAGACGGCCGGCTACGCCCACGCCAACGAGATTTCCGCCGCCGCCATCCGCCGCGCCGCCGACAGCGCCGCCCTGGCCAAGCGCGGCTATTCCGGTCATGCCGCCGAGGCCCCGCGCGCCACCAATCAGAAGCTCTATGACGAGGTCGATCCCCTCGCCTCGCCCGGCTTCTCGGACAAGATCGAACTGCTGTCGGAAATCGACGCCTGGGCCCGCGCCCGCGACCCGCGCGTGGTCCAGGTCTCGGCCTCCATCATCGGCGAGCGCCGCGCCGTCGAGATCCTGCGCGCCGACGGCCGGCTGCTCAGCGACGTGCGCCCTCTGGTCCGACTGAACGTCTCGGTCACGGTCGAACGCGACGGCAAGCGCGAGAGCGCCTCGTCCGGCGCCGGCGGCCGCGCGGGCTTCGAGGCCTGGATCGCCCCGGACCGCTGGCAAGGTCAGATCGACGAGGCCCTGCGCCAGGCCCTGATCAACCTCGACGCCATCGACTGCCCGGCGGGCGAGATGGACGTGGTCCTGGGCGCCGGCTGGCCCGGCGTCCTGCTGCACGAAGCGGTCGGCCACGGCTTCGAAGGCGACTTCCACCGCAAGGGCTCCTCGGTCTTCAGCGGCAAGATGGGTCAGCGCGTGGCGGCGCCGGGCGTGACCGTGGTCGACGACGGTTCCATCGCCGGGCGTCGCGGCTCGCTGTCGTTCGACGACGAGGGCACTCCGACCTCGCGCACCGTCCTGATCGAAGACGGCATCATGGTCGGCCTGATGCACGACCGCCTGTCAGCGCGTCAGCTGGGCGCGAACGCCACCGGCAACGGGCGGCGCCAGTCCTTCGCCCACATGCCCATGCCGCGCATGACCAACACCTTCATGGAAGGCGGCAAGGATTCGAAAGCCGACATGATCGCCAGCACGAAGCGCGGCCTCTACGCCGCCAACTTCGGCGGCGGCCAGGTGGACATCACCAACGGCAAGTTCGTCTTCCAGTGCACCGAGGCCTATCTGATCGAGGACGGCAGGATCACCGCCCCGGTGCGCGGCGCCACCCTGATCGGCGACGGCGCCACGGCACTGACCCATATCCAGATGATCGGCGACGACTTCGCCTTCGACCCCGGCGTCGGCACCTGCGGAAAGTCTGGCCAGGGCGTCCCCGTCGGCATCGGCCAGCCCAGCCTCAAGATCGGCGGCCTGACGGTCGGCGGCACGGCGGTTTAAGGGGCCGCGGCCTCAACCGCCTCGCTCTTCCACGCCGGGCCTTCGATCTCATAACCCTGGGCCTGCAGGGTATCGAGCACGCCGTCCGGTTCGGCCAGGACGCGCAGCTGGGCCACGGCCATGGTGACGCCGGGCTCGCCCAGGGCCGTCTGCACGGCCTCGGCCCACTGGCGGCGCAGCAAGGGCGCGATCTCGGGATCGCCCCAGGGCCAGCACAGGCCCAGGGCCTGCTCCAGCGGCTGGGCCATGACCTCGGGCACGCGGCGGGCGCGCCAGTCCTCGATGCGGGCGGCGGCGCCCTCCGGTCCGGCCTCGGCGGCCGCCAGGGCGCGCTCCACGCAGGACGCATAGGTGGCGGGCGGAGCGGTGATCAGGCTGTCGACGATCTCATCGCCCCGAACAGTCCCGACCGGGCGCACCGGAATGCGGGCGTCACGGGCGACCTTCTTGATCACGTCGGTCGCGTTTCGGGTGCGGCCGCGTTCATAGCCGGCCTTGTCGCTCATCAGGTCCATGCTGAGGATCATCAGGCTGTTGGTGCGCCAGCGGTCGTTCTTCTGATCCGCCATCACCGCATCCAGCCGCGCCTGAACCTCCGGCGACAGATAGTCGGCGGTCGTCGTGCCTCGGGGCAGGCTCGCCACGGTGCGAATGCGCCAGATCAGGCGGAAGACGTCGGCGACCGAGGCCCGGCCCTCCTGCGGAAACAGGATGCGTTGCGAGCGCCGCGTCGCCGCCTCCAGGGCCTCGGGCCGCCATTCCACGTCGCGCGGCACACCGCTGACGGCGCCGACCAGGATCAGGCTGCTGTCGCCGCGCGTCACCTGCCAGATCGGCGCCTCCGTGCGTCGGGCGCTGACGATGATCTCGTCCACCGTGGTCACGGGCTCTGACGACGCGTCCTGGGCCCGCGCGGGCGCGCCCAGCGACAGGCCAAGAACAAGCGACGAAAGAACAAGGATACGGAGCATCATGCCGTCTGGCGTAACAGTATCTAACCGGACTGTAATCTGACTAATCGGTAATGCTGTCCGCGATTTAATCCACCTGTCCGGCTTGTAACTGGAGACTTGAGCTCCCCCCCGTCACACCTTCCTCACGACCGAGGGAGAGGACGACCCATGACCAAGACCATTCTGCTGGCCACCACCGCCGCACTGACGATCGCCGCCGCCGCGCCGGCCCTGGCCGCCGAGACCGCGCCGACGGCCCCGCGCCAGACGGCACAGGCCGGCGACACGGGCGTCCTGGTCTTCACCCCCGACTTCTTCGCCGACGCCCGTCCCAATACGGCGCTGGACATGGTCAACCGCGTGCCCGGCTTCTCGGTCAACGACGGCGACGGCGCCCGCGGCTTTGAAGGCGCGGTCGGCAATATCCTGATCAACGGCTCGCGCCCCGCGTCGAAGAACGACACCGGCTCCAACGTCCTGGGCCGCACGGTCGCCGCCCAGGTCGAGCGTATCGAGCTGGTGCGCGGCGGCGCGCCCGGCATCGACATGCAGGGCTATTCGGTCGTCGCCAACGTCATCCTGAAGACCACCTCGAGCCGCGAACATGTGCTGACCGCCAACGCCAGCCTGTTCGAAGGCGGTCAGGACCTGTTCGGCGGCTCCTATCAGTTCACGGCCCGCGACGGCGACCGCACCTGGGGCGTGACCCTGAGCGACGGCATCTCCTCCAGCGATTCCAATGGGGCCGGGCCGGTCGTGCGCGTCGACGCTAACGGCAACATTCTGCGCAACGAGCAATATTACAACGACGGCTACGGCGGCGGAAACTCGATCCGCGGCAACTTCTCCACCCCCTTCATGGGCGGCAAGGTCGATCTGACGGCGCGCTACGGCATCAACGACTGGCATAACATCAACCGCCAGACCGCGCCCGACATCCTGCGCGAGAGCCTCTATGACGAGGATGGCCACAGCGGCGAGTTCGGCGTCGTCTACACTCGCCCCCTGTCCGAGAAACTGAAGCTCGAGACCCGCTTCATCCACGAGTTCGGCGATTTCGACTCTGTCTCCACCTCGCGCACCCGCAGCGGCGCCGTCGATGAGCCCGAGCAACTGTTCAACGCCGATGGAAACTCATCCGAGACCATCCTGCGCGGACTGGTGCGCTACGAACGCTCGCCGGCCATGGATTTCGAAGGCGGCGGCGAGATCGCTTACAACATGCTTGAGGTCGATCAGGCCTACACGGTCGGCGGCGTCGCGGTGCCTCTGCCCTCGGCCTCGGTCAAGGTCGAGGAGACGCGCGGCGAACTGTTCGGCAAGGCCACCTGGCGGATCAATCCCAAGTGGACGCTGGAAAGCGGCCTGCGGCTGGAGTCCTCCACCATCAGCCAGTCCGGCGACGCCTCTCAGGAAAAGAGCTTCTTCTTCGCCAAGCCGCGCATCCTGGCCACCTGGACGCCCATGCCCAACAACCAGCTGCGCCTGCGGCTGGAGCGCACCGTCGGCCAGTTGGACTTCGGCGACTTCGCCGCCTCGGCCGAGTTCGCCGACGAGAACGTCTTTGGCGGCAATGTGAACCTGGAGCCGGAATCGCGCTGGGTCGCCGAGGCCACCTATGAGAAGCGCTTCTGGGGCGAGGGCATCGTCAGCATCGGCCTGCGCCACGACGAGATCAGCAACGCCATTGACCTGATCCCTCTGGACGGCGGCCTGGCGGCGGTCGGCAACATCGGCGACGGCACGCTGGATCAACTGGTCCTGAACGTGACCATCCCCACCGACAAGCTGGGGGTCTCGGGCGGCAAGTTCGGCTTCCGCAACACCTGGAACAAGACCGAGGTCACCGACCCCACCACCGGCGAGAAGCGCCCCATCTCGGACGTGCGCGCCAGCCAGGCGACCATCACCTTCCAGCAGGACATCACGTCATGGAAGCTACAGTGGGGCGGCGCCTGGATCCCCCTGCTGGGACAGAAGGGCTATCAGCCGGACCAGATCTCGGGCTGGCGCGGCACCGACTATTATGAGCTGTGGGCCGAGTACAAGCCGACGCCGACCCTGTCGATCCGCGGCCAGGTCAATATCTGGAACGACTTCGACGTCACCCGCACCGTCTTCGCCGACCGCGACGCCCGCCCCGTCCAATATGTCGAAACCCGCTTCATTGATCCACGCACCTTCTGGCAGATCCGCCTGCGCAAGACCTTCTGAGGATCAAGAGCAAGAACCCGCGCCTCTCCGGTCGCCCCAACCCCGGAGAGGACAACGCGGGCTTCCCCCGGACCAACTGAAAAGGGCGGCGCCTCCTGCGAGACGCCGCCCTTCTTCCTGTCTCGAGCGCCGCCCCTAGGGGTTCAGCGGTCGGGCGATGTTCTGGTCTTCCTGACCGCGGTCGGTCAGGTCCGGACCGGGATGACCGCTGGCGCTGTTGGCGCCGTTGGACCAGCCCTTGATGAAGAAGCTGACCAGGATGAAGGCCGCTCCGATGATCATGCCGCCCCAGCCCAGCTTCTCGAAGATATCCAGCGAGGTGCGCAGGGCCAGACCTGGGTCCAGCACCTGGCCGCCGACGGTCTCGGTGCCGGCCAGACCGGCGATCCAGCCGCCCACGAACTGGGCGATGGACGAGGCCAGGAACCAGACAGCCATCATGAAGCTGACGACCGAAGGCATGGACAGCTTGGTGATCTCCGACAGGCCGACCGGCGACAGGAACAGCTCGCCCGTCGTATGCAGCATGTAGAGCAGACCCAGCAGCACGATCGGCATCTGGAAGGCCGAGTTGGCCATGCCGGCGCCCCAGACCACGACCATGAAGCCGAGGCCGACCTGGATCAGGCCCAGGCCGAACTTCAACGTCGGGTTCGGGTCCAGGCCGCGCTTGCCGAGGAAGGCCCACAGGGCCGCGAAGATCGGCGCGAAGATCAGGATGAAGCCGGCGTTGAACGACTGGGTCTGGGCCGCGGTCACCGTAGCGTCGATCCAGAAGCCCGAGGGCGTAATGCCCGCCGCCGCCAGCTGCGCCGGGGTGCCAATGGTGACGCCCAGGAACTGCATCGCCGTCGGCGTCAGGCTGAGGTCCACGTTACGGTCGGCGAACAGGTTCAGCGAGGTGCCGGCCTGTTCGAACAGGGTGAAGAAGACCACCGAGCCGAAGATCAGAACGACGGCCAGCATCATGCGTTCGCGCTGGGCGCGGGTCTGGCAGACCTTGATGATGACGTAGAGGATGAAGGCCAAAGAGGCGAGGGTCGCCGCGGTCAGGACCGTGCCGACCAGGGCGTTGCGCTGGACCATGAACCAGACGACGCCGACGCCGAGAATGCTGAGCAGATAGATGCCCCACTCGCGGTTGATCGGACCCAGCATCGGCGCCTTGAGCGCCTGTGGGTTGGGCGGCTCGCCCTTGCCCTGCAGCAGCGGCTTGCCCAGGACGAAAACGACCCAGCCCAAGGCCATGCCGACGCCGGCCAGGCCGAAGCCCGCCCACCAGCCGACCGTCTGGCCAAGATAGCCGCACAGCACGGCGGCCCAGAAGGCGCCGAGGTTGATGCCGTAGTAGTAGAGGGTGAAGCCCGAGTCGCGGCGCGGGTCGCCCTGAGGATAGAGCTGCCCGACGATGGTCGAGATATTGGGCTTGAGGAAGCCCACGCCCATGATGATCAGCGAAACCGCCAGATAGAAGACGTTGACGCCCGCCATGTCGCGGGTGGCCTCGATCTTGTACTCGCCCGCCGGGAGCGTCGCCGGAAGGGCCGCGCCTTGCGGCAGGTTT
This sequence comes from Brevundimonas sp. CEF1, assembly GCF_051353055.1. Classification (NCBI taxonomy): domain Bacteria; kingdom Pseudomonadati; phylum Pseudomonadota; class Alphaproteobacteria; order Caulobacterales; family Caulobacteraceae; genus Brevundimonas; species Brevundimonas sp. CEF1. Next base: position 2,888,816 of record NZ_CP195593.1, read on the forward strand.
TCAATCGCCAGGCCGCCGCCTTCGGCCGGACCGAAGGCGTACTTCTGGCCGTCGATGACGATGCCGACTTCGCGCGCGGCGCCGCGGCCTTCAGCCGCGATCTCATAGGTCTGACCGGCATAGGCCAGGGTCTCGGTGGCCGGCCGGCCCTCGAAGGCCATCATGGCGTGACCAGCGACCAGCAGCAGGGCGCCGAAGGCCACGGCCTTGCGCGTGCCGATGAAACGGTCGGCCATGATCCCGCCCAGCAGCGGCAGCAGATAGACCAGCGAGGTGTAGGAGCCGTAGGTCGACCCCGCCATGGCGTCGTCGAACAGGAAGTGCTGCGTCAGGAAGAAGATCAGGATGCCCCGCATCCCGTAGTAGGAGAAGCGCTCCCACATCTCCGCGAAGAACAGGATGATCAGTCCACGCGGGTGGTTCTTCAGGATCTGCATCAACACGGGCACGCCCGTGAGGAAGGTGATGATCAGACCGATGGCGATGACGACGTTCATGCCCAGCGCCCCCCGGTTCGGTTCATCATGGCGAAGAGCGCATCAGCGCCGTTCCTTCGCAGGTCTCGCGAGCGCGTTCCAAACGCGCGCCCCCCATCCGTCGTGCTCAACGGCGTTCTCCCAACTGCTACGCCCTGACTGGCGCATTAAGGGCGGAGAAACAGCACGGCAGGGCCACGGGAACAAGCGTTAACGCCGCGACCCGTCATCGCAATGACGCATTTGTCAGCCCCGACAACTCAACTGCAGATTGTTTGGGCGATGCAGGCCTGACTCACGCAACTAGGATTTGTGTTCACGGTGTCCCCGCCTTTGGAAAGGTCAGACGCTCATGACTGTTCGTCGCTTCCGGCCCGCCGACGTGCCCGACGTCAACGCCCTGCACCGCCGCGTCTGGTGGCCCGAACGGTCCCTTGAGGGCTGGCGCTGGCTGGAGAGCAATCCCGCCCGCGCCGCCCTGTCCGCGCCTGCCGGCTGGGTGGTGGAGGACGCCGAGGGTCGACCCGCCGCCTTCCTCGGCAACTTCATCCAGCGGTTCTGGATCGGCGAGCGCCCCCTTTTCGGCGCGACGGGCTTTTCCGTCATCGTCCCGCCCGAACAGAAGGGCCGCAGTCGCGACCTGATCAGCACCTTCATGGCCCAGCCTGGCTGCTTCCTTCGCTACACCCTCAACGCCAACGCCCGCTCCAGCCCCCTGTATCGAAAGTTCGGCATGGTCGCCTGGCCGACCAGGACCCACGCACAGAAGCTGTCGTGGATCATCAACCCCGCCGCCTGCCTCTACAGCCGGGGCCTGCGGGCTCTGGTGGCGCGGGAGCCGCGCGCCGCGCGCTGGCTCGGAGAACAGTTGATGCCGCCGCGCCGTGCCGCGCGACCGGTAGAGAGCCTGACCTTCGCGGACGGGGTCATGGGCCTGAGCGACCTCTCCGACTCGTCGCCCTATGGTCGCTTCTGGACGGCGCTGCAGGCCCAGGGGCGCGTGACGGCGGACCGCAGCCCCGCCATGATGCGCTGGCGACTGTCGGACCCCGACCTCAGCGTGCAGCCCCTGCATCTGGCGCGGCGACGGGACGGCGAGATCACCGGTCACGCCCTGGCCCTGCTTAGCAAGGGCAATTCGATCGAGCCGCCCACATTGGAAATCCTCGACCTGGAGGCGCTGGATCACGACAGGGCCGCCATCCCGGCCCTGCTCGCCGCCCTGCTGCAGATCGCTCCGACCCTCGGCGCCGCCAAGGTCAGGCTGCAGGTCGTCACGGAAAGCACCCTGCACGACCTGGGCGCCCTGGCGCGCAGGGCGCGACGCGAGGGCGGCTGGGGGCATTGCCATGTCGCCTTCGCCCCCGACGTCGAGGGCGCCGACGACTGGCGCCCTACCCCGTTCGACGGCGATTATTCGTTCTGTGTGCGTCCCCTGCCCGCACGACCGGCCGCGACTGCGAGGCGATGGTTCGCCGACAAGGCCGCGCCGATCGAGTCCAAGGCCGGCGCCCTCGGTTAGGGGCGAGCCTTCAGTTCGTCGCGGATCTCGGCCAGCAGGGCTTCGGTCGGGGTAGGAGCGGCCGGTTCGGCCGGCTGCTCGCGGCGCAGCTTGTTGATGCCCTTGACCGCCAGGAAGACCACGAAGGCCACGATCAGGAACTGGATCAGGGTGTTGATGAAGGCGCCGTACTGGATCGCCACCTTCTCGACGGCCTCGGTGGCCGGATTTTCGGGCACCAGAACCCATTCCATCTTGGAAAAGTCGACCTTGCCCAGCAGCAGACCGATCGGCGGCATCACCACCTGATCGACCAGGCTGGTGACGATCTTGCCGAACGAGGCGCCGATGATGACGCCGACCGCCAGGTCGACGACGTTGCCGCGGGCGGCGAACTCGCGGAATTCGGAAAACAGGCTCATGGATCAGTCTTTCGTTCAGGCGTCGCCAGAAGCGTTCAGGCGCTCACGAAGTTCCTTGCCGCTCTTGAAAAAGGGCACGGCCTTGGCCGGAACTTCCACGGTTTCGCCCGTGCGGGGATTGCGCCCGACCCGCGCCGGGCGGCTGCGCACCGAAAAGGCGCCGAAACCGCGCAGTTCGACCCGGCCGCCGTCGGACAGGGCCTCGGTCATCTGACCCAGGATGACGTTGACGACCCGCTCCACCTCGGCGTGGGTCAGGTGGATGTTCTCGGCCGCCAGCTTCTCGATCAGTTCAGACTTGATCATTCAGGCCCCCGCCCGTGGCTGTTTCAGATGCAGTCGCTTCCGTTCAGGTCCGCACCCTAACCGTCTGACGCCGCAGGAAGAAAGGGGTCTCGTCGGATTAGGAACGATTCTCACGGGCTAGCCTCGCCATTGGTGCGGGTTCTTGCCTCGGGCGCAAGAAAAAAGGCGGCTGGATCGCTCCAGCCGCCCCGTTTTCTGGTCGATGAGGAAGATTATTCCTTCGAACCGGCCTTCTCGCGAAGCGCGGCGCCCAGGATGTCTCCCAGCGAAGCGCCCGAGTCCGACGAACCGAACTGTTCGATGGCCTCGGCCTCGTCCTTCATTTCCAGCGCCTTGACCGACACCGAGACGCGGCGCGTGGCCTTGTCGATGCCCGTGATCATGGCGTCGACGCGATCGCCGACGGCGAAGCGTTCCGGACGTTGCTCGTTGCGGTCGCGCGACAGGTCCGACTTGCGGACGAAGGCCGTGACCGGCGCGTCGTCTTCACCGAACTTGACTTCGATGCCGCCGGTTTCAACCGCCGTCACCGTGACGGTGACTTGCTGGCCGCGCTTGTAGACGTCGCCTTCCATCGGGTCGCCGCCCAGTTGCTTGACGCCCAGCGAGACGCGTTCCTTCTCGATGTCGACGTCCAGCACCTTGGCCTTGATCGTCTCACCCTTGCGGTAACGCTGGATGGCTTCTTCGCCCGACACGTTCCAGTCCAGGTCCGACAGGTGGACCATGCCGTCGATGTCGTTGTCCAGGCCGACGAACAGGCCGAACTCGGTGGCGTTCTTGACTTCGCCCTCGACGGTCGAACCGACCGGGTGAGCCTCGACGAAGGCTTCCCACGGGTTGTTCTGGGCTTGCTTCAGGCCCAGCGAGATGCGGCGCTTGGCGCTGTCGACGTCCAGGACGATGACTTCCACTTCCTGCGAGGTCGAGACGATCTTGCCAGGGTGGACGTTCTTCTTGGTCCAGGACATTTCCGAGACGTGCACCAGGCCTTCAACGCCGGCTTCCAGCTCCACGAAGGCGCCGTAGTCGGTGATGTTGGTGATGCGGCCGGTGTACTTGGCGTTGACCGGGTACTTGGCTTCGACGCCGTCCCACGGATCCGACTGCAGCTGCTTCATGCCGAGCGAGATGCGCTGGGTGTCCGGGTTGATCTTGACGATCTGGACCTTGACGGTGTCGCCGACGGCCAGGACTTGCGACGGATGCGAGACGCGCTTCCACGACATGTCGGTGACGTGCAGCAGGCCGTCGATGCCGCCCAGGTCGACGAAGGCGCCGTAGTCGGTGATGTTCTTGACCACGCCTTCGCGGACTTCGCCCTCTTGCAGCTGGCCGACCAGCTCCGTGCGCTGCTCAGCGCGGGCTTCTTCCAGGATGGCGCGACGCGAGACGACGATGTTGCCGCGCGGACGGTCCATTTTCAGGATGGCGAAGGGCTGTTCCTTGCCCATCAGCGGGCCGACGTCGCGCACCGGGCGGATGTCGACTTGCGAGCCGGGCAGGAAGGCCGAGGCGCCGCCCAGGTCGACGGTGAAGCCGCCCTTGACGCGACCGACGATGGCGCCGTTGACCGGCTGACCTTCGGCGAAGACGACTTCCAGACGGGTCCAGGCTTCTTCGCGGCGAGCCTTGTCGCGGCTGATGACGGCTTCACCCAGGGCGTTCTCGACGCGTTCCAGGTAGACTTCGACGTTGTCGCCGACCTTCGGGATGACGGCGCCTTCGCCGATGCCGAATTCACGGGCCGGGATGCGACCTTCGGTCTTCAGACCGACGTCGATGATGATGATGTCTTTCTCGATGCCGACGACGCGGCCGTGAACGACCTGGCCTTCGCCAAGGTCGCGACCCTGCAGTTGTTCGTCGAGCAGCGCGGCGAAATCGTCACGCGAGGGGTTATGGGTGTCGGTCATGTAGCTCTGGGGTTGAGGCGCGCGACCGAATGGCCCCGCGCGGGTGGATAAAGAGATAGAAAGGGAAAATCAGGTCGTCAGGACGCGAGGCTGGCGCAAGGGGCGCAAACAAATAAAGCCAGTACGCCCGCGGCAGCCGAGGTCAGGAGCGTTGGATTTGTCCAGCCAAGGTCTAAACCCCGGCCCGGACGCGCGCCGCCTCGACGATACGGCGGGCCGCATCGAAGGCGGCTTCTATACCCAGATCGGTCGTGTCCAGCAAGACCGCGTCCTCGGCCTGGACCATGGGGGCGGAATCCCGACCAGAATCCCGTTCGTCGCGACGACGGATGTCCTCCAGCATGTCTGCGAAAGCGATGTCCTGCCCCCGCGCCGTCAGCTGCTTCCAGCGACGCTCGGCGCGGACCTCGGGAGTGGCGGTGACATAGAGCTTGGCCACCGCGTCCGGGGCGATGACCGTGCCGATGTCGCGACCGTCCAGAACCGCCCCGCCAGGTTGGCTGGCGAAGTCCTGCTGCAACTTCAGCAGGGCGGCGCGCACGCCCGGATGGCTGGCGACCCGGCTGGCCGCCTCGCCCGCATGACGCTCGGTCAGGCGCGGATTATTCGACAGGCCGGCGAGGTCCAGCGACAGGGCCGCCGCCTCAGCCGCGGCCGCGTCGCCCAGATCCTGTCCTGCGTCCAGCACCGCCAGACCGACGGCGCGATACAGCAGGCCGGTGTCCAGATGCGGCAGGCCGTAGTGCGTCGCCAGACGCGCCGCGATCGTCCCCTTGCCCGAGGCGGCGGGGCCATCGACGGCGATGACAAGATGCTTGTTCAAATCGATATTTCCTTCACGGCCCGCCGGGCGTGTCCGTTGCTTCTCACGGCTTCGGCCTCAGGACGCAAGCGATCCGGAAACATCCGAGCGCGAAAACCAGCAGAACCGCACTCGATCCCAGCATGATCCCGATACGACGCCAGAAGCGCTCGACAGCGACGGCCTCCGACAGGTCCAGGGCCGCGTGACCGTTCATGCGGCCGTCCGAAAGGTCCGACAGGCCTTCGACGAAAAAGCCGAGCGCGAACAGCAAAAAGCTCAGACACAGAACCAGCAGACCGGCGCCTATCGCCCTGAAAACGACATGCGCCGGCAGGGGCCTGGATGCGGGCGTGTTGACGCCGCGAGGCCCCGTCAATGCGACCGCTCCCGCCCGAAGAGCGCACGAAAGGCCGACCACGCGCAGACCGTCGCCACGCCGGCGCAGCATGCCAACCCCGCGCCGATGAAGACGATCATGCCCCAGAAGGCGACCGGATGATCGCCGGCGCTCAGGCCCGGCCCTTTTCGGCCCGGCAACCAGCCGCTCTGAACGATCTCGATCAGTTCGCGCCCGCCGATCCACAGCAGGACGCCGAGAAGACCGGCCGCGACGACATGACCCAGCCAGGGCATGCGTACGGCCGATCCAGACGCCCTCATCCGATGTCCGCGCCCAGGCCGTTCATCATCGCGACGAAGCCGGGGAAGCTGGTGGCGATCATTTCCGGGTCCAGCACCGAGACAGGCTGCTCGGCGGCCAGGCCGAGGATCAGGTGGCTCATGGCGATGCGGTGATCATGGGCGGTGGCCACGGTCGCGCCGCCCTTCACGGGGCCGCCGGTGACGATGAAGCCCTCGGCCTCTTCCTCCACCGCGACGCCGCAGGCGCTCAGGCCGGCGACCATGAGCGAAATCCGGTCGCTTTCCTTGACCCGCATCTCGCCGATGCCGCGCATGATGGTGCGGCCCTCGGCATAGGCGGCGACCGCCGACAGGATGGGATACTCGTCGATCATAGAGGCGGCGCGGTCTTCCGGCACGACGACGCCCTTGAGCGCCGAATAGCGGGCGGTGATGTCGCCCACGTCCTCGCCCCCGCTGACGCGGCGGTTGGAGATGGTCAGGTCGGCGCCCATCTCGATCCAGGTGTCGAACAGGCCGGTGCGCTGCGGGTTCAGCATGACGCCTTCGACCGTGACCTCAGCCCCCGGAACGATCAGGGCCGCCGCCAGGGGGAAGGCCGCCGAGGACGGATCGCCCGGCACGGCCACGGCGGTTCCGGCCAGTTTCTGCCCGCCCTGCAGGCGAATGCGCCAGCCATCGCCCTCCTCGGTCACGTCCACCGTCGCGCCAAAGGCGCGCAGCATCCGCTCGGTGTGGTCGCGGCTTTTCTCCGGCTCCACCACGACAGTCTCGCCCGCCGCGTTCAGCCCGGCCAGCAGGATGGCCGACTTGATCTGGGCCGAGGCCACCGTCTGCACATATTCAATGCCGCTCAGGCTTCCGCCGTGCAGGGTCAGGGGCACGCGATCCTCGGCCGCGTCCCAGTCGAAACGCGCGCCCATGTCGGCCAGCGGCCCGGTGACGCGCTTCATCGGTCGCTTCCTCAGCGAGGCGTCGCCGTCAAAGGTGGCGCTAAGGTCGTAGCCGGCGGCGGCGCCCATCAGCAGGCGCACCCCGGTCCCGGCGTTGCCGCAGTCGATGACAGAAGCCGGGGTCGTGAACCCGCCCTGCCCGGTCACGCGCCAGCGCCCCTCGCCCAGCCGCTCCACGGTCGCGCCAAGGGCCTCGACCGCACGCGCCGTGGCCAGGATGTCGTCGCCCTCCAGCAGGCCCTCGATCTCGGTCACGCCCTCGGCCATGCCGCCGAAGATCAGCGAGCGGTGCGACATGGACTTGTCGCCCGGCGCGCGCACGGCCCCCTTCAGGGATGCGGAAACAGGGCGCGCAGTCAGGGTCGAAGAGGCGGTCACCTGGCCAAAAACTCCGATTGTTCAGGAACGGCCGCGCTAAGCGGACAAGAAGGCTTTTGACAGCGGCCCCCTTGGGTGGCAAGGGAGCCGGCCTAATTCCGAAATTCAACTCCTGCGAAGGTAATCCCGTGGCCAAACCCGAACTGGGCCAAAAGCAGGTCTGCCCGAACTGCCAGGCCAAATTCTACGACCTGAACCGTCGTCCGGCGCACTGCCCCAAGTGCGACACCGAGTTCGATCCGCTTGAAGAAGCCCTGCGCAACCGTCGCGTTCGCGGCCGCACGGGCCCCGGCTTCGCCGCCGATGACGAGGCCGAGGATCAGGTCGCCGACAAGGCCGCCGACGGCGACGACGAGGAAGAAGACACCGAAGCCTCGACGCCTGAAATCGACGAGGATGGCCATGAGCCGATCCTGACGCCCGACGACGATGACGACGCCGAGCCCAGCGACGACGCCGGCATGGGCTCCTCGGACGGCGACGACGACGACGCCCTGGGCGACGACGACGATGACTCGGTGCCCTTCATCGAAGACGAGGACGACGACAACCTCGACGACGAGATCGTCAAGCCGTCGCGCGACGACGACTGATACCAAGGGTCGGAAAAATAAGCGGAAAAAAAGTTGTCAGAGCGGCTTGATCTCTCAAAAGGCCTGACATAGTTTCCGCCCCTCGCCGGGGCCGCAAATCTCCGGCGAGGCCGACCGAAAGGTTCGGGGCTTTAGCTCAGTTGGTAGAGCGCTTGCATGGCATGCAAGAGGTCAGCGGTTCGACTCCGCTAAGCTCCACCATCGAAGGCCCTGCGGAAATCCCGCGGGGCCTTCGTCCATTCTACCCCGGTTCGCCGGTCCATACCCAAGCCGCAAGGCGCGGGGCTTTAGCTCAGTTGGTAGAGCGCTTGCATGGCATGCAAGAGGTCAGCGGTTCGACTCCGCTAAGCTCCACCATCGAAGGCCTCGCGGAGCACCCGCGGGGCCTTCGTCCTGTCTGACCCGCCTCAGTCCTCGTCCATCGCTCGGAACATGGCCTCGGCCTCGTCAAAACTGTCATAGCTCAGTTGTTCGGGCGGACGCGCGATGACGAACCAGGTCAGAGACCGCCCGGGCGCCAAGGTGCGGGTCTGCTGCCAGAAACTACGGTCGGTCCGGCTTTGAAGAAGGGTCCACACCCCCTCGCCCTTCGGCGGTTCGGGCTGCGAGCGTGCGTCCATGGGGTCCCTCCATTCTGACTGAACCGCCACACCACAACAGCCAGGCTTGAGAGTCAAAGGTCAGCCGCCAAGCCGAAAGGGCGCCGGACTGCCAATTTGTTCCGGCAAGGCGTATGGAAGCCGCCATATTTTCATTCAGAGGCATGAACCGCCCGTGAGCTCATCGCTGACCGCATCCTCCGCCGAGGACAAGACCAAGACCCGCGCCATCGTCCCCGTGTCGATGCAGGGCTATGACGCCGACTTCCAGGCCTTCGCCGACGCCCTGGGCGCCTCCTTCTCGCGCTACGGTTTCGCCGTCATCGCCGACCACGGCCTGGACCAGCCGACCATCGACGCCGCCATCGCCGACGCCAAGGCCTTCTTCGCCCTGCCGGAAGACGTAAAGCGCCAGTATCACCAGGCCGGCACGGGCGGCGCGCGCGGCCTGACCCCCTTCGGCGTCGAAGCCGCCAAGGGCGCCGCCGCCGTGGACCTGAAGGAATTCTGGCACGTCGGTCGCGAACTGCCGGAAGGCCACCCCTATCGCAAATACATGCGCGACAATGTCTGGCCGACCGAGATCGAGGGCTTCCAGAGCCACCTTTACGGCATGTTCGACGCCCTGGATCAGCTGGGTCGCAAGATCCTCAAGGCCATCGCCCGCTACATGAAGCTGGGCGACGACTATTTCGAGGACAAGGTCGAACTGGGCAACAGCGTCCTGCGCATGCTGCACTATCCGCCGGTTCCCGCCGACGCGCCGGGCGTGCGCGCGGGCGCCCATGAGGACATCAACGTCATCACCCTGCTGCTGGGCGCCGAAGAGGCCGGTCTGCAGCTCAAGGACGCCGATGGCGAGTGGCTGGACATCGCCCCGCCCGCCGGCGCCCTGGTGGTCAATATCGGCGACATGCTGCAGCGCCTGACCAACCACGTCCTGCCGTCGACGACGCACCGCGTGGTCAACCCGGCCCCCGAGCGTCGCGGCTTCGCCCGCTATTCGACGCCCTTCTTCCTGCATTTCAACCCGGACTTCCCGATCGAGACCCTGCCCTCGACCATCACCGCGGAAAACCCCGACCGCTATGCGGGCAAGACCATCCTGGCCGAGGACTTCCTGATGGAGCGCCTCAAGGAGATCCGCCTGATCTGACGGATCGGCGCATCGCCACAAGGAAGAAGGGCCGGCGGAGCGATCCGCCGGCCCTTTTTGCTTGTCCGCTCACCCGCGTCAGCGAGCGATGCGCAGTCGGGTGATGTCCCGGCCAATCGCCTTGAAAGCCTCAGACAGATCTGTGTTCTTGTTCGGTGTGAAGAAGTGACCGGTGCTGGTGGCGCAGGCCTGCATGACCTCGCGCGCAGTATCGACACCCGGCCCTCCAATGGCGGTGCTCAGGTTGAAGCCGACGGTATAGACGACGATCCCCTCCCTCTTCATCGCGTCGCACAGAGCCACGGATTGAGCGAAGGGAGTGCCGTTCGGCGCGCTGCAATTGATCTGATAATTGGTATCGCCTGACCCTTTAGTCGGCGCGTCCTTGGAAATCACCCCCTGGCAATAGGGGTTGTTGAACTCCCCGTCCGTCATGAGCACCACCGCCTTCAGGGTTTTCGACGGCTCATAGTCATTGGGCGCGCTGGCCGCTGGCCAGATCGAGTTGAAGTTCGGCGAGACCGCATACCACCCCCATTCGATGCCAATCTGACCTGCTGTGGAGCCGGCCGCTTGATAGGCGTCAATCTGATCGTTCACCCCGTCCTTGGTGTCGACCAAATGGGTCAAGGGCGTGATCTGATTGCTCAGGCAACGATTGCCGGAATGTGGATAGTTGCGGCCAACCCAATCGTTCACATCTGGGGTCCGATCGGTTGGAATCAGTTCGCCTCTGTTGTTCCGGACGGTCCAAAGACGTTCACTGACGCAGGTGCTGGACGGAAGCTCCCTAACTGCCGTCGCACTGTTCCGACCGATGAAATACCGCTCGGTACAGCCGTCATAGCCGCACTGAACCGTGCCGCCGCGGCTGTAGGCGGCTTGATCCGGCCCCTTGAGGCCGACGCTGAACTGGTCGTCGGAAATCTTGGCGACCAGAAAATAGGGGTTATTGTTGCTGTTCAGGGCCGTCATGCCCTGGACACCGGACATTTTTACGCGATCCCCGGTTGAAAGGGTATGGGCGGTCAAGGTTGTCACCACCACATCGCAGTTCGCCGCCCAACAACGTCGGAATGTTCCGCCCGATCCGCTCCGAGAATAATTCGACAACTTGAATGTATTACCACTCACATAGGACACCCGGTGGATAGAATTATTTAAACCGCTGGAAGCATTCTTAACACCGCTGACATAGATGTATTCGTTTTCTTTAAGACCATGGTCGGTCGATGTAAAAGTTCCGGACGAAATCTGTGAAATGTTCTTACTGCTGTCACCCCAACCGGCAGATTTAATATCCTTAACTCCCTGCAACGGTCCGCGCACCTTGTCAGCGTAGGATCCTAGGTTCACGCCCATCGAGTAGGGGACCAGGGCAACACGAGAAGTGAAGGGTTCCTGCTCCTTCTGAACCACGATGCCGACCAATTCCTTGGCCGCGTCCTTCAGGCTGGCCAAGGCGCCGCCGTCGGCCATCGAACCGGTGATGTCGAGCACCAGCGCCACCTCGACGTTGCGCGAGGCGCGCAGAACCTCCGAGCGGCTTCCTACCGGCAGGTAGTCATCCAGGATCTGGCCGTAGGGCGGCAGGATGATATTGGCGACCAGGACCTTCACATCCACACGGGCGTCGGCGACAATTCTGTTGTCCACCAGAGTGAAACTGGCTTCATCGCGGAGCAGGACGCCGTCCCCATCCGTCTTGAAGTAGGCTGGCATATTGGCCTGCAGCGCCGCCAAACCGATCCGGTCCAGATCACTATCGGTGGTGTATTTCGACCGCGCCGCCGCCAGAGCCGCGGCGTCCAGCGCATCCTGCAGGTCGGCCTTCACCTTGGACGCCTGGTGGATGTCGATGGCGCCGAGCGACACCATGAGCAGCACCGGCAAAGCCAGGGCGAACAGCATGGCCACATTGCCGCCTGCGCCCCTGGCGAAGCGCGCTGCAAAGCGCCGTACGGCATGCGCCAGCCGGTTCATCCCCTTCGTCAGCCCGTTCGTCACCGCTATCGCACCCTGAAATCCGCGACGGGCGCAGGCCCGCATTCCGGCGGATCGTGACGCGGTTCGGTTAAGGCTTGGCTCTATGCTGACGGTTAACGCCGCCTTAGCGGTTGACGCAGCGGTCCAGCCCCGCCTCGCGCACCGTGCCCATGGCGGCCTGGATGCGGCTGGCCCGGCGGCGAACATAGGGGCCGGGCGAGGCCGCCTTGTAGCGGCGCGGGCTGGGCAGGATGGCGGCCAGACGAGCGGCCTCGCGGGCCGTCAGGTTCTCGGCGCTCTTTCCAAACCAGTGACGCGAAGCAGCCTCGGCGCCATAGACGCCCGGCGCCCACTCGGCGACGTTCAGATACATCTCCATGATCCGGCGCTTACCCCAGACCAGTTCGATCAGGCCCGTATAGCCGGTCTCCAGCCCCTTGCGGACCCAGTCGCGGCCGGGCCAGAGGAAGACGTTCTTGGCCGTCTGCTGACTGATGGTCGAGCCGCCCCGCACCTTGCCCGAACCCCGCTGCTCGGCGCGCTCATTGGCCTCCAGCGCCTTCTGGATGGCCTCGACGTCAAAGCCATGGTGCTGACAGAAGCGGGCGTCCTCGGCGGCGATCACCGCCTCCACCAGACGCGGCGAGATGTGGTCCAGCGACCGCCAGCGATAGTCCATGCCGTGCCCGGCGACCGCCTGCTGGACCATCAGGATGGTGAACAGCGGCGGCACGAAGCGGTGCAGCACCACCCCGCCGATCGGGATCAGAGCCAGGATCAGCAGCAGGGTCAGCAGCGGGCGCCGCTTGCGGGTCTTCGCACGGGTCATGACGCCATCCTGCCGGGCTCAAGCTTCAGCGCAAGCGCGATCTCAGAGCGAGACCACGCCCGCCTGACCGTCCTCGTCGGCCCAGGCGACGCGAGCCGCGCCCGAACTCATGGCCAGGGCGACGATGGGCGCCCCCTTGTCCTTCCTGATGAAGTCCAGCCCCTGCCCCGCCGGATCGGCCCACCAGACGCGGCCGTCCTCCAAACCCGCCGCCAGGCGACCGTGCGCAGGCGCCGCGGCGACCTGGGCGATCAGGGTGGATTCGTCGAAGCCGATCTCGGTCGCCTCGCGGCCCATCGGGCCGTTGGCGCCGATGAAGGGCCACAGCACCACGCCCTGGGCGCCGGCGGTGGCCAGAAGCTGGCCCTTGGCCAGGAAGGCGAAGCTCTTGATCTTGGACGGATAGCCGCCCATCCGCATGTTCTTCTGATCCTTCAGACGCCAGCCATGCATCTGATTGTCCTGCATGGCGGTGACGACGAAGGCGCCGTCGGGCGAGAAGCCGACCATCAGGTGCGAGCCCGCCCAGGCCATCTTGACCGGCTGCTGCTGCTCGATGCGAGCATACCACAGCCAGGCCCCGCCATAGGTCGAGGTGGCGATGCGGCGCCCCTTGGGATCGAAGGCCACGCCCGAAACCGTGCGTTCGTGCTGGAAGTCGCGGCGGAAGGCCACGTCCTTGCTGTCGATCACCGACAGGGTGCGCCCCGCCGAAAAGGCGATCAGGCCGCTCTCGGCCGAGGCGTCGATGGCGTCGATCCATTGTCCTTTTGCGGTAGCCAGGACGACGCTCTCGCCCTCGCGGCTCCACACCACCTTGCCGTCATCGCCGCCGGTGACGATCCCCTCGCCCGAGGGGTGGACGCCGGCGCACAAAACGGCCCCGTCATGGACCTCGCTGCGGGCGCCGTTCTCGAAGCGCACCGAGCCGTCGCCCAGAGCGAAAATGGCGCCCGTCTTGTCGAACAGGGCGGCGGTGACCTGGGCGTCGAAGGAGAAGGTCGGCATGGCGGCTCACGCAAGGCAGGAAAAGTCAGACGCGCCTCATAGCCTCCTGCATCGCGTCTGTCGCGCCGCACGCCGACTTGGGCCTATAGAGAGGCCCATGATCCTGCTGCTCATCCCCGGCTTCATGGCCGACGCCACCCTGTGGGACGCCATGGCCGATGACCTCGCCCCGTTCGGGCCTCTGGTCGCCACCGACCTGAGCCGAGGCGAGGACATCGAGAGCATGGCCGCCGCCATCCTGAGCGATGCGCCCGATCGCTTCGTCGCCGTGGGCTTTTCGATGGGCGGCTATGTGGCGCGCGAACTGGCGCGCATCGCGCCGGACCGGGTCGCGGCCCTGATCCTGATCGCCACCTCGGCGCGTGGCGACACCGAGGAACTGATCCGCCAACGCCGTTCGGCGCTCAAGGCCGCCCCCAAGGCGTTCAAGGGCCTGAGCCGTCCGGCCATCGTCTCGTCCCTGCATCCCGATCTGGCCGGGGACGAAGCAATGATCGCGCGGGTGCGCGACATGGGCCTGCGACTGGGCGGCGAGGTCTTCCATCGCCAGTCGGCCATGGCCCGCGCCGGCGACCTCGACCGGCTGGGCGAGATTCATCAGCCGACCCTGATCGTGGCGGCGGACGCCGACCGGCTACGCGGAATGGATGAGGCCGAGGAACTGCATCGCGGGATCGCGGGCTCGACGCTGGTTCACGTCGCCGACAGCGGCCATATGATCCCGCTGGAGCAGCCGGAAGTGTTGGCGAAAGTGATGACGGACTGGCTGAAAACCCTCTCCCGATAGGAGAGGGCTTGAGCGCGCGGCGGCAACGCCGTCGCCCTTGCGCGAAAGGGTGAGGGTTGGCGGTCGAAGTCGGCCAAAGGCCGCCGCGCAACGGCTTACGCCGACTGAAAGGACAACCCCCTCACCCTTTCGGCTTGCGGATCGCCTGCGGCTCTCCGAGCCTCAAGCCCTCTCCCGCCGGGAGAGGGTGCGCGTTCTATTTATGCGTCTCGACCCAGCGCTGGGTCATCAGAGCGCCCGAGGCGTAGGCTTCCTGCAGTTCCACGCTCCAGTAGTTGAGCATGTCCAGCGGGATGACCGCGCCCGAGACGGCGCAGCGCACGTGGTCGCCGCTCTTGACGATCTCGAACTCGGGCGTGCCGTAGATCACCTTGGCCTCGACCCTCGCTCTGGGCGGCGGGTTCATGCCGCGCAGGCCTCGAACCCGGCCTTCAGTTCGGCCTCGTTGAGGTCGCGGCCGATGAAGACGGCGCGGCTCCAGCGGCGTTCCTTGTCGCCCCAGGGCTGCTGAAGGTCGCCTTCCAGAATCATGTGCACGGCCTGGAAAACCAGGCGGCGGTCCTCGCCGTCCACGTCGATGATGCCCTTGGCGCGCAAGATGTTCTGACCCTGCTCGCCCAGCAGCTTGTCCAGCCAGGCCGTGAACTTCGCCCCGTTCAGCGGGCGATCCAGCGTCAGGGAGATGCCCTTGATGTCGTCGTTGTGGGCATGGCCGCGCGGGCCATGGGCATGATGGTCATGGCCGTGATCGTGGTCATGACCGCAATGCTCGTCATGAACGTGATCATGGCCGCAGTGTTCGTCGTGGACATGGCCCTCGGCGCCGTGGGGCGGGTTCACGAAGTCCGGCTTGACCTCGAGGATGCGCTCCAGATCGAAGGCGTGCAGGCCCAGGACCTGATCCAGCGGCACGTTCGAGCGCTCGGCACGGACGATGGGGGCCAGCGGGTTCAGCGCGCGCAGGCGCGCCTCGACGGCGCCCAGTTGGGCCTCGTCCACCAGGTCGATCTTGTTCAGGATGATGCGGTCGGCGAAGGCGACCTGCTCGCGCGCTTCCTTCGAGTCATCCAGACGCGCCATGACGTGCTTGGCGTCGACCAGGGCGGTGACGCTGTCCAGCTGGGTCTTGGCCTTGACCTCGTCGTCGACGAAGAAGGTCTGGGCCACCGGACCGGGGTCGGCCAGGCCCGTGGTCTCGACGATGATGGCGTCGAAGGCGGGCTTGCCGGGGCGCTGGCGCTTCATCAGGCCGTTGACCACGCGGATCAGGTCGCCGCGCACCGTGCAGCAGACGCAGCCGTTGTTCATCTCGAACACGTCCTCGTCGGCGCCGACCACCAGGTCGTTGTCGATGCCGATCTCGCCGAACTCATTGACGATGACGGCGTAACGCTTGCCGTGGTCCTCAGTGAGGATGCGATTCAAAAGGGTGGTCTTGCCGGCGCCGAGGTAGCCGGTGAGGACGGTCACGGGAGTCTTCTGGGTCATGGGCGGCTAGATGGAGCGTCGGGGCCGAAAATGGAAGGCCCCGCTCAGCAGCTCGGGCAATCCGGCAGGGCGCCGCTTTCCAGCTGGAAGGTGGTGTGACTGACGCCAAAACGGCCGCGGGCCACGGCCTGCGCCTCGACCAGCAGGGCGTCGGCGTCGGGTCGGTCGTGGACCAGGTGCGCCGTCAGGGCCGTGTCCGTGGTCGACAGGCCCCAGACGTGCAGGTCGTGGACGGCGCTGACGCCCGGCAGGGCCAGGAAGGCGTCGCGGACCTGATCCACCTCGACCCCGTTCGGGGCGGCGTCGAGCGCCAGATTGACCGAGTCCTTCAGCAGGCCCCAGGTGCCGATCATGATGACGGCCACGATGCCCAGACTGACCAGGGCGTCGATCACGGCCCAGCCGGTCAGCAGGATGACGGCGCCCGCGACCACAACGCCCAGCGACACGGCGGCGTCGGCCATCATATGCAAATAGGCCCCGCGCACGTTCAGGTCCTTATGCTGATCCTTCATGAACAGCAGGGCCGTGCCCAGGTTGATGACGAAGCCGATGCCCGCCACCGCCATGATGACGCCGGACGCCACCGGCGCCGGCTCGGCCAGACGCCGAATGGCCTCGAAGGCGATGGCCCCGCAGGCGAAGATCAGCAGAAGCGCATTGCCCAGAGCCGCCAGCACCGTGGCCTTGCCGTAGCCGTAGGTGCGCCTGGTGCCCGCCGCGCGGCGCGCCAGCCAGGCGGCGCCGCCGGCCATGGCCAGACCCAGAACATCGGACAGGTTGTGGCCCGCATCGGCCATCAGGGCGGTGGAATCGGCCCAGATCCCGGCCCCGAACTCGCAGGCCACAAAGGCCAGGTTGACGATCAGGCCGACGGCGTAGCGCCAGTCGCCGGTGTCCACAGGTCCATGATGGTGTCCGCCGATGCCGTGCGAATGGCCGTGGTCATGCCCGTGCCCGTGGCTGTGGCCGTGCGAATGATCATGCCCCGCATGCGAATGGTCGTCATGGTCGTGTGCGTGATCGTGCGCCATGCCGTCCCCTCTAGGCCTGCCCGCCATGCCGCGTCAACGACAGCGAACATAAGTCATTGAATGTAAATATATAACCTATCAGCACATCAATGCTGATGGGTCATCACCAGGAAGCCGATCAGGATCAGGGCGACGCCCAGAATCGCCCCTTCATAGCGCGCCCAGCGCTCCAGTCGCAGGATGGAGTATCCGGCGCTGGCGAGCGCCGCCAGCAGGGTCATGCCCAGCACCGTCCCCGCCGCAAAGGCCAGGGTCAGCAAGGCCAAGGCCATGACGCCCTCTGTCGCCGACGACAGATAGATGGGCAGCAGGACCTCGCCCGGCGTCACCGCCATCATCAACACCAGACCCCAGAAGGCGGCTCGGTCCGACACGGCAGGCTCGGGCGTCTCGGCCTCCGGCCCCGTCGCCGTGATCGGCTTCTGCAGAGAGGCCCGCGCCAGATAGAAGGCGCCGAATATAAAGAGCAGGGCCGCCGAAAGATGCGGCAGCAGGCCGCCGATCCAGGCGTTCAGCGCCAGACCAGCCGCCACGATCAACGACCCGACCAGGGCCGTCGAGGCGATGTGGGCCAGGCCGGCCGTCACCGCCACCGTCATAACCCGCATCAGACTCCACCGCTGCGCTCGCCCGACCAGGACAAAGGGCAGCCAATGGGTCGGCAGGGCCGCATGCAGGAAGGCCGCGACGAATCCCCCGCCCAGAAGCGAAATCAGAACGGGCTGCTGCAGATCGGGCGGCGACATCCCGGCCGCTATATCCTGTTACTTTGTAACGGTCGATACCCTTTTCGCTAACGATAGAGACTGGCGCGATCCAGCGGCAGGCCCGAAGGCCCTGCCCGACGTTTCTGGGCCACGGTCTGATAGACCTGCACGGCGCCCCGCTCGAATCCCTTGGCGAACAGGGCGAAATAGATGAGCCACAGCCGTGTGCGCGCCTCGCCCGCCAAACGATAGGCCTCATCGCGGCGCTCATACAGACGCCGCGTCCATTCGCGCAGCGTCAGCTCGAAGTGCTCGCGCATATCCTCCACGTCCAGGGTCTCGAAGCCCAGCCGCCCCAGGTTGGTGACGGTCATGCCGATGGTGTCCAGCTCGCCGCCAGGGAAGATGAAGCGGGTGATGACCTTGGTCGTAGGCGTGGGGCGCAGTTCGCCCTTCCCGCCGCGCCGCACCGAGGCCTGATGGAAATAGAGGCCGCCGGGCTTCAGCAGGCGCCGCATCTGTTCGAAGTGCCGTTCATGGTTGGCGAAACCGGCGTGTTCGAACATTTCGACCTGGGCGATGGCGTCATAGGCGGCGTCGCCCGTCACCTCGCGATAGTCCTTCAACTCCAGGGTCACCCTGTCCGACAGGCCCAGCCGCTCGACCTTGGCGCGGGCGAAATCGAGCTGCGCCTGGCTGAGGGTGACGCCATGAACATGGACGCCGTAGTTTCCGGCGGCCCAGCAGGCCAGACCGCCCCAGCCGCAGCCGACGTCGAGCATCCGCTGACCCGGCTTCAGCCGCAGCTTGCGGCAGATGCGATCCAGCTTCTCCTGCTGGGCCGCCTCCAGCGTCGCGTCGTGAGCGGTGAAGTAGGCGCTGGAATAGACCATCTCCGGGTCGAGGAAGAGGCCGTAGAAGTCATTGCCGACATCATAGTGGAACTGGATGAAGTCCTGGTCGCGCCGCCCGCTGCGATCGCGCCCCACGCCGTCGTCGCCCGTGGCGTCCCAGGCCGGCAAGGCGTCGCCCTGGCCCTCGCCTCCCCCCAGCAGGAAGGGCATGGCTTCGCGCGCGATCAGCCAGCGGTCCAGCGACCGCTTCAGATGCACCGCGCGTCCGTGGTCCCAGCGATCGGCCGCCTCCAGCGGGCTGCCGCCCTCGACCTTCAGGTCCCCCGAGGCGAAAAGCTCGAACAGGGTCATCAGGCCGGGCTTGAGAATCAGCCGCCGCACAGCCCCCGGTCGCGCCACCACGATCTGGATGTCGTCCCGAGCCCCCGGCCCCAGCGGCAGGACCTCTCCGGTCCATAGACGCAGAGAGAGGTCGGCCTTGAGGTGCTCAGCAATATGGCTGACAATACGGCGTGCGGCGACGACGCGCCGATCTGTGGTCTGGTTCATATCAAGCCCCTCCGAACAGGGTTCGCCAATTACACAGGCGACGGCGCGGGGCCAGCCCGTCCGAACCCTTCAGCCGCCGCGCGGGCTTTTCGCGCCGTGCACGTTGACTCTGCCTCCCCCTTCCGTATATGTCGCCGCTCTTCGCCCGCAGGGTTTCCTGACGGGCGCATTCTTTTTTGCGTTCACGCTGAGGCTTCCAAATGTACGCGGTGATCAAGACCGGCGGAAAGCAGTACCGGGTTCAACCGGGCGATGTGATTGTTGTCGAGAAGATCGACGGCGACGCTGGCGCTGCCGTCAATTTCGGTGAAGTCCTCATGCTGGGCGGCGACAAGGGTGTTACGGTCGGCGCTCCGCTGATCGACGGCGCCGCTGTCGCAGCCACGCTGATCGAGACCCGCAAGGGCGAGAAGATCAAGATCTTCAAGAAGATCCGTCGCCAGGGCTACCGCCGCACGAACGGCCACCGCCAGATGGAATCGGTCCTGCGCATCACCGGCATCGAAGGCGCCGGCGAGAAGGCCAAGTGGGACGGCAAGGTCGATCTGATGACCAAGGCTGAAATCAACGCTCGCGCCCGTGGCCTCGCCCCGCGCGTTGAAGCTGTTGAAGCCGAGGCCCCCAAGGCCAAGAAGGCTCCCGCCAAGAAAGCCGCCAAGGCTGAAGGCGCCGAAGCCTAAGACATTCATCGGCGCCTCGTTCGGCGCCTGCCAAGACGTTAAGGTCGCGCTCCAGCAGCGCACCTAAGGAAGAGGAGCAGCAAGATGGCTCACAAGAAATCCGGCGGTTCGTCGCGTAACGGTCGCGACTCCCATTCCAAGCGCCTTGGCGTGAAGAAGTACGGCGGCGAGATGGTTCTGGCCGGCAACATCCTCGTGCGTCAGCGCGGCACCACCTTCCACCCCGGTGAGAACGTCGGCCTTGGCCGCGACCACACCCTGTTCGCCACCGCGAACGGCGCTGTGAAATTCACCACCAAACGTGGCGGCCGTTGTTACGTGTCGATTCTCGCGGCCAACGACGACGCTCAGGCCATGGCCGCCGAGTAACGCGAACTGGACAAAATCCGGGATCGCGTTGCTCAAGAAGCCGCGATCCGGACCAGGGAAATTTTCCGCGGGGAGTCTGGATCACCAGGCTCCCCGTTTGCGTTTCCCCGCCTCGCTGACCGCCCGAGCCCTGATGAACAAGGACGGCGGTCGCACCAAAGGGGCGTGACCCATGTGCGTGATTGAAACCTCTCCCGTCGTCGAAACCCGGCGCCTCATCCTGCGTGCGCCCGGCGCCCAGGACGTGACCCGCATCGCCGCCCTGGCCAACGACCGCGACATCGCGCGCATGACCAAGCGCATGCCCCACCCCTTCCAGGTGGCCGACGCCGAGGACTTCGTCCTGCACGTCGCCGCCCAGGACCCGAAGCGCGCCAACACCTTCGTCATCGAGCACGAAGACCTGGGGCCGGTCGGCGTCATCGGCCTGTTCGAGGGCGAGGACGCCGTGCCCGAGGCCGGCTACTGGATCGGTCGTGACTTCTGGGGCCGGGGCTTCGCCACCGAAGCCCTGGAAGGCGCCCTGGTCTGGGCCTCGAAGCGGTGGAAGCGTCGCGCCCTGGTCGCCGGCCACTTCGCCGACAACCCCGCCTCGGGCCGCGTGCTGGAGAAGGCCGGCTTCCTCTATACGGGCGAGACCCGCCCCGCCTTCAGCCAGGCGCGCGGCGCCGTCGCCGACACCCGGATGATGGTCTGGCTGGCCTGATAGAACGCTGATTTCGCGGGAATTTCGACCAACAGTGCAGTTTTTTCAGAGATCAGAAAAAAGCCTGTTGACCGGCCGAAAGCTCCCCCCTATTAGTCCGGGCCTCGGCGGGGCGACCCACCGGGCCCAGATGGCGGAATTGGTAGACGCGCTGGCTTCAGGTGCCAGTGGCTTAACGGCCGTGGAGGTTCGAGTCCTCTTCTGGGCACCACATTCTCAAACGGCGTCGTATCCGATCGGATACGGCGCCGTTTGTCATTTCAGCCCTCCTCTTTATCTCTCGGCGAAAGCAAAGGTTGGCCCTGCGTCCTAGCGATAGCGCGCGGTTCGTCTATGTTGTCGCCCTGAACGACTTCCCGAGTTTTGCCCATGACCGTTTACCTGCACGAAGGCGACCTGCCCGACGGCCTCGACCTCGGTCCCGAGGTCGCGATCGATTCCGAGACCATGGGCCTGCGCTTCCGTCGCGATCCCCTGTGCGTGGTGCAGCTGTCGTCGGGGAACGGCGACGCCCACGTCGTGCGGCTGAACCGCCCCGGCTACGACTGCCCCAACCTGAAGGCCCTCCTGGCCGATCCCAAGGTGCTGAAGATCTTCCACTTCGGTCGCTTCGACATCGGCATGTTCGATCTGCACCTCGGCGTCGAGACCCGCCCGGTCTATTGCACCAAGATCGCCTCCAAGCTGGCCCGCACCTATACCGACCGTCACGGCCTGAAGGACGTGGCGCGCGAACTGGCCGGCGTGGACATGTCCAAGGCCCAGCAAAGCTCGGACTGGGGCTCGCCTGTCCTGTCGCAGGCCCAGCTGGATTACGCCGCCTCGGACGTCCTCTACCTGCACGCCATCAAGGCGAAGCTGGACGTCATGCTGGAGCGCGAAGGCCGCGCCGAGCTGGCCCGCGCCTGCTTCGACTTCCTGCCCACCCGTTCACGTCTCGACCTGGCCGGTTGGGACGAGATCGACATCTTCGCCCACGCCTGAGGATCGAATGAGCGACCGCGACGCCCAGGAAGCGCGCAAGCGGGCCGACGAGGCCCGGGTCGCCCAGGCGGGCGAGCGCTGGCGCGCGCGCTCGCGTCGGGTCAGGCTGTACCGCCGCGTCCTGCCCATCGTCATCCTGATGCTGGCGGGGGGCGCCCTGACCTGGACCGTCTTCCGCACCGTCATGTCGGGCGTCGAGCGCAAGGCCAGCGAAAGTCGGGAAATCCGCCTCGACAACCCCATGTTCCACGGCCAGGACGCGCAGGGCCGCTCCTTCGTCGTCGGGGCCAAGGGCGCGATCCGCGATCCGGCCACCGGCTATTTCCGCCTGGTCGGCCCCCTGCTGAAGCTGAACCTCGGCGGTCGCAAGGTCACGGAACTGACCGCCGACGGCGGCACCTATATCGAGACCAGCCGCAAGGTGGTGATCGGTCCCAATGTGAAGATTTCGGACGGCGGCTCCGGCTTCGTCCTGACCACGCCGGAAGCCGTGGTCGACACCAATACGGGCGTGGTGACGGGCGACAAGGGCGTCCAGGGGCAAGGGCCTCTTGGAACCATAAACGCTTCGTCCTATGCCATCTATGATCAGGGCCAACGGGTCGTCTTCAGCGGCCAGGGCGAAAACAAGATAAGCGGGACCATAAACCCCGCGGGATCCGGCAGGTGACCATGTCCAAGTCGAACACCATGATCGCAGGCGCCGCCCTGCTGCTGGCCCTGACGGTCCCCGCGACCTCCGGCGCCCAGAGCGCGCGCGCCGACGCCTCCAAGCAGCCGGTCCAGTATGGGGCCGACGGCGGCGAGTACACGCCCAACGGCTTTGCCCTGCGCGGCCGGGCCGAGCTGACCCAGGGCGGCAACCGCCTGCGCGCCGACGCCATCACCGGGGTCACGGACAATGGCGACCTGAGCCGGGTCGAGGCGACGGGCAATGTCTATTTCGTCACCCCGGACCAGAGCATGCGCGGCGACCGCGCCGTCTACACCCTGAACAACGCCGAGGTGGTGGTGACCGGCGACGTCATCCTGACCCAGGGCAAGAACGTCCTGACCGGCAATCGCCTCGTCTATAACGTCCGCACCGAGAGCGCCCGCATGGAAGGCGGCAATGGCCGCGTCCAGGGCGTCTTCTATCCGCAAGGGAACTGACCCCGCTTGGCGCGCAAGGAACTCTCAGCCCTCAACCTCGACCAGGCGGCCGCGGACGACACGCCCGCGATCGAGGAAGCGCGCCAGACCGGCCTGCGCGTCGAGCACATCGCCCGTAGCTTCGGACAGCGTCAGGTGGTCAGGGACGTTTCCCTGACCGTGCAGCGTGGCGAGGTCTGCGGTCTTCTGGGCCCCAACGGGGCGGGCAAGACCACCTGCTTCTACATGATCACCGGCCTTATCCCGGCCGACAGCGGCGCCATCTGGCTGGACGGCGAAGAGATCACCCAGCAGCCCATGTATCAGCGCGCCCGCATGGGCCTCGGCTATCTGGCGCAGGAAGCCTCCATCTTCCGCGGCATGACGGTCGAGCAGAACATCAAGGCCGTGGTGGAACTGCGCGAGAAGACCGCCGCCGGCATACGCGAGGAAACCAGCCGCCTGCTGGAAGAGCTGCGCATCGACCATCTGCGTCACGCCCCGGCCACCGGCCTGTCGGGCGGCGAGCGTCGCCGCGTCGAGATCGCCCGCGCCCTGGCCGCTCGCCCCAGCTTCATGCTGCTGGACGAACCCTTCGCCGGCATCGATCCCCTGGCCATCGCCGACATCCGTCACGTGATCCGCTACCTGTCCAGTCAGGGCATCGGCGTGCTGATCACCGACCACAACGTGCGCGAGACCCTGGACATCATCGACCGCGTCTCGATCATCTCGGCCGGTTCGGTCCTGTTCGAAGGCACCGCCGACGAGGCGGTTCACGACGCCGAGGTGCGCCGCGTCTATCTCGGCGAAATGTACGCCTGAGGCGCGAACCGACGCTTGCCGAACGAGCCGTTCGCCAGACGTTAAGGTCTCTGCCGCACGATCCCAGCAAGAACCGGGCCACATTCGCCCGCCGGAGGGATTGAAGACGCCGTGATCGGTCAGAGGCTGGAGGTCAGACAGGGTCAGGGGCTGGTCATCACGCCCCAGCTGCAGCAGGCGATCAAGCTGCTGCAGCTGTCGAATCTCGAGCTGGAAGCCTTCATCGAGGGCGAACTGGAACGGAATCCCCTGCTGCAACGCGACGAGGGCGAGGCCGGCGCCGAGATCGAGGCCGCTCCCATCGAGACGACGGCCTCCGGCGACAGCGCTGAACTGCAGTTCACCGAACCCTCGGGCGAGGCCGAAAGCGCCCTGGACGCCCGCACCGACGACCTCTACGACGACGCCCCCGGCGAACGCGACGTCGACCGCAAGCGCGATGCGGGCGAGGTCGGCGAACAGCCCGGCCTGTCCGACTGGTCCCGCACGGGCGGAGGCGGCGGTCTGGACGGCGAGAGCCTGGAGCGGCCCGACACGCGCGACCTGACCCTGTGGGAGCATCTTCAGGCCCAGGCCTCCTCCGCCGGGTTCAGCCCCGCCGACCACGCCATCGCCCTGACCCTGATCGACGCCACCGACGAAGGCGGTTATCTGCGCGGCGAATTGCAAGAGATCGCTGATCGCCTGGGCGTGGATCTGGAACGGATCGAGGCGGTGCTGACCGTCTGCCACGGGTTCGAGCCGACCGGCGTCATGGCCCGCTCGGCGCCCGAGTGCCTGAAACTGCAACTGATCGAGCGCAATCGTTTCGACCCGGCCATGGCGGCCCTGCTGGACAATCTGGAGCTGCTGGCGCGACGCGACCTGGCCGCCCTACGCAAGGTCTGCGGCGTCGACGCCGAGGACCTGGCCGAGATGATCGCCGAGCTGAAGGGCCTGACGCCGCGCCCCGGCGCCGGCTTCGGCGGCGAGCCCGCCCAGACGGTCGTGCCCGACGTCCATGTCCGTCCCGATCCGGCCGGCGGCTGGCGCGTCGAGCTGAACAGCGACACCCTGCCCCGTTTGCTGATGGACAAGCGCTACCACGGCGTCGTGGCCGCCGGGGCCCGCTCCGAGACCGAAAAGGCCTTCGTGGCGGAATGCGCCGCCCAGGCCAGCTGGCTGGTCAAGTCGCTGGATCAGCGCGCCAGGACCATTCTCAAGGTCGCCTCGGAAATCGTGCGTCAGCAGGACGCCTTCCTCGCCTTCGGGGTCGAGTTCCTGCGCCCCCTGACGCTGAAGACCGTGGCCGACGCCATCGAGATGCACGAATCGACGGTCAGTCGCGTCACCTCGAACAAGTATGTCGCCACGCCGCGCGGGGTTTTCGAACTGAAATTCTTCTTCACCGCCGCCATTCAGTCGTCGGACGGCGGGGCGCTTCACTCGGCCGAAGCCGTCCGTCACAAGATCAAGACCATGATCGACGGGGAAGCCGCCGACGGCGACGTCCTGAGCGATGACCGGATCGTCGAAATCCTCAATGAAACCGGCATCGACATCGCCCGGCGCACCGTGGCGAAATACCGAGAAGCTCTTAGAATTCCGTCCTCTGTCCAGCGCCGCCGGTTAATGAAGGCCGGCTGATCACGCTGCGGCGAAGCGTCACCACAAATCGGTGATCGGCGTTGACACCAAACGCGACCCGTCGCGTTCTATGTGCATGCAGATCCAAGTCAGCGGCAAGCAAGTGGATGTCGGCGAAGCGCTAAGCTCGCGCATCTCCCAGGAACTCGAAGAGGGAGTCGGCAAGTATTTCGCCCGTGGCGGCGAAAACGCCGAGGTCGTGGTGTCCAAGGACCGCCACGGCTTCCGCGTCGATTGCTGGGTTCGCCTGGCCTCGGGCCAGAGCCTGGTGACCACGGGTTTCGGCGGCGACGCCCATGCCGGTTTCTCGGACAGCCTGGACAAGCTCGAGAAGCGTGTGCGCCGCTACAAGCGTCGCCTGAAGGATCACCACATCGGTCCCAAGGGCCTGTCACCCGAGAAGACCGAGAACGCGGCCCGCGAGGTCGCAGCCCTGACCGTCTTCCGCAATCCCGACACGGTCGAGGACGAGGCCTTCGGCGACGCCGGAGCCCCCGATGAGCCCCCGCCCGTCGGCATGGTCATCGCCGAGACCGAATCGGAAATCCGCACCATCACCGTCGGCCGCGCCGTGCTCGAACTGGACATGACGGGCTATCCGCTCGTCATGTTCCGCAACGCGGCGCACGGCGGCCTGTCGGTCGTTTATCGGCGGCCGGACGGCAATGTCGGCTGGATCGATCCTGAGCGGACGCTCAAGGCGAAGAACGGCGCGGGGTCGTAAGGCTTCCACGCGGAGGGTGAAGGCGCTAAAGACGCCTCGCCCTTCCGCAATGTCGGGTTCGAGTTTTCGGGGTCATTATGGACATCGCTGATTTGCTGTCGTCGGGCGGGATCGTCCTGCGGGGCGGCGTGTCATCCAAGCGTCAGGCGCTGCACACCGTGGCCGAGGCCGCGTCCGTGGCCCTGGGCATAGATGAAGATCGGGCGCTGGAAGCCCTGCTGGAGCGTGAAGCGCTCGGCTCGACGGGCCTCGGCTCCGGCGTCGCCGTGCCCCACGCGCGCATCAAGGATCTGGATCGCGTCTGCGCCGTCTTCGTGCGGCTGGAGACGCCGGTGGCCTATGAGTCGCTAGACGACCGGCCCGTGGACCTGCTGTTCGCCCTGTTCGCGCCGCTGAACGCCGGCGCCGAGCACCTGCGGGCCCTGGCGGCGGTTTCGCGCGCCATGCGTTCGCCGGAGTTGCGCGAGCACTTGCGTCAGGCCCGCACCATCGACGCCGTGCGCGCCCTGTTCGTCAAGGACGCGCCGGTCGCCGCCGCCTGAGCCTCACGGCTCGCGCCTGACGGCGAGCCGGCAGCGGCCAAAGCCGGCAGCGCCCAAATTAGTGAACTGAGACAGGCTCCAGCTCGTGTGCGGCCGCGGCGGCGAAGGCTGTCTCGCGGTCCAGCATGACCGCCAGGCGCTCGCCGTCAGCGCCGTGGACGGCGTAAAGAACCTGATCGGGATCAAGATCGACGCCGGGGCCTACCTCGACATGGGCGTCTTCCATCAGGTCCGAAGCCCGAATGGCGCGCACGTAAACCAGGTCAGGCGCGCCCAGGCCCGCGAATTCTGTCTTGTTCATCATCGGCGTCATAAGACCGCCTCCTTACGCTTGACTGAACGCCCGGCCAGCCGGGCGGTTCGACGGCTGATTTCAGCCCGTCGTGATGGGAATGCGCCGAATCTGGCGCTCCTGCTCGGGCCGGATCAGATCGACGTGCAGCAGGCCGTGCTCCAGCCTGGCCTCGGCCACCTCCAGCCCGTCCGCCAGGACGAAGCTGCGGACGAAGCCGCGCGCCGCTATGCCGCGATGCAGGAAGGCCTGCTCTCCCTTGCCCGCATCGTCGCGCTTGCCGGCGATGGTCAGTTGACGGCCTTCCAGGGTGATCGCCAATTCCTCGGGCGCAAACCCGGCCACGGCCAGACTGATACGCACCGCCGCCTCGCCGCGCTGCTCGACGTTATAGGGCGGGTAGCTCTCGGCCGCCGCCTTGGCCGCACGGTCGATCAGGGCGCGGGTATGATCGAAGCCCAGCAGGAAGGGACTGTCGAACAGGATGGTGCGTGTCGTCATCGGTCCTCGCAAACAAGCGACCCGGTCGTCCGCATCCTCCCAGAGAGCGGCAAGGGCGCGCGACCGTTTGCAACAAATGGTTATGGGCGGCGGCGCGGTCAACCGTGTGGCTAGGCCTCGCCGCCGTTCACGTGACATACAGGTTGGAACCTTCACTGTAGGGCCACGTTTTGCGGCCTGACCGCTATTTCGAAAGGACACCCCATGCGCGCCAAGCTTATCGTCGCCAGCGTCAGCATCGCCGCCATGCTCGGCGCTGCGGCCTGCACCACGACCGATCCCTACAGCTCGACGCCGAACCGCAACAACACCGGCACGGGCGCCATCGCCGGCGCCCTGGGCGGTGCCCTGCTGGGCTATCTGACCAACACTTCGAATGGCGAACAGGGCCGCAAGAACGCCCTGATCGGCGCCGGCATCGGCGCGCTGGCCGGGGCGGGCGTGGGCCAGTACATGGACCGCCAGCAACGCGCCCTCGAAGCCGAGCTTTCCGGCACCGGCGTCGGCGTCGCCCGTCAGGGCGACACCCTGGTGCTGCGCATGCCGTCGGACGTGACCTTCGCCACCAATCAGTCCAGCCTCGACAGCCGCTTCCTGCCCGTCCTCGACGACGTGGCGCGCGTGCTTCAGGAATATGATCGCTCGATGGTCGACGTCATCGGTCACACGGACTCCTCGGGCGGCGATGCGATCAACCAGCCCCTGTCAGAACGTCGCGCCTCGTCGGTCGCCTCCTACCTGATCGACCGCGGCGTGATCCGCGAGCGCCTCTATGTCGCCGGTAACAGCGCGCGCAATCCGATCGCCGACAACACCACGGTCGACGGCAAGGCCAAGAACCGCCGCGTCGAGATTCTGATCCGTCCCTTCACGGGCTGATCCGGCTCTCCCCCGAACGACAAAGGGCGGCGCTTTCGCGCCGCCCTTTTTTGTTGCCTCAGCCCTGGCGAACGCCTTCGGGCCGCCCGATCGAGCTGTAATGG
This sequence comes from Brevundimonas sp. CEF1, assembly GCF_051353055.1. Classification (NCBI taxonomy): domain Bacteria; kingdom Pseudomonadati; phylum Pseudomonadota; class Alphaproteobacteria; order Caulobacterales; family Caulobacteraceae; genus Brevundimonas; species Brevundimonas sp. CEF1. Next base: position 2,917,168 of record NZ_CP195593.1, read on the forward strand.
AAGCCGCGCGCTTTCATGTCCTCTGGACGATAGACGTTGCGCAGATCGACCATGACCGGCTGCTTCAACAGCAACTTGACCCTGTCCAGGTCCAGGGCGCGGAACTGATCCCATTCCGTCAGGATGACCACGACGTCGGCGCCCTCGACCGCGTCATAGGGCCCGTCACGGAAGACCACGCCGTCAAGCAGCTTGGCTGCTTCGTGCATGCCTTCGGGATCGAAAGCCTGGACCGTCGCCCCCTTGGCGATCAAGGCCGGAGCGACATCCAGCGAGGGCGCGTCGCGCATGTCGTCCGTGTTTGGCTTGAAGGTGAGACCCAGCAGAGCGACGGTCTTACCCTTCAGGTCCGTGCCGCCCAGGGCGGCGACAACGCGATCGGCCATGGCCTTCTTGCGCGCATCATTGACCTCGACCGTAGTCTCGATCAGACGCAGCGGCGCCCCGGCGTCAGTGGCCGTGCGCACCAGGGCCAGGGTGTCCTTCGGGAAACAGGAGCCGCCGTAGCCCGGCCCCGCATGCAGGAACTTTGACCCAATGCGGTTGTCCAGGCCGATGCCGCGCGCCACCTGCTGCACGTCGGCGCCGAGGTTTTCGCATAGGTCCGCGACCTCATTGATGAAGGTGATCTTCAGCGCCAGGAAGGCGTTGGCGGCGTATTTGGTCAGTTCCGAGGTGCGGCGGCCGGTGAACAGGATCGGCGTCTCATTGAGGTTCAAAGGGCGATACAGCTCGGCCATGATCGGGCGGGCGCGCTCGTCCTCCAGGCCGACCACAACCCGGTCGGGGCGCTTGAAGTCGCTGATGGCGGCGCCTTCGCGCAGAAATTCAGGATTGGAGACGACGGCGAAATCCGCGTCTGGGCGGCGGGCGCGGATGATGCGTTCGATCTCGTCGCCGGTGCCGACGGGAACCGTTGACTTTGTGACGATCACCGTGAAGCCCTGAATCAGGTCGGCGATCTCTTCAGCGGCCGCATAGACATACGACAGGTCGGCATGGCCGTCGCCGCGCCGCGAAGGCGTCCCAACGGCGATAAAGACCGCATCAGCCGCACGAATCGCTTCGCCGCCGTCGAGTGCGAAGGACAGGCGCCCGTCGCGAACATTGGCCGCGACCAGATCTTCAAGCCCCGGCTCATAGATCGGCATCCGGCCGGCGTTCAACTGATCGATCTTGCTCGCGTCCTTGTCGACGCAGGTCACAATGTGGCCGAAGTCGGCGAAACAGGCCCCGGAAACAAGCCCGACGTAGCCGGTGCCGATCATTGCGACGCGCATGCGCTCATCCTCTTGGTGCAGTCAGGGCCGAGATAGCGCCCAAGCATGACATTCGCCAGTCAACCTAACGAACTGGAGACAAAGAAAAAGGGCGGCCGACCCGAATGGATCGACCGCCCCTGATCTTATCGACCTTCAAGATCATCGGGGCCGGCGCGAACCGGCCCCTTTGTGTCTTAGAAGTTGATGTCGATGGTTGCGCGACGGTTGAGCGGCTCGCGCACGCCGTCGGCGGTGGGCTTGGCGAGGGCGGTTTCACCCTTGCCGTCGAGGGCGATGACGCCGCCGTTGACGCCTTGGGCGACCAGGGCGTCGGCGACGGTGCGCGAACGACGGTTCGACAGGCCGAGGTTGTAGGCGGCGTTACCCGAGGTGTCGGCGTGGCCGACGACCAGGATACGGGTCGGAGCGCCCGACTTGGCGTAGTTGGCGGCTTGCGTCACCACCGAACGGGCTTCCGCCGTCAGGTCCGAGCGATCCCAGTCGAAGTAGACCACGAACTGACGCGCGGCCGGCTTGGCCGGCGGCGGCGGCGGCGGGGGAGGCGGCGGGGGAGGCGGCGGCGGGGGAGGCGGCGGCGGCGGCGGGGGCGGGGGAGCCGCCGGCTCGGCGCCGAAGGCGTAGCGCAGGCCCAGGGTCACAGTGTGGCTCTGATCGTAATCGCCGGCCATTTCGCCGAAGCTGTTGGAGGCCGGGTTCGAGCGGGTCGCGAACTCGGCGTCGCCCGTCAGGTAACGGTAGGTCAGGTCGATGTTGGCGCGGTCCGAAACGGCCCAGGCCAGACCAGCGATCGCCTGGGCGGCGAACTTGGTCGAGCTGTCGTCAGCCGAGAAGGCCACGGCCGGATCCTGGCGCAGACGGCCGACCACGTCGGTGTTGACGCGGTTCACACCGACACCGAGACCGACGAAGGGACGGATGCCCCAGGCCGAGTAGCCGAAGTCATAGATGACATTGGCCATCAGGGTGGTCGAGGTGATGTCGCCTTCCGGCGAATGGCAGGCGCCGGCGGCCGGCGAAATGTTGCACAGGCCCTGCGGACCCGAGACGGCGCGCACCTTGCCGACGTCGCCCGAGCGGTAGCCGCCTTCCAGTTCAACGCGCCAGTTGGGGTTGAAACGGTAGCCGAGGCGGGCGAACGCGGCCCAGCCGTCGTTCACTTCCCAGTTCCAGTTGGAACCGTTGGTCGACGACTCGGTGTTGATGTCGTCGATGATATGGTAGCCGGCGTCGACTGCGCCGTACCAGCCGTCCGGCTCAGCCGAAGCGGCGCCAGCCGACAGGGCCAGAGCCGCCGCCGCGCTAGATGCCAGGATCAAACTCTTGACGCGCATGGATGCGGCCCTCCGAGATCAGTTGTTCGAGGACGACGGATACGTCGCCTACTCCACTCCCTATCAGCGTTGCCGTGAGTGGTCGAGCCGCAAACGCCCGATTTACCGAAGGTTGCAACACACCGTGACCCTCAGGCTACAGGGTTTAATGCTGCGTTAAGCCAATACCCGCGCTCGGAATAGGACCTTGACCTGAGCTGCCGCCTGTCGTCCACATCCGCGCAAACCTTAGGTCCTCGGGAATTCATGACTTCTATCTGCATCGACGGCTTCAACCTGGCCTTGGCCAAGGGAACGGGCATTGCGACCTACGGACGGAACCTGCTGGACAGCGCCCGCGCCGCCGGTTTCGGCGCCCAGGTTCTCTATGGCCCCACAGCGCGGCGACGCAACGACAACCTGTTGAACGAAACCGCTCTGATCGACGCCGAGCGTCCGCCGCAGAAGTTGAACCGCAAACGAAAGATCGAGCGCTTCGCCGACACCTTCATGTCGCGCTACGGTCGAACCGCACACGCCATCTTGCCTTCGGGCGAGGTCATCTGGCCGGCGCGATCCGGCGGAAGACCCGCCGCCGATCGTTTCTGGGCCGCGCGCGACCTGTTCACCCACGCCAACCGCTGCTTCGCCGCCTATGGCAAGGAGACGCCCGTCGCGTTCGAGGCCACGGCCGCGGCTCCTGCGCCCGACGTCATGCACTGGACCGCGACCTTGCCGCTGCACGCGCGCAAGGTCCCCAACATCTACACTATTCACGACCTGATCCCGCTGCGCCTGCCGCACACCACCCTGGACGACAAGGCGACCTATCGCGCCCTGTGCGAGGCCATAGCCCGGCGCGCCGACCATATCGCCGTAGTGTCGGAAACGACCCGTCAGGACGTCATCCGTCTGCTGGGCGTCAGCGAGGATCGCGTCACCAACACCTATCAGGCCGTCAGCCTGCCGGAGAAACTGACCTCGCGCAGTCAGGCCGAGGTCACGCTGGAACTGGAAGGCGTCTTCAATCTGGGCTGGAAGGACTACTTCCTGCACTTCGGCGCCATCGAACCCAAGAAGAACCTGGGACGCGTCGTCGAGGCCTATCTGGCCTCGGGCAGCCAGACGCCCCTGGTCATTATCGGCGGCCGCGCCTGGCTGGACGAGGGCGAAACCGCCCTGCTCAACCAGGTGAAGCGCGACGGCGGCCCCAGCGCCGACCGCATCCGCCAGTATGAATACATGCCCTTCTCCATGCTGATCAGCCTGATCCGGGGCGCCAAGGCCACGCTGTTCCCGTCGCTCTATGAAGGCTTCGGTCTGCCGGTTCTGGAATCCATGGCCTTGTCGACGGCGGTGTTGACCTCGACCGGAGGCTCTCTACCGGAAGTGGCGGGCGACGCAGCGGTCATCGTCGATCCCTATGACGTCCAGGCCATCACGCGCGGCATTCAGGCCCTGGACGCTGACGAAGGCCTGCGACTGGACCTGCAGGCGCGCGGCCTGGTCCAGGCCGGCAAGTTCACGCCCGAGGCCTATCAGGCGCGCTTGACGGACCTTTATCGCAAGGTCGGAGTCTCAGCCGGCTGACATGACGATCGCCGCCGCATCGGTCGAACGGCCGACCCATCTGCAACGGCTTGAGGCCGAGAGCATCCACATCCTGCGCGAGGTGGCGGCTGAGTGCGCGCGTCCGGTGCTGCTCTATTCGATCGGCAAGGACTCGGCGGCTTTGCTGCATCTGGCGCGCAAGGCCTTCTATCCGGCGCCGCCGCCCTTCCCCCTGCTGCACGTCGATACGACGTGGAAGTTCCGCGCCATGTACGACCTGCGCGACCGGATGGCGGCCGAGAGCGGCGCCCGGCTGATCGTACACCACAACCCCGAGGCCCGGGCCCAGGGCATCAACCCTTTCGATCACGGCTCGGCGGTCCACACCGACATGTGGAAGACCCAAGGCTTGAAGCAGGCGCTGGATCTGCACGGCTTCGACGCCGCCATCGGCGGCGCCCGCCGCGACGAGGAGGCCAGCCGCGCCAAGGAACGCATCTTCTCCTTCCGCGGCCCAGGCCACCGCTGGGACCCGCGCCGCCAGAGGCCGGAACTGTGGAGCCTCTACAACGCCCGCCTCGCGTCTGGCGAAAGCATGAGGGTCTTCCCCCTGTCCAACTGGACCGAGATGGATGTGTGGGAATATGTGGCGCTGGAGCAGATTCCCGTCGTGGACCTCTATTTCGCCGCCGAGCGCCCCGTGGTCCGGCGCGACGGCGCCCTGATCGTGGTCGATGACGAGCGGATGCGGCTACACCCCGGCGAGACGCCCGAGATGATGTCGGTGCGGTTCCGCACCCTGGGCTGCTACCCCCTGTCCGGCGCGGTCGAGAGCACGGCTGCGACCCTGGACGCCGTCATCGCCGAAATGCGCGCCTCGCGCAGCTCCGAACGCCAGGGCCGTCTGATCGACCGCGACCAGGCCGGATCAATGGAGAAGAAGAAGCAGGAGGGCTATTTCTGATGACCTCCACGACGCTTCAACGCGACACCCTGCGTTTCATCACCTGCGGTTCGGTGGACGACGGCAAGTCGACCTTGATCGGGCGCCTGCTGCATGACGCCGGCGCCGTGCCCGACGATCAGGTCGCCGCCCTGCGCGACGCTGACGGACGACTGGACTTTTCGCTTCTGGTCGACGGCCTTCTGGCCGAGCGCGAACAGGGCATCACCATCGACGTGGCCTATCGCTATTTCTCGACGCCGCGACGCCAGTTCATCGTCGCCGACACGCCGGGACATGAGCAGTACACGCGCAACATGGCCACCGGCGCCTCGACCGCCGACGCCGCCGTGGTCCTGATCGATGCGCGCAAGGGCGTGCTGACCCAGACCCGGCGGCACAGCCATATCGTCTCCCTGCTGGGCGTGCGCCACATCATCCTGGCCGTGACCAAGATGGACATGGTGGCCTGGTCGCAGGACGCCTTCGACGCCATTGTCGCCGACTACCTCGCCTTCGCAGAAGCCGCTGGTCTGCCGACGCCTGTCGCCATCCCCGTCTCCGGCGTGAACGGCGACAATCTGGTCCAGCATAGCGAAGCGGCCGAATGGTACGCGGGGCCGACACTGCTGCAGGTGCTGGAGACCCTGCCCGCAGCCGAGGAAATGGCCCGGCCGTTCCGCATGGCGGTGCAGGGCGTCAGCCGTCCCAACCTCGATTTCCGCGGCTATACGGGCCGCATCACGAGCGGCGTCGTCGCGGTGGGCGATGCGGTCGCCGTCTCTCCGTCCGGCATCCGCTCGCACGTTGAACGGATCGTCGTCATGGGCGGCGATCTGGACCGCGCACAGGCCGGCCAATCCGTCACCCTGACCTTCACCGACGAGATCGACGTCACACGCGGCGATGTTCTGGCCGCCGCAGACGCGCCGCTGGAAGCCGCTGACCAGTTCGAGGCCACCATTGTCTGGATGGCCGAGGCCGAACTGATCCCCGGCCGCGTCTATGACCTGAAGATCGGCACCCGCACCGTGCCCGCCCAGATCACCGACATTCGCCACCGGGTGAACGTCAACACCCAGGAAAAGCTGTCGGCCCGGACCCTGGAACTGAACGACATCGGCGTCTGCCACCTGTCGCTGGGCCAGGACGTCGCCTTCGAGCCCTATGCGGCGAACCGCGAGCTGGGCGCCTTCATCCTGATCGACCGGCTAGCGCGCGCCACGGTCGGCGCGGGCATGATCCGTTTCGCCCTGCGCCGCGCACACAATATTCACCGCCAGCCCGTCAAGGTGGATCGTCGTCAGCGCGCTGCACTGAAGGGTCAGAAGCCCGCCGTTCTCTGGTTCACAGGCCTGTCAGGGGCCGGCAAGTCGACCATCGCCAACCTGGTCGAAGAGCGGCTGAGCGCCGAAGGCCGCCACGCCTACCTGATTGACGGCGACAACCTTCGCCACGGCCTCAGCCGCGACCTGGGCTTCACCGAAGCCGACCGCGTCGAGAACATCCGCCGCGCCGCCGAGGTCGCCCGGATGATGGCCGACGCCGGTCTGATCGTTCTGGTGTCGCTGATCTCGCCCTTCCGCGCCGACCGGGCGATGGCGCGCGAAATGATGGGCGACATCGACTTCATTGAAGTCTTTGTCGATGCGCCGCTCGAAGTCGTGGAAACCCGCGACGTCAAGGGGCTTTACGCCAAGGCCCGGCGCGGCGAGCTGCTGAACTTTACCGGCATCGACAGCCCCTACGAGGCGCCCGAGACGCCTGATATTCATCTGCTGTCATCCACCTGCCAGCCGGAGGAAGCCGCCAAAGCCGTTATCAACCATGTTCGCGCTTGGCTGTAACTTGTGACCGATGCAGCCTCCCAGAGAGCGGTCACGAACGCTTGCTTGCGATCCCCGTCCTGTAAGCTATTGTCGCGTCGAAGTTCCGCCTGTGAAGGGCCAACATCCAGTCAGCGTCGCTGGCGCATGGTTTCGTCGTAAATGTTCGCAGCAGCCGCCCGCCATCTCCGCATCGTTGGCGCTTTGACGATGCGCGAGATGAACACCCGCTTCGGCCGAGAGGGATTGGGCTTCGCCTGGATCATCGGAGAGCCCCTGCTTTTCTGTTTCGGGGTGCTTCTTCTCTGGACCCTCACCAAACCGGCATTTGAGCATGGGATAAGACTCGCGCCCTTCGTTTTGACGGGCTACATGTCACTCATCCTTCTCCGACATCTGGTGAGTTATATGTCGGCGGCGCTTCAGGCCAATCAAGGGTTACTGTACCACCGACAGATATCAGCGATACACATATTCAGTGCCCGCGCCATTCTAGAAATCGGCGGCACCACGGCGGCTTTCATCACCGCCTATCTGGTTCTTTTGGCCCTTCAGCAGGTGGGCTTGCCGTCTAATTATCTGATCCTGTACGGCGGCTGGCTGTTGTTGTCTTTCCTTGGTGTTGGCTTTGCGCTGGTGCTGGCAGGTCTCGCGATGCGCTACGAGGCGTTCGAACGGGTCATCGGGTTGATATCGTATTTGCTCGTGCCACTCTCCGGTGCATTCGTGATGGTCGCATGGCTCCCCCCCGCTTACCGTGAAGTTATGCTGTACATTCCCTTCGTCCACGGCGTCGAAATGGTGAGGGCGGGGGTCTTCAACGAATTCACTGAAACTCACTACAATTTTAGCTATGCATTAGCTTGGGCCGCCGCATTCAACTGCCTGGGGCTGATACTGATTTCCGGCGCTAGAGACCGACTATCAGGCGAATAAAGACAACATGGCCAATCATACACAGAAAACAAATGGCTGATCAGAGCATCAAATACCTTGGGCCCGTTGCCGAGGCCGTTCGCGTTGTCAAAAAGCGCTCGTTCTCCTTAAAGAACCTCCCATTCGGTTTCCTGATCATCGTAGCGCTGCCGACCCTATTGGCCGCGATCTATTACCTGCTGATCGCCTCGCCTCGATACGTATCTGAAGCGCGGTTTGTCGTGCGCTCGCCCAGCACATCCCAACCCTCTTCCTTGGGAGCAGCCCTCCAAGGGGTCGGGTTCTCGACAGGGATGAACGACGCCTACGCAGTTCATGAATACATGGCGTCCCGGGATGGACTAAATGCCCTTAAGCAGCGCCACGATATCGAGCGCATCCTGGGGGCCGAAGGCGTCGACATTTTCTCGCGCTATCCGCACCCATGGCAGTCCCGGAGTGACGAAGCCCTCTTCAAGGCGTTGCAGCGTTACCTTACGGTCGGCTACAATTCAGCGAGCGGAATCAGCACCATTCGCGTGCAGGCCTTCAAGCCAGCTGATGCGCAGGCGCTGAACAGCGCCCTACTAGACAGCGCCGAGGCTTTGATCAACCGCCTAAATGACCGGGCCGCTAGCAACGCGGTAAAGGACGCACAGGAAAGCCTCTCGCGCGCTCAGCAAGAGGTGACTGAGTCGCAGCTCGCGCTGACTTCGCTGCGTAACAGCGCGCAGTTCATTGATCCACGCGCAGCCGCCGCCGAAAGCTCCGAGGTGATCAGCGGGCTCCTGGTGGCACTTGCCCAATTGCGTGCAGAGCGGGCGCAACTCTCGGCCGAAGCTCCGTCCAGCCCGCAGCTGACCATCATCGACAACCGCATACGTGCTTATGAGCAACAAGTCGCCGAGGCACGTGCTTCGGTATCAGGCAAGGCCTCCTCGCTGGCACCAAAAGTCGGAGCTTATGAGGAGCTCATGCTTCGCAAGGAGATCGCCGACAAACAGATGGCTCAAGCCACTGCCGCTTTGCTTTCCGCTGAACAGGAAGCGCGCCGACAGAAACTCTACCTCGAACGCATTGTCACGCCGAGCCTCCCCGACAAACCGAGCGAGCCTCGACGATGGATGGCTATCCTCACCGTTTTCGCCTCGACGATGCTTGCTTATGGCGTGGGATGGCTCCTGTGGGCTGGCGTTCGCGAACACAAGCAAGCCTGATGGACCCCGTAGCAGATGACGTGGGGCTTCGCGTCACCAACCTCAGCAAGACTTACCATGGGACCTCAAAACCACTCTTTACTGGCCTGTCGTTTGAGCTGAGCCGCTCCAGCCGTCTCGCATTGCTGGGGCGAAACGGACAGGGAAAGTCGACGCTTATTAAGATGCTCGGCGGCGTCTTGCCGCAGACCGAGGGCGCGATCGATTGGCGCATGACATCGTCATGGCCCATAGGCTTTGGCGGAGGATTCCAAGGGTCGCTGTCGGGCTTGGACAACATACGTTTCCTGTCTCGTCTGTACGAACGAGACTATATGGAGACGCTGGCACGCGTGGATGATTTCGCCGAGCTTGGAAAGGCGCTCCGGGACCCCGTAAAGCACTACTCATCCGGTATGCGGGCGCGTTTGGCCTTCGGTCTATCGCTGGCCATCGAATTTGACAGTTATCTGATCGATGAACTCGTCGCCGTTGGGGATGCCCGCTTCCAGAGAAAATGCCAGGAAGCGCTTTTCGAGGAACGTGCTCACCGAGCGTTCCTCATGGCCTCGCATGATCTCAGCCTTATTGCGCACTATTGCGATCGGGCGCTGGTAATCGAAAGTGGCAAGACAAAGATTTTCGATGATATCGACGAAGCAGTCGAAGTTTACACATGGTTGAGAGCTGCGTGATCCAGAAAACACGTGAACGCTGGATTGTTCTACCCCACTCAAGAGACCAGCATGCCTGGCGGTACGAGATTAGTGCGGAACTGGATAAGATCGCGTCGAGTGATAGGTCAGCATACCGCTTCACTGAGAATGTGGCCGAAGCACTCGACAGCGGTGCGGACCACGACAGCATCGCCGCCATACTCTCCTTGGTTCCCCCTGGCGATCCGGCGTTTCTGGCTGACCCAGACACGCGACACGCGGAAGTAGCGCAGAGGACCCGGCTCGCCAGCGATCTGATTCGGCTACGACCCGATCGGGTCTTTGGCCCAACAGATTTCCATGCGGGCGCTGTCGAACTATTTTCAGGTCTGACCGTCGTGGCACCGAAGACGCCCGCAGCCACTCCGTATGAAAGGGCCTTGGCTCTCGCCCTTGAGTCTTTCGGACCGGCACGCCATTCGGCGATATGGCGGCGCGATCTGTTCTCGTACCCGACACCTCCTCTGGCGAACGAGCCGCCCCATACTTTTGATCTGACCGGCCGCCCCAAGTTCTTGGTGTTCGGACCCTACCTCACAATGGCTCCTGGAATCTGGACAGCCCGTTTCGAGTTGACCTTCGACGCACCTTCAACCCGCCACCGATACCGGGCAGACTGGGGCGGCGTGACGGAATACCAATCCATTGAGTTTAGACCCGAGCGCCCTGGCCGTTATCAGATTGAGTTGACACACGAGTGGAGCGAAGCCGCGCCGTGCGAACTTCGCCTTCTTTCCATGGAAGGCGTGTTCGAGGGCCGAGTGACGTTCAACGGTGCTGAGGTTGGGCTTGCAACGGGACGGTAAAAGCCGCCTATTCCACTATCGGTGCTACAGGTGCCGAGGACACGGCGGCGGTGTAGGTCCGCTCCATCGCCTCATTGCGCACGAACAGGAGGCCGGGACGCACCGATTCGGATTCGCCCTCGTAGGCGCCGGGCGTCGCGCCGCCGTTCAGCGGCGAACCATAGAAGATGTGCGCCCCGATCTGTCGTACCCGCGCCAGTCGCGAGCCCCATGAGGGTCTCACATAGGTGGCGTGATAATTGACCGAGTTCTTGGGCAACTGACTGCCCGACCGGCCTTCATAAACCTCGCGGGCGATCCGCTCGGCCCGCGCCCAGGCCACGGGGCTGATCGCGCGCCGACCGATCGAGCCGTCGCAGGTGAAGGTGAACTGGCAGGTGCGGCTGTTGCGCTGATAGACGACCTGGCAGACGCTCTTGGGATAGGCGCGGTGGCGCGACCGGTTCAGCACCACTTCGGCGACCGCCGCCTGCCCCGCCTCGCTCTCGTTGCGCGCCTCGTAATAGATGGCCTGGGTCAGGCATTCGACGTCGTTGTCGGGTATGCGCGGCGGGGTCTTCAGGTCCAAGTGGGGCGGCGTATAGCCTGTGCGGCGCACGGTCACCGGTGCGCCTGGATTGACGGCGGGCGGAGCAAAGGTCGAGGCCGGCTCGGCGCGCAAAGGCGATGTCACGGCACGGGCAGCTACGGACGGGCGGGGAGCTTCGGCGCGACGGAGCGGCGGGGCGTCGGTCAGGCGTACGCCCTTGCCGTCCTTGATCATGGTCTGCAGGCGAGCGTTCAGGCGCGCGCGGCGATCCTGGTCGCTTTCAGCGGGAACTTCGACAACATCCGGCCCATAGGCGGGAATGGCCTTCACGGCGGGGGGCTCGGCCTGAGCGAAGGGGACATGATTGGTAAGGCCCGCCCAGACGGCGCCCCCCAATCCCCCTGCGATCAGCACAGAAGCGACGCCGCGCATCATTCCCCCCAAAGTTAGGCTGTCTGCATATCAGCCAGGACCGTCAGCGCCAAGCTGAGGCGTAGTGGCTGCGCTATTCAGTCCTGGTGAGTCGTCGCCTTCAGTTGACCGATCCGTGTCTGGCAGCGATCCGCGACGAGGTCTTGGAGCATGCGGGCGCGCTCAACCAACCATTCCAGGTCCTCGGACAAGGCGTCGTACTGGTCGCTGTAGCGGGCTTCGACATAGGCGCGCTTTAGTAGTTCGAAACGGCGGCGATCCGCGCGCTCATCGCGCGGCCAGGCCTGGACAAGGCGCGTGTCCGAGTCCTCGGCCAGAGAGCGCAGGAACTTGATGTTGTGCGAGCGCGGGAAATAGAAAGTGTGGACAAGGAGGTAGCAGGCGTAGGCGGCTTCGACGGCTTGGTGGAGGCTGAAGGCCGCCAGCTTGCGATTGCCTTGAGCGGCGTAGAAGTCGGCGCCCTTCAGCAAATCCCTGATCTGATTGGTCCAGTGCCCCTGATATCGCAGAGCGGTCTCCACAGCATCCGTCGGCGTCATCGGTTGGGGTGCAGCCAGCGGGTGGCCGGGGATTTCGTAGAGCGAGACACCGTCGCGCACGATGTCGGTCCAGAAATACTCGCCACGCCTTAGGGCGTCGTTCACCTCATGGAGGTCGTGGACGATGATGTTGACGGTCCGACCGATGGCGGGGTCGCGAAGAATCTGATCCTCGGAGGCCCACCAGTAGTCGGCGATGTTGGTCAGCTTCTCGTGGTTGACGACGATCAACAGGTCGAAATCCGACAGGTAGCCATTCTCCGGCTCATCGACCCAGTCGCCCCGCGCATAGGAGCCGAAGAGGATAATCTTGAGCACCCTGCCGCCGCGACGCCATTCCTGAGTGCCGCCGCCACCACCGCTCCTGGCGGCCTCGAAGCCGGCCAGCAAGATCTCGCGGACGCGTTCGAGTTCGCGCTGCTGTCGCTCCGGCAGGTGGTGCAAATCAGACTGCATCTTACGATTCTAGCTGAAATCCCCGATTGTGCATCAAAGAACCCACCCTTCTCGTCCTGCCGCCCTTAAGCTGACAAGCGCGAGCATCGTGAAGTCGTAGTGAAGCCTTGAACACAGGGGTGAGGAACAGATCCTCCCATGCGGGCGAAATGAAGATGACGGGGCAGTCTGGACCAATTGGCAGGCCGCGCTGGAAGCCCTATCAAGGCGCTGTGATGCAGACCGCCCGCCGCGCCGGCTTTTCCCTGATTGAAGCCCTGGTCGTCCTGGCGATCGGCGGCATGGCGCTTGCCATCATCTTCTCGATCGGGATCAAGGCTGGCGACACCGGCTTTTCCCTGGGCCGCCGGGCCATGTCCGTCGCCGACGCCGACGTGGCGATCAGCGACCTGCGCAGCATCATACGCAGCATCAGCCTGCGCCCTCCCGCCACAATCGTCGAGGGCGTCGACCTGCCCATCATCGCCGGCCCGGAACGACTGGAGGCCGAAGCGGTGATGGAGCGCGCCACCGGCTGCGCGCCCCAGGGCTGGGCCGGACGACTGATCCTGACCATCGAGATGCAAGGGACCGAGAGGGTCCTGATGTGCCAGGCCGGAGCGCGTAAGACGCCGATCATGACCCTACCGCGCGGCGCGACCGCCGCCTTTTCCTATTCATCTGACAGTGCGATCTGGGTGTCGGCCTTCGAAAGTCCAAGCCGCCCTCCCAATGACGCCGAATCTTTCCTCAGCCAGTCCCTTTGGATCCGCCTTAATGCGGGGCCCACTCTGGATATATTGGATGTCGCCGCCTCGGGACGCCCAGAGCGATGGACGAGGCCAGATGCCGCTTCTTAATCACAGCTCATTTCCAATGCGGCGCGAAGGCTTCGCTTTGCCGGCCGTGCTCGCCGTCACGGGCGTTGTGACGCTGATTTTTCTGGTGGCCATTACCGCGCTGGCAAGCCTGATCGCTGAAGCGAATTCAGCGCGAGCAAGGATGCGTTTTCTTCAACGCGCAATGACGGCCGAAGCGGCTTTGGCCTACATGGGTGCAACAGAGCCTATGAGACCAAACGGCCTGTCATTGAATGATCTACGGGCATTCAATGAAAATGGAGAAACCGTAGCGGAGACGGGGTCTTCCGGCCTGCCTGTGGAACTGGTCCGCTTGGACGCCCGCCCCTATCTCATGGATATCGACGGTCCGCTTGTCGTCCAGTTGCAAGATCAAGCTGGTATGATCAATCTCGCGCAACTTAATGGCCAACCGTTTGTACGTCTGATGGATAGGCTCGGCGTCGAAGCCTCGCTGCACGATGTGTTGGCCGCCCGTTATCAAGATTATTCCGACATGGACGACTTTCGCCAGCCTAACGGGGCCGAGCGTCGCGATTACAGGGAAGGAAGGCCGGCGAATCGGCCGCTCTTGCGCCCTTCCGAATGGCTTTCCGTCCTTGGCGCCAGGGAGGCCGTCGAGCGAAGGAGTTGGGCCTCCATCAGAGACAAGCTGGCCTCCGATCCCATCTCCGGCGCAGTCAACATTAATACTGCTAGTCGTGAAACTCTGATGGTTCTGTTTGACCTGACAGAGGATCAGGTCGCCGCTGTCTTTAAAGAGCGAGAAATAGCACCTTTGCTGTCCATCAACGCTCTCGAGACGGTGACAGGGGCTCAACCCGCCTGGGATTCCGAAAGGATCTATACCTTCCCCTCCAGCTCCCTCGTTTTCACCATTCGCGACACCCGGTCCGCCTGGACATATCGGGCCCGGCTGTCGCTGACCCCTTCCGGCCTTGAGCAACCGCTCTGGATCGATCAGATTGAACTTACAGAGGCCCCCCGCCGGGCCGTGGCCGACACATCCGATGCAACTCGACTTACTTACGCCCCGCGTTGAGCGGCTCAGCCACGACGGCGCGATCGACGTCGTCCACCCCGGCGGCGTCCTGGGCCGCGCCCTGCGTCGTCCGGTGCTGTTGCTGGCGCGCGACTTGTGCACTTTCGCCTTTTTCCAGACCGCCGCACTGCCGCGCAGCCGCCGTCGCCAGGCCGCCCTCCTGCACGCCCGCGTCGCTGCCCCCTATGTCCGTTCCGGCTCGGCCCTCAGCAAGGCCGGCGACGACTTCGGCGTCTGGTGGTGGGACGCCGACCGGGTCGAGGCCCTGCTGGCTGCCCACGCCATCGCCGCCCGCCCCCTGATCAGCCCCGAGACCCTGGCCCAGCCGCGCAGCGAGGGCTGGCGCATCGTCCGCCTGAAACTGGGCTACGAGGCCCAGCTGTGGCGCGGCAAGGCCCTGATCGCCTCGGCCTGGCGCCGCGAGCGCTATGACCCCGCCGCCTGGTCCGCCTTCGTGCGGCTGCAGCGGGCCGCCGAACCCGCGCCCGAAAGCCCCTCCGCCCCGGCGGACCTGCCCATCGCCTTCGACAACCGGGACGCCTTCGCCCTGGCGTCGGTCGAATTGACGCGCGAGCAGTTCGCCCTGCTGGGCGGCGGCGGCGTGGCCTTCGCCTCGCTAGGCTTGGGCGCCTTCCTGGTTGGTCAGGGCTATCAGCTGTCCAAGGACACGGCGCAGGTCGAGGCCAAGACCGCCGAGATCCGCGCCGCCACGCCGCGCGCAGCCGCCGTGCGCAATCTGGACGCCAGCCAGAAGAAGCTGATCGCCTATCGTCAGATCGAGGAACAGACCAATCCGCTGAGCGCCGCCGGCGCCGCCATCGGCATTCTGGCCTTCCACGACCTTACACCTACCTCAGTGAACGCCGAGACCGAAACCCTCAGCTTCACCCTCCCCTACGCCGCGATTGAACAGGTTGCGGTCCTAGTCGAGGAGCTGGAAAACTCGGGCTATTTCCACGACGTCCAGCCCCGCACCGACGGCACGGCCCAGACCCTGACGCTGGAAATGAAGGTGCGCGAGGCGGCGCCGCCGCTGACGCCGGAGCCCTAAGCCTTAGGAGGCAGCGTGGCCCTTGGCCGGGGCCGCCTGGAGCCGGATGAAACGGCAGGTCCCGTCGTCGGTGCGCAGCGTCATGACCACCCGATCCTGATTGATCAGATTGGCGCTGACCGTCGAGCAGCCGCCGCCCTCGGCGACGTCCAGCGCAGGCGCCAGCGTGTAGCGCCAGGGCTTGCGCAGCTCCAGCACGCGATCATCTTCGGTTTTCGGCATCGAGGGGTCGACGACGCGCAGCGGCTCGCCAGTGCGGTTGGCTTCGCGCCGCAGGTCGGAGATCTGACGCTGGAATTCGAAAAAGACCGCGTGAGACGTGGTCTGATCCAGCATCCGCGCCGTGGACGGCATGATGATCGCGGTGCTCAGGGCGAAAATCGCCAGCACCACCAGAACTTCAATCAGGGTGTAGCCGCCCCGGGCAGGCCGGAGCGGCAGGGGATCAGCGGGCCTGATCGGAAGTGACATCGACATTGGCGCCCTGGCCGCCCTCGGCGCCGTCAGCGCCGTAGCTGATGACGCGGGCGCGGTTGTCGGGGGTCACGTCGCCAGAGGTCGTCGCCGCCGGGGCGACATAGATGTAGGGACGCGCCCACGGATCGGCCGGCAGAGCCTTGTCAAGATAGGGGCCGGACCAGCCAGGCACGGTTTCGGCGTTAGCCTGCATCAGAAGACCAAGGCCTTCCTGCTCGGTCGGCAGGCGGCCGATGTCCAGTCGCATCGTCTCCAGCGCCGCTTCCAGCGAACGGATCTGCAGACGGGCGGTCTGGGTCTTGGACTTGTCCAGTTGCGCGAACAGACGCGGCCCGACGACCGCCGCAATCAGAGCGATGATCGAGAGAACGACGAGGATCTCGAGCAGGCTGTAACCTTCCCGCGTTCTGCGCCTCTGATGCGAAGAGGCAACGTTCATCGAAAAACGTTGGCGGAGACGGAGCCGGTCGTGGTGCATCAAACGATCGCCTTGGATTTCTAAGCTGTTATGGGCTTTTAACGGTTGCTATAGCTCACGGCTATTGGGGGGTCGATGCGAAATGCAGACCCGGTTGCGCAACACTGAATCGGGACGCGCTTTGCAGGGCTTCTTCGCTGATATGGTCGCATCGACGCGCGCGTCGATTGAGACGCTGAAGGATCGGCTGCGCGCCACCACCCTGCGCGAGCGCGTCCTGCTGGGCGGACTAGTTCTGGGCGCCGCCCTTTATGCGCCCGTGGCGGCGCTGGAATGGCGCACGACCGAGGCCGACCGCTACATCGACGCCCTGAGCGAACAATCGACCGCCCGCCTGACCGCCAATGCCGCCCGCCGGATCGCAGACGGCGCCGCCGACCGCCTGGCCCTGGAAGACATGAACGGCTGGGGCTTCGAAGCGACCAACGCCGCCGTGGCCCAGGTGGTGATCGAACAAAGACTGCTGGAAGCGGCCGTCGCCACCGGTCTGCCCAATCCCCGTATCACCACCAATGCCGAGGTCGAGGCCATCGGCCCAACCCAGTGGCTGGAGGCTGAGATCCAGACCGACCTGCGCTGGGGTCCCGCTTTCGCCTTCCTCGACAAATTGGGCGAGTGGCCCGAAGGCTTCCGCGTGACCGCCTTCCGCTACGAACTCACGCCAGTCAATCCGATCGTCACGAGCCCCGACAACGCAGCGCCCATCGGCAAGCTGCGCATCAGTCTGGCCTTCCCGGTCCGTATCCCTGCTCCGGGAGCGGCGTCATGAGGCGGCTTCTGTGGCTGGCTCCGCCGGTCGTGCTCGCGCTGGCCTTTCTGACTGGCGTCTCCTATCCCGGCCGCCCGGAAGAGCCGCCCGCCGTGGCGCGCGGTCAGTCGGCGCATTCGGGAGCGGTTCTGCGACCCGGCGAGAGCGCCGTGGGCGCCGTGGCCTTTTTGAAAACGCTGCGGTCGGACCCGCCTCCACCGCCGCCGCCACCGCCGCCGCCGCCGGCACCACCGCCGCCTCCCCCGCCCGATGTGGCGGTGACCTTCAAGGCGGCCTTGAGAGGCGTCGAACGCGACCCGGCGACGGGGCGTCAACGCGTCTTGATCAGCGACGCCTCCGGCGGCGTCTCAACTATTAATGAAGGCGGCGGCTTCGGCGACGGCTGGCGCATCAGAATCATTTCGGCGGAAGCCGTGACCCTGGCCAAGGGACGTGAAACGCGCGTCGTCCGGGTGTTCGGTTGAGTATCGAGGAGAATGGCATGACGAACCTGACCGCGGGTCCATCCGCCTTCCAGCGCCCTGCCGCTACAAAACTGCGCCGCGCAGGCCTGCGGGCCGCCGTCTGTCTTGCGCCGATGGTCATCCTGGCCAGCTGCGCCGCCTTCCCCGAAATGAACACCATGGTCTCGCGTCCCGGCACGCGGGTCGAAGAGGCGTCGCAAGACGGCCTGATCGGCGGCGGCGTGGCCGTGGATCGCGGCTCGCGCGCGCAGACCAGCAGCACCCTGGCCATTCCCGGGCCGCCCCCGCCGGCAAGTCCGACCCGCCTGCCGGCCACACCCGAGCAGATCGCAGCCCTGGTCTCGGACGAGATGGTGGACGCCAACCTGTCGCCCCAGGCGATCCCGCAGTTCGCCGCCACCGTTTTTGGCGGCGTGCTGAAGGTGCCCTTCACCCTGGCTCCCGACGTGGCCACCCGCAGCGAAGTCATCGCCGGCGGCAGCGGCGGACCGATCACCAAGCGCGCCCTGTTCAGCCTGACCCAGCAGGCGCTGAAGCAGTACGGCGTAGATGTTTATATCGACGGCAGCTTCGTGACCGTTGGGGCCAGCCCGCAAGGCGGAACCGGTGTCGAAATCAACCGCAGTCGCACTCCTTCGTCCACAGCAGGTCGCGTCGTCCAATTCTATACCGTGCAGACGATCGAGGTAAACGTTCTCCAAACCCTCCTACGAGACCTTTATCCAAATTTGTCCGGCGCACGGATAACGCCCGATCAGTTGAATAACAGCCTCATCATCTCGGGCTCGGGTCGCGAAGTTGCTCAGGTGGTGCGCGCCCTGCGCGAAATTGACCAACCACGGTTCGCTGGCGCAGATGTTCTTCGAATCGAGCCGTCATTCTGGGCTACTGACGCGCTGGTCGGCGCATTGGAACAGGTATTGACGACCGAAGGATACGTGATCTCGCGCCAGGCCATGGCGGGAAAAGCCTTGGTCATGCTCTCCTTCCCGACAGCCAACCAGATTCTGATCTTCGGGCGTGATCCCGAAATTCTGGGCCGCGCCCGCTACTGGGCCGAGACCTTGGACCAGCCTGCTGCGCTCGGTGACAAGGCATCGACTTTCGTCTATCAGGTTAAGAACACCGACGCGGCGTCACTTGGCCAACTGGCCATGGGCCAAGCCCCGACGACGGCGCAAGCTCGCCCCCCGGTCGGCGTGCCGGGCACGCCCCCCGCCGCTGCCAACGGCGGCGGTCGGGATCCTCAACAAGGCGGCTCAGGCCAACAGGGCGTTGGCGGAGGCGGCCAGTTCTTGAACGGCCGTGTACTGACCGACCCCATCGGCAACCGCATCATCTTCACCGGTACAGCCAGCGAGTTCGCGCAACTCCGCTCCCTGCTGACGACTTTGGACACCCCCGCGCCCCAAGTGGTGATCGAAGTCATGATCGCTGAGGTCACCCTGAGCGACAACACCAGCGTGGGAGTCCAGCTTTTCGGCACCGACGTTCGCGGTGACGGCACCCTTACAGGTGGCACGGAGGGCATCGAAATCGGCGCCGGCGGCCTGCTCATGGCCTTCACGGGTCCGGATTTCCGCGCGCGGTTGAACGCTCAAGCCGGGAATAACCGCGTCAACATCCTACAGCGGCCGCAGTTGGTCGCCCGTAGCGGGGGCAGCGCCCGGTTCCAGGTTGGCACAGACGTGCCGATCATCACCTCCCAGCGCGCCACCAACACACAAGTCGGCGGCGACAGCGACATCCTCCAGAGCGTACAGTACCGCCAGACAGGTGTGATCCTGGACCTGCAGCCCGTCGTCTATGGCGACCGGGTGGACATCACCATCAGTCAGGAAATCTCGGAAGTCGGTGAATCCAGCAATCCCGCCATCGCCAGTCCGCCGATCCTAAACCGCAGCCTGACCACTCAAATAGCCATCGCCGACGGCTGGACCGGGGTTCTGGGCGGCCTGATCAGCAACAACTACAGCAAGGTCAATACGGGCGTACCCTTCCTGAAGGACATTCCGGTCGTCGGATCGGCCTTCCAGAACAATTCGGTAAAGGGCGCGCGCACCGAACTGCTGATCCTGATCACCCCGCACGTGCTGCGGGGCGACGAGGACATGGCCGATTATGCTGACCGCTACGCCGCGGACATGAACGCCGCCTTCCGCACCGGCCGCGGCTGGTCCTATACGTTGACGCCCTTCAACGTCGGCTTTGGCGTGCGGGGCCTAGGTTTCGACCTGCCATCGCCGAACCGGCCGTCGGATCGGCGCGCGGCTGAGGCGACAGTTGCAGCACCGGCTGCAGCTCCGGCCGCGATGCCCGCGCCGGCCGAACCAAGCGCCGACTAGGGCCTCAGTCCTCGTATTGAAACCGTCGCCAGCCCAGGCGGTCGAACACCAGAGGCGCGGGGGGCCGTCCCTGCGCCCGTTCGACGCCGACAGTGACGCGATAGAGCTGCACCTCGAAGGCGCCGTCGCCGGCTGGGAAGCCCGCATTGACGCGGCGCTCGCTCCTGGGCTCGGCCGACCAGACGACCGTATCCCCGCCGGGCAGTTCAATCCGCCCTTGAGGCTGCGCCATCGGATTGACGTTCCGCGTCAGGGCCAGTGCGTTTTCCTGCGCCGCCACCTGTTCGATGGCCAGGGCCGCTCGCTGCTGGCTGCGGGTCATCTGGATCTGCAGTTCGAAGATGGCCATCAGCGTCATCGAGGCGATGGCCAGGGCCACCAGGGCCTCGATCAGGCTGAAGCCGTCGCGCCTCCGCGGGGCCCCCCGCATCAGACCACGCCTTCGTAAACGCTCGACAGGGCCAGGACCAGCGACAGGGCCACGAAGCCGACGACGATGGAGATGATGCCGATAGCCATGGGCTCCAGCAAAGCCGTCATCCGCTTCATCCGGTCGCGCAGCCGCGCCTCGTAGTTGTCGGCCATGAAACCGAACATGACGCCGATGGCGCCGGATTTCTGACCGGCGCGCAGCAGGCTGAGGTCCATGGCCTCAAGCTTGGTGTGCGAGCCTAGCGAGGCGTCCAGCGTCATGCCGGCGCGCAAGTCGCTGTCCAGAAGGTCCAGCCCCTGACGGAAGGGGCCGATCGGCACCGCCGCCCGAGCCAGCGCCGCCGCCGACAGCAAAGGCACGCCGTTGTTCAGGGCAAAGGCCGTCAGCCGCGCCCAGGACGCCACTTCGCGCGCCTGGATCACAGCGCCCACGACCGGAAGACCGTGGGCGATGGTATAGGCCCGCTCGCGAAACGCCTTGTTGGTCACGATGAAGAATATGGCCCCGACCAGTAGCAGCGCGCCGATGCCGAGCACGCCCAGATGGGCGTTGGCGAACTCGCCGGTCTCCAGCACCCAGCGCGACATGGCGGGAATGTTCTCGCGGTCGTCGCCGATCATGGTGGCGAAGCGCGGCACAACCTGGGTGAAGATGAAGCCGATGGCGGCCACGCCCGCGAAGCCGAGGAAGCCCGGATAGGTCATGGCGTTGGCGAAGTCGCGTTGCAGCCGGTCCTCATAGGCCATCTGCTCTGCGGCCTCTTTCAGCACGTCGGCGATGCGGCCCGAGGCCTCGCCCACCCGGGCCATGGCATAGACATAGTCGGGAAAGCCGGGGACGTGCTCTTCCAGGGCATCGCCCAGAGAATCGCCGCGCCGCAGGGCGCCGATGGCGGCCTGGAACTGGCGCTTGCCCTTACGGGCCTGCATGCCCTGCGCGACCGTATCCAGAGCTTCCAGCAGGGAGACCCCAGCTTCCAGCATCAGCGCCATCTGACGCAGGACCAACACCCTTTCGCCGGTGCGCAGGCCGCGCTCGCGCCCCTCGGCCTTGGCGGCGGTGGCGGGCTTGATGCGCACCACGGTCAGACCGTCGGCGGCCAGCCGACGCAGGGCCATGGCCTCATCTACGGCCCCAACTAGACCTTTGATCACCCGCCCGTCGCGTCCCGCGGCCTCGTATTGGAACATCGGCTGGCCGTTCATTCGGACGTCGGCGGAAAGAATAGGGCTCGCGCTGCGGGATGGGTCAGGCGGCCATAAAAATGGGGAACCGGATTGGACGGGATATAGGTTCTGCCAACCACCTCAGCATACTCCTGGGCATAAACATCGCCCAGCGACCGACCTTCACCGGCGTTCCGGCGAATGCCCCCAGCTTGGGTCGTAGCGCCATAGTGCAGCTGATGGAAGGTCCCCTCGCCCACCACCATGATGAAAGCATCACCTGCCGCCTTTGTAGCCCGCTCAAAGAAGTCGAAACTGGCCAGCCCCCCCCCTAGGCCAACGAAGCGTTCATCATAGCCACCGATATCCAAATAGGCGGCCTTCCGCATGACGAAGAAGGTCGTTTCTGGCGGGGCGGCCAAGACGCCGTGACGGTAGCTCTCGCCCAGAGCGCAGATTTCAAAGAGCCGATGTCCATTTTGCGGCCATCCAATATCGGCTAGGAGCTGATCCTCGACCTCGCGCGTATAGCCCTCAACCACCGACACTTGCTGGACCTTGGGACCTAGGTGGAATCCGAGTGTCGCGACAAAGGCTTCGGGGGCAAGGCGAGCCGCCTCAAGCGCCGCCTTGGCCAGACCGGGCGATGCCATGCGGGCACCGTCGATCACGACGCCGATCATATCGGCGCGGGCCGCCTGAACTCCCTTGTTGATAGCCCGGCAGGGTGACACGCCGCCGTCCTCGACCCGCAGCACCGTGATGTCGGCATCCGACTGGAAGTCCTGGCGGCGCACCGGTTCTGCCGAATTGTTGTCCACCACGATGACTTCAATGTCGCGCGGCGCCATCCCTTGTTGATAGGGAGCCGTCAACGACGTAACCGTGCGTGGCAGTTCGCGCGCCATGTCGAAGCCCACGACGACGATGGAAAGACGCGGCGTCATCGGGCCACTTCCTGCAGATCCGACCACAAGCGGGCAGCCCCCTCGGGGATGTCGCCCACAGCCCTCTGATGGTTCAGGGCGGTTTCGCGGAATGGCATGGGGCGATCAGCGTCAAGACCCAGCTCATCCGCCGCCCGGCGCACGCGCGCTTCGTAGTCCGGCGTGTCATAGTCGATGACGGCGAACGCTAGATGTTCACGCCAGCGCAAGATCGCGCGATTATAGCTGGACCATACGTCCAGCGAGCGCGCCACCTCGTAGCCGTTGCGCGCGGCAAGGGACCCGGCCACGGCCAAGGGGTGACGGATCGAGGCGATCAGTTGAAGCTCGGGCAGGACCTCGAACCAGCCGTCCAGCAGAATCGTGGCGCGAGGATCCTTGAAGCCCCAAGGCTGGGGCAAGGCGTTATAGTCGGCCAGGACGGCTTTAAGGGCCGCGCGTTCGTCCGGAGTCCAGACAACGGGCTCCAAGGGTGGATTGTCCCAAGCCGCCCCAACGCGCGCCAGCACGGCGTCATGCACTGGCCAGAAGCGCGGGTTCTCGCGATTGCCCTTCTTGTTGTGCGGCGCCGCCGTGATGACCTCGCCCATATTGAGGCCCAGGTCTTCCAGGCAGCCCGCAAGGCAGGATGTCCCGGAGCGGTGCATGCCGATGACGGCGATAGGCGGCGACGTCATTCCCCGGCTCCGGCGATACGGTAGACTTCGGTCAGGCCCGTCTGGCCGCGTCGGGCCTTCAGGAAGCCGTCGTCGGCGAAGCTAAGGAAGCCCTCGCTTCGGGCCGCGACGGTCAGTTGGTCCTCGTCGGCCGAGGCGCGCATGCCGGCGATGACAGCCGGCGACATGGGGGCCAGTTCATAGACCCCAACCCGGCCGCGGAAGCCGCTGCCGCCGCACTTGCCGCAGCCGACGGGCTCGCGCCAGTCGGCGGGTTCTCGCTTGGCGAGGGCTCTCAGGTGGGCGGGAATGGCCATCTCGTGGATCTTGGCTTCGGCGGCAGTCGAGGGGCGGGCGCAGTCGCCGCACAGGCGACGGATCAGGCGCTGCCCCGCCACGCCGCGCATGACATCGGCAAGCAGGTAGTCCTCGATGCCCAGGTCCAGCAGACGCGGAATGGCGGCCAAGGCCGTGTTGGTGTGCACCGTCGAGATGACCATATGGCCGGTCAGTGCGGCCTGGACGGCGATACGGGCCGTCTCGGGGTCGCGGATTTCGCCGATCATGATCACATCGGGGTCCTGACGCAGGATGGAGCGCAGACCGGCTGCGAAGGTCAAGCCGATCTCGGAGCGCACCCGCACCTGGATGACGCCGGGCAAGTCAAGTTCCACCGGGTCCTCGACGGTGATGATCTTGCGCTCGCCGTCATTCAGGTGGCTCAGCAAACGATAAATGGTGGTGGTCTTGCCCGAGCCGGTCGGCCCTGTGATCAGGAAGACGCCGTTCGGGTGCTCGGCCAGACGCAGGAAGCCGGCTTCCTGTTCGGGGCTGACGCCCAGTTCGGACAGCTGTGGCAGTCGGCTTGTCTTGCCCAGCAGGCGCAGGACGATGGATTCGCCCCACGAGCACGGCAGGGTCGAGACGCGCAGGTCCACCTCTTGGCCCGAGACGCGGATCGACTGGCGACCGTCCTGCGGCAGGCGGCGCTCGCCGATGTCCATGCCGCTGAGCAGCTTGATGCGCGAGCAGACGGCGTCGAAGTTGGAACGCGGGGCGCTGCGGGCCGTGGTCAGCACACCGTCGATTCGCATCCGTACCAGAAAACGGTCCTCATAGGGTTCGACATGGACGTCGGAGGCCCGCCGCGTCAGGGCCTCGGCAAAGACGGCGTTGACGAAGTCGATGGTCGGCGCTTCCTGCGCCAGTTCGCGCAGGCGGGCCGCATCGGCGCCAGCCCCGCTGGAGCCCATGTCGAGCGCCGGAGCGTGGTCGCGGCTGAGGTCCTCGGTCAGGGCCTCGATCAAAGAGCGCTCGGCCAGCAGGAAGACGACCGGTTCCGCCGTCGCCTGTCCGATGCGCTCGGCTAGGGCCGGGTCCAGCGGCTGCACGGCGGCGCAACAAATGCGCGACGCGCCCTCTTCTCCGACGCGCCAAGCCACGGCCTCCCGTTCGGCCCACCAACCAAGGGGCGAGCGAATCTCCTCGAGGAAGGCAGAGACGCGGTCGGGCGCGGGGCTGTCCTCGGGCGGGAGGACCGGCAGGTTAAGTTGTTTGGACAGGACGTCGAGAAGCTGGGCCTCTGACAGGGCGCCTAGGCGGACAAGGTTCAGGCCAATCAGGCCCCCGTTCTGACCCTGGAGTGACAGCGCATTTGCGATGTCGGTGGGTCGCACCAAGCCGCGCTGGACAAGAAGCTCGCCGAGGCGAAGCCGGGCAAGCGCCGTGGTCGCCTGTCTCATTTCCCCACTGTCTCCAAAATCAGGTCGGCCCCGGCATAACCTTAACAGGACACATCGGCACCACGTTATCGCCTTGCCCCCACTCGAGAGTAGCCAGACTTCAAGCACAAAAAGGGGAGGCCGAAGCCTCCCCTTTCCGTTGGTTAACGAGACTGCGAGAGATTAGTCAATCAGGATAACAGGGGTCTCTTCAACGCGACCGTCCGCGTAGACGATACGGTTGTTGACCGTGATGTCATCGGCGTTGGCTTCGACCGTGACAACGATGTTACCTCGGCCAAATTCACCCAGAGCGGTGGTCAGCGCGCTGCTGGTGATTTGCAGGTCCGAACCGGCAGCCACCGAACCGATTTCGACCGGCACACCGCGACCGACGACGGTCGAGGTGCCAGCCGGGCGGTTGGCCGAAGTCACGTATTCAGCGTAGACAGCAGCAGCTTCTCCACCCTTATTGGCAACGCGGATGGTCGACTTGGTCAGGTTGTTGTTGGCCAGGGTCGCCGAGGCAACCCACGGCACTTCAGCCGTCACGCCGTCACGACGGATCGAGGCCAGCGGCTTTGCCCCGCTTTGGAAGGTCGGATAGTCGACGAAGTTGACGCGAACGTTGACGGTATAGTCGGAATTAGCCTTGGCCACGGAGCCGGACAGCGTGGCGGTGACGTTGGCCGTGTAGATGTCATTGGCAGGCGACAAACCAGCCGTCAGAATCGGACCAGCGGGCGCCAAGGTGATGCCGGTGGAGCCGCCGTTAACGCCGGTGTAGGTGAAAGCGATGCTGCTGACGTCGCCTTCATCAACTTCCGTCGTGGTCAGGTTGTAAAGACCAGGCGACTGCAGCGAAGGCAGATAGACGTCGTTCAGATTAACGTCGATGTTGCCCAGGGTGGCAACGGTCGAGGTGGTGCCAACCGGGCTCTTCGAGGTATCGAACTGCGAGAAGATGTTGGTGTCCGACAAGGCGAGGATTGCCTTTTCCCCGGCCGTAACGTCGACCGAAACCAGGTCGTCGTACTTGACCAAGGTGGCTGCCTTGGCGGCGCCGAAGTTAGCCGAGCCGCCTTCGATCGGGGTGCCGAACTCAGTCTTAGTTTCCACCGCGATGGTCGGAACGGCGCCAGCGGTGAACTCGATGAGCTTATCGTTAAAATCAATGGAGTGAACCAAGTCGCTCGCCGTGCCCGAGGCAAGGAAGGTCACGAAGTTATCGCCGACAGCACCGCCGTCCGAGATCGTGCGCTGTTGACCGACGATCGGGACGCCCGCGCCATCCAACAGATCGATATCACTGATGGTGAAAGCTTCACCGAACACGGCATTGGTCAGCTTCACAGTGACCAGGATGTTGTTACCCGACGGAATCGGGCTGTCGTATTCGACGCCGAGCGTGACATCGCCGCGCAGGGTGCCGGTGGCGACATTGGCGATCGCATACGGAGCAGTCTCGGTGACACCAACGGTGGCAAGCGTGACGTTCGACAAGTCAGCCGAGACAGCTGTGCCGGCGAAAGCAAGGGCGGCAGCCGAGGCTGCTACGAGCAGAAAGTTCTTATTCATTTAGTTTGGTTCCCCAAAATTTCGGTGTGGACGAGCCATAGAGTTAACGCCCTTTGGCCACAGTTCACGACCTAACGATCGAAGCTGAGCCCACGGCACTGCCCTTGTATCTTGGAGCTCTGACAGGCGTCAACTCGAAAACGGCACCACGGCCTATGCGCTACTCCCGAGTTAAAAACTTGCAAAAAAACGACTAAAAAGAATCATTAAATCGCCGTTCGTGGACCTCTCGCTAATCTAACATCGGACAGCTAGTCGTAGTCGATAAAGCGCTCCTACCATCAGAGAACATCAACTTGTTGCCGCCATTTGGACGCAATCAGCTTGGAGCGAGTGGTTGCGAACGAATTCTTCGTCGTGATATTTTCGGACCGCCCGCCCCGCCCAAACATCGATCAGACTACCGATGTCCAGAGCGATACCCCCTCGGGCCTTGATCTGGGCGGCCAAGGGCTTGGCCAGAAGCCCCGCTGCAATCAAATAGACCTGTCCATCTCGCGCCGGGTCGATCTGATCACTGAGGTTTTGATAGAGGTCGGGGAACCAGCGTTCGCCCTCGCCTGAAGTGGAGTTCTGATTCGGTATCAAATAGGTCGTGACTGCCTCGATTCCGTGCCGCGTTTTAAGGCGATCCCCGAGATCATAGGGCCCAATCACGCAGACAGATTCCACCCCCTCTAAGATATCGTCGATGTGCAGGGCTAAGAACCGATGGATATGATTGGTCACGATGGCCGCTGGACGAATGGCCCGAGACACCAGCAAATCGTGCACCGCCACATACGATTCTCGCGACCCGGAATAACCTCTCAGATCCGGGTTTTCGTGCAGGTCGCGATCAATCATTTTGAGACGACCGAGGCGGAAGAGATCTGAGACCCCGAGGATATCGGCTGATGCCATGCCCACGATCAGGCCATCGCGGATCTTGCCGACCTCATCGACGCTAAATTCCGACGTTCCAAAGGTCATCTGCAGGATAGTGTCCTGGGCCACAGCCTTTAGCTCGGCATAGGCAGGATCGGTGTAACCCAAGAAATTGCCGGTGCCGTCCCCGACGCGTATCATCGAAAAGGGGCGGCGCGTCTTGATCGCGGCCTTGATCCGGCGCGCGACCTCCGGCCCCGTGTCCCAACTGATATCAGACCAATCGGCACACGCCAGAATGCCATTCAGAGCTTCTTCCAACACCTCGGCTGGGTAACGGCGCGAGTGATCCAAATATTGCTCAAGAACAGTGGACATTGAATTCTCCATGAGACGTGAAAATTGCCCTCAGCCTAAGCTTGGCAACAAGATTGCTTTCCCATGCCATGACTAGGGCAGCAAATTAGACCTCCGTTAACGAGCCCATCCGCCAGGCAACCTATTCAGCACAGGTGATCTTGATCCCTTGGCGCTGCTCCAGAGGGCGGACGAAGGTGCGGCGTCCAGCACGCTGTCAGGATTGCGGTGTCGAGCCATACGTAGCCCGGCCCATGCGCCGGACCGACAACTGACCGCGATCCGGATAGGCCTGATTGACAGTCACTCCATCAGGCCGACTCCACATGATGCTGTTGTGCGGCATCACCTGCCCGAAGTTCGGCGCATAGCGCGTGCTAACCACCATGTCCCACTATTGGAGCATGGCCGTCCATGCGCATGACCACAGCGGCGTCGTCAATGCGACAATGGGCATAGGTAAAGAGGCCGCCCCCCCCATATGCAGCAGCCCCAATAATCGTGCGATGTAGCGGCGCCATGCAGGAATGGCAATGCAGTCAGAAATCTCGGGGTGCTCGAGCAACTTTGCGAACAACATGGTCCGTACCGCGCCCCCAGTCAGAACAGGATAGTCTTGAAATTTGAGCTTGCACGCTTCTAACTGCTGCGCAATGAGGTCAGCATCATCCCATGCAA
Source organism: Brevundimonas sp. CEF1 (assembly GCF_051353055.1). Classification (NCBI taxonomy): domain Bacteria; kingdom Pseudomonadati; phylum Pseudomonadota; class Alphaproteobacteria; order Caulobacterales; family Caulobacteraceae; genus Brevundimonas; species Brevundimonas sp. CEF1. The sequence continues at coordinate 2,945,538 of NZ_CP195593.1, forward strand.
ACAAGGGAAAAATGGATATTCAACCCCAAGTTCATCGCTTGTTTAAAACGGTGTCTCGCAGGTAGGAGCCGTAGGCGCTCTTGCCGAGATCACTCGCCAAACGCTCCAGTTGGGCGTCATCGATGAAGCGGCGCTCATAGGCGACCTCTTCCGGGCAGGCGATCTTGAAACCCTGACGCTTTTCCAGCGTCCGCACGAACTCGGCGGCTTCAAGCAGGCTGTCCGGGGTGCCGGTGTCCAACCAGGCGAAGCCCCGCCCCATGATCTCGACCGACAGTTGGCCGCGCTCGAGATAGGCACGGTTGACGTCGGTGATCTCCAACTCGCCACGCGCCGAAGGCTTGAGGTTGGCCGCGATGTCGACCACGTCGCCGTCGTAGAAGTAGAGGCCGGTCACCGCCCAGGACGAACGCGGCTCAGCCGGTTTTTCCTCGATGGACAGAGCACGCATGCTCTTGTCGAACTCGACCACGCCGTACCGCTCGGGGTCGTTTACATGATAGGCGAACACGGTCGCTCCGTCGGGACGAGCCATGGCGCTGGCGAACAGATCGTTTAACCCGTGGCCGTAATAGATATTGTCGCCGAGGATCAGGGCCGACGGCTCGCCGCCGACGAAGTCCGCGCCGATGATATAGGCCTGAGCCAGACCGTCCGGGCTAGGCTGAACAGCATACTGGATGTCCATGCCCCATTTCGATCCGTCGCCCAACAAGGCCTGGAACGAGGGGACATCTCGCGGCGTCGAGATGATGAGCACTTCCCGGATCCCCGCAAGCATGAGCGTGGACAGAGGGTAGTAGATCATCGGCTTGTCATAGACCGGCATCAGTTGCTTGGATGTGACCAGCGTCATCGGATGCAGACGGGTGCCGGAGCCCCCAGCGAGAATGATGCCCTTCATGTTCAGGCCTCCCCTACGGACAGTTGGTCCACGATTTCGGAAACAGCCGCTTGCCACGGCCGGGGAATGATCCCGTACTCACGCTGGATCTTCCGTGTCGACAGGCGGGAATTGGCAGGACGGCGCGCCGGCGTCGGGTAGTCAGCCGTCGTAATGCCCTCAACCTCGGCGAAGGGACCGCCATGCGCCTGACTGGCGACCAACACCGCGCGCGCCAGTCCGGCCCAGGTCGTGGCGCCGGCGTTGACGAAGTGGAAGACGCCGCGCGGCGCAGCCTCGTCATGGATCATACGCAGGGTGATGGTCTTCAGCGCCTCGGCAATGTCCCGCGCGGAAGTCGGACAGCCGTGCTGGTCATCGACCACGCGCAGTTGGGGTCGATCGGCCGCCAGGCGCAGCATCGTCTTGACGAAGTTGGCGCGATGCCGGCTGACCACCCAGGCCGTCCTCATCACCACGGATCGCGGATTGCCGCTAAGCACCGCAAGCTCGCCACCCAGCTTTGAGGCGCCATAAACGCCAAGGGGCGCCACCGCCGCGTCCTCGGCGTATTCGCCGTCGCCTCTGCCGTCGAAGACGTAGTCGGTCGAGACCTGGATCAGCGGAACGCCCGCCGCACGCGTGGCGTCAGCCAGCAGAGCCGGCCCCATGGCGTTCGCGGCGAAGGCGGCGGCGACCTCCGCCTCGGCCTTGTCGACCGCCGTATAGGCGCCAGAGTTGATCACGGCGGCATAGGTCCGCGACGCGAACAGTCGCGCAACCGCCGCCGGGTCCCCGAGATCCAGCTCCGCCCGGTCAGGCGCATGAAGCGTGACATGGGCCGGCCAGTCGACGGCCTGAAGCTCCAGCCCCACCTGCCCTGCCCCACCGGTGATCAGGATGGTGATCGGCTGCGCAGCCTCAGCCATGAGCGGCGCCCAGGCGTTGCGTGGCGTAGCGGCTGTCCAGGATGTCCTGCCACCAGACCTGGTTGTCGAGATACCAGCGCACCGTCAGATCGATGCCCTCTTCAAAGGTCTTCGACGGCTCCCACCCCAGTTCCGTGCTGATCTTCGAAGCGTCGATGGCGTAGCGTTGATCGTGACCCGGACGGTCGGCGACATAGGTGATCTGCTCGGCGTAGCCCTGGCCATCCGTGCGGGGGCGCACAGCATCCAGCACACCGCAGATGGCGCGCACGACCTCGATGTTCTTGCGCTCGGCGTTGCCGCCGACATTGTAGGTCTCCCCCGGCGCGCCCCGTTCGAACACGGCCTGAAGCGCCCGCGCATGGTCATCCACGAACAGCCAGTCACGAACGTTGGTGCCGTCGCCGTACACCGGCAGCTGCTCGCCGTTCAACGCCCGGATGATGATTAGCGGGATCAGCTTTTCCGGGAAGTGGTAAGGGCCGTAGTTGTTCGAGCAATTGGTCACCAGAACCGGCAAGCCATAGGTATGGCCCCAAGCGCGCACCAGATGGTCCGACGCCGCCTTGGACGCCGAATAGGGCGAACGGGGGTCATAGGCCGTCGTTTCGGTAAACAGGCCTTCGTCGCCCAGAGAGCCGAACACCTCATCGGTAGAAATGTGGTGGAAGCGGAAGCAGGCCTGATCCGCCTCATTCAGCCCACGATAGTAGCCCAGCGCCTGCTGGAGCATGACGAAGGTGCCGACCACATTGGTCTGGACGAACTCCCCCGGCCCGTCGATCGAGCGATCAACGTGGCTCTCTGCGGCCAGATGCGCGACCACCTGCGGTTTGAAGTCGTTCAGCGCACGGGCGACGCTCTCCGCGTCGATAATGTCAGCCTGAACGAAGCGATAGCGAGGGCTTGAGGCCACCGGCTCAAGCGAACTGAGCACGCCCGCATAGGTCAGCTTGTCATAGACAAGCACCTCGTGATCGGTGTGTTCGATCAGTCGCCGGACCAGGGCCGAGCCGATGAAACCGGCCCCGCCGGTTACCAGAATACGCAAAGTAGCTTCTCCCCAGCCGGCACCGTAGCGCCGCGCCGCCCAGTTTATCTAATCTTCCAACGCGCCCAAAGGCTCGCCATCATAGTCGAACGGGCTGTCAAATTCCGCCAGCGTCGGCAGCAACTTGTCCTTGTCGGACAGAACCGCCCCGGTAGCCGGCAGCGGCCAATCGATCCCGACAGCCGCATCGCTCCACAGAATTCCCCCGTCGCAATCAGGCGCGTAGACGTCCGTCACCTTATAGGCGACCTCAGTGTCAGGTTCGAGAGTGACAAAGGCATGAGCGAAGCCCACCGGCACATATAGCTGCGAGTCATTATCCGCCGACAATAGGGCCGATACCCACTTACCGTAAGTAGGCGAACCCCGCCGCACATCGACTGCATAGTCCATGATCGAGCCGCGAGTGCAACGAACGAGCTTCGCCTGCGCGTGCGGCGGGCGCTGAAAATGAAGCCCGCGGATAGTCCCAGCAAAAGCGGAAAAGGACTGGTTATCCTGAACAAAGCGGTCGTCGATTCCCAATTTCGCCAGCGCCTGCTCGGAATAGGTTTCCGAAAACCAGCCACGATCATCACCAAATCGACGCGTCTTCACCAATGTGACCATGCTACTCATGCAGGTGCCATCCTTCGCTTTATCTTCCCGTTGATTAAAGCCAAGCGATTCAACAAACAACCCGCTACCGGCCAGAGCAGTCTGGGAGATTGACCTGCCGACGAGGCGACGAATAGATAGATAGAATAACTCCGTTGGCCTAACCAGCAATTTGGAAATCACAATGACCCACGCGCCAATGGAGGCCGAGACAGACAGAGCTCAGGCCAACATCGCACCACTCAAACTTGGGTCCGTGGAAATTCCAGGATTTACGGGAACGGCTCTGAACGATCCACAGGAGGCGCTTGCCCACCTCCACGAAAACGGCTTCGTGGTAATCGATTCGCATTTGGGCGATCTTTGCGATGAGGCTGTTCAAGAATTTCGCGAAATCGAGGCTCGCCACCCGGAAATTCTGAAACGCGAAGCCGATGGTCGATATCCGCGCCTAATAAACTTCCACTTGGCTAGCCCCAAGATGTTGAAGCTCTTCACCCAAAACCTGCTCGCTCTAGCGGTACAAGACGCCTTCTTCGGGCAGCCGTCGTCGCTATACACAACCCTCTTCTACGAAAAAGGCTCTACCCAGGATCTACACCGGGACACTCCCTACTTCACGACCCGTCCCGAGCATCAATACCTCGGAGTGTGGACTCCGCTCGAAGACGTCGACGCCGAAAACGGCCCGCTGATGGTCATGCAATACGGCCACAAGCTGCCCGAGGAAAACCGTGAGGAAATCGCCCACAAGCTGTTCGGTGACGGCCCTATACCTCACACCTCGGATGAGCTTTGGATCGCTTACCAGGACACAGTCAGCCGCCGAGGAGAGAACGAAGGCCTATTCAAGCAATATGTCCCCATAAAGAAAGGCCAGACTATCATCTGGCACTGACGTGACCCCCGTTTCTCATCCAGCCATAACAAGAGTCCGAGGTTGATCTGGGTAGAGATTGGTTGGGTTGGCAATAGGGCGGCCTGCGCAGCCGTCAACCAGCGCAGCAGGCCGCCCGGCGTTTCCAGCAAGGGCTTGCGCGTAGGCCTGCGGCGTCAGCCAGCCGAGCTTCGAGTGCGGTCGCCGTTCGTTGTAGTCACGCCGCCAGGCCTCGAGCACCGCGCGCGCGTGCGGCAGGGATCGAAACAGCGTCTCGTTCAGCAGCTCGTCACGCAGGCGCCCGTTGAAGCTCTCATTGAAGCCGTTCTGCTGGGGCTTGCCCGGCGCGATGTAATGCCAGCCGACGCCGGTGTCGTCGGCCCACGCCAGGACGGCGTTCGAGGTGTATTCCGTGCCGTTGTCGCTGACGATGGTGTCGGGTCGGCCCCGCTGCCGGATGACGGCGTCCAACTCTCGCACCACCCGAGCGCCCGACAGCGAGGTGTCGGCCACCAACGCCAGGCACTCGCGGGTGCAGTTGTCGATCACCGTCAGGATGCGGAAGCGCCGCCCGTCCGTCATCTGGTCAGAGACGAAGTCCAGCGACCAGCGCTGGTTGGCCACCAGCGGCAGGTCCAGCGGTCTCCGCGTGCCCATTGCTCGCTTCCGCCCGCCGCGCCGGCGCACCGTCAGCCGTTCCTCACGATAGATCCGCTGAACCCGCTTCTTGTTGACCGCATGGCCCTCGCGCCGCAGCAGGACGTGCAGGCGGCGGTAGCCGAACCGGCGACGCTCCTGGGCGAGGGCCCTCAGCCGGTCGCGCAGGGCGCCGTCGTCCGGGCGCGTCGCCTGATAGCGCACGCTCGTCCGATCGACGCCCAGAACACGGCACGCCCGCCTTTCGCTCATCTCGTAGGCGGCTTGCAGATGACCAGCCGCCTCGCGCCAGCCGGCGGGCGTCACCACTTTTTTCCCAGCAGGTCCTTCAGGGCCACGTTGTCCAGCATCGCGTCCGCCAACATTCGCTTGAGCCGGGCGTTCTCGTCTTCAAGCGTCTTCAGCCGCCGAGCCTCCGACACGTCGAGCCCGCCGAACTTGGCCTTCCATTTGTAAAAGGTCGCCGAGCTGACCCCGTGACGCCTACACACCTCCGCCGTCGTCACTCCGGCTTCCTGCTCCCGCAGGATCCCGATGATCTGCTCTTCCGTGAACCTTGATCGCTTCATTCTGTCCGTCCTTCGTTAGGGCGGACTCTAGCTATTCCTGGAGGAGTTTCAGGGGGTCACGTCAGCGTCCATCGCCTCAACATCAGCCCGAAATGCTTCGACGGAGGAATAGGAAGCAGATAAAATCATGTGGCGCGCTCGAACGACTAGTATTTAGGCGCGAAAAACGCCGATAAATTTGGCCAGCTATCGCCAGCCAAAGAGGAAGAACAAGGCGAGACCACTTTCAATACGAAACGCTCGCAACACTTCAGCTACGGCAAGGTTGTGCATTTCCGGCCTCATTGACACTTTTCCCAGCTCTTCTCATTCAGTCTTATACGCGTTCAAAGCAAAGGCAACGGCCCGCTCGGCCGCCGCTATGGCGTCAGGCGCCTGTTCCAACATTTCAATGGCTACCCAGCGGTCATAACCTACGGCTTTTAGGGAGGCCGCCGCGTCCGTGTGATTGGCTACAGGCTGGTCAAATCCTCGGAGGTCCGGCTCCGCGGCCTGAAAATGTGCCAAGCGCCCTGATCCGGCGTTAATCGCTTCCGAGATGCTGTCACCGTTGAGAAGAACGCAGCCCGTGTCGAGGTGCAAACGGACGGCGGGATGGTCCACCGCCTCCACCATTTCCAAGACCTCCGCATAGCTCTGCAAAAAGTCGCCGCTGTAGTGCGCTGGTATCGGTTCCATAGCCAAGACAAGACCAGACCCCTCCACCGCCTCTGCAAGCAAACGGAGGCGCGCCTTCCCTATTTCAAAGGCCTCTTCGGTGCCAAGCTCCCCTCTGTGCCTATGTCGAGGCGCACCGAACACAGCGACGGTCACGCTCAGAGCATCTGCGTACTCCCCCAAGCGCGCGACATGGTCCCTCATCTGCAAGAAGCCCGGCTCTTCACCGAGAAGTTGTAGTTCCGGGCGACCGAAAAAAATTGCCTGTAGCGAACTGGCCTCCAGACCATGGGCATTCAGACGGCGCCGTTCTTCAGCACCCGCGCGGCTCGACAACTGTTCCCAGGGCTGCACGCGGCTGGGAGCGATCTCAATTCCACTGGCCCCTGCTCGCGCGAGCCGCTCATAGGCAATGTCTGCCTCGCTGACAGGGAACGCGAGATTTGAAATGGCGATCTTCATGCGCGCCGCCCCACCGTCGCGACAAATCTCTTCATGGCGGAGAGACTTTCCTCAGCGGTCTTAAGATAAGTCCCCGTGCGTCCAAACGAGCCAACGTGAACCGTTCTCATGTCATAATGCGCCGCGGTTTCCGGGTCGCAAGTTACCTTGAGATCCGGGAAAAGATGGGTCTGGATTTGGCTTGTGGACAGTGGCTCCACTGACAGGTTGACAAGGCCCAACTTCGCCTTCTCCGCGACTGCCAAGTGATCCGGCAACCAGGCGAGGTCATACCATTGGAAACTTGAGGCGCCGTTGATCCTGTCAACCTGATGCCCGTTCAGCATGTCGAACAGGATGTTCTTCCTAAGCCCGGGACCAAATAGGGCGGGCAGGCGCACGATCAGGACATTGGCGAATCGGCTTCGCGTCCAATCTTCGAATTCCAGCCTGTGGCGGCCGTAAGCTTGGCCCGCGCTTCGATCCACCGGCGTCGCTTCATCAACTCCGTAAGGGGACGGATAAACGTCAACCGTGGAAATAAGCACGAGAGACCGGGTCTCCACCTCATCCAGCGCCCTCTTGAGCCGCTCAATGCCGGCCAGATCCCCCGCCGGATCTGCGTTGGCCCGCCACTTAACAGCGTTGACACCGGCGCACACGAGCCGGTCGAATGATCTTCCGCAGATGCTCTCAATGGTTTTCGAATTATAGACCGCATCGTAAGGCTCCGCGGCGGCCAATGTCCCGCCGACAAAACCAGTGTGCCCGATCAAAGCCTGGGTCATTGTTGTTCTACCTGTCGTGAAACCCTGCGTATGTCATCTCTCAGAGAAGAGGGCACATGCAGAGCCATTCCGCCTCGCTCAGCCTCAATCAAGGCCAAGATCCGTTCGACGGCAAAGAAAATTGTGTCGATCTTTCCGGACAGGACTGAGAAGACGTTACCCGTCTGGAAGACGTGGCAACTCCGGTCGTCAAAGGCGCCATGAGGCTTGGTCTTGATGGCCAGCTGGGGCCCCGCGAAACGAAACAGGTCTCTAAATCCTGGAACATAGCGCGAGATCTGACGCTCCATGGCCATGCGACGCTGTTCAACCAGAGCGCTGGTGACTTCGTCCCGGGCCGCTCGCGCCTCGCCAGCGGTGTCGCACCGGCCAAGCGGCGTGAAAGGAACGCTCGAGAGCGTGTAAAGCGTGTCGATCTCCGTGGGGTAAATCGAACAAAGAGGGCCGTCCACAAGGGTGACAGCAGGGAAATCAGGCGGTCCCTCATAATAAAGTAGAAGGGTGGGCTCATAGAAGACTTGCGCCGGCACGCCTTCAAAATGCCCCCAACTCGCGTCGATAGCGAAGTCAAAGCGCTCGCCGTCAATTTCTACGCCTTCCGAAGCGTTCACAACGGTGCGAACTGGCTCGCCCATTCGCAAACAGTCTCCGAGTGAAGACTCAAAATATGATCGGGCCCGCGTGAGATTCAGCACGCGTTCGCTTGTCCGCATTGCGCCCGCAATATTAGTGAGGTCGAGATCAGATGCCGCCACTTCATCGAAATGAAGACCGGTCGACGTCATTACGAGCCGGTAGGTGTCGTAATCGACCAGAGAGTCGCCCACCGGAACGGCATAGATGTTGTTTGCTACAGGCGCGCTTAGGCCGGGGTATCGCTCTATAAAGCGAGAGCATCCGTCACGCGACTGCACTCGCGTGGCGCTGTGCCGGGCGTAGTGAAAGCCCTGATGCAGACGAAACTGATTATTGCCGGAGGCTTCATGGAACAGGCGATCGTGCTGTTCAAACAGCTTAACCTCAAAGCCCAGCGCGCGAAGCGAAGACGCGATATGGCAACCATACCAGCCGCCCCCGATGATACCAAACTTAAGCATCAAGTTTCTCTGAAGCGCCTTGGTAGGACAGTATGTCTTTCAATGCATCCACCACATCCTCGATATCGACATCAAAGTTCATGGCTCCTTCGGCGGGCTGATCTGATGGATGAGGCATAATAAGCGAAGAAACGTCGGTAATATCTTTAACGCGGTTAGGATCTATTACGATCACTCGCGAGGGTTTTGCCATGATATTCGGGTCAAAATAGATATCAAAGTCGGAACGATACTGGATATTCCAGCTGTTACTAAGGATAACGCCCGGACAATTACCTAGCCAACGATACTTGGCCAAGCCTGCCCCCCAAGGCGCGACGAAAGCCGTCGCAAGCGCGCTCCAGAAAACGCTGCGCTCCATGACCGAACCTACCAGATCAATCAGGGTTAACCCAATTTTATCGCAATGCGATTTGATCGCTGTAACGATTTCACGTTCGTATTCATAAGGGTCACGAGTGCAGGCGATCGCGCTCTTGTAGACTTCACTTGAACCTGGTCGCTTTGCATTATGCCCGTCAATCGCCAGAACGGCATCGGGCCAATGATCGTGAATACGTTCAGCAAAAGCTATGATAAATTTTGGAATGTCACCGAGCGTACGGTTTTCCACCCGCAGCCCGATAATGACGATGGGAGCGCCCGCCGCCTTAAGCGCAGAGGCTAAAGATCTGTCTTCCGCTACCAGTTCAGACGCACATGCGCGCGCGACGATACGTGCGCGGACGCCTTCACCGACGTACTCATCCGTCAGGCGCAACGCACACAAGCTCTGGCTGTAGACTCGAGATATCCAGTCTTCGCCATAATATGCCACGCTCCCCCGCCATTCGGGAAAGAGCGCGTCTGTCGGCCCATAGATTTCGCCCTCAGCTCCACCCAGAATTAGGGCCAAAGGAGGTCGACGCGCGCCCCTCGAAGCCTGAAGTAAAATATCTATTCCACCGATCTCGTTATAGAGCTGGTGACCCAAATGGGGCGGATTTCTAAAGATTGCCGCCAACCGATTTGAAGACCGACGGAAATAATTCGTGAGCGCGGCTTCATATTGAAGAAGGTGAAGGTAAATCTCCTTATCCAAGGATCTAAAGTAGTGTGGGGCCGCCCAAGAATCGTTCTCGCCCTCACCTACATAGACAGTTCCGGTTGATGCATCATACAACGCCAGAAACGACGCCTTGTGGCCCGCTCGACATAGATAAAGGCCAGGCTCCCCCGCCAACGGACATATGGTACGAAAATCATCGAGGCAAATGCCGTGATCGATAATCACGCGCTCACCAGTTCTGGGACTCACAACACTCAGCTGGACATCACCCGAAGGCCCAACCTTGAGCTCGGACCGATTGGAGGCGAGTGTATCTACAAGAAATGGGAGATTGCGGGCCATAGCCGCCGGCTCCCATAGTAGGCCGCTTGCAGCATCGCCGAGCCACTCCTCGATTAGTCCTCTTTTTACAGATTCTTCGTGAATGCTGGATGGTCGAGTACTGCCGCCATTCACAATCGCGCTGAGCTTTTCCATTGCCCAGATCGAAATCGTCCGGTTCACAATTTTGCGCTCGACCTCACCCAGATCTTGAACGCGACCGGCCAGATAGATTTGATCCTCCCCCGTAAACCAAACCGCCTCCTGCCCCTGAGGCCCCTCCCAGGAAAGAATCGATACTCCTTCAAATATCAACGGGTAGAGGTATTGAGGGACCCATCCCTCCAGAGCCTTCTCTCGCGAAAGAAGCGGACGCCACTCAAGGTCAAAGTAACCAAAATCGCCCTCCCTAAGCTCAACACGAAAGGCGCTCAAAGAACCGTTCCCTTCATCAGGCTACCCTCAGTCAAATCCAAGAACTGATCCAACCACGGATCCGGGAACGCTCCCGCAGGCGTAACGGGCCAATCCAGATCACAGGCCTCCACCTCGCCGGCATTCACTTGGCGGAAAGCCGCAACCAGAGCTTCCGCGATTGCTTCGACGTCGGGTTCAGCGACATGGATAAGGCTCGAGACGTCGGCAAAGGCGTCCCTCCCCTTCGACATACAGGCGTTGGTGACTGTCAGCATGCCCGCGGCGGCCATCTCAAGCGGCACCAGACTGGGGTGCGGCGTGTACATCAGGGCCAGGCCCACGTCGGAAGACGCCAGCATCTGGCGGTAGCCATAGCTGTCCAGCTTGCTCATCATGCGCAGCGACCTGTCGCCATCCAGTTTGATCGTGCTGTTTTCGCTAGCCCCCACCCCGACCAGGTCCCAGCCGTCAAGTTCGCTGCCAAGTCGTTGAACGGCCAGACGCAGGGCCGAAAGACCGAATTCAAACATGTTGCGGGCGGCATGAGCTTGCGGACGTGCGTAGAAGAGCAGACGGCGGCGGCGCTCATCTATCGGGGTACGGACCATCCCCTTGAGACCCGTGATCGGATTTCTGAACGGCAGGGAACGTGCGCCCTCGACCGCAGCCGGCCCGAAGACCCCCGCGCCGATGCTTGAGAAGTAGTCTTCCAGGATCTCGGTAGAGAACAGGGCGTCGTGGGGGAAGCCGTAGGTCGCCTCGGCCGCACGGTACCAGGTGCCGAGCGGGAAGGTGAAGGGCTCATACTCCTGGATGAAATAGGTGAACCGTTCTCGCCGCAGGCGTTTGCGCAAGTTGTCGACGATATAGGCCGACCACCAGGTCGTGGCGAGCAGCACGTCACGCGGCCCGATATCCAGAGGCTCGTGCCGCGCGCCCATGGCGACGATCTCGCTTTGCGACAGACCGAGCTCAAGTTCAGGAAACGCGCCGATGATCCGGGCGACCTGGTCATGATCGACCTGAGCCTGATCGACCAGGACCAGTCGCGTCCGAACGCCCCGCTCGGCCAGCCGGGTGATCAGCGAAATCTTGCTGTGGTAGCCGCCAAAGAACGTGCCGAGCTGCAGCTCGGGCAGGAACATATTGATCCGCAGTTCCCCGTCTTCCGGAGAGGTCCAGGGCGCCAGCGCGATCGGCGCGATCTTGCTCTCGAAGAAGTTGCTGTTGGGATCATTCAGGCGCGCAGAATGGCGCCGGCCGCAATCGGCGGCGGCGTCGCGCGCTGACCTGAAGCTGTCCGGCGTAGCGATGCCGGTATCGACCAGGGCTCTTGCCAGCAGGATCGAGGCGAAGAGATCATCAATATTGAGCAGGCCTTCTGCTCCGCCCGAACGGCGCGCCAGTCGTCCCCAGGCTCGCTTAAGGAAGACCGGATCATAGGCCTCGCCCCGGATCGCGGCGGCAATCGTGGCCCCGAGGCGTCGCACCTCCTGATCGGCCCACTTGGAGGCCCGTTCCAGCGCCTCGTTCAGCAGAACAAAGCGCTGCAGAAGCGGAATGGTCTCAGCCAGAGCCACCTCGACATAGGCAAGATCACGAGCGTCAGCGACGCCCCGTCTCAGAGCTTTCCGCAGCCTGCGGGCGATGAAGCCCCATCGCGCTTCATTTCCGCTTCTGGAGCCTGCGAAGCCAAGAACATTCCCGCCGTGCTGCACATAGTCATAGAGAGATTCTGGGACATACTCGACCTTGCCAACAGCTGCGGCCCAGACCGCCAGCCATTGATCATGATACACTCCCATATAGCGCGGGAAGGGCGTCATCCCTTCGGCCAGCTTGGCCGGGAAGGCGGCTGCAGCGCCAGTGATGGTGTTGGCCACTCCAAGGCTAAGGGCGTCATGGAAATGGACCTTGCGGCCAGTCCAGAAGGTCGGGGAGATGACGTCGCCCTGCGCGGTGACGATTCGCATATCGGAGAAGGCGCACGAGACCCCGGGCTGAAGCCGTTCGCCAAGCTTTGCGACCTTGTCAGCCTGCCAGACATCGTCCTGGTCCGCGAAAAGCAGGACTTCAGCCGATGGCGAGCGCATATAGAGGCTGCGTTCGAAGTTTGAAATGAAGCCGCCGTTCTGGGTGTTGATGTCGATATCCACACGCGGATGTCCGCCATATTGCCCCAGGCTCTGCGCGCCCTTCGCCGGAGAGGCGTCGTCGGAGATCAGCAGATGGACAGAGGGATCAGCAAGAATGCTGTCAACCTGGGCCCGGAAAGGCTCGGCCGGCGGATTGTAGCTCGCCATGACGACCTGAACCCGGGCGGCGCTTTCCGACACACGGGGGCGCGCCATAACAGCCACGTGAAGCGTCTCGTGGGCCACCAGGGTGAAATCGTCGCCTGGCTGGCCGAAGATAAATTCAAGGTCGACGCGATGGGCGCCGGGCTCAAGCCCGTCGGCGGAAAATTCAAACCAGGTCATGAAGCCGGCCTTGAGGTCGTCAGCCTGACCGCCGAGGGTGACGGCGACATCGACGTCTTCAAGCCTTAGGTAGCGGAACAACTCGCAATCGCCTCGGACGGTATCACCGTTGGCCCGGACTTCACGCAGCGGAAGATGGACAAAACTGGCCAGACCGCTGACGTACATGCGCGCCACATCGCCGACGTGGATTTGTTGTTCTCGACCCACTTCAACGTTTACCGCCGGACGCCCCATCTGGCGCAGGGCTTCGGCGAGAGCCCTCTTCACGTCGGCGGTCTTGGGCGCGTCGCTGATCAATACCGAAACCAGGTTCAGCTCCACGCCCGCGGCCGGCGCAAGAGCCTGAGCCAGAACAGCCCGGGGCGTCGTATCCAATCGGGCAAGCCCACCGCGGACCACGACGTCCGAGCTATCCGGAAGCCGTTTGTGGAAATAACGAATTACAGGCCGCGTTCGGGCTACGCCGAAATCACGGGCTTCGAGCCGGCCCTGTTGCCAGAAATGTCGGAAGGGCGTGGTGGTTTTTGCAGCGGCCACGTCCGCGTTCGCTTTGGCGTAGGCCCTGGGATCAAAAAAGGCATTGGGATGGAGGCCTGCGGCCTCCCCCTCAAGCACATAATGAGAAAAGGCGTTGGGATAGTCCCCCGCTCTTACCGCCTTCAACGCCTCAGGATAGCTTCGAAGATACCAGAGCTGGTCGAAGGCGGGATTAGGCTGGCGGCCCTCTCGCCACCCCTGATTCACATAATGACCCCAGCCAGAGCCATATGGCCGGCTCGTTTCACGCGAAACCTGGCTGGAATAGAAATGGCCGTCAAAATGAGACGCGCTGGAACGTCCCTCGATCGCTTCCCGGCTGAGAAGATGCTGGAGGAAACAGCTCAGACGACCCGCGCGAATTTCTGCGAACAGGTCAGCGTGCACCTCGGCGTACTGACGGGTGTTGAGGAAGGGATTGGGGCTGTAGCCGAACCGCTCTCCCTGCTGCACATAGTGCCGAAGGTTGTCGAAATATCCGATGCAACCGGTTTGATAACGCTCAGCGTACCAGCACGCGTCAAACAGTGGATTCGACTTGAAATCAGAGTTGGCGGCGAAACGAACAAGATCGCTGGCGTCAGTCTCGCGAGACAAGCCCCACTGCGCGAGCCAGTTCAAGTCGATCAGCGACGAATTGTCCGCCAGGAGATCCTCAACGAACGACAGCGTCTCCTGTCCAATCGCAACGTTCGGCAGGAATACAGCGGCCGACCAGGGATAAGATCTTGCTGCGTAAACCCGGGCGAGAAACTCCATATCTGAAAACAGGCCCTGCAGTAGATCGCCCCTGCTCATGCCCGGGCTAGTCTTAAGCCGCGAGCGGGTCTCTTCAGTGAGGGGCAAGCGCTTCAGCGCCCAGGCGAGGTCTTCAGCCGGCACGTCGTGTTCCAACGCGCCCCGATCAGCAGCTATGGCGGAACTGATCGTCCAATGCTCGAAGGCAGGGGAGGCAAGATAGAACTGAACGATCTGCTCAACGCTGCTGTCTTGCGGCGGGATCGGCGTCGCACCAGCCCCGCCATCGACGATAAAGACGCTGCGTGCACGGTCTAGGTCTTGCTGACGCGCGCGCGCGCCACGGCTCTTGAAACTCAACAAGCTGGCGGCCGAGGTAAAGGCGAGTGCCGTCTTCTTCATGATTAGACCGTACCGGTAAAATGTTTCGTGACGACACTGCGCACCCATGCGCGCTCTTCAGATCGGATGACCAGGACCAATTTTGGGGACATTATGCTGATCCGAAAATATCCGCTGTCGGCGGGTGTTGGGTCAGCCCGGCTTTCGTCATGCATCTTGCTTCCAGACCCAGCCATGGATCGACGCCGCCTGACATAGACCCATGGAAAAGAGCTGGATGGCGAACCCAGATATCTCCCGCGGCGCAGGTCAAACCAACCGCCTTTTGCCCATCATCCGCCAGCCAGGTTGCAAGCCTGACCATTTCATCTGATGTGCGGTCTTTAGACCCGCTGCTCGCGCTGGCGAAACGATGGCTTCCCGGAAAAAAGAGCGGCGCCGTTTCGCCGGCTATATCTGTGAGCGCCACAAGCATGGAGATGGCCTGATTGCCCGCACCAGGCGCACGCCACGTATCACAATGAAAAGGTCTGGATGCGGGACCGTCACGGGCGACATCAAGCGTGACGACATCTTCCCCAACAAGATCCCTCACCACCGACTGGAGCACCTCGTCCAGAAGTGATCTGAAGCGCCGTCGGGCCTCGGCACTGACGAGACCGGCTTCCGTCAAGTCGCGCAGCCCATTAATATCGGCCGATGAAAAAGCCGCCTTCACGATGAGATAGCCGCGCTCAACCCAGAAGCGAAGCTGCATATCCGTTAATGTGCTCATTGTCGGCCCCTACGCCCCCGTATCCATCGCAAAGGGCGCCCCATGATCTCATGCTGGTCGCCAAGCCAACACCAAGCGGGACGTTTAATAGCGTCATGACTTGTCAAACTCCCGTTAGCCTCTAATCGGAACCATTCATTGCGCCAAGGCTGGGCGAGGCAAAAGACATGAAACAACTCAAAAAACTGGTCGCGCGGACCGTCCGGAAGGCAAGGCAGTCGGATGCAGCCGACAGACGACAAGGCGACGCGGCACGGGAGCGCGGCGACTGGAGCGGTGCAGCCGCCGCCTACAGGCGACATGTCGATCGCAACCCTCAGGATTTCGATATCTGGGTTCAACTGGGACACGCCCTGAAAGAATCCGGTCGCTACGATGAGGCGGAGGGCGCCTATCAGCAAGCGCATCGCTTGAACGGGGCCAGCGCGGATCTATTCTTAAGTCGAGGTCACCTCGCCAAGCTGGTTGGCGATACCCGTTCGGCGATAGATTTTTACAATCGCAGTTTTCTTGTCGACGGCAATCCAGACGCGGCGCGCGAACTGGCGACGAAGACCCTTCCCTCTTCGCCAGTCGCGTCGCACACACCTCTGGTTCAACTGGCCGGCGCTCTGGAAAAATTTGAGGATGGGATACTGTCGGGCTGGATCGCCAATCCAGAAGACCCTCACAGACCGGCTGAAGTGGAAATCCTTGAAGGCGACAAGGTGATCGCGGTCGCCAAAGGCCTTATTGATCGCCCCGACCTGCGCCGGGCCGGCGTATCTGCGCGCCCTAGCGGATTTCAGATCAATTTACGCGGCCAGATTGACCTGGCGAGACAAACGCGACTTCACGCACGCCTGCGCCCCACGGGAGAGGCTCTTGCGGGCTCTCCCCTGATCGCCAGCGTTTCCGAATCCGCCCGGCAGTGGATGGTCCGCAATGACAGTCTGTCAAAGGTTGGGTTGGCAGCGCTAAAGGACCGAATCCGATCGGAATCAGACGGCGCGCGCCTGTCGCTCGTGGTTGCGCTGCATCAGGTTGAGAAGGGGGAAGTGAGCCGTCTGGCGGAAAGCCTCATGCGTCAATGGTCGGAAGAGTGGGAGCTGCTTCTGGTCCACGCGCCCGCACCAGATGCCAATCTTGCGAACCAGTTGGCCAAGTACGCGTCCAAGGACTCCAGGATAAAGGTCCTGGTTGCGGCCGACGAGGGCCGCACCGCCCAGATCGTCGCAGGTTGCGCCGCCGCATCCGGCGACTACGTCGCCGCCATCCGGCCATCGACTGTCCTCGAACCGGAAGCCGTATTCCGCATCCTAGACGCGGGCCGTGGGAAGCCGGCGCTTATCTACTGGGATGAGGCGGTTTGCAGCCACGGTCCGGAATCGGTCGAAAGGTTCATTAACCGTCCAGCCTTCTCACTCGATCATCTCCTGGCATTCCCCTCGTTGCTCGGCGACGTAGCAGCTCGCCGCGACCTGGCCATCGCCGCCAGCCGCCAAGCAGAAACTTCGGATGGCGATGCAGATCTGGAGTTCACCCTTCGCTGCCTCGAATCCGGCGATGATGTCGCCCACGTTCCCGCAGCGCTGACGCGCACCAACCCGTCAACCGAGCTTCAAGGCGACCATCACGCCGCAAGCGTTCACCGGACGCTCGAAAGCTACCTTCGGCGCTCACGGAGCGCGGCCACTGTCTCGGAAGGATCGCGCCCGGGCGCCTGGACAATCACAGCTACGCCGCATGACGGTCGCAGGTTGATTGTGGTCATTGGGGCTGGAGACCTGTCTCAGCTCAAACATTGCGTGGACGCCACGCTGCGGACCACGCTCCGCAGCCATGACGACGTATTGGTCGTCATGCATTCCGATGACGCCAGCAAGACGTGCCGTGACTACCTCGCGGCCATGGAAGGCCACATCCGAACCCTCACCGTGCCGGGGGGCGAAATCCTGTCATCGCGCGTCAACGCCTATGTCGTCGAAACCGGCGACACCTATGACCATGTGGCTTTGCTCGCCGACCACGTGCAGCCGAAAGCCGGCGGCTGGCTGGACAGGCTCTGCGCCATCGCCGTACGGCCCGACGTTGGCGCCGTCTCTCCCATTCTGGTTGATCGATCCGGCCTTGTGCAGAGCGCGGGCCTGGCTCGGGGCGAGGGCAAGCTTCGTCGACGCAGCCATGACGCCTTGCTGAAGGCCGCCAAGTCGAGAACACGCGGCCAGAACGATACCCTGCTGGCGCTTCACAACGCCTCCGCCGCCAGCGACTGCATCGTCATGCGACGCGACCTTTTCCTTGCCGCGGGCGGCCTGGACAGCACTATTCCGATCGACCTGGGCAGTATCGACTTCTGCCTGCGTATATCGCGGACTGGCCGTCAGATCCTTGTCGATCCCCAGACCGTACTCGGCAGCACCACATTGGCGCCCGTAGTCCTCCCCTACGGCGCTTTCCGTGTTCGTTGGGCGGGATGGTTGGGTGGAGCAGATCTGCACGCTCCGACGCCAGTCCCTGTCTCCTCTGTTTCAGACCTTGATCACTATGAAGCTTGGCCCGCCCGCGTGCGCCCCGCCCGCCCAACGCCTGCCGCACCGGAGCTGGCGAAGCACCGGCTCATTCCGGCTGCCGACAGCGACTTTCATCAGGCGGCAATCTGATGACAGCTTCCAAATGGCTGGCCCGCAGCTATCGCAAGATCACGGGCCGTAGGCCGCCGCCGCCGCCGCCAACGCCAGCCAATGAAGCCGTCAAGGCTGCTGCGGCGGGCGACGCCGCACGTGATCGACAGGATTGGAATGAAGCGGTCCAGCAATACGCTCTGGCTCTGGCCCTTTCGCCCGACAACTGGCCCATTCGCGTTCAGATGGGGCATGCCTTCAAGGAAGCCGGTCGCTGGCCTGAAGCCGAAGCGACATATCGCACAGCCTGCTTTAACAGGCCGGCCGACAGCGAACTCAGACTGCATCTGGGACATGTGCTCAAGATGCAGGGCCGTCGCGACGAAGCGATCGAAGCCTATGTCGAAGCTCTGCGCCTGGATCCTGAATCCAGGCTCGCGCGAAATGAGCTGATCGCCGTTGGCGGCCGAAATTTCCTGCCGGAAAGTCAGTATGGGCAAGCCGCCATCACCCAGGGCCTGTCGCGCATCAGCGGAGTTCTGGAACAAAATCTTGAAGCGATCCGCGACTGGGTCAGCGTCTCAACCTATCCGGTAGAAGCCTACGACAGCTTCCGGCGTTCATTCCCTATCCAGCCGCCTCCGGCCGCTGGAAGCCGCCAAAGTCTCACGGTGTTGATCGAAGCCGGGGGCGCGACGCCATCGTCGGTGCGCCTCACCCTGACCAGCCTGCTGGATCAGCGTGACACCGAATGGACGGCGATCGTTCGCGCATCCGCCGCCTTGCAAGAACATCCCGTATCGAGCTTCGCTCGCCAGGACCCCCGCATCGCGTTCGTCGACCAGGCGCCTGCCAGCACAGCGGCTCTGCTCACGACGGACCTGGTGCTCATGACCGAGGCGGGCTGCCGGCTGGACCGCGAGGCAGTGGGGTGGTTCAGATACGCTTCAGCCCGCACAAAGGCTCACGTGATCTACGCCGACCACGATCACCACACGCACGATTGGCGCTACGGAGAAGTCCACAGCGCTCCGGCGTTGCACTCGATGCCGGATATACGCGATCAAGAAACGACGCCTGAGCCTCCCCTCAGCCTCCTGGTCGACCGTGGCGCGCAGTCTCTCATGTTGGAGGCTTTGGACGCAGACCTGGGCGCTGACCAGCGTCGCAAGACGCTGGTCGCCTCACTGCGAGCTGCGCTGCCAGTCGCTCACCTGCCACGTGTTCTGAGCAGTCGGAGAATCGCCGAGGACTTCACTCCGGCCCAACCCTCGATGCTCCCTGCTGCGCACGCCGTCGCAGAACTAACGGGAGACCGAATTCTCGTGGTTATACCGACCCGTGACCAAGCGAGCCTGCTCGAGGCCTGCCTGGATAGCCTGAAAAGGCGCACAGCCCAGCCTCAGGACGTGGATGTCCTCGTGCTCGACAATCGCAGCGCGGATGCCCAGACGCTTTCGCTTCTGTCCGAGCGGGCTGAAAGCGGCGATATCGAGGTTCTTCCCTTGGATGAGCCTTTCAATTGGGCGCGCTTCAACAACCTCGCGGTGGCCGGTCGCAGGCACGACATCCTTGTTTTCGCTAATAACGATATTGAATTTTTGACCGACGGCTGGGACCACGTGGTGCGCGTGGGATTGTCCGATCCTAAAGTGGCGGTCATGGGTGCAAGACTTCTCTACCCTGACGATACTGTCCAACACGCCGGCGTGGTCATGGGAGCTGACAGAGGGAGGCCGGTGCATGAGGGTCTGGGCGCTCCGTCCCTTGCAGGCGGCCCCCTCAACCGCTGGCGTCGCCGGCGACAGGTCACTGCGGTCACTGGTGCGCTGATGGCCGTGGATCGCATCGCCTTTGAACAAGTCGGCGGCTTCAACGAGAGGCTGGCCGTGGGCTATAATGATATCGATCTGTGCATGCGCGCCCGAGCGGCTGGTCGGGTTGTCCTTTATGAGCCCGCGCTGGAAGCCATCCACCATGAATCCAAAACGCGCGGACGCAACGATGACGGCGCGAAGACGTCATGGGATGATGCTGAGTTGAGCGATCTGCATGAGGATTGGAGCGAGGCGCTGTTGGCAGATCCTGGTAAAAACCCTCAGTGGGTTTCATCCCATTCGCGAGCTTTCGACGGATATCGGGACCTCAGCCTGAGCCAGGTGCTGGAAAGCCTGGATCAAAGCGCCTTGGCCAATCCCTGGGCCGTGGCGAGAGCATAAAACTCGGCCGACCAGGCGACGAAGCTCCGCTCTTCTCGTAAAGGTCGCTACTGGGTGAAGTCGGAGGAACATCGTGAAGCAGGCCATGCTGGTTTTGGGCATGCACCGGAGCGGCACTTCGTCCGTCGCCGGCGCCTTGGCTCATCTGGGAGCGAGCGCTCCAGCCACGCTGATGCCCGACCACCCAGACAATCCAAAAGGATACTGGGAGAGCCTGCCGCTGGTTCACGCCAGCGACCGAATTCTGCAGTCGGCAGGTTCCTCCTGGAGCGACTGGCGGCCCATAAACCCAGGCTGGCGCAAATCCGTTACTGGGAAAGCTATGGCAGGCGATCTGCCAGAGCTCATCGCCGCCGAGTTCGGCGGGCGGCCGCTGATCACCTTCAAAGATCCCCGGCTGTGTCGCCTCTTTCCCATCTGGGATGGGGCGCTCAAAAGCTCGGGCTATCAGCCCCTCGTTCTGACCCCTCTGAGGTCGCCCATCGAGGTCGCGGCATCCCTGTCGAAGAGGGATGGCTTCAGCGAAACGAGAGGCCTTCTTCTATGGCTGCGCCATGTGCTTGACGCTGAAGCGGCCACCCGGCAAACGCCCCGACATTTTCTTTACTGGTCAGACTTCCTGAACGACTGGAGAGCCGAACTTTCTCTCGCAACCGAGCGATTGGGCGCGAGTCTTCCGGGTTGGTCAGATTTTACCGCGGAGGCCGTCGATACATTCCTTGACGTCAAGCTTCGTCGCTCGGTGCATGATCGTGAGATTCCTTCCCACGCTCCTGAATGGATCAAACTGGCGTGGGATGCTTTCAAGGTCCTGCATCAGGATCCCACGTCCAACTCAGCGCAGACGACGCTCGACAACATTCGCGCCGAGTTCGACCGCACTGTCAGAATTTATGGCCCGGCCTTGGCCGGTCTCGAGGGTGAACGCCTCAACTGGAACGTCGAACTCCAGACGGAGGTGGAAGCCCTGAAATCTCAACTGGCCGTCGCGTGTCACGAACGCGATAGTCAGATGATGGCGCGAGCCGACACCGAGGCTCTGCTGCACACCTACATGGCCAAGGCGAATGAGCTCGAGCAGGAGCGAGACGCCTGCAGGCTTGAGGGCGAAGTCATCACACGACGCCTGACGAGCCTTGAGGATGAACTTAAGGAGACGATCAGCGCTCAGCGACAAGCCGAAACCCAGATCGCAGACCTTGCACGCCAGCTTCTCGAACGCGATGAAGCCGACAAGCAAGTCGCGCTGGAAGTTGAAAACCTGCGTCGCCAAGCCAGCGACCAAGCGACGAACCACGCGTCGGATCTGCAGAGCGCGCATCTGACCATCACCTCGCTCGAAGAGGAAAAACAGTCTCTGTCAGACGCCTTGGCCGGGCTAACGCAGGCGCTTGCTGAACTTCAGTCGTCCTGCGCAGATCATGTGCGGACCGAGCAGGATCTCCTGTCGCGCCTGGAGACCTCTAACGCGCGGGAGCTTCAGCTCCTTGCGGATATCAAGGTCCGCGACGCTCAGGAAGCGGAACTGCTTCAGAATCTCACCCGTGAGCGCGAAGCCTCAACGCAAGCTGTGGCGGGCTTGGAACGGGAACTGCGGGCCATGCAAGAGGCCGAAGCCGCTCGCCTGGCCAGCAATCCCCTGCGTCGTTGGCTCAAATCGTCTCCGCCAGAAGCAAAGCCCGATCTTGGGAAGGCGAACTAGGCCGCTTCAGCAACGCCGCAAATCAGTTTCTGGACCTTGGCGACCTTGTCCCGGACGTGCTGAAAATCAGCGCCCGCGGCCCCCTTGAGCCAGATCAACGTGCCCTCGCCACCTGCTGGCATGAAGGCGGCGACAGATTCGCGCCGGACAGTAAAAGCGTAGCCGTCCTGGCGCGTGAAAGTGACAAATTCGTTCACGTGAACCCCCGTTATCCAAACCCAGGGAAATAGCAGAATACACAGGCGCTTCAAGCCCAGGAGTTGCATGGCATTACATATGACGTGCCCCTGAGAATTTCCTCCACGCGGAGCTAGAGTCCGGCCCTTGAAAGGACGGACGGAATGAAACGAGCGAGATTCACGGAAGAGCAGATCATCGGGATCCTGCGGGAGAACGAGGCCGGCGCCAAAGCGGGCGAGCTGGCGCGCAAGCACGGCGTGTCGGAGGGCACGATCTACGCCTGGAAGGCCAAGTTCGGCGGGATGAGCGTGTCGGACGCCCAGCGCCTGCGCGCCCTGGAAGACGAGAACGGCCGGCTGAAACGTCTGCTGGCCGACGCCATGCTCGACAAGGCGGCGCTGAATGATCTGCTCTCAAAAAAGTGGTAAGGCCCGCGGCGATGCGCCAGGCCGTCGCCCATCTGAAGGCGGCGTTCGGCGTCAGCGAGCGGCGGGCCTGCTCCATCATCAAGGCCGATCGCAAATCGGTGCGCTATCGCTCCTGCCGTCAGCCGGACACGGCGCTGCGGGAGCGGCTACGCGCGCTGGCTGTGGAGCGGCGACGGTTCGGCTATCGGCGGCTGTTCGTGCTGCTGCGACGTGAGGGTGAGGCCTCGGGCAAGAACCGGATCTACCGGCTCTATCGCGAGGAAGGCCTGACGGTGCGCAAGCGCCGCTCACGTCGTCGCGCCATAGGCACGCGGGCGCCGATCCTGGTCGAGGCCAGGCCGAACGCCCGCTGGTCGCTGGACTTTGTGCACGACCAGTTCGCCACGGGCCGCCGCTTCCGCATTCTCAACGTGGTCGACGACGTCACCCGCGAGTGCCTGGCGGCGATCCCCGACACCTCGATCTCGGGACGCCGCGTCGCGCGAGAGCTGACAGCGCTGATCTCTCGGCGGGGCCGTCCTGCCATGATCGTCAGCGACAACGGCACGGAGTTTACGTCCACGGCCATCCTGGCCTGGGCGCAGGATCAAGGCGTCGACTGGCACTACATCGCGCCGGGCAAGCCGACCCAGAACGGGTTTGTGGAATCCTTCAACGGGCGGATGCGCGACGAACTGTTGAACGAAAGCCTGTTCTTCGGCCTCGACCACGCCCGCCAGAAGGTCGCCGCCTGGGCGCTGGACTACAACACCCGCCGGCCGCATTCATCGATCGGCTACCTCACCCCGGAGGCTTTTGCCGCCAGTCTGACCGCAACAGGCCGACCCGCTGCGCAGGATGAAAGCTGCGCGGTCCGGCCTGTTGCTCATCCCACGCTGCGAGGCGTAACTAACCCAAGGACTCTGGTCGCCGCTGGATGAAAATTCAGGGGCACGTCACATATATTCAGGCGCTTACAGAGGAGAACGTCTCAAAACTACGGGTGACGCTCAGCCTATCTTTTTCTTCTCAACAGCGCCGTATATCCCTCGCACTGTTTCGGTCTTCGATATGATCGTCGCCTAGGCCTCCAAGCAGAAGGTCATCGCCCAGGCCGCCCGGTCACTCCGCAATTATGAGCAACACCAGCCCGGGCAGGCGAGCGCATCTATCAAGTCCCCCTTCTGGACATCTCGCACGTTCAATGATCGCCACGCCGACAGCGCGCCATTGCCTGCTGGACGGAGGCTACTCCAGGCACCGCTTGCGAACGCCTATTCGCGCGGTGAGGACCCCAGACCAAGCGCTGCATCGAGATAATCGCCGCTGAGCTTCGCGAGACGGCCCGCCACTTCCCGGTCGCTCAAATTGGCTGGGATAAGATCGTCCAACCGATCCTGAAGGACTTGGACCAGGGCGGCGGCGCGTTCACCGGTTCGCCCTAGCCCCCTCAAGTCCGCAAGAAGGTGCTCGATTTCGGCATCGGAAGGCAGGCGGTATGACATGGCTCATCTTGACCAAGAATTTGCAGATTCTGGAAGCATCTGGCCAGCAGGCAAGGCAGGTTGGTTACAATGCAGGACAGCGTCGGAACCGAGCAGAGGCCGGTAGCCGCCCGTCGGAGGCCTTGGCCACCGCCTGTGCGGCCAACCGCCTTGCTGGTCCCCTCGCACACCGGGCAGGTCTCGCCGGTCGTCAGCGCGCCGATCCCCTGAGACTCAGGGCACAGGCTAGCGTCGGGATGTTGCGGAGACGCCGGATCCGTCGGGTCGACCGGACCGAGGTCACGGTCGTCGATCTCTGCGGGGGCGATGGACGGGCTCATGGGGGCAAACGCCCCACCGCCGCCCCGGTTTCGTCGTGACAGGCGCGCCCTTGGCCGCTATCGAGCGGCCATCATGCAAGAGACTGAACGGCAATCCGAGGAACGCAGCTGGGAGACGGCGAAGACGCTCGCCGAGGCCCTGCCCTATATCCAGGTTTATGACCGCGAGACCGTGGTCATCAAATACGGCGGCCACGCCATGGGCGAAAGCGCCGTGGCCAAACAGTTCGCCGCTGACGTGGTGCTGCTGAAGCTGATGGGCGTGAACCCCGTGGTGGTTCACGGCGGCGGGCCGCAGATCAGCGCAATGCTGGACAAGGCCGGAGTCAAATCCGCCTTCGTCGACGGCCTGCGCGTGACGGACAAGGACACGATGCAGGTGGCCGAAATGGTCCTGTCGGGCGCCGTGAACAAAGAGATCGCCCACTGGATCACTGTAGCGGGCAAGGAAGCCGACGTGCGCGGCGTCGGCCTGTCGGGCAAGGACGCCGGCCTGCTGACCGTCGAGCGTACTCGCCGCACCAAGCGCGACCCCGACAGCATGATCGAGCACGAGGTCGATCTGGGCTTCGTCGGCGAACCGACCAAGGTCGATCCCAAGCTGATCAAGGGCCTGATCGCCTCCGAGACCGAGGACTGGGTTCCGGTCATCGCCCCTATCGGCGTGGCCGAGGACGGGATGACCTATAACGTCAATGCCGACACCGTGGCGGGCGCCATCGCCGGATCGCTGGGCGCCAAGCGCATGCTGCTGCTGACCGACGTGGCCGGCGTGAAAGGCGCGGACGGCGAGATCATCCGCCAGATGAACCTGGAAGAGGCGCAAAACCTGATCAACACCGGCGTCGCCAACGGTGGCATGATTCCCAAGCTGGAGACGGCCATGGCCGCCGTCCGCGCGGGCGTCGAGGCCGTGGTCATCCTGGACGGGCGCCGCCCCCACGCCATGCTGGTCGAGCTGTTCACCGAGTTCGGCGCCGGCACCCTGGTGAAGGCCCAGTGACGGCGGAAGCGACCACTCAGCCTCTGGCGGCGAGCACCGAGATCGGCGCCGACCTGCGCCACGTCCGATCCTGGGTGTTCGACCTCGACAACACCCTCTACCCGCCGGAAAGCCTGTTCCTGAAACAGGTCGAGCAGCGCATCAACGCCTATGTGGTGCGCACCTCCGGCCTGCCCTCAGCGGAAGCCTTGAGCGTGCAGAAGGGGTATCTGCACGACTACGGCACCTCGCTGGCCGGGCTGATGATGCACTATCAGATCGACCCGCACGACTTCCTGGCCGAGGTCCATGACGTGCCTCTGGACGTGCTGACGCCCGATCCCGGCCTGCACGCCGCGCTGGAGCGCCTGAGCGGCCCGCGCCTGATCTTCACCAACGGCTCGATCGGCCACGCCCGGCGAGTGATGGAGCGGTTGGAGCTGACGCCCTTCTTCGACGGGGTCTTCGCCCTGGAAGACGCCGACCTGGTCCCCAAGCCGGACCCGCGCACCTTCGACAAGATGCTGGCCCGGTTCGGCGTCGATCCGACCACCGCCTGCTTCTTCGAGGACACGCCCAAGAACCTGGAGCCGGCGCACGCCATCGGCATGACCACGGTTCTGGTCGGGCCCAAGGCCTTCACGGCCGAGGGCCAACACATTCGACACCGGGCCGCCTCCCTCGGCCCCTTCCTGACCACCGCCATGCTGGACGGAGATCCGCAATGACCGACCTGACCCATCTGGAATCCGTGATCGAAGCCGCCTGGGAGGCCCGCGCCGAGGTTTCCGCCGCCACGCGCGGCGAGGTGCGCGACGCCGTCGACACCGCCCTGGCCCTGCTGGACTCCGGTCAGGCCCGCGTCGCCACGCGCGGCGAGGACGGCGTCTGGACCACGCACCAGTGGCTGAAGAAGGCCGTGCTGCTGTCCTTCCGCCTGAACGACAACATCATCATGCGCGCGGGTCACGCCCCGACCCTGCCGCTGTCGGCCGATCATCCGGTCGCCGTCGGGCCCTTCTGGGACAAGGTGCCCAACAAGTTCGGCGACTGGAGCGCCGCCGACTATCAGGCCGCCGGTTTCCGTTCGGTGCCGGGCGCCGTCGTCCGCCGCGGGGCGCACGTGGCCAAGAACGTCGTCCTGATGCCCTCCTTTGTGAACATCGGCGCCTTCGTCGATGAAGGCTCGATGGTCGACGCCTGGGCCACGGTCGGCTCCTGCGCCCAGATCGGCAAGAACGTCCACCTGTCCGGCGGCGCCGGCATCGGCGGCGTGCTGGAGCCCCTGCAGGCCAACCCGACCATCATCGAGGACGGTTGCTTCATTGGCGCCCGCGCCGAGGTGGCCGAGGGCGTCATCGTCCGCGAGGGCGCGGTCCTGGCCATGGGCGTCTATCTGTCGGGCTCGACCAAGATCGTCGACCGCGCCACAGGTGAAGTCTTCCGCGGCGAGGTTCCTGCCTATTCGGTCGTGGTGCCGGGCGCCCTGCCCGACCCGAACGGCGGCCCGTCGCTCTATTGCGCGGTCATCGTCAAGCGCGTCGACGCCCAGACCCGCGCCAAGACCGGCGTCAACGAACTGCTGCGCGACTAGGCCACAAACGGAGAATTGCTCCGCACCTCCCCTGAAACGGGCTCGCCAAGGCTGCAAACTATGGCCTAATGACCCCTGAACTCGGGGGAGGTGAGAAGTGGTCTTCAGGCATCTGCGCGGCGCGGCGGTTTCGGTGGGCCTGGTCTGCCTCTCGGCCTTTTCCTTGGCGGCTTGCGGCGGGGGTGGCGGAGGGAACGGCGGGGGCGGGGGCGGCGGAATCGTGACGCCGCCTCCGCCTCCGCCGCCTCCGCCGCCGCCGCCTCCGCCGCCGCCGCCTCCACCCGCGTCGCCTTCGGAAAGCTCCGCCGAGTACCGGCGCAACTTCGGCGTCGTGAATACGGGCGCCATCGCCGCCTGGCAGACCGGGGCGACGGGACGGGGGATCACGGTCAGCGTCGTCGACAGCGGCATCAAGCTGGACCACCAGGATCTGGCGGTGAACATCTCGCCGCACTCAACCGACATCATCTCTGGACGCAACCAGCCACATGGCCCCGACGGCCACGGCACCAGCGTGTCCGGCGTCATCGCCGCCGCCTTCAACGGCTATGGCACGGTCGGGGTCGCCTACAACTCAACCATTCTGTCCATCCGCGCGGATGTGAGCGACTGCGACAAGCCCGAGGACACGGTCTGCTTCAGGGGCGGCGATCTGGCCCGAGCCCTGGACTACGCCGTTCAGAACGGCGCCAAGATCATCAATCTGTCGCTGGGCGGCGAGGGCCCATTGGGCGGTGCCTTCGAGGCCGCGCTGCAGCGCGCCATCAACGCCGGAGTGGTCTTCGCCATCGCCTCCGGCAACGAAGCCGGCGCCAACCCCGAATGGCCGGGACGTTACGCCAGCGACCCCCGCTTCGCCGGCGGGATCATCGTCACAGGCGCCCACGACAGCGCCGATCAGATCGCCGACTTCTCCAACCGCGCCGGCGTTTCCCGGACCTACTTCCTGTCCGCGCCGGGGATTCAGATCTACACCGATTGCGAAGGAACCTCCTGCTGGGTCGCCAACGGCACCTCCTTCGCCTCGCCGGCCGTGGCGGGGGCCCTGGCCCTGCTGCTGGAGGCCTTTCCCAACCTCACAGGCCGCGAAGCCGTCGACATCTTGCTACGCACGGCGCGCGACGCGGGCGACCAGGGCGAGGACGGCGTCTATGGGCGCGGCCTGCTGGACATCGCACAGGCCTTCCAGCCGGTCGGCGCCACCCGTTCGCCGCAGGCCGCCGGATCGGCGGTGCGGGTCGCCATCGAGCCGGGCGCCTATGTCGGCGGTCCGTTCGGCGACGCCATGGGCCGCACCCAGGCCCTGAACTCCATCGGCTATGACGAGTACGAACGTCTGTTCCGCATCGACATGGGCGCCGCCTGGCGCATCGCCCCGCGTCGCAGCTATCAGCCGGAAAACCCCACGCCGATGCGCCAGTCACAGGTGACGATGGCCGGTCCCGGCGGGGCGAAGCTGTCGCTGGTCGCCGCTGCGCCGGTCGCGACGCCCGAGCCGATCCTGAACCGCTACACGCCCTTCGACGCCCCCTGGCTGGGCGACGAAATGAAGCAGGAGGCCCTGTTCGACATCACCGCCGGGCGCATGTCCTTCGCCGCCTGGCAAGGCAAGGGCGGATCGCGTTCGCCCTTCCGGACCGGATCGGGCGACGGCTTCGCCGCTCTGGCCCAGGCCGACCACGCCGTACGCGGAGCCATGAACCTCGGCGATCTCGGCTTCGGTCCGTTGACCCTCAGCGCCGAGACCGGCGCCGGCGACCGCCGCGCCCCGCTGCGTTCGATCGAACAGGACGTGTCCTCCTATGCCCGCGCGGCGCTGGACTGGCGCGGCGAGCACGGCGGCCTGTCCTTCAGCATGGGGGCGCTGGATGAGAAGATGGGGCCGCTGGGCGCCTATATGCCGACGCGCTCGGACTTCGCCCTGCCCTCGCGCACCCGTTTTGCGGCCTTCGGCGGCGATCTGGCCCTGGGTCACGGCCTGGTGCTGAGCGGCGAGGCCGGGTTTGGCCGCACCGAGATCGAGGGCCGGTTCCTGAACCTGTCCAGCGCCGCCGTCAGCTCGACCTGGCGCATGGCCCTGCAATCGGACTGCCCGTCCTGGGCGCTGGGGTGCAGCCGTCTGACCTGGGAGATCTCCCAGCCGTTGCGGATCGAGAGCGGGACCTTCAGCGCCTTCCTGGCCGATGTGCCGCTGGAATATTTCGACCCGATCACCTTCTCCGAGCGCCGGTTCTCGGCCAGCCCCTCGGGACGCCAGATCGACTTCGCCGTGCGCAGCCTGCACCCCCTGCCCGGCGGGTCGACCCTGCAACTGGAGGCCGTGGCCAGCCGCGACGAACAGCACCGCGCAGGCGCCCCGACCGGCTACGCCCTTCTGGGCAGCTGGCGACGCGGCTTCTGATCCATCCGCTTCGGACAGAAGAAAGGCCGGCGGAGCGATCCGCCGGCCTTTTGCTTTATCAACCTGTGAGGCGAAGCCTCAGCGCTCGACGCACAGGGCCACGCCCATGCCGCCGCCGATGCACAGGGTGGCCAGGCCCTTCTTGGCGCCCGAACGCTTCATCTCGTGCAGCAGGGTGGTGAGGACGCGGGCGCCCGAGGCGCCGACCGGGTGGCCGATGGCGATGGCGCCGCCGTTGACGTTGACCTTGGCCGGGTCGAGGCCCAGCTCCTTGACCACGCAGAGCGACTGGGCGGCGAAGGCTTCGTTGGACTCGATCAGGTCCAGGTCGGCGACGCTCCAGCCGGCCTTCTCCAACGCCTTCTTCGAGGCCGGGATCGGGCCGGTGCCCATGATCGAGGGATCGACGCCCGCGGTGGCCCAGGAGGCGATGCGGGCCAGAGGTTCGAGGCCGCGCGCCTTGGCTTCATCGGCCGACATCAGCACCAGGGCGGCGGCGCCGTCATTGATGCCCGAGGCGTTGGCGGCGGTCACCGAGCCGTCCTTGACGAAGGCGGGCTTCAGCTTCTCCATCGCCTCGATGGTGGCGCCGTGGCGGATGTATTCGTCCTGATCCACGACCACGTCGCCCTTGCGGGTCGAGACGGTGACGGGGGCGATTTCGTCGACGAACTTGCCGGCCTTCTGGGCGGCTTCGGCCTTGTTCTGCGAGGCGACGGCGAAGGCGTCCTGCGACGCGCGGTCGATCGACCACTTCTCAGCGATGTTCTCGGCCGTCTGGCCCATGTGGTAGCCGTGGAAGGCGTCGATCAGGCCGTCCTGCAGCATGCTGTCCTTGAAGCCCAGTTCGCCCATCTTCTGGCCATTGCGAAGCTGGGCCGTGTGGGGCGACTGGCTCATGCTTTCCTGACCGCCGGCGACGACGATCTTGGCGTCCCCTTGGACGATCTGCTGATAGGCCAGGGCCACGGCGCGCAGGCCCGAGCCGCACAGCTGGTTCAGGCTCCAGGCCGGGGTCTCGTTGGGCAGGCCGGCGCCGATCGACGCCTGACGCGCCGGACCTTGGCCGGCGCCCGCCTGCAGCACCTGACCCAGGATGACTTCGTCGACGTCGGCAGGCGCCACGCCCGCGCGTTCCAGCGCCGCCTTGATCGCGACCTCGCCCAGCCTGGACGCCGGCAGGCTGGACAGGGCGCCGAGGAAGGAGCCGACCGGGGTGCGGGCGGCAGAAACGATCACTACGTCAGTCATGATATTCACTCCGGGGAGAAATTCTGATCGAGGTTGTGCCGCATTGCACACTCCGCGTCACCTCTCGCAAGTGCGAAGTTCAGCACTTCGTCATCATCCGGGCGCAATCTGACGGGAACGATCCCCACGGCGAACGCTTTTCAGGAGTGATGCTGGTGCGGCTGAAATCCTTGGCGCGACGGGTGTGCACGCCCGACGACCTCGACATGATCGAGCACTATCAGTCGCGCGCCGAACGACTGGCCGATCTGTGGGTGCACATCGTGGGCCTGGGACTGGCGGCGGTCGGCGGGGTCATCCTGGCGGTGCTGGCTGGCCTCTACAGCGGGATCAGCGCCGTGGTGGCCACCGCCATCTACGCCGTCTGCCTGCTGGCCATGCTGACGGCCTCGACCATCTACAACCAGACCCATCCATGCGCCGCCCGGCCGGTGCTGCGACGCCTGGACGAGGCGGCCATCTTCCTGATGATCGCCGGCAGCTACACCCCCTTCACCACCCAGAGGTTCGAGGGGGCCTGGTCCATCGGCTTCACCCTGGCCGTCTGGCTGATGGCCCTGTCGGGCGTGGCGGTGAAGATGTTCGCCCCGCGCATTTCCGACGTCTTCTGGAGCGGGGTCTATGTCCTGTTCGGCTGGGTGGCGATCTTCGCGCTGAAGCCGATGATCGAGACGGTCCATCCTCTGGCTCTGGGGCTCCTGGTCGCAGGGGGGCTGATCTACACCTCGGGCGTCTTCGTCTTCATCAGCCAGAAGGTGAAATTCCGCCGCGCCATCTGGCACGGCTTCGTCGTCGCCGGGGCCGGCGTGCACTGGGCCGCCATCCTGATCGGGGTGGTCCTGGCGCCCGGCGCGGCCTGACCTGACGGCGCCCTCTGGCCTTCGCGCGCGCAACGCGTGATAGTGCGGCGTTGCAACAACGCGAGAACAAGCGTGAACGACAAGAAATCCGAGGGCGGAAAAACCCGTGACGGCGTCATCGTCATCAAGAAGTATGCGAACCGGCGGCTCTACAACACCGCCACCAGCGCCTATGTCACGCTGGAAGACTTGGCGAAGATGGTGCGCGAGGGCATCGAGTTCGTCGTCTATGACGCCAAGACCAATGACGAGCTGACGCGCCAGATCCTGACGCAGATCATCTTCGAGGAAGAAAGCCGCGGCGAGGCCCTGCTGCCGGTGCAGTTCCTGCGCCAGCTGATCGGCTTCTACGGCAACTCGATGCAGTCGGTCCTGCCCTCCTATCTGGAGATGTCGCTGGACAGCTTCAGCCGCCAGCAGGAGCAGCTGCGCAGCCAGTTCAGCCGCGCCTTCGCCGGAACGCCCGGCGGCGGCCTGATGGAAGAAGCCGTGCGCCAGAACATGGCCATGTTCGAGCGCGCCATGAAGATGTTCCCGGGCATGACCGCCTATGGCCGCCCCGCTGGCGAGGGCGAAAAGACGCCTGAGCCCGAAGCCGCGCCTGCCGCCTCGCCCCTGGACGAGATGCGGCGTCAGATGGACGAGATGCGCGCCCAGATCGACCGCCTGGCCGGCGCCGACAAGTGACTGACGGCATCCGCCCGATCAGCCCGATCGAGGGCCAGGCGGTGCACGAGCGCCGCGAAGGCGATCGGCGCGAACGCGACCGCCGGACCGCCGCCGAAGCCAAGGCGGCCGAGGCCTCGCGCGCCGTCGTTCCGGCCGGTGAGCGGGTCGATCATGCCGCCTCCCCGGCAAAGCCTGCCGTGTCGCCGCTCGCCCCCCCGGCGCTCTTCGCCGCCCAGGTGCTGGGCCAGAAGGGCCAGAAGCGCGGCCTGAAGGGCGGTCCGACGGTGCTGGACGCCGCCCGCTCGACCTATCTGGGCGCGGAATACTCAGGCAAGCGCGACCGGCGCCCCCGCGTGGGCAGGGCGAGACAGACCGAGGTCTAGCCGCCTTACGCCTGATGGCATGGCGTTTGCGACGGCTCCGGCGTCTTCGACCGGAGTTTCGCCCATGGCCGTCCTCAACCTCGCCGCCCGACTGTTCGACGTGACGGTGGTCGCCCTGGTCTTCGTCGCCTTCAGCTAGGCTTGGGCCACGGAACCAACCAGTAACGTAAGGTCCTCCCTTTTCTACGATATAGGGACGACAACGGTCATTCCAGAAGCCGGGTCAGCATGGCCGCCGTCGAGGGATCGAGGTCGAGGGATGGGGCGCCCGCCGCCACGTCCTTCAGCACCGCCTTGGCCAGCGCGGGTTCATGTCGAAGTCGCGCCGCGAGGCGATGATGGTGACGATGAAGCCCGCCAGCACGTCCAGCAGCACCATGGTCAGGATCAGGAAGAAGACCGATCCCGCAAACTCCGAAAGCAGCAGGAACTCGACCAGGCATACGACGAAGAGCACCATCGACAGGGCGTGATTGACGATGGCGACCCGCTGGCTGGAGGTCGACTTCAGCAGTTCGACAAACAGCAGGATCAGCGACAGGAAGAGGATCAGGTCGCCGACGCTGATGCTCCAGACCGCGCCCGAGGTCATCGGCACGCGAAACAGGACTTCGCTCAGCACTGAGGCCTGACCCAGCACCGCGTCCGACGCGCTTCCGCCCAGCAGGATCACCAGATTGTAGATCACCACCGGCACGACCAGCAGGGGTATGGCGATCAGCATGGGCGGTCCCTCCAGATCGCCCTGCTTAACCCGGTTTCCGACGCGCGGCCATATGGCCCCCAAGACCCGAATGGCTGGGTCAGAACTCGCTGATCGCGCCGGGACGCCGCGAGCGCGACTTCAGCCACATCACGCCCAGCAGGTCCGAGAAGGAGGCCCGCAGCCGACCCCAGTTGGTGTATTTCGACCGCCCGACCTCACGGTGGCGGTGATCGACCTCGAGATAGCGGTTCTCATACCCCTCGCGGATCGTCAGCGCCGGCAGGTAGCGGTGGATATGATCGAAGTAGGGCAGCCGCAGGAAGACGTCGCGACGGAAGGCCTTGAGCCCGCAGCCGGTGTCGTCGGCGTCGTCGGACAACAGCCTCCTGCGGATACGGTTGGCCCAGATCGAGGCCTGACGCTTGGCGTTGCTGTCCTGACGCTTGGCGCGCACCCCGCCGACCAGGGCGACATTGGGCGGCGCCGCGATCAGGGCGTCGGCCAGACGCGGCGCGTCGGCGGGCGGGTTCTGGCCGTCGCCGTCCAGGGTGACGATGATGTCGCCGCGCGCCGCCAGGACGCCGGTGCGCACGGCCCGGCTCTGACCCGCATTGGTGGCGTGCGACAGCACCCGCAGGGTCGGCAGTTCCGCCATCGCCGCCTGCAACTCAGCCAGGGTCGAATCCCGGCTGGCGTCGTTGACGAAGATCATTTCATAGGACCGACCGTCGAACGCCTCGGCGATCTCGCGCGCCAGAGGCACGGCGGCGCCGGATTCGTCATGCACAGGCACAACGACGGAGATGTCAGGGTTAGAAGCAGGGCTGTCGGTCATTTGTCGCTCTGTAGCGCATCGCCGGGCCTTAGGAAAACCGGGCCGCGCGAAGAGGTTAGAAGCTGAAGCTTCCGGGGGGCGGCGTTGGCGTGATACGACATCGCCATGAACCGCCCGAACCTGGATCACCTCATCGCCGGCTGGCGCGGCCCCGTTCTGGCGGCCCTGCTGACCCTGCTCGCCGGCCTGCCCAGCCTGATGCTGCTGCCGCCGCTCGACCGCGACGAAAGCCGCTTCGCCCAGGCGACCGCGCAGATGCTGGAAAGCGGCGACTATGTCGACATCCGCTTCCAGGACGAGCCGCGCTGGAAGAAGCCGGTGGGCATCTACTGGATGCAGGCCGTCGCCGTCGGCCTGACCTCGGATGTCGAGGACCGTAACATCCAGCCCTATCGCCTGCCGTCGCTGTTCGGCGCCATGCTGGCCGCCTGGGCCGTGGCCTGGGCCGGGGCGGCCCTGTTCGGCAATCGCGCGGGCTTTTTGGCGGGCGCCATGCTGGGCGCGACCTTCCTGCTGTCGTCCGAGGCGGGCATCGCCAAGACCGACGCCATGCTGTGCGGCCTGACGACCCTGTCGATGGCGGCGCTGGCGCGGATCTATATGGCGACGCGGGCGGGCGAAAAGCCGGTGCGCTGGCACAAGCTGCTGTTCTGGCTGGGCATCGGCCTGTCGATTCTGATCAAGGGGCCGATCGGCCTGCTGGTCGTGGCCCTGTCGATCATCGCCCTGTCGGTCTGGGACCGGAACATCAAGTGGCTGGGCAAGCTGGGCTGGGGCTGGGGGCTGCCGCTGGTGGCCCTGCTGGTCGGGCCCTGGGCCATCGCCATCACCATCGCCACCGATGGCGGCTTCTGGCGTGAGGCCATCGGCGGGGACCTGGCGCCCAAGATCGCCGGCGCCCACGAAAGCCATGGCGGCTTCATCGGCATGTACGCTCTGCTGTCGCCCCTGCTGCTCTTCCCCGTCACCCTGATGCTGCCCGCCGCCCTGTCGACGGGCTGGCGTCGGCGGGCCGAGCCGGCCATCCGCTTCGCCGTCTGCTGGCTGGTCCCAGCCTGGCTGATGTTCGAGATCGCCCCGACCAAGCTGTGGCACTACACCCTGCCCACCTTCGGCGCGATCGCCCTGCTGGCCGCCGCCGCCCTGACCCAGCCGATCGGCAAGATCTCGCGCATTTCCGGCGCCCTGCTGGGCCTGTTCGCCGCTGTCGTCATCTGCGCCATCACCGTCTATGGCCTGACCGAGTTCGGGCGCTCGACGGCCCAGACCTGGGCCACCGTGACCATCGTCTTCGCCGTCATGGCGGCAGCGGTCGGCGGCTTCCTTCTGGTCAACCGGGCGGCGATCACCGGGGTGCTGGCCGCCATCGCGTGCGGCGTCATCGCCCACGCCGGTCTGGCCGGGACCATCCGCCAGCTGCGCCCCCTGTCCATCGCCCCGCGTCTGGTGAAGACCCTGGAATCGGCCGAGCTGAGCCCGGCCCAGGGCCGCTATCCGGGACCGGTGGCCATCACCACCTTCCATGAGCCCAGCTTCGTCTTCCTGACCGGACGCGACACCCAGCTGACCGACGGCCCCGGCGCCGCCCGCGCCCTGGCCGAGGGTCGCCCCGCCATCGTCGAGGCCCATGACGACGAAGAGTTCCGCCGCGCCCTGGCCGACCTCGGCGCCGCCGGGCGCGCCGTGGGCGTGGTCAGCGGCCACAACTACTCCTCAGGCGACGACGTACGCCTCACCGTCTATGCGCCAGCGGGCGCCGGCGAACGGAGCGCACGCTGATGGGTCGCTTCATCCAGATCGTCGAGGTCGGCCCGCGCGACGGCCTGCAGAACGAAAAGGCCGTGCTGACGCCGGCCGTCCGCGCCGACTTCGTGCGCCGCCTGGAAGCCGCGGGCGCCAGGCGCATCGAGGCCGTCAGCTTCGTCCACCCGAAATACGTGCCGCAGATGGCCGGGGCCGAAGAGGTCATGGCCGCCCTGCCCCCCGCCGAGGGCGGCAGCCGTATCGGCCTCGTTTTGAACGGCAAGGGCTATGACCGCGCGCTCGGCACGGCGGTGGACGAGGTCAATGTCGCCATGTCCGCCACCGACGGTTTCGGCCTGAAGAACCAGGGCCTGAACGTCGACCAGCAGGTGCAGATGCTGGCCGACATCATAGCGGGTCGTCGCAACGCAGAAGGCGCGCCCGGCGCGGCCCCCAAGCTGACCGCCACCCTGTCCTGCGTCTGGGGCTGCCCCTTCGACGGCGAGGTCTCGGTCGAGCAGGTCAGCGAACTGGTCATCCGCATCGCCGCCCTGGGCGTCGAGGAGATCGCCCTGGCCGACACCATCGGCGTGGGCGATCCGTGGAGCGTGACGAAAAAAGTCGAAGCCGCCCGCAAGGCCGCGC
Source organism: Brevundimonas sp. CEF1 (assembly GCF_051353055.1). Taxonomy (NCBI): domain Bacteria; kingdom Pseudomonadati; phylum Pseudomonadota; class Alphaproteobacteria; order Caulobacterales; family Caulobacteraceae; genus Brevundimonas; species Brevundimonas sp. CEF1. The sequence goes on from NZ_CP195593.1 coordinate 2,981,750, forward strand.
CCGACGCGACCCTGCGCCTGCATTTCCACGACACCCGCAACACCGGCCTGGCCAACGCCTATGCCGGCGTCGAAGCCGGAGTGGACATCCTGGACGCCTCCGTCGGCGGCATCGGCGGCTGCCCCTTCGCCCCCGGGGCGACCGGCAACATCGCCAGTGAAGACCTGGTCTACATGCTGGAACGCGCTGGCTTCTCGACCGGCTACGACCTCGACCAGATGATCGAAACCGCCCACTGGATCGGCGACCAGATCGACAAGCCCCGCCTCAGCGCGCTCAGCCGGGCAGGTGAATGGCCACCCGCCGCCTCACAAACGTCGGCTTGAAAAAAGGCAGTCAAGCCTTTCCCGCGGCGCCGCAAATCGATACGAGCGTGGCACGAGGCCTCGTGGGCTTTCAGAAATTTCCAGGCGAGACTGTTTTGATAAACCCCTTGAAGTTCTGGCGCAGGAAAACTCGCCAAGCAGAGCAGGTCACCAACAAGTTTCAGGCCGCGTTTAGCCAAATCAACGCCCTAACCTTGGCGATGGAAGAACATCGCCGAGAAACACGGCTGCTTTACAACAGTCTCGCCCTCCCTGATCGAGCGGCATGGTACGGTCAGCCGCCCATGATAGAAGGCGAGCCGGGGAGCTTCGCATTTCCCAACAGCACACTGTGCCGTCAGGAGAGCTTTAAGACCCCCTATTTTTCATACTGGAGCGGGCGTCTTTGCGAAGGTTTGCGCTATCATCGCAAGCTGTGGGAATTCGTCTTTATCTGCCAGGCGCTCTGGGAACGCGGTGCCGTGGTGCCGGGCGCCCGAGGCCTCGGTTTCGGCGTCGGCTCTGAACCGTTAAGCGCCTTCTTCGCCTCCCAAAACTGCCGCATCCTCGCGACCGACATGGATGTTGAAATGGCGGAGGCGATGGGCTGGACCCTGACCAACCAACATGCTGTCGGCAAGGAGGCTCTGCGAAAGCCTGCCGTCTGCCCCGACGACCTTTTCACCGAAAACGTGTCGTTCCAGGCTTGCGACATGAACGACGTGCCGGCTGAATTCGTTGATTTCGACTTCTGCTGGTCAGCCTGCGCGCTGGAGCACCTTGGCTCCATCGAGCATGGCCTCGCCTTCATCGAGCGGTCGATCCAGTGCCTGAAACCGGGCGGCTGGGCAATCCACACGACCGAGTACAACACCAGCTCAAATGAAGAGACTGTCGACAATCTCGGCACGGTGCTGTTCCGACGCAGAGATTTTGAAAGGCTGGCCGCCCGCCTTACTGAACAGGGGCATACCGTAGCGCCGTTCGACTTCAATCCGGGCGACGGAGAGGTTGACCGTTTCATCGATCTTCCGCCCTACCGGGAGCAGCCGCACCTTCAGATGGCGCTCTCGGGCTTCTCCACAACCTCGTTCGGGATCATCGTGCAGCGGGGAGTCTAGTCGCTTCCACGCAGGGTGTTCTCCCGTTTTCCGGGAAGAGGCCTTCGATGCCGGGAGTGCAGTCGCTTCAGGTGGTGGTGATCGTTTACCCAGGGCTATCGACGTCAGCCTGACTAGCCGCTGCGCCCCTGCGCAGCCAAAGTTTCGCCGTCCTGACCACGCGCGCCAGGCCCCCTTTTGGCAAAGCCTCCGTGTCTAAAGGGAGGCTTGCCCGATAGTGGTCAAGCTGCAGCTGATAGTCAGCGTGCGACGGAAACAGGCCTACGGCGTGCTCCAGCGCCTTTATTGCAGCTCCATGCGCGCCGCACTGCCATTCTATATGGCCCAGCCAAGCCCAGAGATTTGCAGTGTCTGGACTGGTCGCCACGATCTCCCTGGCCAGCACGCGCGCCTCATCCGGCCGGCCTGCATCGACAAGGGCTTGAGCGCGCAGGACCAGATAGTTCGGCGCACGTTCGGTGACGTTCGACAGTACATCATGATAGGCAAGTGCCTGCTCATGTTCTCCCAGTCGGCCAAGGAGCGAGGCCACGGCCGCCAGCGCGATCGGGTTGGCCGGCGCAAGATTGTTAGCTCGACGGGCTAGAGCCAGGGCCAGATCGGCGCGACGCGGGGGCTGCAGCTCCGCCAAACGAGACAGATAGGCTGGGCACTGCGGTTTTCGTCGCCGCGCATCAGCACGAAAGCCCGCAACGTTCAGGGCGCCTGACAGGGTCTGCAGGACCAGAGGCCCAAGCAACTCCAGCTCAGAAAGATAGGTCGCGGAGGGATGCCCGCTATGGGGAAGGTCGATACGCTCGATCGCCGTTTCCGCCGCGATCATCTCAACGTGACGGCGATCGTCGCCGGTGGGATCGAAGACGATAATCGGCGTACAGCCGCATTTTATGGGACCGTCGATTTCCGGCAACCACCGGATGCCGTGAGCCTCCTGACGCCAACGCGTCTCGAAGGGAACCTTGGCGGGATCAATGGAGTACTGGGGTGATATCGCCAGAGCGGCGTGGGCGCCGGCGGCATCGGCGAACCTGATTGCTGCATAGCCGCCCATGCTCGACCCATAGGTCATCACTCGCTCAGCGCCAGCTGTGATGCGGCGCACCGCGGCCATGACCTCGGCCATCTCCCGATACTGATACCACTCCTCGCGACTGCCCATCACATGAACCGCAGAGACCCCGGCGTGACGCAGGAAGCTCTCGCCAAATGCAGGACGGTCAAAGCCGTGACCGATGCCGTAGTTGTCGAACGTCACGACCCAGCGGCTGACGTCCTCCACAGGCACGGCGCGGACAACGACATTTTCGCTGCGAAACAGGTCGATCATCCAGGCTCCTTAAGAGCAGGTCTTAGACCGATTTGGGGCGAAGCGCGACGAGCCCGCCCCGCTTCGCCTCCTTCCCGACAATCAGAGGTTCAGCAGCGCCGGGTCGCCGCCCTGAGCTGCGATGTTGACGCTGATGGCCTTCTCGGCGGCGTAGCGGATCAGGCTGTTGGGGCCGCCGGCTTTCGGGCCGGTGCCGGACAGGCCTTCGCCGCCGAACGGTTGTACGCCGACGACGGCGCCGATGATCGAGCGGTTCACATAGACGTTGCCGGCCGGAACCAGACGCACGACCTCGTCGGCGAAGGCCTCGATGCGGCTGTGAACGCCCAAGGTCAGGCCGTAGCCGCGCGCGGCCAGCTTGGCGGCGACCGACTTCAGGTCCTTCGAGTCATAGCGATAGACGTGCAGGATCGGGCCGAAGACCTCGCGTTCAAGGAAGTCCGGGGTCGGGATCTCGGCGATGGTCGGGGCGAACAGGTCGCCCTTGTCCGAACCGGCAGCCAGTTCCGCCCGGGCGACGATCTTGGCGTCCTTGGACAGACGCGCCACGTGGGCTTCCAGATTGGCGCGGCTCTCGGCGTCGATGACCGGACCGATGTCGGTCCTGGGATCGGTCGGGTCGCCGATGACCTGGGTCGCCAGCGCGCCCTTCAGGCCTTCGATCAGGGCGTCGGCGGCTTCCTTGGGCGCATAGAGGACGCGCAGGGCCGAACAACGCTGACCGGCCGAGCCGAAGGCCGACAGGATGACGTCGTCGATGACCTGTTCCTTCAGCGCCGTGGTGTCCACGAACATGGCGTTCAGACCGCCGGTCTCGGCGATGAAGGGGATGATGGCGCCCGGACGCGCGGCCAGGCCGCGGTTGATGGCGCTGGCGGTGTCGGTGCCGCCGGTGAAGGCCACGCCGTCGACGCCCGGATGGTTGGTCAGGGCCGCGCCGACCACCTCGCCGCGGCCGGGCACGAGAGCCAGCAGGTCGGGGTTCAGGCCGGCCTTGTAGAAGAGGCGGACGGCCTCGGCGGCGATCAGCGGGGTCTGCTCGGCGGGCTTGGCCACCACGGCGTTGCCGGCGGCCAAAGCAGCGGCGATCTGGCCGGCGAAGATGGCCAGCGGGAAGTTCCACGGGCTGATGGCGGCGAAGACGCCGCGACCGTGCAGCACCAACTCATTGGTCTCGCCGGTCGGGCCCTTCAGGGTCTGGCGACCGCCGAAGTCGCGTTCGGCCAGCAGGGCGTAGTAGCGGCAGAAGTCGGCGGCTTCGCGCACCTCGGCCACGCCGTCGTTCAGGGTCTTGCCCGCTTCACGCGACAGCAGGGCGACCAGACGGTCCATGTCGGCTTCCAGGGCGTCGGCCATGGCGCGCAGGATCGGGGCGCGGCCGGCGCCGCCAACGCGGTCCCAGGCGACCTGGGCGTTGCCCGCAGCCGTGACGGCGGCGTCGACATCCTCAACCGAAGCTTCCGAGACGTGGCCCAGAACCTGCGAACGGTCGAAGGGATTGGTCACGTCCTGCGGGTTCACGCCGGCCTTCAGCTTGCCGCCGATGATGGGGCCGGACGTCAGCTTCTCGCTGTCGACGCGCTCCAAGGCCTTGGCGTGGCGCTCACGGTCGGCGGCCTGCGAATAGTCGCGGCCGAGGGAGTTCTGGCGATCGCCGTAGATGTTCATGGGAACCGGAATCCTGGGGTGACGGTCGGGCTGGGCCTCGACGGCGGTGATGGGGTCAGCGGCGACAGCGGCCGCGGGAACGCGCTCGTCCAGTAGGGCGTGGACGAAGGAGGAGTTGGCGCCGTTTTCCAGCAGGCGGCGCACCAGATAGGGCAGCAGTTCTTCGTGACCGCCGACGGGAGCATAGGCGCGGACGATGACCGTCTCGTCGGTCCAGGCTTCGTGCGCGGCGTCATAGAGGGCCTCGCCCATGCCGTGCAGGCGCTGGTGCTCGATGGTCACGTTGCGGTCGCGCGCCATGCGCCGCACCGCCGCCAGGGTATGGGCGTTGTGGGTGGCGAACTGGGCGTAGATGTAGGGCGAGGCCTCGATCAGGGCCTTGGCGCAGACCAGATAGTTGAGGTCGGTCGCGGGCTTGGTGGTGAAGACCGGATAGTCGGTGCGGCCGTTGACCTGGGCCAGCTTGATCTCGGTGTCCCAATAGGCGCCCTTGACCAGACGCACCATCAGGCGACGGCCCGAGGACTTGGCCAGTTCGGCCAGCTTCTGCACCGTTTCCGTCGTGCGCTTCTGATAGGCCTGAACGGCCAGGCCCAGACCCTTCCAGTCGCCCAGTTCCGGCTCGCGCGCCAGCCGCTCCAGAAGCTTCAGCGACAGGGCCAGACGGTCGGCTTCCTCGGCGTCGATGGTGTAGTTGATGTCGTATTTGGCGGCGATCAGGGCCAGACGCAGGATGCGGGGATAGAGCTCCTCCCAGACGCGATCTTCCTGCACCGCCTGATAGCGCGGCGACAGGGCCGACAGTTTGACCGAGACGCCGTGACCGGCCTCCGGGCCCTGGCCCTTGGCGGTCTTGCCCACGGCCTCGATGGCGTCGGCATAGATCTTCTCATAGCGCTCGGCGTCGGCGACAGTGCGGGCGCCCTCGCCCAGCATGTCGAAGCTGCACAGCCAGCCCTCGCGGTCCGAGCGCTTCAGCGCCGCCTCGATGGTGCGGCCGACCACGAACTGCTCGCCCATGATCTTAACGGCGGTGGCCACGGCCTGACGGATAACCGGCTCGCCCAGACGCCCGGCGATGCGCTTGAGGAAGCCCGACAGGTCGGTCTTGGCCTCATCGTCCACGTCGACCAGCTTGCCGGTCAGCATCAGACCCCAGGTCGAGGCGTTGACGAACAGGCTGTCGGACTGGCCCATGTGCGAGGCCCAGTCGGCGGAGCCGATCTTCTCGGCGATCAGGCGATCGCGGGTGTCGGCGTCAGGGGTGCGCAGCAGGGCCTCGGCCAGGCACATCAGGGCCAGACCTTCGCGGGTGCCCAGCGAAAACTCCTGCAGGAAACTCTCGACCACGCCCTGCTTCTTCTGGCTGGCGCGGGCCTGATCGACCAGGGCGATGGCGTCGCGCAGCACGTCGGCGCGCTCGGCCGTCGTCAGGCCGGGGTTGGCCAGCAGTTCGGCGACCACGGCGCCCTCGTCGCGGAACTTGTTCCGGTCCAGGTCGTCCCAGTGCTTCAGGTCGGTCGGCGTCATCATCTCACCCTGGGATCAAACCCTTCGATTTGCGGCATATATGGCGGACTTCACCGAATGTGCATTGTATGATGGCGGCCCGAACCAATGATCCTTCGGCCGAAAGGCGCAACCGCCATGCAAACTCTGGACGACACCGATCGCCGTCTGCTGCGCGTGCTGCAGATCGACGGCCGCATATCCAACGCGGAACTGGCGCGAAGGTGCAATCTGTCGCCCGCCGCCTGCTTCGAACGGGTCAAACGGCTGAAGGACAAGAAGGTCATCACCGGCTACGCCGCCCTGATCGACCCGGCCTCGGCCGACCGGGCCCTGCTGATCTTTATCGAAGTGCTGCTGGACCGGACCACGGGCGACGTCTTCGACGCCTTCGCCGACGCCGTGCGCCGTCAGCCCGAGGTGCTGGAGTGCCATATGGTCGCCGGCGGCTTCGACTATCTGATCAAGGCGCGGGTGGCCGACATGGACGCCTACCGCGTCTTCCTCGGCGATATTCTGGTGCGGATGCCCGGCGTGCGCGAGACAAGGACCTATGCCGTTCTCGAAGAGGTGAAGTCGACGACGGTGCTGCCGCTGTGACTGGAATACAGGGCGCAGACTTGTCAGGGCCTCGACCAACTGGAGCCGCGCCGCTAAACCCATGTCCCATGAGTTCGAGGCCATCTGTATATCCGGTTATTCTTTGCGGTGGGGCCGGCACGCGACTGTGGCCCGCCTCCCGACCGTCGCGGCCCAAGCATTTTATTCCCTTGGCCGGCAACAGATCCCTATTTCAGGAAACCGTTCAACGCGTGGCCCCGCTGGCCGCTGGCGACGGCCGCCTGATCATCGTAGGCGGCGCCGGCCATCAGAAGACCATTCTACACCAGCTATCCGAAATCGGCGCCTCAGCCGTTATCTTGCTGGAGCCCGAGGGACGCGATTCTGCCGCGGCTATGGCGGCCGCGGCGATCTGGACGCGACGACAGTCGCCCGACGCGGTCAACCTGTTCGTCCCGTCCGATCACCACGTGCCGGATCACGACGCCTTCCATGAAGCTGTGGCCCAGGCTGTTGAAGCTTCGCTGGCTGACCGCATCGTGACCCTGGGCATCGTGCCCAACACGCCCTCGTCGGCTTACGGCTATATCGCACCCGCGACCGCCGGCCTCAGCCCCGTCGCCGCCTTCGTGGAAAAGCCGACCGAGAGCGCGGCGCGTCGATACATAGACAGCGGCTACCTCTGGAACAGCGGAAACTTCATCGTGCGGGCCGACCTGCTCGAAGAGGAGTTCACGCAATCCGCCAATTCCCTGCACGCCAGCGTCAGGGATGCAGTCGACGCGGCCGTGCACGACAGCGGCTGCATCCTACTGGGCGAAGCCTTCCGAACCGCCGCCAAGATCTCCGTCGACTATGCGATCATGGAGAAGACCTGCCGCGCGTCCGTGCTGCCGGTCTCTTTTGAATGGTCCGATCTCGGCGCTTGGGACGCTGTTCACGCCTCGGGCGAAGGCGATGTCGGCCTCCATGTGCTGGAAGATTCGGAGGGCTGCCTCATCCGTGCGCGCGACGGCGTCCTGGTAGCGGCCATCGGCTTGCGCAACATCGGGATCGTGGTGGAGCAGGACGCCGTCCTCGTTACCGATCTGAAACGCAGCCAGGATGTCAAAAAGGTCGTCAAACGCCTTGAGAATCTTTCCCCCCGGCACCTCGATTTCGAAGTTTCGGCTACCCCCTCCTTCTACGAGGGCGCCACGCGTTTGAGCGCATGGTTGAGAAGCAAGGCCCTGCCGATCTGGTGCACGCTCGGCCAAAATGACGGCGGCGCGTTCGAAGAAACCCTGGGCCTGGACGGACGTCGGGTGCGAAGCGCCAAACGCGCCCGTGTCCAGGCGAGACAGATTTATGCCTACAGCCAGGCCGGCTTGCTGGGTTGGCAAGGCCCCTGGCGACGCGCGGTTGAAAGCGGGCTGGACTATCTGGATGGACCGTTCACGCGACCGGACGGACTGCTTCGCTCCATCCTGGATGTTGATGGCCAGCCAATCGACGAACACGCCAGTCTGTATGATCAGGCCTTTCTGCTTCTGGCGCTGGCCTTCGCGGGTCGCGCCCTGGGGCGGGCGGACATGGAGCCGCGCGCCGTCGCGGTGCGTGAGCTCCTGCTTCAGGAACGGAGCCACAAGGGCGGGCTGACCGAAGTCGGAGCCAAGCCCTATCAGGCCAACCCCCTGATGCACATGCTCGAAGCCTCGATGGCATGGGAGGAGGCGAGCGCCGACGCTGGTTGGCGCGAGTTGTCCGATTCCATCGTTGCGATCGCCCGTACCCGACTGATCGACCAGAAGATCGGCCTCATCGGCGAATTCTTCGATGACGACTGGACCCCGCCCGACGACAGGCGGAGCGAGTTGATCGAGCCCGGCCATCAACTGGAGTGGTCCGGCCTGCTCGCCTTGCACGCAAAAGCACGCGGCGACACCGAGCTCGCCTGCCTAGCCTGGAACCTCTATCTCAGCGGCTTGGACGGGTTCGATCCCCACAAGGAAGTCATCATCGACAGCCGCAACATCAATGGCACCGTGCGCAGCGAGCGCGCCCGTCTTTGGCCGCAGACAGAGTGGCTCAAGGCGTCGCTGATCTTTGCGACGCTGTCAGACGACGGACGGCGCGAGTTCTGCCTGAACCAGGCGGCCAGGGCCGAGGCCGGCCTGTGGCGCTACCTGACGTCAGACGGCCTGTGGAAGGACAAGCTGCTGGAGGTCGGGCGCTTTATCGAGGAACCTGCGCCAGCCAGTTCCTTCTATCACATCGTCGCCGCCTACGCCGAAGTGGAACGCGCGGTCATGGCCCTTTCACCAGACAGAAAACTCGCCGTTTCGTTGTTCTGATCATCGGTCGACGACGGGCGCCCGCGATACGCGGACCTATGCCGTTCTCGAAGAGGTGAAGTCGACGACGGTCCTGCCGCTGTAAACCGTCTCGCCTTCGTCATGCGAAGCGGCTAGAATTGCCGGCTCAGCGAAACGGCCCGGGCCCACTCGACTTCATGCGCATTGTTCTGGTCACCGACGCCTGGGAGCCCCAGGTCAACGGCGTCGTCCGTACCCTGACCCGCACCGTGGCCGAGTGCCGCGCCATGGGCCATGAGGTCGAGGTCATTGAACCCAGCCAGTTCAAGACCATCCCCTGCCCCACCTATCCCGAGATCCGGCTGGCCCTGGGCGCCGAAGAAGAGATTCGTGAACGCCTGCGCGCCTTCGAGCCCGAGGCCGTCCATATCGCTACCGAAGGCCCCCTGGGCATCGCCACGCGCCGCATCTGCGTGGAGTGGAAGCTGCCCTTCACGACCAGCTATCACACCAAGTTCCCCGAATACGTCTCGGCCCGGTTCCCGATCCCGGTTCAGGTCGGCTACGCCTATATGAAGTGGTTCCACAAGCCGTCAGGCCGGCTGATGGTGGCGACGCCGACCCTGCGCGACGAACTGGTCGAGCACGGCTTCCGCAACGTCTCTCCGTGGACGCGCGGCGTGGATACCGACCTGTTCCGTCCCGATCTGGAGCCCATCTACAAGGAGATGGGCGGCGATGAATGGCCCCGCCCCTTCTTCCTCAACGTCGGTCGCGTGGCGGTCGAGAAGAATATCGAGACCTTCCTCGAACTGGACCTGCCGGGCACCAAGATCGTCGTCGGCGACGGCCCCGCCCGCGCCGAGCTGGAAGAGAAATACCCCGAGGCCAAGTTCCTGGGCGCCCGTTTCGGCGAGGACCTGGCGCGCTGCTTCGCCGACGCCGACGTCTTCGTCTTCCCCAGTTGGACCGACACCTTCGGCCTGGTGATTCTGGAGGCCATGGGCGCGGGCACGCCGGTCGCCGCCTATCCGGCGCACGGCCCCATCGACATCATTCCGGGCTCGGGCGCCGGCTTTATCGACGATGACCTGAAGACCGCCTGCCTGAAAGCCCTGGAGTTGGATCGCAAGGATGTGCGCGCCTACGCTGAAAAATTCAGCTGGCGCGCCTCGGCCGAACAGTTCGTCGAGAACCTGCAACCCTATCCCGAGCCGGCGCGAGGCCGCTTCTGGCGCCGCCTGCGCCGGATCGCCCGGCTGAGGCGCAAGGCGGCGGCCTAATTTTCCTTCTCCCTTGCGGGAGAAGGTGGCTCGCGCAGCGAGACGGATGAGGGATTGCTCCGCCTCACCCCTGTAACGCTCAAAAGGAAAGCGCCGCGATCAGCCGACCGCGGCGCTCACACCCCTCATCCGAGCGCCTTCGGCGCCCACCTTCTCCCACACGGGGAGAAGGGCATTCCTCGCGCTGACCCTTAGTTCGGGCGAGCCATGGAGGTCATGGCGGCGGCCTTGGCTCGTTCGGCGGTCAGTTCGGCGACCGGCAGCGGCACCAGACCACGGTCCTGCAGGTAGCCGCCGCGCGCGGCGGAGCCTTCCGACATGAACTCCTGAACGAACTGTTCCAGGCCCGGCGTCACGCCGATATGGGCCTTCTTGACGTAGATGTAGAGGCTGCGCGCCAGGGGATAGGTGCCATCGGCGATGGTCTCGGCCGAGGGGGCGACGCCGTCGATGGTCTCGGCCTTCACCGTGTCCATGTTCTGCTCCAGGAAGGAGAAGCCGAACACGCCCAGCGAGCCCGGAGTGCGGGTCAGGGTCTGGACGATGGCGTTATCGTTCTCGCCCGAATCGACCCAGGCGCCGTCTTCACGCAGGGTGTGGGTCAGGGTCTCGAAACGGGTCTTGTCGCCCTTCAGCGCGGCCACGGCCGGGACCAGTTCGCCGCCGGGCGCCATGCCCAGTTCCAGGAAGGCGTCGCGCGTGCCCGAGGTGGGCGGCGGGCCGTAAACCTGGATGCGCTGGCTCGGCAGGCCCTTGTTGACGTCGTTCCACGTCTTGGTCGGGTTGGCGACGAGGGTCCCGTTCGGGCCGGGCACTTCCTTGGCCAGACCTTCATAGAGGTCGTTGAGCTCGAAGTTGAAGCTGTTGCCGGTGCGGGCGGTGGCGATGACGATGCCGTCGAAGCCGATCTTGATTTCGACGATGTCGCTGACGCCGTTGGCGACGCAACGGTCGAACTCGCTCTGCTTCATCGGACGCGAGGCGTTGGCGATGTCCGGGGTCGAGGGGCCCACGCCGGCGCAGAAGGCCTGGATGCCGCCGCCGGTGCCCAGAGACTCAACGCGCGGCGCCGAACCGCCCGAGGTGCGGGCGAAATTCTCGGCCACGCGAGTGGCGAAGGGGAAGACGGTCGAGGAACCAGCGGCCCAGATGCCCGCGCGGGCCTTCTGGCTGCCGGGGGCGCCGCCCGCTTCGTTGTTGCCGCAGGCGGCGAGCGCGACCAGGGCTGCAGCGCAGGCCCCGAACTTGGCGGTATTTTTCAGGGAACGGATCATTGGCCGGACCTCTCCAGACGTCAGTTGGAGACGCTTAGAGCAGCGAAGTGTGACGGTCCGGCCAGACCTTTGTGACAGTCAGAGCAAACCTCGCCCCGACCCGGTTCGATTACAGCAGGCGCTTGCGCATGACCTGCGACAGGGTGTCGATCAGGGTCACGGCGATGACCACGATGATGACGATGGCCGAGACGGCCCGGAAGTTGAAGGCGTTCATGCTGTCGAACAGCACCTGGCCGATGCCGCCGGCGCCGATCAGACCCAGGACGGTGGCCGAACGGCTGTTGGACTCGAAACGATAGAGGGCGAACGAGGTCCACAGCGGCGCCACCTGCGGGATCACGCCCCAGACGATCTCATGCAGCTTGGAGGCGCCCGTGGCGCGCACGCCCTCGACCGGCCCCTTGTCGATCGACTCGACCGCTTCCGAGAACAGCTTGGCCAGCACCCCGGCCGTGTTCAGGGTGATGGCGAGCACGCCGGCCAGGGGGCCCAGACCCACGGCCGTGACGAACAGCAGGCCGATGACCAGATCCGGCACCGAGCGCAGCAGGTTCATGACCCAACGCACCGGGGTCACGACCCAGGCCGGCGCCATGTTGCGCGCCGCGGCCAGACCCAGAGGAATACCGAACAGGACCGCCAGGAAGGTGCCCCACAGGGCGATCTGGACCGTTTCCCACATCTTGGCGACGAACATCTTCCAGTCGGAGAAGTCCGGGCGCAGCAGGTCATGGACGAACAGGCGGGTGCTCTCATTGCCCGAGAACAGGCGCGAGATATTGCCCAGGTCGACGGCGTCGATGCTGTAGAGCAGGACGGCGATCACGCCGCCCCAGACCAGGATGTCCATCGCCCAGGAGACGGCGGACTTTTGCGGCGCGGCCGGAACGGCGCCCGCAGTCGCGGAAGCAGGCGTCAGCGGAGCAGAGGTCAAGGCTGGACCTCACGCAGGCTGCGCAGACGCTGAAGCTCGGCGGTCGCGGCCGCGGCGCCGGCCTTGTCGCCCTTGGCTTCGGCGTCGCCGCGCTTCTGGTCGGCGATCATTTCGCGGATCGGGTTCAGGTAGCTGTCGTCGGCGGCGGCGAAGCGCGAATATTCCAGACCAGCCAGAACCTTGCGCTGACGCTCGGCTTCCGGGCCTTCGCCCTGGCCGTAGGTCAGGAAGAAGCTGCGGATCTTTTCCTTCAGCGCGGGATCCAGGTCCTCACGCACGACGATGCCGCTCTCGGGGATCGGCGGCGAGACCCAGATCTCTTCGATCTGATCGGCCAACTGCGGATTCTCGCGGCGGATGAAGATGGTGTTGACGCTGTTCGAGGTCGCCACGTCGATCACGCCCGTGGCCACGCCGAAGGCGTTGGCCTGATGGTTGGCCGAGCGGACCGTCTTGAAACACTGCGACGGCACGACGCCGCGCGCATTGAACAGGAAGGTCATGGGCGCCAGGGTGCCCGAGGTCGACTGGGCGTCGCCGATGCCGAAATTGTATTGCTTGCCGCAGGCCAGAACCTTGTCCAGCGTAATGCCCGAGCCCTTCTTGACGATCAGGGTCGACTGGTAGCTGTCCAGACCTTCGCGGTTGACCGTGCGGGCGATGACCTCGGCGTTGGCGCGATCGATGGCCTCGACCTCGGGCTTGGCCGAGAACCAGCCCACCTGGGTATGGTTGCCGCGCATGGCCTCGACCAGAACCGTGTAGTTCGAGCCGAAGTAGGGCTTCACCGGCACGCCGATCGACTTGGACATGTCGTCCAGCAGCGGCTGCCACAGCGGGCCCGACGAGGCCTGCCCCTCTGCCGAGAGGATGGAGAAGGTGATTTCGGTCGGAGCGGCGCCCGAGGCCTTGTCTTCGCCCTTGCCGCAGGCGGCGAGGCCCAGGGTCAGGGCGGCGACGGCGGCGACGCCCATGAGGCGGCGGGTGATAGGGGTGCGGGTCATGCCTTGGCTTCCCAGAACGCGTCCTCGTACTCGGGACCGTAGATTTCAATCAGGCGCTTGGAGTCCAGACCGGTCGACGGACCGTCATAGACCACCTTGCCCTTCTGCAGGGCGATGACGCGGTTGCAGTAGCGGATGGCGTAGTCGACCTGGTGCAGGGTGACGATCACGCCCATGCCGTCGCGCTTGTTCAGCTCGACCAGCAGTTCCATGACCTTACGGGCCGACACCGGGTCCAGCGAGGCGACCGGCTCGTCGGCCAGGATGGCTTGCGCCCCCTGGACGATAGCGCGGGCGATGGCGCCGCGCTGCTGCTGACCGCCCGACAGGGTGTTGGCGCGCTGCGCGGCGTAATCGGACACGCCGACGCGATGCAGGGCCGCCATGGCCCGCTCGCGATCCGCCTTGGGCCAGACGCCGAAGATCCCTCGCCAGCCCGGCAGCCGCCCGAGGGCGCCCAGCATGACATTGGAAAAGAGCGACAGACGTCCCACCAGATTGAACTGCTGGAAGATCATGCCCATGCGGCCGCGCGCCTTGCGCACGGCGCCGGTGATCCGGCCGTTCTGCTGAACGGTCTCGCCGAACACCTGGATCGTTCCCTTGCCGGGGTCGATGGGGTGCAGTCCGGTGATGGAGCGCAGCAGGGTGGACTTGCCCGATCCGGACGGCCCGATCAGGGCGACCATCTCGCCGGCGGCCACTTCGACGGACACGCCGTCGAGCGCCTTTCGGGCTCCATAGGTCTTTGACACATCCCGTACGGACGCGACAGCGGCGGTTGAAGAACTCATGAACCCGTGGGTGGCGGTTGCAACAGGGGGCGCCGCATGACGCGCCACGCGCGTTTCGACAAGTCTTAATGGCATGCCTGCGTCGTTTTCGTCCAGTGCGGGGGCGGCGCCGCGCCCCTTTCAGCCCGCTCCTCTGTGGATCAGGTCATGAAATTACCGCTTTACATGACAGCTCGGCATCCCTACATCGCGCGTTCCGGCGGACCCCGTGGTCTAACCGTTAAGCGCTGCTAACGCCGGTCTGGGTTAACAATTAGCAGGGGGTTACGTGAATTGCGCACGTACCAACTTCCCCTGGACCTGGTCCGTGAGCGGTCCCCTGAACGTCCCGTCGCCCTCGTGCGACCGCGTTCGGTTTCCGTAGCGGCGCGCTGGTTCCAGGATAATCTGAAAGCCGACGTCTTCTATGCAGTGAAGGCGAACCCCTCGCGCTGGGTCATCGAGACCCTGGTCGAGCAGGGCGTCAACGCCTTCGACGTCGCCTCTCTGGCCGAGATCGAGCTGGTCCGCTCGGTCAGCCCGAACGCGCGCCTGGCCTTCATGCACCCGGTCAAGAGCCGCGGCGCGATCCGTGCGGCCTACGCCGACCACGGCGTGCGCACCTTCGTGCTCGACAGCCATGACGAGTTGCAGAAGATCATCGAGGCGACCGACAACGCCGACGACCTGAATCTGGTCGTCCGCATGGCCGTCTCGGCCGACGGCGCCGCCTATTCCCTGTCGGGCAAGTTCGGCGTGTCGCCGGATCAGGCCCCTGCCCTGCTGCTGGCCGTGCGCCAGGCGGTGCAAGACGGCCTGATGGGCGTCAGCTTCCACGTCGGTTCGCAGTGCATGCGCCCGACCGCCTATGAAGCCGCCATGTCGCAGGTCGGTCGCGCCATCAAGAAGGCGGGCGTCTTCGTCGACATCGTCGACGTCGGCGGCGGCTTCCCTTCGGTCTATCCGGGCATGGTCCCGCCGGACCTGAGCGAATACGCCGACGCCATCCACCGCGGCTTCAACGAGATGCCGGTGTCCGAAACGACCGAACTGTGGTGCGAACCCGGCCGGGCGCTGGTCGCCGAGTCGTCGTCGGTGCTGTGCCGCGTGGACCTGCGCAAGGGCGATGCTCTTTATCTGAACGACGGGTCCTATGGCTCGCTGTTCGACGCCACCCACTCGCGCTGGCCCTTCCCGACCAAGCTGGTCCGGGATGGCGAAGCCGCGTCGGAGCTGAAGCCCTTCCGCTTCTATGGCCCGACCTGCGACAGCATCGACCACATGCCGGGCCCGTTCTGGCTGCCGGCCGATGTGCAGGAAGGCGACTTCATCGAGATCGGCATGCTGGGCGCCTATGGCGTGGCCATGACGACCGGCTTCAACGGCTATGGCGAACACGAAATCGCCGCGGTCGAGGACGCCCCGATGGCTTCGCTCTACGGCCTGGCTCCGCGTTCGATCCCCACGGTCCGCACCTCGGCCGAGGAAGCCGCCCGCAAGGTCGTTCGCCTGTCACGCCCCAAGGGCAAGGCCGGCGTGCGCAAGCGCAAGCGCTGATCGCCTGAGCCAAAGCCGTCTTCGGACGTTGATATGAGATCCGCAGCGGCCCGTCGCTCCGTCCGGGCCGCTGCGTCTGCTTGACGACGGGCGCTCATATCTCAGGGAAACCGCCGAAATGAACGCTCCCGTTCAGTCGAACCAGAAGGCTGCGCTGCTCAAGAACACCGTCGAGCACGTCGACATGACCAGCTTCGACGCGCGCCCGATCATCGACAGCATGCGCAAGATGTCCTTCAGCAGCCGCGACACGGCCCGCGCCGCCGACATTTTCAACATGGCCATCGAGGACAAGGCCTGTTCGCCCTGGCTGATCCTGGCCGGCTCGACCTCGGCCGGCGGCTGCATGCATGTTTATCGCGACATGGTGAAGTTCGGCATGGTCGACGCCATCGTCGCCACCGGCGCCTCGATCGTGGACATGGATTTCTTCGAAGCCCTGGGCTTCAAGCACTACCAGGCCGCCGGCGAGGTGGACGACAACGTCCTGCGCGACAACTACATCGACCGGATCTACGACACCTATATCGACGAGGAAGAGCTCCAGGCCTGCGACCACACCATCCTGGAGATCGCCAACCGTCTGGAGCCGCGCGGTTATTCCAGCCGTGAGTTCATCTGGGAGATGGGCAAGTGGCTGTCGGAAGGCAACGCGAAGAAACCGGGCTCGCTGATCCAGACCGCCTATGAAGAAGGCGTGCCGATCTTCTGCCCGGCCTTCGTCGACTCGTCCGCCGGTTTCGGCCTGGTCAAGCATCAGAAGGAGCGGGCCGCCGCCGGCCTGCCCTATCTGATGCTGGACGCCATCGCCGACTTCCGCGAACTGACCGACATCAAGATCGCGGCGGGCGTCACCGGCCTGTTCATGGTCGGCGGCGGCGTGCCCAAGAACTTTGCGCAGGACACCGTCGTCTGCGCCGAGATCCTGGGTGTGGAGGCCGAGATGCACCGCTATGCGGTTCAGATCACGGTCGCCGACGTGCGCGACGGCGCCTGCTCGTCTTCGACGCTGAAAGAGGCCGCCTCCTGGGGCAAGGTTCAGACCACGCACGAGCAGATGGTCTTCGCCGAGGCCACGACCGTCGTGCCGCTGATCGGCTCGGACGCCTATCATCGCGGTGCCTGGAAGACCCGCGAGAAGCGCCGCTGGAACAAGCTGTTCGGCCATTCGTCTTAGGCCGCGATCAGAAGGCTCCGCCTTGGCTTGCACCGCCCTCCGGGTCTCGACCCGACGCGGCCTCGCGCGCCTCAAGCAGCGCAAAGCGCGTTAGGCGCAAAGAATAATGAGGCCGGCGGGGCAACCCGTCGGCCTTTTCTTTTTTGGAACCCGCGGCCCGCCCCATCGCGTTCCTCCTGAAACAAGGAGACGATGATGGCCGATCCCAGGACCGACAGCGAGGAAGCCCGCGAAGCCGCCGCCATGGGCGAAAAGTCTGACCGGGGCCACGCCCAAGACGCGCTGAAAAGAGCGCTGGAGGGTAGCGACATGGGCTCTGACACCCGCGCCGGCTCGCTGCGCGGCGGTTCGGCCACAGGCTCCGACATTGATCCGGACCAGGATGTCATCAACGAGGCCCTGGCCGCCGAGGGCCGACGCGCCAAGGGCGAGGGCTCCCAACCGGCGGGGGGCCCCGCCGAGGCGCGCAAGTCGACCGGCCAGCCCGGCGACGATGTGGACGCCCCAACCGGTTGAACCGCCTTGCTGCCGCCGCACGGATGGGCCACGGTGCTCATCAAGTTGAACAGTCTCAAGGACGTAGGCGGGATGAAGCGTAGCGTGGCAGCCGTCGCCGTGGCCCTCACGGTCGGTCTCACCGGATGCGATGGACGCAGCGAAGCTGCGCCCGAGACCAGCCTGCCGCCGGCCGCCGACGCCCCGCTCGCTGAAATCGCTTCGCCGACCACCCCGGCAGAGGCAGCGCCCGTCGCCGCGCCGGCCGTCGACGCAGCGACCATTGACGGGGCCCCGGTCTTCGCCGCTCTCTATCCCGGCGCCCAGGCCGATGGTCCCGCCGCCGTCGCCAACGGCCCGACCGGGCCGGGCGGCCTGATCACCTTCACCACGGACGCCGTCCCCGACGCCGTCGTCGCCTTCTACAAGCAACGCGCCGAAGCGGCGGGCCTTTCCCCTGTCATGGCCATGAACCAGGGCGAGGCTCGCGCCTATGGCGCCGCCGCCCGCAAGGAAAACGGCGCCACCCTGCAGGTCGTCGCCGCTCCCGGCGAAGGCGGTCTGACCTCGGTGCAACTGACCTGGAGCGCCGGGGCCTGATGACCCGCCGGGGGGCCTGCGTCATCGCCATCCTCGCCGCCGGGCTGTCGGCCTGCGCCGGCACCCCCGCCGCCTTGCGCCCGCAAGCGGTTCAAGCCGCCGCCCCGGAAGCCAAGGGCTATCTGAACGGGCCGCTGATCCAGGCCCTGGCCGATGCTACGCCCCCGCCGCCCGTCGCCGGTTCGCCGCTCGATCTGGCCGACAAGGCGCGCTCCGCTCAGTTCAAGACGCTGGAGGATAGCGACCGCTGGCTTCTGGCCACCGCCCATGCCGAGTTGCGCCCGCCGCTGGCCCTGCAACATTTCGACTGCGCCCTGGGCCTGCGCCTGGGCTCGGCGACTACGCCCAACCTGAACCGGCTGATGCAACGGCTATTCGACGATTCCGACGCCGCCGCCGAGTTGGTCAAGGCGCGAGGCTTCCGCGCGCGGCCGGTCGGCGACGACGCCGAGCGCCGCCCCTGCCAGCGGGTCAGCGAGGCGGGCCGCGAGAGCGCCTCCTATCCGTCCGGCAGTTCGACCGTTGCAACCGTCTATGGCGAGGCCTTCGCCGCCCTGGAGCCGCAGCGCGCGACCGAAGTCCGCCGCATCGCCCATGAGATGGGCCTCAGCCGACTGGTCTGCGCCATGCACTATCCCAGCGACGTCGCCGCTGGCGAGGCCCTGGGCAAGACCGTGTTCGACGCCGCCGCCGCAACACCCGGCTTCGACGCCGATCTGGCCGCCGCCCGCGCCGAACTGGCCGCAGTGCGCGCCACGGGCCTGACCAGCCCCGGTTGCGCCTCGGAGCGGCTGGCCCTGGCCACGCCCCTGCCCTGATGACGGCTTGGCTGGCGGCCCTGTGGTTAAGCGCAGCGCCTGACGCAGCAACCTCAGCCGCCTGGGCTCTGCCTGCGGCCCGCCCCTGCTCCGCCGCCGACCTGGCCGAACTGACCGCCGAGGCGAGAACACCCTATCGCCTGACATGCCGCGCCGTCCTGGCTCCAGGCCAGAGCATCGCCCGTCCTGTACTGATCGAAGGCGCCGAGGCCTCGGGCGCGGGGCTGGACTGCCAGGGCGGCACCATCGGACAGGCGGGCGTCGCCGTCAGCCCGCGTCAGCCCACCATCGCCGTCTGGTCGCGCCGCCTCAGCGCCGACCACTGGAGTCGCCCCACCGACATCCGCATCCGGAACTGCGTCATCCACGGCGCCGTGCGCGTCTGGGGCATGGGGGCTGACGGCGGCTATGACGACCTGCGCGCTTCGTCACGCACCGTCGCGCACACAGCGGCAGCGCAGGCGGCGGCTCCATCCCATGTCGAGCTGGACCGGGTGACGATCATCGGGACCGGCTCGATCCCTCTCTATGTCGGACCGGGGGTGACGCAGCTCAGCCTGATGAATTCGACCCTTTCGGGCCGCAGCGTCGCCACAGCGCTCTATCTCGACGCCGAGAGCGCCGACAATCGAATCGCCAACAACACCCTCGCCGTCCAAACTGATCGCGAAATGATCGCCGTCGACGGCTCAGCCCGCAACCACATCGTCCACAACCACTTCACGCTCGGCGGCCGCCCCGGCGTCTTCCTTTATCGCAATTGCGGCGAGCGCGGCGTGATCCGGCATCAAACGCCCTCCGACAATCAGATCACGGACAATGTCTTCTCGGGGACCTCATGGCTGCGCCCTCGACTGGTCGTGGTCGGGGCGCGCGAAGGCGGCCGCTCCTATTGCAAGGCGGATCGCGGCTATCCCTGGGGCAGCAGCATCGACGACGGTGACCGCGCCACGGGCAATGTCGTGGCGCGGAACCTTCGTCGCTAGGCCGGGCGGCCCGTCGCCAAGGGGCCGTATAGCTCCGGGCGACGATCGCGGAAGAAGCCCCAGGCGGCGCGATATTGGTCGAGGAAATCGAGGTCGAAGGTGTGGACCAGCACGCCCTCCTCGCCCGTCAGGCTCTCGACCAGATCGCCGCGATGGTCGGCGATGAAGGAGTGGCCGTAGAAGCTCTGGCCGGCCTCGGTCAGGGTCTCATGGCCGATGCGGTTGGAGGCAATCACCGGCATGGCGTTGGACACAGCGTGACCCTGCATGGCCCGCTGCCAGGGCGCGGCGGTGTCGAGCGTCTCGTCATGCGGTTCCGAGCCAATGGCGGTCGGATACATCAGGATGTCGGCGCCCTGCAGGGCCATGGCGCGGGCGGCCTCGGGGTACCACTGGTCCCAGCAGATGCCGACGCCGATGCGGCCGAAGCGGGTGCTCCAGACCTTGAAGCCGGTGTCGCCGGGGCGGAAATAGTACTTCTCCTGATAGCCGGGGCCGTCGGGAATATGGCTCTTGCGATAGACGCCCAGGGCCTCGCCGTCGGCGTCCAGCATGACCATCGAGTTGAAATAGTGCGGCCCCTCCTTCTCGAAGATCGAGACGGGGATGACGACGCCCAGTTCCCTGGCCACTGGCTGCAGTTGAACCACGGCCGGATGCTCGCGCCACGGATAGGCTGTGGCGAACCAGTGCTCCTCCTGCGTCACGCAGAAATAGGGCCCCTGGAACAGCTCGGACGGCAGGATGACCTGCGCGCCCTTGGCCGCCGCCTGGCGGATCAGGCCAATGGTCTTGTCGATATTGGCCTGCATGTCCTCGCCGTACGAGGTCTGCAGAGCAGCGACCGTGATGGTGCGGGCCATTATGCGGGTTCCTGTTGCGAGATGCAGTGGAAGGAACCGCCGCCGGTCAGGACGGCGTTCGACGGCGACAGAACGATCTCGCGGTCGGTAAAGACCGTGGCCAGAGCTTCACCGGCCAGACGCGCGGCCGTGTCGTCGCCATAGGTCGGCACCACGATGGCGCCGTTGGCGATCAGGAAGTTCATGTGGCTGGCCGGGATCGGGCGCTCGTCGGCGTCCAGCACCAGACCCGGCGACGGGATACGCAGCACCTTGAGCTTGCGGCCCATGGCGTCGGTCGTCTCCATCAGGGTGCGGGCCGTCTCGTCATAGACCTCGGCGTTGGGGTCCTTGCGGCCAAAGGCGATGGGGCAGGCCACCACGCCCGGCGCGACGAAGCGGGCTAGGTTGTCGACGTGGCCGTCGGTGTGATCGTTCAGCAGGCCGTCGCCCAGCCAGACCACGACCTTGGCGCCGACCGAGGCGGCCAGCGCGGCCTCGGCGTCGGCCTGGGTCCAGCCGGTGTTGCGGTTCTTGTTCAGCAGGCACTGGCGCGTGGTCAGGACGGTGCCCTCGCCGTCGTGGTCCAGGGCGCCGCCTTCGAGGATAAAGTCGTGACGCGTGATCGGCACGCCGGAAAACTCGGCGATCTGATCGGCGACCTCGTCGTCGTGCGGATAGGCGTACTTGCCGCCCCAGCCGTTGACGCTGAAGGTCTGGGCCGTCTTCGAGCCGGCGTTGAAGATCGGGCCGGTGTCGCGCAGCCAGATATCGCCGAAGCGCGCCGCCACAACCTCGACGCCGTCGACGCCGTCCAGACGCGCGCGGGCGCCGGGCAAGGCCTCGTCATTACCGACCATCAGCTTGACCTGCTCGCGGCCCGGACCGGCCAGGGCGCGAACCAGGGCTTCGACCTCGTCCTGGGCCTGGGCGAAATACTCGCCCCACAGCTCGGCATGGCTGGGCCAGCCAACCCACATGGCGCGGTGCGGCGTCCATTCGGCGGGGATAGGGTGGGTCATGGGCGAAGTCGATCCGAATGGGAGAAAGGCAGACCGCGCCAGATAGGCCGAGACGCCCCCCGGTTCAATGTTTGCGGGCGACAGGCCGCGGCCGACGCGCTCTGGCTTCAAGCAGCGCGAACGCGCTGTAGGCTCTCGAACAAAGAAAGGGCGGCCCGTTCCCGGACCGCCCTTCCCTGTCTCTCGAGCTGAAGTCAGCTACGTCTTAGAAGGCGTAGGTGACCGTGGCTTGCAGCGTGCGCGGAGCGCCGCGGTAGGCGTAGGTGTTCCTCGAGGCGTCCGTCGCGCCGGAAATCGAACCGAAGTACTTCTCGTCCAACAGGTTCACGACACGCAGGGCCAGGCTCGAGTTCTTGTAGCCGAAGTAGCCCAGGTCGAACTTGGCGTCTGCGTTCACGACCGTATAGGCCTCGGTGTACAGGTCGTTGACGTCGGTGACCCAACGCTCACCCGTGTACTTGACCTGAGCGCCAACTTGCAGCGGACCGGTTTCGTACTGGATGCGACCGCCGAAGGTCCAGTCCGGGGTCTCCGTCAGCGACTTGCCGCCAGTCTTAACAACCGTGGTGTTGTCCAGATAGTCGTTGGCGATTTCCGAGTCCGTGTACGAAGCCGTGGCGTACAGCGACAGGCCTTCAACCGGCGACCAACCGACTTGCGAGTCGAAGCCGTACAGGTCGACATCACCCACGTTCGAGTCGAACGAAACGCCCAGATCCGGATCGTAGCGCGACACGATGCGGTTATCGAACTTGGTGTACCAGACGTTGGCCGAGGCGATCAGCGTGCCGGTTTGGTAGCGGTAACCGAAGTCGTAGGTCGTGGTCTTTTCCGGCTCGGTGATCGGCGAGGTGAGGTCGCCATCGGCGTCGAAGAAGACGGTGTACAGGTTGTCGGTACGCGGCAGGGTCAGCGACTGGGCGAACGAACCGTAGACCGAGTGAGCGCCGGTGAAGTTCCAGCTGACGTTCACGTTCGGCAGGATGTCGTCGAACTTCACTTCACGCGAGTAGGGCGCAATGTAGCTCTGGGTACGGCTGCCCAGCTTGTAGGTGCCGTCCGCTTGCTTGACCGCGGTTTCGGTCGTGCAGGCGACCGAGCTGGTCTTGGACTGCGAGTAGCAGTTCTGGTTCATCTCGCGCTTGAAGAAGGGGGCGCGGACGCCGACGCTGACGCGCAGGGTGTCTTCCAGGAAGCGGCCGGAATATTCGACAGCGAACTGGTTCAGAGTGGCGTAGGACAGACGGTCACGCGAACGGATTTCGTAGCCGTCCAGGTTGACGATGCGGTGTTCCTTGTCGTGCAGACCGGCGAACGGATCGAAGAAGCGCGGCTCCGACGGGTTCGAGAAGTCGATCAGGCTGTTCAGGCCCGTCTGACGGTGACGAGCATCATCCAGGGTGTAGGCGGCGCGCAAGGTCTGCGAGTCTGTCAGCTTCCAGATCAGCGACGAGCTGATGCCGTAGCGCTGCGTGTGGGTGTTGTTGGTCGAGTGGACGCGCACGGTGTCCATGGTGTCCCCGTCGCCGTTCAGGTCAACGCCGCCCGTGGT
Source organism: Brevundimonas sp. CEF1 (assembly GCF_051353055.1). Taxonomy (NCBI): domain Bacteria; kingdom Pseudomonadati; phylum Pseudomonadota; class Alphaproteobacteria; order Caulobacterales; family Caulobacteraceae; genus Brevundimonas; species Brevundimonas sp. CEF1. The sequence continues at coordinate 3,004,855 of NZ_CP195593.1, forward strand.
CTTGGAGCCGCGGATCGTGCGATCGGTTTCCGACAGGACGAACTGGCCCGAACCGCCGGTCGCCAGAGTGTACTGGAACGAGGGATCGAAGGTGAAGATCAGGTTGTCGCGCAGGGTGAAGCGCGACTGAGCACGGAGGTTGCCCGTGTCCGACGGGTTTTGACGCAGAGCCCAGTAGCGGCTGGTCGAGCTGCTGCTGGATTCCGTGTCCGCCACGCCGTTACGGAAGGTCGGCGTCTTGTGGTAGTTATTGTCGAAGTCGGTTTCCCAGGTCACACCGTCAGCCAGGCTGGCCGAGCCATCCGGGTTACGCTTCAGCTGCAGGTCAGCGTAGTTGTTGTTGCGGTTGCGGTTCCAGTGACCGGCGATCGAGACGAAGTCGCCGTTGTCGCGCAGCGGCTGGAAGACCTTGAAGTTGTACTGGGTCTTGTTCAGGTCGCCCTGACCCTTGAACTTGTCGTACGACTGATCCGAATAGGCGAACCAAGCCGTGGTGCCGAGCGGACCGACTTCGCCGGTGTTCAGCAGCGCGAAGACGCGGCGGAAGTTGTCATCGCCCAGCGAGCCCTTGATGCGACCACCGAATTCCGTCGTCGGGCGGATCGAGCTCATGTTGATCGTACCGCCCGAAGCCGAGGCCGTCGGGGAGTCGACGTCGGTCGTGCCGGTGTTGACCGAAGCGCTGGCGATCAGGTCGCTGTCCAACTGCTGGTTGGTGTAGAGCGAATAGTTGCCCGAGTCGTTCAGCGGCATGCCGTCGAAGGTCTGCGAGATGCGCGGACCGTCAAAGCCATGCAGACGGATGTTGCCGCCCGACGAACCATAGGCGTCGTTATTGGTGAAGCTCATGCCCGGAACCAGGTTCAGGACTTCGTTGATCGTCTGGCCGGCGGCCTGAGTCTCGATGAACTCCGAGGTGACGGTCGAGCGGGACTTGCCAACGGTTTCCGCCACGATGGCGCCGTCGATGTTGCGCGGCCCGCGCTGGCCGGTGACAACGACTTCGTCGATTTCAACGGCGGCCGTGCCGGTCGACTGGGCCGAAGCGGCGCCAGCCATGAGAACGCCGCTCATCAGGGCGGTCGTCGCCCAGAACAGCTGTTTGCGGTTGGTCATCTGTCTGTATCCCCAGTGATGAAGGCGTAGCGCCATGCGCGGCAGGCCAATGGCGCCTGTCGAGATGGGCTGGGCCTTAAGGCCGCTGCGGGAAGGTTGGGCGACAGTCATGTGACAGTGATATGACAGCCCCCGGGGGTTGCCATAACGCCACACCCCTGTGGACGATTCTCGTCACACGCTCACGGCGGCGTTTTAATCCGCGCGCAAGGCGAAGGCGTCGGCGATCAGACCCGCGGTCGGCCGCATGGCGCGTGGTTCATGATAGTTGCCGTTGATCTGGCTGCGCGCGATCACATGGGCGCGGAAAGCGGTGAACAGGCCCGGATCGGCGGCGACCGGCCCGCTCCAGAAGGCGTCCACCGGCTGCTGATCGGTCAGCCCCGCAAAGTCGAAAAACGCTTCGCCCAGAACCTTGACCGGGGTGCAGAAGCCCAGGGCTGACAGGGCGGCGCTGGAATTGTTGACCACCATGCCTCGCGATGCGCGGCAAAGCTGGGCCAGGTTGCCGCCGTCGATGAAATCGACACGCCCGTCCAGGCCGCGCTCAACCGCCAGACAGCGGGTCATGTGCGCCAGGTCAGACAGGCCGGGGTCCAGCGGATGGTTCTTGACCACCAGGCGGCAATCCTTGGGCGCATGACGGGCGAAACTGCCCATCACCTCAGCCAGGAAGGCCATGTTGTCGGCATAGGAGGAATAGCGAAGAAGTTGCGCGTCGCCCTCACGCTGCAGACAGGCGATGAAGAAAGGCCCGCGCGCACGGATGACATCCGCGTCGCAGGACTGCTTGGGGCGGGTCGCCAGGCTGAAGTAGCGGCGGATATGGCCCAGGAACTGTCGCCAGGGCGAGACGGTATAGGGATGGCGATAGCGCGGGAACGCCGCCCACCCCAAAGACCCGACCGCATGATAGAGACTGATATTGAAGACGTGGTGCGGCAGGATCTTGCCGACCGGACGCGTCAGCGGCAGCGCCGGAACGGGCCCGGCATAGCCTTCAGCGGTTCGCGGCAACCGGCTGGACCCATTGACCCCGTTCCGTTCCAACGTGATCCAGTCGGGACGGAAGTAGCCGTTCTCGAGCACCCAGACGCGAGCGTTCAGCGAGTCGGCCTGCGCCAGAACCCCCTGATTATAGGGACCGCCCTCGCCGAAGACGATGATGTCGGTGAACTCGTTCGCCAGTTCGCGCACGCGCGCAGGCCAGCGCCGGACATCGTCGCGAAACGCCAGAGCGCCTTCTCGGCGCCAGGTCAGCAGGTCGCCGGCGTTGAAGATCATGCGCACGGTTTCGCCGCCACGCGCGGCAACGGCCTGGGCCAGAAAGCGCCCGAAACCGCCGAACGGCGCGGTGACGATCAGAAAGCGACGGCCACGCAAGTCCGCCTGCACCAGCGGGATCGCGTTCGGCTGATCAGGATCAAATGGCGCGAGCAAACGCTGAGTATCTTTCCAAGGAACGAACCCCTTCCTAGTGCCAACGGCCCGTCAATGACAAGGCGAGTGGACGACCGGGGCGAGTCTGCATTGTAGAAATAGAAGGCCGCCGGCTCGGGAGGAGTCCGGCGGCCGGATATTTCGACACCAAGAACTTGCCCCCGAAACCGGACCTTGCGGTCTGTTTCGGGGGCGGCAGTCTTAGAAGTTGATGTCGATGGTGGCGCGACGGTTGAGCGGCTCGCGCACGCCGTCAGCAGTGGCCTTGGCCAGGGCGGTTTCACCCTTGCCGTCGAGGGCGATGACGCCGCCGTTGACGCCTTGGGCGACCAGGGCGTCGGCGACGGCGCGCGAACGACGGTTCGACAGGCCGAGGTTGTAGGCGGCGTTACCCGAGGTGTCGGCGTGGCCGACGACCAGGATACGGGTCGGAGCGCCCGACTTGGCGTAGTTGGCGGCCTGGGTCACCACCGAACGGGCTTCAGCCGTCAGGTCCGAGCGATCCCAGTCGAAGTAGACCACGAACTGACGCGCAGCCGGCTTGGCCGGAGGCGGCGGAGGCGGCGGCGGGGGCGGCGGCGGGGGCGGCGGCGGCGGCGGGGGGGGCGGCGGGGGCGGGGGAGCCGCCGGCTCAGCGCCGAAGGCGTAGCGCAGGCCCAGGGTCACGGTGTGGCTCTGGTCGTAGTCGCCGGCCATTTCGCCGAAGCTGTTGCTGGCCGTATTCGTGAAGGTCGCGAACTCGGCGTCGCCCGTCAGATAACGGTAGGTCAGGTCGATGTTGGCGCGATCCGAAACGGCCCAGGCCAGACCGGCGATCGCCTGAGCGGCGAACTTGGTCGAGCTGTCGTCAGCGGCGAAGCTGACAGCCGGGTCCTGGCGCAGACGGCCGACCGTGTCGGTGTTGACGCGGTTCAGGCCGACGCCGAGACCGACGAAGGGACGGATGCCCCAGGCCGAATAGCCGAAGTCATAAATGACGTTGGCCATCAGGGTGGTCGAGGTGATGTCGCCTTCCGGCGAGTAGCACGGACCGGTGGCGGGCGTGATGTTGCACAGGCCTTGCGGGCCCGAGACGGCGCGCACGGTGCCGATGTCGCCCGAGCGGTAGCCGCCTTCCAGTTCAACGCGCCAGTTGGGGTTGAAGCGGTAACCAAGGCGAGCAAACGCAGCCCAGCCGTCGTTCACTTCCCAGTTCCAGTTGGAACCGTTGGTCGTCGACTCAGTGTTGATGTCGTCGATGATGTGATAGCCGGCGTCGATTGCGCCGTACCAGCCGTCCGGCTCAGCCGAAGCGGCGCCAGCGGCGAACAGTCCGGCCGCAGCGACACTTGCTAGAATTTTCAGCTTCATTGTGTCCTCACAATTTCAGTTTTCCCAAGGCCGACGCTTTCACGTGACGCTCGGAAGCCGAACGGCACAAGATTGCTCAGGTTCCGTCTTAATAGTCAGGATTGCGGCGGGTGTGGCGCCGCATCAACACAAATGCCCGTTTTTCCCCTCGATCAGGCCTGCTAGGACCATTTTGAAACACAACGGAGACGCGGGATGAGCATTCGGTTCGACGGCCAGGTGGCGATCGTGACGGGCGCGGGCGGCGGTCTGGGCCGCGAACACGCCCTGGCCCTGGCGGCGCGCGGCGCCAAGGTGGTGGTCAACGACCTGGGCGGCGCCCGCGACGGCTCGGGCGGATCGGCCACGGCAGCCGAGGCCGTGGTGGCTGAAATCGAGGCCGCCGGCGGCGAGGCCATGGCCAATGCGGCCTCCGTCACCGACGCCGAAGCGGTCGAGGCCATGGTGGCCGAGGTCATGGCGCGCTGGGGCCGGATCGACATTCTGGTGAACAACGCCGGCATCCTGCGCGACAAGACTTTCGCCAAGATGGACCTGGCCGATTTCCGCCTGGTCATGGACGTCCACCTGATGGGCGCGGTCCACTGCACCAAGGCGGTGTGGGACATCATGCGGGCTCAGAACTACGGCCGTATCGTCATGACCACCTCGTCGTCGGGCCTGTTCGGCAACTTCGGCCAGGCCAACTACGGCGCGGCCAAGATGGCCCTGGTCGGCCTGATGCAGACCCTGGCGATCGAGGGCGCCAAGAACGACATCCGCGTCAACGCCCTGGCCCCGACCGCCCACACCCGCATGACCGAGGATCTCGGCGCCGCCCTGCCGCTGGAGGCCCTGGGCCCGGAGCTGGTTTCGCCCGGCCTGCTCTATCTGGTCAGCCGCGACGCCCCGACCCGCGCCATCCTGGCCGCCGGCGCCGGCGGTTTCGAACGCGCCTATGTCACCCTGACCCAAGGCGACTTCGCCATCGGCCCCGACGCCGTCGAACAGGTCGCCGCCCGCTTCGACGCCATCTCGGACCGCGAGAACGAGATCGTGCCGGACATGGGCGCGGCTCAAGGCATGATCGAACTGACCAAGGCCCAGAAGCATCATGGGTCTTGAAGGGGCCTAACGAGCTTCGCGCTACTTGAGGCCAGGACGCACTCGTGACCGCCCCATGTTCACTTCTTGCGAAGGCGCCTTGCGTTGACCTGACGTGAGGCGCCTATCCTCTCCTTGTTAGGCAGGAAACGCGCTCAAGCAGCGAGCGACCGCGTCGCGAGCGATAGCGCCCTTAAAACAAAGAAGGAGCATCGCAGATGCGTGAAGCCGTCATCGTCTCCACCGCCCGCACCCCGATCGGCCGGGCCTATCGCGGGGCCTTCAACGACACCCAGGCCCAACAGCTGGGGGCCCACGCCGTCAGGCACGCGGTCGCCCGCGCTGGCGTCGATCCCGCCGAGATCGAGGACGTCATCATGGGCGCGGCCCTGCAGCAGGGTTCGACCGGGACCAATGTAGCGCGACAGGTGGCCCTGGCCGCCGGCCTGCCCTCCTCCGTCCCCGGCATGAGCCTGGATCGCCAGTGCGCCTCGGGCCTGATGGGCATCGCCACGGCGGCCAAGCAGGTGATCTTCGACAGCCAGAAGATGGCCGTCGGCGGTGGGTTGGAGAGCATCTCCCTGGTCCAGAACCAGCACATGAACCTGTATCGGATGAAGGACGAGGCGCTGCTGAAGCTGTCGCCCCACATCTATATGTCGATGCTGGAAACCGCCGAGGTGGTCAGCCGCCGCTACAACATCAGCCGCGACGCCCAGGATGAATACGCCCTGCAATCCCAGCAGCGCACGGCCGCGGCCCAGGCCGCCGGTCATTTCGACGCAGAGATCGTGGCCATGACCACCTCCATGCTGGTGACGGACAAGGCCACCGGCGAGACCACCTCGAAAGAGATCACCCTGGCCAAGGACGAGGGCAATCGCCCCGAGACCACGCTGGAGGGTCTGAAGGCGCTGAAGCCCGTCTTCGGCGGCGGCGAGGAAATCCAGCAGGGCGAGTTCATCACCGCCGGCAACGCCTCGCAACTGTCGGACGGCGCCTCGGCGGCGGTCGTCATGGAGGCGGGCGAGGCGGTAAAGCGCAACCTGCAGCCGCTGGGCGCCTATCGCGGCATGGCGGTGGCGGGCTGCGAGCCGGACGAGATGGGCATCGGCCCCGTCTTCGCCGTGCCCAAGCTGCTGAAACGCCACGGCCTGACCGTCGACGACATCGGCATCTGGGAACTGAACGAGGCCTTTGCGGTGCAGGTCCTCTACTGCCGCGACACCCTGGGCATCCCCAACGACCGGCTCAATGTCTCGGGCGGCGCGGTGTCCATCGGCCACCCCTACGGCATGTCGGGCGCGCGGATGACCGGCCACGTCCTGATCGAGGGCAAGCGGCGCGGGGCCAAATACGGCGTCGTCACCATGTGCATCGGCGGGGGCATGGGGGCGGCCGGCCTGTTCGAAATCTACTGAGGCCCGCACTCGGCGGCCCGCCGCGCCTCCATCGCCGCGAACCAGCGCTGGCGCAGGATGGCGGGTCGACCGGGATAGCGGTCATCCAGAAACTCCGCGTCGACCACCCGGTCGGCGCGGAAGCTGCGAAAGTCCTCGCGCGTCTCGCACCAGGCGATCAGCAGACGCGCCCTCTCATGATAGCCGATCAGACAGGGCCAGATGATCCGCGTCGTCTCGCGCCCCTGCTCGTCGGCGTAATAGAGCCGCAGCTTGCGCCCGGCGTGGATCCAGGCCCGCACCCGCGCCAGGTCCACGGTCTCCATCTTCTGCTCCCACGGCGGGGGCGTGGCCACCGAAGGCTCCAGCACCACCGGCCGCAGACGCTCCGGCACGATGGCGGCGATCTTGGCGGTCAGGTCGCGCGCCGCCCGCGCCAGAGCGGGATCGCCGCGCGCCGCCACCCATTGCGCGCCCAGCACAGCCGCCTCGATCTCGTCCGAGGTCAGCATCAGCGGCGGCAGGTCGAAGCCCCCGTCCAGCACATAGCCCAGCCCCGCCTCGCCCCGGATCGGCACCCGCTGGCCCAGCAGGGCGGCGATGTCGCGATAGATGGTGCGCTTGGAGGTCTCCAGCTCGGCCGCGATGGCGTCGGCCGTCACCGGACGCGAGGCCCGGCGCAGCACCTGGATGATCTGGAACAGTCGGTCGGCGCGCCTCATGTCCCCACCCTCGCCGAAGACTGCTGACAGCATGGTGGCAGCAGGGTGTCAGTAGTCAAGACGGACCGCCGCCGACGCCCCGTCGGCGGCGCGACATCTGGGAGGATTATCGATGCTGACCCTGTTCCACGCCCCCTGGTCCCGTTCCTCGCGCCTGGTCTGGCTGGTCGAGGAGCTGGGGGCCGACTGCCGCATCGAATATTGCGACATCCGCCGCATGGACGGGACGGGCGCCGCTGATCCGAAGAACCCCCATCCCGACGGCAAGGTCCCGGCCCTGCTGCACGACGGCGCCCTGATCACGGAATCGGCGGCGGTCGCCCTCCACTTGACTGGGTTGCATCCCGAGGCGGGTCTGGGCTTTCCGCCCGGCGCGCCGGAACGCGGACCGCTGCTGACCTGGTTGTTCTGGGGAACGGGCGAGTTCGAGCCGTCTTTGTGGAACAAGGTCACGGGCGTGGTGGGCGCCGACGCCCACGCCAGGGCCCGCTACGACGCCGCCGTCACCCGCCTGCTGGAGGCCCTGTGGGAAGGCCCCTGGCTGATGGGCGACCGCTTCACCGTGGCCGACGTCCTGATCGGCAGCACCGTGGCCTGGGCGCGTGAGCACCTGCCCGAAAGCCCAGTGCTGGACGCCTATGTCGAGCGGCTGGCGGCGCGGCCCGCCCACGCGCGCGCCATCGCCCGCGACGGCGCCCCGCCGCAGTATGCCCAGGCCAGCTAGGTCCCCTCAGACCGCGTCGGCGACCACCTCGTCGTCGGCGCGGATCGCGACCTTCCTGAGCGCGCCCACGTAGCTGTCGCGCCAGATGCCCACGTCGGTGTCGCGCACCACCTGCATCAGGGCCTCCCACTTTCGGATGCGCTCCTTCAGCGGCATGGTCAGGGCCGTCTTGATCGCTTCCGACAACTCCTCGCGGCTGAAGGGATTGACCAGCAGGGCCTCGCCCATCTGCTCAGCGGCGCCGGCGAAGCGCGACAGGATCAGCACGCCGGGATCGTCGGGGTTCTGGGCCGCGACATATTCCTTGGCCACCAGGTTCATGCCGTCACGAAGGGGCGTGACCAGACCAACCTTGGCCGCACGATAGAGGCCCGCCAACTGGTCCCGGCGGAAGGTGCGGTTCAGGTAGCGGATCGGCTGCCAGTCCATATCAGCATAGGCGCCGTTGATGCGCCCGGCCAGGGCGTCCAGCCGCCCGCGAATGTCCTGATAGGTGTCCACATCGTCGCGAGAGATCGGCGTCACCTGCAGCAAGAAAACCTCGCCGCGCATGGCGGGGTTGTCCTCCAGGAACTGCTCGAAGCCCAGCAGCCGCTGCTCCAGACCCTTGGAGTAGTCCAGCCGATCCACGCCGACGATCATCGAGCGGAAAGCCGCCGAGGCCGCCATCCGGTCATAGGTCTTGCCGCCCAGCACCGAGTCGCGCGCGGCCAAGAAGCCGTCCACGTCGATGCCTATGGGAAAGACCCCGCCCTGAACCCGGCGTCCGAAGGCCTCGATCACATGGTCGGGCGACACCCGCCCCCGCGCCTCGACCTCAACGTAGCGCTCGAACAGGCCCAGCCATTCCTGGGTGTGGAAGCCGATCAGGTCGAAATAGAACATCGACTCCACCAGCCGCCGATGATGCGGCAGGGTCACCAGCAACTGACGCGCCGGCCAGGGCGTGTGCAGGAAGAAGCCGATGCGGTTCTTTACCCCCAGACGGCGCAGGTCCCGCGCCATCGGGATCATGTGATAGTCGTGGATCCAGATGATGTCGTCGGGCTGGATCAGCGGCTGCAGCACCTCGGCGAAGCGGCGATTGGTGCGCTCATAGCCCTCGCCGTAGGACCGCTCATAGGCGGTCAGATCGACCCGGTGATGGAACAGGGGCCACAGGGTCTTGTTGGCGTAGCCGTTGTAATATTCATCGACGTCCTGCGGCTCCAGATCGACGGTGGCGACGGTGACGCCCGCCCGGTCCTCGATGTTCAACTCGCCGGTGAACTGCTCGATCGTCTCGCCGGACCAGCCGAACCACAGGCCGTCGTATTTGCGCAGCGCCGCCGACAGGGCCATGGCCAGGCCGCCGACCGATCCCGAGGCCGGGTCCTTGGGCGCCGAGACGCGGTTGGAGACGACGATCAACCGGCTCATCGGGCGTCCGTCCACGAGCGACTGAGCAGAACCGCGCAGTTGATGATCCCGACCAGGGAATAGGTCTGCGGGTAGTTGCCCCACAGCTCGCCGTCCTGAAGCGCGATGTCCTCGCTGAGCAGGCCCGCATGGGTGCGCCGGCTCAGCATCTCGTCGAAAATGACCCGCGCCTCCTCGGTCCGGCCGTTCAGATGCAGGGCCTCGATGAACCAAAAGGTGCAGAAGTTGAAGGCCGTCTCCGGCTCGCCGAAGTCGTCGGGATGGATGTAGCGGAACAGATAGGGGCCGCGCTTCAGGTCGCGCTCGACGGCCTCGAAGGTCCTGACCTGACGCGGATCGCGGGCGTCGAGGAAGCCCAGGTCGGTCATCTGCAACAGAGAGGCGTCCAGCTCGGTCCCGCCGAAGCTGGCGGCGAAGCGGCCCTCGTCCGGCAGATAGGCCTCGGCCTCGATCCGCGCCCGGATGAGGCGCGCCCGCTCGTCCCACAGCTCGCCGCGTTCAGCGAGCCCCAGATGCCGCGCCGCCTTGGCCAACCGGTCGCAGGCGGCCCAGCACATGACCGAGGAATAGGTGTGAACCCGCGTGATGGTGCGGAACTCCCACAGGCCTGCATCCGTCTGATCGTGCATGGAGAAGGCGCGGTCGCCGACCTTTTCCAGGGCGTGGAAGTCGTCGATCGTGCCGGGCCGCAGCATCCGCTCGTCGAAGAAGGCCTGCACCAGCGGCAGGACGATCTGGCCATAGACATCGTGCTGCAGATGCTCGTGCGCCTGATTGCCGACGCGGACCGGCTTCATGCCGCGATAGCCCTCGACGCTGTCGACCACCCGCTCGCCGATGTCCGCCTCCAGTCCCACGCCATAGACGGGTTGAACATGCCCGCCCTGGGCGTCGTCCACCAGATTGCGCAGGTAGCCGAGGTAGTTCTCGAGGATGTCCACCGCGCCCAGCCGGTTCAGCGCCCGCACCGTATAATAGGCGTCACGCACCCAGCAGAAACGATAGTCCCAGTTGCGCCCGCTCTCGGGGAACTCGGGCACCGAGGTGGTCATGGCGGCCACGATGGCGCCCGTCTCTTCATAGACGCAGAGCTTCAGGGTGATGGCGGCGCGGATCACCGCCTCCTGCCAGTCCAGCGGCACATAGAGGGTCCGCGTCCACAGCTTCCAGTGCTGAATGGTCTGGTCCAGGGCTGCCGAGACGCCTGCCGCAACCGACTGATCATAGCCCTCGTCCGGGCCGAGGAAGAAGGCCAACTCGCCTTCCAGCCGGAAGGTCCGCTCGTTCTGGACATGGGTGACGGGGCAGTTGGTCGTCAGGCGCAGCGTCAGGTCGGTGCACAGATAGCGGATGTGGTTGGAGCCCGAGGTCTGCTGGGCCCGGCGCGCGCCCCAGTCCGCCGAGGGCCGCAGCCGCACGGTGATGCGCGGCGCCCCCGACAGCGGCCGCACCACCCGCGCGAAGGCGATCGGGCGATAGATGCGCGAGTGCTTCAGGTGGCGCGGCGCAAAGTCGAGAATCTCGACCGAGGCCCCGCGTTCGTCGGTCATCACCGTGCGCAGGACGGCGGTGTTGCGCACATAGGCCTGCTCGATCGAGACCATGTCCGTCAGTTCGATGGCCCAGAAGCCGTGTTCGGGATCATCGCCGTCCATCAAGGCGGAAAAGACCGGGTCGCCGTCCACGCGGGGCGCGCAGGCCCAGACGAAGCGGCCCGACCGGTCGATCAGGGCGCTGACCGAGCAGTTGCCGATCGGGGCGAGGTCGAGGTTGGGGCGGCTCATGCGGCGCCTCCTTCAATCTGATCCAGCCAGTCGAGAACGGCGGCGACATCCTCCAACCGATAGCGGGCCGCCGTCGAACGCTCGGGACCGACCAGGACGCCGAACCCGCCCAGGGCCTCGGCCGCCTCGAAACCGTGCTCGTCGGTCAGGTCGTCGCCGACCATGATGGGGACCGCGCCGATGAACGGCGCCTCGGCCATGAAGGCGCTCAGGGCCGCGCCCTTGTCCGTGCCGGGGGTCTTCAGCTCCAGCACCATGGAGCCGGGCTGAAGGGCCAGTCCGGTTTCCTGCGCCAGCGCCGCCGCCAAGGCCAGGGCCTCGGCAGACACGCCGGGCGCCTGGCGGTAGTGCAGGCCCGCCGCCAGGGTCTTGTCCTCGACGATCACCCCCGGCCGGTCAGCGGCGAAGGCGTCGAAGGCGGCGACTGCGCGCCGCACGGCGGGATCGGGGGCGCGGTTGGCGAAGGTGCCGTCGCCGCGTCGTCTTTGCAGGCCGTGCACGCCCGAGGCGGCGCGCGCGGCGCCGTCGCTAATCCGGTCGATTTCGCCCAGGGTCCGCCCGCTGACGATGGCGACGCGCCCGTCCAGCCGATCCGTCAGCCGCCTCAGCACCTCGGTCCGGCGTGCATCCGGCCCTACCGCGTCCGGCGTCGGCGCCAAGGGCGCCAGCACACCGTCCAGATCCAGGAACAGGGCGGGCTTTTGCAGGACGGCGGGCGGTTCGGGCAGGCGTGAGGCGATCGCCCCGGATGCAGACAGCATAAGGTCCGGACTCGTTTCTTGGCTGTTGTCGAGACTGGTCTCAACGCGCAACGACCGGGATGGTTGTCCCCGCAGGTGACAATTCCGCCGCACCCTCGCCATTGTGCGAACAATCCAGATGGGGCAATTCGCGGATGCGCCACGAAGAACCGCCGCAGCGGTCCGGTGTTTCAGGAGCCTGCCCATGCCCAACACGCTTCACTCGTCGCCCGAGCAGATCGCCACGATGACGGACCGAGCGCGCGAGGTCGTGCGGCTGAATATCGAGGCCCTGGAGGCGCTGGAGCGCTCCATCGACGTCTCGATCGCCCGCGCCTGCGACATCATCCTGTCGCGCCCCGGCTATCTGGTCGTGACCGGCATGGGCAAGTCGGGCCACATCGGCGGCAAGATCGCCGCCACCCTGGCCTCGACCGGCACCAACTCCTTCTTCGTCCACCCGGCGGAGATGAGCCACGGCGACCTGGGGATGCTGCGCCCCGACACCACGCTTCTGGCCATCTCCAACTCGGGCGAGAGCCGTGAGCTGCGCGATCCCCTGCTCTACTGCCAGCGCAACGACATCCCGGTCATCGGCATCACCCAGCGCGCCGGCAGCTTCCTCGGTCGCCACTCGGCCGTCAGCCTGACCATGCCCAAGGTGGCCGAGGCCTGCCCCAACGGCCTGGCGCCGACCACCTCGACCCTGATGACCCTGGCCATCGGCGACGCCCTGGCCATGGTGCTGATGGACCGGCGCGGCTTCACGCGGGAGGACTTCGGTCTGCACCACCCTGGCGGCGCTCTGGGCATGAGCCTGCAGAGCGTGCGTGAATGGATGGGCGACAACGCCGCCACCCCCGCCAGCGTGTCGATGGACGCCAGCTTCAGCGACGTGGTCTCAGCCGTCAGCGCCGGTCGCAAGGGCGCGGTCGCCGTGCTGCATGCTGACGGGTCTCTCGCCGGCATGATCACCGACGGCGACATCCGTCGGGCCTTCTCCAGCGACTTCGCCGCCCTCCGCGCCGAAGACATCATGAGCCGAACCCCCATCACCGTAGACCCGGACGCGCGGATGAGCGACGTGGTCGACCTGCTGAGCGCCAACAAGATCGCCAACCTGTTCGTAGTCGAGAACGACCGCCCGGTCGCCATCATCCACATCGCCGAACTGATGCAGGCCGGCTACGTCTCCTGATGACCCAGGACGTCCTCTTCGACGCCAGCCGTCTGCTGAGCCGCACCGACCGCAGCGCGCCGACGGGCGTGGACCGCGTCTGCCTAGCCTATGCGGAATGGCTGGTTGATCATCCCGACTATCGCATGGTGCCAGTCCGGTCGCGGCACGATCAACTGGCCATGGTCGATGACGCCTGGTTCCGCGACTGCATCGTCGACCTGCGCCGACGCTGGTCCGGCCAGTCGACCAGCCGGGCGCTGAACGAAGCCGAGCGCCGTCTGTTCGCCGCTCTTCAAGCCGATCGACCGACTGCCTCGGTCATGAGCGAGGCGCCCGACCCCGATCAGCCGAAACGCAAGAAGGCCCGCGCCTGGAAGCAATATTTCCGCGCCAAGCGCGTCGCCGCGCCGCCGCCCGCCCGCCTCTATTTCAATGTCGGGCACACCAGCCTGAACACCCCCGAAATCCTCGCCGGACTGGGCGCGCAGGGAATTGATCGCGTGGTCATGCTGCATGACCTGATCCCCATCACTCATCCGGAATTCTGTCGCCCCGGAGACGGGGCCAAGCATCGCAGGCGCGTCATCACGGCCCTACGACATGCCTCCCGGATCGTCGTCAATTCCCGCTACACCGCCCATGAGTTGCAGGCCTTCGCCGAACGCGAGCACCTGCCGGCGCCGCCGGTCGAGGTCGCCCACCTCGGGCTGGAACCGATCTTCCTGACACCCGAACCAACCGCCATCCGCCACCCCTACTTCGTTCATGTCGGGACGATCGAAGCGCGCAAGAATCTGGCCTTCCTGCTCACCATCTGGCGCCGGCTTCAGGAGCGCATGGGTGAACAGGCCCCTCGTCTGGTGCTGATCGGTCGCTATGGGTGGGAGAACGAGGCGGTGCTGGACCACCTGCAACGCTCGCCCAACCTTCAAGGCCTGGTGCATCAGGCGGAAAATCTGCCGGACACGGCCCTCGCCGCCCTGATGCAAGGCGCCCAGGCCGTGCTGGCGCCATCCTCAGTTGAAGGATTCGATCTTCCCGCCGTAGAGGCCTGCGCCCTGGGCGTGCCGTTGATCGCTTCAGACATTCCGGCGCACCGCGAGTTGGTGCCCCAGGCCACCCTGATCGACCCTCTGGACGGCCTCGGCTGGCTGGAAGCTCTGGAGACGGCGACCCGGCATCGTCCAGTCGCACCGGCCTATTCCGCGCCGACCTGGCAAGGTCATTTCCGGTCCATCGAGGATCATCTGATGCTTCCACTGGCGGCGAGCGCCGTAGCCGGGTAAGCATTCAGCGATAACTGAAGCAGAGCTGCAATGACCCGTACCGCCGCCAGTCTGATGATCGTCGCTCTTCTTGCCGGCTGCTCGACGCTACCGCGCGACGGGCCGTCCGGAGCCGCGGTCGTCAAGCACGCCAGCAACCCTGAACGTCAGGGCGACTATGCCATCGTGGACCTGGATTTCGCCATGAGCGAACGTCTGAAGGCGGCGCCCGCCCAGTCGTTCAGCACTCTGGCCCTGGCGTCCAGCGAGGCCCCGACCGACATCATCGGCGTCGGCGACACCCTGGCCGTCACCATTTTCGAGCCCAGCGGCTCGCTGTTCGGCGCCAGCTCCGGCAGCAACGTCCAGTCCGGCAACCAGTCGCTGCCCCCGCTGGTGGTGGACCGCAACGGCGCCATCCCCGTGCCCTTCGCCGGCTCGGTCGCCGTCCAGGGCCTGACGCCGGCCCAGGCGTCGGCCGCCGTGCGCCGCGCGCTTATCGGCAAGGTCGGCAACCCCCAGGTCATCGTCACGACCGCTGGCAACACCTCCAACGCCGTCACCGTTCTGGGCGAGGTTCGCAATCCCGGTCGTCAGCCCCTGTCGGCCAATCACGACCGTATCCTGGATGTCATCGCGGCGGCGGGCGGCTCCTCGCGGTCAGTCTATGACGTGAACGTCCGCATCCAACGGGGCGGCCAGACCTATACGGCGCCGATGTCCATCGTCACGACCGAGTTCAACGAGAACGTCCGTCTGCAGCGCGGCGATCAGGTCAACCTGGTCTATCAGCCGCGTCGGTTCAGTTCCTTCGGCGCCTTCAACGCCGTCCGCCGCACCGACCTGCCGCCTGGCCCGCTGACCTTGGCCGAGGCGCTTAGCGGCGTCGGCGGCCTGGATTCCAACCTGGCCGACGCCAAATCGGTGCTGATTTTCCGCTTCGAGCGCCCCGAAGTGGCCCAGGCCCTGGGCGTCCAGCAGCCCGCCACGCCGCGCGGCGTGCCGGTGGTCTATCGTCTGAACCTGAACGAGGGCTCCGGCTTCTTCATCGCCAGCAACGTCCAGATCGAGCCCGACGACATCATTTACGCTCCGCGCTCCGGCGCCGCCGAGGCCCGCAAATTCTTCGAGTTCGTCCAGAGCGTGACGCGCGTCGTCTATGACGTCTCGGTCACCAGCGCGATCAACGTCGACTAGTTGATGCTCGGTCGCTTCGGACGCCGTCGCAAGGAGGCCCCGTCTGCGGAGCGGACACGCGAAGAGACCGAGGCGACGGCGTCGACAGCCGATCTTCTATCGCTGCTTCAGGCCATCGAAGAGACTGCGGGCCAGGTCTATGGTCGACACGGCCTGCCGCAACGTCCGGGGCACTACCGGCGCCCCGCCGACAGCGAGGCTTGGGAACCGCTCGGCGACGCCCTGACCCCTTCCGAGAAATGGGCGCTGATCAACGAATCGCCCGATGGCGGCCGTTGGCGTTATTCCGCCTATGAAGACCTGGGCGCGCACTCCGACATCGCCATCGTGCGCCAGGCCTCGGCGATCCTGGCGGCCTGCCAAGGTCTGCGCCAACGCCTGACCGAACATTCGTTCATCTCGGCTCAGGACCTGGCGGACTCCATCCGCCTGGGCGAGGCCTGGCACAGTCTAGTCGAGGAGGCATCTCATGATAATGCGCCCTCTCCGCCCCTGAAGTTCTTGCCGCCCCAAGACGCAGACTGATTTCGGCGCTGATCCGGGACCAAACAACTAAGCAAGTCCGGACTGTCGGCAATGGCGAAGCGACCGGAAGCCTCCTCAGAAGTCGAAATCGATCTGCCCCGGATGAACCTGCAGGAGCCTCCGGCGACGCTGCACCCGCTCTGTCGCCAGAGGCTCCTGCATAGTGGATGCCGGGGGCTGTAATGTGCCGGACAACCCCTTCGGCTTCTGCTTGCGCGGCATGCCGCACGGACGCACAGCGACCGGCGTGCGGAGTGACCTGGAGCTGCGCGTCTTCTTCCACGCCGTGAGCTCGCTTTCCCACCAGCCTACCCGCCCGGGCGATAAGGCGACCGACTTAGGGAAAGTTCCGGCTCGTTGCAGCCGCCAAGCCGTCGAACGACTGAGTCCGGTCAGGTCGTGGACACGTGACCAGCTCAGCAAACGGTCATCCCGCCCGCCGACCTCGATCAGAGGTTTCTCGATCGGATCAGACAAGGCGTCTGGCCTCCGCCGCTGCGGGGGCGCTCCAGTGTCCTTCTGAAGTCTCGGACACGACCGACTTTCGCAGAACCTTAACCGGCGAAGTTTCCGCCTTCGACGTCGCTTTCGACAAGTTCGACTTCTTTCTCGGGCGTGCTCTCGGCCGCCCTCGAGCCGGCTTCCCGGGGGTGTGCGGGCCGTGCGGCGCCAGCAGAAGCTCCTCGCAGGCCCGCGCCGTCATCCAGGCTAGGACCACTCCTTCCGGCCAGCCGACCCGGCCACGCGATATCCGCACCGGCTGGGGAAACAGGCCGTCGCGGCGCATGCGCCACACCGTGCTGGCCGGCCGTCCCGTCGCCGCACGAAAGGCTTCTTCGGTCAGGAGCCGGCGCTCGACCGGACCCGGCCCTGCAGGAGGCGGCGGATCAACCATGGCGCCGCGAACGGGCGGCGGCGGGCGCGCCCTGCCGCACCTCGCCTATCTGGTCCCGCGCCCAGAGCGACAGCAGGCTCCGCGGGTAGTAGGGCCGAGACCTCACATGCCGGCAAGGGGGCCCCTTGGCGCCCGTCGACCACAGCCGGGCGAGGGTGGCCGGCCGCATGGGCAGACCCAGGGCGGTCAGGAAGGCCGAGGCCTCGGCCCGGGTCAGGAGGTCGTCTCCGCCCTCCAGACCCAGCTCAAGCAGGCGTTCGCCGCGTATCATGGCGCCCTCCCCGGCCGGCAGTCCGCCCGGCTGCGCACCGGCCGGCCCGCCACCCGCGCCAGGAAACAGTCCAGGACCGAGACGACGTAGGCTTCGGTTTCGGCGATCCGCGGCACCCCGCCGGCCTTTTCCACGCGACCGGGTCCTGCGTTGAAAGCCGCCAGCGACAGTCTGAGATCCTGAAACCGCCTGATCTGGGCGGCGAGATAGGCGGCCCCGCCCATGAGGTTTTCGGCGGGGTCGAACCGATCCTTTACGCCGAGATCCGCCGCCGTGCCGGGCATGAGCTGGGTGAGCCCAGCCGCCCCCGCGCTGGAAACGGCGTCGGCGCGCCAGGCGGATTCGACCTGGACCAGGGCGTCGAGCAGGCGGGCGTCGAGGCCGTGCCGCTCCGCCGCGGCCCGGATGAGATCGGCATAGGGTCCGTCGGCAGCCGCGCCTGGATCCTGCTCGTCTCCCTCCCGCTCCACCTCTTGGATCACCTCCCCGGGAAAGAGCGCACCGCCCGCCCGCGACCAGTCCGCCGTCTGCTCCGCGGACTGGGCCTGGGCGTGGGCCGCCCCGCACAGGAGGGCCATACCCGCCAGGCTCGCCAGCATCCCCCTCACCATGATCGCACCAGTCGGTAGGGGCCTTCCAGCGCGGCCGTGGACACCGGCCCGAAGCTGCGGCTGTCGAAGCTGCGGGCGGTCTCGCCCAGGACCAGCCATTGATCCGGGCCCAGTCGCCGGCATCCGGTCCAGACGCGGGAAGCGTCCTGCAAAGGCGGAATGTCGAGGACGAGCCCGTCCACCGCCACGAGCCCTGTCTCACGGGCGCAGACCTCGGCGCCCGGCGCTGCCGCGATGCGCTTCAGAAGCCGCTGCCCCGGGGGATAGCCCAGGGCGAGAAGACGGGGGCCCGCCGAGGCCGGCGGGATCACGGCCACCACAGCGCCAGGGCTGAAGGCCGCCCCCGAGGTCCGGCGGTAGAGGCCGCGCGGCAGGCTGTGGGATTCGTTGATCAGCAGGAGGGGAGCGGCGGAACGCGCGTCCGCGACCCGGAAAAGGCCGACCACCATCAGGCCAAGAGCCCCCGCGATGAGGATCCGCCCCTTCATGGCGCGTAGGCCTCCAGGACCAGATCGCGCGTGAGCAGGACGCGAACGGCCGACCCCGGCTCGACCCGCACGACCGGCCGCACCTGTAGTTCCCGATCAACGAGGCGCCCGCCGACCTGGGCGCCCTCGATGGCCGCGGCGTTCCCCGCGTCCGCCATCCATGAACCGCCCCGGTCCCGCGCCCGGTCCCGCGCCGCCTGGCCCAGGGTGGTGATCGCTCCCGCCGCCAGCACCCCGGTCGCCAGGGCGCCCAGCCGACGGTCTGTCCGGCCGGGAAGACCCACGGCGCCCTGGGCGTCTACGCCCGGCTCATCGCCTAGCCCGATGCTCTTGCCGCTGGGCAGGATCAGTCGCGTCCAGGTCAGGAAGGCGCGCCGGTCGCCATGAAGTCCGGCGCCCTCGTGTCTGCCGATCAGGCGACTGCCCTGGGGAACCAGAAGATGACGCCCGGCCACCGTGTCGAACAGGTCGCGGGTCACGACCGCCGTGACCGGTCCCGGTCGGCTGGTGTCCACGGCCGTCAGCAGAAGGGCCGGAATGACGTCGCCCGCCTTGAGCTCGAAAGGAGAGGCGGGCGGGATGAGCCCGCTGCGATCCGCTGGCGACGGCGCGTCGACGACCGGCTGCGGCGTCGGAGATTCTCCCCGACTCGGAGAGGCGAAGAAGAGATCGGAGCGGGCCGCCGCGAGACGCGCCTCGCCCCGACCCGAGCGCCCCGGGGCCGCAGACGTTCGCGCGCTGGACCGGTCCGTCGGCCCGGCGCGCGCCTCTTCCCTCACGACGACCTGGCGATCCTCGGCCGACCGCGGCTCAGGCAGGCGGTCATAGGTGGCGGGCTGGCCCGTCACGGCCTCTGCAGGCATCACATCCCCCCTCGCCTGGTCTCCGGTCTCCGCCTGCCGTCGTGTCTGCTCCGCCTCGCGGAGTTCGGGCTGGACCACAAAAGCCCAGGCCAGGGCGCCGGACAGGACCAGGGCCGCCCCACCGACGACGATCCGGACCGCGCCCGCCCTCAGACGCACCGCGCGCGGCCGGGGCGCCCGGCCGTCCAGGCCTGCCGCCGGTTGCTTGGCCCCGGCCGCGGGGTCGCCAGCGGCGGAGGCCGGACCTGGCTGGTCGAAATCCGTCATGGCCGGTCCTCCGCCAGTCGCTCTACCTTCACGCCTCTGGCCTGCCCCTCCATGCGCAGCTCGGCGCGGTCGAGAAGGCCGTCCATGACCAGCATGCCGTTCGCCTGGCGGTAGCCGGTCATCTGTCGGCCGCCGTCGGCGCCCAGGGCGAAGAGCGCCGGCGCCGACCCTGTGCGGGCGGAGGCCGGCAGGACGAGAAAGGTCCGCCGTCCGTCGTCGAACACCGCCGTCGGGGCCCAGGACGGCGGTCGGCGACCGGCGTCGATGCGATAGCGGGCGTTGAACGTCTCCTGCGCCGCCGCCTCCCCGGCGCCCTGATCCCCGGCGTCCGCGATCTCCGCTGTGGACGGCGCCTGTTCAGGCGGCGGCACGCCGTCATCCTCCCAGGCCACCTCGCTGTTGAAGCTCGCCGGTCCGCCGCTGCGAAGCGACACCTGGTAGAGCCCCCGGCTGGTGGTCAGGACGAGGTTGGTCGCCAGACCGCGTTCGAGCGGCTTCAACAGGACATGGACCCGCGCGGTCGCCCCCTCGCCAGACCGGGCCTCCCCCACCTGCCAGCGCAGCGTATCGCCCGCCGCCTTGGACAGGAGGGTTTCTCCCGGCGCCAGGGTGAGGGTGGTGACGCGCAGGGGCGCCGTCCACACCTCATAGACCCGACCCGGCCGCCGCTCGAAGACCTGGGCCCCGCCGACGAAACGGTCGGCCTCGGACCGGGTGCGCGCCGCGAGGTTCGCGGCCGCGACGGCGGGCGCCCCCTCGCCGGCGACCGCCGGACGACCGACAGGCGATGCGGACGACGGCCGCCAGGGTCGCGCCGTCGAGGTCTCGGCCTCGACCCCGGCTTCAATCCCGACCTCGACCTCCGCCGAGGCCTCGATCACGGCCGCCTCCGCCACGACGGGCGCTGACGCGAGGGGCGGGGCGATCTCCGCAGGCGCCGGAATCCTGTTCCCGGCGGCGGCGCAACCGCCCGCCAGCAGGGTCATGGCGCAGGCGATCAGGAGGCGTCGGGTGTCCATGATACGTCCTCGATCTTCAGTCCAAGGGGGTTCTTCATCAGCTCGGCCTCGGTGCGCGGCGCCTGTCGGCCCGTTGTGATCAGGGCCCGCCAGCGCTCGGCGCCCGCGTTCTGTCCGTTGAGGTAGCGGGTCTCCCGCCACTGCAGGTCATAGGTGCGCCCGGTGCGCCTCACGACGTTGAGGACCTCCACCGTCACGGCCTCACGGCCGGCCTCGGCGAAGGGGTCGTGAGCCTGAGCCCAGGCGTTGAGGAAGGCGGCGGCCCGCGGCGACAACAGGTCATAGGCCCTCAGCCAGTTCTGGCGGATGACGATGGGATCCATGCTCTTGGAGCGGACGTCGCGCACCCAGCCTGCGAGGGCGTGGCCGATCTGGGCGTCGGTCGGTTCGTAACGGCCGTCGAGCGCCGTGATCTTCTGGGTCTCGCCCCATTCCGAGACCTCCACCACGAAGGGGCGGACCACCGCCCGGTCCGCCTGCACCCACCACCCCGCGCCGAGGAAGGCGGCCAGGGCCAGGTTGGCGACGGCCATCAGGGTCTCCAGCTCGAAGGTGTCGAAGGGGCTGTCGCCCTGCCCCGTCTCCACGCCGTCGAGCAGGTCGCCGTGCGGCCCCCTCAGGGTCAGGGGCTCGAGCGCCGCCGCCAAAGCCGGGTGCTGCACCAGGGCGTGGAAGACGGTCAGGGTGCGCTGGTCGACCGGGGCGGCGGCCATGGCGCCGAGCGCCGACCAGATGGCGTCCCGGACTTCGGGCACGGCCTCCAGGCCGGCGTGACGGGCGCAGTCGGCCAGCCACTCCGCCGCCCAGGCCCGTTCGCCCGCCTCGTCGATCCGCGCCAGAGGCTGAAGCCGCACGTCCCCGCCGGGGCCCAGGCTGCGCCATCGCCCGCCTGCCGCGAGTGTGGCGGCCCGGGCCGACCGCCCCTTGTCGAAGAAAACCACCCGGGCCCCGGGATAGCGAAACCACTGCAGGGCGAGGAAGGCCAGGAGCACGCTCTTGCCGGCCCCGGTCGGCCCCACCACCATGGCGTGGCCGACGTCGCCGACATGGAGGACGAGGCGAAACGGGGTGGAGCCGAGGGTGCGGGCCACCGCCAGGGGCGGCCCCTCGAGCGCGGCGTCGCCTTCCGGCCCGGCCCAGACGGCCGACACCGGCAGGAGGTCGGCCAGGTTGAGGCTGGAGATCATGGGCCGCCGCACGTCGGCATAGGGTTCGCCCGGGATCGACCCCAGCCAGGCCTCGACGGCGTTGAGGTCCTCGACCCTCGCCACCAGGCCCTGGGCGTTGAGCGCCGCCTCGACCGCCCGCGCCCGCGCCTCCGCCCTGTCGGCGGTTTCGCCGAGGACGCTGACGGTCAGGCTGAGATAGCCGTAGGCGCAGGCGTCGGCGCCGAGGGCGGCCAGGGCGGCGTCGCACTCCCCGGTCTTGCCGATCGAATCCGTGTCGAGGAGGGGCGTCTCCTCCTTGGTGATGGCCTCGCGCAGCAGTACCCCGAGGCCCTTGCGCTTGGCGAACCAGCGCTTGCGCATCCGCACGATCTCCAGTTCCGCGCCGGTCTTGTCGAGGGCGATCCACCGCGCCGTCCAGCGATAGGGAAAAGGCAGGGCGCCGAGACTGTCGAGCAGGCCGGGACGGGTGGTCGCCGGCAATCCGCGCACCGAGACCACCTTCAGCCACCGGCTCCCCAGTCGCGGCTCTGTCCCCCCGGTCAGGGCGGCGTCCGCCAGCAGGACGTCGAGAAACATCGGCGTGTCCGGAGGCCGCACGGTCATGGCCATGGGCGAGACGCAGGCGTGGAGCCAGGTCAGAAGCCCCTGGTCGTCCAGCCGCTCGATCTCGGGCAGGGCGCCCGCGAGAAGATCGAAGGTCGCCTCGACCTCCCGCTCGAAGAGGGCGAGCGTCTGGCGCCAGTCAGCCCCCGTGCGCGACAGGCCGTCGAACAGCCAGCGCTCCAGGCGGCGCGTCTCGTCCCCCGGCGGCAGCCAGGTCAGGGCCAGGCGGAAGTCGGTCTCGAAGGCGGGGTCCGCGCTTTCGAAGCCTTCCCGCCGCTCGGCGTCCGCCAGCCAGGCGACGTCGATCGAAAAGGCGCTTTCCGGATAGGCCGCCGCCGAT
Source organism: Brevundimonas sp. CEF1 (assembly GCF_051353055.1). Classification (NCBI taxonomy): domain Bacteria; kingdom Pseudomonadati; phylum Pseudomonadota; class Alphaproteobacteria; order Caulobacterales; family Caulobacteraceae; genus Brevundimonas; species Brevundimonas sp. CEF1. The sequence continues at coordinate 3,027,326 of NZ_CP195593.1, forward strand.
CGCCGGCTGGCCTCCACGTGGAGGCACCAGCCGTCTCCCAGGCGACGCAGGGCGTTGTTGAGCCGGGCGCGGACCGCCATCAGTTCGGTCTCCGACGCCGATTCCAGATCCGGTCCCCTGAAGCGGAAGCCCGTGGTGAAGGCGCCGTCCTTGTTCAGGACCACGCCCGGCGCGACCAGGGCGGCCCAGGGCAGGTGGTCGGCGAGGGCGGCGGGCCTGCGGCGATGTTCGTCGAGAAAGCGCATCCCGCCCTCAGGCGTCCAGGTGGCCGGGACGCGCGAGATGACGCCGCAGCACTTCGAAGAAACGACGGTCATGGCGCGCAGCCCACAGGCCCACGGCGTGGGCCGCGGCCCACCAGAGCAGCCCGAGCCACCAGATGCGCAGGGCCAGGCCCAGCACCATGGCGATGGTGCCCATGACCACGGCGTAGTCGCGGGGCATGCCGGCCATCAGGACGGGTTCGGTCAGGGCCTGGGCGACCGGCAGGTCCCAGCCTTCCGGGCGGGTCTCGATCTCTGCGGACATCAGCCGATCTCCAGGCCGCCGGCGAAGCCGAAGAAGTCGAGGAAGAAGGTCGATGCAGCGAAGGCGATGCAGAGGCCGAACAGGATGCTGAGCGCCCGCCGCATGGAGGAGCCGTTCTCGCTCATGGCCACGCCGGCTCCGAAGACGACCACCGCCACCACGGCGGCGGCCTGGACCACGGGGCCGGTGATGGAGGTCACGACCTGCTGCAGCGGCCCCTCCCAGGGCATGCCCGATCCGCCGGCCCAGGCGGGCCGGGCCGCTGCGGCAAGGCTCGCCGCGACTGTGACCCGAAGAACAACTGAAACAGAACAACGCATGACGAATGTCCTTTGCTTTCGCGATGACCCGAAAGGTCTCGAACAAAGCCAAGCAAACTTACCCACAGGACGTCAATAGTTATTCACAAGACTGTGTATTGACTTGGATTAGACTTATAATGACTTGAAATAGATTCGCTTCAGATTCGATGTTGCGCTTTGTTTTTCAACACTCTCACGACCCGATCGACTTGCGTCGACTTGCGGGCGACTTGTTTCAACACCCTCATCCGACTTGCAGGCGCCCCGCAAAACGCGCGTCAGCGAGGCGGCAGGACTGTAAATGGCAAGGTCCGACATCGGCGCCCGCTCGCAGCACGGACGACCTTGCCCCCCGCACACCTCTCAAAACGAGCATGGCCGGACGCGACCGACGCGACCCCTCAGGCCACCTGAAGCAGGCGCACCCCGTGCTCGCCGGTCGAGGCCTCGCCCGGCTCCACTGCGACCATCCCCTCGACGCGACGCCCCGTGGCGGTCCTGCGGACATGGACGATGAGATCCACCGCCTGGACGATCAGCCGGGTCGGGGCCTGGCTGACCACCTCGCCGAGCAGGTCCTCCAGCCGTCTCACCACGTCCTGGGCCGAATTGGCGTGCACCGTGGACAGGCCTCCCGGATGGCCGGTGTTCCAGCTCTTGAGCATCTCCAGAGCCGCCGCCCCGTCCCGCACCTCGCCGATGATGATGCGGTCCGGCCGCATCCGCAGGGCGTCCCGCACCAGGTCGGCGACCCCGATCACGCGGGGCCGTCGGCGCGTCAGAACGGACACCAGGTCCCAGGCCGCGCACTGCAGCTCCGGCGTGTCCTCGATCAGGAAGACCCGATCCTCGGCAAAGGCCGGCTCGGCCAGGACAGCGTTGGCGAGAGTGGTCTTGCCGGACCCCGTTCCGCCCGAGATCAGGATGTTGCGCCGGTCGACGGCCGCGTCCCTCAGGGCCTCGGCCTGGGCCGGCGACATGACGCCGCCCCGGACATAGTCGTCCAGCCGCCAGATGAGCGCCGGTCGTTTGCGGATCGACCAGGCCGGTCCGGTGGAGACCGGCGGCAGGACCGCCTGGAAGCGCTCGCCGCCGCCCGGCAGCACGCCGGACACACGGGGGTCGGCGGCGTCCACCACCTCCCCGACATGGTCGGCGACCAGTCGCACGGCCCGGTCCCGATCCCCGGCGGACAGCCGCACGCCTGTGTCAAACCGCCCCCGCTGCAGATGGTCGACGACCAGCCGTCCGTCGGGATTGGCGAGGATCTCGACCACCTGGGGATCCGCCAGCGCCGCCAGCGCCGCCTCGCCCAGGGCGTGCCGCAGGGCCTCCAGCCGCCGCGTTCCGGCCAGGGGCGGCTCAAGGCTCACGCCTCCGGTCCGGTCATGCCGTCGGACGCCGGCCGTCCCATGACGATCCGGCGGGCGGCGTCGTCCAGCAGGCGGTCGATGCGTCTTTCCACCGCCGCCTGCACCGTCGGGTCCGAGTCGGTCGGCGTATCCGGCAGGCGCAGGAAGAAGGCGCGGGCCACCTCGACCAGAAGCTCCTGGACGATCTGCATGTCCCGCGCAGTCGCGCGCATATGATCCCGCAACGAACGCTCCAGGGTTTCGAGACGATCCTCGGGATCCGCCCGCGGATTAAGCTGGAGACCCCGGGCGATGGCGCGGCCGGCCGCCTGGCTGAGGGGCATCCGGTTCGCCCGCGCCTCGCGCGTGAGGCCCGTCACCACCCTCGGGTCATTGAGATAGACCTGCACCCTGAAGGTCTCGACCGACTTGCGCATCAGGCTCCGCCTCCCTGCAGCTGATCGAGCGCGGCCTCCTGGGCCGACATTTCACGCAGGATACGGTCGTAGGCGCGCGCGGCCTGCTCGGCCGCCTTTCGCTCGTCGATCGCCCCCGCCACCTCCTTGAACAGGGGGAGGGCCGCGCCCCCGTCCCGCCCCAGGCTCCTGCGTCCGGCCCAGGGGTGGGGCGGCGGCGGCGGCGCATCGAGACCCCGGGCCTGATCAGGCGCGACCAAGCGCGCCCGGCTGCGGAAGGGCTCTCTGTGGTCATAGCGGATCTTGCGCGTCCGCAGAGGCTTGCGGCCCGCCACAAAGACAAGCTGCTCCTCATCCGGCAGTGCCCGCACCTCGCCGGGCTCCAGCAGGGGCCGCTCCACCTCGCCGCGGGAGACGGAGGCGCGTCCCGCCGACAGGCCGGCGGGCGCGGAGCGGCTGGTGCGGACCTCGGTCACGCTCCCCGTCAGGCGCGACACCTTCTCCTGCGTCACCGGGTCGAGGGCCGAGAAGGCCGTGTAGACGGCGCAGTTGTCGAGCAGGGTGTTGTGGACGCCGTAGGTCTCCACAATATCGTTCAGCGACTGGGCGACGAAGAGGGTCTTGACTCCGTAGCCGCTCAGCAGCCGCAGCGCCTTTTCGAAGAAGGCCAGGCGTCCCAGCAAGGGAAACTCGTCCATCAGCATCAGCAGGGGCCGTCGCTTGGGACGGCCGGCGGCGTCCTCGCGTTCGCGGGCCGTCAGCGACTGCGCCGCCGCATGGAAGAGCAGCCGCACGAAGGGCCTGAGCGCGGCGGCGTCGGCGGGCGCCACCTGGATATAGAGGGAGACGGGCGCCTCGGCGCACATGAGGTCCCCCATGGCGAAGTCCGAGGCCGAAAGCACGTGCTCGAGATCCTCGCCGGCCAGCCATTTGAGGTAGGACCGGGCCGTCCCCTGGACCGAGGTGCGGAAACGATCATGCATGGCGGCGTAGCCGGTCACGGCCGTCAGGATGAAGGGGTGGGTGCGCGGCGCGCCGTCCTCGCCGCGAAAGTGGAGAGTCCGGCGCATGGTTTCAGCGGAGCGGTCGAGGTCGGCCAGAAGTTCGCGCACCTTGAGCAGGGTCTTGTCGGCGTCTTCTGCGACGTGGAGCACGTGCAGGATCACCGCCTCCAGGATTTCCGAAGCCGCCTTGTCCCAGATGGCCTCCTCGTCCCGCGCGCCTCCCGGATCGGAGAGGATGGCGACCAGTCGCTGCACCTGGGCGAGTTCGCCGGGGCCGGGGCGGATCTCCGCCAGGGGGTTCCACCGGGCCGAAGCCGGGTCGCGGGGGTCCAGCCGCATGACGTGGGAGAAGCCCGCGCGCCAGCCCGCCGTCAGGGTCCAGAGTTCGCTCTTGGGATCATGGACCAGGACGCTGTCGGTCCAGGACAGAAGGGTCGGCGCCACATGGCCGCGCCCCTTGCCGCTGCGGGTGCCCCCGGTCACCAGGGTCGGACGCAGGTCGTCGCTGGTGAGGAGGCGGCCGCGCAGGCTTCCCACCACCACGCCCCGCCCGTTCAGCAGGCCCGCGCGCCTCGCCTCCGCCAGGCCGCCCCACCCTCGTCGCCGCGCTGGCCGCCTCGCCGGTCTCGTCGCCAGCAGCAGTCCGCCGGCCAGGCCGAGAAGCACAAGCCCTCCCGCCCTGGACAGGGCGGGGCCGGCCTCCGCCGCGTGGCGTTTGGCCCAGATCAGGATCGACCAGGGCGGGTAGAGGGCGACGTCCGGCCCAAGCCCCCAAGTCAATCCGAGGCCGGGCCCCAGGGCGGCGTCGAACCGGTAAAGCCAGGCGAAATACTGGGTCGCGCCCTGGAGGCCCGCCGCCAGTCCCAGAAGGAGGAAGGCCGCCCGCCAGGTCATGTCCCTGCCTCGGGGGCGCCGTCGCTCTCCGCGCTCAGGGCCAGCATGGGCGCGGCCAGGATACGCCGTTCATGATAGGTCTCGATGGCCGCCGCGGAGGCCCCCGCCGGCAGGGCCAGCAAGGTTTCGGCCTCCGCCTCCACATCAGCAAAGAGCCGGGTCTCGGCCGCCGCAAAACGGACCAGACGGCCCTGCACGGCCTCGAAGACGGCGTGCAGGGACGCATCCCCTAGGGCGCGGACCCGCCATCGCCAGGTCGCCAGCAGACGATCGGCGGCCCTGCCCCCGGCGATCAGGCCCTCCGGGGGCGGCGCAATGGGCGGCCCCTCGGTCTGCAGCAGGCAGAGCCGGCGCATGGCGTACTGGCGGGCGATCAGGGCCGGCTCCAGCCGCGGCGCGAAGAAGCCGCCCGCGCCGCCGCGCTCGACCAGCCCCTCGCCGCCCAGCCAGCAGAGGGCTTCGCGCACCGGCGTGGTCGACAGGCCCAAGCCGCGCGCCTCGTCCGCGATGACGATGGGACGGCCGGCCGCGAAACGGCCCAGCGTCAGCCCTTGGCGAAGGGCCTCCAGGGCCTGCTGAAAAGGATCTCGGGTACGGATCACGCGCTCGCCCCCGCCGGACAGACGACATCCTCCCCATACGGACGACCCCCGCCCTGTCGCACAACCCGCCAGCGCAGGATCCGTCGCAAGTGGGCGGCCGCCCCGCCGATTTTCGACGCCCCATCCGTCTGTTTCCGACGGATTCATGCCGAAAGCGGTTGCACCCCACACCCTCGGGTTGCCAAGCTCAAGCTTGAAGGAAAGGGCGCATCATGAAGGAGCCTCCTCCTGCGCGCATCGACGGCCGGGCCCGTTTCTCCGCCGCGCTCAAGGGAATCCGCAGGTTGAGGAACCTGACCTCGGCTGAGACCGCCGGCCTGATGAACCTCAGTCCGCGCGCCTACGAGCGTTTCGAGGCGGGCGAAACCCGACCGAACCGCGACTATGTCTTCCGCTTCGCGCGCGTCACCAACAGCGACCCCCACGCCATCTTCGTCGCCGTCGCCATCGGGGTGCCGGACTTCGCCGTGCACTGCGCGCGAAACCAGATGGTGACCATCATGACCAACGGCCTGGAGGATCTCGCCCAGGATCTGGGCCCGGACCTCGCCTTCCTTACGGCGCGCGACGCACTCGAAATCCTCACCCCCATGTTCGAGACCCTGGCCGCCCGGGCGCGCGCCAACCGCGACCTGCAGGCGCGGATCGCCGACCAGGGCCGCCCGCGCCGCTGACCGCCGCCCGTCGCGGATATGCGTCGGATATCGCTTCGTATCCCCCTTCCCCGGGCGCTCCTTTGTCTCGCCGCAACCCGCGGCATTTCACAAGGAGAAGTCCCATGACGTCCCTGACCCGCCTTAAACTGGGGAGCGCACGGCGCCTCACCCGTGACTGCAACTGCGGCCTCTATGTCGAGATGCTCGTCATCCAGAGCCGGGAGCCCATCGGCCGAAGACGAGCCGTCGCTTTCGGATATGCGCCGGATATCACTTCGTATCCCCGCCCCGCAGGCGCTCACTGACCCCGCCACGCCCGTGGCTGTTTTCTTCAGGAGAGACCCCTATGCAGACTCTGACACTGAGCCGGTTAGACCTCGGTCCGGCCCGCACCCTCACCCGCGACAGCCTTCCCGGCATCTTTGTCGAGATGCTCGTCTTCCCGAGCCGGACGCAGATCGGCTGAACCCGGTCAGGCGGACGGCGACGCCTCGCCGTCCGCCGCTCCCGGAAGGAGGGGTGATGACAAGCGATCTCTGGTGCGCCGAAAACGTCTCCATGGTCCGGGTCTTCGAGGACGTAGTGGTCCTGGACCTCGCCGCCGACCGGTATGAATGCCTGGTCGACGCCGCCGCCGGGATCGACCCCAGGCCCGACGGAAGGCTGGAGGTCGACGACGCCGGGCTCGCAGACGCCCTGGTCGCCGCCGGCCTCGCGTCGCATTCGGCGCCCGCCCGGCGCGCGGTCGTCCCGCCGCCCCGTCGCGAAATCCAGCCGGACCCCGCCCCCGGCGTCGGCGCAGGACTGAGGGCGGGCCTGGTCCTCGCCGCCGCCACCGCCGCCTTTCACAGTTATTCCCTGTCGTCGCTCTCCGCCCCCCTCGCCCCGACCGCCGGCGCCGCTGCGCCCGACGAGGCGCGGCTGTCCCGGCTGATCGGCGCCGCCCGCCTCGTCGCCCCCTTCATCCCCTTCGAGGGGGAATGCTTGCATCGCGCCTACGGACTGCGACGCCTGCTGCATCACGAGGGTTTCGCCCCGGTCTGGGTCTTCGGCGTGCGCACCTGGCCCTTCGCCGCGCATTGCTGGATTCAGATCGGCGATCTGGTGGTCGGGGATGTGCTGGACCGGGTGCGCGGCTATACCCCCATAAGGGCGGTCTAGGATGGGCGACTACCTCCTGGTCTGCCGCCTGACGGACGCCCCCCGGGCGACGGCCGCCGCCTCGACGCTCCGGTCCGCCGCCATCGCGGCCGGCCTGTCGCTTTCGGACCTCAACCCCGCGGCCTGGATCGGCCTGTCCGGCGCGTCTCCGCCCCGTGTCCGCGATGTCGGCGGATGGACGCTGGTGGGCGACGTCTTCGATCGCCGGCGACCCGTCTTTCCGCGTCACGACGATTCCGCCTGGCCCTATGAACGCAAGATGCTGGCCCGTCTCTGGGGTCGCTATGTCGGCGTACGGTTCGACGGACGAGGCCGACCGGACGCCGTCCTCCGCGACCCTTCGGGCGCCCTGGATTGCGTCGCCTGGTCCCAGGACGACCTGCTCATCATCGCCTCGTCCGCGCCAGACTGGCTGATCGCCTGCGCCCGGCCGGGATGGCGCATCAACATCGATCGCGTCGCGGCCGCGCTCCGCAGTCCCCAGCTGGCGGCGGGCGCCCTCCTCCTGGACGGGCCCGTCGCCGTCGCTCCCGGCGCCCTGCAGCCCCTTCCCCTGGACCGCCCCGCCGTCAGCCTCTGGGCGGCGACGGACTTCGCCCGCGCCAGTCTCGATCCCCGCCAGGCCGTCGATCCGGCGGCCGACCGGCTCCGCAGCGCCCTCGAGGAGGCCGTCGAAGGCCTCGCCGGCCTCCCGGGCCCTCTGGCGGCGGAGATGTCCGGCGGGCTGGATTCCAGCCTGGTGGCCGCCTGCCTGGTGGCGACGCCCGCCCTCGATATCCGGCTCTGGCTCAACGCCTATGGCGTCACCCCCGAATCCGACGAGGCGCGCTGGGTCACGCCCCTGTCCCAACATCTTGGCGTGACGCCGCTGCGCGTGCCGCACCGCACCGCCTCCTTGAGCGCCGCGCTCTACCAGTCCGTCAACGGCGGCTTCCGACCGGGTCTCGCCGCCCTCGACACGGCCCATGATCTCGAATGGGTCCGACAGCTGCAGGCCGTGGGGGCCCGCGCCCTCATGACCGGCAAGGGCGGAGACTCCGTCCTGATGCAGGGCGCGGGCGGCGACGTCTTCTCCGACCTCAGGTTCAGCCAAGGCTGGTCGGCCCTCCTGTCCCGCCGGGCGCGGGCCATCGCCATGGCCAGCGAGAAATCCCTCTGGACGCTGGTTGCCGAGGCGCGACGGGCATGGCGAGGCGTCGCGGCGGCCCCCGAACGCGACGACGGCCTGCTTGCGCCCGACCCGGGGGGCGCCGCGCTGGCCCAGTGGCGTCGCCGCTGCGCTGAGTTCGGGCCCGCCAAGGCCATGCAAATCGCCGGCGTGACCGACAACATCTCGCGTCACGGACCGTCGCGGCTGACGGAGGCGATCGACGTCCGTCATCCGCTCTGCGCCCAGCCGGTCGTCGAGACCTGCCTCGCCACCCCGTCCGCCATCCTCGCCCTTGACGGTCGCGATCGCGGCCTGGCCCGCTACGCCTTCCGCGACCGCCTGCCGCCCGAGATCCTCGAACGGCGGTCAAAGGGCGACATGAGCCGGCTCTACGGCAAGCTCATCCTCGACAACCTGGACTTCCTGCGCCCCTGGCTGATCCACGGCCGCCTGGCCGACCTGGAGGTGATCGATCCCGAGGCTGCGGATCGCCTTCTCACGCGCGACAGCCTCATCTGGCGCGGCCGCTATGCGGCGATCCTGGCGGCGGCGGCCTATGAGGGCTGGGTGCGGACCTGGGAGGGTCGCCTGTCGTCTCTGGGACCGATGCGGCGACCGAAGTGACGACCTCCGCCGTCGCCGGCGGCAAGGTCTCTTCGAGCCAGCTGAAGATTTGGTCGTACTGGTCCCGGATATTGGCCGGGCTCCAGCGGGCGTGATGCTCGCCCCAATAGGTGACCAGCCGGGCCCGACCGCCCAGCCGAGCCATGGCGCTGAACACCTTTTCAGACCCCGACAGGGTCACGAAGTCCATGTCCGCCGTCAGCAGAAGGACGGGCGCCCCTATTTGGTCCGCCTTGAGCCAGGGGCTCTCCCGCATGAGGACCTCGGGCGCCGCCCAGGGGGTGGCGTGGGTCTCGCCCTGACCCGTCTCGACCCATCCCTGCTGCATGTTCAGGGTCATTCCATTCTCCGGCAGGATGCGCGTGGGCGGGGAGAATTCGCCCCAGTGGGCGAAAAGGTCGGTGGGGGCCGAGGACAGGATATAGGACTCGTAGCGCTTCGACCGGGTCGCCACCGCCAGCCCGATATAGCCGCCGAAGCTGTGCCCGAAGATGGCCGTCCGGTTCCGCGGCAGTTCCGGATGGGCCGCGAAGACCGCGTCCACCGCCCGGTCGATCGAGGTCTCGAAAAAGGCCCAGCTCCGGGTTCCCGGCCGGTCGTAGGGCATGGCCGGATGGAGCACGGCGTAACCCGCCCCGACCAGAACAGCCGCCCTGACGTTGTAGGTCAGCACGAGCGGACCGTACCAGCCGCCGTCGTCGACATAGCCGGGGTAGACGGAGACGATCAGACCCTTCGCCGGTCCGCGCGGCAGGAAGAGGGTGCTCCGGCCGGGTTCGCCCAGGCCGTCGGCATGGTCCAGCCATTCCGGCTGGATCAGGCTCACGTCGGCGCGGGCCTCGTTCACGACGTCCAGGGCCACATCCTCCCCTCCACGCCTCAGGCGCAGGGTCTCCACCATCTCCTCACGTTCCAGCACCAGGACCGCGTCCGGCGACGCGGCCAGGATCTGGGTGTCCCCGTCCCCGGCGGCACCCACCGTCTCCAGCCCGGCGTCGCTCGCCACCACGACTTGGCCTCCCGCGAGGGCGGCGGCCGACGTCCGCCGAGGCGTATCCCAGATCACCCGGCGCGGGCGTTCGGAATCTATGACCATGACGGGGCGAAGGGTCGTTTGCGACGGGCTCAGGCGACGCAGGTCGCGAGCGTCCATCCGCCAATAACCCCCGTCCGCGAACAGCCTCAGGCTTCCGTCTCCCGGGGCCGCCGCCAGCTGATAGGGAGCCGTCTCAAGCGCTGTCGTCAAGGCGCGGCTCCCCCCGCTCCCGTCGAGAAGATGCCAGTCCTGGCGACGGCTGTCGGGGGCCTTGCCGTAGACGACCGGCGCCCCGTCGAGCCATTCCGCCCGGACGCCGCGCAGGATATTGGCGTCGCCGCCCAGGTCCAGATCCGACGGCCAGGACCGCAAACGCCCGTCCAGGTCCATCGACCGCAGGCCGCCCCTCTCCCAGACCTGGTCGTCCTCCCGCGCCCAGAAGAGCAAGGCCTTTGAATCAGGCGACCAGCGGAGCATCTGGGCGCCCACGTCCAGCGGGGCTTCCGGCCGGATCTCGCGACCATCGGCCAGACGGATCAGCCTCAGCCTCTGCCGGAAGGGTTCGTCGAACTGGACGACCGGGTTCCCCAGGGGTAGGGCCTCGGCGCCGGCGAGCACCGCCAGGGCAAGCCCGTCCGGCGACAGGACGACATCCGTCACCGTCCCGGTGAACAGGGTCCTCAGAACATGCCCTGTCTCGACCTCCAGTTCAACCAGACGGTTCTCGGGGGGTCGGGTCTCCGGGACCGGCACGCCCTTATCCGTATCCAGAACCGTCCGCGAGGGGGCGCGCCCCTCCGACGTGCGTCGCCAGGCTTCGCTGGTCTTCTTCTGGGGCGCGCCGGCGTGGGCCAAGAGGGCGGGCAGGCTGCCGTCCGGCCGGATGGCGACAATCAGCCTTCCCTCGGGCGTCCAGTGAATCGGCGCCCCCTTCCCGGGAAGCTCCGGCGTCAGCCCCGTCCATTTCACGCGCCGGGCGGCGACGTCGGCCACGCCGAGTTCATAGCGATCCTCCCTGAACCGGAAAACGGTGAGGCGCGAGCCGTCAGGCGACCAGTCGCCCCTCAGCAGGCCCAGGGGCTCGTCGGGCAGAAGGCGTTCCGGACGCGGCGCGGCCGACTGCAGATCCACGCGCCAGAGGTCGGTGATGGTCCAGGTCGAACGCTGGACATAGTCGTAGCGGGGAATGGTGTCGTAGGCGCCCCGCTTCTCATAGACGGCCCAGCGGCCCGACGGGGCGATGGTCGCCCGCCCGAAACCCTCCAGGGCGACGATGTCGTCGACCGAGAGGTCCCTGTCCGCCAGGGCTTGCGGCGGGAGGCAGACCAGGCAGGCGAAGGCCGCCGCAGCGCCGAAGAGGCGCCTCATGGTTCGAATCATCATCGCCGCCTACCAGCGTCGGATCAGCTGGAGGGCGACGACGCGGCCGAACGGATTGCCCTGCCCCGGATCGAAGCCGTAGCCGGAGGCGGCGTCGTGGAAGGGCGGGTCTTCGTCGAGGAGGTTCTGGACGGTCAGCGCCAGCCCCAGCCCGGCCGCCGAACCGCCGGCGGGGGACCAGCCGATGCGCCCGTCCAGGCTGTCCCAGGCCCCCACTCTCACGCCCAGCCGGTCCCGGCCCGGCGCCGAATGGCTCCAGTGCAGCCCGGCGGACCAGGGTCCCCGGGACCAGACGCCGCCCGCCCGGGATCGCAGCCGTCCAGGATAGCCGGTCAGGCCGACGACGTTCCGCACCGCTGAGGTCGGGGTCGGCTGGTCATCATAGTCGAGCAGCCATGACCCGGCGGCTTCCAGGATCAACTCCCCGTCAGCGACCCGCAGCGGATAGCGCGCCTCGAGGTCCAGGCCCCGGACCTTGACCGCCCCAGTATTCACCCAGCGCATGTCGACGATGGCGCCATAGGTCTCCAGCGGATAGGTGGCGGGAAAGCCGGGCAGGCCCGCATAGGACTGGATCAGGGCCAGGTCGGCCGCGTTCGTGCCGGGAGAGATGGGCCTGACGAAGGGGGCCAGGGCCGGATCGATCAGGGCTCCGGTCGGGTTCTCAGCTACGGGCTGAGCGATGCGGTCGGTGAAGCGGATGTCGAAATAGCTGAGATCCAGCTGCAGCCGCCCCGGCCGCCAGTTGAAGCCGGCGGTGAAGGTGTCGGCAGTCTCGGGCTTGAGGTCGGGATTGCCGCCATAGACCATGAGCGACAGGGTCTGGTTCCCATCCGGACGCGCCAGGAAGATGCCCGACGCCCCCTCCTCGCTGTGGACCTGGGGCAGGGAGGGCGCACGGAAGGAGGTTCCCCAGGTGGTGCGGAAGGTCAGGTCGGCGGTCGGCGCCCAGGCCAGGCCGATGCGCGGGTTGGCGGTGTCGCCGACGTCGTCATAGCGTTCCAGCCGCCCAGCCAGAGAGAGGTCGAGCCGCCTCAGGCCCGACCGGCCGTTGGCCTCCCCGACCAGGGGCAGGCGCATCTCGGCGAAGACGGCGGCGGACTCCCGGGTTCGCTCAGGCGTCTCGGCCACCGCCGGAGCCACGGTGGCCAACAGGGTGCGGGTCCCGGTCTCGAAGCCCTCGGCGCGCCACTGCGCCCCGACCGCCAGCCGGACCTCGCCGCCCGGCAGGGTCCAGAGCGGCCCCTCGGCCATCAGGTTCAGGCCGCCGGCCCGGCTCCGGTCATGGGCCTCCGCATAGCCGCTCGAGATGAAGTCGAGGACCGCCGCGCTATTGGCGCGCCCGTCCCCGAAGAGGTTGAGATAGCCGTCCCGCATTGCCGAGAAGGCGGTGGCGGGATCGTCTGGCAGGGTTCCTAGGGCTTCGTTGGCGAAGCGGTTGTTGACCCGGTTCCGGCTGGCCAGCGATCCCCGCTCCTGAGCCAGGGCGGCGTAGGCGTCGAGGCTCCAGTCCGCCGGCAGCTGGTATTTGACGGCGATAGTCCCGCCGATGCTCTCCGACTGTCCCTCCTGCCGCGAGGGCCCGATGTCGCGGATGAAGGAATAGCCGACAAGATGGGCGGCCGCCCCGGTCGGCGACACGAACCAGGGATTGGCCGCCGACACCGAGAAGATGCCCGCGCTCCCGCCTCCGGTCAGGGTGGAGACGCGCCGGGAGTATCGAAGGTCCGCCGACAGGTCGAGGCGATCGCCCAGCGACTGCGACACCCGTCCATAGGCGCTGTAGCGTTCGATCGCCGGGGTCAGGTCCGCCCCGAGGTTGAGGGCCTGGCGATTGGCCCCGCCGGCCAGGAAGTCAGCCGGGGTTTCGGCCCGTCCCGAGGCCCCAGGGCGGATGGCGTGGCTGGCGAAATAGCCGCCGATCGCCGGGTTGAAGGCCAGCAGGTTGCCGGGGCCGCTGTAGAGGAGGCGATGGTCCGTCCCGCCGTAAGGGCGCAGGTCCCCGTCCGCCGTATAGGGCCGGTCCAGGCTGCTGAAGGGGTTGGTCTTCTGGTATTCGAGCGACAGATATCCAGCGCCGCCCGACCAGCTTCGCCCCGCCAGGTGAGACGCGACCAGGTCCTCGGCGCCGCCCCGGGCCGCGGAGACCCGCACCCGGCTTTCCTGGCCGTCGAAGGCGCGCCGCATGATGATGTTGACCACGCCGGCGACCGCGTCCGCGCCGTAGAGGGCCGAGGCGCCGTCCAGCAGGACGTCGACCCGCTCCACCGCTGCGGACGGAAGCGCCGAGACGTCGGCGAACTCGGCCCGGAAGCCGGAGCCCGCCAGCCTGCGGCCGTTGACCAAGACCAGGGTCGAGGTCGGCCCCAGCCCCCGGAGGTTGAGGCCCGTGGCGTAGACGGAGTTGGAACCGGCCCGGTCGGAGCCCGCCCCCTGGACCAGAGGCGTCCCCGCCCCGGCGTAGTTCTGCGGAAGACCGGCGAGGACTTCCGACACCGTGGCTTCAGCCCGCCGGTCGAGCGCATCGCGGCCCAGGGTGATCACCGGGGAGACCGGAGGCCCGGCCTGACGCAGAAGACTGCCGGTCACCACGACGTCGTCGATCTCCGTCGCCGGAAGCTCCGCCGCCGCCGCCGCAGCCGCACGGCGCAGATAGAGGACGCCGGGCCGCGGCTCCCGCCAGTCCAGCCCCGTGCCTTCCAGCAGGCGCTGCAAGGCCTGGTCGCGGGTGAAACGTCCTCGCAGGCCCGGCGATGTCCGGCCCTCCACCAGGGCGCCCTCGAAGAAGATCTGCTGGTCGGACGCCGCCGCGAACCGGTTCAGGACGTCCCGGAGCGACCCGGCCGGAATCTCATAGGCGCGCACCGCCTGGGCTGTCGCCGGCACCGCCGCCATGACCATGACGCAGGCCGCCGCGCCCGCCCATAAAGCTCGATCTTGCATTCATTGTCTCCCTGACGCCCCTCGCGTCAGGGAAAGAGACCGCACCAGCTCGGGACCACCCCGGAGCCTGGGTCGATTAATTTTCAACCCGCCCTCGAACGTCCATCCGGTCAGGGCGTCGAAAGCGTCACGGCCCCGTCCGCCTCGGGCGTCGCCCTGAGCCCCAGGGCGCCCGAGGCTGCAGCCACGAAGGCCTCGCGATCCCCGATGCGGAAGGAGCCGTTGACCCGCACCGCCGCCTCCCCGCCTGACGCCAGCCGAACGGGCCGGGTGAGATAGCGGTTCACCTCGGCCACGGCCTGGTCCAGGGGAGCGTCCACGAAGACGATCCGCCCTTCCGTCCAGCTGGTCTCCGAGCGCGTATCCACCTCGCGCGTCGAGACCCCGGCCGCGCCGATCCGCGCCTGCCGGCCCGCCGACATCCGCCGGGTCTGGCCGGCCGGCCCCGCCACGTCGACCACGCCTTCCACCAGGGTGACGCGCAGGCCGGCGGCGTCGCGCCGCACGTCGAAGACGGTGCCGACCGCGACCACGCGTGCGCCGTCCGCCGCCACGACGAAGGGCCGGGCGGCGTCGGGCGCCACGTCGAACAGGGCCTGCCCCCTGATCAACTCGATCCGGCGTTCATCGCCGGAAAAGCGCACACGCAGACGGGAGTCGGTGTCGATCCGCACAGACGAGCCGTCCGCCAGCTGCACCAGCCTCTGCTCGCCCACTCCGGTCGCATAGAGGGGGCGGGCCTCGGTCCACCACCAGGCGAACCCGCCCAAAGCCAAGGCCGCGCCGACCGCCGAAAGACCCCCGAGGGCCCAGACCCGGCCGCGGCCGCGCCGCGACCGCGCCGGCCCCTGGGTCATGGCCTCGTCCAGCACGGCCTGGATGGCTGGGGAGGCCTGAAGCGTTCCGGACTGTTTCCACACGCTCTCGACGCGCCGGTAGGCCTCGGCGTTGACCGGCATTGAGCGCCAGACGAAGAATTCCTCGATCGTGGCGCCGTCCACCTCAGGCGCGCCGAGGCGGGCGTGCCATGCCGCCGCCTCAAGTTCAGCCGTCTCAACCTGTCGGGTCGGCCCGGTCATCTGGCGCCCCATGCTAGCGTCTCAGCTGGGCGGTGAGGTGGGCCAGGGCCCGGGTCATCCGCCACTCAACAGTCTTCGGACTCATACCGAGGCGCCCGGCGATCTGCGCATTGTTCAGTCCGCCGAACCTCGACATTACAAAGACACTGCGCAGGTCGTCTGGCAAGCCGAGGATCAACTCCTCCAGCAGGACCGCCGCCTCCTGGGCCGCCTCCGCCCCCTCGGCCTCGGGCGCGAGCCGCCCCTCGACCAGAGCCTCGCGGCGCGCCCGCTTGGCCGCGCTGTCCGAGGCCAGCCGGCCGGCGACCATCATCAGCAGGGCCCGTGGATGCCGGACGCCCCGGCCGTCGCCATAGGCGGCGGCCATCTTGCGCCAGGTGTCCTGGGCGAGATCCTCGCCCTCCTCCCCGAACCGCCCGCGCAAACGGCGCACGAGCCAGGGCGCATGACGGCGATAGAGGTCGGCCAGGCCGCCTTCCCGCCTCCGCTCCAGTTCTCCTGTCCGATCCGACACGGGTCCGCCTCCAGAAACCAGAGGCGGACCCGGCCGATGCCGGGTGTTGAGAACGTGATTGAGACACGCGCGAGCGCCTTTAGCCCCCGCAGTACGGGAGCCTGGACATACGCGTTCGCCACGCCGGAGCACCGGAACGTCGTCTATAGCAGAAACAGCTCAACCGAGGTTCTCACGCCTCGACGCCCCACGGGCGCATCAGGAGTCTCGGACAATCCCGCCCCGCGCGCAACCCGGAGGTTTGCGAAACCCCTCCGCCTCAGGATAGATACCACCGTCCGCCCGGATCGCCGCCGCCGTGTCCAAGCGCTCACGCGCCAAGGGCGTCGGCCATGACAACAGCCATGACTTCTCACCTTTCCGGGCGGACGCCTCTCCTCGCCCCAGGGACTGGCCGCAACGCTTGCCCGTGCTAGACTCCAAATCATGAAGATCGACCTGGATCACCTGCCCGAGCGGCAGCAGCGCGAACTGGAGCGGATCAAGACGATCCTGCTCGAAGAATTCGACCGCGCCATCCATGCCGGCGGCGGCCCGACCCAGTCCTGGCGTCGCGACGGCCGCATCCTCAAGATCATCCTCTTCGGTTCCTATTCCCGCGAGGACTGGGTCGATGCGCCGGACACCGGCTACCAGTCCGACTTTGACATCCTGGTCATCGTCAGTCACGAGAAGCTGACGGAAACCGCCCACTACTGGCACATGGCCGAGGACCGCATCGAGCGCGACCCGACGATCGGCCGCATCGTCAACGTCATCGTCCACACCATGGCCGAGGTGAACCTGGGCCTCAGCCAGGGCCAGTATTTCTGGACCGGCGTCATCCAGGACGGCATCGCCCTGCACGCCCTCCCCGGCCACCCCTTCGCCGCGCCCAAGCCCCTCACCCCGCAACAGGCGGTTGAGATGGCCGAGCGCTATCAGTCCTCCTGGAACGACAAGATTTCCGAAGCGCTGGCTGGCGCTGAATTTTACATTGAACGCGGCAACCGAAAAGACGCCGCCTTCCTGCTGCATCAAGCGACTGAGCGCGCCTACGCCTGCTTCCTTTTGGTCCACGCCTTCTATTTCCCGCGCTCCCACAACATCAAGTTCCTGCGTTCCCAGGCCGAGTCCATGGACCGCCTCCTCGTCGACGCCTGGCCGCGCGAACAGAAGCTGGAAAGGCGCCGCTTCGAACTGCTCAAGCGCGCCTACGTAGAAGCCCGCTACTCCGAACAGTACGACCTCAGCCCCGAGGACCTGGCCTGGCTGACGGATCATGTGAAGCGCTTGCGCGATGTGGTCGACCAAGTCTGCCGCGAACGGATCGCCGCCCTGATGTCCGACGCCTGATCGCCATCAAAGCTCTGCTTATCGGAATCCGGCGGCGCCGCCAGGGATAGACTCCGCAAGTCCCCGGTTTGGCTGTCGGCGCTCACGCAGAGGGATTCAGTGTTCTCGTCGTGGAGACCCGGATGTCGAAACCCCGGCCATCGCCTTCGACGACCTCGACCTCCGCGCCGCCCCCTCATGGCCGGTCGATGCTTCATGCTCCACCCTATCTATAACTGTCCATATATGGACAGTTAGTTTGCATTTTATCCTCTAATTGGCCATATGTGGCCTATGCTAAAAACGCCACTGGAAATACAGCAGACCCTAGCTGAGCGATTGAAGGCCCGTCGCGTCGCCTTGGGCTGGACCCAGCAGGATGCAGCGCAGCGCGCCGGCATTGCCTATCGAACCTGGCGGCGGCTGGAAAACGAGGGAAAGGCCTCGCTTGAGGATGTGATCAAGTCGGCCGTGGCGTTGCGATGCGAGAGCGGTCTCGAAGCGCTTTTTCCACCACCGGCAGCTACGAGCCTTGATGACCTCCTTAAACATCAGGCCGCCAATGCGACGTCGCCTGTTCGGGTGCGCGCGCGCAAGTCGCATCAATCATGAAGCTGGCGCCCGGAACCGCACTGACCGCTAGCCTGACGTTCGACGACATGGCGGGCTCCATGCCCATTGGCCGATTGGCCATGGCCGCAGGCCTGGCCCAACTGGAATGGTCCAGCGAGGCGATCGCCGCGGCGTTGCCGATCTCTGGCTTGCTTTATCCTCCCGAGGCAGGCCTTCATACTGCCCGCGGGCGGGAGTTTGAAGGCCTCCACGGTTTCCTGTCCGACAGCCTGCCGGAGGGGTGGGGCTATCTTGTCATGCGCCGGCGCCTCGCCAAGCTCGGACGGCATATCGACAGCTTGAGTCCGCTGGACCGTCTGGCGCTAGTGGGCGATCAGGGACGTGGAGCCTTGACCTACTTGCCGGCGACGGCCCCGCCGCCGGAAGTCGAGAGCCTCGACCTGGATGCTCTCGCTGCTGAATCCGTGGCCATCCTTGCCGGTCACGAGGGCGAGCTTGCGGCCACCCTAGCCACCCTGGCCGGCGGGTCTGGCGGCGCCCGGCCAAAGGTTCATGTAGGGTTTGATGGTGCGGGCCGCATCTCCGTGTCGGAGGGTGAGACGGCTCCCGATCACGAGTCCTGGATCGTCAAATTCGCCGCGACGAATGACCCGCCCGACATTGGACCGATTGAGGTGGCCTATGCAGCCATGGCCATCGCGGCAGGGCTAGAGATGGCTCCCTATCGCCTTATGCCCTCCAAGACGGGGCACGGCTATTTTGCGACGAAACGGTTCGACCGACCGCATCCGGGGCGACGCTTGCATATGGTCTCGTTAAGCGGTGCGATCGAAGCGCCCTGGCGCTTACCGTCGAGCTACGATCTGTTCCTGCGGGCTACGCTGGCCATCACGCGCCATGCGGACGATCTGCTCGCGGCCTTCCGTCGAATGGTCTTTAATGTGCTAGCCAGCAATCGCGATGATCACACGCGGCAGCACAGTTATCTGATGGATGCCGGCGGCGAGTGGCGGCTCGCCCCAGCCTACGATCTCACCTACTCGGCGGGACCTGGGGGAGAGCACTATCTGGACATCGAGGGCGAGGGTCGCAATCCGACCCGCTCACAGGTCCAGACCCTCGGGCGACGGCACGGTCTATCGGACGCCACGATAAAGTCGGTCATCGAAGAGGTCCGGGTTGCAGTGGACGGCTGGTTGCGGTTCGCTGACGAGGCCGGGGTCACAAGGACGTCAAAAGCCGAGATCAGTACGGCCCTTGGGACGGTGGCTGCGCGCTTCTTCGCCTAGTTCTATCTGGCTCTGCCGGGTGATCAGGATCTCGCGCGCCCCGTCGTTCCTCAGTGAGCCTGTTTAACGGAACGTCATAGTACTCAGGGCGATCGAGAGGCTCAGGCAGATGTCCAAGCATAGCTTGAAGAATTCTTCCGAGGCTTGATGCAGCTCCAGCCGTATTGGCGGACGATCTTTCGGGCGGTCGGCGACCGCTGCGGCCACGGCGAGCCTCCCACACATAGCGCTTGGCGGCCCCTGCGCGTCACGCCTACAGCTCCATCCCCGCCTGCAGTCGAACCGCTCTACCCACAACCTGAGTCATGCCCTGGGCGCCGGTCCCGAGCGTCGCCTGCGCGCCGACCGAAGGCAGCCCCCTCCTCATCGCCAGCCGCGCGTAGTGCTCCACGCCATGGACATCCCTCACCACCACAAAGGGCGAGGCGCCGAGCTCGTCATGGAAACCCACCCTGACCACCTTCCCGGTCACCCTGCCCTCCCGGAAGATTTCAGCAGTCCTTCCCGTCTCCAGCCGTCGCTGGTTGATCGTCCGGATGACGTCCCTGGATATCTGCAGCCGCCGCAGCCTGCCCTCCAGGTCGCCATCCAGCCTGAAACGTCGCCCGTGACGCTCGGCCAGGTCAAGAGCCTCCAGATGGGCCAGCCGCCCTCGCTTCAAAGCCGCCCAGGCGCTCTTGCCGCCGACAGCGTCCTCGACCATTCCCTCTCCGTCCATCGACGCCATCAGCCGCCGGTCGAGGCCGGTGAATCCGTCCCTCTGGGTCTCGCGCCAGACGCGCCGTTCTGCATCGAGCCGGGACAGGTCGCCGATCCGCTCCTGCGCCGCCTCCTGGGCCCGCGCCCGGAAGCCGTAGGCGACATAGTCGCGGGGAATGACGAGATCGCGTCCATCCCCCCGCCGTCCCGGCATGAGGACATGGGCGTGAGGCTGGTCGGTGTCATAGTGACAGACAGCCATCCAGGGCAGTTCCGGCTCGCCGAGGTCGGCGCAGACCCGGCCCATGACGTCGCGGGTATAATCGCGCAGATCGGCGATCCGGTCGCCATGTTCCGGCGAGACGATGAAACGGAAGTGATGACGGTGCTCGGCCCAGTCCCGGGTCCGCTCGGTACCGTCCACGACATCGACCTGCCGATCGAAAAAGGTCCCTGCCTCCCCTTCACAGCCGGCTCCGTCACGACCGAGATAGAGGACATGGGCGGCGAGCCCCGCCCCGCGCGCCGCCCCCTTGCCCATGTGGCGCGACACCAGGGCCTTGACGATGACTCGCTGACGCACGTCCACGCGGAAGGCGCTGCCGGATCGCCTGGCCGCTGACTTCAGCACGCCTGCCCTGGCGCCATAGCTGAAGCGCATCGACGAGGAGAGCCGCTTCAACATCGACGTCCGGACCGAACCATCCCGTTTCAGGGCGACGGCGAGACGAACGTCAAGCTCATCATCGGGAGGTCCGATCAAGTCGGACATTCGACCCTGCATGGCGCCACGCACGGACATGGCGAGACCTCCTTCTCGATGCGATAACGCGTCCGTCCGCCGCAAGTCGTCACAAGTCACGAAGCCGGTCAGGCGCCATCGCTAGATGGCGGATAGAAAACGATAAAAGCGAAGCGAGCACACCCCTCTTTTATCTTGCCCTCTTAATCGGGGACATTCTGGGGCTCGTTTTCATGACGTTCTCCTGATGGATATTGTATTCCCTTGATGGACCGAGGTGAAGACGCGCCCGCCCCCGGCGAGATCGGGTCCGCGCGGCCTGCGGGGAGATCGGTCCGGACATCGAGTCCTGATGCGCCGTGCACTCTTCCGCGCTCATCGACGGCGGGGTCTCGACCGACTGAGCGGTTCTGGATCCGTCGCGGCGCATGTCGGCATCGGTCTCGCGGGGCAGCATCACAGGCACTCCGGCGTGGTCCGGATTGCTCCGGCCACAGGCAAGATATCGTGCTTCCCGCTTTCCTGGTCTGCATCAGTCCTCATCCGCCGGGGCGGATCTCAATCGCGGTCAGGCGGACCTGGCGGCGGGGTTTCAGTCAGGGCGCCGCATCATGCGTAGACGCCCAGCAGTTTGCATTCCTTGGCGGTCGCCCCGCCGTCGGCGACGCCGGTCTCGACCGCATCAGCGTAGACCGTGCCGTCGCGCCACATGGCGTGCATGATCACGGCGAGCTTGCGGGCCACGGCGACGACCGCCTTCTTATGGCAGCGTTTGGCGATGGTCTCGCCCCAGCTCTTGAGCGCGCTGCGCCCTTTGTAGCGGGTCAGCATCGCCGAGGCCGCCTCGTAGAGGGCGCGTCGGACATCAGGATCGCCCGCCTTACTGATGCGGCCCTGGATGTCGATCGACGTGCCCGACTGCCAGCGCTTGGAGGTCAGGCCGAAGTAGGCGCCGACGTCGCGGGATCGTTTGAACCGCATCGGATCATCGACCGCCGTGCGGAAAGTCAGCGCCGCGATCGGCCCCACCCCGGGGATGGCCATGAAGCGCCGGCACACCTCGTCCTGGGCTACGACCCGCACCGTCAGGGCGTGCAGCTTGAGGTACTGGGTCCACAGGGCCGCGCGCGCGATCAGCATGCAGTCCATCAGCTCGGCGGTCAGCGGATCGTCGGCGCAAGCGTCGCGAACGGCTTGGTCGAACGCGCCCCGGCCGACCTTGGCGAGCTTGACGCCGAAGCTCTTGAGCGAGTGACGGATGCTGTTTTCCAGGTCGAGGAATTTGCGCTTCAGGTTGCGGCGCTGGATCAGCAGCAGCCGCAGCCGGTAGGCCGCCTCGGTTTTCACATGGGCGGTCCGGTACCAGCCGGTGCGCATCAGGTGGGCCAGCCCCAGGGCGTCGGTCGCGTCGGTCTTGTTGCGCTGGGCCGCCAACGCCGCCCGCACATGGCGGGTCTCCAGGCAGGTCGCCGGCACGCCCAGGTCTTTCAGCGCCGGCTGCAGCCACGGCGACAGCGCCCCGGCCTCGTGCCCGGCCCGTCGCAGCGTGGCGCGCCACGGCGCCAGAGCCTGAGCGATGACGTCCGGCTCGGTCGCCACCGTCGTCTCCAGCCGCACCTCGCCTTTCAGATCGACGATGCAGATCGCCGTCTCGGCCACGCCCACGTCCAGGCCCGCATAGTGTTCCGTCATCGTCCCTCTCCGCCGTTGAGCGGGTCGCGGCGGTGCGCCCGCAACGGCGACAACGTCCACGGACGGGATGCGGTGTCTGGGCGAGGCTTCAGGCGAGAGACGAGCCGGCCCGATTACACCGGCAATGAGCCCCTTTCCGCAGATTTCCAGACATCGCCGACAACACCGCCGACACCTGATCAAAGCTTCGCAAAAAGAGACTCGCCTCAAACCTGGGCCACACGCCGCTATCGACCATGCCGTCCGGACAACATGAAAAAAGCCCGCCCGGCCGAAGCCGAGCGGGTTGGATCAAACGCCACAGCGCCCCTTGTTCCGTCAGTGCGGCCGCGACCGAACCGCCAGATGCCGGACGCCCTGCTCCATCGCCTTCTGCCCGAGGTTGAGCGCAGGCCCGAACGGTCGTCCATCCGCCGACCGCCCCTCGTCGAGCGATCTCGCCAGCGTCAGGCAGCAGGTCGGCTCAAGCGCGATCAGGTCGTCGTTGGCCCTGAAGGGTGCCGCCTTGCCGTGGGTGTCGAAGTCGGCCCGGGCCAGGATGAGCGTCACCCCTTTCTGATGGGCCCATCGGATCGCCAGCTTCTCCGCCCCTTTTGCCCCGGTCGTCGCGAGCGCCATGTCCGGCCACTCCGCCAGCGCCCAGTTGAGGGCGTCGAAGATGCGCGCCGCGTCCTCCGCCGCATCCGCCGATGGCGCGCCCCGGAAGGCCACGACCGGTCCTGCGTGATGCGCGTCTCCCGCCCGCCGATCGCGAAGCGCGCGTATGGCCTGTTTGGCTTCCAGTTGGGCGGCCGTCAGGAAGCTCCCCCGGCGACTGCCTCGCCAGGCGGTCCAGACCTCGCCAGTGGAAACCGTCCATGCCTCGGAGGCCGCATCCCGGATACGTTCCGCCGCCTGCGTCGCTGCGTCTCCCGCGCGGGCCTTGGCGGTCGCCTCCTGAAGTTCAACGTCCGCGGCTTCCGAGCCATCGAAGTCGCGGTCGAGCCGCCGCATCACATCGCGCGCCCGGTCGGCGTCCCGTTCGATCCGCCCGGCCGCCGAATGGAAGGCGCCGATCAGGGCTTCGCCAAGCAGGGTCTGAAAGTCCTCCAGAGCCGTGTCCGCGATCACGTCCAGCAGTTCGGTCATGAGCGCTCGCCCGAGCTGGACCAAGGCTTCGTCCAAGGCTTGCGGTCGCTGATCGCCCAGCGCAGCGGCCAGGTCGTCGAAGGCGGTGTCTGACTTCGGCGCGAAGGTCGTGATGAAGTCGGGGTTCGAGCTGTGCATGGTGTTATTCCAGTTCTGAAACGCCGAAGCGCCCCATGCGCAACGACCCCATCCCTGGCCACGTCGGGGCCCCCGGCAGTCACCGCAGCGGGCCTCCTCTTGAGGGCCGCGAAGGGAAACGGCGAAGCCGTTGACGGCCGGGGTGACGTGTCAGGATGGGAAGTCGTTGTGTGGGGGCATGTCCTCGTCCCCCTTCGGACGAGGACGCCTTTCGGCGCCGTCGCGCCGATAGCACTGAGGCCATGCGGCCACCCGGGGTCGCGACGACGGCCGCGCCGTCGTCGCCTTCTCCACATAGGCCTTCACACTGAACCAGCGACCAACCTCAATCAAAGCCGACCATTCTCAGCAGGCTCTCGCTCGTGCAGGATGGCTTCTTATAGCCGATATCGGCATGGGCCGCGCAGAAGGCTCCGCGAGCGACCGACCGCCCGCACAGGCCGAACCCCGCCTCGCCGGAATGACCGTATGGCCAGCGGCATTGGCCGGCGCCGACCAACAGGATGGTGGTCGTCGGGTCGGACGGCGTCGCAATCATCGCCGCCGAAGGCGCAAGCGCCGCCCTGATTTTGGGCGGCCCGGGCTCGCGAGCCGCAGGTCGAAACGCGACGACCTCCTCCCGACGCCGCGTCGCCCGGGGCGGCGCCGCAGGGCGCACGCGCCGGTCCTCCGGACCGCGCGCCAGGCCCAAGCGGTAGACCTTGCCCAGGACGGCGCAGCGGGAGACGCCGGGTCCCAGGACATCGGCGATCCAGGCGGCCGTCCGGCCGTCCTTCCAGAGGGCAGTCAGTTGTTGAGTTCTCTCAGGTGTCCAGATGTCGGCGGTCATGGCGGCGCTCTCGATCAGCAAGCCCAATCGGCTCGCCCGCGCCCGCCCTTCCTTTTCCCCCAACCACAAGGAAGGCCCGGCGTTTGCGCGCCGGGCCGATGGTCCGATGAAGATCGTCGATCCGTTCAAAACCGGATACCGCCGTCCAGGACGGTCGCTCCCGTTTCCGAAAAGTCCGCATCGCTAGTATGCGCCCCTCCGACCCATTCCTTCCTTCCCCCGAACCGGTTCCGCCGGACGCAACCGACGGAACCGGCCCTCCGGTCAGCCCGCCGCGTCCCCCTCAACGGCGTCGACCAGAGCCGCCTCACCGGACGGCGTCACCACGAAGACGCCGACGCCCGAGGCCGAATCACTGTCGGCCTCGCTATCGACCTCCGGGTCTTCGTTCATGGCCTCGCCCTCATCATGCCGCTCGCCTGCGTCGGCAGCGTCCTCGGAGGCCAGGCTCCACGACAGGCAGGCCGGGGCCCTGTTGCGCGCCTTCGCCTGGTCCTCCGTCCAGGCGACGAGGTCGCCCTTCCTCAGGCGGGCGGCGGCATCGGTTTCCGCCCCCATGCGCTCGAGCATGGTCAGCAACTGCTCCCGGGAATGCGGGCGCAGGTAGGCGCCGTCCGGCGTCCACCAACGCGCAATGTCCGCATCGCAGAGGTCGGCGATTTCGGCGGCCTCGGTCCTCGCCGTCTTCCTCACGAGACTGGTCCGATCTTCGCGAAGATCGAGGCTGAGGGCTGTCAGCTCCGCCAGGAGGCCCAGCCGGTCGGCCGAATCCATGGCATGGACCCAGGCGATCATCGTCATGCCCGACGCCTCCCAGGCGCGACGACGCTCATCGAGGCGTTCCCGCACAGCGCCGTCGAGTGCCTCGACGATGCGCCCGCCCGACGGGTTGAAGGCCGAGGCGCTGATCGCCAACGCCGTCTCGGACCGTCCGACCGGCGGCCAGACCGCCACGGTCCCGAACAGGCGCGCGACCAGGGCCGTGAGAGCGACCTCGGGTGCGTCCGCCAGGGCGCGGATCAGGCCCCGCGTCGCCATGTCCGTACGGGTGGCATGCAGGACATGGCTGACGCCCTCGACCTCGGGCGCCGGGGCCGCCGCGCGGGGCGGCGCATAGGCGCATCGAGGGACAAGTCGCCCCTGCTCTTCCGTCGCGTCCTCGACCTCGTCGGCCTCGTCGGCCGCTGATCTGGCCGGTTCAGCCTCCTCGGCCGGTCCGTAGCATTCGACCTCGACGCCGGTCCGCAACGACGGCCTCAGCACCAGGGCGGTGGCGATCCGCTGCCCGGCGCCGGCCTGGTCCTGGGCGAGCCGCGCCTGCACGAAAGCCGCCAGTCGCCCGGCGGCGTCTTCGTCGGGCGACTCCGGCTCCACCGTCGCCACGGCCTCGGCTGCCGTCTGGGCGCGTTCGCGCGCCGCGCGGTAGACGATGGTCGCCGCCTCAGAAAGACCGCCATAGGCGTAGTAGAGCTGCTCCAGATCCTCGGGCAGGTCCGGCCCCTTGTCGCCTGAGTCGGGGTCGCCCGCGCAGAGATGCACGGTCAGGCCCTCCGCCTCCAGAGGCGCCGCCACCTCCGCCGCGCGTTTGAGCCAGGCGCGTGTCAGGACTTCCGGGTCCAGCAGGACCGGCGGCAGCTCCCCGAACAGGTCGGCCTCCGTGCGACCGCCCTCTGTAGAATAGAGCTTGGGCGTCACGAGGCCGCAGCGGGGATCGCGGTTGGTGATGCGACCCTCCCCAAGCTGTTCCTGGATCCGCCACTCCTGCAGGCCTTGGCCGTCCAGAACGGCCTGGGCCAGTTCAACCTGCTGACCCTTGTCCTTCAGCCGGGCAAGGAGCCTGGCCTGACGCAGAGTGATCCGGCCGGTCTTGAGCGCCTCCAGGGCGACGGCGGGGAGCTTCGACAGGGAAGCCAGGCGCCGGATCTCAATCTCGCCATAGCCAAGAGCCCGGGCGATGGCCTTCACGCCGAGACGCGCCGTCAGCATGCGGCCGATAGCGGCGACGACATCGGCGACATGGACGGGCACGGCCGTATTGGTCAGGACGACCGCCGCGGCCTGGCGCGCCCGGTCCGTCTCGACGAAGACCTCGACGGGATGATCGTCGTCGATGAAGCCGCCATCCCGCAGGAGCCGCAGGGCCAGCAGACGTCGGCGACCGTCCAGCACCATGTAGGCGGCGTCTTCGCCCCGCCCCCGGCCGGACGGTCGGAAACTGCAGGAGGCCGGCGGCGGCTATGGTGTCCGCCAGCTGCGGGATGTCGTCGTCCGGCGCCTCGCCATGGCGAAGGTTCTCGGGGGCGATGTCGAGATCGCCCAGACGCACGACGGCCTGGATGCGAGTCTGCGTGGGGGCCGTCGAAGCGGGCGCTTTTGAAACGGAACGGGTCATGGGTCTTCTCCCGCCGGTCGGCGGGGCTTATCCCCGCTATGCCGGCGCCCCGTCCCGCCCTTCCTCCTCTCCTTTCCAGGTCGCCGCGTCGTTCCAGTCGCCGAAGCCAGGCGGCGGCAACCGAACCGAGGCTGCAAGCCCCATGACCCTCAGCCGGTCCATGAGGTTCAGGGCCGCCCTCTCCCCGGCCCGACCGCGATCGCCGGCGATCAGGACACGGCGCACAGGCGCTGGCGGCGACCACCGGGCGAGATTGCCGGCTGACAGCAGGGCCCAGCCCGGCAGACCGAACCGCGCCATGGCCGACAGGGTCGTGACCACCCCCTCGCCCACGACCATCTGGCTATCCAGAGCCGAAAGACGGACCGCCGATCCCGGGGGTACGACGCCCACAGTCTTGCGAGGCAGGCGAAGGCGTCGCGCGACCTTGCCGTCGGGATCGAGATAGGTGATCTCCACCCCGCTCAGCACGCCGTCCGGGCCCCGAACGGCGGCCAGCAGGGCCGGACAGGTCGGTCCGGCGTTCCGATAGACGGCGACTCGCGCGTCAGGATGTCGCCGCAGTTCCGTGACGCCCTTCGGAAGATCGACGCCTCTGCGCAGGAAATAGCGGTGGCAAAGATCGCCGTCATTCAGCCGCAGCCCCTGCCCCCAGATCGCCTGCGCCGTCGCGATTCTCTGCCGCGTAGAGGGACACAGCAGGGGGTCATCCCCCCGGGAAAATGGCTGGGAAGACGGTGGGACGCCGTCACCGGTCAGACGCCCTCGGGCGTCGACGAGACCAAGGCTCTGCAGATGCCTGCGCACTGTGCGCCAGTCCGTCGACCCGAAACCGTGGATCACCAGATGATCGCCGTCGAGCATCAGGGAGATTGAGCGATCAGCGCGACTGTGTCCGGGAGCCGCCACATTGGCGCGTCGCCCCCCGGAATAGAGGTCGCCGCCCAAGGCGGCGACGATGGCGTGAAGGGTCATGACGACCTCAGATCAGACCGAGAGCGCGAAAGCTCTGATTGCCCTCGCGCCCAACGATGACATGGTCATGCACCTGAATATCGAAGACACTGGCGGCGTCGATGATCCGTCGGGTCATATCGATGTCCGCCTGCGAGGGCGTGGGATCTCCGGAAGGATGGTTGTGCGCCAGGATCATCGCCGAGGCGGACATCTCGAGAGCACGCCTCACGACTTCGCGCACGTAAACCGGTGCATGGTCCACTGTCCCATGGGCCAGATGTTCCTCGCGCATCAGAATGTTTCGCTTGTCGAGATACAGGACGCGAAACTGTTCGCGGGGCGCATGCGCCATGGTGGCGCGGAGATAGGTGATGAGCGCCGTCCAGGACGACAGCACAGGTCGCCGACAGGCTTCCGCCCTGGCCATGGCGAGCGCCAGGGACCGGGCCCTCCCGATCTCAGCGGCGGCGCGCACTGTCAGACCGGCGCGCGCCAGGGCTGAAGGATCGGCGGCCGACACCCCGGCCAACCCTCCGAACTCGCGGAGCAGCCCGGCGGCGGCGGCCCGACCGCCCTCCACACACGCTCCACATCGAAGAACGGCGGAGAGAAGGTCGAGCTCGTCCGACACCTCTGGGCGCGCGAGGTGCGATTGGCCTGGAATTGCAGCTGGGTTGGACATGATAATCTTCCTGCCTGCGCTCCCTGTTGGAGCGCCCCGAGCCACCCTTCCTTTTCCTTTGGCGACGTGGGCCCGGCTCGCCCGTCCGGCCTCATCCGCCGCGCCGCCCTGCAGTCCCGACGTGCATTGACGGCGCCTGGCCTGGCCGGAAACGCTTTCGAACAGCGCCTGAAGGGCGTGGAAACGTCGGGATCGATAACGGTTCAAGGGCCGCAGGCCCGGCTGCATCACTGCGCTGCCGTCACGCACGGTCGCGAAACAGCCCCAAGGGGAATGCTGCGAAGTCGGACAGGTCATTCAGGCGTCCCGCTCATGGGACGCGTAGGCGAGCCTGCGGCTTCAGCCAGCTCAAATCTGATGAAAAGCCTGCGCGCGCCAGGCGGCCAAACGACGCCGGTGGGTCTCTGCTGGAAGGCGGCAACTCAGGCCAAGTGTGCCCCATATGTGCCCCAGCGCGATGAACGCCGAAACCACCGCCAAGGCGGTGTATCAAACCTATTGATAATGTAGGAGAAAATGGCGCGCCCGGAACGATTCGAACGTCCGACCCTCAGATTCGTAGTCTGATGCTCTATCCAGCTGAGCTACGGGCGCGCACTGCCTTGCGGGCAGGGCGGCTATCTAGCGGGCGGGGCCGGGGCTGGCAAGCGGCTTTTCTGAAAATGCCGATAGAAAATGCAGGCTTGGACTCTGGGGCCGGGGACACTAGGCATGAACCTCTCCCTGAACCCCGCAGGAGCCGTTTCGTGCGCGCCTATTCCAACCCCACGTCGAACCCTCGGCGCAAGATTTCACTCATTCTGACCAGTGCGGCCGTCGGCGCCGTTTTGCTGGCGGGATGCGCCACGGCGCCGGTCGTCGAGGCGACGGCTGTGGAAATGGTTGCGACGACGGCTGAGGCGCCCGCGCGCGGCCCCTTCGTGTCGGCGGCCAATCCGCTGGCGGTCGAGGCGGGGATGAAGATTCTGGCGCGCGGCGGGTCGGCGGTGGACGCGGCCGTCGCCATCCAGGCGGTCCTGGGCCTGGTCGAGCCGCAGTCCTCGGGTCTGGGCGGCGGCGCCTTCATGATGGTCTACGACGCCGAGAGCGCGGCGCTGACCGTCTATGACGGGCGCGAGATGGCGCCGGCCTCGGCCACGCCGGAGCTGTTTTACGAGAACGGGCGGCCGCTGGCCTTTGTGGATGCGGTGCTGAGCGGCCATTCGACCGGCGCGCCGGGCGCGGTGCCCATGCTGGCCCTGGCGCAGGAACAGCATGGCGCTCTGCCCTGGGCCGAGCTGTTCGGCGACGCCGAGAAGCTGGCGCAGGACGGCTTTGTCGTCAGCCCGCGTCTGGCCGGGATGATCAGCAGCGATGCGCCGCAGGCCAAGACCCGCTGGGCCACGGAGTATTTCACCAAGGCGGACGGCACGCGCTACGTCGCCGGGGACGTGCTGAAGAACCCCGCCTATGCCGAGACGGTGCGGACCCTGGCGCGCGAAGGCGCGGCGGGCCTGCAAACCGGGCGTCTGGCCGAGGCGATCGCCGCCGCCGTGGCCGAGGGGCCGCGTCCGGGCGGGCTGACCGCCGCCGACATCGCCGCCTATCGCCCTCTGGTGCGCGAGGCCGTCTGCGGCCCCTACAAGGTCTATGTGGTCTGCGTGCCGCCGCCGCCGTCCAGCGGGGCCTCGATCCTGCAACTATTGGCCATGGGCGAGCAGACGCCGGATCTGGACAAGGGGGCGGCTAGTCCTGAGGCCTGGGCCGCCTTCGCCCAACTGCAGCGGCTGATGTACGCCGACCGCGACCGCTATTTCGGCGATCCGGCCTTTGTCTCGGTGCCGGTCGCGGGTCTGCTGGACCCGGCCTATGTGGCTGAACGCGCGGCCTTGGCCCCGGCCCTGCGCGGTGCGGCGCCGTTCGGGACCCCGCCGGGCGCGCCGCGCGTCGGCGCCGACGCCACGCGTGAACCGGCCGGCACCTCGCACTTCGTCGTTGTCGACGCCAAGGGCGACGCCGTCAGCATGACCACCACGGTCGAGAGCCTGTTCGGTTCGGGCCGGATGGCGGGCGGTTTCTTCCTCAACAATCAACTGATCGATTTCTCCCTGGTCCCGACGGCGACCGACGGCACGCCGGCGGCCAATGCCGTGGCGGCGGGCAAGCGTCCGCGCTCGTCGATGTCGCCGGTCATCCTCATGGATCGCGAGGGCCGTCTGGTCGGGGCTCTGGGCTCGCCGGGCGGCTCGTCCATCCTGGCCTATAACGCCAAGGCCCTGATCGCGGCCCTGGGGTGGGGCCTGCCGGTTCAGGAGGCGTTCGACCTGCCCAATATCGTGGCCAAGGGCGATGGTTTCGGCGCCGACACCGAGGGCTTCAGCGAGGCCCTGCAGGAAGGCATGGCGGCGCGGGGCATCGTGCTGCGGCCCAATACGTCGGAGAACTCGGGCCTGCATGGCGCCCTGTGGCGCAACGGCCGTTGGGACGGCGGAGCCGACAGCCGCCGCGAGGGCGTGGCCCGATCTCAGTAGGATCTATTCGCGGGGGCGGATCGTCAGTTGGAAGGCCACCAGGCCTTCCGACACGTCGGTGTTGATCCCGCCATAGGCCTTGATGCCATTGGCCTCGATCTCGCGATAGACGACGCCGACCGATCCCTGCAGCGCGCCCCGGCGATAAGCCACGCCGATTGAGGCATCGCCCAGGAAGGCGCCCTCGTCGTGGCTCATCCCGGAACGGGCGAAGTCGCCGTCGCGGGTGCGGGCGAAGTTATAGCCGACGGCGCGCTTGGACCCGGCGGCGTAGACATACCAGCGCGCCCGTTCGCCAAAGGCCTCGTCGCCGTCGGGCGCCAGGCGATCCAGACCCTCGCCGATCTTCAGTGTGGCGCCGGCCTCTGCCGTCGTGCCGTCGCTGCCGAAGCCGACGCCTGCGTGGGGCGTCAGCGAGACTTCCAGGCCCGAGGCCGTGCGGCCCTGAGCCGCGACCCAGCCGCGCGTATAGGTGACGTCGTAGCTTTCGTCGTCATAGGTGCGGGCGTCGAGCGCGCGCGGCGGCACGGGCGCCCCGTCGGCGCGGCGGGGCTCGCCCCTGGCGGTGACGCGCAGGCGGTCGGTGAAGCCGTCGCCGGCGAACCAGGCTTCGCTGCGGGTGGTGACAAAGGCTTCGCGGCTGGCTGGCGATCCTGACAAGGCGAGCGGCGCGCCGAAGGGCGTGTCCGCGGCGGTCATGGCGATGTCGGCGTCCAGTTGGGCGGCCGCGTCCTCGAACTGAACGGCCTCGCCGCCCCTGGCGGCCACGGAGCCGGTGAACGGAGCGATCGCCTGCGCGCTTGCCGTCATGGGCAGGCCCACGACGATCAGAACACCAATGAGGCAAGCCTCTACGCGCACAACGGTCCCTCCCAAAGCCGTTAACAGTCACACTCTGCACTAAAGCGGGGGAACTGCAACGGCCTCTTTCAAGCCACAATCCTGTCCCGCTCAAACGAAACCGCCCGGAGGACGGTTCCTCCGGGCGGCGAGATCATCAGATTGTGATGGTGGGAGCGGTCCTACTGGCAGGCCAGGCACTCATCGTAGTCGGTGGGGGCAGCGGAGAAGAGGTCCGGCTGGTTCGGATCGATCTCGGCCTCGGCCTTGTCCTCTGCGCCGGCGAAGGCGGCGCGTTGCACCGACTTGGAGCGCAGATAATAGAGCGACTTCACGCCGCGTTCCCAGGCGGACCAGTGCAGCATGTGCAGGTCCCACTTGTTGACGTCGCCGGGGATGAAGAGGTTCAGCGACTGGGCCTGGCAGATTTCCGGCGCGCGGTCGGCGGCCAGTTCGACCACCCAGCGCTGGTCCAGTTCGAAGGCGGTCTTGAAGATCCCCTTCTCGTCGTCGGACAGCGTATCCAGGTGCTGGACCGAGCCTTCGTGTTCGAGGATCGAGTTCCACACGGCCTCGGTGTCGATGCCTTTCTCGCCCAGCAGCTTCTGCAGGTAGGGGTTCTTGACCGCGAACGAGCCCGAAAGGGTCTTGTGCGTATAGATGTTGGCCGGGATCGGCTCGATGCCCGCCGAGGTGCCGCCGCAGATGATCGAGATCGATGCGGTCGGGGCGATGGCCAGCTTGTGCGAGAAACGCTCCATCACGCCCTGGTCGGCGGCGTCCAGGCAGGCGCCTTTTTCCTCGGCCAACGTGCGGCTGGCCTTGTCGGCCTCGCGGCGCAGGTGCTTGAACAGGCGCATGTTCCACGACTTGGCCATGGCCGATTCAAAGGCCACGCCCTGACCCTGCAGGAAGGAGTGGAAGCCCATCAGGCCCAGGCCGACCGAGCGCTCGCGCTTGGCTGAATAGACGGCGGCGGCCATGGAGGACGGGGCGCGCTGGATGAAGTCCTCCAGGACATTGTCCAGGAAGCGCATGATGTCTTCGATGAACTTCGGCTCTTCGCGCCATTCCAGGAAGGTCTCGGCGTTGACCGACGACAGGCAGCAGACGGCGGTGCGGTCCACGCCCAGGTGGTCGCGGCCGGTGTGCAGCATGATCTCGGCGCACAGGTTCGATTGCTTGACCTTCAGGCCCAGGTCGCGCTGGTGCGGCGCCATCTGGCGGTTCACCGTGTCCGAGAAGATCAGATAGGGCTCGCCCGTCTGCATGCGGATGTCGAGGATCTTGGTCCACAGGGCGCGGGCGTCGACGGTCTTCATGACCGCGCCGTCCTTGGGCGACTTCAGGTCGAAGGTGGAGCCAGTCTTCACCGCCTCCATGAACTCGTCGGTGATGTTGAGGCCATGGTGCAGGTTCAGGGACTTGCGGTTGAAGTCGCCCGAGGGTTTGCGGATCTCGAGGAACTCCTCGATCTCGGGGTGGTGGATGTCCAGATAGACGGCGGCCGAGCCGCGACGCAGCGACCCTTGCGAGATCGCCAGGGTCATCGAATCCATCACGCGGATGAAGGGGATGATGCCGCTGGTCTGGCCCGCGCCCTTGACCTTCTCGCCGATGGAGCGAACGCCGCCCCAGTAGGTGCCGATGCCGCCGCCGTTCGAGGCCAGGGCGACGTTCTCGTTCCAGACGTTCTGGATGCCGTCCAGGCTATCGCCCACGGCGTTCAGGAAGCAACTGATCGGCAGGCCGCGATCGGCGCCGCCGTTCGACAGGACCGGCGTGGCGGGCATGAACCACAGTTTGGACATGTAGTCGTAGATGCGCTGGGCGTGCTCAGCGTCGTCGGCATAGGCCGTCGAGACGCGGGCGAACATGTCCTGATAGCTCTCGCCCGGCAGCAGGTAGCGGTCTTCCAGGGTCTTCTTGCCGAAGTCGGTCAGCACGGCGTCGCGCGAGCGATCCAGGGTCAGGCCGGAGACCACTTTCAGATGCGGTTTGCCTTCGGGCGGCGGCGAAGAAACCGTCGTGAATTCCGTCGTCTGCAGAGCTTCGCCGCCAGCCATGTTGATCCTTGCCCCGATCAAAATCGTAAGAAGACCGTGCCGGTTTGAAACACTAGATATGGTGTCTCTGTTCCCGTGCTCGGCTAGATGTATGGGCGCATATCGCTAATGCCAGGTAAAGACTTGATCTTGCCGGGGCGATGTGGGGTCCACAGATTCACCGGCCGGGGGCTGTGGAAAAGTCGGAAAAGACAACCGCCAAGCCGACGGATATGCGCGATCACAAACGCGTGATGACGGGGGCGAGGGAACGCAGCTTCAGCTTGACCGTTAGCGGCCCATGGCTCCGCATCCGACCGCCTTCCTGACCCGCGCCCTGCGCGTGGCCCGCACCGAAATCGCCGCCGTCGCCGCCCTGCTGGTCGTGGCCCTGGGCACCCTGACCTTTATCGAAGTGGCCGACGACATGCGCGAGGCCGATGGTCAGGCCTTTGACCAGGCGGTGCTGCACGCCGTGCGGCCCTTCGCCGATGATCCGGGCCGGCCCTGGGGGCCGTGGTGGCTGCATGAGGCGGCGGCCGACCTGACTTCGCTGGGCGGGATTTCGGTCCTGACCCTGTTCGCCTTGATCGCCCTGGGCTTCCTGCTGATCCAGGGCAAGCGGCTGTCGGCCCTGCTGCTGGTCATTGGTCTGGCCGGCGGGGTGGCGCTGAGCGAAGGCTTGAAGGCCCTGTTCGAGCGCGACCGCCCGCCGCTGGAGTTTCAGGCGGTCGAGACCCTGAACGCGAGCTTCCCCTCAGGCCATGCCCTGCTGTCGACCGTCTTCTATCTGACCCTGGGGGTCATGCTGACGCGCGCCGTGCCGACCAAGCGGTTGAAGGCCTATGTCCTGGGTTGCGCCATCCTGATCGCCCTGCTGATCGGTCTGACCCGCATCTATCTGGGGGCTCATTGGGCCTCAGATGTTTTTGCTGGATGGAGCGTCGGCGCGGCCTGGGCCATGCTGTTGTGGTTGATCGCCTATGCCGTGGGGCGTCGCCAACGACTGCATGGCGCACCCTTGCAGGACGCACCTTCGACCAATGTCTAGCGGTCGGAAGACGGCGGGCGCCGGATAACGGAGCGAACAGAGCCCAACGGCCGTTCGAGGAAGCGCCATGACCGATTTCGCTGCCCAGTATGCAGAAGGACTAATGTCGCCGGCCGCCGCCGCCGCCCTGATCCCGTCGGGCGCCAAGGTGGCCATGGCTCTGGGGGTCGGCCAGCCGCCCGCCCTGCTCAAGGCCCTGGCTGACCGGGCTGAGGCGAACGAGGTCGGCGACATCAACATCTACTACCTGCTGTCCACGGCCATCGCCGGCGACACGGTGCTGCGTTTCGACCTGACCGATCGCCTGCGCCCCCACAGCCTGTTCCACGGCGCCATCGAGCGAAAGCTGGAGGCGCGCGGCATAGAGGAAGGGCGCCAGGCCGTCTGGTTCGTGCCGACCGGTTTTCAGCAGACGCCCAAGGTCCTGACGCAGGAAATCGGCGTCGACACCCTGCTGGCCACGGTCTCGCCGATGGACGCCGACGGCTTCTTCAGCTTCGGGACCAATACCGACTATGCCCTGGCGGCGTCCAAGACGGCCCGGCGGGTGATCCTGGAGGTCAATCCGCATATGCCGCGGGTGTTCGGCGACTGCACCGTGCACGTGTCCCAGGTCACGGCCTTGGTCGAGCACGCCGCGCCCCTGCTGGAGGCGGGCAAGGCCCCGCAGCAGCCGCAGGATCTGGTCATCGGCGGCCTCATCGCCGGCCTGATCGAGGACGGCTCGACCTTGCAGATGGGCATAGGCGCCTTGCCGGATGCGGTCTGCGCTGCCCTGCACGATCATGTCGACCTGGGCATCCACACCGAGCTGCTGACGCCGGGTCTGGTCGCGCTGATGCAGGCGGGGGTCGTGACCAACGCCCGAAAGACCCTGCACCCCGGCAAGACCGTCTTCACCTTCGCCATGGGTGACCATGGCACCTATGACTTCCTGCACGAGAACCCGGCATTGGAGGCCCATCCGGTCGATTATGTGAACGACCCGGCGGTGATCGCGCGCAACGACAAGATGGTTTCGGTCAACGCCACCTTGCAGATCGACCTCTTCGGCGCCTGCTGCTCGGAGTATCTGAATGGGCGCCAATATACGGCCTCGGGCGGCCAACTGGACTTCGTGCGCGGCGCTTCGGCCTCCGAGGGCGGAAAGTCGATCATCGCCTGTCATTCGACCGCAGCCAGGGGGATGGCCTCGCGCATCGTCGCCCGTCTGGACGGCCCCGTGACCACGCCGCGCAACGACACCCAGATCGTTGTCACCGAGCATGGCTGGGTCAATCTACGCGGTCTGACGGCCGACCAGCGCGCTCGCGCTCTGATCGGCCTGGCCGCGCCGCAGTTCCGCGAGGGACTTGAGGTGGAGGCTCGGACGCTGGGCCTGATCTAGGTCTTCGACCTTGGTCCTAAGCGATTCCGCGCATTCCGAAGAACAGGATTTTTTTACACTTGGACCCCACGATCTGCTCGGGGATGGGGCGAGGTTCGAGCATGGCAGGACGCTGGCGGTTGTTTCGCCATGATGCAGGGCGAGAGGCGGGGCCGCCGCCTGTCGCCTACGTCCTTCTGTTCGTCGCCTGTCTTCTGCTTGGTCAATGGAGCGCCGAAACCTTCCAGGCCGTGATCGTCTGGCCCGCCAACGGCGTCATGCTGGCGGCCCTGCTGCAGCTTCGGCGACGCAAGGCCATCGCCGTCCTGCTGACCTGTGTGGCGCTGAACCTGGGCAGCAATGTTCTGCGCGGCGACAGCCTGCCCTTCCTCTGGACCAATGTGGTGTTGAACCTGGGCCAGGTCCTGGTCGCTGGCCTTCTGGCGCGTCGTTTCGGCGGCGCGGCCCTGGACATGCGGCGACCGCGCCGTCTGTTCGCCTTCGTCGTGTTCGCGGCGGCGCCGACGGTCTTCCTGACCACCACCATTGCGGTCCTCATGGGGATCGAACTGCGCGGCTACAGCCCGCCCATGGCCGCCTTCGTCTGGCAGCACATGTTCACCATGGAATTGCTGGGCCTGCTGATCGTCACGCCCAGCCTGCTGTTGCTGGCGCGGGCGCATCGCTTCCGCGAGGAACGCTCGGCCGGGCCGTTCGAGACGATTGGCCTCTTCCTGCTTCTGGGGGCGATCTCGATTTGGGTCTTCCGCCAACCCGCCGCCCTGGCGCTTGCCGTGGTGCCGCCGCTGATGCTGATCGCCCTTCGTCTGTCGCCGCCGTGGACGGCGCTGGGCTTGATCATGGTCATGGTGATCAGCGGCGTGAGCACCTTGACGGGGCATGGGCCCATTCTTCTGACGCCCGTCGCCGATGTGCCCGAACTGGCGGCCGTTCCGCCGCGCATGCGCCTGATGGGCTTCTACCATACCTTCCTTCTGGCCCTGGTGGTGATCGCCCTGCCGCTGAGCGCCGTCATGAGCGAGCGCCACCGTCTGATCGCGCGTCTGCAGGTGCGGACCCGAACAGCGGTCGAGGCCCAGGCGCGGGCCGAACGCTCCGACGCCGCCAAATCCCGTTTCCTGGCCTTGATGAGCCATGAGATGCGCACGCCGCTCAACGGCATCGCCGGCTATGCTGACCTGTTGTCTCGCCGGGACGATCTGCCCGCCGACGTTCGGCCGCAGATCGAGGCCATCAGTCGTTCGGGCGAGGCCATGCTGATGCTGGTCGAAGACGTGCTGGAGTTCTCGCGCGGCGGCGAAGACGTCGCCCGCGAGCCCCTGAGCGTAGCGACCTTGCTGGACGAGGCGGCGGCGCCGTCGCGGCTGAACGCGGAAGCCAAGGGCCTGCCTCTGGCCCTGAGCATCGAGGCCAGCGCCCGAGGCGGTTTCAGCGGCGACCGCCGGCGTCTGCGTCAGGCCCTGCACCATTTGATCGCCAACGCCGTCAAGTTCACCGATCAGGGTGAGGTTCGCGTGACGGCGCGGCATGACGGAAACGCCTTGACGATCGAGGTCGCCGACACCGGTTGCGGCATTGATCCCGCCTTCATGCCGCGCCTGTTCGAAGCCTTCGCCCAGAGCGACGACTCGCTGCGCCGCGAACATATCGGCGCGGGTGTCGGTCTGCCCCTGGCCCTGGCCCAGATGCGCCGCATGGGCGGACGGATCGTGGTCGACAGCGCGCCGGGACGCGGCTCGACCTTTACCCTCAGCCTTCCCCTGGCGCCGGTGACGGTGACGCAGGAGGCCGCCCCTGCCGCCGAGGCTGACCGGGCGCTGCGCGTCTTGATTGTCGATGACCACCCGGTCAATCGCGAGATGATGCGGCTGATGCTGGCCGCCGCCCACTGCGAGACGGTGGAAGCTGTGGACGGAGTCGAGGCGGTCGAACAGGCGCAGTCGGGCGACTTCGACCTGATCCTGATGGACCTGCGGATGCCGCGGCTGGACGGGCTGGCGGCGACCGAGCGTATCCGCGCCCTGGACACGCCTGTCGCGGCGGCGCCGATCCTGGCCGTGACCGCCGACGCCATGCCTGAGGACGCCGCCCGTTGCCGCAATGCCGGTATGGACGGCCACCTGGCCAAGCCGATCACCCATGTCCGGCTCTACGCCGCCATTGATCAGGCCATGCAGGCGGCGGCGACCCGCATGGAGCGGGCGGCGGCCTAGGGCTCGTCCTCGAACGGGAAGCGTTCGGTCCAGAAATCTCGCAGCGCGGGCAGGTCGTCGACCCGGCGCACGACCTCGGCCATGCGCGGGGCCTCGGCGGTGAAGCGCGCCCGGCGCGGCGTCCAGCGACTGGCGACGGCGACATAGAGGTCCAGCACGCTCAGCTCTTCGCCCAACAGGAAGCGGCCCGGCGTGATCTGGCTGTCCATCACGCGCCAGCAGTCGGCGATGCGCTCAAGCGTGCGCTGCTTCAGTTCCGCCTGCGCCGCCGCGTCATCGCCGGCCAGCCGCGACGGCTCGTCCCGCACCCAGAACATCGAATAGATGGAGGCGGGGATGAAGCTCATCCAGCGCAGGAACTGCGCCCGGCGCGGATCGTCGAGCATCGGTCCCAGCCGCGCCTGCGGATAGGCGTCAGCCAGCCAGATCAGGATGGCGGCGCTTTCGGTGATCGTCTCGCCGCTGGGAAGAACCAAGGCCGGGATCTGGCGCATTGGGTTGACGATGGCGACCTTGTCGCGCTCGGCCTCGCCCTCCCAGGTCACGGCTTCAATGACGCGATAGTCCAGTCCGATCAGGGTCATGGCGGCCTCAACCGGGACCGATCCCGAGCCAGCGGCGCCGTAAATGGTGAAACTCATCCCCAGGCTTCTCCCCATCTGATTCGTCTCTGACCACCATATCTAGCGGTCGAGTGAAAATGTGATCGCAAGATAGGCGTATTCCGACTTGGCGCCGCGCGCGACCGGACGCATGGTGAAACTCGCTTCTCCCGGATTCGCTTCAGGTCATTTTGATGAACGCCCACGCCTCGATCATCCGCCCCGGAACGGCCGGACTGCTGACCCCCTCCGCCGCCTACAAGCCCTTCCGCTATCCGTGGGCTTTCGACATGTGGAAGAAGCAGCAGCAGGTCCACTGGATGCCCGAAGAGGTGCCGCTGGGCGAGGACGTCAAGGACTGGGCCGCCAACCTGACCGACAGCGAGCGGAACCTGCTGACGCAGATCTTCCGCTTCTTCACCCAGGCCGACATCGAGGTCCAGGATAACTACATGGAGCGCTACGGTCGGGTGTTTAAACCGACCGAAGTGAAGATGATGCTGGCGTCCTTCGCCAATATGGAGACGATCCATATCGCGGCCTACGCCCTGCTGCTCGAAACCATCGGCATGCCCGAGAGCGAGTTCGGCGCCTTCATGGAATATGAGGCCATGCGGGACAAGCATGACTTCATGGGCCAGTTCGGGGTCGAGACCGACGCCGATATCTGCCGCACCCTGGCCATGTTCGGCGGCTTCTCCGAAGGCCTGCAACTGTTCGCCAGCTTCGCCATGCTGATGAACTTCCCGCGCCAGTCCAAGATGAAGGGCATGGGCCAGATCGTGTCGTGGTCGGTGCGCGACGAGAGCCTGCACTGCGAAGGCATCATCAAGCTGTACCACGCCTTCAACAAGGAGACGGGCGCGGTCACCAAGGCCGTGGCCGACGACATCGTCGACTGCTGCAAGACGGTGGTCGAGATGGAAGACAAGTTCATCGACCTGGCCTTCGAAATGGGCCCGGTCCACGGCATGACGCCGGACGACATCAAGCAGTACATCCGCTTCATCGCCGACTGGCGCCTGCGCCAGCTGCAGCTGCCGGAAGTCTACGGCGTGACGGAAAACCCGCTGCCCTGGCTGCAGTCGCTGCTGTCGGGCGTCGAGCACGCCAACTTCTTCGAGGCCCGCGCCACCGAATATTCCAAGGCGGCGACGCAGGGCTCGTGGCACGGCGCCGACGGTGTCTGGGACAGCTTCGACGCCATGATGAAGCGTCGCGAGACCGCCGAGGGCTGATCGGCGTGCCTCCTCCGGTGCGCGCGGCGCTGGTCGGGTTCGGCTACGCCGGGCGGACCTTTCATGCCCCGCTGATCGCTGCTTGCCCGGCCATGAGTCTGGAGGCGGTGGTCAGCCGTCAGGTCGAGGCGGTGGTTAACGCCTGGCCAGACGCGCGCGTCCTGGCCTCGTTCGATGACGTGCTGGCTGATCCCGCTATCGACCTGATCGTCCTGGCTACGCCCAACGACCTGCACGCCGGGCAGGCCGAGGCGGCGTTGCAGGCCGGAAAGGCGGTGGTGGTCGACAAGCCCTTCACCCTGACCGTCGCCGAGGCGCGCCATCTGGCGGCCCTGGCCGAGATGCGCGGCCTGCTGTTGTCCGTCTTCCACAATCGTCGCTGGGACGCTGACTTCCTGACCTTGCAGACCCTGATCGCCGAGGATCGGCTGGGGCCGGTGGTGCGCTTCGAGAGCAGCTTCAACCGCTGGCGGCCCGAGGTGCGCGACCGTTGGCGCGAGGGCGACGGGCCGGGCGCCGGCATCTGGTACGATCTGGGGCCGCATCTGATTGATCAGGCTCTGGTCCTGTTCGGGCGCCCGCTGGGCGTGACCTGCGATCTGGCGATCCTGCGGCCTGGCGGTCGCGCGACGGACTACGTCCACGCCGTAATGCGTTATGCCGACAAGCGGGTCATCCTGCACGCCGACATGACGACGCCAGCGCCAGACGCGCGCTTTGCCGTCCACGGAGCGCGGGCCAGTTGGCTGAAGATCGGGCTGGATGTTCAGGAAGATCAACTGAAGTTGTGCCTGACGCCGGGCGCTTCGGGCTGGGGCGTCGATTCTCGCCCCGGCGTCGTCATCGACGGTGCGACCGGGGCGCAAGATGCTGTGGCGGGACCGCCGGGCGACTATCCCGCCTATTACGCCGACGTCGCCCGCGCCATCCAGGGCGGTGCGCCCAATCCTGTCCCGCCCGGTGAAGCCGTGGCGGTGATGGAGGTGTTGGAGGCGGGCCTGCTTAGCGCCGAGCGCCGGGCCGAGGTCGCTCTCTAGTTCAGTTCGGGTTCTGGCGACCGGCGTCGCAACGTGCGCGGTCGCCGCGCTCGCAGGCGGCGACGGTGGCGCGCCAGTCAGCCATTTGCCGTTCGTAGTCGGCCTGGGCCTGGGCTGCAGTCTTCACGTCCGCCTCGTGGCGCTGGCGTTCGATCTCGGCCGCCTCCAGTTCCACCTGATACTGGGCCTGCGCCTTGGCGTGGATGGCGGCGTTGGCGCGGTCCTCGTTCTCGGCCAGGTCGTTCTGAGCCGTGATTTCGTCGTTCAGCGCCTGCGTGCGGCGTAGTTCGTCGGGGTCCTGGGCCGAATCCGGGGCGCGGTGATAGCGCTCGCCCTGGCTGCGCAGCAGGTCGGCCACCGGGTCGCTAGGGGCCGCCTGGGCCGGCTTGGCGGGCTTCGGGGTCTGGGCCAGGCTCGGCGCCGTCAGGAAGGCGCTCAGGGCGGTGCTAAGGGCGACCGCGAGCAGGACGGTGCGGTGCGGGGCATGGGTCATGGGTCTGTCCTTGGCGAACAAATGAGGCCGGATCGAAGCTTGGCCTTTCCAGCCTAGACCGAAACAACGTCCGGGTGGGGAAATGGCTGCGGCGCTCAGGCCGGCAGGCGCAACTCGAAAGTGGTGCCCTCCGGGCCGGTGCCCAGCAGGCGCAACTCGCCGCCGTGATTGGCCGCCAGCTCGCGCGAGATGGTCAGGCCCAGGCCGGTGCCTTTGGACGCGCGACCGCTGACGAAGGGCTCGAACAGCCGTCCGGCCAGGCGCTCGGGGATGCCCGGACCATCGTCGGTGATGCGCAGCGCCACGACGCCGTCGCGGGCCTCGGCGCGGACAGTGATCCGGCCTTTCTTTTCGCGCGCGGGATCGCTCTCGATGGCCTGACGGGCGTTGCGCATCAGGTTGACCAGGATCCGGTGAAGTTGGTCGCTGTCGGCGTTGACGGTG
This sequence comes from Brevundimonas sp. CEF1, assembly GCF_051353055.1. NCBI lineage: Bacteria > Pseudomonadati > Pseudomonadota > Alphaproteobacteria > Caulobacterales > Caulobacteraceae > Brevundimonas > Brevundimonas sp. CEF1. The sequence goes on from NZ_CP195593.1 coordinate 3,069,262, forward strand.
AAGCGGGCGGGCAGGTCGCGGATCAGGCGCACGCCATCGTCTTCCAGTCCGGCGTCCTCGGCGGCGATGGCGACGACGCGGGCCAGCAGCATCTTCTGCAATTGCGGCGCGGCCTCTTCGGACTTGCCGTATTCCAGCACGTTACGGGCCAGGGCGGCGGCGCGGCCCAGGGCGCGCTCTAGCCGGGGCAAGGCCTTGGCCACCAGGGGGTCGGAGGAACTGGACAGGCGCTCGGACGCCATCTGGGCCGAGGTCAGCATGTTGCGCAGGTCGTGGTTGATCTTGGCCACGGCCTCGCCCAGGGCCACCAGACGGGCGCGCGAGCGCAGGGACTGGCGCACCTCCTCCTGCATCCGCGCCAGTTCGCGCTCGACCCGGCCGATCTCGTCGTGACGGTCGGACGGGGTCTCGCCAGGGCTTTCCGGGTCGGCGGCGAAGCGCTCGATGGCGCGGGTCACTCGGCGCAACGGCGCCAGCACCAGGAAGGACAGGGAGGCGTAGAGCAACGCCCCCGCGACCACGGCGATCAGCAGCGACATGGTCAGGCTGTTCAGCAGGAAGCTTTCCAGTTCGAGCTTGAGCGGCTGGGCCGGAGCCAGGATCTCGATGAAGTCGCCCGAGCGATAGCGCGGCTTGGCCTGGACCCGCAGCGAGCGGTCGGGGTGGCCAAACAGGGTCTTCCACGGGTCCAGCAGGCGCGCGCCGACATTGCGCTGGCGCAGGTCGATCAGTTCGGGCGCGCGCGGCAGGTTGGGGGCTTGCAGCAGCAGGCGGCGCACGCCTTGTTCGCCGACGACGACGGACTGGACGCCGCCGATACTGAGCAACTGTTCCGCAGTGGAATCCTCGACGGCGGAGTAGGGCAGGGCCTCGACCCCGACCGAGGCCAGTTCGGCGCCTTGCAGTCGGTCCATCAGCCAGCGCTCCTGGAAGGAGGCGGCGCTGGGCACGATGATCAGCGCGGCCACGGCCAGGGTGAAGGCCACGGTCAGCAGCAAAAGGCGGCTGGACAGGCCGTCGGGGGCGCGCGGCGTCAAGCGCTCACGCCAGACATCCGGGAGACGAACAGCCGTCAGGTGCGCGGTCAGGCCCGTCGCGTCGCGAGGGCGTGTGGGCGGTCTGGTGTCGATGGCGTTCCGTTCCGTCATGCGGCGTCCATGCCGTGCCGAGCACGCCATTTCTGCACTAATTTGAGCGTCAGGGGCAGCAGCATCGACAGGAAGGCCACGCCGAGCAGCGGCCACATGAATTCGGCGAACAGGCTCTGCAGATTCGGATTGGGATCATCGACCAGGATGTCGTTCAGCCCGGCGCCGATCCAGCAATAGATGATGTGGGCCGGCAGCAGGCCGATGAAGGTGGCGATCATATAGGGCCGCAGGGGGGCCGCCATGACCCCCGCCGCCACATTGATCAGGTGGAAGGGCACAGACACGACAAGGCGCGCTACCAGCACATACCAGAAGGTGTTTTTGTCCACGCCCTCGCAGACCTTCTTCAGCAGGCCCGTATCCTGGGCCGCGCGGCGGCGCAGGGATTCGCCCAGCGCCGTGCGCCCCACATAATAGACGGCCAGGGCGCCGATAGTGGCGGCAAAGGCCGTGGCCACGCCCCCGACCCAGGGGCCGAACAGATAGCCCGCTGTCACAGTGATAAAGACCACGCCCGGCACGACGCTGGCGGTCAGCAGGGCGAAGACCAGCATCAGGGCCAGCAGCGTCAGGATATAGTGCTCGTCCGCCAGGGTCTGAAACGCCGCACCATGCTCGCGCAGGGTGTCCAGCGAAAGGTAGCGGTTCCAGCCCATGCCGAAGATCAGGGCGATTGCCGCCAGCAGGACGGCGAGGGGCAGAAATCGTTTGACCCGGTTCATCCCTGCTCCGTAACCGACGCGGCTCCGCTTCTCTAGCGGTTTCAGGGGCCTTGCGGGTTTCAGATTGATTGTCGGCGTTGACTCGTCCGTCGTCGCCGCTTATACGCCCGCCTCCTGCAGCGGATGACTGTTGTCCGTTGTGCAACCCTGTAGCCCTGGAGCCGAACGTGAAGCGGACCTATCAGCCGTCGCGACTCGTGCGCAAGCGCCGTCACGGCTTCCGTTCGCGGATGGCCACCAAGAACGGTCAAAAGATTGTTGCGCGTCGCCGCGCAAAAGGCCGCAAGCGCCTGACGGCCTAACGTCACGCGCCCATTACCCTTCAGGGCGGGCGCATGACCGATCCGATGAAAATCGATCGCCTGACACGGCGGCCCCAGTTTCTGGCGGCCGCCAAAGGTGTTTCTCAGGCCCGCGGCGCCGTGGTGGTCCAGCAACTGGACCGTCAGGACGGACAGACCGCGATCCGCCTGGGATTCACCGCCACCCGCAAGGTGGGCGGAGCGGTGGTGCGCAACCGCTGCAAACGCCGCCTGCGCGAGGCCGCACGCCTGCTGGCGCCCCTGCACGGGCGTCCGGGCTGCGACTATGTGTTCATCGCCCGCATGGGCACGGCGGACCGCGACTGGGACCGTTTGCTTGACGATGTGAAATCGGCCCTTACAAGGCTCGCAACCCCGCGTGCGGCTCCCGATATGGGAGATGCGGCGAAATCGCCCGCCCGCGCCTCTGACGATTCGCGCCCCTCCGGCCAGGACCGCTGACCCCGATGCAGAACGAGAATTCGCGCAACACCATCATCTTCTTCGTGTGCGCGGCCCTGATCATGGGCGTGTACTACTTCATGGTGATGCGCCCACAGGCCGAGATGCGCCGCCAGCAGCAGGTTGTCGCCGCTGAACAGAAGCTGGCGACCAGCGACGCCGGGGCCAGCACGGCCTCGCGTCCCGACGCCTTCGTCACCGACCGCGCCCAGGCTCTGGGCACGGCCGCGCGCGTGCCGATCCAGACCGCCACCCTGAAGGGCTCGCTGTCGCTGCAGGGCGCGCGCATCGATGACCTCTACCTGACCGACTACAAAGAGACGCTCGACAAGAATTCTCCGCCGGTCGAGCTGTTCCGTCCGCAGGGCATGGAGCACGCCTACTTCGCCCAGTTCGGCTGGAGCGGCCCCAATGTCCCCGGCGGCGTTCCCGGCCCGAACACGGTCTGGAGCCTGACCAAGGGCGCAAGCCTGACCCCGACCACCCCGGTCGAGCTGACCTGGGACAATGGCGCCGGCCTGCGCTTCACGCGCGTCATCGCCATCGACGCCCAGTATGTCTTCACCGTCACCGACACCGTCGCCAACCTGAGCGGCCAGCCGATCACTATCGCTCCCTATGGCCGCGTCGAGCGCCAGGGCGTGCCGACCGATCTGGGCAAGCAGATGATCCTGCACGAAGGCGCCATCGGCACCTTCGGCGCGAACGGCAAGTTCACCACGGAACAGGTCAAGTACAAGGACTGGGCCAAGAAGCCGCGCATTGAAAATCAGTCGACCGGCGGCTGGCTGGGCATCACCGATAAATACTGGATGGCCGCCCTCATCCCGGACCAGAAGGAAGCCATCGAGGGGCGCTTCGCCGTGCGCGACCCTGACGGTTTGAACGTGCACGAAGCCGCCATGCTGGGCGCGACCCGCACCATCCAGCCGGGTCGCCAGATCGAAGAGACCCAGCGTTTGTTCGCCGGCGCCAAGCGCAACGAAATCCTGGCCGGCTATGAAAAGAGCCTGGACCTGCCGCGCTTCGTCTACGCCATCGACTGGGGTCACCTCTTCTTCCTGACGCGCCCGATCTTCATGATCGTGGAATTCTTCTATGGCGTTCTGGGCAACTTCGGCTTGGCCATCCTGGCCCTGACCGTCGTGGTCAAGCTGATCATGTTCCCGCTGGCCAACAAGTCCTACGAGAGCCTGTCCAAGATGCGGACCCTCCAGCCCAAGATGGAGGAAATCAAAAAGAAATTTAAGGACGACCCGCAGAAGCAGCAGCAGGAGACGATGGCCCTGTATCAGCGGGAGAAGATCAATCCGCTGGCGGGCTGCCTGCCCATCGTCGTGCAGATTCCGGTCTTCTACGCCCTGTACAAGGTGCTGTTCGTCACCATCGAAATGCGCCACGCGCCCTTCTTCGGCTGGATTCGCGACCTGTCGGCGCGCGATCCGTCGACGATCTGGAACCTGTTCGGCGCCATTCCGTGGGACCCGGCTACCCTGCCGCTGGTCGGCAGCCTGCTGAACGGCCCGCTGCACCTCGGCGTCCTGCCGATCGTCTATGGCCTGACCATGTGGCTGCAGCAGTCGATGAACCCGCCGGCCCAGGACCCGATGCAGCGCCAGATCTTCGCCTTCCTGCCCTTCATCTTCACCTTCATCATGGCCCCGTTCGCGGCCGGCCTGCTGATCTACTGGGCCTGGAACAACATCCTCTCGATCGCGCAGCAGTATGTCATCATGCACCGCTTCAAGGCCGAGAACCCGATCGACACCTTCCTCGCCCGTTTCAAGAAAGCCTGACCCATTGGACGAACCGTCGGCAGAGCCCAAGGTCGGAGAATACTCGGACGCCGAGATCGAGGCGGCGCGTGTGCTGTTTTCGCGCCCGGCGACCTTCGTCCTGGGCTGCGCCAAGATCGAGCAACTGCCCGATCCTGACCTGCCCGAGATCGCCTTCGCGGGCCGGTCCAACGTCGGCAAATCCAGCCTGATCAACGCCCTGGTCGGGATGCACAAGCTGGCGCGCGCCTCGAACGAGCCGGGCCGGACGCGCGAGGTCAATTTCTTCGACCTGGACGGCCGTCTGCGTCTGGTCGACCTGCCCGGCTACGGCTGGGCCAAGGCGTCCAAGACGACGGTGAAGAAGTTCCAGGACCTGGGGCGCGACTATCTGCGCGGCCGGGTGACGCTGAAGCGTGTCTATCTGCTGATCGACGCCCGCCACGGCCTCAAAAAGGTCGATGACGATGCGCTGAAGGCCCTGGATCTGGCCGCCGTCAGCTATCAGATCGTCCTGACCAAGGCCGACAAGCTGAAGAAGGGCGAGGTCGAGAAGGTCCAGGCGGAGACGCTGAAGGCCATCTCCAAACGCCCCGCCGCCTTCCCGGCCGTGCTGGTGACCTCGGCAGAAAAGGGCGCGGGGATGCCCGAACTGCGCGCCGAGATCATGCGCTCCACGGGCGTGAGCATCTGATCGAACGATCTCTGCACCGTTTGGTATGGCGCCGCTGACGCGCGGCCCCATATCGGACGGATGATCCCGCTTTCCATTCTCGACCTCGCCCCGGTGCCCGAGGGCTCCGATGTCTCGCAGTCTCTGGCCAACACCCTCGACCTGGCCCGCCACGCCGAGCGACTGGGCTACAAACGCTTCTGGCTGGCCGAGCACCACAACATGCCGGGCATCGCCAGCGCCGCGACCTCGGTCGTCATCGGCGCCGTGGCGGCGGCGACCAAGACCATTCGCGTCGGCGCCGGCGGCGTCATGCTGCCCAACCATGCGCCCCTGGTGATCGCCGAGCAGTTCGGCACGCTGGCCGCCCTGCATCCCGGCCGTATCGATCTGGGCCTGGGTCGTGCGCCGGGCTCGGATCAGGCCACGGCCCGCGCCCTGCGCCGCACACTTCAGGGCGACGTCGACGCCTTCCCGCAGGACGTGATGGAGCTGATGCAATGGTTCGCCCCCGCGACCCCGGATCAGCGCATCATCGCCAACCCCGGCGAGGGCCAGGACGTGCCGATCTGGATTCTGGGGTCCTCGACCTATGGGGCGCAACTGGCGGCCCATCTGGGCCTGCCCTACGCCTTCGCCAGCCATTTCGCGCCCGGCGACATGATGCGGGCGCTGGACGTCTATCGCCAGACCTTCCGGCCGTCGGCGCACCTGGACAAGCCCTACGCCATGCTGGGCTACAATGTGTTCGCCGCCGAGACGGACGAGGCCGCGCGCCTCCTCTTCACTTCGGTCCAGCAGGCTTTCGTCAATCTGAGAACCGGCCGTCCCGGCAAGCTGCCGGCCCCTGTCGAGGGCTACTACGAAAGCCTGGACGGCGCCGCGCGCGGCATGATCGACGCCGCCCTGGCCTGTTCAGCCGTCGGCTCGCCCGAGACGGTGCGCGCGACCATGGACGCCTTCATCGCCAAAACCGGCGCTGACGAACTGATGGTCACCAGCCAGATCTGGGACCCCGTCGCGCGGGTGCGCTCGCTGGAGCTTCTGGCGCAGGCGGTCGGGGGAGGCTGACAAACTCTTCATGCCCGTCGCCCGCACATGGGCTTCATCGATCCCGGCCGCCAGGAGCCCGCCAAGGGTAAAGGCCCGGGCGACATCCTCTGCCTGCGTTATCCCGGCGGCAGGGCGAAGCGGGCTACATCGCCCATGGAATCGAAATAGACGAGATCGCTGTCGTCGAATGCGATCAGACGCTCGCCCTTGGGGTTTACGAACGGCGCTTCGCGCAGCACGATCTCGCCATTGCGGGTCCAGAGGCTGACCCACCCCGGACGATAGGTCGCCGCCATGAACCGCCCGCCTTCGTCAAAGGCGACGCTGGCATAGTGGTGATGATCGTGGGTCGCCACATGGCCCTCGGCAAGATCAAGCGGATGGGGCGCGAAGCGGGCGGCGACATTGGCGCCCGACGCCAGATCGAAGATCACCAATCCAGAATAATAGCCTGCAAGAACAAGAAATTCCCCGCGGGGATCAACAGCGAAAACGCCGGGCGCAAAGCGATCATAGACCGAAGCCGCCTGACTTTCGCATCGCACTTCGATCGCGCCCGTCTCTCCATTCAGGATGACGACGTCAACCGGGGCCCCGTTCGCTGCAGCGCGCGCCGAAACGGCGAGGCGTCCATCAGGCAGAAAGGCCAGGGCCCGATGCCCGTCATCTTCGGGCATCGGGATGGAGAAGATATCCGATCCCTCCAGGGTCTTCACCGTCAGACAGGAGCGCCGGAAACAGGCCAGACGGTCTTCGGCCACAGCGACCTGGTGATCTGAAGCGCGCCCGACAAGACGCTGCTCGCCGGCTTCCATGTCGAGCCTATAGAGAGCGTAGTCTGCGTCGGCGTCATCATCAGACGGAGCGAGCACGGCCAGCAGCACCGAGCGGCCGTCCCCCAGGAGCTGATGGGAGGCAGGCGCTTGCAGCAACTCGTGCGAAAGCAGCACCTCGCCCGCCAGGGTTCGAACCTCCAGCGTCGCTTCAGATGAGCGATGCTTCAGCACCACCTGCGAAATCAATGAGCCGGACCGGCATATGCTGAGCGGACCTCGTTTGGGCCTTGCCTTGGCCATTCAGTCTCCGGTTCCCCTGACGGCGGCGGAGCCCGTGCCGAGGTCACGCAGGTCTTGCTCATATCTCTTGATAAGACCCGGATCCGCCGCCTCGCGGTGATCCTCGATGAAGGCCTGGAGCGCCTGGCGATAGTCCGAGACGAAACGAGGATTGGAGGGACTGGCCTCCAGCTTGCGCCGCGCCCGATCGACCGGCGCCCGCGCCTCGCCGATCAGGCGACGCTTTCCATAGGCGGACTCGTCGCTCAGAATGACCATATTGCGTTCGAAGCCGGTGACGTGACCCCCTGAAACTCCTCCAGGAATAGCTAGAGTCCGCCCTAACGAAGGACGGACAGAATGAAGCGATCAAGGTTCACGGAAGAGCAGATCATCGGGATCCTGCGGGAGCAGGAAGCCGGAGTGACGACGGCGGAGGTGTGTAGGCGTCACGGGGTCAGCTCGGCGACCTTTTACAAATGGAAGGCCAAGTTCGGCGGGCTCGACGTGTCGGAGGCTCGGCGGCTGAAGACGCTTGAAGACGAGAACGCCCGGCTCAAGCGAATGTTGGCGGACGCGATGCTGGACAACGTGGCCCTGAAGGACCTGCTGGGAAAAAAGTGGTGACGCCCGCCGGCTGGCGCGAGGCGGCTGGTCATCTGCAAGCCGCCTACGAGATGAGCGAAAGGCGGGCGTGCCGTGTTCTGGGCGTCGATCGGACGAGCGTGCGCTATCAGGCGACGCGCCCGGACGACGGCGCCCTGCGCGACCGGCTGAGGGCCCTCGCCCAGGAGCGTCGCCGGTTCGGCTACCGCCGCCTGCACGTCCTGCTGCGGCGCGAGGGCCATGCGGTCAACAAGAAGCGGGTTCAGCGGATCTATCGTGAGGAACGGCTGACGGTGCGCCGGCGCGGCGGGCGGAAGCGAGCAATGGGCACGCGGAGACCGCTGGACCTGCCGCTGGTGGCCAACCAGCGCTGGTCGCTGGACTTCGTCTCTGACCAGATGACGGACGGGCGGCGCTTCCGCATCCTGACGGTGATCGACAACTGCACCCGCGAGTGCCTGGCGTTGGTGGCCGACACCTCGCTGTCGGGCGCTCGGGTGGTGCGAGAGTTGGACGCCGTCATCCGGCAGCGGGGCCGACCCGACACCATCGTCAGCGACAACGGCACGGAATACACCTCGAACGCCGTCCTGGCGTGGGCCGACGACACCGGCGTCGGCTGGCATTACATCGCGCCGGGCAAGCCCCAGCAGAACGGCTTCAATGAGAGCTTCAACGGGCGCCTGCGTGACGAGCTGCTGAACGAGACGCTGTTTCGATCCCTGCCGCACGCGCGCGCGGTGCTCGAGGCCTGGCGGCGTGACTACAACGAACGGCGACCGCACTCGAAGCTCGGCTGGCTGACGCCGCAGGCCTACGCGCAAGCCCTTGCTGGAAACGCCGGGCGGCCTGCTGCGCTGGTTGACGGCTGCGCAGGCCGCCCTATTGCCAACCCAACCAATCTCTACCCAGATCAACCTCGGACTCTTGTTATGGCTGGATGAGAAACGGGGGTCACGTCAGCCAGATTAAAGGGCACGAAATTCTCGAACTCGTCTCGCAGCCGATCCCATGCCTTCTGAAAACCCAGTCGCGCACTGGTCGGCTCGGGCACCGCGCCAGTCAGAAACTCGGTCGCAAGCACGAAGTGGAAATGGAGGCTCTTGTGACCGGAATAGACGACGGTCAGTCCAGCGACGTCGGCATAGCGATCCCGCAAATGGGCAACGAACTGGCCGACCACGCTATCGAGTTTCGTTCCAGACGAGCGTAGCCAGCCGAGCTGCTGCTGGAAAAAGGTTATGTTCCGGTCATCGAACTCGACGGTCAGAATATGATGTGGGGCGACGACAACGCGAGCCTTGGGCGTTGCGTAGTCATCATCGTTCGCGGTGGCGATCCGCAGTGTGTTCGCGAACAGGCACTGCTGGTCCCAGTCGGTGTCGCCATGCTCTTCGATCAGACCCGCCACGACGTAGTGGTTCCTGCCGGGCACATCCTTTTTGGTGGCCACTGGCATGTAGACACGCCGCCCAGCATCGAAGCCCTGCTTCTGGATGATGTCAGTGAGAAGGATCGACTGGCTTCCCTCTTTGGCTCTTCGGAGTTGGCCGATCTCGGTCTTGGTCAGGTGTGGGGCGTAATATTTCGCCCAGAGGGGTTCAAAATGATTCACGTAAAGGTCTCGTCAGGTCAGAATATGATGTGACGGACCAGATCGACCTGCTGATCTCGCTGGAACATGACCTCCAGCGTTGTCCGCCACGGTTTATTTATAGTCGAGGAAGTGTCGCGTCGGCATTTATATCTACGCGTGTCGTGTTGCTTTTGAGAGAGAGGAGCGAAGCGACCAATCGGCTCTCTTCAAAAGCCCTTCTTTAGTGGCCTTCCTTATAAGGTATCCTAGCAAGGTCACTAAAAGGGGGGATTTGGTTCTGACCTGATCTTAAAACTCGGCTGCGCTCTTTCGACCGGCAGGTCCGAGCCAGAGGCGAGGACATGACGAAGGCGAAAGGGCCAGACGCAGGTGAGCGCAGTGCGCTCGCCTTGATGGTCGATGGAAACAGGCTCCAGCCTGATCACGATGTCTTTGGCTGGAAGATCGCCCGAAAAGGCCGCCGCAACCGTTCTCGGAAACTGGGGTGGAAATGGCTGTGTTTCACGGCCCGCAAACCCAGTCATGGCGTAGTCGATATTTTGCGCCTGACATCATCTGTTTCCAGCGACGGTCTGGGGCTGGCAGAGGACATGCGCGTTACGTAAAAATGCGTAACCCACGCCCAAGTGCTTCCCGAGCCAGCGATTTCGTTCCCGTGAAGCTTGAAGCGTTCGGTGAGCAGTGTTTCTATTCGCCTATGGGGCGATTTCTCGACAGGCTGTTGGAAGCGTCTACCGCCTACGACGTTAGGCGGGACAAGGACGGCTATTTCCTGATCGCCAATCCTGCCCAGCCCGATGCTTTCAATGATGTGGTGCGCGACGCGGTTGAAAAGGCGGGTGACGATTTCGTCGTCTTCCCCACGAGCGACGGCCACCATGGCTACAGCCAGATGTTCATCATCCCGCTGGATTAGACGACGCCACCTTCAGTTTAAGGTCGCGCGCGTCGCTCCGAGGGCGTCGATGTTAGGTGAAGTCCATGACCCGCTATGATCGACAAGTGCGGCTGCTGGCGGCTTGCCTGTCCAGCATCGCCGGATATGTGGACGCTATCGGCTTTGTCAGCTTGGGCGGGTTCTTCGTCTCCTTCATGAGCGGAAATACGACCCGGATCGGAGTAGGCTTGGCGAACGACTGGGCAGCAGCAGGAGTAGCTGCGGGCCTTGTCGGCCTCTTCGTCATCGGGGTGATGTTGGGGGCCGTGGTCGGTCGATTGGCCAAATCCCATCGACGTCCCATGGTCCTGATATTTGTGGCCGTGCTGCTGGGCCTTGCCGCCGTCACCGCTCACTTCGGGGCCACGGACTTCGCTGTCGTGGGAATGGTTTTCGCGATGGGTGCGGTGAATGCCGTCTTCGTCGAAGAGGGCGAGGTTCGCATCGGCGTGACCTACATGACAGGGACATTGGTCAAGCTGGGCAAAGCCATCACCACGGCTCTGCTCGGGGGCGACCGACTTGGTTGGCTTCCCCATCTGCTGCTCTGGCTCGGTCTACTGGTCGGAGGTCTGCTGGGAACGATAGCCTACCGGCATTTCGGTCTGGACGCTTTAGGCGCCGCCGCAATAGCCGCAGCCATCTGCGCCGTATTGGCCGACAGACTGGGGGTTAACCCCGATCACGCATCAGCATAGACCGCCCCCGATCTCGTTGACGCCCTGCCAATTCATGAGAGTCTGTTCTCCCAACATCGGATCGGAGAACACCCCTGACCAAACGCGTGGCGATCTACTGTCGTGTGAGCACGGCGGATAAAAACCAGACCGTCGAAAACCAACTCCGCGACCTGCTGGCCGTCGCCCAGCGTCAGGACTGGGAGGTGGCCGCCACCTTCGTCGATGAAGGCATCTCGGGTGCCAAAGGCCGCGACAAACGGCCCGGCTTCGACAACCTGCTGAAGGGTGTCGCCCGGAAGGACTTCGACCAGATCGCCTGTTTTTCGGTCTGTCGGATCGGACGGTCCCTGCCCGACCTGATCCATTTCCTCGGCGACATCCAAGCCAAAGGCGTGGACCTCTATGTCCACACGCAGGGCCTCGACACCTCGACGCCTTCCGGCGCCATGATGTTCCAGATGCTCTCGGTCTTTAGCTCCTACGAACGCGCCATGATTAGGGAGCGCATCATGAGCGGCCTTCGTCGGACGACCAAGAAGTCCGGTCGCAAGCCCATGCCTGACGACCGTGTGGAAGCGATCAGGAAATCGTTGCTGGACGGTCTGGGCATCCGCGCCACCGCCCGCCTCCATTGTGCTTCACCGATGACGGTGACCGCGATCAAACGCTCGACGGAAACGGTTGGAGAAGACCGTCTGGAGAGCGTCGCCGCCTAAACCAACGCCAGCTTCGCGTTCACCTGATCCTCTTGGCGGCTGAACTGGAAGCGCACTTCGACGCCGCCATTGCCCAGCGGAAAGTGCGGCCAGTTCGACTGCTCGATCCCGATGGCCATCACCGTGGCCTTCGCCCGCTCGGCCAGCACCTGCTGGGCCAGACCATTCAATGTCAGCTTCCCGACATCGTAGCCCGCGCTCGCCAGCACTTCGGCAAGGCGTCGCTCCTCCACATCAACATCAGACGCCGAGACGACGTGATCCAGTTTCCACATCGTTGATCTTCTCCCCACTCGACCACGCCCTGCCGCGACCTGCTGACCATAGCAATGGAAGATCGTCAGGAAAGCCTCGCGCCTGACGTCAGAGACGGTCGTGGAAGTCCGTTCGAAACGTTGACCCCAGCCCATCCGAGGACTCTGCTTCGCGGCTCATCCATCCGAGTCGCGGAGCATCATCATGGCTGACGACGCCGCCCAATCAGCAGCCGATAGCTCGGCCTACCAGCAGGTCGGCACGAGGAATCCTGTCGGGTGCGCCACTTCCTTGCCGGTCCGGTCATCTCGCGGCCCGTTGATGCGCGGGCTCAGAGATACTTCATCCACCATTGCGAACTGCGGCGCTTGACCTCGCCGAACCAGCGGGAGGCGAACGCGCTGGGGACAGCGACGATCAGCGCCAGCAGCCAGATCCAGCCGACGCTCGGCAGGCTGAAGACTTCGCCCTGGTTGGGGCCGAACACCGCAAGCGCGCCCAGATTGAGCAGATGCAGGCCGTAGAGGTGGATCAGGTAAAAGAACAAAGGCGCGCCGCCGAAGACGGCGAGAAGGTCGACCAGTCGACGCGGGGCTCTCTCCAGTCCTGCCAGCAGCAGGGCGCCGACGCCTAGCGTCACCAGAAGGAAGTCCGCTGAGGGCGGATACTTGGTCAGGTTGAGCACGCTCATGGCCGTGCGCAGCAGATCGGGCTGCACGCTCCATGGGTGATCGCCATAGAGGTTGATGGTCCTCAGGACGGCGAACAGTCCCAGCATGGCGACGCCGAGAACGACCAGGCGGCGGCGTCGCGTGGCGCCGTCGGCGACAAACCAGGGGCCGACGCCATACCCCAGGGCGATGACGCCGATCCATGGCAGCAGGGGATAGGAGGTCCGCGCCTGCCCGCCCCATGGCAGGTCAATGTAGCCGCGATCATGCAACACGGCCCAGACGGCGTGGCCGGGGGCGCCTTCGGCTACCGTGATCGGATCGAGAAAATTGTGTCCCAGCATGATGACCAGGCCGAGCGTGATCAGCGCGCCGCGTGGCAGATGGACCAGGGCCGCCAAGGCGATCATCGACAGGCCGATGACCCAGATGACTTGCAGAAAGACGGTGGTCGGCGTCAGGGAGAAGGTCCAGGCGAAGGTCACCAGAGTCAGCTCCAGGCCGATCAGGAACAGGCCTCGCTTGAACAGAAAGGCCGAAGCCGCCGGGGCGCCGCCCTTTTTCGACGCGTAGAGCCAGGCGCTGAGCCCGGTCAGGGCCACGAAAATGGGCGCGCAAAGATGCGCTGTCATCCGGGTGAAGAAGAGGACCGGAGCGGTCGCCGTGACATCCATCGGGTCCGAGACCTGGGCGTGGATGAAGAAGAACTCACGCGCATGATCGACCAGCATCAGCAGCATGACCAGGCCGCGCAGGGCGTCGATGGACTGAATGCGGATGGAGAGCGCGGCGGTCGAGGGGGCGGCTGGTGGTGTCATTCGGCTGTGCGTAAATGATATGAAATAACATTACAAATTATCGACGGCCTCATTTGACGTCCCTGGCGCGGCGCCCGATGAAGGCCGTGTGAGCCAGCCAGTCCTTCCCGTCCGGCGCCTGCCAAAAGGCCGTCTGCCAGCGCCGCCGTCCGGGCTGGGGCGCATCGAAGGCTTCTCTGACATCCGGTTGAGCGTTGAACAGGCCGAGGCTTCGCTGGAGGCCGCGGCGGATCGGTTGTCGCTGCCGCGTTCGGGCTGGTCGTCGGGACGGTTCGACATGCTGGCCATTTCCGGCGGGGCGGCGGGCGGGGCTTACGGCGCCGGTGCTCTGGTCGGACTGACCGAGGCCGGGGCGCGGCCGGAGTTCGCCCTGGTGACCGGGGTCAGCACCGGTGCCCTGATCGCGCCCTTCGCCTTTCTGGGGGCGGCCTGGGACGAGCGTCTGGCCGACGCCTATGTCGGCGGACACGCCGCTGACCTGTTGAGCCTGCGCCGCCTGGCCTCGACCTTTACCGGCGGCCTGTTCCAGGGCGAGGCCCTGGACGGCCTGATCCATCCCTTTGTCGATGAGGCCCTGATCGACGCCGTGGCGGCCGAGCATGCGCGTGGTCGGCGGCTGCTGGTGGCGACGACCGATCTGGACAGCCAGCGCTCCTGCATCTGGGACATGGGGGCCATAGCCTCGCACGGCGGCGAGAAGGCTGTGGCTCTGTTCCGCGAGGTTCTGGCCGCCTCCGCCAGCCTGCCGGGCCTGTTCCCGCCGCGTCGCATCCCCTGCGAGGTTGATGGCGACAAGTTCGAGGAGATGCACGTGGACGGCGGGGTCGCTGCGCCTCTGTTCCTGATGCCCGAGGGCCTGCTGCGCTGGAACCGGCTGGGACGACGACTGCATCGCGGCCGGGTGCATGTCCTGGTCAATACGGTGCTGGAGCCCGAACCGCGCACCACGGCCCCCAATGTGGCGGCGGTTCTGACGCGCAGCTTCGACGCCATGTTGCGGTTTTCCTATCGCCAGGCCCTGGGGACGGCGACGACCTTCTGCGCGGCGCAGGGGCTGCCGATCAGCGTCGCCTCGATCCCCGACGCGCCGGATCAAGGCGGGATGCTGAGCTTCGACACCGCCACGATGCAGCGGCTGTTTGACGCCGCGCGCGAGCGGGCGCGGGCGGGCGAGCTGTGGCGTTCGCCGGTTGCCGAACGGCAGGGGCTTCAGGGCCTGATGGATCGGCTGCGGCCGCGCGGATAGCCTTGATGCGGCCCATCACGAGGCGCATGGAAAGGCTCTCTTCCCCAAGACCTCCAAGGCCCCGATGACCGACGCCGAAAAAATCCCCGCCCAGCTTCCCGAAGGCCAACCTGTCGGTCGCGTCATCGCCATGCCCGCCGACACCAACCCCGAGGGCGACATCTTCGGCGGCTGGCTGCTGGCCCAGATGGACTTGGCGGGCGCCACGCCGGCTTTCGAGCGCGCCAACGGCCGCTGCGCCACAGTGGCCTTGGACGGCATGGTCTTCCACCAGCCGGTTTCGGTCGGCGACGAGGTGTCGATCTACGCCCGCGTCGTTCACACCGGCCGCACCTCGATCCGCGTCCATGTCGAGGCGTGGAAGCGGGCGCGCGGCCAGTCCGAGGCTCTGTCGGTGCGCGTGACCGAGGGCGTCTTCACCTATGTAGCCATCGATTCCGAGCGCAAGCCGCGCCCGCTGCCGCCGGTTCTGGACAGTCAGGCCTGAATACAGCACCGTTCTTCCAGGCTCCAAGGGAGGGGCGAGGAGGACGGATCATGTGGACCTTGGCCGGTATCGGCGCCCTTGTCGGCGGTCTGTTTTTAATGCTGCGCGAACTGCTGCCCCTGCTCAAGGCGCGCCAGACTGGCGTGATCCGCAGCACGGGGCACGCGGGGCGTCGGATTGAGCGCGCCGTCGATCCCGAGCGGTTCGAGGGCCTGTGCCGCGCCAGGCTGAAAGCGGCCAGCGCGGGCGGGCTTCTGGCTCTCGGCGGCGTGGTCTGGACTATCATGCAGGTGGTCGGCATCGCCATGGCTTCGGCCGGTTAAGCGGGCCAAGGATGTGCGGCAAGACCAAGCGCCGCACTCGGTAATTCTTGACGTCTGGCCCCTTCCACCCTACCTGCGGGCCATGGCTATTCGTCGCATCCTGACCATCGATAACGCCGCCGACCTGGCGATCCTCAAGGCCGTGTCTCCGCCCGTCGAGGGCGGCGTGACCGACGCGCTGCGCGCCCTCATGGACGACATGCTCGAGACCATGTACGCCGCGCCGGGCATCGGCCTGGCCGCCGCCCAGATCGGCGAGCTGAAGCGCGTCGTGGTCATGGACCTAGGCGACAAGGTCGTCGAGGGCCAGCCGGACGAGCCGGAAACCGAGGAAGACGCCCTGGCCCGTCGCAACCCGCGCTACTTCGTCAACCCGGAGGTCGTCTGGGCCTCGGACGAGATGTTCTCCTACGAGGAGGGCTGCCTGTCGGTGCCGGAATATTTCGACGCCGTCGAGCGCCCTGCCCGCGTCCGCGTCCGCTATATGGACTACACGGGCCAGCAGATCGAAGAAGAGATCGAGGGCCTCTACGCCGTCTGCTTCCAGCACGAACTGGACCACCTGAACGGCGTCCTCTTCATCGACCACCTGTCGCGCCTGCGCCGTGAGCGCGCCGTGGCCAAGGTCAAGAAGAACGCAAGGCTCGCCGCCTGATGGCCCGCAAGACCACGATCATCGACCCGCGCGGTCGTCGTCGCCTGACTCGCAACCAGAAGGTCGGCGCCGCCAGTCTAGCCACCATCGTCGCCGTCGCCGCTGTCGGCGTGGTGGCGGGCCTGTTGCTGGACCGTCTGCTCGATTTCGACGACGCTCTGGACGCGGGCGGCGAGTGGGACGAGGGCGGCGGCGTCTATACACGCTGGATGTAATCCGCCCCACGGTCTAAAGGCGGGACCATGCGCCTAGCCTTCATGGGAACTCCCGACTTCGCCGTGCCGTCGCTGGCCGAGCTGATCGCCTCGGGACACGAGATCGTCGCCGTCTATTCGCAGCCGCCGCGCCCCAAGGGCCGGGGGCAGAAGCTGACGCCGTCGCCGGTTCACGCCTTCGCCGAGGCCATGGGCCTGCCGGTCTTCACGCCCGAGAGCATGAAGGCCCCTGAGGCCATCGACACCTTTCGCAGCCTGGAACTCGACGCCGCCTGCGTCGTCGCCTACGGCCAGATCCTGAAACCTGACGTGCTGGAGGCGCCCCGTCTGGGCTGCTTCAACCTGCACGGCTCGCTGCTGCCGCGCTGGCGCGGGGCCGCCCCGATCCAGCGGGCCATCATGGCTGGCGACCGCCAGACCGGCGCCCAGATCATGCGGATGAGCGAGGGCCTGGACGAGGGCGCGATCATCCTGTCCGAGGTCATGGACATCCATCCCGACGACACGGCCGCCAGCCTGACCGAGCGTATGTCCCATGTCGGCGCCGCCCTGTGGCCGCGCGCCCTGGCCGCCATCGAACGCGGCGGCTTCACCGAGACCGAGCAGGCGGGGGAAGCAACCTACGCCAAGAAGATCACCCCAACTGAGGCCCGCATCGACTGGACCCGCTCTGCGGCTGAGGTGGACGCCCACATCCGCGGCCTGTCGCCCTTTCCGGGCGCTTGGTTCGAGGTTGAGGCCGACGGCGAACCTGTGCGCATCAAGGCCCTGATGTCGGCGTTGGCAGACGGGCAGGGTGCGCCCGGTCAGGTTCTGGACGATGCCCTGACCGTGGCCTGCGGAACCGGCGCGGTGCGCCTGACCCGCGTGCAGCGCCCCGGCAAGGCGGCGCAATCCGCCGAGGAAATGCTGCGCGGCTTCCCGGTTCCGGCCGGAACCCAGCTCGGCTGATGCCCCGCTATCGTTTCACGGTCGAATACGACGGCTCGGCTTACAACGGCTTTCAGGCCCAGACAGGTCAGCCGACGGTGCAGGGCGCGATCGAGACGGCGGTGACGGCCTTCTCTGGCCAGACCGTCCGCATCGCCGCCGCCGGGCGCACCGACACCGGGGTCCACGCCACGGGCCAGACCTGTCATGTCGATCTGGAAAAGGACTGGCCGGCGCGGACGGTGATGAATGCGCTCAACGCACACCTGATGCACGAGGCGGTGGCGGTGCTGGACTGCGCCCCCGTCAGCGACGACTGGCACGCCCGCTTCACCGCCAATGGGCGCAAGTATCTGTATCGCATCCTCAATCGCCCGGGCCGCCCGGCGCTGGACCGGGGCCGGGTCTGGCACGTCAAGAAGCCGCTGGACGCCGAGGCCATGCACGCAGCGGCGCAAGGCCTGATCGGCCTGCACGACTTCACCACCTTCCGCGACGCCCAGTGCCAGTCGGCCAGTCCGGTCAAGACGCTGGACGTGGCCCGCGTCAGCCGCGTCGGCGAAGAAGTGCATCTGGTGTTCGAGGCGCGCAGCTTCCTGCACCGTCAGGTGCGCTCGATGGCCGGCAGTCTGGCGGAGGTCGGTCTGGGCCGCTGGAGCGTATCTGATCTGGCCGATGCTCTGGCGGCCAAGGATCGGGCCCGGTGCGGCCCAGTGGCGCCGTCAGACGGTCTCTATCTGACGGGCGTCACCTATGAGGCCGAGGCCTGACCTCAGCGCTTGAACAGGCCGCCCAGGGCGCCGCCGATGCCGCCCGGCAGGTTGTTCAGGAGACCGCCGAGCAGGTCGTCGGCGCCCTCGGCCGAACCGTTCGGCGTCAGGCGATCGACGGCTTCCGGCAGCAGGCCGGCCAGGGTCTCGCTGGCCTGTTCCGGCGAAATGCCCAGTTTGGCGGCGAAGTCGGCGATGGGGCCGGAGCCGAGCACCGAGGCGATCTGCTCGGCCGAGATCCCGGCGTTGCCGCCCTTGCCGATCCACGAGGCCGCCACGTCGCCCAGGCCGTTCTGGCCGAATTTCTCGACCAGACCGCCGACGCCGCCCTGACCCTTCAGCAGGTCGGACAGACCGCCCGCAGCGTCGTCGCCGAGGCCGCCGAGCACATTATCCAGAAGTCCCATGGTCGTTCTCCGAGTTGAAGCCGGCAGTCTGAGGGAACGAGGCTACGCTTTTGTGGCGGGATCGCAAACGATCGCAAACCCGCCGACGGCGCGGCCCTTAGTTGCGGGCCGAGTTGGAGCTGGAGGTCACGGCCTGGCCCGCGGCTTCCAGATCGCGGCCTACGCCGGCGACGGTGTTGCAGGCGGCGGTGGTCAGGGCGGCGGCGATGACGCCGAGGGCGATGAGCTTGCGCATGGAGATTTCCCCGAGAAAAGGCGATTGAGCGCTTCAACGTGAAGCTTGGCCACAAGGTTGCATGGCCAATTCATCCTTCAATCTGCTAACGGCGAAACCATGACGCAAGCTCCCGACACCGCCGCCCGCCGTCTGGTCGACACCCTCGTGATGAACGGGGTCGACAAAGTCTTCTGTGTGCCGGGCGAGAGCTATCTCGCCGTGCTCGACGCCCTGGCCGATGTGCGCGACCGGATCGAGGTCATCGTCTGCCGCCACGAGGCCGGCGCCGCCAACATGGCCGAGGCCTATGGCAAGCTGACCGGCAAGCCGGGCGTCTGCATGGTTACGCGCGGACCGGGGGCGACCCACGCGTCGATCGGCGTGCATACGGCGCATCAGGACTCCACGCCGATGATCCTGTTCGTCGGCCAGATCGCCCTGACCGACCGGGGCCGCGGCGCCTTCCAGGAGGTCGACTACCGCGAGGTCTTTGGCGGCCTGGCCAAGTGGGCGACCGAGATCGAAAGCCCCGAGCGCACCGTCGAGGTGGTCGAGCGCGCCTTCGCCACGGCCCTGCAGGGCCGCATGGGCCCGGTGGTCGTGGCGCTGCCCGAGAACATCCTCCATGACGCCGGCGGCCCTGCCCCGGTGCGCCCCGTCGTCGCCGCCAAGGCCGCGCTGGACCCGGCCTTTGTCGAGCAGGTGCGCGAACGCCTGTCGCGCGCAGAACGCCCCATGCTGATTCTCGGCGGTTCGGGCTGGACCGACGCCGCCACCGACGCGATTTCCGCCTGGGCCGAACGCCTTGGTCTGCCGCTGGCCCTGTCGTTCCGTCGCAAGGACCTGATCCGCAACGACCATCCCGGTTATGCGGGCGACCTCGGACTTGGCCCCAACCCCAAGCTGGTGGCGCGGGTCAAGGCCGCTGACCTGCTGCTGGTGATCGGCGCCCGCATGGGCGAGAACCCGACCCAGGGCTACACCCTGCTGGACCGCAGCAAGACCGCCGAGACCCTGATCCACATCCATCCGGGGGCTGAGGAACTGGGTCGCGTCTGGGCGCCGAGCCTGTCGGCGGCGTCTGACAACTCGCTGGCGGCCCTGGCCCTGCCGGCCATCGATCCGGGCCGCGTCTGGAGCGATCAGGGCGCCGCCGCCCACGCCGACTTCATCGCCTTCTCCTCGCCCATCACGGTCAACAGCGCCGTGAACATGAGCGAGGTCGTCGCCCATCTGGCGCAGGCCCTGCCGGAAGACGCCATCCTGACCAATGGCGCCGGGAACTTCGCCGCCTGGCTGCACCGCTTCCATCGCCATCAGGCCCGTCGCACCCAACTGGCCCCGACCTCGGGCGCCATGGGCTATGGCTATCCGGCGGCGCTGGGGGCCAAGGTGGTTGATCCGTCGCGCGAGGTCGTCTGCATCGCCGGCGACGGCGACTTCATGATGAGCGCCAATGAAATGGCCACCGCCGCCCAGTACGGCCTGGGCGTCATCGTGGTGGTCGTGGACAACGGCACGTTTGGCACCATCCGTATGCACCAGGAACGGGAATACCCCGCCCGCGTCATCGCCACCGAGCTGAAGAACCCCGATTTCGTCAAATACGCCGAGGCCTTCGACGCTTTCGCCGTGCGTTGCGAGACGACCGGGGGCTTCCCGGCGGCCCTGGCGGCGGCGCGCGAAGCGGCGGCGGGCGGTCGTCCGGCGCTGATCCACCTGATCACCGACGCCGAGCAGATCGCGCCGGGCCGCACCATCACCGACCTGCGCGGGGCCTGACGCCTCTCCTGCGGCGTCAGGCGGCTTGCGCCCGACGCCGTCAGGGGGAACAGTGCCGCCTCGCAGTTCCGAGGGGGGTCTCTATGCGTCGTTTTCTGATCTCGTCCGTCGCCGTTCTGGCGCTGTGCGCCGCCGCGCCCGCCGTCATGGCCCAGACCGCCGCGCCTGTCGCCGCCTCGCCGCAGGCGCAAAGCGAGGACGCCCGCCTCGACGCCTTCTTCGAGCAGGCTTTCCAGGCGCGGATCGCGCTCAGCCCGCAGCAGATGACGTCGCTGGGCATCAAGACCGACTACGACAAGTTGGACGACGTTTCCGACGCCGCCGCAGCCCGCTCGCTGGCCCTGCAGGAGGCGCAACTGGCCCACATGAAGGCCGAGTTCGATCCGTCGAAGCTCAACGCTCAAAGCAAGATGTCCTGGCGGCTGTTCGAATACGGCGTGCAGCAGGCGCGTCTGTCGAACCAGTGGCGCGACTGGAACTTCCAGTTCGCCGCCAACGGCAACCCGACCACCAGCCTGCCGGTCTTCCTGATCAACAATCACCGCATCAGCAGCGTCTCGGACGCCGAGGCCTATGTCTCGCGCATCACTGAGGCCGAGCGCTACATGGGGCAGGTGGCGACGACGCTGAAGGCGCGCGCCGCCGAAGGCGTGGTCTCGCCGCGCTTCGTGTTTGCGCCCTCGATCGAGAACACCCGCGCGGTCATCGCCGGCGCGCCCTTCGATACTGGCTCCGACAACCCGGTCTGGGCCGACTTCCAGAAGAAGGTCGCCGCGCTAGACGCCGATCAGGCGACCAAGGACCGACTGCTGGCCTCGGCCCGCGCCGCCCTGACCGGCCCCTACAAGCAGGGCTTCGACGCCGTCCTGACGGCCCTGGCCGAGGTCCAGCCGCTGGCCGACAGCGACGCGGGCGTCTGGCGGCTGCCGAACGGCGAGGCCTATTACAACGCCCGCCTGCAGCTCTCGACCACGACGGACCTGACCGCCGACCAGATCCACCAGATCGGTCTGGACGAGGTGGCCCGCATCCAGCGCGACATGGAGGTCATCAAGGCCAAGGTTGGCTTCAGCGGTTCGCTGCAGGACTTCTTCACCTTCCTGAAGACCGATCCGCGCTTCCAGTATCCGAACACGGCGGAGGGCAAAGAGCAGTATCTGACCGACGCGCGGGCGTTCATCGCCCAGGTCATGGCGGTGGCGCCCCAGTGGTTCTCGACCCTGCCCAAGGCGGCGCTGGAGGTGAGGGCGGTTGAGCCCTTCCGCGAGGCCACGGCCTCCATCGCCTTCTACAACTCGCCGGCGCCGGACGGCTCGCGTCCCGGCATCTACTACGTCAACCTGTCGGACATGACCCAGGTGCTGAAGCCCCAGATCGAGGGCATCAGCTATCACGAGGGCGCGCCGGGCCATCACTTCCAGATCGCCTATGCCCAGGAGATCGAGGGCCTGCCGCGCTTCCGTCGCTTCGGCGGCTATGGCGCCTATGCCGAGGGCTGGGGCCTGTACGCCGAGCGGCTGGGCAAGGAGATGGGCTTCTATCAGGACCCCTATTCCGACTTCGGCCGCCTCTCGACCGAGCTGTGGCGCGCGGTGCGTCTGGTGACCGACACCGGCCTGCACGCCAAGCGCTGGAGCCGCGAACAGGCGATGGACTACTTCCGCCAGAACTCGCTGCTGTCGGAACGCGACATCGGCAAGGAGGTCGAGCGCTACATCACCAACCCCGGTCAGGCGACCAGCTACAAGATCGGTGAGCTGAAGATCGAGGAACTGCGCCATAAGGCCGAGGCGACCCTGGGCGACCGTTTCGACATCAAGGATTTCCACGCGGTGGTCCTAGGCTCTGGCTCGGTGCCGCTGGACGTGCTGGCCGATCAGGTCGACGCCTGGATCGCGGCCGGGGGCGGGGCGCCGAACTAACCTATCCTCCCCTGCGAAGCGGGGGAGGGGGACCATGCGCAGCATGGTGGAGGGGGCGAGGGCAGGCGGCGCGCTTGAAGCTTGCCCCCTCCACCGCTGCGCGGTCCCCCTCCCCCGTCGCTGCGCGACAAGGGAGGATTGAAGTCGGACGCGGATTTTTCCGACTTTCTGGTGTATGAGCCGCCGCCATGCCCTTTACCGCCACCGTCCTGACCATGTTCCCCGAGGCCTTTCCCGGTCCGCTCGGCGTGTCGCTGATCGGCACCGCCTGGCGCGAGAAGGGGCTGTGGGATCTGCAGACGCTGGACATTCGGGCGTTTTCCGAAGATAAGCGCGGCTTCCTGGACGACACCCCCGCGGGTGGCGGTCCCGGTCAGGTGCTGAAAGCGGACGTGGTGGCCCGGGCTTTGGATAGTCTGGAAGGCCCGCCTCGGCCGCTTTTGTACATGAGCGCACGCGGTCGACCCCTGACGCAGGCGCGAGTGAAGGAATGGGCCAAGGCCGACGGAATCGTCGTGCTTTGCGGTCGTTTCGAGGGGGTGGACCAGCGGGTGCTCGACGCCCGAGGGTTCGAGGAGATCTCCGTCGGAAACGCAGTCCTGGCCGGTGGCGAGGCGGCGGCCATGGTGGCGATCGAGGCGTGCGTACGACTGGTTCCCGGTGTTCTCGGCGCGGCTGAAAGCCTGTCGTCCGAAAGCTTCGAGGACGGTCTTCTGGAACACCCGCACTACACGCGACCGCGGACGTTCGAGGGGCACGACATTCCCGAGGTGCTGCTGTCGGGCGATCACAAGAAGATCGCGCAATGGCGAGAGGCGCAGCGGGAATTGACAACGCAGGAACGGCGCCCGGACCTCTGGGCGGCGCATCTTGCAAAGACGGCTGCGGAGCCTGGCTCCGCCAAATCAAAGGTAAAGGGCGCAAAAGCCCGAGGAGAATAGAATGAACATCGTCCAGCAACTCGCTGCCGAAGAAAAAGCCCGCCTGCTCGAAGGCAAGACCATCCCCGATTTCCAACCGGGCGACACCCTGCGCGTCAACGTGCGCATCAAGGAAGGCGAGCGCGAACGCATCCAGGCGTTCGAAGGCGTCTGCATCGCCCGTGACGGCGGCGGCATCAACGAGACCTTCACGGTCCGCAAGATTTCCTTCGGTGAAGGCGTGGAGCGTCGCTTCCCGATCCTGTCGCCGAACGTCGACTCCATCGAAGTGAAGCGTCGCGGCGTCGTCCGTCGCGCCAAGCTCTACTACCTGCGCGACCGTCGCGGTAAGTCGGCCCGTATCGCCGAGCGCCAGACGGTTCGTCCGGCCAAGGGCGCGACCGTTCCGGTCACCGGTTCGGCCGACAAGGGCGACGAAGCTTAATCCAGCTTCGGCTCTGCGCTGAAAAGATCGAGGCCCCGGCGGAAACGCCGGGGCCTTTGTCATTTTAGGGCGCTAACGCGCGCCGCAGCGGCGGCGCGCTGCTTGAGCGGCATTTTTCTTGGCGCTATCGCGGTCGAGCGCTGCTTGAGCGCTGCTTGAGCGCGCCTACTGCGGATACAGCGGATTATCCGCGTCGTGCTGGCCTTCAAGGCTGCGGCGCAGGACGTGCATTTCCTCATGGCCGGCGCGGACGGCGGCGTGGGCGCGGCGGATGGTTTCGCGGGTGGTGGCCGACAGGGCCTCGTCGGACAGGGCGCGGTCGAAGCGGGCCTGCAGGTGGGCCTCGCCGCTCTCGACCGAGCCGACGACCGAGGCTTCGTCGCGCATCAGGGCGTGCTTGATGTCCATGAAGGCGCGCTGGGCCTTGGCCAGGATAGAGCCCTCGTCCTCGGGATGGCCGCCCATGCCGCGGACCGCCGCCTGCAGGTCAGCCCCGACGCGGCGTCGTTCCTCGCTGCGGCGCAGGAACAGGTCGCGATAGCGCGGGTCCGATGTCTCGGCCGCCGCCTCGGCATAGCCGTCGGCGCTGTCGATCAGGCCCTCGGCCAGGCCGTTCAGAACCTTGATGTCATGACTGTTGGGGCTGCTCACCAGAAACCTCCATGGCTGACGCAGGTAAAACCCATGCCCCCGGCGAAGGTTGCCGATCTCGCCTACAGCTTGGTGCGCAGGGACCACAACTCGGGGAAGCAGCGGCGCTTCAGGGTCTCGACCAGATAGCCGACGCCATCGGTGCCGCCCGTGCCCTGACGACGGCCGATGATGCGTTCGACCGTCACTACGTGCTTGTGGCGCCAGGTCAGCAGGGCGTCGTCCAGATCGACCAGCTTCTCGGCCAGTTGATACAGCGGCCACCAGCGCTCGGTGTCGCGATAGACCTCCAGCCAGGCGGCCTCGACGCCCTCGGACGGTTCATAGGTCTGGCTGACGTCGCGGTTCAGCACCTCGGCGGGGACGGGCAGGCCGGCCAGCGACAATTGGCGCAGGGCGTCGTCGTAGAGGCTGGGGGCCTCCAAGGCTGCGACTAGGGCCGCATGGGCCTCGGGCCGTTCGACGTGGAAACGCAGGAAGCGCGGGTCCTTGAGGCCCAGCATGGTCTCCAGGCGACGGAACTGGTCGCTCTGGAAGCCCGAGCTGGCGCCTAGGTCGCCCCGGAACTTCAGATAGTCGGACGGGGTCATGGTGGCCAGGATGTCCCAGCTCTGGGTCATCACGGCCTGGATGCGGCTGACGCGGGCCAGGCTCTTGTAGGCGGGGACCAGATCGCCCGCGCGGATCAGGCTCTGGGCCAGCGCCATCTCGTGCAGGATCTGCTTGAGCCACAGTTCCTTGGTCTGATGGATGATGACGAACAGCATCTCGTCATGCTGGTCCGAGCGCGGGTGCTGGGCGCTCAGCAGGTCGTCGAGCGACAGATAGCCGGCATAGGTGATGCCGGCCGGCTCGTGCTTGGCGGTCTCGATCGAGTGGCCGCGAATGTCATTCTTTGCGTCGGTCATCCGCCACCTATCGCCGGATCAGGCCGCAAGGGCCAGCCCGGAGGCGACGGAAAATCAGTTGGCGGCGCGCGGCTCGGCGGCGGCGCTGGCGGCCATCTGGCGACCGTTGTCGAAGGCGTCGCGCGCGCCTTTGTAGACAAAGCCGTAGGTGGGATAGACGGTGGTGCCCAGGGCGTTGATCGGGTTGTACCAGACCTTGACCCGGCTCCAGTCGCCGGCGGACGAGACGTCGACCACGGTGACGTTCTCCTCGACCTTGCCGCGGCTGCCGCCCCAGTTGGCGTGGGTGACGCGGATGACGCGGTCGGTCAGGATGTCGGAAACGACGGCGACGTGACCCTTGTCCATACGGCCGTTGGGCTGGAAGACCAGCACCGACCCGGTTTCCGGGGCGCGGCCGGTGCGGAACTTATCGACCGCCTGACGCCACCAGGTCCAGGCGTCGCCGAAGATATTGATGCCCGAGAACATGCGGGCGAAGGTCACGCATTGCCAGTAGGGGTCGTCAGCCTTGGCCGGCGCAGGACCGATTGCAAAGAACCCAAGGGTCGCCGCAACCGCGGCGGCTGTGAGCCGTTTCATCATCTGGCGTGCTCCCGACTAAAACGCGGACCAAGCCTTAGACGATAGTGTCCGAAGGTTGAAGAACCGTTTCCGACTGTTTCGCCGTCTGATCCACAGGCGCCCGTCGCCGGTGGGCCATCCCGCGCAGGGCCTTTCGGGCCGGGCGTTCGATCAGGTGATAGGTGGCGGCGGCAGTAATGATCAGGCCCAGAATGATCCCCAACCACACGAGAACGTGAAGTCGCTTGTCCTCAGCCCCGGTCGCCCGGGCGGCGAGATTGACCGCCAGAATCTGCCACGGGGCGCAGACCATATAGACCGAGTAGCTGATCTCACCGAGGTAGACGGCGGGCCTGGACCCCAGCCATCCGGCGCGGCTGTGGGGGATGGAGGCCAGGGCCAGGATCAGCAGACCGGCGGCCAGAACCGTAACGGCGTCCCAGGCCAGGACCGAGGCCGAGGCGATCATGACGACGGCGGCCAGCAGGGCCAGCGCTCCAGCGCGAGGCAGGGGGGCGCGGCGATAGACCAGATAGAGGGCGCAACCATAGGCAAAGCAGGGGACGATGCGCAGCGCCCCCCAGCGGAAGGTGGCTTCTGTCAAGGGAAAGCCCGCCAGGCGCTCGAAGGCCGCATAGAGACCCATCAGGAAGACCGCCGCCCCTGCCGCCGCGATCCACGGCCGTTTCCTCAGCGGCCAGGCGGCCAGGGCGAACAGCGGGAAGGCCAGATAGGCGAACCATTCCGCCGAGATCGACCAGGAGGGGTGGTTCCAGCCTGCTTCGCTGGCGAAACCCCAGGCGTGAACCATCAGCAGGTGGGCGGGCAGGGTCTTCCAGCTCAGGACGCTGTCGTCGATGCTCATGCCGACGGCGACCGCCGCCAGGCCCAGGGCCATGACGCCCAGCAGGGTGAAGAGGTGCAGCGGATAGACCCGCGCGATCCGCGCCCACAGGAAGCCGCGATAGGAGAACCGCTTCTCGGCGAAGGCGTGCAGATAGACGTGGCTGAGAATGAAGCCCGACAGGACGAAGAAGAGCTCGACGCCCAGATAGCCCTTGGCCGCCAGGTTCGGCAGGAAGCCGACGTCCAGATTGGGCCAGAAGGTGTAGAAGACGACCCACAGGGCCGCCATGAACCGCAGGGCGGTCAGTGGACGAAGATCGACAGGCGTCTGAACCGGGGTCATGCGGCCACCATGAAATAGCACCGCTTTGGGAAGCGTTAAGCGGCCAGCCGGTTCAGCAGCAAGTCCGGCGCCAGCCGGGTGGACGGGGGCGGCCTACTCGACTCGGCCGCTTTCACCCGCCTTCTCGATCGCCGCGACGGCGGCGGCGCAGCCGGTCAGGCTCTCGGCTCCGATCTCGACCTTGGCGGTCAGGGGATAGGTGCGGTCGCTCATGCCGTCCGAGCAGTCG
Organism: Brevundimonas sp. CEF1; assembly: GCF_051353055.1. Lineage (NCBI taxonomy): Bacteria > Pseudomonadati > Pseudomonadota > Alphaproteobacteria > Caulobacterales > Caulobacteraceae > Brevundimonas > Brevundimonas sp. CEF1. Next base: position 3,096,595 of record NZ_CP195593.1, read on the forward strand.
GTCGCCGTCAGGGTGACGACCAGAGGGGTCTTGGCCTCGGTTTCGGCGGTCCAGACGGCGACGGTGCCTTGCAGTGCCGGGCCGGGGTTGGCGGCCTTCTGCGCGGGGCGGTCGACACCGGAATAGGTCAGGCCGGCAGGCGTGATCTCGACAGCCCAGAAGGGCTCCGTGCCCAGCACGCGCAGCGGTTGATCCAGATCGACGCCAGCCAGGGTGCGGGCCTCAGCCGGGGCGGCGGGCGCCTTTTCAGCCGCCGGTTGCGAGCAGGCCGTCAGGGCGGCCATGGCCGAGGCGGCGGACAGCAGCAGGGCGAGACGCATGGCGGGCTCCGGGAAGGTCAATAGTCGAGATCGTCGTTGTCGGCTTCTTCCCGGCCGGGGTCCAGTCGGTTGTCGACCTGATCGTCCCAGCCTTCGCGATCCGAACGGAAGGCCAGGCTCATCAGCAACCAGGCCAGACCGACCGTTCCCAGCACGCCCAGCCCCATGGCGATCCAGCCGTGGATGGACATGGGGCCGCCGCCGATCAGTCGCCAGTATCCGGCCAGGCCAAGCGTGGCGACGGCCGCGATGACGACCGCCAGGCCGAGCGCGAGCAGGAAGCGTCCTGCACGACCCTCGACCCGGGGTGTTTTCATCGTTTCAGATCAGCGTTGGACCCACTGGCCCGAGGCGTTCTTGTACCACTGTCCCGAGCTGATGCGCGGCATCAGTTGGGTTTCGAACATCCGGGCGCCGGCCACTTCGGCCGTGGTGCCGGCGTCGGCGGCGCTGCGGGCATAGGCCTGACGGCGGCCGGCGTTGGTGGCGCTGACGGCGGCCTGGGTGTCGGGCGCAACCGAAGTGCGCACGCCGAGGAAGCCGTCAGCCTGCTCGCCGACCGCGCCGGCGGCCTTGGCCTGATCAACCAGGGCCTTTTGCGAGGCGGTCTGGGCCACAGCGGCGCCGGCGGCCACGCCCAGGGCGGCCACAGCGGCGACAGCGATGAAGAGTTTACGATGGTTCATGTTCAGCCCCTTTCTTGAACGGTCAGAACAGGTTGGGATTTTCGCGCAGGAGGTTTTGCAGCTCCTGGTCGAGCTTGATGAGGATGTCGGCGTCCAGCTTGGCGTTGATCTGCAGCGGCTCGCTGAATTTGATGTTCACCGTCGGCGTGCACGCGGCGACGCTGATAGCGGCGAGGCCGAGCAGGCCGATCTGACGCTTGCTGATCATGGGGCCGGTCTCCGAAGGCGGCGGTTAAGGTCGAGACGATCTAACGCCGTCGCGGGTGAATGGGTTCTGAACAAAGCGGGACCGTATCTCAAGGCTCGATTTTGGGCGTTTCGCCGCGCCGCGCATATTCCATCAGGTCCGAGACGATCTGATTGGCGTTCCAGGTCGTGTCCAGCGTCAGGTCGATCGGCGTGTCGGACGGCAGGGGCAGCTTCTTCTTGAGGAAGTCGCGGCGGATCACCTCGATCCAGCTCAGGCGCAGTTGCTGGCGCTCGGGCGGATCGTGACGCCCGTGGATATGGAAGCGAACCCCCAGGCGCCCGTTGTCCAGGCTGTTGACCTCGGCGCTCAGGTCGCTGATCGCCAGGTCCTGCATGGCCTGATAGGCAAGGTCCTGCATGGTGTTGGGCGGGAGCGGGGCCTGACCGTCAACGGCGGCCTCGCCGGCGGCCAGTTCATCGAAAACTTCGGGCTGGATCGACAGGCGACCGGGCCGCACCGCGTTCAGGACGCCGCCGCTGATGCGCCAGCCCAGGTCGGGGGCGTAGGTGAAGGGAAGGCGGCCCGACACCACGGAGTCCAGTTGCGCCTTGTCCTGCAGGTTGGCGCTCTTCATCAGTTCGTTCAGTTGAACCTGATCGACCACGATGACCCCGCCCCAGGCCTCGCCCGGCGTTAGCGGCACATTGAAGGGCTCGATGCTGATGCGGCCGCCCGCCGCCTGAATCTGACCGCCCGCCAGGTTGAGGAATTTCTCGTCCAGAGCGAAGCGCAGTTCCAGATCGGTCAGCGGCGTCACCGCTTCCAGGCGATCCACCGTCAGCACCTGATCGGGGGCGGTGATCAGCGGCGTCAGGCTGGTGAATTCGATGCGGCCCTTCAGCCCCTGCACCTTGCCCGCCGGGCTGGTGAAGTCGAGTTCGGGAATGGTCACGACGCCCGAACTGGTCGCGGTTGTCGGCGACCAGTCGATGCGGCCTTCGAAGCCTGCCGAACCTTCGACCGGCGATTTCAGGTAGTCGGCGGCCAGGGGGCTGAGGTCATCCGGCTGCAAGCCGTACTGGCTGAAGGCCAGGTTGGGTGCGCTGATGGTTACGCCGCCCGCTTCGGCCTTGCCGTCATGGCGCAGGTCGATGCGGCCGATGGCGTATTCCAGGCGGGCGAGGTCGAAGCCGCCGCTCCACACATCATTGGCCAGCCGGGCCTCGCCCACCGCCGTCAACGGCAGGAAGCGCAGCGGGGCGGTGGTGTCGGCGACCTGGGCGCGCGTCACGCTGGCCGTCATCGACAGACCGGCCGGCTTGCCGTCCACTACGAGGCGACCCTGGGCGTCGGAGAAGCGCATGGCCAGGAAGGGGGCGGTGGCGCTGACATCGGCCAGGGTTCCTAGCGCCCGCCACGCTCCGTTCGCCACCGTGATCAGCGGACCATCGGCGGAACAGAAGCGACCGTTGATGTCGGTCACGTCGTTCTCGCCCAGTTCCAGCTTTTCGACGCTGAGGGGGATGCAGTCGCTCGACGTATAGGTCAGTCGTCCGCCGCTGGACGCCAGCTCGCCCTTGGTCGACAGGGCGATGTTGCGCGCCGGGCCGAAGTCCAGCGCCGCCCGACCGTCCAGCACGGCGCGGAAGCCGCCGGGCGTCAGACTCCACGACGGCACGGCGATCGACGCCTCGGGCAGGCCGCCGCCCCGCTGCGCGGTGATGTTCAGGGCCCCGCCGCCCGACTGGCCCGCTTCGGCGGCGAACAGAGGCGTCCGGGCGGGGGTGAGCGTCAGCAGCCCGCCATTGGTCGGCCGAGCGGTGATCGGGCGGGTCAGGGTCAACTCGGTGCCGGCGCTGCCGGCGGCCAGTCTTACGCCGGGAGCGTCGAGGGCGAAGGCGCCCAGCGCCCGCTTCAGCTCAGCCATCTCGGGCAGATCATCCCTGGTCGGTGCGCCCAGGCCGGGCCATGAGGCGCGGCCGGACGAAAGCGCGCCGGTCGCTGTCATTTGGGTGACGCCGTCACGCACCAGGTCCAGATCCAGCCGCCCGCGGGCCTGGGCCAGGCTGAGATCGCCCGAGACCAGTCGTTCCGCGCTCAGGGCCAGCGGCCCCTGCACTTCAAAGGCCGCGTCCCGTCCTCCTGCGGTCAGGCCGTTGGACGACAGAACGGCCTGGGTCAGTCGGGTTCCTGCCGCCGAGCCGTTGTCCATCCGGAGGGCGGCGGGCGAGGCGACGCGCCACTCCAGCCCGCGCTCGCCGCGTTTCACCATGACGTCGGCCCGGTTCAAGACGAGGTCGGCGCCGCGCACGTCCATGCCTTCGCCCGCCAGGCTGTGCGCCCTGATCCGCGACTGGCCCTTGCCGATGATCTGGAAGGCTTCGATCCAGCCCTGGGTCTGACCGTCGAAATCCAGAGCCGCCTCGGCCTTGCGCCCTTCGATCCCGCCGGCGTTCAAGGCGTCGGCGGTCAGGTGGGCGGCGATGACGGCCCGGCCGTCGCCGCGACGCTTCTTCAGGTCGGGATAGGGCAGGTCGCCGGTCAGAGTCAGTTTGGCGGCGGTCCCGCCTGCGCCCGTTGCGTTGAAGCTGTCGGCGGCGGCCTCGACCTTCAGCGCCACGCGATCGCCGGTGGTGGTCAGATCGACGACGGCGTTCAGGCCGCGCGCTTGCGTGTCGCCGCTCTTCAAGGAGGCTGCGGGCAGGCGGGCGTTTAGCCGCATCAGCTTGCTGTCGTCGATGCGGGCGTCGGCCAGGAACTGCACCGGGCCATATTCGGTGTCGATGCGGGCGCGGCCGCCCTCGACGATGATCAGGGGCGCGCGACTGTCAGGCCGAGGCGGCTTGGCCGTGAACTCTTCCACCAGAGGGTCCAGCGAGCCGAGCGACAGCTTGCCGTCCTTCCAACTGGCGCGCGCCAGCGGACGGACCAGGCGGATGCGGCTGGGCGTCACGCCCAGACCGGCCTTCGACCAGGGCATGCCCAGGGCATAGTCGACTTCGACCCGCTCGACCTTGAAATCGGGATTGCGCGGATCGCCGATGCTGATCGTGCCGACGAAGCCGTCGATCTCCAGTTGCTCGACCTCGACCTTGGCGTCGATGCCCTTGCGGTCCAGCCAGCCGACCAGAAGCTCGCGGGCGGCGGCGCGTCGATTCAGATAGAGGGCGGCGGCCAGCACGACCAGCAACAGCAGGCCGATCAGCAGCACAATCAGCGCTGTCCGGGCGACAGACCGCTCGGCGCGGCGGGGCTTTGGGGCGGGGGTCTCGTCGGTCAAGGCGCTCGGCGGTCCGTCGGCGAAAGGAGGCGTAACAACGCCACAGATCGTGCTGCAAAGACAGGCGTTGCTGTTTGAACACTGATGCGTGGCGCGGCAGTCACTGTTCAGTCAAGCAAGGCCAGAAAAGGGCGGTTGTCCGCCGATGATTCAGGAAAAGCGGTGGAATACTTGACGTTCATCCGGCCAAGTTAACCAATTGTAACCTGCGCGCTTCCCAAGATGAGACGGACGGGCTATATCGCTCGCTTCGCGTTTTCGGGGCTGCCGGGGCGCGATCCATGATTCGAATGGTTTGGCGCCAGTACGGCGTCGTCGATTGCCGGGGACCGATGGCTCAGTTCGATCCGCGCCGCCAGCCTATGCGGCTTGCGCCGCATCTCCTGACGACCGCTGCCGCTGTGGCTATCGCCCTTGTGGCGGGCCAAGCCTATGAACCCGTGCGCGCCGAGGAAGTTCCGGCGCTGACGTCGGAACAGATCGCCTATCTCGAGACCCAGGCCTACGCCGCCGCCGGCGCGCCGGCCGGTTTGACGGCCCCTGAGGCCATCCCGGTCCAGATTCGTCGCGGTGAAACCTTCGAGCAGGCCGTGCGTCGCACGGGCATCGGCGCCGAAGAAGCCAGCGCCGTCGCCGCGACCATCGCCAGCGCCTTTGACCTCAAGGACATGCGCGCCGGTCTGAAGTTCGAGACCGCCGTCTCCAAGCCGCGTGGCGGCCGGGGCGACGCCCGTCTGATTGGCCTGACCATGCGCACCGGCCCGGCCAGCCAATTGACCGTGTCGCGCAGCTTCGACGGCGCCTTGCGCCTGCGTGCGCTTGACGAAAAGGTCACGCACGAAACCGTCGTCGCCAATGACAAGGTCCAGCGCTCGCTCTCGGCCAGCGCTCGCGAACTGGGCGCCACCTCGGCAGTCGTCCGCCGCGCCAGCCAGCTGTTTGCGCACAAGTTCGATATGCAGCGCGACGTGCGCGCCTCGGACGAGTTCACCCTGGTCTTCGATCGCTCGGTGACCGAGGCCGGCCGCACCGTAGAGACCGGCGACCTTCTCTACGCCGAGCTCAAAGGGCACGCCTTCTACCGCTATCAGCGCCCCGGCGCGAAGACGGCGGAATATTTCGACGCCACCGGCAAGAACACGCGCACCGCCATGATGCGCACGCCGCTGACCAGCTTCCGCCGCGTCAGCTCGAACTTCGGCGTCCGCACCCACCCCATCTCGGGCTATCGCAAGATGCACCAGGGCATGGACTTCGCCGCCACCACCGGCACGCCCGTCGTGGCGCCCGCCGACGGTGTGGTGGTCGAGGCCCGTCGCTGGGGCGGCTATGGCAACTGGCTGCGCATCCGTCACGCCAACGGTCTGGAAAGCGGCTACGGCCACCTGTCGCGTTACGGTTCGGGCATTCGCGCCGGTCAACGCGTGTCTCAGGGACAGGTCGTGGCCTATGTCGGCTCGACCGGCGCCTCGACCGGTCCGCACCTGCACTATGAAATCTGGCGCAACGGCCAACGGATCAATCCGTCCGGCATCAAGACGCAGGAAGGCACGGTTCTGGCCGGGGCCGATCTGGCCGCCTTCCGTGCCGAAAAGAGCCGTATCGACCGCATCATCGCCGCCGGCGGCCAGCGTCGCCCGGTGGTGCAACAGGCTTCGGCCTCGGGCCTGCGCTCCGTCGAAGGCTGATGGCCCAAGACTGACGGATGGGGCCTTGGCCCCTGCCTTTATCCCACCAGCACCGGCGTTCGGCCCTGGGTCGGACACTGGACGCCGTGTACGCGCACGTCGGCCTCGCCCAGTTTCAGGCCCAACAGGTCGAGCAGGGGCTGAATCACGCTGTCTAGAACCGGCCCCAGCGGGGTCAGCAAGAGTCCCAGTGACTTGACCAGGTCGCCCAGGCCCAGGCCCAGCGTGGCGATCTCGACGTCCGGCTCCAGGTTCTGGATCAGGCTGACGATCACGCCGCAGGACACCGCCCGGCACGTCGGACGTGTTGTTCTTGCGAAGACGCTTTAGCTCGACGTCCTTGCGTCCGAACGCCCGGAGAAGGGCGTATGGGAATTCGTCCGCGTCAAATGGCTGGCGGGCGAGTTCCGATACGGCTTCAGCAATTTCTACGGCGTTCAATTCGATTCTCGAGCTTTTGGCACAACCCACGCTAAACCGTCTCGGAACGTCACCTTCGTCCGATGGCTCAGCCGGCTGCCCCCCCCCCACGGTGTTACGCTAATCGCGGCGATCTAGGAACGTGGTCGCGCCGGCATAGGCGAATGTTCTTGGATGTCCGATTTTTGGACGAACGTTAATGTCCGTTCCTGGCGCGAGGCGGAAGGGTCGGAGTCCGGCGCCTTAGGCTGACGCGTGCAGCTGCTCGATCTGCTCTAGCTCGCCTCGCCCCTCGATTGCGGCCTTTGACAGGTCGTGCGTGGTCTGGAGGTTGATCCAGTACTGGGGCGACGTGCCGAAGACCTTGGCCAGGCGCAGCGCCGTATCGGCCGTGACCGACTGCTTCTCACGTACCAGACGCTCGATACGGGCTCGGTCCTTCAGGCCCATGGCCTTGGCGAGAGCGCCGGCGCTGAGACCGTAGGCGGGTAGGTAGTCTTCCCGCAGGTGTTCGCCAGGGTGCGGCGCCGGCGCCGCGAAGTTGGCGAAGTCATGCATCCCCATCGGCGAACTTCTCTCTTCCTGGTCCGATCCCGGACCGCTCCACCAAGTCCCCGCTCAGTGGTAATCTACGAACTCCACATCCTCCGGACCTTGATCGGTCCATCGGAAGCAGATGCGGAACTGGTCGTTCACACTGATCGACCACTGCCCCGCCCGGTCTTCGTGCAGGCGGTGCAGGCGGTTCCCCGGCGGATGTTTGAGATCATCGAGCCGCGTCGCCGCATCCAGCTGGAAAAGACTGCGCCGCACCCGCTTGAAGAGGTCAGCCGGAAAACCTTTGGGGCAGTTGCCCTCAAAGACCTCCTTGGCCTGTTTGCCCTTCCAGCTGAGGATCACGACGGTAGCCTTCCATGCGCAGCCTGTAGCGCATTACGCTACATAAATCAAGCTGTTTGTAGCGCGATTCGCTACATATTGAAGGGCTCGGCTTGGCCGGATTTTGGAGTCAGGCTTTCAGTCGGACGCCGGGCCCGCCAGTTGAATCAGCCGGAATGAAGATCACCCCCGAGGCTTCAAGGCACCTCTGCACCTTGTCCAATGTGCGGGACTGCATGTCCCCTCGCCCGGATTCAAAACGTTGGATCGTGGAGGGGGCGACGTCCGCCGCCTCGGCGAGTTCTCTCACTCCCAACCCCACGGCGGTTCTGGCCAGCTTGACCTGCAGAGGCGTAATAGTCGGCACAATGTGCTCCTATGTGAGTACACCGTGTTGACTTTGTCGGGTCGGTGTGATCATCTTCGCGCACCTTGTGCCGAAACGCCAGTGGACACAGTCCGACTGGTACCTCTTCGCCGCCTCGGAGGAGTCGCGCGTGCCTGATCACCAGCACATGTCGTTCCGACTGCGGAAGCGGAGGCGATGCGCTCCGGACCATCGCCTGACTATCGCCTTCGCCCATAACGCGCGCGCTTTCCATGCGATGGCCTGGACCGATGATGACCGTGTCGGCATCCGATCAGCCTACCACTCAGCCATCGCCATCGAACTCGGCCTCAAAGCCTACCTGCTCCATCGCGGGCTCTCCGATGATTGGAACCGCGCCTACCTGGGTCACGATCTGACCAAGGCGCTGCGGTGCGTCCGGATGCTGGGGTTTCAAGGCATCTCAGACGGCATCGCCGAACTCGCTGCTGTGCTCGGACCGCTCTACGCCTCCGGCGCCCTGCGCTCCGGTATGTGCAATCCGGAACTGCCGCTACCGCCCGACGCTATCGATCAAGCCATCTGCGACCTTCTCAGCGCCGTGGAAGCCGCTGTCGGGGTGGAGAGCGAGACGACCTCGTGAGGCTCTGGCCATCACGGCTGTGGCGGCGTGGGCGGGAGACCTCCGAAGATCGCCAGCGCCGGGTACTCGTCCGAGCGATCCGCCGACTGCCGGGCGACTGCCGCGACGTCTTCCTCCTCCATCGCTTCGCCGAACTCACCCTTGAGCAGATCGCCGAGCATCTGGGTATCGACCAGCAGGCGGTCGAGGCGCGCCTGGCGGAGGCGCTCGTTCGCTTGGGCCGAGCCGTCGATGAGGCGGGCGGTTGCGAGCCTTCTGAACGCAAATGAGGGTCTAGGGCAGGATAGGCTTTGCGCCAGCATTGTCTGACAAGCTTGGCCTTATCGACCCTCATTCTTGGAGTGGGGAGCAGCGCCGTCCGCCCGCTTCAACGCCGCTTCGCGCCCTGCGGGCTGCGGCTGGCGCCGCAGGCGTTGACCCGGTCGGCCTCCGCCGCTGAGGGCTTGGCGTGGATCGATGAATCGATCCGCTTTGCGAGAAAGCGTCGGCCAGAGATTTGCGAGGGAGAGGTTACGAATATGCGCGTCGTACTTGAGCGAACAGCTTGGCGGGCATGTATGTCCAGCCGTCATCAGAACCGGAGGCGCACCGGCGCCGGACTCCGCCAGCGCAGCGAGTCGAGATACAATCGGCCGTCCGCATCACCGACACCTGGCCCGATGATCTCCCAATCACCCCGGCCGAGCTTCTGGCGGTGGAGGCGTGGCTTGGCGAGGTGCTCGACGAGGTTCTGGGCCCGCGCCTCTGAAAGGAGCGGGACATGAGCGATAAGACCAGTACCCCGGGCGTTCAGACCCGAGCCGCCCTCTATCTCAGGGTTTCGACCGGTCGGCAGGCCGTCAACGATCTCTCGATCCCCGACCAGCGCCGCCAGCTGGAGGCCTACTGCGAAACCAAGGGGTGGGAGGCGACGGCAGAGTACGTTGAGCCGGGCAACACCGCCACCGACGATCGTCGCCCGTCCTTCCAGTCGATGATCGAGGCCGCGTTGACCAAGCCGCCCGCGTTCGACGTGATCGTCGTGCACAGCTTCTCGCGGTTCTTCCGCGATCAGTTCCAGTTCGAGTTCTACGTCCGGAAGCTGGCGAAGAACGGGGTGCGGTTGGTCTCCATCACCCAGGAGCTGGGCGACGACCCCATGAGCGTGATGATGCGCCAGATCATGACGCTCTTCGACGAGTACCAATCCCGCGAGAACGCCAAGCACACCCTGCGGGCCATGAAGGAGAACGCCCGCCAAGGCTTCTGGAATGGCGCCCGCCCGCCCATCGGTTACCGCATCGTCGCAGCCGAGCAGCGCGGGTCCAAGATCAAGAAGGCGCTGGAGATCGACCCGCTTCAGGCCGAGACGGTCCGCACCATCTATCGCTGGGCGCTGACCGGTGACGGCTCTCAAGGACCGATGGGGCTGAAAACCATCGCCACGCGGCTGAACGAGCAGAACATCCGGACCCGCGACGGCGGACGCTGGGGCGTGGGCGCCGTGCATCAGATTCTGACGCGCTCCACCTACATGGGCGAGCACCGGTTCAACACCCGCGATCACCAGACGCGGACTCCGAAGCCGGAATCTGAACACGCCATCATGGCCGTGCCGCCTATCGTCTCCAGAGCCGACTACGAGGCCGTGCGGGCGCGCCTTTCGTCCCGGAACCCCAAATGGATGGCTCCGCAGGCCTCCAGCGGCCCGAACCTTCTCACGGGCATCTGCTTCTGTGGATTCTGCGGCGGCGCGATGACGCTGAGGACCGGGAAGGGACAAGCGGGCGGCCAGTATCGCTATTACGCGTGTTCAACGAAGGCCCGGCAGGGCGAAACGGCTTGCCAGGGCCTCGCCGTTCCCATGCACAAGCTGGATGACGCCATCATCGACCACCTGGAAACCCGGCTGCTCGATCCGGACCGTCTCGCCGCGCTGATGGAACAGTTGCTGGATCGGCGGGAAGAATGGGCCGACCAGAGGCGCGGTCACATCGCCGAGATGCGCAAGCGGGCCACGGAGGCCGAGGCCAAGCTCAATCGGCTCTATGAGGCCATCGAGAACGGGTTGCTGGCTCCAGATGACGCCTCGCTGAAAGATCGCGTCGCCGAACTTTCCGGCGTTCGCGATCAGGCTCGGGCTGACGCCGAGCGGATCAGTGCATCAGTCGAGCGGTTGGCGCCGACGATCACACCCGACGCCCTGACGCGATTCGCCACCGCCGCGCGACGAAAGCTGAGGGATCGCACCAGCGGCTATCGGCGGGATCACCTGCGCGCTCTCACGCAGCGGGTCGAGGTCATCAGCAAGACTGAGGCGCGCATCATCGGCTCGCGAACCGCGCTTCTACGGGCCTTAGCGTCTGGCGATGGTGGGAGTTACGCCGCCGCTGGCGGAGTTCTCGGTTTTAAACCGAAGTGGCGCACCCGACAGGATTCGAACCTGTGACCTCTGCCTTCGGAGGGCAGCACTCTATCCAGCTGAGCTACGGGTGCGTCTGCGGCTCTAAAGCCGGACGGCGGTGCTTACAGCATGGGCCGGGCGGCCTCAATCCCTGAATCTCGACGGGACGCCTTCTTGGGCGCGGCTTGGCTCAAGAGCTGCGAAGGCCTAGCCTCGCGGTCGGAGAGAGGGAGTTTCCATGCGCGTTTCCAACATCGCGGCCCTGACGGCCGCCGCCCTTCTGGCCGCCTGCGCCGCCACGCCGAAACCGGCGACGGACAGCCTGGACGCTGTGGCGCGCGACTATGTCGCCCTGACGCTGGAAATCGGCGAGCGCGAGCCGGGCTATGTCGACGCCTATTACGGCCCAGCCGAATGGGCCGAGACGGCCAAGGCCCAACCGCGCGCCCTGCCCCAGTTGGCCGAGGGCGCGACCGCCCTAACCCGGCGACTGGACGCCCTGCCGACCGCTGGTCTGGACGCCGAAAGCCTGCAACGCCGCGCCTATCTGTCGGCCCATGTTTCGGCGGCCTCGGCGCGTCTGCGGATGCTGGGCGGCGAGAAGATGAGCTTCGCCGACGAGGCCGAGGCCCTGTTCGGCGTGCGGCCGGAACTGCGTCCGCTGTCGTCCTATGATCCCGTGCTGGCGCGCATCGACGCCCTGATCCCCGGCGAGGGGCCGCTGGCCGACCGGGTGGCGGCGTTTCGCGCCCGCTACGTCATTCCCAAGGATAAGCTGGAGCCGGTGATGCGGGCCGCGATTGCCGAGTGCAAGGCGCGCACCGAGCGGCACATGCCCCTGCCCGCCAACGAGACCTTCACGCTGGAGTTCGTCAACAACAAGCCGTGGTCGGGCTACAACTGGTACAAGGGCTCCGCCTTCAGCCTGATCCAGGTCAACACCGACCTGCCCATCTATATCGACCGCGCCGTCGATCTGGGCTGTCACGAGGGCTATCCCGGCCACCACGTCTATAACGCCCTGCTGGAACAGACCTTTGTGGAACAAAAGGGCTGGGTCGAGATGAGCGTCTATCCCCTGTTCAGCCCTATGTCCTTTATCGCCGAGGGCAGCGCCAACTACGGCATCGACCTGGCCTTCCCCGGCCATGAGCGCACCGATTTCGAGAAGCGGGTCCTCTATCCGCTGGCCGGGCTGGACCCGGCGACCGCCGAGGCGCAGACGCAGCTTCTGGCGCTGACGCGCGAACTGGGGCGGGCCGAGTACACCGTGGCCGACGCCTATCTGGCCGGGCGCATCGACCGCGAAACGGCGCTGGACCAATTGCAGAAATATAGTCTGGTGGCGCGCGACCGGGCGAACCAGCGGCTGAGCTTCATCGAGACCTACCGCAGCTACGTGATCAACTACGGTCTGGGCCGCGACATGGTGCAGGCCTGGGTCGAGGGTCAGGGGCCGGATCATTGGGCCACCACCGAGCGGCTGCTGGCCAGCCAGACGCTTCCGGTCGATCTGGACTAGGGACCGAAGCAACCCCCTTCGGTCGATTGCGTTTACCGCCAAGGTTCAACGCAAGAAGGGGGACATCCCATGCGCATCCGTATCCTGACGATCGCCGCCGCTTCGGTCCTGGCGCTCGGCGCCGCCGCCTGCACCCAGGCCGAGCAGAACAAGGCCGAGGCCAATGCCGAAGCCGCCGGCGACAAGGCGGCCGACGTCGCCGCCCAGACCGGCGAGGTGGTCGAGTCCGGCGCCATGAAGGCGGCTCAGGCCGTCGAGGATGGCGCCGGCAAGGTCGCCGACAAGCTGGAAGACAATCAGGCCCAGGCCGCCGCCGAAGGCCGCCCCGGCGCTGTCGATCCGACCACGGACACTCGGGTCCCCGCCAAGAACTGATGGGGCAGCGGCCCTTCTCCCGCCAGAGAAGGGCCGACCGTCAGGTCAGCTTGTTCGCCTTCCTCAGGCCGGGGAAGACCTTGGCCCAGATGCCGGTGGCGGCCAGGGCGCCGACGCCGCCGAACACCGCCGCCCCGACCGGCCCCAGCAGCCGCACCATGACGCCCGAATAGGCCTCGCCCAGCTCGTTCGAGGCGCCGATGAACAGCATGGACACCGACGACACCCGCCCGCGCATGTGATCGGGCGTGGCCAGTTGGATCAGGGTCTGGCGGATGTTGACGCTGATCATGTCCGCCCCGCCGCCGATGAAGAGGGCCAGGGCGCTGAGCCAGACCCAGTGCGACAGGCCGAACGTCAGGGTGGACAGGCCGAACACCGCCACCGCCGCAAACATCCAGCGACCGCCATGCTTCACGATGGGGAAGCGGCTCAGATAAAGCGCCACCAGCAGCGCCCCGACCCCGAACGAGGCCCGCAGCAGGCCAAAGCCCTGCGGTCCGACGTGCAGAATGTCGCGCGCAAAGATCGGCGTCAGCAGGGCCACGCCCGCCAGCAGCACCACGACCAGATCCAGCGAGATGGCGCCGAGTACGATCTTGGTCTTCCAGACGTAGGATAGCCCCTCCTTGACCAGTTCCAGCGGGCCGACGCCGGTCTCGACGAACTGCGGCTTGCCCTTGGTGCGGATCAGCAGGAAGCAGGCGATGGCCACGAAGAACAGCGCCATGGCCGAGGCATAGGCCCAGGGGACCGCAAAGCCGACGATGACGCCACCGAGGGCTGGCCCCGCAATAGCTCCGGTCTGGAAGGCGATGGACTGGGCAGCGATGGCGGGCGGCAGGGCCTTGCGCCCCACCACCATGGGCAGGAAGGCCTGGCTGGCCGGGGCGAGGAAGGCGCGGGCCGCGCCGAAGACGGCGGCCACGGCCAGCAGCCCCCACAGCGGCGGCGATCCATGTAGCGCCATGGCCAGGAAGGCCAAGGCGCACAGGCTCTCGACCACGATCGACAGGGTCACCGTGTGCTTGCGGTCGCGCCGGTCGGCCATGGCCCCGGCGGGCAGGGTGAAGGCCAGCAGCGGCAGGAACTGGCACAGGCCCACCAGCCCCAGATAGAGGCTGGCCTCGGCGATCGGATGGTCGCGCCGAGCGATCTCATAGACCTGCCACAACAGGGCCGAGGACTGGATCTGGATGCCCAGAACCGCCGCCACGCGTCCGACCCACAACAGGCGAAAATCGCGAATGGCCCACGGGCTGGACGGGCCGCCGTCATGAGACTCGGGCGGCAAGGGCGGTTGGGGCGGAACCGTCGGGGCGGTGTCGATACTGTCTGTGGTCACGTTCTTCGGGGCGTCTTCGGATAGGGGGTTCCGTCGCGATGGAAGTAGCGATCGGCGCCCTTGGGAAGGATCATGTCGATGTCGGGGTAGTCGCAGGCGTCCTCGGTCGGGCGGCGCGAACCGACCTCCAGAAGCACCGCCTCTCGCTCGCTGCGGTTCTCGATCTTGTGGCCGTTCGGCACGCCCGCCTTGAAACCGGCGCAGTCGCCCGCGACCAGCCGCGTCTCGCCGTCGTCCTCAATCAGGACCACCTCGCCCTCGACCACCCAGACGAACTCGTCCTCGGCGCTGTGCCAGTGACGCTGGCTGGACCAGGCCCCGGCGGGTAGACGCAACAGATTGACCCCAAACTGGTCCAGGCTGACCGCATCGCCCAGCCGCCAGCGGCGGCGCGCCTTGCACGGCGCGGCGAAATCCTCGGGATAGCCGGTGCCATGCCCGGTCGGCGCTTGCTCGATGTCGATCTTGGGCACGGTTTTCGGGCCTTCTCGCGGGTGCGGGATATGCCTAAAGCATAGAGCCCATGAGCGCCGCATCACATTCCGTCATTGATCCTGTCGAACTGACCCGCGACCTGATCCGCATTCCCTCCGTCACCCCCGCCGACGAGGGGGCGATGGACGTGCTGGAGCGCGCCCTGACCGGCCTCGGCTTCACCTGCCGCCGCATGGTGTTCGAGGGGCCGACCGGGGTCGGCCACGACGCCCGCATCGAGAACCTCTACGCCCGGCGCGGCACGGCCTCGCCCAACCTCTGCTTTGCGGGCCACACCGACGTGGTGCCGACCGGCGACGTCGCCGCCTGGACTGCCGCACCCTTTGAGGGCGAGACCCGCGACGGCATCCTCTATGGACGCGGCGCCGTGGACATGAAGGGCGGCATCGCCGCCTGGGTCGCCGCCGTCTCGCGCATCCTTTCCGAAGGCGACGTGCCCGGCTCCCTCTCCTTCCTGATCACCGGCGACGAGGAAGGCCCGGCCCTGCACGGCACCAAGCGGGTGGTCGAGGCCCTGGCCGCCGAGGGCGAGGTCATCGACGCCTGCGTGGTCGGTGAGCCGTCCTCGGCCCACCACCTCGGCGACATGATCAAGGTCGGACGGCGCGGTTCGCTGAACACCTGGATCACCGTCCACGGCAAACAGGGCCACGTCGCCTATCCCGACCGCGCCGCCAATCCTGCGCCGGTCGTGGCGAAATTGCTGGCCCGTCTGGACGCCCACGTGCTGGACGACGGCTACCCGGAGTTCCCGCCCTCGAACCTGGAAATCACCACCATCGACGTGGGCAACCCGGCGACCAACATCATCCCGGCCGAGGCGAAGGCGCGGCTCAACATCCGCTTCAACCCGACCCATACCGGCGACGGCCTGATCGACTGGCTGAACCGCGAGGCGGGTCTGGTCCAGGCCGAGACCGGCCTGCGCATCGAGCTGGAGCACATGTGCTCGGGCGAGGCCTTCCTGACCGAACCCGGCGTCTTCGTCACGGCGGTTCAGGACGCGGTCGAGGCGACGCTGGGCCGCCGCCCCGAAGCCTCGACCACCGGCGGCACCTCGGACGCCCGCTTCATCCGCTCGCTGTGCCCGGTGCTGGAGCTGGGTCTGGTCGGCCAGACCATGCACCAGATCGACGAGCGCGTGCCCGAGGCCGAACTGCGCGCCCTGACCGACGCCTACCAGGCCGTCATCGCCACAGTGTTCGAGCGGCTGGAAACTTAAATTCGACGGGCCATGTCACATGCGGGCGACCTGTCTCGTCATGGGGGCGACGCGCAATCAGGCGCCGAGGAGAAATGACATGACCCCGCGCATCGCCACCAGCCCCTTCAAGGCCGCCCCCGACGCCTATCAGGCCATGATCAAGCTGGAGCAGACCATCGGCGCCAGCGGTCTGGAGCACAGCCTGCTGGAGCTGCTGAAGACCCGCGTCTCGCAGATCAACGGCTGCGCCTTCTGCCTGCATATGCACACGGCCGACGCCCGCAAGGCCGGCGAGAGCGAGGTGCGGCTGCATCTGCTGGCCGCCTGGCGCGAGTCCTCGCTCTACACCCCGCGCGAGCGCGCCGCCCTGAGCTGGGCCGAGGCCCTGACCCGGATCGAACAGACCCAGGCCCCGGACGCCGACTATGAAGCCCTGAAGGCCGAGTTCAGCGAGAGCGAACAGGTCAACCTGACCTTCGCCATCAGGGCGATCAATGTGTGGAACCGGCTGGCGGTCGGCTTCCGTCTAGCCCATCCGGCGGAACCGGCGCGTGTCGCGGCCTGACTCCGCCACCGACGTCTTCGAGGCGCACCGGCCCCGGCTGGCGCGCCTCGCCTGCCGCATGCTGGGCTCTCTGGCCGAGGCCGAGGACGTGGTGCAGGAGGCCTGGCTCCGGTGGAGCCGGGTCGATCCCGCCGAGATCCGCGAGCCCGCCGCCTGGCTGACGCGGACCACGACGCGGCTGGCGCTGGACCTGCTGAAATCGGCCCGCGCCCGACGCGAGACCTATGTCGGATCGTGGCTGCCCGAACCCCTGATCACCGGCCCGGAGGCGGACGCCGAGACCTTCGCCGACGACCTGACCCTGTCGCTGATGACGGCCATGGAGCGTCTGTCGCCGCTGGAGCGCGCCGCCTTCCTGCTGCACGACGTGTTCGAGGTCGGCTTCGACGAGGTGGCGGCGACGCTGGAGCGCGATCCGGCCTCGGTACGACAGTTGGCCAGCCGCGCCCGCCGCCATGTGCAGGAGGCGCGCCCCCGCTACGCCGTCGCACCCGAGGAGGGCGAACGGATCGCCCGCGCCTTCTTTGACGCCTCGCGCTCCGGCGATCTGACGGCCCTGGGCGCGCTTCTGGCCGAAGGCGCGACCCTGAGAGCCGACGGCGGCGGCAAGGTGATCGCCTTCCACAACCCGATCCACGGCGCCCGCAAGCTGCTGCGCCTGTTCGCCGGACTGAACCGCAAATATGGCGCGGAGGCCTATGAGATGATCCGGCCCATGTGGATCGACGGCCTGCCCGGCTATGTCAGCCTGGAACGCGGTCGGGTGTTGCAGACGACGGCCCTGGCCATCGAGGACGGGCGCATCGTCGACATCTTCATCACCCGCAACCCGGACAAGCTGGCGCGCGTCGCCGCCCTGCTGGACCTGTCCGGCCGCGAGGCGGCGAACTAGGCTTCGCCCGCCGCTTCCAGACGGGCGATACGGCGGTCCATGTCGGCGACCTGATCCTTGAGCCGCTGGGCCTCCGACTTCATGTCGACAGGCGTGCCGTCGTCGTAGGTGATCTGCGCCCCCTTCTCGATCAGGTCGAGGCGGTAGAGGGCGGTGACGCGGGTCGCCTTGAACCGCTCCAGTTCGCTGGCCTTGTCGAGCGCCATCAGAGCGCCGCCACGACGATGATCTCGACCAGATAGTCGGGCGAGGCCAGCTTGCCTTCGCTGGTGGCGCGGGCGGGCGGATTGGCCTGATCGACCCAGGCGTCCCAGACGGCGTTCATGGCGCCGAAGTCGGCGATGTCGGCCAGCCAGATGGTGGCCATCAGGATCTTGGACTTGTCGGTGCCGGCCTCGGCCAACAGGGCGTCGATCTCGGCCAGGGTGGTCTTGGTCTGGGCCGTGACGTCGTCGCCCGGCTCGCCGACCTGACCAGCCAGATAGACGGTGTTGCCATGGATGACAGCCTCGCTCATGCGGGCGCCGGGCTGGATGCGGGTGATCATGGGGAGGCCTCCTGAAATCGGACCTCCGGCTTACCCCAGCAGCAGGTCCATCGCCAGCAGGGCGGCGAGGAAGACCGCCGCAAAGGAGATGCAGAAGAAGACCGCGTCGCGCACACGACTGCGCGCGGGACGCAGCGGCGCGGCGGACGGCAGATTGATCGGCAGGCGCGACATCGGCGGACCTCTCGTCAGGAATGGCGAGGATGCGCCCGCATGCTTACCCCTTGATAAACAGAAACAATCAGTTTTCAGGCCGTTCCAGGAAGCGCAGGGCGCTGAAGACGTGAGCCTTCACGCCCAACGGCAGGACCTTCTCGTTCACGTCGAACTGCGGCGAGTGATTGGGGGCCGCGGTCGCCGGATCGACGCCGTCCGGACTGCCGCCCAGGTGATAGAAGACGCCGGGAACCGCGCGCTGGAAATAGCTGAAGTCCTCGGCCACCGTCGTCGGGGGCGTGACCGGGTTGACCTTGCCCGACCCCGCCGCCTCTTCCAGCACCGGCGCCAGCCAGGCGGACAGGGCCTCGTCGTTGAAGACCAGGGCCGCGTTCTGCTTCACGGCGAAGTCGGCGGTGGCGCCATAGGCCGCGGCCACGTTGTCGATGGCCGCCTCGGCGCGAGCGACCAGAGCATCGCGCTGGGCCACGTCAAAGGTGCGCAGGGTGCCGCTGAGGCGCGCCTCGTCAGGGATGATGTTGTAGCGCACGCCCGCCTCCATCGTGGCGATGGTGAAGACGGTCGGCGTCGTCGTCGGATCGATGGTGCGCGCTGTCAGGGTGTTAACCGTCTGGACGACATTGGCGGCGGCGGCGATCACGTCGACCCCCTTCCACGGCCAGGCCCCGTGCGTCTGCTTGCCATGCAGGACGATGTCGACCCGGTCCGAGGCCGCCATAAAGCCCTGCGGCCGATAGAAGATGGTTCCGGGAACGCCGGGCACGACGTGCAGGCCGAAGATGGCCTCGGGCGCCGGGTCCTTCAGCGCACCTTCCTCTATCATCAGGGCGGCGCCGCCCAGGCGCTCGCCCGGCGGCGCCCCCTCCTCCGCCGGCTGGAAGATGAAGACGACGGTTCCGCTGATCTGATCCTTCATCCCCGCCAGGACCTCGGCGGCGCCCATCAGCATGGCGACGTGGGCGTCGTGGCCGCAGGCGTGGGCCACCGGCACCGTCTCGCCCATATAGGTCCCGGTCGCGGTCGAGGCGAAGGCCAGCCCCGTCGCCTCCTTGACCGGCAGGGCGTCCATGTCGGCCCTCAGCGCCACCGTGCGGCCGGGACGTGCGCCGCGCAGGACGCCGACCACCCCGGTCTTGCCGACCCCGGTGCGGACCTCCAGCCCCAGGGCGCGCAGATGATCGGCCACCACGCCCGCCGTGCGCGTCTCGGCGAAGCCCAGTTCGGGGTGCTGATGCAGGTCGCGACGCCAGGCCACGACCTCGGGCATGACCCGGTCCACGGCGGTCTGGACGCGGGCCGAAGGGACCTGGGCGACGGCGGCGCCCGCCCCCGACAGGACCGCGGCAGCGGCGGCGGCGACGATCAGGCGACGGCGAATGGTCATGGCGGGCTCCCCTTTGTGAAGTTCATGTTGCGCGAGCGAACGCCGCTTGTGCAAGCCGTCGCGAACACCGATCTTCAACCGCATGAGCAAGACGCCCAAGCCCTTCAAGGTGTCCAAGACCCGCTGGAACGAGGTGGTTCTGGTATGCCGCAAATGCTCCAAGAAGCTGGACGGCGGCTTCGGACCCGATGGCGACAAGACCTTGAAGAAGGCCCTGCGACGCTATCTGCACGCGGGCAAGGGCCGCAAGGCCGACCTGGCCGTGGTCGGCGCCGACTGCTTCGACGTCTGCCCCAAGAACGCCGTGGTGGCGGTCAACGCCCGCCGCCCCGAGGAACTGCTGATCGTGCCCGCCGGGGCCGACCTGTTCGAGGTCAAGGCGCGCCTGGGTCTGGACGATGGCCGGCGCCTCAAGCCGCCCTTGCCGAGCACGGCGCCGATCGAGACGACTTCCTAAAGTCGAAAAGCCGTGTCAGAGGCAGATCATGGACACGACCCGTATCGAGAAGCGTATCGGCGTGCATGCGCCGTCGGACCGCATCTGGGAGATCCTGTCGGATCTCGAGAACTGGCACACTTGGAACCCCTATGAGACCGGGGTGACGGGCGCCCTGGCCTTTGGCGCGGGCATCAGCCTGACCGAGGCCCTGCCCGGCATGGCTGAACGCCAGGTCCAGGCTCGCCTCGGCGACTGGCAGCCCTATTCGCAGTTGGTCTGGGCCGAAAAGCGCGGCTTCATGTTCAACGCCATCCGCTACTACGAGATCGAGGAGCTGGAGCGGGGCAACTGCATCGTCTCCAACGGCGTCATCTTCTCGGGTCTGCGCGGCGAGCTGTTCCACGACAAGCACCGCAAGGCCATTCGCAGCGCCTATGAAGACATCGCCGAGGCCCTGAGGCGCGCGTCCGAGGGCTGATCAGCCCATGCCCGCGCCGCCCTTCATCATGTCCATGATGTTGATGATGGCCGGGCCCAGGATGACCACGAACAGCACCGGCAGGAAGAAGATGATCATCGGCACGGTCAGCTTGGCCGGCAGCGCCGCCGCCTTCTTCTCGGCCGCCGACAGACGCAGGTCGCGGTTCTCCTTGGCCATGATCCGCAGGGCGGAGCCCAAGGGCGTGCCATAGGTCTCGGCCTGGGTCATGGCCGTGGCCACCGACTTGATGCCGGGGTGATTGGTGCGCTTGGCCATGCCCTCGTAGGCCATGCGGCGCTCGGGCAGATAGGACAGCTCGGCCGACAGCAGGCTGAGTTCCTCGGCCAGTTCGATCGACTGACTGCCGACCTCCTGGCTGACCTTCTGGATCGCCGCCTCGATCGACATGCCCGATTCAACGCAGATCAGCAGCAGATCCAGCGAGTCGGGAAAGGCCGCCACGATCGACTGGCGACGTGAAGCAATCCGGTTCGAAAGATAGACGTTGGGCGCATAGAAGCCCGCCGCCGCCGCGAACACCAGGGCGCACAGCTTCAGCGTCAGGTTCATGCCCAGATCATTGACCAGGAACAGATAGAGCGCCGTCAGCACCATGAAGAGGAAGGGCGTGGCGAAGCGGAAGAAGTAGAAGGTGGTCAGGGGCTTGGGCCCGCGGAACCCGGCCTGGGCCATGTTCTCGACGACCTTGGGGTCTTCCAGCAGCTTGATCAGGTTCAAGCGGTCGACGACGCGCTTCTTGAAGCCTTCGTCCGAGTGACGCAGGGTAGCCGTCGTCGATCCGACGCCGCCGCCCTTCATCGCCTGGCGCGAACGGCGCTTCAGTTCGTCGCGACGTTCGGCGACGGCCTTCATCCGCTTGTCCAGCCGCTCGCCGCCCATGAAGGAGTTGAGCAGGGTCAGGACGCTGGCGAAGACAGCCACGCCCACGCCGATGCTCAGCAGGTTCTGCGGATCGGTGATGAAATGCATGAAGCCGTTCATGGCACCCTCCTCAGAACTTGAACGAGATCATGCGCTTCATCGTGAAGATGCCGCAGGCCATCCAGACCGCGCACCCCAGAAGCATGACCTGACCCCGGATGTCCGTGAACAGCAGCAGCATGTAGGCGGGGGCGGCGATCATCACGAGGATCATGACCACCGGCGGCAGGGAGCCGATGATGCCGGCCGAGGCGATGGCTTCGGACGACATGGCCTTGATCTTCTCGCTCATCATCCGCCGAGCGCGCAGGACGGCGGTCAGGTTGCCCAGGGCCTCGGCAAGGTTGCCGCCGCTCTTCTGCTGGATGGCGATGACAATGGCGAAGAATTTGAGTTCGGGAACGGGCATCCGCTCGAACATCTTGTCCAGGGCCTGGGACAGGGTCAGGCCGACCCCCAGACCTTCGACCAATCGCTGGAACTCGGGGCCGAGCGGCTCGGGGCTTTCGCGGGCGATGATCTTGAAGCAGTCGTGGACCGGCAGACCCGTCTTGATGCCGCGCACCAGGATGTCGACGGCGTCGGGGAAGGCCAGCGAGAAGTTCTTCATCCGCTTCTTGCCCTTCATGCTCACGACCCAGCGCGGCAGGCCCAGACCCATGGCCACGCCTATGCCCAGAGCCAGGACCGGATTCAGGCCGACGACGAAGGCGACGAGCGTGCTGATCAGACCCAGGACCACGCTGATGATGATGAAGGTCCGCAGACTCATCGACAGATTGGCCTGCTTGAGCTTGGCGCTCATGGTCATGCGGGCCTTGCGGTCGCGGCGGTCGACCTCCTGCAGTTGCTGCAGGATCTGCTTGCGCCGCGTCTCAGGCGTATTGGCCGGCGCGGCGCGCTTGCTGGCCGTATCGGCCCGCGCTGCGCCGATGGTCTTGGCGCGTTTCACCGCCTGGCTCGAACCGTCGTCGCCGCTGACCAGAACCCAGCCCACGCCGCCGATCATGATGAAGGCCAGGAAGGCCGCGAGAATGGGAAGCATCAGGCCCTACTCCGCCGCGTCCAGGGCTTCGGCCAGCTCGCGCTCGAGGCCGTAGTAGCGGGCGCGGTCCCAGAAGCGGGGACGGGCGATGCCGGTCGAACGGTGACGGCCGGTGATCTTGCCGTGGGCGTCCTCGCCGGTGATCTCATAGACGAACAGGTCCTGGGTCACGATGACGTCGCCTTCCAGACCCACGACCTCGGTGATGTGGGTGATGCGGCGCGAGCCGTCGCGCAGACGCGCGGCCTGGATGATGACGTCGATCGAGCCGACGATCATCTCGCGGATGGTCTTGGACGGCAGACCATAGCCGCCCATGGTGATCATCGACTCCATCCGGCTGATGGCCTCGCGCGGGGAGTTGGCGTGCAGCGTGCCCATCGAGCCGTCGTGGCCGGTGTTCATCGCCTGCAACAGGTCAAAGGCCTCAGGCCCCCGGACCTCGCCGACGATGATGCGTTCGGGGCGCATCCGCAGACAGTTCTTGACCAGGTCACGCATGGTGATCTGGCCCTGGCCTTCCAGGTTCGGCGGGCGGGTTTCCAGACGCACCACGTGCGGCTGCTGCAGTTGCAGCTCGGCGGCGTCTTCGCAGGTGATGACGCGCTCGGTCGGGTCGATGAAGGCCGTCAGGGTGTTCAGCAGGGTCGTCTTGCCCGAGCCCGTACCGCCCGAGATGACCAGGTTGCATCGCGCCGCGCCGATGACGCCCAGGACGCGCGCGCCTTCGGGACTGATGGAGGCGTACTCCACCAGGTTCTTCATCGTCAGCTTGTCTTTCTTGAACTTACGAATGGTCAGCGTCGGACCGTCGATAGCCAGCGGCGGGGCGATGACGTTGACGCGCGAACCGTCGGGCAGACGGGCGTCGCAGATGGGGCTGCTCTCATCGACGCGGCGGCCGACCTGAGACACGATCCGCTGGCAGATGTTCATCAGCTGGGTGTTGTCGCGGAAGCGGACATTGGTCAGCTGCACCTTGCCCGCGACTTCGATGAAGACGCGTCCGGCGCCGTTGACCATGATGTCGGCGATGTCGTCGCGGCCCAGCAGCGGCTCCAGCGGGCCATAGCCGAGGACGTCGTTGACGATGTCCTGAACCAGGTGCTCCTGTTCAGCTACCGACATGGAGACGTTCTTGATCGCCACCAGTTCGGCGACGATGTCGCGAATTTCCTCGGACGCCGCCTTCTGATCCAGCTGAGCCAGCTGGGACAGGTCGATGGTGTTCATCAAGGCGTTGAAGATGGTCGTCTTCGTCGCGTGATAATAGTCGGACTGCTCACGGACGATCTCGGCGACCGCCTGGGCCTTCTTCAGCTGTTCGAGACCCGCCGTGGCGCGCGGTCCCTTGACCGGCCCGCCGGGCGTCGGCGCGGCGGCCTCGGGCCGGGGGCGAGCGGCCAGGGCGTCCAGCCGGTCCACGCTCTCTGAGATCGGAGCGGCCGTCCCTTCCAACTCCTCAAGGGAGAAGGCGTCGACGGGTTCAAGCACACGCGTCTCGACCGCCGGGGCCGGCGCCGGAGCGGGTCGCGGAGCGACCGCGACGCCGGGTTGAGCTGTGCGCTTGCCGAACATGACCTCAGCGCTTCTTGCTGAACAGGGAGGCCAGGATCGAGCCCCCCTTCTTGGCCGGCGCACCCGTCGGCGCCGCCGGCTTGCCCTTCATGAGGGCGGTCGGCAGCTCGCGACGCGACACAATCTGGGCCAGGGTCTCGAAGGCTTCCGCCGCCTTGGTCTTGGCGCCCGCGTCCACGATCATCTGACCATTGTTGGCGGCCGATCCGAACACCTTGGCGTCAAAGGGAATGATCAGACTGGGGTGGATGCCCAGGGCGGCGCCGAAGTCCTTGGCCGGGATCTCGGGACGGCCCGGCACCCCGACCTGGTTCAGCACCAGACGCGGCGGGGCGTCATTGGGACGGCCCTGCTTGATCAGGTCGATCATGTTCTTGGCGTTGCGAAGGCTGGCCAGATCCGGCGTCGCGACGATCACCACCTCGTCGGCCGAGATCAGCGTCTTGCGCATCCAGCCCGACCACAGGTGCGGCAGGTCCAGAACCACGAAGGGCGCCGTCGAGCGAATGCGGCTGGTCACCTCCTCGAAGGCGTCCGGCTGGATGTCCCAGTCGGCGTCCAGGGTCGCGGGTGCGGCGAACAGGCTCAGCTTGTCGGTGCAGCGGACCATCATCCGGTCCAGCAGGGTCGCGTCCAGGCGATCCGGCTGGTTCAGGGCGTCAGCCACGCCGCCCAGGGGATCCTGGTTGAAATCCAGACCGGCGGTGCCGAACGGCAGATCATAGTCGACGATGACGGTGTTGACGCCGATCCGCTCGCTCATCGCGTAGGCGGTGTTGTGGGCCACTGCCGAGGCTCCGGCCCCGCCGCGCGCGCCGACGAAGGCGATGGAGCGACCAACGAAGGGCTGGGCCGGGTCGGCGAACAGGCCGCCAATGGCCGAGATCAACTGCAGGGGCTGAACCGGCGCGACCAGATACTCGCTGACGCCGCGCCGCATCAGCTCGCGGAACAACAGGATGTCGTTGGCGGCCCCGATGATGACCACCTTGGTCCCCGCATCACAGACCTCGGCCAGTTGGTCGATCTCGGCCAACAGGGTCTGGGCGTCCTTCATGCTCTCGACGACGATCAGGGGCGGCGTCGGTTCGGACTGATAGGCCTCGATGGCTGCGGCGACCCCGCCGATGCGGATCTGGGTCGTGGCCCGCGCCATGCGCCGATCCTGACCGGCCCGTTCGGCAGACGCCAGGGTGTCCTGACGTTCAGCAAAGACATGTACTGCGATGCGCGGGATCGACACCTCGACCGCGCCGCTCGACATCACAGGCAGGCCCGCAGGCTCGTAAGAGGTCAGCCCGACTGAAAGGACCTCGTCCGGGGCGACCGGTGACGCGGTCGGCAAGGAGGCCGACGCCACGGCGGCGGCGACCGCTGTCTCGGTTTCAGCGACCAGCTTCCCCACCGGGTTGTAGGCCTCGCCGATCACGGCCTCCGTCACAGCCGCTGTTCCCGGCATGGGGGCGAATGGCAGGGGCGGGCGCGAGGACGCAGCGGGATCGATGAACTCGTCGTCCATGTCGAACGTGTCCAGAGCGTCGAAATCCTGTGTGGCGAAAGGCTTGCTCATGTCCATCAATCCACCGCGTCGGAAATACGCGTCCCGGCGATCAGGGCTTCGCGAGCCGACGAGGTCGTCTCGCCCTTGCCGTAACGGTCGAACACCACAGCCCGTCGCTGGGCGTCCGGCGGGGTCATGGCGCGCGGCGTGACGATGTCGCGCGGATTGGCGATCTGGGCCGCCAAGTTGGCGTTGACGGCGCAGCCGAAGTTCGAGGCCGACTGATTGTCGCCCGTGCGGGTCAGGCTGCCCCACCGGGTTCCGCACTGCGGCACGACGGCGCGAACAGTTTCGAAACCGGCCAGGATCGGCGCGCGCGGATCAGGGCCGTTGTAACCGACCACACGGATCAGATGGTCCGGCGCGCCGGCGGCCACCAGGCCCGCCTTGACGTTCCATGCCGCCTGGTTGGCGACCGGGTCGCCGCCGGCCGGCGCCTCGACCACCAGGATCGGCGCGCCTTCGATAGCGAAGCGCTGCACCAGACCAGCCAGCGCCGCCTGCTGGTTGGCGGACAGTCCATTTTCATGCACGGCCAGGGCGATGCGATCCATGCCCGGCTCGACCTGAAGGCTGTAGCGCGAAAGGGGCGTCAAAGGGGGCTCGCCGCCGAGGCTGGCGGGGCCACCCGCGCAACCGGCCAGCAGCAGGCCGCCGAGGACCAGGGTCGAGGACAGGGTGAGGAAGGATTTGGCGATCATCGCGCTCACTCGATCACATAGCCGACCGGCCCCTGCCATCCTGCCTGAGCGGAGGGGGCGGGCGAGCCATAGGCTTGGTTCAGTTGGCCGAAGAAGATGGCCTGGGCGTCCTGGGCGATGCGCAGGCCGTCAGCGGGCGTCTGCATCCGCCCCGGCGAGGTCGGGCTGACGATATAGGGCTCGACGATCACGACCAGTTCGGTCTCGCCCATCAGATAATCGCGCGAGCGGAACAACTGGCCCAGCACCGGCAGGTTGGTCATGCCCGGCAGGGAATCCACCGACTGGCGTGTGGTTTCCTGCAGCAGGCCGGCGATCATCATCGAGCCGCCCGAGGGGATTTCGATGGTGTTCTCGCTGCGACGAACCGACAGGCCCGGCAGGGTGATGGAGGAGGCCGTTCCGGCGCCGATGGTCAGGCCGCCGCTGGGCGTCAGTTCGGACACCTCGACCTTGACCTGCAGGCTGATGCGACCCTCGCTGAGCACGACTGGCCGGAAGGCCAGACCGACGCCATAGGGCTTGTATTCAACCGAGATCTGACCTTCACGGTCCCGCCCGGTCGGAATGGGAAACTCGCCGCCGGCCAGGAAGTTGGCGGCCTCGCCATTGGTCGAGGTCAGGTTCGGTTCGGCCAAGGTCCGCAGCAGGCCGACCCGTTCAAAGGCCTCCAGACAGGCGTTCGCATTCGTGCCCGTCACCGTCTTCCAGGCGGCGGTCGCGACGTCGGTGATGGCGTTGGTCACCGACGAGCCGGGGCCGGTCACCACCGTGTCCTGCGTGGTCGTGGTCGTGCTGTTGGACAGATTGTTCGTCCGCGCGCCGTTCTGCCCGTAGCACAGGCTGCCGCCCCCGCCCTGCACCCCGTTCACGCCGTAGCTGGAAGCTCGGCCAAAGCCGTAGGAATGGATGCCGTTGTTGCGCAGGATGTCGGTCGAGACGCCGAGCTGTTTGAGCGCCGAGCGCTGCACCTCGACCACGCGAACCTTCAGAGTCACCTGATCCGAACCGGCGACGCTGATCATGTTGACCAGCTTTTCCGGCGCGGAGACGAAGGCGCGGGCCACCTGGGCGGCGCGCTGGGCCTCGCCCGGACTGGCGGCCGTTCCGGTCAGGATGATGCTGTCATTGACCGCCTCGGCGCGGATGTCGGCGCCCGGCGCGACGCGGCTCAGCGTGTCCTGAAGCGCGCTGGTTCCGGCG
The DNA here is from genome assembly GCF_051353055.1 of Brevundimonas sp. CEF1. Lineage (NCBI taxonomy): Bacteria > Pseudomonadati > Pseudomonadota > Alphaproteobacteria > Caulobacterales > Caulobacteraceae > Brevundimonas > Brevundimonas sp. CEF1. The sequence goes on from NZ_CP195593.1 coordinate 3,123,868, forward strand.
TCCACACGCACCCGCAGCGCCAGGATGGTGCGGCCCGTCGCATCCAGGAAGACCGCGTCGGTTTCACCTGCCGCCATGCCGATCACCGTGATGCGGCGCGGGGAATGCAGCATGGCCTCGGCCACCTGCGGATTGGACACGATCACGTCGCGCGCGTCGGCCGGCAGGTCGACCGCGAACGAGGTGCCGCGCGGCAGGTTGACCATCTGCGGCCCGGAGCCGGTCGAGACGGCGGCGCGGGTCTGGGCCTGCGACGCGGACGTGGCCCCGCCGAGAGCGATCAGAGCGGCGCAGGCCGCCACGATCAAACGATTCATGCCCGGTTTCCTCATGGAACGGCGACCGCTTCGGCCTGGCCTTCGCGATAGACATGCACGACGCGGCCGGCGGCGGCCGCGTCTCCGCGACGCGCTGCGCCGGGAACCTGACCGGACGGCCCAGACGTGTCGGCGTAGGAACGCAGCACCAGCGACAGTTCGCCTTCGGACTTGGCCAGGGCCAGGGCCTCGGCGTCGCGGCCGCTCACCTCCAGGGTGGCGGTGGCGCCGACGACCGCCTGAGCGTCCTCGGCGGCGCGCGTGGCCTGGTCGATGGCCAGAACCTTGACGTTCTGCATCACGGTGGCGGCGACGAACTTGGTGGTTTCACCGCCGGACTGCCCGGTGTTGGGCAGCTTGACCTCACGGGTCAGCAGCACGTCGGCCCGATCGCCCGGCAGGATGAAGCCGCCGGCGGCGGTCTCGACGGTGACGCGAATGGCCATGGCCCGCATCCCGGGCTCCAGATAGGCGGCCATATAGCCGCTGTCGCCGGCGCGGACGACCTTGCGGGCGACAATCGGTTCGCCGGCCAGAATGGGCTCACGGACGACCGAGCCGATGTAGTCGGCCTTGGCGCCCCCCGAGTTCATATTCTCTGCGGCGCGGACCACGCGGGCGGCGGCGTCCTCGGCCTTCTTGACGGTGTCGACCTTGGCGTCAGCCGCCTTGCCTTCGCCTTCCTTGGCGGGCGCGGCGGGAACCGGCACGCTGCCGTCGGTGATGAAGACGGGATTGACCTCGTCCGCGGGCCAGTCCTTCCAGGTCAGGTCGGCGTCGGTCAGGCGGCGGCCGGGCTCCAGATCCTTGGCGGCGACCAAGACCTTGGCCATGGGACGGGTCTCGACGGCGGCCACGGCGGTCGCAGTCGGTTCGCCCGAGGGCGAACCCATGGCGCGCACGACCAGGGCCAGGCCGATGGCCGCGACAGCGGCGATACAGATGACAGCGATCTTGGCGGGCTTCATCGACGGTCTCCGGCAGGCGCGGCGACGTGGATTCGGTTCTTCGCCCCTTGCCGTTAACGATAGTGAGGCTTGTCGGTTAACGCGTCCCTAAGCCCGCCGAACGTCGTCAGCCGCCGGTAAAGGCCTGAACCACGGCGCTGGAAGGAAAGGCCAGGACGGCGCCGATGGCGATGGCGACGCCATAGGGAATGTCGCCCTTGGGTTGCAGCAGCCGCGCCACCCAGCCTGGGGCGTTCAGGGCGTAGACCTGCAGCCAGGTCCGCGCGGACAAGAGCACCAGACAGAAGGCGCCGCCCGCCAGACCTACGAACAGGACGAAGGGCAGAAGCCCCGCCACCCCCAGCCACAGGGCGGCGGCGGCCATCAGCTTGGCATCGCCTCCGCCGATCCAGCGCAGGGCGAACAGGCCCATACCGACGATCAGCACCGCCAGTCCAACAGCGAAATGCAGGGCGAAGGTCGTCCAGGACAGGCCGGCCAGCAGCGCCGCCGGCACAAAGGCGGCCATCAGGGCCAGGGACACCCAGTTGGGAATCTTCATCGTCGTTAGGTCGTTCAGACCACCGACGATCATCAGGGCCGGCAGGAAGGCCAGGGAGAGCAAGATCAGCATGTCCATGCGATGATCCTAGCGCCGCGACCGTTAAATCGAGGTTGCTGTGGGCGGACAGCGATTAGCCTTCGGTGATATTCTTAGGCGACGACATGTCCCCGCCTACCTTAACAAAACCAGCTTTCAGACTGGGTCCAAGCGCGACCAGAACCACTATCACTGCAATCGCCATCAGGGCCGCGATCAAGCTGTATTCAATTGAAGTAGCGCCGTCTTCGTCCTTGTTGAAACTCCGCTTCGTGAAGCCTCCCAACATCGCCGCGCTCCTCAGTTTCATGTGAAAAGGGCCGGAGCACACAATGCTCCGGCCCTCCGCATTCTTAGTGATTAGCCGCCGACGGTGATGTCAGTTTTATCCGCGCCGTCCATGCTCTTTCCAATCCCATCAAAGGCGGCCTTCATCTGCGGACCAAAGGCGGTCAGGCAGGCGATGATGGCGACGGCCATCAGAGCAGCGATCAGGCCATACTCAATGGCGGTAGCGCCGGATTCGTCGTTGGCGAAGTTCTTGATGAAGTTACGCATGAATATCTTCCTTCTTTGTCTAAGCGAGCAACAGTTCCATTACCAGGGTCACCGGTTTTGCCCGCTTGACCCCCGTTTGCATGGCGACAATGCGACGCCGATCATTAAGGGCGAGTAAAATGACCGCGATCGCTTCAAATTATTGATGGTTACTTTTGCGTTTACTATAGAAACATCAGATACAGCGGGCTTCACCCTCGCCTTCAGGAATTCTTGATCTTTCAACGTCAGGTTTCACGCCTAGCGCACGCGCGCGCTCGTTCATTCCCTCGGAGCCGCCGCCCATGCCCCGGACCTTCAAGACACTCAGGCTCGGCCTGACCGCCGCCCTGCTCGCATTCGGCCTCGCCGCCTCGGCGCAGGCCCAGTCACGCCCGCTGAATGTCGAGATCGACCACGCCACGCGGGTTCAACTGAGGGGTCCGGCGGGCTCGGTCATCGTCGCCAATCCTCGCATCGCCGATGTCACCGTGGTGGACGCCAACACCCTGTTCATCACCGGAAAGGGCTATGGCGTGACCGAGGTCATCGCCGTCGACGCCCTGGGGCGCCCCCTGTTCCAGAGCCAGGTCGTGGTCAGCGCCGGTTCGAACGGCTCGGTCCGCGTCTGGCGCGGCGGCCAGGCGACGGAAATGGCCTGCGGCTCCAGCTGCTCGCCCAGCGTGCGGGCCGTTCCGGCCTCCTGATCTCCATGGCCCGGCCGCTCCTCCGCCTTTCAGATTGGTCGTCGCCCAGGCGGCGGCGCGCGCGGGACGGCTCGGCGGCCGTCGAGTTCGGCATGATCGCCCTGCCCTTCTTCATCCTGCTGTTCGGCATTTTGGAGATCGGACTGCTGCTTCTGGTCGACGCCGTGGTCGAGACGGCGGTATCCGACATGGGCCGTCTGGTGCGCACCGGTCAGGCGCAACAGGGGGCGCTGACGCCCGCCGCACTGAAGCAAAAACTGTGCAACCAGATGAGCGTCTTCGCCGGCGACTGCCCGAAGCGCGCCTTCATTGATGTGCGCGTGGTCGAAAACTATAGCGACCCCATTGCGGACGACCCGCTGAAGTCCGGAGTCTTCGATCCTTCCGTGCTTGAATATTCGCCCGGCAACCCAGGCGACCGCGTTCTGGTGCGCGTCTGGTACGAGCAGCCGATCATCACCCCCTTCATCGCCCAGGCTGTGTCGCACACCAAGGACCACAAGGTGATGTTGACCACCTCCATGGCCTTCCGCAACGAGCCCTATCAATGAGGTCGCGCCTGTTCGCGCCCCTGATCCGCTTCTGGCGAGATCGACGCGGCGTCTCGGCCATCGAGTTCGCCCTGATCGCGCCGGTTGTGATGCTGATCTACTTTGGCATGGCCGAGTTCTGCCAAGCCTACATGGCCCAGCGCCGCGCCGGCCACACCGCCTCCACGGTGGCGGACCTGATGGCTCAATCGGAGCAGACATCGACCCAGGATGTGGCCGCGGTGTTCGCCATCGGCGACATGATCATGCGCCCCTTTTCCGCCGACAAGCTGTCGATCCGCGTCTCCAGCGTCACCATGGACGACAAGGGTGTGGCGCGCGTGGACTGGAGCCAGGCCAACGACAAGGCGCTAGATCCTCGCGCGAAAGCGGAGATCATCAGCGATCTTCCGCCGGGACTGATCGAAAGCGAACAGAGCCTGATCCTGGGAGAGACCGAGTTCGAATATAATTCGGCCTTCGGTCAGGTGATCAAGAAGCCGATCAAGTTCACCCGCAGCTATTACCTGCGGCCGCGAACGGTCGAAAAAGTCACCTGCTCCAACTGCTAGACCCCGGTCAGCGCCTCCTTCAGCGCCCGGATCTTGGCCTCGGTCTCCTCGCGCTCGGCGTGAGGATTGCTGTCGGCGACGATGCCGGCGCCCGCAAGGGCGCGCCAGGACCAGCCCCCCTCGCCACGCTCAAACGACGCCGTGCGGATCAGTACTGAGGCCGTCAGGCTATGGCCGCCCGCCAGCCCCAGGCCGAACAGCGAACCACACCAGGGGCCGCGCGGCGGCTCATGGCCAGAGATCACCTTCATGGCCTGGTGCTTGGGCGCCCCGGTGATCGAGCCCGGCGGGAAGGTCGCCTCCAGCACCTCGGCCGTACGGACGCCGGGCCGCGCCCTGGCCGTCACCGTCGAGACCAGATGGTGCACGGTGGGGTGACTCTCGACCTCGAACAAGCGCTCGACCCGCACCGAGCCGGGGACCGCCGCCCGCGCCAGGTCATTACGCATCAGGTCGACAATCATCAGGTTTTCGGCCCGATCCTTGGCGCTGGCGACCAGGTCAACAGCCAATTCCGCGTCGCGCACGGGATCGGCGTCACGCGGCCGTGTGCCCTTGATCGGCCGGGTCTCGATGCGGCCCGAGGCCGCGTCAAAGGTCAGAAACAGCTCCGGCGAGTTGGACACCAGCGCCCGCTCCCCCAGCCGCCAGAAGGCGCCATAGGCCGCGCCGCGCTCCGCCGCCAACCGCACGAAGACCTCGAACGGATCGCGCCCGCCGCTCAGCCGCCCGCTCCAGGCGCGGGCGATATTGGCCTGGAACAGCTCGCCCGCCGCGATGCGGTCCACGACGTCGGCCACCGCCGCCTCATAGGCTTCGGGCGTCGCCTCACCGTCAAAAGCGCCGGCGGGCGCGGACGGGATGGGCGGTTCAGCCGCCTCGGCCAACCAGCCCGCTGCGCGTCGGGCCTGCCCTTCCGCTTCGACCGCATCCGCGCCCCGCCCCACGGCGAAGACCTTGCTCGCCGCGTGGTCGAAGGCCAGCAGGGCCGGATAGCGGGCCAGCATCAGGTCGGGCCAGACCTCGGCCCGGCGTCCCGTCGCCGGTCGCGCGCCGGCGTCATAGCTCATCAAACCGACCACGCCGCCGGCGGCGAAAGCCGGGTCGCGCAAGGCGTCGAAGGGCGCCGCGTCATCTACCGCCCCGACGAAGACCCGATCCGGCTCGCAGGCGACAAAGGACCAGCGCCCGCCGTGGGCCGTGGGATCGCCGGCACCGGCCAGAAGGGCCAGCGCCCCGTCGCGGCGGTTCAGCCCGGCGGCGACGGCCAGAGGCTCGACCCAATCCAGCCGGGCGATGTGAATGACCGGCAGGCTCATTTCGTCAGCCGCGCCCGGATGCGTTGGCCCAGCGCCGCATCCACGCCCAGCGCCTGCTTGAGATAGGCCGCGACTGAGCCGTGTCGCGTCGCGATCTCGCCGAAGGCGCCGTCCAGATAGTCCGCCTCGACGCCGAGGAAGGCGACCACCGCGCCGTGCGAAGCCGGACGCCCCGTCATCTCGGTCAGCTTCTTCGCGATGCCTTCGGCGCGGCCCTCCAGATCGACGGCGACATTGGTCAGCAGATAGTCAGCGATCACGTCATCGCGCGACACGCCCAGAAGGCTGTGGGTCAGGGCCGCCAGAAGGCCGGTGCGGTCCTTGCCTGCCGCACAGTGGATCAGCACCGGGCCGTCGCTGTCGGCCAGGGCGCGGAAATAGCGGCTGAACAGATCGATGTGCGCCGGCTCGAACGGCAGCCGACGATAGGTCTCGGTCATGAAGGCGCGACCGGAATCCTCGGTCAGGTCGGCGGTCTTCAGGAAGGTGATGTGCGGGGCCTCGCCGCCGTCGTCGTGATCGCTCTCGATCACCTGACCGATCCAGCCGACAGGCCGGCGCGACGGCTGAGTGCGACGTTCGCTGGGGCGGCGCAGATCGACCACGGTGGCGAGGTTCAGCGTCGCCAGCTGCGCCAGATCGGTCTCGGTGGCCTTGGCCTGATGGGCGGACCGATACAGACGTCCGCGCGCGATCCGGCCTTCGCCGACGGCGTAGTCGCCATAGTCGCGAAAGTTGTCGAGGGCCTGAAACGGCAGAAGGCGGTCGCTCATGACCGCCTTCCTTAGACTATTCACCGATCAAGGCTACCGGGCGCCGACCAGACCGGACATGGCGTCCAGATAGGCGACAAAGGCGTCGCGCCCGGCGTCCGTCATCGTCGCCCGCGTCAGGGGCTTGCGGCCCTGAAAGCTCTTGGAGACCTCGACGAAGCCCGCCTCCTCCAGCTTTCTCAGGTGCACCGACAGATTGCCGTCCGTGGCCTGCAATCGGGTCTTCAGCTCGTTGAAATCCGCCGTCCCGACCCCCGATAGATAGGCCATGATCCCCAGGCGCACCCGGCCGTGGATGACCTCGTCGATGCGGCCGATATCGAAGTCTTCAACCGTGTCTGAGGCCATCAGATCACCTCCGAGGGTTCCTGGCGCACCAGCAGGACGCCGGGAACGAGCGCGAACAGGAACAACCCCGCCGCATAGCCCAGCCACATCAGCGGACTGCCGGTCAGGAAGGCGATCAGGGGCGCGGCGATCCAGCAGGCGATGGCCAGCTTCCACTGCCACTTCTGGTCGCTCATCGTCGCCGACACCGCCCAGCCCGAGCCGTAGAGGGCGAAGATCAGCGAGGGGAAGATCAGGGACGGGATCGTGCTATGGGTCTTCCAGCCGATCACCGCCATCGACAGCGACATGACGAAAATTCCGAGGCCGACGCCCATCCAGCCGGCGCCCGAAGCGCGATTGGCCGCCGACTGCGCGCCCGGTTTTCTATCGGTTTTGCGAATCTGCCAGATCAGGACCGCAAAGAAGGCCAGCATGGCGCCGCCCCACAAGATCGCATAGGCGACGGGCGGCACATCAAGGATGCCGCTATCGATGCCATAGGCGACAATCGATGCGAGGCCGAAAATCACACCGGCGGAAATCAGGATCGAACCGCCCAACAACGGGGCCTGCCGCCCCTCTTGGGCCAGGGCCTTCATATAGGCGATGTCGTCGTGGACGGACTGCACTTGGTCGCGGGTCATGGCGTCTCTCCCTGCCTGTTGATCGGACAGTGCGCCAAGAACTTTATGTTGTAAAGTTCTTTTTCTGAGACGGGACGCGCGACGCATTCTAGGCCTTGGTCATGCGCGTCGCCTTCCATCATATCGCCTATCAGCCCCTGGCCGTCTGCAACGCCCTGTCGATGGGCCGGCTGGAGGCCACGGCGGCGCGCGCCGGGCTGAAACCGGGCGCGCCCGTGATGGACATCGGCTGCGCCTATGGCGAAGTGTCGATCCATCTGGCGCGAACCTTCGGCTCACAGGTGACGGCGGTCGAACTGGACCCGGTCATGGCCGAGGGGGCTGCGGCGCGCGTCCAGACGGCGGGCCTGTCAGACCAGATTTCGGTGCGGCGCGAGACTTCGGCGGCGGCGCTGGCGGCCCTGCCCGCCTTCGACCTGATCGTGGCCATCGGCTCGACCGAACCGGCGGGCAAGGGATTGCGCGAACCCGCCGAGGTCTTCGCCGCCCTGGCCGCGCATCTGACGCCCGGCGGCGCCCTCCTGTGGGGCGACCTGTTCTGGAAGGAAGAGCCGCCCGCACCCTTGCGCCAACTGGTCGAAACCGGCGGCTATTACGTCAGTCACGAGGAATGGCAGGCGGCGGCCCGCGCGGCGCGGCTGAGCGTCGTCTCGGCCGAGATCAGCAACAAGGCCGAATGGGCCACCTATCGTACGACGATGGAGGCGGCCATCGCCGACTGGCTGGATGCCCATCCCGACCACGCCGACGCGCCCAGCGTCGCGGCCACCGCCCACCGCATCAAGATGATGCTGGACTTCGGCGCCCCCTACCTCGGCTTCGGCCTCTACCTGTTCAGGAAGGGCTGAAGCGCCCAACGAAAAGGGCGCCCGGGTGATCCCGAGCGCCCTCTCATTTCGTCATCACCTTGCGCTCAAGCAGCGCCCTCAACGGGCCTCAAGTAGCGCGAAGCGCGATAGGCCCTTCTTACCGGAATGGCGGCTCGTCGAAGGCGCGCAGCTTGCGCGAATGCAGCTTGCTGCCCTCGGCCCGCAGCAGGTCGACGGCCTGGATGCCGATCTGCAGGTGTTCCGAGATCGAGCCTTCGTAGAAGCGGTTGGCCTGACCCGGCAGCTTGATCTCGCCATGCAGCGGCTTGTCCGAGACGCACAGCAGGGTCCCGTAGGGCACGCGGAAGCGGTAGCCCTGGGCCGCGATAGTGGCCGATTCCATGTCGATGGCGACGGCGCGGCTCTGGTTGAAGCGCAGAGCCGACTTGGAATAGCGCAGCTCCCAATTGCGGTCGTCGGTGGTGACCACAGTGCCGGTGCGCAGCCGCTTCTTGACCTCTTCGCCCGGCGCGCCGGACACCAGCTTGGTCGCATCATAGAGGGCGCGCTGGACCTCGGCGATCGACGGGATCGGGATGTCGGCGGGCAGGACCGCGTCCAGGACGTGATCGTCGCGCAGATAGGCGTGGGCCAGGACGTAGTCGCCGATGGTCTGGCTGGCGCGCAGGCCGCCGCAGTGGCCGATCATCATCCAGGCGTGCGGACGGGTGACGGCCAGGTGGTCGCAGATGGTCTTGGCGTTGGACGGCCCGACCCCGATGTTGACCAGGGTGATGCCCTGACCGTCGGCGCGGGTCAGGTGGTAGGCGGGCATCTGATGCCGGCGCCAGGCCGCATCCATGATGGCGCGTTCCGGGTCAGGCGTCTCGCGGTCGATGACGACGCCGCCGGCGCACGACAGGGTCTGATAGACGCTGTTCGGATCGGCCAGCTGGGCGCAGGCCCAGCGCACGAACTCATCAACGTAGCGATGATAGTTGGTGAACAGGACATAGGACTGGACGTCCTCGACCGGGGTGCCGGTGTAGTGGCGCAGGCGGGCCAGCGAGAAGTCGGTGCGCAGGCCGTCGAACTGGGCCAGGGGGAAGTCCTCGCCCGGCGCGAACAGGCCGTCGGAGATCTCGTCGCCGATATGAGCTAGATCCGTGGTCGGGAACCAACGCGCGATAGCCGCCGTCATGGTGCTGTCCAGCGCCACGCCGGAACCGTCCAGCACATAGGGGAAGGGGATTTCCTGATCCGACGGCTCGACCGAAATAGTCGCGCCATATTCGTCGGCCAGCAGGGTCAACTGTTCCAGCAGATAGTCGCGGTACAGGTCGGGGCGGGTGACGGTGGTCGTATAGACGCCCGTGCGCGACAGGCGGGCGAAAGCTCGCGTCTCCAGGTCCTGCGGACGGTCGCCGAACCAGCTGACGGTCAGTCGCGGATAGGCGAACAGGCCGGCGGCCCGCGCCTCGACGTCGGCGCGTTCGCCGGTCTCGAGGAAGCGCTTCACTGCGGCTCGCAGATTGGCGACGGATTGATTGTAGAGGGTTTCGAGGCGGTCCAGCGCCGCCTGGGGGGTCATCTTGTCTGTCATGACTTCCTCTAGCGGAAAACCGTGACCATGGCGAGACGGGGGAAACACAAGGACACGACTGTTGACCAGCGGCCTCGGACAGGGTTCCGCTGCGCCCAGGAGGATCGCCCATGTCCAGACGCTCGATTTTCGCCGCCGCCCTGCTGGCCCTGACCGCCGCGCCCGCCCTGGCCGAGGTGAAGTCCGCCGCGCCCGGCGGCTTCGAGGTCGGCGGAACCGTGAACATCGACGCCTCGCCCGCCCGCGTCTGGACCGTGTTGACCGCGCCCGACGCCTGGTGGAGTCACGACCACCGCTGGTTCAAGGACTCGACCCTGTCCCTGGATCTCGCGCCCGGCGGCTGCTGGTGCGAACGGGCGGCAGACGGTCGCGTCTCGCGCCACCTGGAGACGGCCCTGGTCGAGCCAGACTTGAAGCTGGTGCTGCGCGGCGGCCTCGGCCCGCTGCAGGGTCAGGGCGCGAGCGGCGGTCTGACCTTCACACTGAGGCCCGAGGGCGCAGGCACGACCCTGACCTGGTCCTACATCGTCGGCGGCTATACGCCGGGCGGGCTGGAAGCCTGGGCGGCGCCCGTCGACGGCGTCCTGTCAGCGCAGATCGCCAGCCTCAAGACCCGCGCCGAGATCCCCGATTAGGCCAGCTCCCGACCAAAGAAGACCGCCGCGTCCGCGACCAGACCCGCCTCGTCCGAGAGGACAAGGCTCTGGACCCATCCGCCGACCGCCTCGATCCGGGCCGCCAGCATGGTCGCGGCCTGATCCCGGCCGCCCAGCCAGAGCGGCGCGGCGCCGGCCCGGACATAGGCCTCAGGGCGCGTCGCCGTCAGGTCGCGCCTCGTCTCTGGCGGCCGCTCCAGCGCCCCCGCCGCCCGGATCAGATCGGGCCGCCCCATAGCGGCCATGTAGCGCCGGTCCAAGGCGATCATCAGGGCGGCGTCCGCGCTTCTCCCCAAGCCCAGGACGCCCAGCCGTGCGGCATCGCCGCCGTATTCTGGCGCCCGATCCGCGACCCAGGCCGTGGCGACGGCGGCGTCCGCGACCATCGCCGCGCCCGAGCCGCGCACCATCCGCAGATCCGCCAGGGCGACGACAAAGCCGCGCCGCGCTATCTGACGGGCGATCCGACGCCCCTCGCCTCGCCGGTCGTCGAACACCACCAGGACCGGCAGGCCCGCCGCGCCGCGCGGGACATGCATCTCAACCGTCTGACGCGGATCAGGACCATAGCGCAGCCCCGGCCGGTCTCGCCTCGCCGCCCAAGCGTCGCCGAGCGGCGCGGCCGCAAGGCCGCCGATCAGGGAGAGGAACAGGCCTCGACGGGTCATGGCGCTCCGGCGACTGAGGAAGTCTCTTATCGCCACTCAGCGCGTCCGGCTCAACCGCCCCGCTTCATCGTCAGGCCTTGCGCGCCGCTGGCCGTCGCCGCTTCGGCAGGCCGCTGGGGTTGCCCCAGAAGGTGAAAACCGCCAGCGAACCCAGCAGGGTCAGAGCCACGCCCGAAGCGGCGACAACGAGGCGATACGGCAAGCCGCCGACTTTGGCCGCGTGGATTGGATACTGGGCATTGGCCACCCGCAGCCCCAGCGGCAGGCTCAAGGCGTCGCGCGTGCCGACGATGCGACCGTCGGCCGGGTCGAACCAGACCTGGGTGCGGCCGTTGGGCAGCCACTCCGCCGCCCGCTGCATCCGCAGGCTGATGAGGCCGCCGGACTTGGTCGGCAGGGACATGATGCGCGGCGCCGCATCGGGGAAGCGGCCTTGCGCTTCAATCATCATGGCCGGCCAGTCCAGATCGGGCGACAGGACGCCGCCCTCATGCTTGGGCGCGGCCATGATCGCCTTCAGGTCCTTGCCCGGCGACAGGGCCATGGCCAGACCCTCGTAGAGCGGCAGGGCCAGGATGGCCCCGGTCGTCAGCACCACCGCCAGCACCGGCGCGGTCCACACCCCCAGGTCGCGGTGATGCTTGACGATCCCGGCCCGCTTCCAGGTCTTCGGAAGGACGGCGAAGACAAAGGTCCGCCGCGTCGGCCACCATAGGATCACCCCGGTGATGACAAAGGCCAGACCCGCCAGACCCGCGATCCCGGCGATGGTCTTTCCGACATCCCCGATCAGCAGATAGTGGTGCAGGTCGAACAGCCACAGTTCCGGCCGCGCCCACAGGCTGTCCCAGCGCGCCACCACCTGCCCCGACTGGGTCGCATAGGCGCCGCGCGTCTTGTCCTCATAGTTCAGGCGATGAATGCCCAGCCGATCGTCCGCCAGGATGACCGAACGCGGCCGGTCGGACGCGGAAAAGGCCCGATCCAGCGCCGCTCCGATCACTTGGGGGTCCGAAGCCCGCGCCTCGGTCGCGTGGGGCACGACGGCGCGCAGCCAGTCGTCCTTGAACACCAGAACCGTTCCGGTCAGCCCCAGGACGAACAGCAGCAGACCGATCAGCCCCCCGGTCCAGCGATGCGCCAGTCGGACCAGACGCATCAGAAGCGACGGTCCCATCCGAGGGTGAAGGACCGGCCCCGACCGGCGAAGTAGCGCCGAGCGTCCGTCGGATTGCTGGTGTCGGAGCTATAGGTCACATAGTCCTCGTTGAAGAGGTTCTGCACCGCCAGCGACACGCCCCCGAACGAGAAGTCGTAACGCAGATAGGCGTCAGCCACTGTATAGCCTTCGAAGTCGTTGTCCGCGCTGAAGTCCTTAATCTTGAACTCACGAGCCAGATAGGCCTGAACCTGCAGGCGCATCGATAGCGGGCCGTTGGCGTAGACCGCAGCCGCATTGATCCGATCAGGCGAGATATTGGCGCCGTCCAGGTTGGTGTCGACCCGGCCGTCCTCATCGATGTCGGTCTTGCCGCGCAGACGGGCATAGCCGGTCGAAACCGTCAGCCCTTCGATCGAGGTGCGGGCCCGCAAGTTCAGTTCCAGCCCTTCGATCTCGACCGCCTGACGCTGGACGTCATAGACGCCGTCAGGGTTGCGAACGAGGAACTGCCCCAGGTCCGACGAAGACCAGAAGTAGGTCGCTCCGGCCTCGAACGGCCCGCGCTTCACCTCCAGGCCGATCTCCTGATTGTCCGAGACCACCGGACTGATGTCGAGGAAACTGTCGACCTGGACGCCGTCCACATTGATCGAGCGCAGGATGCGGCCGACGTCCGGCACGGTGTAGCCCTCGGCGTAGCTGGCGTAGGCGCGCACGCCGTCCATCGGCTCATAGACCACCCCGCCGTTGACCAGCGTCGCCTCGAACTTGGGCGTGCCGCCTTTCACACGACGCGAGCCGTAGGAAGCCAGGGTGGTGAAGTCGTTGACCGACAGCTCGACGTTTTCCTGACGCACGCCGCCAGCCAGGCGCACCTTGCCGTCGAACAGGCGCAGGTTGGCCTGAACGAAGGGGGCGACGCTCTGGAATTCGGTCGGCGGCACCCAGGCGCGGTTGGTGGCGATCAGCAACTGCTCGGTGCGGTCCTTCAGGGCGTCCAGACCCAGGGTCGCGGTCAGCCCCGGCACGCCCGGCACGGCCCGCTCATAGCTGGCGCGCGCGCCCAGCTTGCGCGAGCGGTTCGACGACTGGTCGAACAGGGTCCCAAGCGGGGCGATGCTGGCGTCCTGCATGGTGCTGGAGCGGTCGCCGCCGAAGGTGTCGCGCGTGCGGTTGAAGAAGACCTGGGCGCTGAAGTCGCCGCCCCACAGGTCGCTGTCGGTCAGAGAGGCCGAAACCGTCTCGACCCGATTGCCGGCGGGCTCGCCCTCGATCTGGCCGCGCTGACTGCTGGCCGGGCGGCCGATGTTGCGGTCACCCAAGACGAGGACATAGTCGCCATCACCCTTCAACTCGAAGCGGTTGGCCAGAAGATCAAGGCGCACCGTGTCCGTCAGATCCCAGCCGAAACGGCCGAAGAAGGACAGGGCCTTGGAATCCTGCACCTCGCCCTGGGTGTTGTCGACGCCGACCCGGCGGCCGTTGGCGTCATAGAAGGCGCCACGCTGATCATAGGCGACGCCGAAAACGCCGTCGAAATCACCGTGGCGATAGGCCGCCAGACCGCCCAGCTTGGCCCCGATGCCATCACCTTCCGGCCCGCCCGAGCTGGACACCTGGGCCAGCACCCGCCCCGTCAGCCCATCCTGGGTCGGCGCGCCCACCGTCACCTGGTTGACCACGCCGCCGGTGGCGCCGATGCCCTGCAGGGCGTTGGAGCCGTAGATCAGCTCCACCCGGTCCACGAAGAAGGGGTCGATCGTATAGCCGTCGCGCGAGCCGTCGCGGATCGGCGTCGACTGCGGAATGCCGTTGATGGCGAACAGCGGCGAGCGGCCGCGCAGGCTCTCGCCCGAGCCGGTCAGCTTCTGCCGCGTCGGCGAGAAGGACGGCGACAGGGTCGCGACCGCGTCGATCACCGAGCCGCTGATGGCCACCTGCTCCGACAGGGCCTTGCGGTCGATAACGTCCACCGTCATCGGCAGGGCGCTGGCTGGCAGAATGGTCCGCGCCGCCGTCACCACGACCTCCGCCACCGTGCTGACCTCTGGCTCCTGCCGCGTCGCCTGGGCGGCGGCGGTCGAGGCGAAGGCAGTCCCGGCCAGCAGGGTCGAGACGACGACAAAGCCGGACGATCGACGCAGCGACAGGGCGGGCGAGGCGAAGGGCATGAGGGGGAGGCTCCAGAAGAAGGCCTCGCGCTTAAATGCAATTGCGAGCGACTTGCAATACAATTCCGCCCGCCGGACGACGGTGAAACACCCCATTCGTCACACTTCACTCATCGATTTGTCGTAAAATATTTACATTGAGAAAATTGAGCGCATAATTCGCTCTGAGTCCGGAGCGAATTCCGGCCAAGGGAGGTATCGCATGCGCCTGATCGCCGTCGCCGTCTCGACCCTGCTGCTCGCCGGAGCCGCGCCTGCCCTGGCTCAAAGCCCGGAACAGAGTCCGCAGAGCCAGAGGCCGCAGCCGACGCGCGTCTCGGCCGTCCAGCCGCAGCGCGTGGTGCTGATCTGTGAGAGCGACGCCGCCACCCGCAGCGCCTTCACCCGCCAGTACGGCGCCGAGCCGATCTTCCTGACCGCGCGCGAGGCCGCCGAGGCCAGGACCGCTGGCCAGACCTGGGCCACGCCGCGCTGCATGACCGAGCGCGAGCACGGCCGCTATGTCCAGCTGACCCAGACCTACGCCGCCCATTAAAGCACGGTTCCAGAACGACAAAGGGCGCGGCCAGTGATGGTCGCGCCCTTCTTCATGGTCGGATGCCCGGCCCTACTTGGCCAGATACTTGTCCAGCCAGCCGAAGACCTCGTTGTGCCATTGCAGGCTGTTCGCCGGCTTCAGCACCCAGTGGTTCTCGTTGGGGAAGAAGACCAGTCGGCTGTCGATGCCGCGGCGTTGCAGCGCGGTATAGGTCGACAGGCCCTGAGCGGTCGGAATGCGGTAGTCGAGGTCGCCCTGGACCACCATCATCGGCGTCTTCCAGTTCTGGACGTGGTTGGCCGGGTTGAACTTCTGATAGCCCTCCGGGTTCTCCCACGGCGTGCCGCCGTATTCCCACTCGGTGAACCACAGCTCCTCGGTCGAATAGCCCATGCCGAAGGTGTCGAAGACGCCGTCATGGTTGACCAGGCACTTGAACGCGTCGGACCAGTTGCCGGCGATCCAGTTGATCATATAGCCGCCGTACGACGCGCCCAGGGCGCAGGCGTTGTTCCCGTCGAGGAAGCTGTACTTCTCCTGAGCCGCGGCCCAGCCCTTCTGCAGGTCTTCCAGCGGGCGGTCGCCCCAGTGCTGGCTGATGGCGTCGGTGAATTCCTGGCCGTAACCGGTCGAGCCGTGGAAATCGATCATCACCACCGCATAGCCGGCGCCCGCATAGGTCTCGGGGTTCCAGCGGTAGGACCAGCCGTTGCCGAACGAGCCCTGCGGCCCGCCGTGGATCAGGAAGGCGACCGGATACTTCTGACCCTCGACGTAGTTGGCAGGCTTGATGACGAAGCCGTGCACCGTCTCGTCATTCCAGCCGGGGAAGCTGAACTGCTCAGCCGCGCCAAAGGCCTTGTTCGCCAGTTGCGGGTTCACATTGGTCAGGCGACGCGGCATCTCGCGACCGCGCCAGGTCTTGAAATAGAGGTCGGCGGGCGAGGTCAGGGTGTCGACCGACATGACGAAGCCCGAGGGCGTCTGCTGGAAGGCGCCGACATGGCCCTCGCCCGTCAGCGGCAGGACCGAGCCGTTGCGCGCATCAATGGCGAACAGGCGGGTCTGACCGACGTCGCCGGCGGTGGTGTAGAGGGTCTTGCCGTCCGCCGACCATTGCAGGCCATCGGCCGAGCGATCCCAGTTGGCCGCGATCTGGCGCGTCTGGCCGGTGGCGACGTCACGCAGGAAGATCGAATACTTGTCGGCCTCGAAGCCCGGACGGGCCATGGCGCGATAGGCCAGGGTCTGGCCGTCCGGCGAGAAGACCGGGCCGGTGTCCCAGGCGGGGTTGGCCTCGGTCAGGTTGGTCAGTTGACCGGGCGCCGAAACCGCGACGCTGTAGAGGTCGAAATTGGTGCTCCACGGCTCGCTCTTGCCGGCGTGACGCGCCGAGAAGACCAGCGAATGGCCGTCGGGGGCGAAGACGAACTCGCTCTCGTCGCCGAAGGGCTTGGAGGGGGTGTCGCCATCAAAGCCCTTGGTCACCCAGACCGGATCGCCGCCGGCCTTGCCGTCGGTGCCGACGGTCTGGACGAAGAGGTGGTTTTGGGTGTGGTCGCTCCAGGTGTCCCAGTGGCGCACGAACATGCGGTCATAGACCTGCCCCGTCGACTTCACCTCGGCGGCGGCCTTGGCGCGCTCGACCGAGGCGTTCAGGTCGGGCGCTTCCGGATAGACGGCCAGAGACACGGCTACCGCGTCACCGGCGCCATTGATGCGGTAGGCGTTGACGTCGGTTGGCAGGCTGGTGACCTGCGTCGCCGTCGCGCCCTTGTCGCCCGAGACCCAGACCTGGCTCGAACCCGACCGGCCCGACAGGAAGTAGAGCTTGCCGTCGGCGCCCCAGCGCGCGGTGTTGGCGCCGCCTTCGGAGATGGCCAGCTTCTGCGCCTCGCCCTCGCCCTTCAGGCTCAGGATGTAGAGGGCGCTGGAGCGGCGGTTGGCGGCCACGTCGGTCTGGGTCAGTGAATAGACCACCCACTCGCCGTCCGGCGACACCTGGGGATCGCCCAGCCGGTTGGCCGAGATCATGTCCTGATAGGTGAAGGCGTTGCTGGCCGCCGTGGCGGTCGCCGCAGCGGGCGCCGGGGCCTCGGCCAGAGCCGGCAGGGCCGAAGCCGTCAGCAGGGCGACGGCGCTGAGGCCGCTCAGAAGATGGGGCAGGTGACGCATGGGCGATGATCCTCTCGGCTTCGCGAAATTCTTGGCCGCAGGCGTAGCACCGGCGACGCTGGCGTCAAACCCGACTTTGGGCCCTCGACCATGGTCAGGACCGCTTGCCGCCGCCGCCCGGAGCGGCGACAAGCAGGGGCATGAGTCCTGCTTCCCCTCATATCGTCGACGTGCTGATCGCCGAGCGCGCGCCGCGCCTGACGCGGTCACCCGCCTGGCCGCTGGTCCGCCCCGCCCTTTACGGCCTGCTGGACTACGCCAAGGCCCGGCGCATGGCCGACGCCATCGGCCCGATGGGCGGGCGTCAGGCGCTGGACTATGTCTCAGACCTGCTGGAACTGACGGTCGAGACGCAGAACCTGAACCGCCTGCCCGCCACGGGCCGCTGCCTGGTGATCTGCAACCACCCGACCGGCATCGCCGACGGTCTGGCCGTCCACGACGCCCTGCGGACCGTGCGCGACGACCTGATCTATTTCGCCAACGCCGACGCCCTGCGAGTCTCGCCCCGCCTGGCGGAAACCGTCGTCCCGGTCGAATGGGTCACGGCCAAGCGCACCCGCGAAAAGACCCGCGCCACGCTTCAATCCGCCAAGGACGCCTTCGAGGCCGAACGCTGCGTCGTCATGTTCCCCGCCGGACGGCTGGCCCGCGTGGATGAGCAAGGCCGCCTGACCGATCCCGAATGGGCCACGACGGCGGCGTCTCTGGCGCGCAAATACGAAGCCCCGGTGGTCCCGATCCACGTCGCCGGGCCGACCAGCCGCCTGTTCCACCTGTTCGACCGCTTCTCGCAGGAACTGCGCGACATCACCCTTTTCCACGAACTGCTGAACAAGCAGGGGCGTGAGTTCGACCTCAGCGTCGGCCTGCCCATCCCGCCCGCGCGACTGGACGTGGACGCCGCCCGAGCCACCGAGGCGCTCAAGACCTTTGTCGAGCGCGTTCTCGCGACCGACCCCGACGCGGTGTTCGCATGACCACCTTTGAACTGATCGACGCCGAGGCCACCACCCGTCTCGGCCAGGCCATCGCTCCCCTGCTGGAGCCCGGTGAATCCGTCCTGCTCTACGGCCCCCTCGGCATGGGCAAGTCGACCCTGGCGCGCGGCCTGATCCGCGCCCTGACCTCGCCCGACGAGGACGTGCCGAGCCCGACCTTCACTCTGGTCCAGTTCTACGAGAGCGATCCGCCCATCGCCCACTTCGACCTCTATCGCCTCAGCCGTCCCGAAGAAGCCTTCGAGATCGGCCTGGACGAGGCGCTGGACGAGGGCTGCGCCCTGATCGAATGGCCCGAACGGCTGGGCGAGGATCCAGGCCATATGCTGGGCACTGACCGGCTGAGCATCACCATCGCCGAGGACGGCGAAGGCCGCCTTGCGTCCGTTATTGGCGCAGGCGCGTGGGAAGCGAAACTGAAGGAACTCCATGTCTGACCGCGAAGCCCTCCGTCTCGATTTTCTGCGCTCGGCTGGTCTGGCCGAGGCCGTCCGCGCGCCCCTGCCCGGCGACGCCTCGACGCGCCGTTACGAGCGGCTGACCACGGCCACCGGCGCCAGCCTGATGCTGATGGATCAGGCCCCCGCCGCCGAGAGCCAGCCCTGTGATCCGTCCTGGACGCCCGCCGAACGCCACGCCCACGGCTGGAACGCCGTCGCCCGCCTGTCCGCCGGCCGCATCGAGGCCTTCGCCGCCGTCGCCGCTCACCTGAAATCGCTGGGCCTGTCCGCGCCCGACATCGTCGCCGTTGATGCGCCCAATGGCCTGGCCGTGATCGAGGACTTCGGTGACGCGCTGTTCGCGAACGTGATCGCTGAAGGCGCCGAGGAAGCCCCCCTCTACCGCGCCGCCGTCGAGGCCCTGGCCGTGCTGCACGCCGCCCCGACGCCCGAGGTCCTGACGGGGGCTGCGGGCGACTGGCCCCTGCTGACCTATGACCAGACGGCGCTGCAGGGCGGGGCCGACCTGTTCGTCGAATGGCTGCCGAAACTGGTGCCGTCGCTGGTCTTCAACAGCGACGCCGTCGCCGAGTGGCGCGACGTCTGGGCCCCGATCACGGCGGCGGGCGAGGCGGGCGCCACCGTCATGGCCCACCGCGACTATCACGCCGAGAACCTGATCCGGCTGGACGGCAAGACCGGCGCCGCCTCGGTCGGACTGATCGACTTCCAGGACGCGGTGAAGGCCCACCCCTCGTGGGACCTGCACTCCCTGTTGCAGGACGCCCGCCGCGACGTCTCGCCCGAACTGGAGGCCCTGGCGCTCGGCCACTATTTCGCTCTGCGGCCCGAGACCGACCGCGAAGCCTTCATGGCATCCTACGCCGGGCTGGCGGCGCTGAACGAGGCGCGCATCCTCGGCATCTTCGCCCGCCTGATCGCCCGCGACGCCAAGCCCAAATACGCCGCCTTCATGCCCCGCATGTGGGCCCACCTGAACGCCAACCTGAAGGCGCCGGGGCTCGAAGCCGTCGCCGGCTGGATGGACCGCCACGTGCCGGAGGACATGCGTCGATGACCGCCCCTGCCAACGCCCCCGCCACCGCCATGGTCCTCGCCGCCGGGCTCGGCACGCGGATGCGCCCCCTGACCAACGACCGGCCCAAAGCCCTCGTAGAAGTCGGCGGCAAGGCCCTGATCGACCAGGTTCTCGACCGGCTGGCCGAGGCGGGCGTCGAGAAGGCCGTGGTCAACGTCCACTGGTTCGCGGACCGGCTGGAAAGCCATCTGGCCGCCCGCACACATCCGGCCGTCGTCATCTCCGATGAGCGCGCCGAACTGCTGGAGACCGGCGGCGGGCTGAAGCAGGCCCGCCCCCTGCTCGGCGACGATCCCGTCTTCGTGGCCAATATCGACAGCGTCTGGATCGACCGGGGCGACGCCCTGTCTGACCTGATCCGCCTGTGGGACCCCGAGCGCATGGACGCCGCCCTGCTGTTGGCCCGGCGCGAAGGCTCCATCGGCTTCGAGGGCGGCGGCGACTTCTTCCTCGGCGACGGCGGCGCCCTGACCTTCCGGGGCGAGGCCGCCAGCGCGCCTTTCGCCTACATGGGCGTCCACATCACCCGGCCCGACTACGCCGACGCCGGCCCCGACGGCCCCTTCTCGCTCAGCCCCCTGTGGCGCAAATCCGCCGCCGAAGGCCGCCTGTTCGGCTGTGTGCTGGACGGCGACTGGATGCACGTCGGCGACCCGCAGGCCCGCGACGAGGCCGAGGCCCGGATGAAGGCGCAAGACTGATGTCCACGGGGGGCCGCTTTGATCCGTTCGCCGGAACCGGGCCGCGCTGGCGCGCCGTGCCGGCCTGGCGGCCCTTCCTCGAAGACCTCGCGGCGGGCGTGCTGGACTGGCTGGGCGATCAGACGCCCGAGACCCTGACCGACGCGACCATCCTGCTGCCCAACCGCCGCGCCGCCCGCGCCTTCTCCTCGGCGCTGGGCAAGCTGGCCGGCGACCGCCCCGTCCTGCTGCCGCAAGTGCGCCCGCTCGGCGATCTGGAAGAGGACGAACCGCCCTTCGCCCCCGGCGAACTGGGTCTGGACCTGCCGCCCGCCATCCCCGCCCTGACCCGCCGCTTCGAGATGGCGCGGATGATCGCCGAGGAGTTCGAGCCGGGGCTGAAACCCCTGCGCGCCCTCGAAATGGCGGATGCGCTGGGCGGCTTCCTCGATTCCTGCCAACTGGAGGAAGTCCCCGACCTGTCGCGCATCGCCGGCTTGGCCGAACAGGATCTGGCCGCCCACTGGCAGGACAGCGCCCGCTTCCTCGGTCTGGCGGTCGAGGCCTGGCCCAGGCGGCTGGAGGCCCTGGGTCTGGTCGACCCCGCCTGGCGCCGCGCGACCCTGCTGCGCCGTCTGGCCGAGGCCTGGGACGCCCGACCGCCGCAACAGCCCGTCATCGCCGCCGGTTCGACCGGCACCGTCCCCGCCGCCGCCGACGTTCTGGCCGCCGTGGCGCGGGCGCCGCAGGGCGTGGTGGTCCTGCCCGGCCTCGACCTCGATCTGGCCGACGGCGTCTGGGACCGCATCGACGACCAGCACCCGCAGGCCGCGCTCAAGGCCCTGCTAGCCCGCGCCGAGGTCTCGCGCGATCAGGTCCGCTCATGGTTCAAGCCTGCCGTCGAGCCGCGTATCGAGGCGCGCGGTCTGGCCCGTCAGCGTCTGATCAACGAAGCCCTGCGCCCCGCCGAGGCCACCGACGACTGGCGCGCCGAGATCGCCCGCCTGCGCGCCGACGCCGCCGAAGCCGGGCAGGCCGCCGACCCTATCGCTGAGGGCCTGAAGGGCCTATCCGCCCTCTCCGTCCGCGCCGAGGAAGAGGCCGCGACCGCCATCGCCCTGCTGATGCGCGAGACCCTGGAACGCCCCGGCGAGACCTGCGCCCTCGTCACCCCAGACCTGGACCTGTCGCGCCGCGTCGAAGCCCGGCTGGCGCGCTGGAACATCATCCCCGACGCCTCGACCGGCGCCCCGCTGTCGCGGATGAGCGCCGGGGTTCTGGTCGACCTGTGCGCCCGCTTCATCGAGACGCCGCTCAAGCCCCAGACCCTGCTGGGCCTAATCAAGCACCCGCTGACCCGCCTCGATCTCGGCGAGACCTCCTTGGCCGACGCCGCCTCGGCGCTGGAGGAGCACGCCCTGCGCGGCCCCCGCCCGCGCGACTGGGCCGAGGTGCAGAAGCGCCTGCTGAAAGCCGCCGAACCCGGTCGCGGCGGCCAGCCCCTCCCCGAGTGGAAGGCCGCCCGCCTGTCCGGCGCCCGCGCTCTGGCGACGCGGCTGGAGACGCTCGCCGCCGAGGCCCTTTCAACCTTCACGCAAAATGCTTCCGGGGCCGCCGCCCCCGACGCCGCCGCCCGCGCCCTGACCGCCCTGATCGAGGCTCTGGCCGGTCAGAACGCCTGGGCCGGTCCCGACGGCGAGGCCGCCGCCTCCCTGCTGTCGGCCCTGATCGACGGCGGCGGGTCTCTGGGCGCGGTCAGCCGCGCCGACTTCGCGGCTCTGGTCGCCGGGCTGCTGGGCGAGGAGACGGTGCGCACCGGCGGCGCCACCCACCCGCGCCTGCGCATTCTGGGGGCCATCGAGGCCCGCCTGACCCGCGCCGACCGCATGATCCTGGCCGGGCTGGAGGAAGGCGTCTGGCCCCGCCCCGCCCCGGTTGATCCCTTCCTGTCGCGGCCGATGAGGAAGACCCTGGGTCTGCCCACGCCCGAGCGGCGCCTGGGCCAGACGGCGCAGGACTTCGTCCAGGCCGCCTGCGCCGACGAGGCCATCCTGATCCACTGCGAACGGCGCGGCGGCCAGCCCGCCGTGCGCTCGCGCTGGTTGTGGCGGCTCGAAATGCTGACGCGCGGCGCCAATGCCGAGAAGACCCCGGTCGCCATTCCCCAGCCCGAGGGACTAGCCGACTGGACCCGCGCCCTGGACGCCCCGCCGCCCGGCGCCGCCCGCTTCGCGCCGCGCCCCATGCCGTGCCCGCCGGTCGAGCGGCGCCCGCGCAGCCTCTATGTCACCCGCATCGAACGCTGGGTGCGCGACCCCTACGCCATCTACGCCCAGTGGGTGCTGGGCCTGAACATCATGGACCGCCCCGGCGCCTCGGCCGAGGCGATGGCGCGCGGCAATGCGGTGCACAAGGCCATCGAGCGCATGACCCTAATGTGGCCCCACGTCCTGCCCGACGACTGCGAGGCCCAGATCGAACAGCTGCTGATCGAGGAACTGACCGCCCACGGTTTCGAGGACGCCGCCATGGCGCGCGAGACGCCGCTGGCGCGCAACTGCGCCCGCTGGCTGGCCGGGTTCGAGGCCGAGCGCCGGGCGCGCGGCGTCACCCTACTGATCGAACAGCAGGGGACCATGACCTTCGACGCCCCCGCCGGCCCCTTCACCATGAAGGCCTATGCCGACCGCATCGAGGTGGGCGCCAGCGGCGCCGCCATCATGGACTTCAAGACCGGCGGCGTGCCCTCGGGCAAGCAGGTCAAGGCGGGCTTTGCGCCCCAGCTGACCCTGACCGCCGCCATCCTCGCCGACGGCGGCTTCAAGGACACCAACGGCCCCGTCCCCGCCGACGAACTGACCTATGTCCGCGTCGTCGGCCGCAAGAAGGCGGGCGAGGTGGCGGTGCGCGCCTCCGGTCCCGAAGCCGCCGCCCTAGGCGAAGCGGCGCTGGAGGGACTGAAGAAACGGGTCGCCCGCTTCGACCATCCCGACACCCCCTACGTCTCCTGGGCCGCGCCCCAGTTCATGGGCAACTACGGCGGCAACTACGACCATCTGGCCCGCGTCTGGGAATGGCACGTGGTCGGCGGCGAAGAAGGCGACAGCGAATGAACATCGCCACTCCGCAGATGCGCCCTGATCCCCAGATCCGCGCCGCCGATCCGGCCCTGTCGGTCTTCGTCACCGCCAACGCCGGCTCGGGCAAGACCACCACCCTGGTCAGCCGCGTGGCCCGTCTGCTGTTGGGCGGGGCCGGGGCCTCGGCCATCCTCTGCGTCACCTACACCAAGGCCGCCGCCGCCGAGATGCAGGCCCGCCTGTTCGAGACCCTGGGCAAGTGGGCGGTCATGGATGACGCCGCCCTGTCCGCCGAACTGGCCAAGCTGGACGCCAGCGATCCCGCCGGCCTCAACCCCGCCCGCCTGTCCGAGGCGCGCCGCCTGTTCGCCCGCGCGCTGGAGACGCCGGGCGGGCTGAAGATCCAGACCATCCATGCCTTCTGCGAAAAACTGCTGCGCCGCTTCCCCATC
Organism: Brevundimonas sp. CEF1; assembly: GCF_051353055.1. Lineage (NCBI taxonomy): Bacteria > Pseudomonadati > Pseudomonadota > Alphaproteobacteria > Caulobacterales > Caulobacteraceae > Brevundimonas > Brevundimonas sp. CEF1. Next base: position 3,147,679 of record NZ_CP195593.1, read on the forward strand.
GAGGCGGGCGTCTCGCCGCGCTTCACCGTGCTGGAAAACGAGGCCGCCATCGCCCTCAGCCACGCCGCGCGCGAAGAACTGGCCCGCGCCGCGCTGAAGGACCCCGACGGCCCGGTCGGTCAAGCCTACAGCCATTTCGCCGTCGAGCTGGACTGGGGCCGGTTCGAAAGCCTGCTGGCCATGATCGAATCCCGGCGCGCAGACCTGACCGACTATGTCGCCCGCGTCGGCGACGGCGCGGCCCCCGGCCCGCACGCCCTGACCGGCGCCGATCCCGAACAGACGCCCGACGAGATCGAGGCGGGTTTCCTCAACTGGCTCAATCCAGCGGACTGGGCCGACTGCGCCGCAGGTCTGGCGACCAGCGGAGTCAACGATCAGAAGATGGCCGCCCGGATGCGCGCCGCCATGCCGCCCGAGACGACGCTCGGCGCCATGACGGACATTTTCTTCGACTCCAAAGGCAATGCGCGAGAGAAGTTCGGAGCCAAGGCCGCGCCTGCTTCTGCGACTACCTATCTGGCGAACATACAGCTGAAATACCTCGCTACGCTGGACCTAGTTCGCGCCGCCAAGGTCGCCGCCGACACCATCAAACTGCTGACCCTCGCCGTGGCCCACGCCGCCTTCTACGAGGCGGCCAAGGCCGAGCGCGGGGCGCTGGACTTCTCCGATCTGGTGGCGAAAACCGTCGACCTGCTGACCCAACGTTCGACCGCCGCCTGGGTGCTGTACAAGCTGGACGGCGGCATCGACCACGTCCTGATCGACGAGGCTCAGGACACGGCCCCCGAGCAATGGGCCATCATGCGCGCCCTGACCGGCGAGTTCTTCTCGGGCGAGGAAACCGACCGCACCGTCTTCGCCGTGGGCGACGAGAAGCAGTCGATCTACTCCTTCCAGGGTGCCCGGCCGGAGCGGCTGCGTCAGGAATCTCAGGTCTATGACGAACTGATCCGAGCCTCCGGTTCCGCCTTCGAGGGCGTGCCGCTGGAGACCTCCTATCGCTCGACCGAGGACGTCCTCGCCTTTGTCGATCACGCCTTCGCCGATCCCGAGCGGACCCGCGCCCTGGTGGGCGAGGCCGGCGACATTCCCCGCCACCTGCCCGCCCGCGTTGGCCAGCGCGGCAGCGTCGATCTCTGGCCCCTGTTCATGGACGAGGCCCCGCCCGAGCGCGACGCCTGGGATGATCCGGTCGACCAGGAAGGCGTCGCCGGCGCGCGCAAGCGCATGGCCGCCGCCCTGGCCCAGGAAATCAAACGTCAGGTCGAGACCGGGGCGACCGTCTATGACCGCAACACCCGCCAGCCGCGCGCCAGCGGCTACGGCGACTTCCTCATTCTCGTGCGCCGCCGCGACGCGACGTTTGAGGAAATCATCCGCGCCCTGAAGAGCGCGGGCGTGCCCGTCGCCGGGGCCGACCGGCTGAAACTGTCCAGCCACATCGTCTTCGACGACCTGAAGGCCCTCGCCCGCTTCGCCCTCTTCCCCGGCGACGACCTGTCGCTGGCCGAGGTGCTGCGCAGCCCCTTCTGCGACCTGGACGAGGCCTCGCTCTTTGATCTGGCCGGGCGCGAGAAACGTCAGGGCCTGTGGCGCGAACTGAAGACCCGCGCCGACGAACGCCCCGAATGGCGCCGCGCGCTGGACCTGTGCCTGAGCGCCCGCGCGGCGCGCGACGGCGACCCCTTCGTCTTCTTCTCGACCCTGTTCAACCGGGTGGACGACACGGGCGTGTCGGGCCGCGCCCGCGTCCTGACCCGGCTGGGCCGTGAGGCCGAGGAAGCCATCGACGAAACCCTCAATCAGGTGCTGGCCGCCGAGAACCGCGGCGGGGTCGATCTGGAGACCTGTCTGGCCCTGCTGGAAGCCGCCGACGTCGAGGTGAAGCGCGAGCTGGAAGGCCCGCGCGGCGAGGTCCGCGTCATGACCGTCCACGGCGCCAAGGGGCTGGAGGCGCCCGTCGTCATCCTGCCCGACACCACCATGAAGGCGAAGGCGCAGGGGCCGACCCTGATGCCCGTCGCGCTTGATGACGGCGAGGCCTGGCTGATGTGCCCCGGCTCATCCAAGGAAGACTGCGCCGCCTCCAAGGCCGCCCGCGACGCCCGCGAGGCCCGCGTCAGCGACGAGTCCCTGCGCCTGCTCTACGTCGCCCTGACCCGCGCCCGCGACCGCGTCATCGTCATGGGACGCGGCTCCAAGCGCTCGCCCGAGCCCGGCGACTGGTGGTCGGTCATCGAGGAGACCTTCAACCGCCTCGGCGACGAGGTCCGCACGCTCGACAACAATATCCGTCGCTACGGCGTCGATCTCAACGTCCTGCCCGCCGTCACCGCCATCGCGGAGGCCCGCCCCGAGGCCCCCGACTGGACCCGCCAGACGCCCGCTCGCGACGCCGCCGCCCGCTTCGCCTCTCCGTCGCAGATGCAGGAGCAGAAGCGCATCCCCGCCCCGTCGCCGCTGGCGCGTGGCGAAGGCCCCGGCGCGGGTCTGGGCCGGTTCCGGCGCGGCGACCTGATCCACCGTCTGCTGGAACGCCTGCCTGACATCGCCGCGCCCAACCGACCCGACGCCGCCGTACGGATGCTGGCGCGCGAACGCGACCTGTCCGACGACCAGCGCGCCGAGATGATCGCAGCCGCCTTCGCCGTGCTGGACGATGCGCGCTTCGCGCCCGTCTTCGGCGAAGGCTCCCGCGCCGAGGTGGCCCTGACCGGCTCCTCGCCCGACCTGCCCTCCGGCGTCTCCATCTCGGGCCGCATCGACCGGCTGGTGGTCACGCCCGACCGGGTGCTGGTGGTGGACTTCAAATCCAACCGCCCGGCCCCGGATCACGTCGAGGACGCCGACCCGGCCTATGTGCTGCAGATGGCGGTCTACACGGCGGTGTTGAGGCGGCTCTATCCCGACCGCGCGGTCGAGGCGGCGCTGGTCTGGACCGACGGACCCAAGCTGATGGCCGTCCCGCAAGGCCTGATGGACGCGGCGCTTTCAAATGCGCGTTGATTTGTGCGCAAATCGCACCCACATCTGCGGCTGATATCAACGCGCTCAAGCAGCGAGGTCCGGCGGACCGAGCGTTAGCGCACCAAAATACGTGCTCAAGCAGCGAGGCCCCGCGGGCCGAGCGTTAGCACCCCTAAAGGAGACCACTATGGCGACTGTCAAAGTCACCGACGAAAGCTTCGACGCCGACGTCCTGAAATCCTCGACCCCCGTCCTGGTGGACTTCTGGGCCGAGTGGTGCGGCCCCTGCAAGCAGATCGGCCCGGCGCTGGAGCAGATCGCCGATGAACTGTCGGGCAAGGTGACCATCGCCAAGGTCAACATCGACGACAGCCCCATGACCCCGTCCAAGATGGGCGTCAAAGGCATCCCGACCCTGATGCTGTTCAAGGACGGCCAGCTGGCCTCGATGAAGGTCGGCGCCATGCCCAAGGGCAAGATCGTCGAATGGCTGGCCGAAGCCGGCGTCAAGGCGGACTAAGACGTCTCAGACGATGAGATCGGGCGGCGGCGTCGAAAGACCCGTCGCCTTTTTCATGCGCAGAACAAAGCCCTCCCCTTCGAGGGAGAAAGGTCAGGTAGGCCAGGTCTCGGGGCTGGCGCCCAGGACTTCGCCGGCCAGATAGAGCGAGCCGCAGATGACCACGCGGCCGGCTCCGAGGGCCAGGGCGCGATCAAGCGCCTCGTCCACCGAACCCGCCGCCAGGGCCCCGAAGCCGCGGCCCTGAGCCACGGCGGCTAGAGCCGCCGGGTCGGCGGCGGAACCGTCGAAGCTGACGGTGAAGACCTGGGCCTCGATGCCCTTGAGGGCCTCGAAGAAGCCGCCCGCGTCCTTGTTGGCCAGCATGGCGACGATCAGTGCCAGAGGGCGCGGCGCCCGCGCCTGACGCTCGGTCAGGGTCCGGGCCATGGCGCGTCCGGCGTGGGGATTATGCCCGCCGTCCAACCAAAGTTCGGCGTCGGCGGCTTGCGCCTTCTCGGCATAGGGACCTGCCGTCAGCCGCTGCATCCGCGCGGGCCAACGCACGGACTTCAGCCCCTCGGCGATGGCGGCTTCGGGCAGGTCCAGCTCCAGGGCTGCGGCGACGGCCACGCCCGCATTGTCGAACTGATGCGGGCCGCTCAGCGCCGGGGCCGGCAGGTCGAGGAAGCGTTCCTGATCCTGATAGACCAGCCCGCCGCGCTCGGCCCAGGCGTCGAAGTCCACGCCCATGACGGTCAGGGGCGAATGGACCTGCGCCGCGCGGCGCTCGATCACGGCCATGACGGCCTCGGACTGGCGGGCGATGACGCCGCGCGCCCCGGCCTTCAGGATGCCCGCCTTCTCGGCAGCGACGCCCTCGATCCGGTCGCCCAGGAACTCGGCGTGATCCAGATCGACGGGCGTGATGACGCTCAGCAACGGCCGGTCGATGACATTGGTGGCGTCCAGCGATCCGCCCAGGCCCACCTCGATGATGGCCAGGTCGGCGGGGGTCTCGCTCATGGCCAGGAAGGCCGCGGCGGTCGTGCTCTCAAACACCGTGGCCTCGCCAGACACGGCCTCGATGCGATCCAGCACATCGTTGAGATAGTCGTCGCTGATCAGGGTCCCGGCCAGACGAATGCGCTCGTTGAAGCGCACCAGATGCGGCGAGGTATAGGCATGGACGCGCAGACCCGCCGCCTCGGCGATGGCCCGGATCAGGGCGACGGTCGAGCCCTTGCCGTTGGTGCCGGCGACATGGACCACCGGCGGCAGCTTGTCCTGCGGATCGCCCAGCGCCGCGCAAAGGGCCCGCATCCGCTCCAGCGACAGGTCGATGCGCTGCGGATGGCGGGCCAGAAGACGCTGCGAGATCGGGTCCATCAGGGGCCTTAGGCCGCCTTGCGCTTGCCGCCCATCAGCATGGACATGATCTGGCTCAGCGTCGTCGGCAGATCGCCGCGCGCCACGACCTTGTCGACCATGCCCTTGCTCTGCAGATACTCGGCGCGCTGGAAGCCCGGCGGCAGTTTCTCGCGGATGGTGGTCTCGATCACGCGCGGACCGGCGAAGCCGATCAGGGCGTTCGGCTCGGCCAGATGCACGTCGCCCAGCATGGCGTAGGAGGCGGTGACGCCCCCCGTGGTCGGGTCGGTCAGGACGACGACGTAAGGCAGCTGCGCCGCCTTCACTTCCTGCACGGCCAGGGTGGTGCGGGCCATCTGCATCAGGCTGAGGGCGCCTTCCTGCATCCGCGCGCCGCCGGCGGCGGTGAAGCAGACGAAGGGCACGCCCCGCTTCACGGCTTCACGCGCGGCGGCCACAAAGGCCTCGCCCGCCGCCATGCCCAGCGACCCGCCCATGAAGGTGAAGTCCTGCACGATGACGACCGCGGCCACGCCGTCGATCTTGCCATAGCCGATGGCCATGGTGTCCTTGCGGCCCGCCGCCTTGCGCGCCGCGTTCAGGCGGTCCTTGTAGGGCTTGCCGTCCGAGAACTTCAGCGGGTCTTCCGGCACGTCGGGCGTGTCGATGATCTCGAACTGACCGTCGTCGAAGGTGGCCTTCAGGCGCGTCGGGGCATTGATGCGCATATGACGGCCCGACGGCGTGACCCACAGGGCCGCCTCAAGGTCCGTGCGGAACAGCATCTCGCCGCTGTCCGGGTCCTTGACCCACAGATTGTCGGGCGTGTCGCGCCGGCTGACGATCTTGCGCACGCCCGGAGCGAAGCGGGACAGCCAGCCGCCGCGCGGCTTGTTCTCAGAATTCTTGTCGACCATGAGCGCGCCTTTAGACGGTTTCCGCGACGGAAGCACTAGTTCTGGCGGTTTTCACCGCATCGGCCAGAGCCTTCACCTTGGCCAGAACGCGGGGGACGGCCGGTTCGTTCGCCGCCAGCGCCGCCGCCACTTCATCGACGAAGACCGAGCCAGCCACCACCGCATCGGCCACGCGGGCGATCTCAGCGGCGCGTTCCGGCGTCTTGACGCCGAAGCCGACGGCGACCGGCAGGTTGGCGGCCTTGCGTACGCGCTCGACGGCAGGGGCGACGGAGGCGGCCTGCGCCTCCTTCACGCCCGTCACGCCCGCGACCGAGACGTAATAGACAAAGCCCGAGGTGCCGCGCGCGATGACCTTCAGCCGGTCGTCGTCCGAGGTCGGGGTGGCCAGACGGATCAGCGACACGCTTTGCGCGTCCAGAGCCGCAGCCAGAGGTCCGGCCTCTTCCGGCGGACAGTCGACAACGATCAGGCCGTCCACGCCCGCCGCCGCCGCGTCGGCTGCGAAGGCCTCGTAGCCGTAGCTCTCGACCGGGTTGAGATAGCCCATCAGGATGACCGGGGTGGCGTCGTCGCCCTTGCGGAAATCCGCCACCAGATCGAGCGTGCCGCGCAGGGTCATCCCCGCCGCCAGACCGCGCAGGGCCGCGCGCTGGATCGGCGGCCCTTCAGCCATTGGGTCCGAGAACGCCAGACCCAGTTCGATCAGGTCGGCGCCGGCGGCGGGCAGGCCGTGCAGAATCTCCAGCGCCTCGTCCCGGCTGGGATCGCCGGTCATGACATAGGGAATAAAGCCAGCCCGGCCTTCAGCCTTCAGTGCGGCGAAGCGGGCGTCGATGCGTGCAGTCGTCACTGGGGCGTCGCTCCCGCCGTGGGCTGGCCGGCGCAGACATTGCCGGGAATGGTGGCGAAGCCGAGGTAGCCGGGCGATTCCGGCGCGGCGGGACCCGCTGTATCGTAGAAGGCCACCATCTGCATCCCGTCGCAGACGCCGCCGTCCTTGCGCTTGATCAGAACGACGCGGTTGTCGTCGCCGCCGGCCGCCAGCCAGCCCTGGCTCTCGAAGTGAGCGATATAGGTCTCGGCCAGGGCGCCGACGCTGGCCAGGGGCGCAGTCACGCAGAAGGCGCGGCCGTTGAGTCCATGCAGGTTGCCGCAGTCGGGCGCGGCCTTGGCGGCCCCCAGCAGCGGGGTGTCGGCGGCGGGCACGCCTTGCGGGCCGGGGGCTGCCGCCTGAACCGGCGCCGGCGCGGCGGGCGCCGCCTGAGTCTTGGCCATGGTCAGGGTCGGCGACATGGCGACGGCCAGGGCCGCGATCAAAAGACTGTTCATGTTCAAAGCTCCACGCCCAGATGCTTGGCCACGGTGAAAATGTCCTTGTCGCCTCGGCCCGACAGGACCAGGACGACATCGCCGCCCTGACCCACGTCCTTGGCCACCTCGCCGATGCGGGCCAGGGCGTGCGAAGGCTCCAGCGCCGGAATGATGCCTTCCAGTTTGGACAGCATCTGGAAGGCCTCCAGGGCCTCATCGTCGGTGGCCGACAGATACTCGCCGCGGCCGAGGTCGTTCAGCCAGGCGTGCTCGGGACCTATGCCTGGATAGTCGAGGCCCGCCGAGATCGAGTGGCCTTCCAGGATCTGGCCGTCGGCGTCCTGCAGCAGATAGGTGCGGTTGCCGTGCAGCACGCCGGGGCGGCCGCCCTTCAGGCTGGCGGCGTGTTCGGCGGTGTCCAGGCCATGACCCGCCGCTTCGACGCCGATCAGGCGCACGCCCTCGTCCTCGATGAAGGGGTGCATGGCGCCGATGGCGTTGGAGCCGCCCCCAATGCAGGCCACCACCGCTTGGGGAAGATGACCGATCTGCTTCAGCGACTGGCGCTTGATCTCCTTGCCGATCACCGACTGGAAGTCGCGCACCATGGCCGGATAGGGGGCCGGGCCCGCCGCCGTGCCGATGATGTAATAGGTGTCCTCGACGTTGGTGACCCAGTCACGCATCGCCTCGTTCATGGCGTCCTTCAGCGTCGCCGCCCCCGCCGTGACGGCCTCGATCTCGGCCCCCAGCAGCTTCATGCGGAAGACGTTGGGCTGCTGCCGTTCGACGTCGACCGCGCCCATGTAGACCGTACAGGGCAGGCCGAAACGGGCGCAGACGGTGGCCGAGGCCACGCCGTGCTGACCGGCGCCGGTCTCGGCGATGATCCGCGTCTTGCCCATGCGCCGGGCCAGCAGGATCTGGCCCATGCAGTTGTTGATCTTGTGCGCGCCCGTGTGGTTCAGGTCCTCGCGCTTCAGCCAGATCTTGGCCCCGCCGAAATGATCGGTCAGCCGCTCGGCGAAATAGAGCGGGCTGGCGCGACCGACATAATGGGTCAGAAAGCCGTCCAGCTCCGCCTGAAAACTCGGGTCGGCCTTGGCCGCCTCATAGGCCGCGTTCAGCTCGTGAATCAGCGGCATCAGGGTTTCGGGCACGAAGCGGCCGCCATAGGGACCAAAGCGGCCCTCGGCGTCAGGCCAGGCGTAGGACTCGGGGGTATTCGACAGGTGTGCGTTCACGAGCGGCAGTCTTTCGCGGGAAGGCGACGAAATCAGGACCGGGATACGGCCTCGAGGAAGGCGCGGATGCGGTCAGGGTCCTTAACACCGGGTTCGCTTTCGACGCCAGAGGAGACATCGACCAAAGGCGCCCCCGAAATCCGCACCGCCTCGGTGACATTTTGCGGATCAAGGCCCCCTGCGAGGAACCAGTGTGCCGGCAGCGCCCGGTTTTGCATCAGCGACCAGTCGAACGAGGCCCCCACCCCGCCAGGCAGGCTTGAGCCCTCGGGCGGCTTGGCGTCGAACAGCAGATGATCGGCCACGCCCGCCCAATCCGGCACGCTGGCGAAGTCGACCTCGCTGCGGATCGGCAGGGCCTTGATGATCCCCGCCCCGGTCAGCCGCCGCACCTCGGCCGCGCGCTGCGGCGTCTCATGCCCATGCAACTGGATCAGGTCGGGCCGCAGGATCAGCCCCACCTCGGTCAGCAGGGCGTCATCGGGATCGACCAGCACCGCCACGATCTTGGCCCGCTTGCGCGCCCGATCGAACAGGGTCGCGGCGTGCAGCGGCGGAATGTGGCGCGGGCTTTTCGCAAACACCACCGCCCCGACAAAGGCCGCGCCGCCGGAAAGCGCCGCATCCAGCGTCTCGGGCGTCGTCAGTCCGCAAATCTTGGCCAGGGTCATGGGAGGGAGGTGCGCGAGGCGGGCGAAGAGGTCAAGCACGGACGCCCGCCCCAATGCCGTCATCCCGGAAGCCCGACAGGGCTATCCGGGACCCAGACGCCAGAAAAGGCTCAGCCTCAGCACATAGGTCCACCGCCTGGGTCCCGGATCGGCGGCTCGCCAGCGAGCCTTGTCCGGGATGACGGCAAGAGAAAACCTAGGCGAAGATCAGCTCGATCTCTTCCGGGTTCAGAAGCCGCCACTCCCCCGGCGCCAGATCATCCGGCAGGACCAGCCCGCCCAGCCGCTCGCGGTGCAGGGCCTCGACGTGGTTGCCGGCAGCGGCGAACATCCGCCGCACCTGGTGATAGCGCCCCTCGGTCACGGTCAGCAGGGCCTCGGTCGGCGACACCACCTCAAGGGTGGCCGGCGACAAAGGCTTGTCCTCGCCCTCCAGCACCAGATCGCCCGAGGCGAACAGCGCCCCTTCAGTCCCGCTCAGGGGCCGCGCCAGGGTGGCGCGATAGACCTTGGCCACATGACGCTTGGGCGAAATCACCCGGTGCAGCAGGTCGCCGTCGTCGGTCAGCAGCAGCAGGCCCGAGGTCTGCTTGTCCAGCCGTCCGATGGTCGAGATGGCCGGGTCGCGACGCTTCCACCGATCCGGCAGGATGTCATAGACCAGCGCCCCGTCCTCCTTGCGCGAACAGGTCATGCCCAGCGGCTTGTTCAACAGCATGACCAGACCGGCCACCGGGTCCAGCGGCTCGCCGTCGATCTCCATCCGGCTCGGCAGGTCGGGCGTCACCGGGATGCGCCTGGACACATCGGTCAGGTCGACGCCGTCCAGCACGATGCCGCCCGCCTTGCCCATCCGCGCCATCTCGGCCCGCGAGCCGTAGCCCATGGAGCCAAGGAGCTTGTCGACGCGCGCAGTAGGAGTCTTGGCGGCCACTACTTCACCGCCTCAAAGATCTTGTACCCGCCCTTGTCGAGCACCGGCTTCACCCGCTTGAAGGCCGCGTTCAGTTCCGCCTCGTAGGGCAGGTGCCGATTGGCCACCAGCCACAGCACGCCGCCGGTCTTCAGCAGGGCCGCCGCCTGACGGATGAAGTTCTGGCCCAGACGCCGATCCTCGGTCCCACCGTCGTGGAAGGGCGGATTGCTGACGATGAAGTTCAGCTCGCCCGCCGTCGGCAGGGTGCGCACGTCGGCCCATTCAAAGCTGACGCGCGGGTCCTCGACATTCTTCTTCGCCGCCGCGATGGCGCGCCGGTCGATGTCGACCAGACGCAAGCTCGTCACCGCCGGCGACCGCAGCGCCACCAGCGACAGGGCCCCGAAGCCGCTGCCCAGATCGGCGCCCGCGCCCTTCATCGGCGGCATGACCCCGGCCAGCAGGGCCGTGCCCGGATCGACCCGGTCCCAGGCGAAGACGCCCGGCTGCGACCAGGCCTCCAACCCCGCGACCTGTTGCATGGCGCCCGCCGCGATGGCCGCATCCAGACCGTCGATGACTTCAGGCCGCGTGACGATGCAGCGGCGATGATGCGCCTTGGCCGTCTCGCCGAACTCCAGACCGAAGTCCTTCAACTCCTTGGCCAGACGCGAGCCGCCCTTGCTCTTGTGCGCCATGACGTCGAGGCGTCCGCCGACCTTCAGCGCCCGCAGCGCCATGGCCAGCGTATAGCGACGCTCCACCACGCCGGGCGGGGCGTAGATCATCGCCCCGTCCACCGATCCGGGGGCGAGGTCTTCCAGCGCCGTCGAGCCGGGGATCAGGGGCGAGGTCTGCTGGGCCCCGGTCGGAACGTCGAACACCGCCGGCGGGCGGCCATAAAGGATCGTGGTCATGGCGCGCCCCATACCCTTTTCCCGCCCTTTCGCGAAGGGCGAGCCGTGACACCCCCGAATGGATCAGGCACAACCCGCCGATGCTCGCTGACCCCCGCCGTTCCGCCTCCTCCGCTCCGCTGGACCTGAGCGCCGCGCGCGAGGTTCTGGGCCGGGTCTGGGGCCATGCTGATTTCCGCGGTCTGCAATCCCATGTCGTGGCCGAGGTTCTGGCCGGGCGCGACGTCATGGCCGTGCTGCCGACCGGCGGCGGCAAGAGCGTCTGCTATCAGATCCCGGCCATCCTGCGCCCCGGCGTCGGCCTGGTGGTGTCGCCGCTGATCGCCCTGATGACCGATCAGGTCGAGGCCCTGAAGCAACAGGGCGTGGCCGCCGCCCGTTTGGATTCCGGCGTGCCGATGGAGGAGCGCTCGGCCATCTGGCGCGCCGCCCGCTCGGGCGAACTGGACCTGCTCTACGTCTCGCCCGAAGGCCTGGCCGCCGGCTCGATGCTGGAGCGTCTGTCCGAGATCGACCTCAGCCTGATCGCCATCGACGAGGCCCACTGCGTCAGTCAGTGGGGCCACGACTTCCGCCCCGACTACCGAAGCCTGGGCCGTCTGGCCGAGATCTTCCCCGGCGTGCCGCGCATCGCCGTCACCGCCACCGCCGACGCCCGCACCCGCGACGACATCCTGGCCTCGCTGCGCCTGGGCGAGGCCCGCGTCTTTGTCGACAGCTTCGCCCGCCCCAATCTGCAGCTCTCCGCCGAGCGCAAGATCAACGGTTCGCGCGCCCGCACCGACGCCGCCGTGGTCGAACTGGTGCGCGAGCGGCGCGGCAAGTCCGGCGTGGTCTATTGCGGCAGCCGCGACGGCTGCGAGCGCGTGGCCCAGACCCTGCGCGACGCCGGGACCAACGCCATCGCCTATCACGCCGGCTTCGACGCCAAGGACCGCGACAAGCGGCTGGAGCGCTTCCTGGCCGAGGACGGCGCCGTCATGGTCGCCACCATCGCCTTCGGCATGGGCGTGGACAAACCCGACGTCCGCTTCGTCATCCACGCCGATCCGCCCGGCAGCCTTGAGGCCTACTGGCAGGAGATCGGTCGCGCCGGACGCGACGGCGAACCCGCCGAGGGCATCACCCTCTATGGGCCCTCCGACATCGCCTGGTCCCTGCGCCGTCTCGAAGGCCGGCCGATGGCCGAGGAGGTCAAGCAGGTCCAGACGCGCAAAGTCCGCCAGTTGTTCGCCATGCTGGACGGGGCCGTCTGCCGCCCCCAGGCCGTGCGCCGCTACTTCGGCGAGAGCGACGCAGCGCCCTGTGGCGTGTGCGACATCTGCGGCGATCCGCCCGCCACCTTCGACGCCGTCGTTCCGGCGCAAAAGGCCCTGGCGGCGGTGCAACGTCTCGGCGAACGCTTTGGCCGCACCCGCGTCGTCGACCACCTGCTGGGCAAGACCAAGGACGTCCAGAACTGGGAGTCCAACCTGTCCACCTGGGGCATCGGCGCCGACCTGTCGCTGACCGCCTGGCGCGACGTGATCGACCATCTGCTGTTCGAGGGTCTGCTGGTCGAGGACCCGAACGAGGGCAAGCCCATCATCCAGCTGGGCGATCCCGAGGCCGTCCGCGCCGTCTATCGCGGCGAGCGCCCCATTCAGGTGCGCAAGGCCCCCGTCCGCGTGGTCGAGGCCGAACGCCCGCGCCGCAACGCCGGCCGCAACCTGGCCGCCGAGGCCCTGGACACCGACGTCCGCGCCCGCTTCGAGGTCCTGCGCGCCTGGCGCCGCGACCGCGCCGCCGAACAGCACGTCCCGCCCTATGTCATCTTCCAGGACAAGACCCTGGTCGAGATCGCCCTCAGCGAGCCCCGCAACCTCGACGCCCTGGGCCGCATCTCCGGCGTCGGCGCGGGCAAGCTGGAACGCTACGGCAAGGGCGTGCTCGAGGCCTTGTCCGCAACGAACTGATCCGCGCTCCATGACCAAAGCGTAACTGGAAGCCCCCTCGCCGCCCTGCCATGTCTTGCCCCCACACTGAGAAGGGAGATTAAACATGAAGCGGTTTCTGGCGGCGAGCGCCGCCTGTCTGGCGATGGCGAGCGCAGCCCATGCCCAGGCTTTGGCGCAGGAAGCCGCCACCGACACGCCCCGGCCGATGGACCAGCCGCGCGACTGGTCGGCGACCCTGATCCAGGACGCCACCGGCCTGCACGACATCATGATCGACAGCCACCCAGGCGTGCATGATCCCCTCAATCCCGAGTTCCGCGCCCGCTTGGACCAGGGGCTGGCCACGGCCCTGGAACGGGCGAAGACGACCACGGATCGAGGCGGCTGGTGGTGGGCGCTGCGCGCCTATGTCGCCAGCTTCGAGGACGGCCACGTCCAGATCAGCATGACCCAGAGGGACTTCGGCTTCCCGACCCGCTGGCCCGGCTTCCTGACCGTCTATCGCGGCGCCGATCAGGTGGTGGCCAACCGCGAGGAGGCCGATGCCGCCGCCCCGCCTCTGGGCGCCCGGCTGATCGACTGCGACGGGGTGGACGCCGCGCCACTGGCCGAGCAGCGCATCGGCCAGTTCCGGGGCCGCTGGTTCCTAGAGGCGATCCAGACCCGCTTCGGCGACTGGATGTTCCTGAATGCGGAAAACCCGTGGCAGACCGAGATGAGATCCTGCCGTTTCGAGGCCAACGGCGCGACCAGGACCTATGCCCTCAACTGGCGCGCCACGCCCGATGATCTGAGCGAACGTCGCACCCGGCTGATGCAGAGCGTCCGCCCCGACTTCGCCCTGAAGCATTTCGACGACGGCGGCTTCTGGATCTCGACTCCGACGTTCAACGGCGACCCCTCCAGCGAGAACTACGCCGAACTGACCGCCTTGATCGCCGACATGAAGACCAAACAGGAGGCCCTGCGCGCCGCCCCCTATGTGGTGCTGGACGTGCGCGGCAACGGCGGCGGCTCCTCGCACTGGAGCCAGTTGATGGCTCAGGTCCTGTGGGGCGACGCCTGGATGACCGCCCATCCCGAACCGGCGATCGAGGCCGTCGAATGGCGCGCCTCGGAGGGCAATATCGCCGAAATCTCGGCCTTCCTGGACAAGCTGCACGCCACGAACGGTCAGCCTGAGCTGATCGCCTGGGCTGAAGACGCCATCAACGGCATGAAGGCGGCGAAGGCCGCCGGTCAGGTCTATTGGCGCAGCACCAATGACGAGGCGCCGTCCGACGCCGCCCCGCCGCCGCCTGCCCCGCAACTGATGGCCGGCCGGGTCTATCTCCTGACCGATTCCAGCTGCGGCTCAGCCTGTCTGGACGCCGTCGATCTGTGGAAGACCGCAGGCGCCGTCCAGGTCGGTCGCGAGACCTCGGCCGACACCGTCTACATGGAGATTCGCGAACCCGTCCTGCCCAGCGGCCTGGCCCAGATCGCCGTGCCGATGAAGGTCTATCGCGGTCGCGCGCGCGGCAACAACGAGCCGCAACGCCCCCAGTATATCATCGCGGGCGACATGAGCGACGACGCCGTCCTTCTGGCCTCGATCCGGCGGCTGCAGCCGCGCTGAAACGTCAGCGCAGGAAGCGTTCGACCGCCGCCTGGAAACGGCGCGGCTGGTCGATCATGACCATGTGCTCGGCCCCTTCGATGCGCTCGAAGGCGGCCGGGCGCGGCAAGGAGCGGTAGCCGGCGCGGAACAGGCCGTCGATATGGCTGCGCGGGCTGCGGTCGTCGGCGCTCCAGCCATAGACGACGGTGACCGGGGCGGTGATGGCGGGTAGCCGCGCGCGCAGGTCGACCGTCATCACCTCGTATAGCCCTTGGGCCAAGGTGCGCCGGTCGCCCCCCTGCCAACCCAGCGTCCCGAACAGGCTGTCGGCGGCGCCGCCCATGTCGGCCCCCATGGCGCCTGCCTGGGTCTTCAACGCCTCGTCGCCGAACAGCAGCAGCCCCTGATAGGCCAGTCGCGCCAGGGGCTCGACGTCGCCGGCCGTGGCGCCCGCGCTGATCAGGGACGGAAAGAAGGGCGAGGCGTCCACCACCATGACCCGCCCCACGCGCGGCCCGGCGTCAGCGGCGACCCGCAAGGCGATCTGGCCGCCCATGGAATGGCCGATCAGGGCCGGGTGCTGCAGACCGCGCTCGGCGATATAGCGCCGGATCTCCGCTGCGGCCGGTCCGCCGACCAGACCTTCGCCATTGCCGCCCGCCGCCACGTCGCCGAAGCCGCGCACGGTGACCAAGTGCACCCGATAGCGTCCCTCCAGCGCGCTGGCCGTCCGCGCCCACACCGCCGAGGTCGAGGCCAACCCGGGGATCAGGATGACGTCCGGCCCCTGTCCCCGCATCTCGACGATGATGCGGTCGGACTGAAAGGGCGGCGGACTGGCGGCCAGAGCGAGCGTCGGGCTCCAGATCAGGATCAGAAGGCTCAGAAGAATGCGCGTCATGGGACGAACCTAGCCCCGGATCGCGGCGAAGAGTCGGCACAAAGCCCCAGTTGAAATTTCACGGTTTCGGGTGTGAAATCCATTCATCCTGGGGAGGACACGATGAAACCAATCCTATTGACCGCCATTCTCGCCGCCGCCGCCGTCGCGGCCGGCGCCGCGGCCGCCGAAGAATGGAACGCCTTTTCGCGAAACGCCCGACTGGTCTATCTGGCCGATGTCGGCGCCATCGCCACCGTGGGCGACACGACCAGCGTGCGCGTGGCCCGCATATCCCTGCAATCGCCGGCCGGCGACTACAGTCACAAGATCGACGAATATGAAATCCGCTGCAACGCCAAGCAGGCGCGCATCATCGTCGAGGTCGAATACGGGCCGGATGGCGTTGAGTTGGAACGTTATCCTGAAGCCGACGCCGCCTGGGACGATATTCGCCCCACCAGCCTGAGCGCCTATATCGAGCCCATGGTCTGCAATGGCGATCGTGCGAGCGGGCCCAATGCGCCGTCGATCAAGGCCTTTATCGACGGCGGTCGCGGCCAGTAGCCGCCGAGCTTCCGACCTCATCGCCGCACAGCAAAACGGCCGCCCCATTGCGGGGGCGGCCGTTTCAGTTTCAGCGCCTGGTTGGAAATCAGGCGGCGGCGATCTGGGGCGTGTCCCCATCCCCCTCGGGGATGTCGTCCAGTTCGCCTTCCCACTTGGCGACCACGGCGGCGGCGACGGAGTTGCCGACCACGTTGGTGGCCGAGCGGCCCATGTCGAGCAGGTGGTCGACGCCCAGGACGATGGCGATCCAGGCTTCCGGCAGACCGAAGTAGGTCAGGGTCGCCATGATGACCACCAGCGAGGCGCGCGGGATGCCGGCGATGCCCTTGGACGTCACCATCAGCAGCAGCAGCATGAAGACCTGCTGCGAGACGCTGAGGTGAACGCCGTGCGCCTGCATGATGAACATGGTGGCGAAAGTGCAGTAGAGCATCGAACCGTCGAGGTTGAACGAATAGCCCAGCGGCAGGACAAAGCTGACGATGCGGCGACGCACGCCGACCGTCGGCAGGGCGTCGAGGATGCGCGGATAGGCGGCTTCCGAACTGGCGGTCGAGAAGGCCAGCAGGGCCGGGGTGCGGATCACCTTGAACAGCGGAATGACGCGACGGCCCAGGACGATGGCGGCAGCCACGAACAGCAGGCCCCACAGCAGGGCCATCGAGCCGTAGAAGCCGAGCACGAACTTGGCGTAGACGGCCAGCATCTCCAGGCCTTGCGTGGCGATGGTCGAGGCCAGGGCCGCGAAGATGGCCAGGGGGGCCAGCTTCATCACGAACTCGGTCACCTTCAGCATGATGGAGGCGGCCTGTTCGACCAGGTTCAGCACCGCCGGGGCCTTGTCGTCCAGCGCCGCGACCGCCGTGCCGACGAACAGCGAGAAGACCACGATCTGCAGGATCTCGTTCCTGGCCATGGCGTCAAAGATCGAGGTCGGCACCAGGTGGGTGACGAAGCCGTGCAGCGAGAAGGCGTCGGTCGAGGCGGCCGGGGCCGTCGCCAGCGCCGCCTGCGGCAGGTGCATGCCCGCGCCCGGCTGCAACAGCTGCACCATCAGCAGGCCCAGCAGCAACGACACGATCGAGGCGCCGATGAACCAGGTCATGGTCTTGACGCCGATACGCCCGACCGAGGCCGCGTCCTCCATGTGGGCGATGCCCGCCACCAGGGTGGTGAAGACCAGCGGCGCGATGATCATCTTGATCAGACGCAGGAAGACGTCGGTGATCAGCGACAGATTCGTCGCCGCCGCCGCCGCCTGATCGGCGCTCAGATACTGGTTGACGCCCCAGCCGACCAGCACGCCCAGGATCATGGCGCCGATGATGAGGTAGGCGAATATTCGGTTCATTTTCAATGTTCCAACTGCACGCGACCCACCCCGTCGGAACACCGTCCCCCCGACCGCACGAGCCTTGTCCGTCCACGCAAAAGCAGGGCGGCGGACGTCCCAAACACCCGCCGCCCCGCCGACTTCTCGCCTTTAGCTAAAGCCTATCGACCCGCCAGACCAGATCAGAATGAACGGCCCCCATTGTCGGACGCCATTGACGCCTGCCTCCTCAGGTTAGGGTCGCACCTCCAGCCCCAGGGCTTCGGCGATGGATGTCCACGGCACATATTTGAAGTTCTGATTCTCGCCAGGCAGGACGTTGCGGCCGTCCTGAGCGACCATGGCGCCGTGCTCGAAGCCGGGGCCGAGATTACGGCTCGTGACCTCCAGACCGTCCGTCTCCGACACGCCGTCAATGCCGCGCGCCCCGTCAGCGACGACGATGAAGGAGCCCAGATAGGCCTGATCGCCTTCGCGGCGGAACACGGCGTAGCTGTCATTGCCCTGGCTGGAGACGATCAGATAGCCGCGCCCGCCGCCCAGGTCATAAAGACCCACGCCTTCCAGATCGTCCTTTAGCGCCGGGTTGTCGGTGACGCGGGCGACCATGGTCATGGCCGCGCCGCCGTCCGGTTCCGCCGACAGGCGCCACAGGCCGGCGTCTTCCTCGGCCACATAGAGCTGACCCGTGGCGTCATCAGCGACGCAACCCTCGACCTGGCTGGAGAAGGCGAAGTCACGCACGCGCACCGCGTGCACCTTGCCGTTTCCGGCGTCCACCAACTCCCACTGACGCTTCTCACCGTTGGAATCGTTGATGAAGACATAGGTCTTGCCGCTGCGGGGCGAGCGATACATGCACTGGCCATAGGGATCGCCCTGACCCGTCGGCTGAACGCCGTCCGCCACATCGATCAGACGACGCGCCTCAGTGTCGAGACGATAGATGGCGACGGCCTTGTTGGTCCGGTCGCTGGCCGTGACCAGCACCACCGGCTGACCGCCCAACATGAAGCCTTCGCGCAGATCGACATTGTTCATCTTGCCGTCGGGCAGATGCTGCAGAAGGCGACCCTGCATGTCGTAGAGGTTCAGCCCCGCCTTCTTGTCCGTGCCGATGATCAGGCTGTTCGCCGGATTGGTCGGATCGGCCCAGATGGCCGGATCGTCGGCGGCGTCGCCGGGGCTGCCCACCGGCGCGGTTTCCGCCACGGCGACGACGGCGGGGAAGCGCGGCGCGGCCACTGCGCGGGCGTCCTGCGGCGTCCCGGCCGACAGGTTCAGCGCCCCGGTCAGGGCGGTGATCGACACCAGCTTGTAGTCAGGACCTGCGGCCGCATCCTCGTCCGTCACCACCAGAGCGCCTGACGGCAAGCCAATCAGCGGGGCGCCGACAGCCTGCAACGCGCCCGGCTCCTTGATCGCCGCGCCGTCGCGCCCGGTCAAACTGGCCGCACCGAGGTAGGCGTCGCCCGCGCTGCGGTCATAGATGAACAGCCGCCCGCTGGAGGCGTCGGTCGCGATCAGATAGCGCGCCCCCTGTCCGCCGTCATAGATCGCCAGAGACCCGCTTTCCTCGCTGATCCGACCCAGACCGGCCGCGTCGACCAGGGCCGGGGCCGCGTCGGCCTCCGGGTCGCCGTTGAAGCGCCAGACCCCCACCGCCTGCTGCGAGGCGTAGAGTTGGCCCGTCGCGTCGTCGGCGACGCAGTATTTGATCTTGGACGGCAGGTTGATGCGACGCGCCGAACGAGCGTCCACCCGGCCCTCGGCATCGGCGTAGAGCAGCAGTTGTTCAATCTCGCCGCCGTCGCCCACGGCGAAGGCATAGAGGCCGCCGTCGCTGGCGTTGCGCAGCAGGCAGACGTCCTCGACGGCAAAGCCCAGAGGCACGGACCGCGCCCCGACCTCGACCGGCGCGCCATCGCGCATGGCGAAAAAGCGCAGGCTGTTGTCGGTCTTGTCGGTCGACACCAGCAGGGTCTCAGCCCGGCCCTTGACCGGGAAACCATAGCGAACGTCCAGACCGCCCGCCTCGCCTGCCGAAACCCGCCCTAGGCGCGCGCCCGTCAGGTCAAGGACCTCCAGCCCGGCCAGGCCCGCCGCCGAGACCAAACGATGACCCCGCGTGTCCGCGTCCAGCACAATTACCCCGCTGCTCGCCTCGCCGGTCGAGCGGGTGTCGAGCGCCGCGGCCACTACCGGGGCGACAGCGTCCTGAGCCAAAACGGCCCCGTGTATCGCCATCGCCAGCACCAGAGCACTGGCCCCAAGAAGATTGTTCGTCAGTCGCTTGGTCATGGTCGCCCCCACACAGCCCTCGGCGCGCATGCGCCCCGGGCCCAGTAGGCAGGCTCTGCAAAGGATACGCGACGCCTGGGCGACAAGCCTGTGAGAAGATGTCAGCGACGCGCTCAAGGGCGACCATGCTGCGCCGCTGGACAGAAGCTCCCGCCACGGCGGGCGAAGGCCGACAACCGCCCCCATCCGTAAGGCTCTCCGCTTCCCGTGGCGTCTTGGCTTTGAAGCCGCATCGCGGCGGCGCGCCGGCTGCTCGGCGTCGTTCGGGAGTTCTGACTCATGCGTTCGTCGGCCATCCGCAGTCCATCTCCGCCGCTGACAGCCCTCGTCCCGCCAGCCGTCCTTGACGCCCCTCGTCCGCTGCGGACCGCCATTGTACTTCCGTCCGGATGCACCTTCGCAGCCTCAGCGCCCAATTCCATGGAGACGGTGATCCGGACCCTGGTCGCCGCCATGCCGGGCCAGGACGTTCGCATATTCTGCGACGAAGGAGCCCAAGATCACGGCATGTCCAGCGTCCTGCCGCTTCGGATGGATAATCGACGCGGCGCCCTGCTTGAGGGCCTTCGCGCGTTCCAACCCGATCTGGTCGAGTGTCATCAGCAGGTAAAGCAGGCGGTAATCCTGGCCCGCTCCATGCCTGAGGCTCGGCACGTGCTCTACCGGCACAATGGGCTGAAGGCGCCGCGTCACCTGCTCGACGCCTGGCGTTATAACGCTCGCTACGGGGCCATGGACGGGTTCATCTTCGTCAGCGCTGCGGAGCGCGCCGCCTTTACACACGCCTACCCCGCCCTGGCCAACCGAGCCTGGGCCGTGCCCAACCCCATCGACACAGGACCGTGGCTCGCCTCACCGCCTTCACCCAGCACGCCGTTGACGCCTTCGCGCTGAACGCCGCCGACTACCTCACCAAGCCCTTCGAGTTTGAAAGACTGCGCGCTGCGATCCGGCGTGCACGAACACGCCTGGATGCGCGCAATTCAGATCAACGCTTCGCCGAACTGCAAACCCTTGTCGCTTCCCTGCAGCAAACGACCGAGCCTTCGCTGCATGAGACGGAAATCTGGATTCGCCGGGCCGACGGCCTGCATCGCCAGCCCCTGGAGGACGTCGATCATTTCCTGGCCCAGGGAGACTATGTCGAACTGCACACACGCGGAGCGACCTATCTGGTGCGAGACACCATCAGTTCTCTGGAGCAGAGAATCGACCCGACTCAGTTCGTTCGCTGCCATCGCTCCGTCATCGTCAACCTGGCCTTCGTCCGAGGCGTAAGGCGTCGGACGGGGCGCAAACTGGCGCTCACCTTGTCAAACGGCCGGGAGGTCACCGTCGGCCCCAGCTATGTCGATCGCGTATCCCAGATCATGAGCATAAAGCCCTGGAGACAACCGGCATAGATGTCGGCGCAAGCCGGGGCCCTTTCCAGTTGCAATTCAGCCCAAAGCGCTGCCCCGCGCCGCAAGCAGTTCGGCCTCACAAATGCAGATTCGCGGCATCAGACCGCACCGCAACAAACGACCGGCGCAAGCTCCATGCCTGTCACCGCGTCAAAGATCTTCGAACGGCGTACGTGAAGCCCCCAGCCCGCCCCACTGTCAGATGCGCGAGCGCACCAACTGCGGCGCCTCGCCCTGCATGACCGGGGTCGCCAGCCCTGTCTCCAGACAGCAAAAAGGGCGACGAACCGAAGTCCGCCGCCCCTCCTTGATCATGCCCTCAGGCTTAGAATGGACGATAGTTCAGGCTGAGGAAGAACCGGCGACCGAACAGGTCGAAGTTGTCCGCCGTCGTATTGCCCAGCCAGCGTGCCGGCTCGGCGTCGAAGGCGTTCACCACGCCGGCGCGGACCGTCAGGTTGTCGCGAGCGGCCCAACGCACCGAGAAGTCGTGCTGCGAGAAGTCGCCCGTTTCCAGATACTTGGCGGTTGCATACAGGTCGGGGTTGGCGACCATGTTGTCCTTGTCGAAGATTTCCTGGCTGGCCTGCCAATCCCAGTCCCAGGTGAAGGCCAGGGTGTCGATCGGCGCCCAGGTGACGGTCGACAGGAAGCGCACGCGCGGCATGCCGACGGTGTCTTCGAAGTCGGTCGAATCCGCGGGATCCTCGATGTTGACGAAGTCGTGCTGCTCGATCAGCCAGTTGCCGCGGATCGAGTGGCTGAACGTGCCCCAGTTACGACCGAAGAACTCCGGCATGTCGGTACGGTAGGCGACCGTGAAGTCGACGCCCTTGGCCGTCAGCGCCGCATAGTTCAGCGAACCCTGAATGAAGCTCGTCACCATGAAGCTGGCCGGATCGCGTGTCTGCGTCGCACAGGCGCCCGCATTGACGCTGTCGCCGTTGACGCACTGATTGGCGGCGTCCTGTGCGCCGACCGTATCGATCGCGTCGTTGATCTCGATATCATAGTAGTCGAGCACGACGGACAGGTTGGGCAGCAGATAGTCCGGGGTCCAGACGCCGCCGACGGTGAAGCTTTCCGAGGTTTCGGGCTTCAGGAAGGGGTTGCCGCCGTCCAGACCCGCGACCGAGCCGCTGCCGTAGTTGGGCAGGTAGGCATTGGGCGCCGACGGATCATTGAAGGTCAGATTGAGACCCGCCGCCTTGGCCAGGGCGGTGCAGTTGGTGACGCGATTGGCGGCGATCGAGCGATCAGCCAGGTTGTTGATGACCGTGGCCGAGCAGGGGTCGAGGAAGCCGTTGGCGAAGGTCTGGCCGTAGGGGCTGTGCGTTTCGCCCAGGTTCGGCACGCGGATCGCCGTGGCGGTCGTGGCGCGGAACATGAACTGATCAACCGGGCGCCACTGGAACTGGCCGCTGTAGGTCTCTTGCTGACCGACGTGCGAGTAGTCCGAGAAGCGATAGGCGCCGCTGATTTCAGCCGAACGACCCAGGAAGCTGTCGCGGAACAGCGGGATGCTGACTTCGGCGAAGACGTCATTGGTGTCGTAGCTGGCTTCTTCGAAGTCGGGACCGGAGTTCAGGAACAG
This sequence comes from Brevundimonas sp. CEF1, assembly GCF_051353055.1. Taxonomy (NCBI): domain Bacteria; kingdom Pseudomonadati; phylum Pseudomonadota; class Alphaproteobacteria; order Caulobacterales; family Caulobacteraceae; genus Brevundimonas; species Brevundimonas sp. CEF1. The sequence goes on from NZ_CP195593.1 coordinate 3,170,119, forward strand.
GAAGCGGCCGGCGGTGTCGCGGTCGCGGCCCGTGCCGCTGGTGATTTCCTTGCGGTACTCATAGCCGATCGACGCGCCGATCGGACCGGCGCCCCAGAAGTCCCATAGCTTGCCCGAGGAGTAGGCCATGAAGTCGTGCTGCTTGTTCTGGTCGGTCACCGTGACGGCGGCCTGCAGATAGTCCAAGCCTTGCTGGGTGAAGCCGTTCGGGCCGAAGACGCGGACCGGCGAGCAGTCGTCGATGACAGCGCCCTGACGCGAGTAGGTGACGCCACCGATGACGGCGTCCGGCACAGCGATGCCGTTGGCCTTCATCAACTGCACGCGGCAGACGACTTCGCCCGGCTTGCCGTGAACCTTGCCCGCGACGTCGATGACGGCGTCGGCCGCAGCCTGGTAGCGGACCACGTCCACGCCCAGTTCACGGTTCGAGTTGTTCATCTCGCCGTAGGTGTAGCCGGCTTCCCAGTTGACGTCCTTGACGAAGCCGATGTCGCCAGCGTCGCCACGCAGACCGACGACATAGCGTTGCAGGTCGCGGGTGTTCTGCTGGTTCCGGGCCGGGCCGTACAGCTTGTGCTGAGCGCGGGCGTCAGCAACCGTGCTGGTGATCACGCCGGCCGAGTTGAAGATGTCGCGGCGGTTGTTGGCGATCGCCTGACGCACGTCAGCCGGCAGGTAGGCGTTGTCCAGACCAAGCTCGATGGCTGTGGTCCCCGTGACGGCGCCGACGGTGTTGGGCGCCAGGGCGCGGATGTTGAAGTCATGGAAGACGCGCTGGCCGGCGTCGTAGGTTTCTTCCTCGACATACTTGGCTTCGGCGAACAGGCTGACCCGGTCGGTGATGTCGAAGTTCAGGCCGGTCTGGAAGCGATAGTTCTCCGATTCCGGCAGGCGGCTGGCCTGGCCCTGTTCGGTGTTCAAGACCTGGCCTTCGCCACCGTTGCTGACAGAGCGGCTGAAGCCCGTGCCCTGACGGATCGAACCGAAGGTGACAGGGCGCGACTGGCCCTGATCATTATAGAGGTAGGCGTTGTCCAAGCGATTCGACGGCGCCAGCGAGAAACAACCCGCCGAGAAGGTCGTGGCCGAACAGGTGTTGAACGGCACGTCGGGGTCGCTGGCGAGGCCCGGCTTGACGCCCGTCGCCAGGATGGTGACGCCGCCGAAGTTGGTGCCGCGGATATAGGTGCGGGCGTCGCGGATCAGGATCTGGTCCGGGACGCCGTCCGAGGGGGCGCTGGACGGATCGGCGTCGTTGCCGATCAGGGCCCAGGACTCGCGGCGCCAGTCGACGTCGGAATCCAGCACCTCGTCGTTGCGCTGGTATTCGCCCGACACATAGTAGTTCAGGCGGCCGTCCATCAGGTTCTGGCCCCACAGGACCGAGAGGCGCTCGCTCAGCTGATGGTCCTGGTTGATCTCGGCGATCGAGCCGTCGATCTCCAGGCCATCGAAGTCCTTGCGCAGGATGAAGTTGACCACGCCCGAGACGGCGTCAGCGCCGTACACGGCTGCGGCGCCGCCCGTGATGACTTCGGTGCTGGCGACCAGCAGGCGCGGGATGGTGTCGACGTCGACGGCTAGACTGCCCGGCTGGGAGCCGACGTGACGACGACCGTCGACCAGAACCAGGGTTCGGTTGGCGCCCAGGGCGCGCAGGCTCAGCAGCGACAGGCCGCCGTCGTTCAGATTGCCGCCCGTGGTGTCTTCCGGCACCTGCGAGGTCGACAGGGCCGGAATGTCGGCCAGGAAGTCGATGACGTTGACCTCGCCCGACTGCAGCAGTTCTTCCTGACCGATCTGGATCAGGGGCGTCGGCGAATTGGTCGGGCTGCGACGGATGCGCGAACCGGTGACGACAACCTCGCCTATATTGGTGGCCTGCTCGTCCTGGACCTGGGCCGAAGCGGCGAGCGGAGCCGCACCGATCGCCGCGACGGCCGTCAGCCCCGCGATCAGCGTCGTGCTCATGAGCCGAGATTTGTTTGCGATCATGTTGAATTCTTCCCCCAGGGCCAAGCTTGAATGAGCGGCGCATTCACCGCCAACATTCATTCAACTCTCGAACCGCACGCGACAAGAATTCATATCGCCAGAAATCAACATCATTTTCTGCAGCATCATTATCGACACGACTAAATTATTTGCACATCAACAAATATCAAAGGATCTACAACGAAATTACACACGACAATAACTACTCCATTCCAATTTAACGAAACTCCACATAGAAGGAACTCATCAAGAGATGAGGCACCCTATGCTGAAGCAGGTTCTGGCCGCTTGCGTGATCGGCGCCGCAGCGGCGACGGGTTCATATGTTCGGGCCGCGCCAGCCGAGACCGCAGCCGCCCCGGTCGACGAATCCGATGTCGCAGCCTTCCGACGCCTGCGCGCCGAAGCCGTGGCGGCGGCGAACGCGGGCGACCTCTCCCTCGCCGCCGACCGCCTGCGGCAGGCCGAAACCAGGGTCCCGAACCATCCCGGCCTGATCGTCCTGCGCGCCCGCACCGCCGCCGCACAGGGCGACGCCGCAGAAGCCGTGGCCCAGCTGACCCGCTACGCCCGCGCCGGGCTGGTGATGAACCTGGAACGTGACGCCGCCCTGTCATCCCTGTCTCAGACGCCAGGCTTCGCCGAGGCTGCGGCGCAGATCGAAGCCAACCGCGCGCCCAAGGGGGCGGACCGCCTGTCGATCGTGGCGACCGTAGCCGGCGCTGGTCTGATCGAGAGCCTGGCGCGCGACGAGGCTCGCCAAGCCTGGTTCGTTTCACGCGTCGCCGGCCGGGATGTTGCAACCCTGCATGACGACAGCCGCGTTTCCGGCTTCCTAAGCAAGGCCGCGCCTGTCGAGGGCGTTCTAGGCCTGAGCCATGACGTCGAGCGCGGCGTGCTCTGGGCCGTCAGCAGCCCGGTTCCTCCTGCGACCCACGGCCGGAGCGAGCCCGGCCCGGCCGCGCTGCTGGCGATCGATCCCGCGACAGGCGCCGTGCGCGCGACCTATCCCGTGGCCGCGGATGGACGAGAGCACGGCCCGGGTGATTTGGTGCGCGACGCCGAGGGCGCCGTCTATGTCGCCGACGGCCTAGCGGGGCGGATCTATCGCCTGCCGCCAGACGGCGCGGCGTTGGAACTCTTCCTGCCAGAGGGACGCCTGGGGTCGCCTCAGGGCATGGCGATCACGCCTGACGGCACAGCCCTCATCGCTGCGGATTATTCTTCCGGCCTGTGGAGCGCGCCGCTGAACGGCGACATGCCCGTCCGCATGGCGGCGCCGTCAGAAGCGGTCCTGATCGGCATCGACGGCCTGATCAGCGACGGCAGCGTTCTCTACGGCCTGCAGAACGGCGTCGCGCCCCAGCGCGTGCTGAAGTTGACGCCGAGCGCCGACTGGACTCGCATCGTTCGGGTCGAAGTTCTCGCCGCCAACCTGCCCCAGATCAACCAACCAACCACCGGACTGCTGCACGATGGCCATCTGGTCTTCGTCAGTCGATCTCAATGGAACGATTTCGCCCCGGACGGCGCGCTACGGACCGCCGAGCCGCAGCCAGCGATCATCGCGCGATTAAGACTGGACTAACCCCGAGCCTCACTCTCCGGGTCAGCAAGCGCCATGTGTGGACAGCTCCCCGTTGGAAGTCGAACGCCGCCTGAAGCGGGCGCAGACCATGTGCTTGGGCGGCTAGATCGGAACGTGCTTTCGGAAGGTTACGGTGGGAGTACACAGCGCCCCTGCGCCGCACCAGCGCAGCGCCAGACGACAGAAAGCCCCGCGGCGGATGGCAGCGGGGCTTTGATGTTTTGGGTGCGGGAGCAGGATTTGAACCTGCGACCTTCAGGTTATGAGGACGATTTATACTGTTTTCACATTTATCGATTGCGCCTCTTATTGAACTCCAAACCCCTACTACGCCTGACTTTCTATTGACCGCACCGCCAATCTGAATCACCGTTCCTGCGATCTATTTCGCCCTGCTTTTCCGCCGACCGCTTCCGTCTTGCTTCCACGGATTGCCCGGCCCGAAGGGCGGCGAGCTCGCTGTGAAAGGACTTGGAGATGGCCGGCGAGAAGTTGAGCAAGCGCGTGGTGGAACGCCTTGAGGTGCGCGCCAAAGACTACATCGTATTCGATGGCGAACTGCCGGGGTTCGGCGTCCGCGTGATGCCGAACGGCAAACGCTTCTATCTGATCCAGTATCGGCGACATGGCCGGACCCGTCGCATGGCGCTGGGCCAGCATGGCTTGATCACAGCTGAGGTCGCGCGGCGTGAGGCTAACCGTATGTTGGGCGCCGTGCGTGGCGGCGGGGATGATCCGGCAACGCTGCGCGACATGGAGCGTCAGGCCGCCACGGTTCAGGAACTGGGCGACCGATTTCTGAAAGAGCACGTCGCAGTCCGCTGCAAACCGACCACCGAATACGAGTACAGGCGCGCCGTTGAGTTCTTCATCAACCCCTTCTTTGGCAAGCAACGGGTGCGGACGGTGACCTCGGCCGACGTAGCGGAGTTGCACGGGAAGTATGCGCACACGCCCTATCAATCGAACCGGGTGCTGGGCGTTCTCTCCAAAATGATGAACTTGGCCGAGGTCTGGGGCATGCGGGACAAGCGCACCAACCCTTGTGACGACGTGAAGGCCTTCCCCGAACGCAAGCGCGAGCGCTTCCTGTCGCCCGAAGAGATCGAGCGCCTGGGCGCGGCCCTCCAGGAGGCCGAGCTCACAGGCGCGGAAAGCCGCTTCGCTGTCGCCGCCTTCAGACTGCTGCTGCTCACCGGCTGCCGTCTGCGCGAAATCCAGACACTGAAGTGGGGCTATATCGACTTCAGGGCTGGTCGCTTCCGGCTGCCGGACAGCAAGACCGGGCCGAAGACTGTCTACCTGGGCGACGCCGTCGTCGAACTGCTGCGCAAGCTGCCTGAGGTTGACGGCAATCCCTACGTCATCGTCGGCAAGCTGGAAGGAACCCACCTTACCGATCTCCAGCATCCGTGGCGGCGCATTCGTAAGACTGCCGGACTGGAGGATGTCCGCATTCACGACCTTCGCCACACCTATGCCTCGGACGGCGTATTGGCGGGCGAAGGCTTGCCGATGATCGGCAAGCTATTGGGGCACACGCAGGTTCAGACCACCGCCCGGTATGCGCACCTGGCCGACCACCCGGTGAGAGAAGCGGCGACGCGGATCGCTGAACGGCTGGCGTCAGCGCTGGGGTGAAGCTGGGCCACCTCCAGATAGCCCTCTCATGTTGAATGACGGTCGACCATGCATGCCCATCGGGTGCTTCAGGCCCTAAAGCGCATAGAGTTGCTGCTCGCCCGCACGCGGACCGACGCCGTCGAAGAGTGAAACAGGTTCGGCGTCGGCCAGTCGTGTCGAAAGGGCGCTGCGTGGTGTTGAATGACGTTTGAACTACAAGGTCGGCCAGACGGTCCCAAGCCCGACGGTCACCGGCGTCAACGATCGAAGATAATTCATCGCGACTCGGCCGATCTGATCCCGAAACCGATTGTCGTCGAGCGGCGCGGTCGAGGCGACCAGCCATTGCTCGTTCCCGTTGGCGGTAGGCAGGCGCAGAGGGCTCAGATAGAGGCCGGCGCGTCGCAGAGCGGCCTCGCGGCGGTCATGTCCGGTTCCGAATGCACTTCGGGTACCATCATCGCGACGGCGCGCCAGCAAACGTCCGCACCAACGCGACAGACGGGTTCGGCGTCGCAGCAGGATCAGACCTTGGGTCGCGAGCCGCGCCTTGAGGGCGATGAAGTCGGGTTCTCGCCGATGCCCTCGCGGTTGTTCGACCAGAATGATGTCGAACAACTCGACCTCCGATATCCGCAATTCCCGGCTTACCGTATCGAGGAAGGCCAAGGCGTCGTCGTTCTTGCGGTCGAGCAGGCCGATGGTGTCGGCCACATGGTCAGATCGTCGCTGGCGCTCGACGGCCTCGATCACGGCCCTGTAGCGAGCCACCGACCCGATGCTTAACCGCTGCGGGAGCATACTCAATGCGACAGCCCGACAGGAAGATGGTCTTTGTCGTGACGGCCGACCCGATCCACCAGCGTCTGTCCAGCCGCGTTCATGCCGATGACCTCGACCTCCGCGCCCTGTCTGCGGTAGCGGAAGACGACCTTGTCGACGGCTGCCACCCCGGTCAGGTCCCACAGATGCGCGTCGGTCATGTCGATCTCGACGCGCTTGGGGTTGCCGTGATGCTCGAAGGCCGCTGCGAAGACATCGGCCGAGGCGAAGAAGAGTTGTCCCGAAATGCGATAGCGCAGCACGCCGTCTTCCGGCGTTTCGATTTCCTCGACGACCACGGTCTTACCGACCTTGCGCATGAAGAAGACGGCCGAGAGGATCACGCCCAGCACGACCCCCTTGGACAGGTCATGGGTGGCGACGACGGTCATGGTTGTGGCGAGCATGACGATGGAGGACTGGAACGGCGTCGATCGTAGCTTAAGCACAGAACCCCAGTCGAAGGTCCCTATCGAGACCATGATCATCACCGCGACAAGGGCCGCCATAGGAATCCGCGCGACCCAGTCCTGAAGCACCAGGATCAGGAACAAGAGGAACAGCCCGGCCCAGAGGGTTGATAACCGGCCCCGCGCGCCAGACGTCACGTTGATGATCGATTGGCCGATCATGGCGCAGCCCGCCATGCCGCCGAACAGAGGCGAGAGGATGTTGGCAATGCCCTGGCCGCGCGTCTCGCGGTCCTTGTTTGACGGCGTGTCGGTCAGGTCGTCGATCAGGTTCGCCGTCAGCAGGCTCTCCAGCAGGCCGACGAAGGCCAGGGTCGCCGAAATGGGCGCGATGATGGCGAAGGTCTCCCATGTGAGCGGGACTGCCGGCAGGTGGAACATCGGAAGCGTCGAGGGCATCTGGCCCATGTCGCCGACCGTGCGGACATCCAGGCCGGTCATCATCACGAATGCGCTGATCAGAACGATGGCCACTAGCGGCGAGGGCACGGCCCTGGTCAGCCGGGGGAAGCCGTAGATGATCACAAGGGCCGCCCCCACCAGGGCGAAGGTCTGCCAGTTTGCGCCGATCAGTTCGGGCATCTGGGCCAAGAAAATCAGTATAGCCAGCGAGTTGACGAAGCCTGTCATGACGCTGCGGCTGACGAATTTGATGTAGCGGCCCAGTTTCAGCAGACCGATGACGATCTGGAAGACGCCGCATAGGATCGAGGCGGCGAACAGATATTCGAGGCCATGATCGCGCACGAGCGTGACCATCAGCAGGGCCATGGCCCCGGTCGCGGCCGAGATCATGGCGGGCCGTCCGCCGACGAAGGCGATGGTCACGGCGATGACGAAGCTGGCGTAAAGACCGACAGCGGGATCGACGCCGGCGATGATGGAGAAGGCGATCGCCTCGGGGATCAGGGCGAGCGCCACAACGGTTCCGGCCAGCAAGTCGCGGCGAGGATTGGCGAGCCATTGCTGGCGCGCGGAAGCGAGGAGTGTCATTCGATTTTGTCAGTCTTGTCGCTTGAGCGAACGGACCGGCGATCAGCGGGTCCTGGTCTTGCGGTTCGCTAAGGGTTTCCCGAGGGATCGGCGCCCGGGGTAGCCACCCGATCGAGTCGAGTCCGAAGTTCTACTTCTATTGCGGTTATGCGGCCCGGAAAGCAAGGTTGGGCGTGCCCGACCAAGGGCTGTCATTTCATCCAGCATGCGGCGCGTGACGGCCTAAGCCCTGCCGATCTCATGGAGTTCGACTTCCTGGCCTTGCGCCGTTGGATCGACTTCCCGCTTGCGGCTGGCCAGCCCAAGGACTGCCGCCGCCGCGATCGCCGACAGAATTGACCCGCCGATGACGCCCAATTTGACCTCGATCTGTTCGGGGGAATCGACTGCTCCGGGGAAGGTCAGCGCGCCGATGAAAAGGCTCATGGTGAAGCCGACGCCGCACAGAAGCGACACGCCATACACTTGAAGCCAACTCGCTCCGGTCGGCCGGGCTCCGATTTTCAGAGCCGAAGCGACCCAGGCCATGCCGAGCACGCCGATTTGTTTTCCGAAGAACAACCCCAGTGCGATGGCGATCACCAACGGCGTGAAGGCTTGGTCAATTGACAGGCCGGCAAAGGATATCCCGGCTTTGGCGAAGGCGAACAGCGGCAGAACCAGAAAGGCGTTCCAGGGGTGCAGGTCGTGTATCGCCTCCCTCAGCGGACTCTGATGATCTCCGCGCGGCTTGATGGGCACCATCATGGCGAAGGCGAAGGCTGTCAGCGAAGTACTGATCCCCGACAGAACAGTCAGATACCAGACCGCCGCAAAGCCCATGACCCAGAAAGGCGCAGCGATACGCACATGGTGCGCGACGACGCCGCCCATCGAGATCAGACTCAGCGCCCACATCAGCGGGACCCAATGCGTGCCCTCGCTGAAAAGGATGGCGATCAGCGCGATAGCGCCCAGATCATCGACGATGGCCAGGGTGAGCAGGAAGACACGGAGTGCTGATGGCAATCCCCTGCCGATGAGGCTGAAGATGGCTAGGGCGAAGGCGATATCGGTCGCTAGGGGGATGGGCCAGCCTTGGTGTGGAGCCCCGATCGCGCCTGACAGCAGCAGATAGACCGCTGAAGGTCCCGCCATGCCGCCCAGCGCCGCCAGCACGGGCGTCGCCAACTTCTTCGGGTTGCTGAGTTCCCCGCGCATGATTTCGTATTTGATCTCTAGCCCGACGACGAGGAAGAAGATCGCCATCAACCCCTCCTTGATCCAGTCGGAGATGGTCTCCTCCAGGCGAATGGGGCCGAGTTGAAGGACATGATAGCTTTTCAGCCACGTGAAATAGTCGCCGCTCCATGGCGAGTTGGCGACCACGATGGCTGCAACAGCGGCGAGCGCCATCGCTGTGCCGGACGCGGCTTCGGTCTTGAGGAAGCTCAGCGTTAGTCTGTGCGCCACGGCAGCCTCCAATCGACCTACTGAAGCTATCGTGACCAAGTTGTCGACGGGCGTTGGACTGGGCTTGTCGGCGGGCGACCTCAGCTTCGCCGCAGTACGACCTGGTTTCTGTCTGCGATAATGCGGCCGCCGGTCGTCAGTTCAATCTGTCTTGGTCTGCCGACCGTAGGCGGCAGGGTGACCCCGCCGCCGCGCGCCGATCAGAGATGTGTCTTGAAGAAGCGGATCATCTCGCGGTTCAGGGCCTCGTGAAACACGGCGCGGCCTGACCGGCGGTCTGGAGGCGCCTGGCTCGCGCGCACGGATCGGAGCCTTGCGCGAAGAGGGCTGGCTGGCTGCCGCAGTTGATCGGTTCTGGCGGGGCCCAGAAACTGGCGGCGATGAGCCAATGACCGCTGCCTGCGCTAAGCCGACCTGATCGCGATGGCAGAGGACGCTCTACCGCATCTGGAAAGCCTCGCTGCGAGGCCCTCAGAAGGCGAGGGTTCCCGCCACACCGGCCAGAACCAGCGTGATGGGTATCGCCAGTTGCGCCCGCCAGCGATAGGCGGCGACGAGGGCGGCACCGAAGATCGCCAGTGCGAGCGGCCAGTATGGAGCCGTGTCGACCAAAGAGGCTCCCAGTTGAAGGACGGTGGCGACGATCAGGCCAACGACGGCGGCAGCGACGCCGTCCAGCAGGGCGTGCAGCGACTTGTTCTCGAGGACCAGTTCCAGGCGATCATAAAAGATGAGGGAGAAGCTGAAGGCCGGAAGGAAGATGCCGGCCGTCAGCGCCAGCGCGCCCGAAAATCCGCCGCCGGCGTAGCCGACGAAGGTTCCGAAGATGATGAGAGGCGCCGGGATCACCTGAGCCAGGGCGACGCCGTCCAGGAACTGGCCGTCGCTGATCCAACCGCCTCTTGCGGCGTCGGCCCGCATGACCGGGATGGCGGTGTAGGCGCCGCCGAAGGTCAGTAGGCCCGCTTTCAGACCGGTGAAGAAAAGAGCGGCGACGGACGCGCTCATCGGCGCGAGGGCCGCCGCCGTGACAAGGGGGGCGCTGTGGTCGTTGAGCCAGTAGCGCGCCGCCAGACCGATCGAGAGCGTCAGGATGAAGAGCGCGACCGCTGTAACGCGGCGGCCCCTTTGGGCCAGGGCGTAGGCCAGGCCGGCCGCCGGCAGGATCAGCCAGAAACTCACGCCCAGCAGCGAGGCTGAGCAACTGGCGGCGCCGATGATCCAGAGGCTACGGTCGATCATGACGTGCCGGCCGATCCGGTGGGCGGCCCGCACGATCACGGCCAGGACAGCGATCTGAACCCCGATGAAGGCGCTGGTCATCCAGCCCGACTTCACGCCGATCGAGAAATAGAGCCAGGCCAGAACCAACATCAGAACGAGGCCGGGCAGCATGAACCCGAGTCCGGCGAGGACGCCGCCGATACGGCCTCGCGCCCTCATGCCCAGGTGGACACAGAGTTCGTGGGCCTCCGGGCCGGGCAGGACCTGAAGAACGGCGAGCAGCCGGTTGAAGCGCTCGCTCGACATCCACCGGCCTTTGTCGATCAGCCTGTGCCGGATCATGGCGATCTGGGCGACCGGACCGCCGAACGCCAGGACGCCGAAACGCAGGAACTGTAGGAAGAGGGCGCCATAGCTCAGATGCGGGGGACGAAGATCGTCAGGGCCGTTGGACATCATCTGGCTTCCGTCAATCGACACGACGCTTGAATCACGGTGGAGCACTATGGCTTCCGTCCCATGCCATCAACAGTTCCTCGGCTCGTCTCCGATGCCGACTGCTACGAGGGGCCGACTAGGCGTCAAGCTGATCTGATCGCGATGGCGGACAGGTCGTTGACCGCATCGATTGGCGTGTCTGAGGCCTTTCGCTCCGAATAGCGGTCCACCAACTGGTCGGCATGGGCGCGGGTCAGGACGGTGAAGCGCACCAATTCCTCCATCACATCGACGATGCGGTCATAGTAGCTGGACGGCTTCATTCGGCCGTCGTCGTCGAACTCCATGAAGGCCTTGGCCACGCTGGACTGGTTGGGGATGGTGATCATCCGCATCCAGCGGCCGAGCAGGCGCAGGGTGTTGACGGCGTTGAAACTCTGCGAGCCGCCGGAGACCTGCATGACCGCCAGGGTGCGGCCCTGGGTCGGACGCATGCCGCCCATGCTGAGCGGCAGGTGATCGATCTGGAGTTTCATGATCCCGGAAATCTGGCCGTGGCGCTCCGGGCTGCTCCAGACCATGCCTTCCGACCACAGGGCGTGTTCGCGCAGTTCGTGGACGGCGGGATGGTCGTCGTAGTCGACCTGATCGGTCAGCGGCAGGTCGGACGGATCGAAGATGCGCGTCTCGCAGCCCATGACGCGCAGAAGGCGCGCGGCCTCTTCGACGCACAGGCGGGAAAAGGATCGATCTCGCAGCGAGCCGTAGAGCAGCAGGATACGGGGCGGATGATCGTTCGGACCGAGGCCCCGCGCCGGCCGGCTGGACAGGTAGGCCGGGTCGAGTGCGGGCAAGTGGTCAGGATCGGGCAGGACGCGAAGGCGGGTCATTGGGTACGCAACTCCTTAAACATGAAAGCCGCCGAGGCCGGGCACAGGGTGCTGAACTGCCGGGAGGCGGTGACGGCGGGCGGCGCCGCCGAACGCGGCAGTACGACGTAGCCGTGCCGCTCAAAGAAGGCGGTCGCCGAGGTCGTGAGCAGGTAGAGACCCGGCGCCTGCTGCTCGGCCGCGCTGGCTTCCAGCCAGGACAGGATCGCTGCGCCGTGGCCGGCGTTCCGACGGTCGTCGATGACGGCGATGGAGCGGATCAGGACGTCTGGCCCGACCTGTTCCAATCCGCCGTAGCCGATCAGCCCGGCGTCGTCCGCGAAGCGGTAAAAGCATCGGCCGGGCTGATGGAGATCGTCCGTCGGCAACCCGGCGGCCTCCAGCGCGGCGATCAGGTCGGAGGTGGGCTCGGGCAACACCACAGCGTTGAAGGCCATCAGCAGGCATCCTTCTTTGGGGCGGTCGCGGGGAAGTAGCGGCGACCCAGTCGCAGGGCGACGGACACCAGAAGGATCAGCACCGGCACCTCGACCAGCGGGCCGATGACGGCGGCGAAGGCGACCGGCGAGGCCAGCCCGAACGCCGCGATGGCGACGGCGATCGCCAGTTCAAAATTGTTGGAGGCGGCAGTGAATGCCAGGGCCGTGGTGCGCGGATAGTCCGCCTCAATCAGCCGTCCCATCAGGAAGCTGACCACGAACATGACGAAGAAGTAGATCGTCAGCGGGATGGCGATGCGCAGGGCGTCCAGCGGCAGGGCGACCACCTCGCCGCCCTTGAGGCTGAACATGGCGACGATGGTGAACAGCAGGGCGATCAGGGTGATCGGCGCGATACGCGGCAGGAAGCGCGTCTCGTACCAGTCGTTCCCCTTTCTCGCGACCAGGGTGCGCCGGGTCAGGAAGCCGCCGAGGAAGGGCAGGCCCAGGTACACCAGGACGGCGGCGGCGATGGTCCAGATGCTGACGTCCACCACGCTGCTCTCGAGCCCGAACAGGGGCGGCAGCACGGTCAGGAAGAGCCAGGCGTAGAGGCTGAAGAAGGCGATCTGGAAGATCGAGTTGAAGGCGACCAGACCCGCCACATACTGGTTGTCGCCGCGCGCCAACTGGTTCCAGACCAGCACCATGGCGATGCAGCGGGCCAGGCCGATCAAGATGACGCCGGTCATGTACTCCGGCTGATCGCGCAGGAAGATGACCGCCAGGACGAACATCAGCACCGGCCCCAGCACCCAGTTCTGGAACAGGGAGAGCACCAGCACGCGCTTGTCGGCGAAAACGCGCGGCAGTTCCTCGTATTTCACCCGCGCCAGCGGCGGATACATCATCAGGATCAGGCCGATGGCGATGGGGATATTGGTCGTGCCGATCGACAGGCCGTCGATCCAAGTGGGAAGGCCCGGCATAACCGTGCCTAGCAGCACGCCGAACGCCATTGCCGCGAAAATCCACAATGTCAGCCAGCGATCCAGGAAGGACAGGCGGCGCTTCGGCTGTTCAGTAATCACGGCATTGACCATCAGCGGACCCTCCGCCCCTCCGCCCCTCGGCGTCGATGACGACTTCGCCGTCCTCCTTGGTGAAGGGCTTCAGGCCCTCGGACGGCAGGAGGTTGAGAACCGCCTCGGACGGCCGGCACAGCTTCACGCCTAGCGGCGAGAGCACGATCGGACGGTTCAGCAAAACCGGATGGGCTTCGATGGCGTCCAGCAGTTGATCGTCCGTCAGGGCGGGATCGCCCAGCCCAAGTTCGGCGAAGGGCGTGCCCTTCTCGCGCAGCAGGCTGCGCAGCGGGACGCCCATGCGCTCGACTAGGGCCATGATCATAGCGCGGCTGGGCGGCGTCTTCAGATACTCGATGACATGAGGCTCGATCCCGGCGTGGCGGATCAGGGCCAGTGCGTTGCGAGACGTCCCGCAAGCGGGGTTGTGATAGATGACGACGTCCATGGGAGCCTCAGGTGCGACAGGGGTTGAGTTCAGCCAGCAGCGGCTCGCACAGTTCAGCGCGGCCTTGGCAGCAGTCCTTGAGCAGGAACAGCACCAGCGCCTGGAGGCGGTCCAGGTCTGCCCGGTAGATGATCGAGCGGCTGCGACGCTCCGAACTGATCAGGCCGGCGCGGGACAGGACCCCGAGGTGCGCAGACATGGTGTTGGCGGGAACCACGAGGGCGTCCGCGATCTCACCGGCGGGCAGACCCTCAGGTTCATGCCGAACCAAGAGGCGGAAAGTCTCTAGGCGCGTGGGCTGCGCCAGAGCGGCGAGGGCGAGGATGGCGGGTCCAGATTCCATACTTCCAAAAATATGGAATTATTTTCAAAACCGCAAGTCCTGCGCGTCGGGCAGGTCAACGGAGATGCCGAGCCTTCTTGATGATCGCCGCTATGCGTTCCTCAACGGCTGACCTTACCGGAGTAGTAGGTGACGTTCGTATTGACGCGTTTGGCCGGCAAACGCGTCATTCCTGATTGCCGCCACGAACGGCGGGAAATGCCAGAATTTTTCTGCGACTGGAATTCGGAGCCACTATTACTGTCGGTGCGCCAGCGCCAATGGAGCCGCCCGATCAGCAAATCGCGTGTGTGCGGGGCGTGTGAAGGGCGCTCAGATTCCGGTTGCGAGGGGGCATCGCCTTCCAGCCTCGAAAGTGCTATCTTTCAACGACTTTTGCGGGAAGCGGATTGAGCGCCGGTCGCCTCGTGGCATCATGAGTGGCACGGGGGTTCTGACCAAAAAGCTTGCTTACGAAGTTGTTGGAGAAACGGGGTTTTTGCACACCCTCCCTTCGTGTCCTTCCTATTGTTCGAGCACGATGACTTGGGCACCACGGCGGGCCACCGCCATGATCTCATGAATCGTGTTGCGACGCCGATAGGAATCCTGACTGTTAAAGGGGTCGTCGAAGACGACCACGCGCTCGGCGATATCTGCCTCGCGTTCCAGCTCCGCGAGGAAGAAGGCCATCGCCAGCGTCGTCCGGTCGCCCGCACTCAGCGTGTTCTTGAAGCTCTGACGATCGTCACCCGTCCGGCCGTCGCCTAAAGCCACTTCGACGTTATCGATCCGCAGTCGATAGGTGCAGGTCGCAAGGCCACCAGGATAGGCGTGGTCGACGTCGACGATCTCAAAGCCGGCGTTGAAGAGATGCAGGAAGTGGTTGATCCGTTGCTCATAAGGTTTGACGACCTGGCGACAATGCTCCTCCAGTTGCGCGCGCACGGCCGCTTTCGCGGCATTGTTCGCCGTCCGCGCTTCTACCGCCTCGCGCCATGCTCGACTCGCCTCGCCCCCCTCCGGACCATGCCGGCGAGCCACCCGTTCCAAATCGCTGATCGCGCGGCGCAAGACGGCCTCATCCGCAGCCGCCGTTCGCGCACGGGTCGCCTCAATAGTGACGTTGGCCCGATCGACGGCCCGGTTGTAGGCCGCTAGCTGGCCTCGGATCGCATGGATCTCCTCAGCGATCTCGGCGATGTCCCCCTCCCGATCAACGACCTCGAGCGGCCGGGCCGCTTTGCGCTCCACAAGGCTCCGCAGTTTGTGATGGACGCTCAAATAGGCGTCCCTCAGCTGGGCCAAGGCGGGCAAGTCCTCGCCCAAGTCGCAATGCTGGCCCCAGAATTGACGAGCCGCGCCATTCGCGATCGCCGACGCCCTAAGCTCGGCAAAGACCTCGGCTCCGAACTGCAGATCGATGTGTTGTCCGAGCGTCTCGATTTCATCTCGCAAGCCGCGATAAGCCTCTCCGAACAATGCCCGATAGGATTGAACCAGAGGCAGCCCACCGACACCGTCCCGGGCACAGAACGGGCAGTCGTCCTCGTCCGTCAAATGACGAAGCCCATGCTCGAGCCAGCGTTCGCCGTCGCAGAACCTGTGACGCGCCAGATGCGCGCCGACGCGCTGCTCGACCGCCGGGTCGGCCCCGTCGATTGTGCGACCCATCATTTCCCTCAAGTGCGCTGGCAACGTCGGGAGCGTTACCGCCTGCAGGCCAGCGCGCTCCCGGATCTGCGCCGACTGCTGCTGCGCGGCCAGCGCGGCACGCGCGTCAGCAAGTTTGGCGGCCAGCTCGTGATCCGCTGGCAGTTGGTCGAAGGCCTGGGCCGCGAGGCCGGCAGCCATCGGCTCCAGCCTGCGTTCGGCGGCGGTCGCGGCCTGCGTGAGCGCTCTCCCTGCTTCGCCCAGCCGCGCCTCCTCCCGCGCTAGACCCACGCCATTCCGGCCGACGACGACGCGATACAAATTCCGCCGATTGGCGACGTCGACTAGGTCCCCGCTGTGGACATTCTCCGCGACGAAGGTCCCATCGAAGATTGAGAGCTTCGGCTCAGGTCCCGGCCAGGCGTCGTTCTGGAACGTCCGCTGTGCGCCGGACCATAGCAAGTTCACCTGCTGCGCCGCGTCTACGCCGAGCGTCTTGCGACCTACCACCAGTGCCGGTTCGTTCCGCTCCAAGGATCTCAGCACCGCGCACAAGGTCGTCTTGCCGAAGCCGTTCGGCCCGAAGATGAACGCGTGACGAGACAGTTGAGGATTCGGCTGGGCGGCCGAACTCCGAAAGCGTCCGACGTTACGGATGCCGATTATTCTTTGAAGCATTTGGCCCTCCCGCCGCTACCTTAGCGCGCGGCGCGAAGCACATGCTAGCCACTGGAAGTGGACCTCGCGACCTAGGTGCCTCTTTGCTGATCGACTTCGCTGCACAAACACAAAGCGGTCATTCCGAACCGCCGCAATGAGTCAAAGAACGTCCTTTGCCATTTAGTGACATCGGTCATTTGGCGGGCAAGCTGTCCGCAAGGAAAGCTTAGCCTAGCCCAATGTCAGAATTCATTAGGGGGCATCGCGCGAACTATCCGCGCCAAGGCTTCCGCCAGATAGGCCTGAACCACGGCGCGCTCGATGCCGAGTTGTTGCCCAATCTCGTCAAAGGACAGGCCCGCCATCCGGTGCAGCAGGAACACGTCCCGCAGATCGGCCGGCAGTTGCAGGATCGCCTTGGCTAGGGCCCGCTTCTGATCAGCGGCAGCCGAGCGCCTTGAAATGCGTCGTGGCGAGGCCTTCTGGCGGTTCATGTGTCTGCCTGCCCATTGTCGTCTATGGCGGCCACCACAGCCGATAGAAGGCCGCCGACAACCTTATCGGCGGCTTCCGGCGTCATCAGGAGCACGGGCCTGCCCTGGCCAAAGGATAACGCCCCGGAAGCATAGAGCGGGCTGAGGGCGGCGGTCAGTTGAGGAAGTCCGTCAGGCAGATGGCGCAGGCCTGCCATACGAGCGCATCTCAGCGCCTTAAGCAGATCATGCCGCAGGTGAATACGGTTCCAGTCGTCCGTGATCCCGCGCTGGAGAAGGTAGGCCTTCAGAGCCAGTTCAATGGCGATGGCCAGAAAGTAGGAGCGAGACCCGTTGATCTCCGAGTCTCCGGCTTGGGCCATTTCCTTGAAAGCTCGAGCATTCCCCGCAAGCGCCTGGGCCAAACGTCGGTCAGGGTCCCGACGAGCGCGGGTCATGACGTAGGCTTCAAACGTGAGAGATCGCGGGCGGCGCGGACGATCAGTCCATGCACAATGCGGTTTTCCTCCGGCGCCAGGAGGCGTTCGGCGACTTGGAGGTTCGCAACGACGCCCTCGATATCGATAGCCGGTGTCTTGGGCAGGAAGCGCAACCAGCGGCGCAGGCGGCGATCCATCAACCGCAGGCGGGTGTTTATGTCAGTAAGCCCGCTGGCCCGCTCCGCCCGATCGCCATCCGCGTCTGACATGGCGAACCAACCCCGCTGGCGCTCAAGGCGCGCCAAGGCCACCGCCCAAATGTCTAACTGCCGGGCATACTCGTCATTGAGCGCCAGCCACTGTTGGTGCCAGGATACCCTCTGGAAATCAGGCATGCGGAACCTCCCGCGCAAACGCTCGGTCGCCCAGTCCTCGCTGAGCGGTGGAGTTTGATGGAATCTCCACTACACTCGACTGAATTTCAGCGACGATGTCAATGAAATTCCGCCACAGAAAGAGGAATTTCAGTCATGATGCATGCTGTGCAGGTTCGTATGGCTCGCGCTGCGCTCGGAATCAGCGTTCGCGAGTTGGCAGAACGATCCGGTGTCGCCGACTCCACCATCTTGCGTTTCGAGACCGGCAAAGGGGCGATCCTCACCACTAATATGGCTCGGATTCAGAACTCGCTCGAGGAAGCCGGGGTCGTGTTCATTCCGGCAGACGCTACCGGCGGACCAGGTGTTCGACTGAAGGCCTGACCTTCACCAACGTCGCTATGGCGGACTTACGCCGGGCCGCGAGAGGACTGTCAGGGGTGAGCGCGGCACGCGCTCATCGCTGCGCGACGGCGCAGCCGCCCTTGACCGACCGGGAGTGGTCCGGCCTGCTTAGGTGGCCAAGACGCACAGAAAAGGCGCGATTTGCTATGCCGCTTCAAAGACATAACCGCCAAGGCAAGGTGCGCGCGCTGCACACACCTTGACCTATCGAGTTGAAATACGACGAGGAATCGTCACCCCACCCCCGCCGCACCTTGTGGCTTTTATCTTGCCCTCTTAATCGGGGACATTCTGGGGCTCGTTTTCATGACGTTCTCCTGATGGATATTGTATTCCCTTGATGGACCAAGGTGAAGACGCGCCCGCCCCCGGCGAGATCGGGTCCGCGCGGCCTGCGGGGAGATCGGTCCGGACATCGAGTCCTGATGCGCCGTGCACTCTTCCGCGCTCATCGACGGCGGGGTCTCGACCGACTGAGCGGTTCTGGATCCGTCGCGGCGCATGTCGGCATCGGTCTCGCGGGGCAGCATCACAGGCACTCCGGCGTGGTCCGGATTGCTCCGGCCACAGGCAAGATATCGTGCTTCCCGCTTTCCTGGTCTGCATCAGTCCTCATCCGCCGGGGCGGATCTCCATCGCGGTCAGGCGGACCTGGCGGCGGGGTTTCGGTCAGGGCGCCGCATCATGCGTAGACGCCCAGCAGTTTGCGTTCCTTGGCGGTCGCCCCGCCGTCGGCGACGCCGGTCTCGACCGCATCAGCGTAGACCGTGCCGTCGCGCCACATGGCGTGCATGATCACGGCGAGCTTGCGGGCCACGGCGACGACCGCCTTCTTGTGGCAGCGTTTGGCGATGGTCTCGCCCCAGCTCTTGAGCGCGCTGCGCCCTTTGTAGCGGGTCAGCATCGCCGAGGCCGCCTCGTAGAGGGCGCGTCGGACATCAGGATCGCCCGCCTTACTGATGCGGCCCTGGATGTCGATCGACGTGCCCGACTGCCAGCGCTTGGAGGTCAGGCCGAAGTAGGCGCCGACGTCGCGGGATCGTTTGAACCGCATCGGATCATCGACCGCCGTGCGGAAAGTCAGCGCCGCGATCGGCCCCACCCCGGGGATGGCCATGAAGCGCCGGCACACCTCGTCCTGAGCTACGACCCGCACCGTCAGGGCGTGCAGCTTGAGGTACTGGGTCCACAGGGCCGCGCGCGCGATCAGCATGCAGTCCATCAGCTCGGCGGTCAGCGGATCGTCGGCGCAAGCGTCGCGAACGGCCTGGTCGAACGCGCCCCGGCCGACCTTGGCTAGCTTGACGCCGAAGCTCTTGAGCGAGTGACGGATGCTGTTTTCCAGGTCGAGGAATTTGCGCTTCAGGTTGCGGCGCTGGATCAGCAGCAGCCGCAGCCGGTAGGCCGCCTCGGTTTTCACATGGGCGGTCCGGTACCAGCCGGTGCGCATCAGGTGGGCCAGCCCCAGGGCGTCGGTCGCGTCGGTCTTGTTGCGCTGGGCCGCCAACGCCGCCCGCACATGGCGGGTCTCCAGGCAGGTCGCCGGCACGCCCAGGTCTTTCAGCGCTGGCTGCAGCCACGGCGACAGCGCCCCGGCCTCGTGCCCGGCCCGTCGCAGCGTGGCGCGCCACGGCGCCAGAGCCTGAGCAATGACGTCCGGCTCGGTCGCCACCGTCCTCTCCAGCCGCACCTCGCCTTTCAGATCGACGATGCAGATCGCCGTCTCGGCCACGCCCACGTCCAGGCCCGCATAGTGTTCCGTCATCGTCCCTCTCCGCCGTTGAGCGGGTCGCGGCGGTGCGCGCGCAACGGCGACAACGTCCACGGACGGGATGCGGTGTCTGGGCGAGGCTTCAGGCGAGAGGCGAGCCGGCCCGATTACACCGGCAATACTAATCTTAGGCCTCCCCTAGACTATACTTTTGCTATCATAACACTACTCCGTCCTACGCGGAAGCCGCGCGTGTCCATCCTGATGCTCGACTAAGCCGCGTAAAGGTCTATGCAATACTACGAGCTCGACGCAGAGGTCGGCTCAGGCTGGTCTCAGAGGGGTCCGGGGACGGCCAAACACTCAACGCGTGCTCGCTGTGCGGCACAGGCTGAGCCCCAACTCCGCAGTTCCGAGGGCGTCTTGCAGCGCACGAGTAGCCTGCTGGCGGCCTCGTAAAGTGCGGTTCAGACCTCGCTGTCACCGCACTTGGATGCGCCCACGCTCCGCAAAGATGCGCCAGAGCTGAGCGACAAAATCGCGGAGTCTCTCGCCGGGGGCGAAGTCATGAAGCATGTCGTTCGACAGCTTCATCAACTGATAGGTTCGGAGGTGGAGAGGAGTATCTGATGAGTGATGAACGCCGGGTGGTTCCGGAATCGTTCAAGAGGGAGACCGTTGATCGGGTCGCCAACAGTGGGCTGACTCGCCGGCGGTGGCCCGCGAGTCGCGTCTGCACGAGACGGTGCTGGGTCGATGGATGACGCCGTTTGGGATGCAGGCGACGGGAACGTCGGGGCGATCCATAACACAGGCGTCGTCACCGTCACCGTCGCCGTCGGATCTGGCGGCGGAGGCGGCCCGGTTGCGGCGGGAGAACGGTCAGAGCGATCGCCCCCGGGTCGAAACACGACACTTCGGATCACGCCGTCCATCCGCACATTGATCTGCTGCCGGTCATTCATCGTGCCGAAGGATGCTCGACGGCCGTCCTGACCTGCGGCCAGGCGCCTGCGCGGCCTGATCTCATCTCGCGCCGAGCAGGTCACGCCTTGGCCTTCTGAGGGTAGGCGAACACCGCCACCGCCAGCGACAGCACACAGGCCGCCGTCATGTACCAGGCGAAGGAGAGATTGCTTCCCGTGCGGGCAAAAAGGGCTGCGGCCACGAGCGGCGCCGTGGAGCCGATCAGGGTCGTGCCGATGTTGTAGTTTAGCGCCGACGCCGTTCCCCGCACCTCCGGGGAGAAGGTCATCACATAGGCATGCGTCAGCGGGGCGCCTACGAAGTTGTTGACGAAGGTGAAGCCCAGGACCGCCGCGAGGGTCAGCCCCAGCGAGGTGCCGATGACGAGAAAGGTCGGAACGGTCAGGAGCGTGAATGCGGCGAAGCCGACGATCAGCACGATCCGGCCGCCTACCCGGTCAGCGATGAGGCCGCCCAGGATGGCGGCCGGCGGACCGATCAGATAGGCTAGGATCGAGGCGAAGATTGCGCGCGTCTCGCCGAACCCGGCCCCGATCAGCGCCGTCACGAAATAGGTCGAGATGCAGAAGGTGCCGATCCGCTGTCCCGCGCCCAGGGCGATGACCTGCGCCATCTCCCTCCAGTGGCCGCGCACTGCCTCGACGAACGGCCGCGACGGGGGCGAGACCTCGGCCGCATGATCCAGGACCTTCTGGATTCGCGGAAGGTCGGGGGCGTGACGACGGATGAAGAGCGTCACCAGCCCCATCGGCGCCGACAGCAGGAACAGGATGCGCCAGCCCCAGCTTTCGAACGCCTCCGGCGACAAGGCGCTGGTCAGGGCGACGGCCACGAGCGAGGCGATCAGGGGGCCGACCGAGGTCGAGCCGACGCTCCAGCCCGCCAGGTACTGGCGCTTGCGGCGCGGCCCGTGCTCCAGGATGAAGTTGGCGGCGACCGTGTACTCACCGCTGGCGCCGACTCCCTGGATGAGCCGGCAGAGCATCAGAAGGGCGGGCGCGGCCAGGCCCACGGCGGAATAGCCCGGCAGCAGACCGATGAGGAGGGTGCCGCCGGTCATCAGGCCGATCGTGAGCATCAACGTGAACCGATGGCCGCGCACGTCGCTGAGCCGGCCCATCAGCACGCCGCCGACGGGGCGGATGGCGTAGGCGGCGATCAGGCCGACATAGGTCGCAAGCAGCGCGGCCGTCGGGTCGCTTTCCGGAAAGAAGGTGCGGGCAAGGAAGACCGCCAGAATGCCGTACAGCGCGTTGTCATACCATTCGACCACATTGCCGAGGACGGCCGTGAGCAGGACCTTGCGGTAGAAGGGCGATCCCTCGTCGCCGTAATCGGCGACGGGCGGGCTCGCCAGCGGGCGTTGATCCATAAGGAGGTTCCTTCAATAGCCGGCTGCGGCGCCGACGCGCCGGGGATCGGCGGCCGAACTGAGCCGGCCGCTCTTCAGGTCGCGGGCGACCGCTTCGAAATTGCCCGTCAGAGTGCAGCGCGGCTGGACGATGCGGGACCACAGGCGTCGGCGGCCGGTCCAGTCCAGGAAGGCGGAGCGGACGGCCGGCGGGAAATCGGCTTCCAGGGTCGTGCCGGGAAGCCAGCCAAGATCCGGCGAGTGGGGCCGGGCGCCGAAGCGAGGCTGGCTCACCGACTGCTCCACCGTCATGCCGAAATCCATGAGGTTCACGAGGTTCTGGAGGATGCATGCGACCAGGGACACGGAAGGCGACCCCGCCACGATGACCGGGCGGCCCTGATCGAGCACGATCATGGGCGCCAGATACACCGTCGCCCGCGCGCCCGGTTGAGGCAGGATCCGTTGGAAAAAGGAACCGCCGCCGGACAGCTGGAAGCCCTCGGCGAACAGGCCGTTCACCCACGGCGACGCCATGTGGGAATGGGTCAGCGAGGCGCAATTGCCCGCCGCGTCGACCACCGAGATGTGAATGGTGCCGGGGGTCGGGCAGGCCCCGGCCGCGCGCGGCTCGTCCATCTCCATCAGCGTGAGACGCTGCTCGGCGTAGGCCTTCGACAGCAGGATGCCGATCTCCGCAGGCGCGGTGTCGAGATCGCCCTGCCGCGGCGGCGCGTAATAGACGGCGTTGTGCGCCCGAATCAGGAGCTGCAGCGTCTCGAACGATTCCGAGGGTGGCCCCATGCGCGCGATGTCGAATCGCTCGAGCATGTTGAACGCCTCGATCAGCATCAGTCCGCCGTCATCGGGCGGCGGCGAACCGATCAAGTCGAAACGGCGGTATCGGCCCTCCAGCGGTCGCTGGAACATCGGCCGGTAGGCGCGGAAGTCTTCCGGCGTGATGACGCCCCCCGCACCCTGGCATTCGGCGCAGAAGGCGTGCGCGAAATCGCCGAGATAATAGGCGTCCCCCTCGTCCCGCAGGCGTTCGAGCGTCCGGGCCATCCGCGCCTGGCGGACAAGGCCGTCCGGGCCCACGAGTTCGCCGTCCGGCCAGAAGACTTCCCGGCCCTGTTCGTGAACGCCCAGCTGCTCGAGGTGGCCGTAGACCAGCCCGAACAGGTAAGGGTTCATTCGGAACCCCTCGCGCGCCACCGCGATCGCCGGGTCGAGCAAGGCCGCAACGCCCAGGCGGCCCCACGCCCCGGCTGCCGCCTGGAAACCGGACCACCAGCCGGGAACGGGAACGCCGCGCGCGGTGTGGATGTCCCGGCCGGAGTAGCCAGGCAGCGGCGCCAGGGGGGCGTTGATGTTGCCGTTCATATAGGCGGCCCGCCCGCTTGCGGCGTCCCGGTAGAGCAGACTCAGCCCGCCCGTCAGCGCCGTCATGTGCGGCTCGACGACGAGTTGCATGGCCGCCGCCGCGAGCGCCGCATCGCAGGCGTTGCCTCCCCGCTTCAGCGCCTCAAGCGCCGCTTCCGTCGCGAGAGGATGGGAGGTCACGACCATCGCGTTGTCCGCCCGGACCGCGCCCTTGGGCCCGAAACGCGCCGTCGCCTCCAGTTCGGCCCTGCGTCTGGCGTCCATCATCTGCTCCGCTTAAAACTCAAAAAAAGGCCGGGACCGCAAGCCAGCGGTCCCGGCCGGAGGTGGCTCAGTTGAAGCGCAACTGGAGCCGCGCGTAGAAGAACCGCCCGATCACGTCATAGGTGCGGAAGTCCTGGGCCACACGGCCCATCTCCTCGTCAAAGAGGTTGTTCACCCCGACCGTCAGACGCGCGTTCGCCGGCGCGTAGTCGTAGGAGGCCGACAAATCCACATAGTTGAAGGACGGGATTGTGTAGCGGCACAGAACGTCGCCCTGGGCCGTCGGCACGACCGTGCGGGAGCCGTCGCAGTTGGCGGCGGCGCCCTTGTCGAGGTTGTGGACAGAGGCATGGGAGATGAAGCGATGGTTCGCGACCACGCTCCAGTCTCCCTGGCTCCAGCGCAGCGACGCCAGGGTGCGCAGTCGGGCGAAATTGCCCTCTCCGCCTGCGGCTGAGTCCTTCCACTGGCCGGCGTAGCCGACCTCCGTGTCGGGCTGGTCCGCGACCGGCGTTGAATCGTACCGATCGAGATAGGTCGCGTCGAGGCTCGCCGAGAAGCGTCCGAACCGCGTCTCCTTTCGCCAGCGGCCGCCCAGGTCGAAGCCCTGGGTCTCGACGCCGCCGATGTTGGCCAGGGTGTTGTCGATGTTGGTGATCTCGCCGCGGGCGTTCCGGGCCACCAGCGCGCAGTATTCCGGCAGGCCCTCGCGATAGCACAGGTCCAGAATGGTCTGGGCGCCCGGCGCCCCGATCGCCTCCTCGATCTTGTAGCGCCAGAAGTCCAGAGACAGCGTCAGCGCCGGATAGAAGGCCGGCGTCCACACGGCGCCCAGGCTCAGCGTCTCGCCGGTCTCCGGCCGCAGAGCGGGATTGGACCCGTTAGTAGCGGGCGGCTGCTTCTCGCCGACGAAGCCCGGCGGAACGTCGGAACACAGGCCCATCCCGGCCGCCTCGCCGCTGCAGGGATCCACGACGGTCGGCGTGTCGCCCGAGCGTCCAGCGAACAGGTCGTCGATGGTCGGCGCCCTGAACACGTCGGCGTAGGTCGCCCGCAGCAAGAGCTCCCGGACCGGGCGGTACTCCACGCCGTATTTCGCGTTCGTGGTGTCGCCGAAGGTCGAGTAGTCGGAGTAGCGGACGCCGGCGTTGAAATTCAGGGCGTAGGCGAAGGGCAGATCCGCCAGGATCGGCACGTTGATCTCGCCGTAGGCTTCCGCCACGTGGTAGCCGCCTGCGCTCGGCGCCTCGCGCTGGACGTCGACAAGCCGGTTCGCCAGCAGGAAGTCCGGCCGGAAGCTGGAGTTCTGGTCGCGGTATTCGACGCCGAAGGCGGCGCCGACCGGACCGGCCGGGAGGTCGAACAGATCGCCGGCGATACTGGCGTTGAAGTCGTGCTGGCGCCCCTCGTAGACGTTCTTCAGCACGGGCGAGACGGTCGCGAGCTGTTCGGCGGTGGGAACGCCGAAGAAGTTCACCGGCGTACAGCCCGCGACGACAGCGCCGGGCGCGCCGCAGCGGGCGACTCCTCCCGCGTCATAGAATGACGGCCCGAGCGCCGCCTCAATGGCCGGAAGATAGATGCTGCCGCTCTTGGAGGCGATCATGTCCTGGCGGCTGAAGGTGTGGCTGACGTCCCAGTCGAACCGGTCCATCAGCCGCCCGCGGAAGCCCAGCGTCGCCTGAAAGTCGTCGCGGTCGTAGCTGCGGACGCGCTGGCCGTTGGAGCTGAGGCGCAGACGCAGGTCCGGCAGGTCCACGCCAAACGGATTGTAAAGGCTGTCGCCCGACACCGTGACCCCGTAGGCGGCGGTCTGGAACGGGTCCGAGGCGATCGTGGAGTCGGACTCGGTGCGGGTATAGAGGACCCGGCCGTAGGCGGACACGCCCGCCCCGAGCTCGTGCTCGCCGTTGAGGAAGACGCTGTAGCGTTCCTGCGGCGTGAGGAGCTGGGTCTCGCCGGCGTAGTTGAAGGTATCGTTGTCGGCGCCGGATCCCACGAAGCATTTGAAGTCCGCCGCCGCAGCCCCCGCGGCACCCTCGATGCGGGTCAGATAGACGAAGTCCGAGTTCACATTGCCTGGGTTGGTGCAGTTCAGTCCGGGGTTCAGCGCCGTCGCCGCGGCGCGCGAGACGGTGTAGCGTCCCCGCGGCCCCGTCGCCGAGCCCTCGAAGAGGATGTTTCCGTACGAGAGCGCCGAAGGGGTGGCGGACCAGTCGCGGTCGCTCTGCAGGATGGCCTCCTGCTTCGCATAGCTGACGCCTGCGACAAGGCCGCCGCGGTTCCAGGTGCGGCCCGCCGTGAGGTCGAAGCTCTGAGTGGCGGCGTCGCCCTTGTCGCTGAGGCCGTAATAGGCGCTCGCCTCAAGACCGTCGAAAGGACGTCGCGTGAGGAAGTTCACCACCCCGGCGACCGCGTCGGAGCCGTAGACCGCCGAGGCACCGTCCTTCAGCACCTCGACGCGTTCGAGCATGTTGGACGGCAGCACATTGACGTCGCCCGAATAGAATCTGACGCCGTCCACGAGCGTCAGCGTCCGGTCGGAGCCCAGGCCCCGCAGGGAGACGGTCGACATTCCGGTCCCGCCATAGGCGTTCTCCCCCGGCGTCATACCTGCCCCTGCGACGTTGGGGATTTGCTGAACCAGGTCGCCGACGGTGACATAGCTCGAGTCCTCCAGCGCCTCGCGATCCAGCGTCAGGACCGGATTGGGCGTATCGAGGCGGCGAATTCGGCTGCCCGTCACGACGATCTCGCTGACGCTGGACACGGCCGGCGCCTTCGCCTCCGCCTGCGGCGGCGCGAACGGCGGCCCATCGGCCTCCTGCGCCCTGGCGGGCGACGCCGCGAGCGCCATGGCGGTGGCTGACATCAGCCAGGCGCGCGTTGAAATCCTGATCATCCCTATTCCCCTGACCGAGACGGCTCGCGAAAGAGCCGGAACCTGAACGGACCGTTGGCGGTCGCCCGGCTCGCTGGGATCGCAAGATCAGCCAGAGAGGCGGACGCGAACTATACCAATCAGCCAAGGATGCCCGCCCTCAGATCGACCAACCTCGACCAAAGCTAAACACTGGATTAGTCCAATTACAAGCGAACACCGACCAATCGCCGCAAAATTGTCATCCGGTCTGGAATTCAGCCGGGAAATTCAGCGTGCTGGGTGCGGAAGACGACGAGCTGAGGATGGTTCATGGAGCGCATATACTCCAGCGGGCGGCCGTCTTCGGCATAGACGACAAGGCGCAGGAGCAGTCCGGCCGCCCCGTCGGCCAGACCCAGGAGGCGCGCTTCCATCTCGCTGGCGGAGGCCACGCTGATCTCGCGTTCGCCGCTTACGGCGCCGATGTCGTACCGGTCGCGGAGCAGGCCGTAGAGGGACTGACCCGCCATCAGATCCTCTGCGGCCAGGTCGGGAACCAGCGCCAGGGGAAGGTGGCTCGTCTCGATGCAGAAGGGCCGATCGTTCACGGTCCACAGCCGGCGAAACATGACGATGTCTTCGCCTTCGCGGATATGAAGCTGCTCCGCGACCTTGGCGGAGGCGCGCGCCTGCTCAAAGTGGAGCAGTTTGTTGCCGGGCGCGCCGCCGCCGCTCTGGATGATGCGGCTGATCCCCAGCGACGACCGCGCATCGATCGGGCGCGCGACGCTCGGCAAGGGCACGCGCGTGCCGTTGGTGCTGTTGCGTTCCAGCAGGCCCTCGGCGATCAGGCCGTCGATCGCCTTGCGGACCGTCATGCGGTTCTTGCCCAGACGCTCGGCCAGAGTCCGTTCGGACGGGATGTGGTCCCCCGGACCAAAATCGGGTCCGCTGATGAGCTCCAATACATACTTTCGGATCGCCAGGTACGCCGGCACCGTGGCGTCCAGAAGCGGCCGTTCGTCAGTAATCTCGAGCGTCATCATATTCCTCGCCTAACGCGACGCCGGGGGCGCCTTTCCGAAAATTCAACAACCGACTAGACCAGGTCGGACAGTTGGTATACTCCAAGTCCATCAACTCCCCACCAGCACCATTGAGGGTAACCCAAGTATGGCTTCGGAAGTGAATCGGCGTCTGATCGTAGATGGTCTAGCCCAGAGCGTCGATGCTCTGGCGGAGGCCGCGTCTCTGGGCCGGACCCTGGCCCCGGACGTCGACCGCATCTATTTCGTCGCGCATGGCTCGGCCAACCGGGCCATGCAGGGCTTCCAGTACTGGATCGAACATTTCAGCCCTTCCATCGAGGTACGGCGTTACTTCCCCTCCGAGTTCATCGCGCAGGACCCCGTCCGGCTCGATGCTCGCACGCTTGTCGTCCTGGCTTCCAAGTCCGGGACCACGCCCGAGACCGTCGCCGCCGCAGAATATCTCAAGGGCCGGCCGTGCCTGACCGTCGGCTTCACCCTGTCGGGCGAGGCGCCGCTCGCGAAGCTGACGCAGCGGACCTTCCTGGCGGGCGAGACCAGCGAATCCTTCGTGGCGCTGTTCATGATGATGCAGGCGCTGGTCGGCGGCCTGATGGCGGAGAAGGATGCGTGGCCGCTGCTGGAAGATCTTCTGGCGTCACTGGCCGCCCTTCCGGACGTCATCGCCGATGCGGCGGAGGGCAACGACGCCCGGGCGCTCGCCGACGCCCGGACCTTCCAGCACGACCGCAACCTCTATCATGTCGCGTCCGGCCCCGGCTTCACGCCCGCCTATGTGTTCGGCGTCTGCATCCTGATGGAGATGCTCTGGATGCACTCCTATCCGATCGAGGCGGCCGAATTCTTCCACGGCCCCTTCGAGATCGTCGACGAAAACACGCCCCTTATCCTGATCCTCGGGGAGGATCCCAGCCGGCAGCTCATGGAACGGGTGCGGCGCTTCTGCCAAAAGCACACGCAACGCCTGATGATCTATGATTCCCTCGACATGGAGATGAGGGGGATCGCCCCGTCCATCCGGCCGATCGTCGCGCCCTATGTCCTGCAGGCCGCCCTCAAGCGTCTGTCTGAACACCTTTCGGACCTTCACGGACAGCCGCTGTCGACCCGCCGCTATATGTGGAAGACCGAATACTGAGGAACAGGACAATGGCGCGCATTCTGGGGCTGGGCGACAACACCATCGACACCTATGTCGACCGCGGACTGGAGTTTCCGGGCGGCAATGCGGTCAACGTCGCGGTGATGGCCCATCGACTGGGCGCCGACGCCGCCTATCTTGGCTGCGTGGGCGACGACCAGGGCGGCGATCTGCTTCGCGCCGCCCTGGAAGCGGAAGGCGTCGACAGCGCGCGCCTGCGGCGCCGTCCCGGATCCAACGCCCGCGCCTGGCTCGCCCATGACGCCGGCGACCGCCGCTTCCTCCGCAGCGACCCGGGGGTTCGTGCGGATTACAGGCTGGAGGCGGAGGACCTCGCCTACATCGCCGGCTTCGACCTGGTGCACACCAGCATCTTCGGCGATCTCGGAACCGCCCGCGATCAGGTCCGCACGGCCGCCCGCCGACTCGCCTTCGACTTCTCGACCCGGACCTCGGAAGACATCCTCGGGCGGTTCACGCCGGGTCTCGACTTCGCCTTTCTCTCGGCGGCGGACCGATCGGATCATGAGGCGGAGGACCTCGTGCGCCGGGTGATCAGCCTCGGCGCGGGATGCGTGGTGGTCACACGGGGGGCCGCAGGCGCCCTGGCGGGGCTTGGAGCGCAACGGACGCGCCAGCCCGCCCTGCCGACGCGGGTGGTCGACACGCTCGGGGCCGGGGACGGCCTGATCGCCGGCTTCCTCGTGGCCGTCCTGGACGGCGCCTCGCTGGACGAGGCCCTGCGGGCCGGGGCCGCTTTTGCGGCCCGGGTCTGCACCTGGGACGGCGGCTTCGGCCATGGCCGGCCATGGCCCGGCGACGAGGCCGGGGCCGAGTCGTTTCAATCCATTTCAGCGACGGCGGATCGCCGTCGCCCCTTCAGTAAGGAACCAAGATGAGCTGGCGTATCGGCGTCGATTCCGGCGGCACCTTCACGGATATCTGTCTGTTCAACGAGGAGGACGGCCGGGTGGATATCTGGAAGGTCTCCTCCACGCCCGACGACCCGTCGCGCGGCATCGCCCAGGGGGTCCGGGAAGGCCTCGAACGCGTCGGCGCCGACCCTTCCCAAGTCTCCTATTTCGGTCATGGCACCACCGTCGGAACGAACGCGCTGATTCAGCACCGGGGCGCTCGCACCGGCCTGATCACCACCGACGGTTTTCGCGATCTTCTGGAGATCGGCCGTCAGAAGCGTCCGGACCTCTATGATCTGCAGGCCGACAAGGCTCCCGTATTGGTCGCACGGGCGCTTCGCCTCGAGGTTCCGGAGCGCATCCGCCACGACGGAAGCGTCGAGATCCCGCTGGACGAGCAGGCGGTCCGCGAGGCCGTCCGCGCGCTGAAACAGGCCGGCGTCGAGGCGATAGCTGTCTGCTATCTCTACAGCTTCCTGAGGCCGGAACACGAGGCGGCGACGCGCCGCATCATTGAGCAAGAATTCCCGGAAGCCTTCGCCGCCTTTTCGCACGAGGTCGCGCCCGAGTTCCGCGAGTACGAGCGGATGTCGACGGTGACGGTCAACGCCTATCTCGGCCCCGTCATGCAGCGCTATATCCGCCGCCTCGCGGGGCGGTTGTCCGAACTGGGCCTCACGGCGACGCCGCACCTGACCCAGTCCAACGGCGGCGTCATCGGCTTCGACCAAGCGGCCCGCCTTCCCGTCCGCACGGTCCTGTCCGGTCCGAGCACCGGCGTGGTCGCGGCCCAGGGACTGGCGGACACGACCGGTTTGCGCGACATCATCACCTTCGACATGGGCGGCACCAGCAGCGACGTCGCCCTCCTGAAGGACGGGCGCTGCGGTCTGACCGGCGAGGCCGACGTCCACGGCTATCCGATCAAGGCGCCGATGCTCGACATCCACACCGTGGGCGCCGGCGGCGGATCCATCGCCTATGTCGACAGCGGAGGCCTGCTCAAGGTCGGACCCCGCAGCGCCGGCGCCGACCCCGGCCCGGTCTGCTACGGCAGGGGCAATGAGGAGCCGACCGTGACCGACGCCAACGTCGTGCTCCAAACCCTGAACCCGACGCACCTGCTGGCCGGCCGCATGGCCATCGACCAGGAATTGGCGAAAGCCGCCGTCGATCGGCTGGCCGGACGTCTGGGCCTGAACCTGATGGAGACGGCGCAGGGGATCCTGTCCGTCGTCACGGCCAATATGGCCAAGGCGATCCGCGTCATCTCCGTCCAGCGCGGCCACGATCCGCGCGATTACGCCCTGGCGGCCTTCGGCGGCGCCGGTCCCCTGCACGCCGCGCGGCTGGCGCGGGAACTCGACATGAAGCGTGTGATCGTCCCGCTGACGCCGGGCATCATGTGCGCCACCGGCCTGCTGCAGACCGACCTCCGCGCCGATTTCGCGTCCTCGCGCCAGACCGTGCTCGACGCCGCCGCAGCGCCTGCTCTGGCGGCGGTCTTCGACGAACTCGGAGAGCGCGCCCGGCGCTGGTTCGACGAAGAAGGCGTCGCCCCGCAAGACCGCCGCCTGCAACGCACCCTGGACGTCCGCTACGTCGGCCAGAACTACGAGATCGCCGTTCCCGCCGGATCGGACCCCTTCGACCTCAAGGCCGTTCCCGAGGTGCTGACCCGGTTCCGGAACGAGCATCAGCGCCTTTATGGATTCGCCTCCGACACCGATCCGGTCCAGGTGGTGACGTGCCGCCTGGAAGCCGTCGGAAACGTGTCCAAGGCGGCGTTTCCGGCCCGCCCCGCAGGACCGGAAGACGCTTCAGCCGCCGTGGTCGGCTCCCGGCGCGTCTGGTTCCCGGAAGCGGGAGACTTCGTCGACTGCCCGATCTACGACCGCGGCCGGCTGCAGCCTGGCGCGTGCTTCGAGGGACCGGCCATCGTGGAACAGATGGACACCACCACCATCGTGCTCCCCGGCATGACGGCGCATGTCGAGCGGCATCTCAACCTGATCCTGGAGTTCCAGTCATGAACGCGTCTACGCCTGTCGTTCGCGAGACCCCCGCCGTCGATCCGATCACGGTCGAGGTCATCGGCAGCGCCCTGTCTTCCATCGTCGAAGAAATGGGCGAGGCGCTGGTTCGGGCCAGCCATTCGACCAATATCAAGGAACGCCGGGACTGCTCGACGGCGCTGTTCGACCGCCAGGGCCAAGCGCTTTGCCAGGCCGAACATATTCCCATGCATCTGGGCAGCTTCCTGGGCATCATCCCGGCCATCCTCCAGCGCAATCCCACCCAGACCATCCGTCCGGGCGACGTCTTCATCGGCAATGACGCCTACGAGGGCGGCGCCACCCATCTTCCGGACATCGTCATCGCCGAACCGGTGTTCCATGGCGCGGACCTAGTCGCCTGGGCGGTGAACACCGCCCACCACGCCGACTTCGAGGATCGCGGCCACGCGCACATCTTCCAGGAAGGCATCCGCATCCCGCCCCTGCGCCTGTATCGCGAGGGCGTGCTCCAGGAAGACCTCCAGGAACTGTTCCTGCTGAATTGTCAGGTGCCGCGCGAGCGCATCTCCGATCTGCGTGCCCAGATGGCCGCCAACCGGCTTGAGGTCGAACGCCTCGGCAAGCTCTGCGACAAATACGGCCGCGAGACCGTCCTCGCCGCCGGCGACCAGTTGATGGCCTACGCCGAACGTAAGATGCGGGCGGGGATCGCCGCGATCCCGGACGGGGTCTACGAGTTCGCCGACGTGTTCGACAATCCCGGCATCGAAGGCGAGATGACATTCACCTGCCTGATCCGCGTCGAGGGCGACGAGATGCATCTGGCCTTCGACGGCCCCGACCAGGTCCGGGCGGGGCTGAACATGGTGTACACGGCCCTGCTTTCGACGGTGTACTACGCCGTGAAGACCGTCGTGGACCCCACTATTCTGCCGAACGCGGGTCTGGCGCGCCCGCTGCACGTCGCCGCCCGGAAGGGCAGCATTCTGAATTGCCGGCATCCGGCGGCGGTCAACGGCCGCATCGCGCCGGCGCAGCGTGTCGTGGACCTCATCCACGGGGCTCTCGCCCGTATCGTGCCCGAGCGCGTCACAGCGGCCGGCAACGGCGCCGTCGCCTCGGCCACCTTCGTCGGCCAACGGGCCGATGTGGACGAAATGTGGGTGTATCTGGAGACGATCGGAGGCGGCGCCGGCGCGCGGGCCGCCAAGGACGGCCTGCACGGCGTCCATGTCCACATGACCAACACCTCCAATCTTCCTGCCGAGTCGCTCGAGCAGGAGTATCCGTTGACGCTGCTGCGCTATGAACTCGTGGACGGCTCCGGCGGGGACGGTCGCTTCAAGGGCGGCATGGGCATCCGGCGGGTCTATCGCGCTGAGGCGGACTGTCTTGTCAGGGTGGACGGTTCGCGCCTTAAAAGCCGTCCCTGGGGCCTGGCGGGCGGGGAGCCCGGCGCCAGCGGCGCATTCGAGGTTTCCGGCGGCATGGACGGCTTCGTCGGGGGCGCCGGTTCGCTGTCGAAGGGGCAGATCATCAGCATCGTCACGCCCGGCGGCGGCGGCTATGGACCGCCCGCCTAGGCCGGAGGCCACATCTTCGCCGCCGCTGAACCGCCGGTCCGTCGTCGCGTAGGACCGGCAAAGGTCCGCCGTCCGTCTCCACTGCCCTCACACCCGGCGGGCGAATGGTGAGGCCGGGCCGATCGCGTGCCGGACTGACTAAGGACGAGCCGTACAATCCTTACCAGAGATGAGTGGAGTCGATCGGTGTGGTGACAACTGCCGAAGCCGGTCGGCTCTTGATTAGGGCCAACGCAATAGCAAGCCAGGCCGCCTTGGCCGCAAATCATCCGACCGCGAGACGCGCAACCGCCCTAGCCAAGAGTGTCACCGCGCTTTGGGCAGAGGTTCAACTACGCAGAGCGTCCCTCAATGCCGCCGTCGCAACAGCTGTCGAACAAGCCCTCGCCCAATCGGGCGCGTCCCGGCTTAGACTAGGTCAAGGATCACGATCGCGACGCGATGTCGGCCCTACTCTTGCTTCTAGCGTTCCACCTTCCTGCGAGCGCTGCAGAGGCCGAGGCCGCCTATATGGGCACGGGTGACGGGCCGTCTCCGGCACCGCCAGTCACTGCCCTGGTCGGAACTCTCGACTCGCTGGATCTACCCGGCGTTTGGAAGCCCCAGGTTGGCGATCTGATACGAGCCGCGCGTGCGACGTTCGCGGCTCCGGCCGCGCGGGGGTATGTTGCCAGCCGAATCGGCGAGGTCCTTTCTTTCGACGACGCCTTGGCTTGGGAGACATTCGAACAGATTGCGTACACCGACCCAGCGACGCGGTGGTGGGCGGAGTCGTCGACAGCTTGGCGACGATGGCGGCGGCCGATTTCGGACGGTCGTTGCCGATCCTCATTTCGCTCCTTCCGAGCCTTTCGCTTGAGCAGCACGACACGGCGGAGCGCGTCGTGGCGACCTTGGTCGAGCAGTGCGTTTGGCGAGGGACAGGCAGAGTCTGACGCTTCTCGACGATTGGGCGGTCAGCCCCTTCGATCAGCCGGAACTCGCGAGGGTACTGGTTCATGCACCGCGCGAGGCCTTGGTGGCGATGACGGCTGAGGGCGTCGCGGACAATACCGTGAGGTCCCAGGCTCGCACTCTGCTTGAGCGCACTTTCGATGCACTGCTCGCCCGCTTCGAGGAGCTCTATCGCCAACCTCGCGCAGACGTGACTACAGCCTTTCTTTGGCGCGCTTTTTACTTTCCGGGTGCTTCCACGAGGCTTCCACTGACGTGACCCCCGTTTCTCATCCAGCCATAACAAGAGTCCGAGGTTGATCTGGGTAGAGATTGGTTGGGTTGGCAATAGGGCGGCCTGCGCAGCCGTCAACCAGCGCAGCAGGCCGCCCGGCGTTTCCAGCAAGGGCTTGCGCGTAGGCCTGCGGCGTCAGCCAGCCGAGCTTCGAGTGCGGTCGCCGTTCGTTGTAGTCACGCCGCCAGGCCTCGAGCACCGCGCGCGCGTGCGGCAGGGATCGAAACAGCGTCTCGTTCAGCAGCTCGTCACGCAGGCGCCCGTTGAAGCTCTCATTGAAGCCGTTCTGCTGGGGCTTGCCCGGCGCGATGTAATGCCAGCCGACGCCGGTGTCGTCGGCCCACGCCAGGACGGCGTTCGAGGTGTATTCCGTGCCGTTGTCGCTGACGATGGTGTCGGGTCGGCCCCGCTGCCGGATGACGGCGTCCAACTCTCGCACCACCCGAGCGCCCGACAGCGAGGTGTCGGCCACCAACGCCAGGCACTCGCGGGTGCAGTTGTCGATCACCGTCAGGATGCGGAAGCGCCGCCCGTCCGTCATCTGGTCAGAGACGAAGTCCAGCGACCAGCGCTGGTTGGCCACCAGCGGCAGGTCCAGCGGTCTCCGCGTGCCCATTGCTCGCTTCCGCCCGCCGCGCCGGCGCACCGTCAGCCGTTCCTCACGATAGATCCGCTGAACCCGCTTCTTGTTGACCGCATGGCCCTCGCGCCGCAGCAGGACGTGCAGGCGGCGGTAGCCGAACCGGCGACGCTCCTGGGCGAGGGCCCTCAGCCGGTCGCGCAGGGCGCCGTCGTCCGGGCGCGTCGCCTGATAGCGCACGCTCGTCCGATCGACGCCCAGAACACGGCACGCCCGCCTTTCGCTCATCTCGTAGGCGGCTTGCAGATGACCAGCCGCCTCGCGCCAGCCGGCGGGCGTCACCACTTTTTTCCCAGCAGGTCCTTCAGGGCCACGTTGTCCAGCATCGCGTCCGCCAACATTCGCTTGAGCCGGGCGTTCTCGTCTTCAAGCGTCTTCAGCCGCCGAGCCTCCGACACGTCGAGCCCGCCGAACTTGGCCTTCCATTTGTAAAAGGTCGCCGAGCTGACCCCGTGACGCCTACACACCTCCGCCGTCGTCACTCCGGCTTCCTGCTCCCGCAGGATCCCGATGATCTGCTCTTCCGTGAACCTTGATCGCTTCATTCTGTCCGTCCTTCGTTAGGGCGGACTCTAGCTATTCCTGGAGGAGTTTCAGGGGGTCACGTCACCACGGTTGGATTTGGGGTGCGGGTTCCAGGCATGAAAAAACCCGCTATCCTATTGGAATAGCGGGCTAAATCTTGGGTGCGGGAGCAGGATTTGAACCTGCGACCTTCAGGTTATGAGCCTGACGAGCTACCGGGCTGCTCCATCCCGCGGCAAGGCGGTTAGTGAGGAAGAATGGTTCGAAGACTATCAGGTCTCAAGTAGCGCGAAGCGCGGTAGACCCGATGAATAATGCTTATGTGCTTGGTAGACCCCGCGGCGACCTACTCTCCCGCGCCTTGAGACGAAGTACCATTGGCTCTGGAGGGCTTAACGACCGAGTTCGGAATGGGATCGGGTGTGGAACCTCCGACATAGCCACGGGGTCAACCAGACACACAAGAAGAAGAAGACATCGTCGCGATTGTATTATCGGCAAGTAGAACCGAATGAGTTTTGCTGAGAAACGATCAAGCCGATCGGATTATTAGTACCAGTAAGCTTCACACGTCACCGCGCTTCCACACCTGGCCTATCAACGTGGTAGTCTTCCACGATCCTCAGCGAAGCCTTGTTTTGAGGTTAGTTTCCCGCTTAGATGCTTTCAGCGGTTATCTATTCCATACTTAGCTACCCTGCTGCACGGCTGGCGCCATGACAGGTCCACCAGAGGTATGTCCATCCCGGTCCTCTCGTACTAGGGACAGATCCTCTCAAGCTTCGAACACCCACGGCAGATAGGGACCAAACTGTCTCACGACGTTCTGAACCCAGCTCACGTACCACTTTAAATGGCGAACAGCCATACCCTTGGGACCTGCTCCAGCCCCAGGATGTGATGAGCCGACATCGAGGTGCCAAACTTTGCCGTCGATATGGACTCTTGGGCAAAATCAGCCTGTTATCCCTAGAGTACCTTTTATCCGTTGAGCGATGGCCCTTCCACTCGGGACCACCGGATCACTATGGCCGACTTTCGTCTCTGCTCGACTTGTCAGTCTCGCAGTCAGGCGGGCTTATGCCATTGCACTCGACGACCGATTTCCGACCGGTCTGAGCCCACCATCGCGCGCCTCCGTTACACTTTAGGAGGCGACCGCCCCAGTCAAACTACCCACCACGCCATGTCCCGGGACCGGATAACGGTCCTCGGTTAGACGTCAACGACAGTAAGGGTGGTATTTCAAGGATGGCTCCACCAGAGCTGGCGCCCCGGTTTCATAGCCTCCCACCTATCCTACACATACGGTCGCTAACGCCAAGGCGAAGCTATAGTAAAGGTTCATAGGGTCTTTCCGTCTGACCGCGGGAACCCCGCATCTTCACGGGGAATTCAATTTCACTGAGCCTGTGCTGGAGACAGTGGGGAAGTCGTTACGCCATTCGTGCAGGTCGGAACTTACCCGACAAGGAATTTCGCTACCTTAGGACCGTTATAGTTACGGCCGCCGTTTACCTGGGCTTCAGTTCGGAGCTTTCACTCCTCCCTTTAACCTTCAGGCACCGGGCAGGCGTCAGACCCTATACGTCGCATTGCTGCTTCGCAGAGCCCTGTGTTTTTGCTAAACAGTCGCTACCCCCTGGCTTGTGCCACTCATTCCTGCTTGCGCAAGGTGAGTCACGCTTATTCCGAAGTTACGCGTGCAATTTGCCGAGTTCCTTCAGCACAGTTCTCTCAAGCGCCTTGGTATGCTCTACCTGACCACCTGTGTCGGTTTCGGGTACGGTCTCTGCTGGAGTTATTTCCAGGGACAACGCCCCTGCAAGGACAATCCAATAAGCCCTTACAAGTTATGCCATCCGTCACTTCCAGCTGGTGCAGGAATATTTACCTGCTTCCCATCGACTACGCTTTTCAGCCTCGCCTTAGGGGCCGACTA
>NZ_CP195593.1:3212500-3644443 GCF_051353055.1 Brevundimonas sp. CEF1
GCCCGGCCGGATCGGCGAGAAGGAGGTCTCGGTCCAGGAGGTGTTCGAGGCCATCGGCGCCCACGGCGCCGGCGCCCTGTCCGACGAGGGCCTGAAGGCGGTGGAGAGCGCGGTCTGCCCCGGCGCCGGCGCCTGCGGCGGTCAGTTCACCGCCAACACCATGGCCATGGCCCTGTCGATCATGGGCATCAGCCCCATGGGCGCCAATGACGTCCCCGCCGTCGATCCGGCCAAGGGCGCCGAAGGCGAGCGTTGCGGCCGTCTGATCGTCGAGCGCGTCTTCGCCGGCGACACGGCGCGCAAGTTCATCACCCGCGCCAGCCTGAAGAACGCGGCCATCGCCGTCTCGGCCTCGGGCGGCTCGACCAACGCCGTCATGCACCTGACCGCCATCGCCGCGGAAGCCGGCGTCGATTTCGGCATCGAGGACTGCCACCAGGCCTGCGTCGAGGCTCCGGTCATCTGCGACCTGAAGCCCGGCGGCCGCTTCCTGGCCTCGCACCTGTTCGCGGCCGGCGGCACGCGTCTGGTCGCCCAGCGCCTGGCCGAGGCGGGCAAGATCGTCAACACGCCGACCGTCAGCGGCCGCAGCCTGTTCGCCGAGGCCGCCGAGGCCGAGGAGACCCCGGGCCAACAGGTCGTCACCAGCATGGACGCTCCCGTCATGGCGCGCGGCTCCTACGCGGTTATCTATGGCGACGTCGCCCCCGAGGGCGCGGTCATCAAGCTGACCGGCCACAAGGTCGACCGCTTCGAAGGCCCCGCCGCCGTCTTCGACTGCGAGGAAGACGCCTTCCACGCGGTCCAGGACGGCTCGGTCGGCGAAGGCGACGTCATCATCATCCGCTACGAAGGTCCCAAGGGCGGTCCCGGCATGCGCGAGATGCTGCAGGTCACCGCCGCCCTGAAGGGCCGCAAGATCGAAAACGTCGCCCTGCTGACCGACGGCCGCTTCTCGGGCGCCTCTTACGGCTTCGTCGCCGGCCACGTCTCTCCCGAAGCGGCGGCGGGCGGCCCGATTGCACTCATTCGCGATGGCGATCCGATCGTCATCGACGTCACCAACCGAAGGATCGATGTGCTCGTCGATCTGGAGGCGCGCCGGGCGGACTTCGCCCCCAACCGGGTCCGTCCGGCGCAAGGCGTTTTCGCGAAATACCGCGCCGCCGTCGCCTCCGCCTCGCAAGGGGCCGTGACCATCCCCAATCCGCCACCGGCCCAAACGCCCGCGACCTATTCCAACGCTGCCATCCCAAACGACCAGATTTCTGAGGACGCCTGAACCATGGCCATCACCATCTACACCAACGACGACATCAAGCCGGGCGCCATCGCCGGTCAGCGCATCGCCGTCATCGGCTATGGCTCCCAAGGCCGCGCCCACGCCCAGAACCTGAAGGACTCGGGCCATGACGTGGTGGTCGGCGTTCGTCAGGGCGGCACCGGCTGGAAACACGCCACCGCCGACGGCGTCCCCACCGCCGAGCCGGCCGAGGCCGTTCGCGGCGCCGACATCATCGCCATCCTGACCCCGGACATGATCCAGAACGAGGTCTATCGCGACATCATCGAGCCCAACGCCAAGCCGGGCGCCGCCCTGCTGTTCGCCCACGGCTTCTCGATCATCTACGGCCGCATCACCCCGCGCGACGACATGGACGTTATCCTGGTCGCCCCTAAAGGCCCGGGCGATCTGGTCCGTCGCGAGTTCGCGCGCGGCCGGGGCGTCCCCTCGCTGTTCGCCATTGAGAAAGACGCGACCGGCAAGGCGCGCGACCGCGCCATGGGCTACGCCAAGGGCATCGGCGGCGCGACCGGCGGCCTGCTGGAGACGTCTTTCCGCGAAGAGACCGAGACCGACCTGTTCGGCGAACAGGCCGTCCTGTGCGGCGGCGCCAAGGAGTTGGTCATCTCGGGCTTCAACACCCTGGTCGAGGCCGGCTACCAGCCCGAGATCGCCTACTTCGAATGCCTGCATGAGCTGAAGCTGATCGTGGACCTCTTCTACGAGGGCGGCATCTCCAAGATGCACCACTTCATCTCGGAAACCGCCAAGTGGGGCGCCGTCGCCTCGGGTCCGCGCGTCATCACCGACGAGACACGCGCCCGCATGAAGGAGGTCCTGACCGAGATCCAGGACGGCACCTTCGCGCGCAACTGGATCGCCGAGAACGAGGCCGGCAAGCCGCAATACGACGCCTGGCTGGACGCCGATCGCCAATCCCACATCGAGCAGACGGGCGCCCGCCTGCGCGAGCGCATGGCCTGGCTGCAGACCCCCAAGTCTGAAGCCGCCTGACCTGCATATATATAAAGAGAGACTGACCCGATGAGCGCCGCCGCGCCCGCCCTGAAAACCGCCTCCGCTCCGGCGACCGTGAACGACACGGCCACCGGCGCGCGCCTGCTCGTCTCCAGCC
Source organism: Brevundimonas sp. CEF1 (assembly GCF_051353055.1). Lineage (NCBI taxonomy): Bacteria > Pseudomonadati > Pseudomonadota > Alphaproteobacteria > Caulobacterales > Caulobacteraceae > Brevundimonas > Brevundimonas sp. CEF1. The sequence continues at coordinate 3,214,921 of NZ_CP195593.1, forward strand.
TGGAGCGGATGGGCGTGGAGGTGGTCTTCGGCTACCCCGGCGGCGCCATCATGCCCATCTACGACGCCCTGACCGGGACGGGCCTGAAGCACATCCTGGTCCGTCACGAACAGGGCGCGGCCTTCGCCGCCGACGCCTATGCCCGCGCCTCGGGCAAGGTCGGCGTCTGCATGGCCACCTCTGGCCCCGGCGCCACCAATCTGATCACCGGCATCGCCAACGCCATGATGGATTCGGTGCCGATGGTCTGCATCACCGGCAACGTCCCCCAGGGCGTCATGGGCACCGACGCCTTCCAGGAGATCGACATCCTGGGTGTCACCCTGCCGATCGTGAAACACTCTATATTGGTGCGCGACGCCTCGGAGATCCCGGCGGCCGTCGAACAGGCCTTCCACATCGCCGCCTCGGGGCGCCCCGGCCCGGTTCTGGTCGACCTGCCGAAAGACGTCCAGTTCGCCACCGCCGTCGCCCCCTTCGGCTTCAACATCCCCAATGAGACCAGCGACGTCGATCACGACGCCATCGCCGAGGCCGAACGCTTCATCCGCGCCGCCGAGCGCCCGCTGATCTACATCGGCGGCGGGGTGAAGATTGGTCGCGCGACCGAGGCCGTCCGCGCCTTCGCCGAGGCCACGGGCATCCCCACCGTCTCAACCCTGAACGCCCTGGGCACGGTCGCTACCGACGCCCCCGGCTATCTGGGGATGCTGGGCATGCACGGCACGCGCGCCGCCAACGAGGCGGTCCAGTCGTCCGACCTGCTGATCGTCCTGGGCGCCCGCTTCGACGACCGCGCCACGGGCAAGCTGGCCGAGTTCGCGCCCCACGCCCGCGTCGTCCACTTCGACGTCGACGCCTCCGAGATCGGCAAGCTGCGCGAGACCCATGTCGCGGTTCCCGGCGAGCTGAAGTCCGGCGTCGAGGCCCTGACGGCGCGTCTGGCGTCCGCCCCTCTGGCTATCGACCCCTGGGTCATCCGCTGCGCGACGGCAGCGGTGCATCACGCCGCCCGCTATGACGCGCCGGGCGAAGGCGTCTATGCGCCCGCCCTGCTGAAGCAATTGTCCGAGGCTGCAGGCGACCGCTTCGTCGCCGCCTGCGACGTCGGCCAGCATCAGATGTGGGCGGCCCAGCACTGCCGCTTCTCCAAGCCGGAAGCCCACATCACCTCGGGCGGTCTGGGGGCCATGGGCTTCGGCCTGCCCGCCGGTCTGGGCGCCAAGCTGGCCGACCCGTCGGCCACAGTCGTCACCATCGCCGGCGACGGCGGCTTCATGATGAATATCCAGGAGCTGGCCACCCTGAAGCGTTACGGCGTCGCCCTGAAGATCGTCCTGCTGGACAACGCCTCGCTGGGCCTGGTGCGCCAGTGGCAGGAGCTGTTCTTCGAGGAGAACTATTCCGAGGTCGATCTGTCCGACAACCCGGACTTCGTGAAGGTGGCCGAGGCCTTCGGCATCGAGGCCTTCCGCATCGACCGTCGCGATCAGGTCAAGGACGGCATCGCCCGCCTGCTGGCAGCCGACGGCCCCTGCCTGGCCCACGTCATCATCAACCCCAAAGAGAACGTCTGGCCCCTGGTTCCCCCGGGCAAGAGCAACGCTGAAATGATGGAAGGCGCATGAGCATGAGCGACACCATTCACATCCAGATCGACCGGGCCGACGGCTCGCTTCAGCGTCTTATCGGCCTGGTGGAGCGCCGCGGCTTCCACATCGACGGCATGAGCATGGCCGACGAAGGCGCCTCGCGCCGCATCGCCCTGACCGTGCGCGGCCGCGACGCGGCGCGCTCCATCGACAATCTGGGCTGCCAGATCGACCGCCTGTTCGGCGTCGCTCGCATCGGCGCCCCCGCCTACCAGTCCGAGGCCGCGTAAAATGTCCCGAGTAGAACGAGTATCCAGAACGGCCGAGATTACGGCGTCGGATCCCAACCGCGTCATCATCTTCGACACCACCCTGCGCGACGGCGAACAGGCCCCCGGCTTCTCCATGTCGGCCGAGGCCAAGCTGAAGATGGCCCATGTCCTGCGCGACCTGGGCGTGGACGTGATCGAGGCTGGCTTCGCCGCCGCCTCGCCGGGCGACGAGGAATGCATCCGGCGTGTCTGCGGCGAAATCGAGGGACCGATCTTCGCCTCGCTGAACCGCGCCAACGAAAAGGACATCGACGCCTCGTTCCGGGCTCTGGCCCCGGCGCCGAAATCGCATCGCCGCTGCCACGTCTTCCTGGCCACCAGCCCGATCCACCGCTCGGCCAAGCTGCGCATGAGCACCAACGAGGTGCTGGCCACCATCTCGCGGACGGTGGAATACGCCGCCTCGATGTTCGACGACGTCGAGTTCTCGGCCGAGGACGCCTTCCGCACGGAACCCGAGTTTCTGACCGAGGCCTTGATGGCCGCCGCCGATGCGGGCGCCCAGACGCTGAACGTGCCCGACACCGTCGGCTACGCCACGCCCGAGGAATCGCGCGAACGCTTCGCCTATCTGGACAGCATCATCCGCCCGCGCCACGCCGATGTGATCTTCTCGTCGCACGCGCACAACGACCTGGGTCTGGCCGTGGCCAACTCCCTGGCCGCTGTCGAGGGCGGGGCGCGTCAGATCGAGGGCGCCATCAACGGCATCGGCGAACGCGCCGGCAACGCCTCCATCGAGGAGATCATCATGGCCCTGCGCACCCGCGCGGACCGCTATGGTGTCAGCGTATCCGCCGAGAGCCGTCACCTGGTGCGCGCCTCGCAGACCCTGCGCGACGTGACCGAGACGGTCATCGCCCGCAACAAGGCCATCGTCGGCCTGAACGCCTTCGCCCACGAGGCCGGGATCCACCAGCACGGCATGATGGCCGACGCCCGCACCTACGAGATCATGCGTCCCGAGGACGTCGGTTTCGAAGGCAGCTACTTCGTGCTGGGCAAGCATTCCGGCCGCCACGCGGTCGGCAAGCGGGCCGAGGCCCTGGGTCACGTGCTGGAAGGCCAGCGCCTGGCCGACGTCTTCGCCGGCTTCAAACAACGCGCCGACCAGATCGGCGAAATCAATGACGCGGAGCTGACCGCCATCATCACGGCCGTGACAGCCGGGGGCGCCTCCGCACAAATGGACAAGACCTATGCAACCGCTGGCTAAGAATATCTGGATCAATGGCGAACTGATCGCGTGGGAAAACGCCACGGTTCACGTCATGAGCCACGCCCTGCACTACGGCACCTCGGTGTTCGAAGGCATCCGCGTCTATGACACCCCCAACGGCCCATGCGGCTTCCGCCTGACCGACCACGTGCGCCGCCTGTTCGACAGCGCCCGCATTTATCATTTCCCCCTGCCCTTCACCGAGGACGAGCTGGTTCAGGCCTGCAAGGAGGTGGTCCGTTCCGAGGGCCTTCGTTCGGCCTACCTGCGCCCCCTGGCCTTCCTGGGCGAGTGCGGCATGGGCGTGTCCCCGTCGCCGGACAACATCCGCACCGACGTCATGATCTCGGCCTTTCCCTGGGGCGCCTATCTGGGCGAGGAGGCCCTGGAAAAGGGCGTCGACGCCTGCATCTCCAGCTGGAACCGCGTCGCGCCGAACACCATCCCGGCCGGGGCCAAGGCGGGGGGCAACTATCTGTCCGGCTATCTGATCGGCCGCGAAGCCCGCGTGCGCGGCTTCGGCGAAGGCATCGCCCTGGGCGCTGACGGCCTGCTGTCCGAAGGCGCGGGCGAGAACCTGTTCGTGGTCAAGGACGGCGTGCTGATGACCCCGCCCGCCGCCGCTTCCATCCTGCAGGGCATCACCCGCGACAGCGTCATGAAGCTGGCGCGCGGCCTGGGCTATGAGGCCCGCGAACAGATCCTGCCGCGCGAAGCCCTCTATGTGGCCGACGAGGTCTTCATGACCGGCACCGCCGCCGAGATCACCCCGGTCCGCTCCATCGACGGCATCGCCACTCGCGCCAACGGTCCCGGCCCGATCACCAAGGCGGTCAACAAGGCCTTCCGCGGCCTGTTCGACGGCACGACGCCGGACCGCTTCGGCTGGCTCGAACCCATCGGCGAGGCCGCCACCGCCCCCAAGGAGCGCGTGCATGAGCCAGCCTAGAACCCTGTATGAAAAGGTCTGGGACCGGCACGTCGTCGTGCCGGAAACGGCCGAGACTCCGGGGGTGATGTATGTGGACCTGCACCTGGTCCACGAAGTCACCTCGCCGCAGGCTTTTTCCGAAATCGAGGCGCGCGGACTGAAGGTCCGCCGCCCCGACCGCACCTTCGCCACCCTGGATCACTCCACCCCGACCCTGCCCGCCGGACCGGACGGCCAGCACCCCTATGTCACCGACCAGGCCCGCAAGCAGGTCGAGACCCTGGAGGCCAACTGCGCCCGCCACGGCGTCGAGCTGGCCGGATGGGGCTCGGACCAGCGCGGCGTGGTTCACGTCATGGGGCCTGAGCTGGGCCTGACCCAGCCCGGCATGACCGTGGTCTGCGGCGACAGCCATACCGCCACGCATGGAGCGTTCGGAGCATTGGCCTTCGGCATCGGCACCTCCGAGGTCGGGCACGTCCTGGCCACCCAGTGCCTGTTGCAGCGCCGCGCCAGGTCCATGCGCGTCACCGTCAACGGGGCCCTGCGTCCCGGCGTCTCGGGCAAGGACGTGGCTCTGGCCGTCATCGCCGCCATCGGCTTTGGCGGCGGCACCGGCTACGTCATCGAATATGCCGGTGAGGCCGTGCGCTCGCTGGACATGGAAGGGCGCATGACCCTGTGCAACATGTCCATCGAAGCGGGCGCGCGCGCCGGCATGATCGCCCCTGACCAGACGACTATCGACTGGCTGCGTGGCCGTCGTCATGTCCCCGCCGACTATGAGACCGCCGCCGCCGACTGGCTGGGTCTGGCCTCCGACCCCGGCGCGACCTTCGACAAGGAGGTGACGCTGGACGGCGCCGCCATCCGCCCCATGGCCACCTGGGGCACCACCCCCGACGCGGGCGCTCCGGTCGGCGCCCCAGTGCCGCAGCCGCGCTCGGACTCGGACCGCAAGGCCATCGCCTACATGGGCTTCACCGCGGGCGAGGCGACGACCGGCCACAAGGTCGACGTCGTCTTCATCGGCAGCTGCACCAACGGCCGCCTGCCCGATCTGCGCGCCGCCGCCGAGGTCCTGCGCGGCCGCAAGGTCCAGCCGGGCGTGCGCATGCTGGTCGTCCCCGGCTCCGAAGCCGTGCGCCGCGACGCCGAGGCGGAAGGGTTGGACAAGATCTTCACCGAGGCGGGCGCCGAATGGCGCATCCCCGGCTGCTCCATGTGCATCGCCATGAACGGCGACGTGGTCGGCGAGGGCCAGTTGGCGGTCTCCACCTCCAACCGCAATTTCGAGGGCCGTCAGGGCAAGGGCGCCCGCACCATCCTGGCCAGCCCGGCCACCGCCGCCGCCAGCGCCGTCGCCGGCTTCCTGACCGACCCGCGCGTCTATCTGGAGGCCCCCCTCATGCAGCCGAGCGCCGCGCGCGAGGCGGTAGGGGAGAAACACCATGTCTGAACCGTTCAAGGTGCTGACGTCGAAAACCCTGACCCTGAGCCAGGCCAATATCGACACCGACCAGATCATCCCGGCCCGCTTCCTGACCACCACCACGCGCGAGGGTCTGGGCGCCCAGGCCTTCTATGACTGGCGCTATGAGGCCGACGGCGCGCCCAAGCCGGAATCCGTGCTGAACCGCATCGATCCAAGCGAGCACCGCATCCTGCTGGCCGGGCCCAACTTCGCCTGCGGCTCGTCGCGCGAGCACGCCCCCTGGGCCCTGCTGGACTATGGCTTCCGGGCCGTGATCTCGACCGAGATCGCCGACATCTTCACCTCCAACGCCCTGAAGAACGGCCTGCTCCCCATCGTCGTCGATCAGGCCATCTGGGACGATCTCGCCGCCCACCCGGAACAGCCGGTGACCATCGACCTGGAAGCCGGCGAGATCCGTCGCGGCAACGTCGCCCCCGTCCCGTTCAAGGTCGAGGCCTTCGCCCGCCAGTGCCTGCTCGACGGCGTCGACACCCTCGGCTGGCTGCAAGCCAGGCTGCCCTACATCCAGACCTATGAACGCTTCCGTGAACCGGAGACCATCTGATGCCCAACACCCGCACCTTCAACATCGTGGTCCTGCCGGGCGATGGCGTCGGCCCTGAGGTCGCCCTGGCGGCCCAGCGCGTGCTGACCTGCATCGGCGACATCTATGGCCATCGCTTCGAGTTCGCCGAGCACCTGATCGGCGGCGCCGCCATCGACGCCACCGGAGAAGCCCTGCCCGAGGACACCAAGGCCGCCTGCTTGGCGTCCGACGCGGTCCTGCTGGGCGCCGTTGGCGGTCCCAATTGGGACGGCGCCCCGGTTCGACCGGAGCAAGGCCTGCTGGCCATCCGCAAGGCCATGGGCCTGTACGCCAACCTGCGCCCCCTGCAGGTCTCGCCCGTCCTGGCCCACCGCTCGCCGCTGAAGAAGGAGATCGTCGAGGGCGTCGATCTGATCGTCTTCCGCGAGCTGACCAGCGGCGTCTATTTCGGCGAGAAGACCCGCACCGAAACCAGCGCCTCGGACCTGTGCGTCTATACGGTCGAGGAAATTGAGCGCGTCGCCCGCGCCGCCTTTCAGGCCGCCGGCCAACGCCGCGGCAAGGTCACCTCGGTCGACAAGGCCAATGTCATGGAGACCAGCCGTCTGTGGCGCGAGGTCGTGACCCGCATCCACGCCGAGGAATATCCGCAGATCACCCTGGAGCATGCTCTGGTCGACTCCATGGCCATGCACCTGATCCGCAAGCCGCGCGACTATGACGTCATCCTGACCGAGAATATGTTCGGCGACATCCTGTCGGACGAGATCTCGGTCCTGGGCGGCTCCATCGGCCTGCTGCCCTCGGCCTCTCTGGGCGCCGACGGTCCCGGCCTGTTCGAGCCGATCCACGGCTCGGCCCCGGACATCGCAGGGCAAGATCTGGCCAACCCCGTCGGCATGGTGCTGTCGGCGGCCATGATGCTGCGCCACAGCTTCGATCTGGAGGACGAGGCGGATTCCATCGAGGCCGCCGTCGCCGCCGTCCTGGCCTCGGGCGCCGTCACCGCCGATCTGGGCGGGGCTCTGGGTACGGTCGAGGCCACCCGCGCCATCGTCGACGCCATCCGCGCCATCCACTGGGCGGCGGCGCGTCACGTGCCCATGCACTGGGCCTGAACCTCGGCGTCTATATCTTTAAAGAGAAAGGGCGGGCCTCGCGGCCCGCCCTTTTACATTCAGTTGTCGATCAACCCCTGCAGGGCCACGGCCAATCGCCGCGCCATCTCGGCCTTTTGCGTCTCGTCGAGCGAGGCATAGCCGTCCGACAGCTCGCGTCCGATCGCCATGCCCATGATCAGGCCCGCCGCCAGACGCGCGCGCACTGGCGCATCGGGTCCGCCGATCCACGCCGCCAGAGGATCGAAGAAGCGGCTGTTGGAAGTCCTCTGCATGACGTCCATCGCCTTGGCCGAACCGACCGAGCGCAGCAGGATCAGCAGGCCGCGCATCTTGGCGCCCGCCCCGTCGTCCTGACAGGGCATGACTTCGTCGTAGATGATCTCGCGCGCCATTCGATCGCCGAAATCCTCACGAGGACCATCCATCAGATCGCGGCCGTTCTTGCAGCTGTCGAGGACGGCGACGAACAGGTCTTCCTTTGAGCCGAAGTAGCGGCTGATCAGGGCCGCATCCACGCCGACGTCGCGCGCGACATCGCGCATGCCGACGTCGTCATAACTGTCGGAACAAAAACGCTCCCGCGCCGCTTCCAGAATTGCCTGGCGCGTCGCGTTCGCATTGCGTGGTCGGGGGGCGTCGCACAGGACCAAGTGGTCGTACTCCTATAAACCTTATCGCCTATATGGCTTTGTCATCAGGCGTTGACAAGCGCAACCATGATCATCATTAAGTCACCCGATGTTGACTGGCGCATCCTCCCCCGATGATCGCCGTTCCGCTATGTCTGTTACGTCAAAATCCCCTCCCAAGGAGAATGCGCCGATGCGCACGGTGAAGATCGCGGCCGCGTCCGTACTGATGGCGACCGCCCTCTATGGCTGTTCCAAGGGCGGTGAAGCGCCCGCCCCCCAGGCCCCCCCGGTGACGGTGGCCACCCCTCTGGCCCGTCAGATCGTTGATTGGGACGAGGTCACGGGTCGTTTTGAAGCTCCGCGCACCGTCGATGTGCGCGCCCGCGTCGGCGGCTACATCCAGTCGGTCCACTTCAAGGACGGCGACTTCGTGCGCCAGGGCCAGCTGCTGTTCACGCTCGACCCGCGTCCGGCCCAGGCCGCCCTCGCCTCCGCCCAGGCCCAACTGGCCCAGGCCCAGGCCCAACTGACCCTGGCCCGCACCGAGTTCACGCGCTCCGAAGGCCTGCTGGCCTCGCAGGCCGTGTCCCAGGCCGAAGTCGACTCCAAGCGCGGCGCCGTGGCCCAGGCCCAGGCTGCCGTCTCGGCCGCCAACGCCGCCATCCGCGCGCGTCAGCTGGATGTCGAGTTCACTCGCGTCACCGCCCCGATCTCGGGCCGCGTCTCTGACCGTCGCGTCGATCCGGGCAACCTGGTCGGCGGCGGCTCCTCGGCCCGCGACGTCCTGACGACCGTGGTTTCGGCCTCGCCGATCTACTTCGTCTTCGACGGCTCCGAAGCCCTGGCGCTCAAGTATCAGCGCGACGCCCGCACCGGCGGCGCCGCTCCGATCCGCATCCGACTGCAGGACGAGACCAGCTACGACCGCGTCGGCACGCTGGACTTCACCGACAACGCCATCGATCCGGCCTCGGGCACCATCCGCCTGCGCGCCGTGGTGGCCAACGCCGACGGCTTCCTGAAGCCCGGCATGTTCGGTCAGGCCCAACTGGCCGGCGCCGGCGCCTATCAGGCCCTGCTGGTGCCCGACGCCGCCATCTCGACCGACGCCGCGCGCCGCGTGGTCATCGTCGTCAAGCCCGACGGCTCGACCGAGCCGCGCGCCGTCCAGACCGGTCCCCTGGTCGACGGTCTGCGGGTCATCCGTTCGGGTCTGAAGCCGACCGACCGCGTCATCATCGCCGGCGGCCAGCGCATCCAGATGCCGGGCATGAAGGTCCAGGCCAAGAACGGGACCATCGCCCCGGTCGCCCAACAGCCGACCGCCGCCCCCGTCACCCAGGCGGCGCCGGCCTCCAGCGCCTCCTTCGCCAACGCCGGCTGAACCTAAATGAATATCTCCCGCTTCTTCATCGATCGGCCGATCTTCGCGGGCGTGATCTCGGTGTTCATCACCCTGATCGGCCTGTTCGCCTATCCGATGCTGCCCCTGTCGCAGTATCCAGAGATCGCGCCGCCCACCATCACCATCAACGCCGCCTATCCCGGTGCCTCGGCCGAAACCCTGGCCGAGACCGTGGCGGCCCCCATCGAGCAAGAGGTCAACGGCGTCGAAAAGATGCTGTATCTGACCTCCTCGTCCACCTCGGACGGGGCCGTGGCGATCACGGTGACCTTCCAGCCCGGCACGGATCTCGATTCCGCCCAGGTCCTGGTCCAGAATCGCGTCGCCCTGGCCGAGCCCAAGCTGCCTGAGCAGGTCCGCCAGATCGGCGTGACGGTCAACAAGGCCGAGAGCGGCTTCCTGATGATCGTCGGTCTGACCTCGCCCGACGGCAGCCTGGACAACGACTACGTCGGCAACTTCGCCAACTCGACGCTGCGCGACCGCCTGTTGCGGATCGACGGCGTGGGTCAGGTCCAGGTCTTCGGCGGCGGCAACTATTCGATGCGCGTCTGGATCGACCCGGCCAAGGCGGCCGAGCGCGGTCTGACTGGCTCCGACATCGTCGCCGCCCTGCGCGCCCAGAACGTCCAGGCCGCCGCTGGCTCGATCGGCCAGCCGCCCTTCGCCACCAACGCCGCCGCCTTCCAGCTGCCGGTTCAGGTCCAGGGCCGTCTGTCCGATCCCGATCAGTTCGGCGATGTGGTCATCAAGACCGACGCCGAAGGCCGCGTGACCCGCGTCCGCGACATCGCCCGCGTCGAACTGGGCGCCCAGGATTACGGCATCCGCGGCTTCTTCGACGGCGAGCGCGGCGTCGGCGTCGCCATCGTCCAGCAGCCGGGGGCTAACGCCCTGGGCACCGCCAACCGCGTCCTGGCCGAGGTCGAGGCCGTCAAGGCCGAGCTGCCCGCCGGCATGGCCATCTCCATCCCCTACAACCCGACGGAGTTCGTCGCCGCCTCGGTCGAGGCGGTGCAGCACACCGTGTTCGAAGCCGTCGTCCTGGTGGCCATCGTGGTCCTGGTCTTCCTGCAGACCTGGCGCGCGGCCATCATTCCCATCATCGCCATCCCGGTGGCCCTGGTCGGCACCTTCGCAGTGCAGTTGGCCCTGGGCTATTCGATCAACTCCCTGTCGCTCTTCGCCCTGGTTCTGGCCGTCGGCATCGTCGTCGACGACGCCATCATCGTGGTCGAGAACGTCGAGCGATACCTACGAGAGGGACTGACTCCCAAGGAGGCCGCCTATCGTTCGATGCAGGAGGTCTCCGGCGCCCTGATCGCCATCGGCCTGGTGCTGACGGCGGTGTTCGTCCCGACCGCCTTCGTGCCCGGCATCCCCGGCATCTTCTATCGCCAGTTCGCTGTCACCATCGCCTCGGCGACGCTGATCTCCCTGGTGGTGTCCCTGACTCTGTCCCCGGCTCTGGCGGCTCTGCTGCTGAAGCCGCACGTTCACCACGACAACGTCCGCAAGCCGGGCCTGTGGGGCGCGGTCACCTATTACGTCCGCTGGGCCGGCGATAAGTTCAACCAGGGCTTCGACTGGCTGTCCGACAAATACGGCCGCCTGACCGCCCGCCTGGTGCGTTCGCTGATGGTCGTCATGATCGTCTATGCGGGCCTGCTGGCCCTCACCGGCTGGCGTCTGGTGGACACGCCCTCGGGCTTCATTCCGGAACAGGATCAGGGCTTCCTGATCGGCGTCATCCAGCTTCCGGCCGGCGCCTCGCTGGAACGCACCGAAGCCGTGATGAAGCGCGCCGACGAGATCATCCAGAAGACCGAGGGCGTCGACGGCACCGTGGCCTTCGCCGGTCTGGACGGCTCCAGCTTCTCGTTCGGCTCCAACGCCGCGACCATCTTCGTGCGCCTCGACGCCTTCGAGGACCGCACCAAGGAACAGGCCGCGACCGCCCTGGCCGGCGCCATCACCGGCGCCACCGGCGGCATCGAGGAAGCCAACATCTTCGTCATCGCCCCCCCGGCCGTTCAAGGCCTGGGTAACGGCAACGGCTTCAAGATGATGATCCAGGACCGTTCCGGCGCGGGCTACCGCGCGCTGGAAGGGGCCACCTTCGCCATGATGGGCGGCGCGGCCCAGATGCCCGATCAGGTGCAGCAGGTCTTCTCGACCTACAACACCGGCTCGCCCCGCATCGCCGCCGACGTCGATCGCAACAAGGCCCTGATGATGGGCGTCCAGCCGTCGGCGGTGTTCGACACCCTCGGCGTCTATCTGGGCTCGTCCTACATCAATGACTTCAACCTGCTGGGACGCACCTTCCGCGTCACCGCCCAGGCTGAACCCTCGGCCCGCGACGACATCGCCGACATCGCCAACCTGAAGACCCGCTCCGCCTCCGGCGCCATGGTGCCGATCGGCGCCGTCGCCAACCTGCGCGAGGACTCCGGTCCGGCCCGCGTCGTCCGCTACAACCTGTTCCCGGCTTCCGAACTGCAGGGCCAGGCCGCGGCGGGCGTCTCGTCCGGCCAGGGCATCGCGGCGATGGAGCAACTGGCCTCTCAAGCCCTGCCGCGAGGCTTCAGCTACGAGTGGACCGAACTGGCCCTGCAGGAGAAGCAGGCCTCGGGCGGCGCCTCGGTCATCTTCATCATGGCCGTGGTCTTCGTCTTCCTGGTGCTGGCGGCGCAGTATGAGGCCTTCACCCTGCCGCTCGCGGTGGTGCTGATCGTCCCCATGTGTCTGCTGGCGGCCATGATCGGGGTGAACATCCGCGGTCTGGACAACAACATCCTGGTCCAGATCGGCCTGGTGGTCCTGATCGCGCTGGCGGCCAAGAACGCCATCCTGATCGTCGAGTTCGCCAAGCAGGCGGAAGAGGAAGAGGGCATGGATCGCTTCGAAGCGGCTGTTTACGCCGCCAAGGTGCGCCTGCGTCCGATCCTGATGACGTCCTTCGCCTTCATCTTCGGCGTCGTGCCGCTGATGCTGGCGACCGGCCCCGGCGCCGAAATGCGCCAGTCGCTGGGCACGTCGGTCTTCTCCGGCATGCTGGGCGTGACCTTCTTCGGTCTGATCTTCACCCCGGTCTTCTACGTCATCATGCGCTGGCTCTCGGCCAAGCTGCCCAAGCCCCCGGTCAAGGCGCGCGAGCTGCCGACGACCTACGGCGCGCCGCCGCATGATCCGTATGACCCCCACGACCCCGCGCCGGCCGCCCCCACCACGGCCAGCCCGCGCCTGGGAGACGCCTGATGCACCGTAAAGTCCTTCCCCTCCTGACCGCCTCCAGCGCCGCGCTTCTGCTCGCCGCCTGTGCGGTCGGGCCCAAGGCGCCGGACCCTACGGTTCCGGTGCAGGGCCAGGGCGCCTTCATCGGCTCGCAATCCGCCTCGGTTTCGACCGAGGCGGCCCGCGCTGACTGGTGGCGGCTCTACAACGACGCCACGCTTGACGGCCTGATCCAGCAGGCGCTGACCGAGAACAACGAGCTGGAGGCGGCCGCGGCCAATCTGCGCGCCGTCCGGGCCTCGCTGTCCGAGGCCCGCGCCGGCCGTCTGCCCACGACGAACGCCAACGCCGGCTTCACCCGCAGCCAGGCCTCGACCATCACCAACCCCGCCGCCAACGGCGCCAAGCTGGACGACGTCGACACCTACAGCGTCGGCCTGGACGTCTCCTATGAGGTCGACCTGTTCGGCCGGGTGGAGTCCTCGGTTCGCGCCGCGCGTGGCGACGCCGACGCCGCCCGTGAGGCCCTGGAGGTGGTGCGGATCACCGTCGCCGCCGAAACGGCGCGGGCCTATGCCGACACCTGCTCGGCCAACGCCCAGATCGCGGTGGCCGAGCGCACCATCGAGCTGCAAGGCAAGACCGTCGATCTGACCCAGCGTCTGCTGGACGGCGGTTCGGGCAATGGTCTGGACGTGGCCCGCGCCCGCGCGGCCCTGGAACAGACCCGCGCCAGCCTGCCGCCGCTGCGGGCCTCGCGCGACGGGGCCCTGTATCGCCTCTCGACCTTGACCGGACGCACCCCGGCCGAGGCCAGCGAGGCGGCGCGCGGTTGCCAGTCGCCGCCGCAGCTGTCGCAGCCGATCCCGATCGGCGACGGCGCGGCCCTTCTGGCCCGTCGTCCCGACGTGCGTCAGGCGGAGGCCCGCCTGGCCGCCGCCGCCGCGCGCGTGAACGTGGCCACCGCCAGCCTCTATCCGTCGATCAGCCTGGGCGGCTCTCTCGGCTCGACGGCGCTGGACTCCTCGGACCTGGGCGAGGACGCCAACTTCCGCTTCAGCGTCGGTCCGCTGATCAGCTGGAACTTCCCCAACATCGCCGTGGCCCGCGCCCGCATCAAGCAGGCCGACGCCCAGACCGACGCGGCCCTGGCCACCTTCGACCAGACCGTGCTGACGGCGCTGCAAGAGACGGAAACCGCGCTCAGCAGCTACGCCAACGAACTGGACCGCCGCACGGCCCTGCGCACCGCGCGGGACCAGGCGGCGACGGCGGCCCGTCTGTCGCGTCTGCGTTTCGACGCCGGCGCCGACAGCTTCCTGACGGTGCTGGATTCGGAACGGACCCTGGCCGGCGCCGACGCCGCCCTGGCCGCTTCGGAAGCCCAGGTCACCACCTACCAGATCGCCCTGTTCAAGGCCCTGGCCGGCGGCTGGGATCAGGCGCCCGATCCCGAAGCCTGATCCTCGGATCATCGCTGAAACAGAGACGCCCGGCAGGTTCGACCCCGCCGGGCGTTTTCTTTTGGCCGCGCGCGCATGATTTTGACGCCTGAAGGCGTGACCCTGGCCCGATTGATGCTCTAGGAAGGGCGTCGTGACCCTTTCCGCTGCGCCCTCCCCCGCCGCCGAGACCACCGCCGCCCCCGCGGCGGCCCTGGCCCATGCCCCCCGCGTGGTGGTCAAGATCGGATCCTCTCTGCTGGTTGACGCCGCCACCCGCGCCGTGGCCCGCGACTGGCTGGCCTCCCTGGCCCAGGACATCGCCGACCTGCGCGCGCAGGGCCGCGAGGTCATTGTCGTCTCCTCCGGCGCCGTGGCCCTGGGGCGCGGGCGGCTGAAGACCTCGCCGGGCCGGCTGCAGGACAAGCAGGCCGCCGCCGCCGTCGGCCAGACCCTGCTGATGCACGCCTGGGAAGAGGCCCTGGCCCCCCACGGCCTGATCACCGCCCAGGTCCTTCTGACCCGCGACGACACCGAACGCCGCCGCCGCTGGCTCAATGCCCGCGCCACGGTCGAGGCCCTCCTGGCCCACGGCGTCGTCCCCGTGGTCAACGAGAACGACACTGTCGCCACCGAGGAAATCCGCTACGGCGACAACGACCGACTGGCCGCCCGCACCGCCCAACTAGCGCGCGGCGACCTGTTGATCCTGCTGTCCGACGTGGACGGCCTCTACACCGCCGACCCCCGCCGCGATCCCGAGGCCCGCCACCTGCCCCTCGTCGAGAGCCTCGGCCCCGACATCCTCGGCATGGCCAGCGGCGCCAATGCCGAGGCCGGCGTCGGCACCGGCGGCATGGCCACCAAGCTGGCCGCCGCCCAGATCGCTCGTTCGGCCGGCTGCGCCACCGTCATCGCCTCGGGCCTGACCCCGCACCCGCTGAAGGCCGTGGCCGAGGGCGCCCGCGCCACCCTGATCACCGCACCCGCCACGCCTCTGGCCGCCTGGAAGCAGTGGATCGCCGGCAGCATGGCGCCGGGCGGTTCCTTGACGCTGGACGAGGGCGCCGTGCGTGCGCTGAAGGCGGGCAAGAGCCTGCTGCCCTCGGGAGTCGTCACCGTCAGCGGCGAGTTTGAAAAGGGCGACAGCCTGCGCCTGCTCGACCCGACCGGCGCCGTCGTCGGCGTGGGCCTTGCCGCCTATCCCGCCGACGAGATCGCCCTGATCCGGGGCCGCCACTCCGATGAAATCGAGACCCTGATCGGCTATCGCGGCCCCTCGGTCGTGATCCACCGCGACGACCTGGTGCTGGAAACCCGATGACCGACGTTGCCGATCTCATGCTCGACATGGGCCGCCGCGCCCGCGCCGCCGCCGACGCCCTGCGCGCCACCACGCCGACCGCCCGCACCGAGGCCCTGACCCGTCTGGCCGAGGGCTTGCGCGCCGCCGAGGCCGAGATCCTGGCCGCCAACGGCCGCGACATCGAAAACGCCCGCGCCTCCGGCCTGTCCGAGGCCCTGATCGACCGTCTGGCCCTGACGCCCGCCCGCGTCGAGGGCGTGGCGGTCGCCGTCGAGACCATCGCCGCCCAGCCCGATCCCGTCGGCGCCGAGATGGCCCGCTGGACCCCCGCCAATGGCCTGGACATCGCCCGCGTCCGCACCCCCATCGGCGTGCTGGGCGTCATCTATGAGAGCCGGCCCAATGTGACCGCCGACGCCGCCGCCCTGTGCTTGCGCTCGGGCAACGCGGCCATCCTGCGCTGCGGTTCGGACTGCCTGGCCACCTCGCGCGCCATCGCCGCCGTGGTCGCCCGCGCCGTGTCCGAGGCCGGCCTGCCCGCCGACGCCATCCAGCTGGTCCCCGTCCCGGATCGCGAGGCCGTGGGCGCCATCCTGTCTGGCCTCGAAGGCGCCATCGACCTGATCATTCCGCGCGGCGGCAAGAGCCTGGTCGCCCGCGTTCAGGCCGAGGCCAAGGCCCCCGTGCTGGGCCATCTCGAAGGCCTCTGCCACACCTATCTCGACGCCGCCGCCGACCTCGAGGTCGCCCGTCGCGTCGCCGTCAACGCCAAGATGCGCCGCGTCTCGGTCTGCGGCGCCACCGAGACCCTGCTGGTGGATCGCGCCGCCGCCGCGCGCCTCCTGCCCGCCGTCGCCGCTGACCTGATGGCCGCCGGCTGCGAACTGCGCGGCGATACTGAGACCCGCGCCCTGGTCCCCGCAGCGACCGAGGCGAATGAGGCCGACTGGACCACCGAATACCTGGCCCCCGTCCTGTCGGTGCGGGTCGTGGACGGAGTGGCGGGCGCCGTGGACCATATCCGCCGCTACGGCTCGGGCCACACCGAGGCCATCATCACCACCGATCCCGAGGCCGCCGAACGCTTCGCCAACGGCATCGACAGCGCCATCGTCCTGATCAACGCCTCGACCCAGTTCGCCGACGGCGGCGAGTTCGGCTTCGGCGGCGAGATCGGCATCTCGACCTCCAAGCTGCACGCCCGCGGCCCTGTCGGCGCCGAGCAGCTGACCACCTACAAATACGTCGTGCGCGGCCAGGGCCAGACCCGACCCTGAAACAGAAAAGGCCGGAGCCGCCGCCCCGACCTCTCTATACGGGCCTCAAGCAGCCCGAAGGGCGATAGGCCCAAAAAGGAAGCTTACGACCTGCCTTCCGGCAGGGCGTAAGCGATCACATAGTCCCCCTCGGGCGTCTCCATGAAGTGATGCCCGCCGGCCATGATGACCAGATACTGACGGCCGTTCTGCTCATAGATCATCGGATTGGCCTGGCCGCCCGCCGGCAGGACGTCGGACCAGACGGTCTTGCCCGTTTCGATGTCTATGGCCCGGATCAGGTCGTCGGTCGCGGCGGCGATGAAGATCAGTCCGCCCGCCGTCACCGCCGAGCCGCCGTTGTTCGGCGTCCCGATCTCGAACGGCAGCAGGGAGGGGATGCCGAAGGGCCCGTTCTTGCGCGCCGTGCCGAACGGGCGATCCCACAGGGTGCGGCCGGTCTTCAGGTCGATGGTGCGGAGGCCGCCATAGGGGGGCTGCTTGCACAGCAGACCCGTGGCCTTGACCCGCCAGCCGGCGTTGACGTCGATGGCGTAAGGCACGCCCGCCTGCGGGTCGCCCGCCCCCTCGGCCTTGGACTTTGACAGGTTGCCGCCGCGGTTGGCCGCTTCCTTCTCGCGCTCGATGTAGCGGGGGTCGTCGCGCGAGAACCAGCCCAGCCGATCGGCCTCGGCGCGCGGCACCAGGCGGTTGTGGTTGGGCATGTCGTTGTAGTTGGCGACGATCACGCCGCGCGCCGGATCAACCGCCACCCCGCCCCAGTCCGAGCCGCCGTTGTAGCCCGGATACTGGATCCAGTGCCGATCCGAGGTCGGCGGAGTGAAATAGCCCTCATAGGCCGCCTGACGGAACTGGATGCGACAGAACATCTGATCGATCGGCGACATGCCCCACATGTCGCGCTCGGTCAGGTCCGCCTTCCTCAGCGTGTGGAACAGGGAGAAGGGCTGGGTCGGGCTGCGTTGCGAGGGCTCGACGCCGCCCTGGGGCACGCGGCGATCCTCGACCTTGTGCAGGGGCTGACCGGTGCGACGGTCCAGAATATAGAGATCGCCCTGCTTGGACGGCAGGATCACCGCCGGCACGCCCCCGGGCATGTCCACCAGGGTCGCCTGCGAGCCCAGGTCGTAGTCCCAGACATCCTTGCGCACCGTCTGGAAGTGCCAGCGCGGCTTGCCGGTCGTCACGTCCAGCGCCACCAGAGAGGTCGAGTATTCGTTCTCGGCCGGACGGCGCAGACCGGAATAATAGTCAGCCGCCGAATTGCCCATGGGCAGGAAGACCAGGCCCAGGGCCTCGTCCGCCGTGGCCGTGGTCCACATGTTCGGCGTGCCGGGGGTGTAGGTCTGCCCCTCCGGCGGCAGGGCGGTGATGTCGGGCCGCATCATGTCCCAGGCGAAGCGCAGTTGCCCCGTCACGGCGTCAAAACCCTGAATCACGCCGGACGCGTTCCAGCGCTTCTGCCCGTCCAGGACCTGATGCCCCGTCACCACCACGCCGCGCACGATGACCGGGGCCGAGGTGATGGAGACCATCCCCGGATAGGGGTCGCCCATGCCGGTCTTGATGCTGACCGCGCCATTCGTCCCGAAGCCGGCGCAGGGCGCCCCCGTTCGGGCGTCCACGGCCACCAGCCGACCGTCCAGGGTGCCCTCGATGATCCGCGTGGCGCAGGGCTGGGCTGCATCGACATTGGGCTGGGCGTAATAGGTCACGCCCCGACAGGCGGCGGTATAGGGGATCTGGTCGTCGGCGACCTGAGGATCATAGGTCCACTTCTGCTTGCCGGTCGTCGCATCCAGGGCGAACAGCCGGTTCCGGGCCGAGCACAGATAGAGGGTGTCGCCGATCTTCAACGGGGTGGTTTCCGCTCCGAACCGCTCCTCCGGCAGATCGCCGGTGCGGAAGGTCCAGGCCCGCTGCAAGCCCTTCACATTGTCCTTGTTGATCTGGCTCAACGGCGAATAGCGCTGGGCGCTGTCGGCTCCGCCATAGGCCGGCCAGTCGGCGCCCGTCTTGATCAGGGCCGGATCGCCGATCCCGCCCTGCCCCGCCGCCGGGACCGGGCTTTGCACCCTCGCCTTGTTGGCCTGAGCCACCACCACGCCGGAGATCAGCCCCAGGACGACGATCAGGCCGATCCCGCCGAACGCCAGCTTGCCGCCTCCGCCTTCGCGCTTCAGCGCGGGGAAGGACAGGACGACGAAGATCAGCAGCACCAGGGGCGCGATCACACGCGGCACCAGGGCCCAGCCGTTCAGCCCCACCTCCCACAGCGCCCAGATCACCGTGCCGATGAAGATCAGGATGTAGAGCCAGGCGCCGGTCGTCCTCAGCAGGGCCAGCAGCCCCCCGGACAGGATCATCAGCAGGCCGACGATCAGATAATAGGGCGAGCCGCCCAGCATGATCAGTTGCCCGCCACCGATGGTCAGCGTCAGCCCGATCAGGGCGATGACCACCCCGAGCAATCGCACCAGGACGCTTCCGAATCCGCGCCCGCGTTCAATGGAGGACATGTCGCACGACTCCTGGGAGTTCAGCTTAGGGGCCAGCTTGGCCTTGCCTCAACACCCGCGAAGCCGAGCCGTTCCAGAATGCGGCGAGAAAGCGACCAAAGAAAAAGGGCGGCGCCGCAGCGCCGCCCTCTCCTATCGCTCCGAACCGAACCGATCCGTCAGTTGACGGGGCGGCCTTCGGTGTCGACCACCTGAACCTCGCCCAGGTTGAGGGCGCGGATCTTGGGTTCGATCGCCGCGCGATCGCCGACCACGACCCAGGTCGTCGGCCCGTCGCCGACGATGGCGCGCGCCGCGACCGAGGCCCGCTGCGGATTGGTCGCGTTCACCGAGGCGGCGTAGCCGTCGTAATAGTTTTCCGGCACGCCATAGACGACCATGCTGGTCAGGTCGCCCGCCACGGCGGCATTGGTCTCCCAGTTGCCGGCCATGCCCAGGACCAGGTTGGAGCGCACGGCGGCGATCTCTTCCTCGGTCAGGGGACGCGAACCGACCACGTCGCTCAGCTCCTTGCGGATCTCGACCAGGCTCTCGGCCGTCTTGTCCGACTGGACGCCCGTCGAGACCAGGAACATCCGCTCGCCACGCGTGGTGCGGATGCCCGACCCGGCGCCATAGGACCAGTGCTTGTCCTCGCGCAGGTTCATGTTGATGCGGCTGGTGAAGGCGCCGCCCAGGGCGGTGTTGGCCACATCGATGGCCCCCTCGGTCGCCGCGTCGAAGGCCGGGGCCAGACGGCCGGCGGTGATCGACGATTGCGGACCGGCGCGGTCCACGATCAGGACGCGGGGCGCCGATTGCGACGGCAGGGCCGGCGCGGCGGCCTTGACCGGCAGCGGGGTCGAGGGCGCGCGCCAGGTGCGGAAGGCCTTCTCCAGCGCCGGAGCCAGTTCGGCCTGGGTCGTGTCGCCGACCACCACCAGGGTGGCGTTGTCGGGGCGGAACCAGGCGGCGTGATAGGCCTCGGCGTCGGCGGGCGTCAGGGCCTGAACGCTGGCCTCGGTGCCCGAGGTCGGACGGCCATAGGGGTTTTCAGGACCAAAGACATTGGCCGCCAGAACCCGGCTGGCGATGGCGCCGGGGTTGCGGTTCGACTGCTGAATGCCCGACACCTGCTGGGCCTTGGCCCGCTGGAAGTCCTCGACCCGGAAGGCCGGATTCTGGATGATGTCAGCGTAGAGGGCCAGCGACGGCTCCAGACGCGACTCGATCGCGTTCAGCGAGACGTTGGTGTAGTCGACCGCCGAACCCGCGCCGATCGAGGCGCCCAGCAGTTGCAGCTGGTCGCTGATCTGCAAGGCGTTCAACCGGTCGGTGCCATTGGTCATGACGGCGGGGGCCAGCTGGGCCACGCCGTTCTTGCCCGCCGGATCAGCCGCCGAACCGGCCTCGACGATCAGGTTCATGCTGACGGTCGGCACGCCCGTGCGCGGGGCCAGAACCACCTTCAGGCCGTTGGACAGGGTGAAGCGCTCGAAGCTGGGGAAGTCGGCCTGGGGCGCGGCGCCCGGGTCCGGCATCTTGCTGCGGTCGGCGCCGGTCGCGGCCGTGGTGAAGTCGGGGAAGGGCAGGACTTCCAGGGCATAGCTGCCGTCGGTCAGCCAGTCGCGGCCCGCGCCCGTCAGGTTTGCGGGCGTGGCGGTCAGCAGACGCTCGTAGCTGGCCTTCCAGGCGCCGGGGTCGCCGAGGAAGACCTGGCTCTCGGCCAGGCGGTCGGACTTGCCGCCGAAGCCGCCGATGCGCTCCAGGCCGCGCACCAGACCGGCGCCGGTGACGGTGCGGGCGCGCTCCAGCTCCTCGGCGCTCGGGCCGTCGCGCAGCAGGCGGGCCATTTCCTCATCCACCACGCGTTCGATGGCGCCCAGGTCCTGACCCGGCTTGGCGGTGACCATGACCAGGAACTGGCTGCCGATCTCGCTTTCCGAGGTGCCGGCGAAGACGCTGGTGGCGACCTGATCGTCAAACACCAGACGCTTGTGCAGACGCGAGGTGCGGCCCGACGACAGGACCTGGCCCAGCAGGCCCAGATAGTCGGTGGCGGCGTCGCCCGTCGGCGGCACGTTCCACACCTTGTAGAGGCGCGGCTGGCCGACGCGGTCATACATGATCTCGCGCTGCGCGCCCTCCATACGCGCGATCATGCGCTGCGGCTGGGTGACGGGCGGGCCCGAGGGGATGTCGCCGAAATAGTGCTCGACCTTGGCGCGGGCTTCCTCGGGCGTGATGTCGCCGGCCAGGACGATGGTGGCGTTGGCGGCCCCGTAATAGTCGCGGAACCAGCCCTTCACGTCGTCCAGGCTGGCGGCGTCCAGATCGGCCATCGAGCCGATGACGGTGTGGCCATAGGGGTGGTCGGCCGGATAGGTGGCCTCGGTGATCGCATCCCAGACGCGGCCATAGGG
Source organism: Brevundimonas sp. CEF1 (assembly GCF_051353055.1). Taxonomy (NCBI): domain Bacteria; kingdom Pseudomonadati; phylum Pseudomonadota; class Alphaproteobacteria; order Caulobacterales; family Caulobacteraceae; genus Brevundimonas; species Brevundimonas sp. CEF1. Next base: position 3,236,360 of record NZ_CP195593.1, read on the forward strand.
CTGGTTCTCGCCCTGGCGCTTCTCGTTCTGGACGACGCCGCGCTGTTCATCCAGGCGGGCCTGGTCGATGGCGCCCAGCAGGTGGCCCATGCGGTCGCTTTCCAGCCACAGGACGCTGTCCAGCGCCGAGGTCGGGACGTTCTGGAAATAGTTGGTGCGGTCGGTGTTGGTGGTGCCGTTCTGATCGGTGGCGCCGAGCAGTTCGGTCGCCTTGAAGAAGTCGTTGTTGAAGTTCTCCGACCCGTTGAACATCAGGTGCTCGAACAGGTGGGCGAAGCCCGAACGGCCGACCGGCTCGTTCTTGGACCCCACATGATACCAGATGTTCACCGCCACGATCGGCGCCTTGTGGTCCTCATGGACGATCAGGGTCAGGCCGTTCGGCAGCACCATCTTGGTGAAGGGGATGTCCACATCCGGCAGGGCCGGCAGGGCTGCGGCGGCCGCCCGGTTCTGGACGGCGGGCGGCGCGGCGGGCGCCGGAGCGGCGTGAGCGGCGGCGGCCAGCAGGCTGACGGCGGCCCCGCCCAGAAGGGCCAGGCGGCGGGCGGCGATGGTCATGAAGTCCCCCAATGCGATATCGCGATGGCGGGGACCGTAACGGCGCTACGCCGCCAGAAACCAACCTGTCCAAAATTTAATCCGCCCCAGAGGGCCGTCATGCGCCTTCCGGATCGGAATTTCGCGCTGCGACGCACACCGATAATCGGTCGCAACATGCGTCAACCGCAAACGCAACCTCAAATTCATGCCCAAACTCATCATTTTTAGGCTTTGCTTAGAAAAATATTTGCACACCTGCCCCATGTTTCGCTTAATGAGCAGATGCAAAAAGGTGGTCGTTCCAACCCTGGTGGTTTTCTGATTGAGCAGCGTCGGCTGGAGAAACAGCCCGCTGAGTTACGCGTGCGCGCCTTTACAGAGATCACGCTCAAACCGACCGCCGACAGCGGGACGGTTCAGGCGTCGCGCTGCACCGACTGCGGCGTGCCCTTCTGCCAGAACGCCTGCCCGCTGCAGAACAACATCCCCGACTGGCTGGCCCTGTCGGCGGACGGCGACCTGCGCGAGGCCTGGCGCGTCGCCTCGGCCACCTCGACCATGCCGGAAATCTGCGGCCGCATCTGTCCTCAGGATCGCCTGTGCGAGGGCGCCTGCACCCTGCAACAGTCCGGCTGGGACGGCGTCACCATCGGCTCGGTCGAGGCCTGGATCGCGGATGCCGCCTTCGACAACGGCTGGGTCGAGCCCATCCGCCCCCTGGCCGAACGCGGCCAGAACGTGGCCATCGTCGGCTCCGGCCCCGCCGGCCTGGCCGCCGCCGACCGTCTGCGCAGCGAGGGCTACGCCGTCACGATCTATGACCGCCACGACCGCGCCGGCGGCCTGCTGACCTACGGCATCCCCGGCTTCAAGCTTGAGAAGCCCATCGTCCAGCGCCGCGTCGACCGTCTGGTCGAGGGCGGGGTCAAGTTCGTGCTCAACACCAACGTCGGAGTCGATGTGACGATGGACGAGTTGCGTGATCGCCACGACGCCGTCCTGCTGGCCATGGGCGTCTATCAGGCCCGCACGCTCAGCGTGCCCGGTCGCGGTCCGAACGACACCGTCGCCGCCCTGGACTTCCTGATCGCCCAGAACCGCGTCGACTGCGGCGACGTCGCCGACGCGTCAGCGCCCCACGCGGCCGGTCGCGACGTCGTCGTCGTCGGCGGCGGCGACACGGCCATGGACTGCGTCCGCACCGCCATCCGCCAGGGCGCGAACAGCGTCGTCTGCCTCTATCGCCGCGACCGCGACAACATGCCGGGTTCTGCCCGCGAAGTGCAGAACGCCGAAGAGGAAGGCGTCCGCTTCGAATGGCTGGGCGCGCCCAAGGCCCTGATGTCCAAGGGCGAGGCTGTCACCGCCGTCCGCGCCCAGCGCATGGCCCTGACCGAGGCCTCGGCCGGCGGGCGGCGCGACATCGCCCCGGTGGCCGGCTCGGACTTCGACCTGCCCGCCGACCTGGTGATCGAGGCCCTCGGCTTTGAACCCGAGGCCTTTGGCGAACAGCTGGACGCCAACCTCGGCCTGACCAAGTGGAACACCCTGCAGGTGGCGCGTGGCGGTTTCGCCACCACCCTGCCCGGCGTGTTCGCCGCCGGAGACGCCGTGCGCGGCGCCTCCCTCGTCGTCTGGGCCGTGCGCGACGGCCAGGACGCCGCGGCTGAAATCGACCGCTACCTGCGCGCGCGTACCGAGGAAGCCGCCGCATGACCGACGCATCGCAACAAAACTGGCTGGCCCAATACGAAGCCAACCGCGCCCGCCTGATCGACGGCGGCGCCTATGACCCATCGTCGGAACGCGACGCCTGCGGCGTGGGCCTGGTCTGCGCCATCGACGGCAAGCCGCGTCGCGAGATCGTCGAGATGGCCATCAAGTCGCTGAAGGCGGTGGCCCACCGCGGCGCGGTCGACGCCGACGGCCTGTCCGGCGACGGCGCCGGCGTCATGATCGAACTGCCCCAGGCCTTCTTCGCGGCCCAGGTGCGCGCCGTCGGCCAGACCCTGCGTCCCGGCCCCATCGCCGTGGGTCAGGTCTTCCTGCCGCGCACCGACCTGGGCGCCCAGGACCACGCCCGCGCCATCGTCGAGGCCGAGGCCATCCGCTCGGGCTTCTACATCTACGGCTGGCGCCAGACCCCGCTGGACCTGTCGGTCGTCGGCGTCCGCGCCGACGCCACCCGGCCCGAGATCGAGCAGATCATGCTGGCCGCCCCCGAGGGCATGGAGATCGAGGAACTGGAGCGCGAGCTCTTCCTGTGCCGCCGCCGCATCGAAAAGGCGGTGCAGGCTTCAGGCCTGAACGGCTTCTACCTGTGCTCCCTGTCGGCCCGCTCCATCGTCTACAAGGGCATGGTCCGCGCCGAGCTGCTGGGCCAGCTGTATCACGACCTGAACGACCCCAGCGTCGAGTCGGGCTACGCCGTCTTCCACCAGCGCTACTCGACCAACACCTTCCCCGAGTGGAAGCTGGCCCAGCCCTTCCGCATGCTGGCCCACAACGGCGAGATCAACACGCTTCAGGGCAACCTGAACTGGATGCGCGCCCACGAGATCCGCATGGCCGCCTCGGCCTTCGGCGAGCGTGATCAGGAGGTCAAGCCGGTGGTCCAGCCGGGCGGTTCGGACTCGGCGGCCCTGGACAATGTCTTCGAGGTTCTGGTCCGCGCCGGGCGTCCCGCCCCCCTGGCCAAGGCCCTGCTGGTGCCCGAAGCCTGGTCCTCGGACGACGTGGTGATGAAGCCCGAGCACCGCGCCCTCTACGCCTACTGCAATGCGGTGATGGAGCCGTGGGACGGCCCCGCCGCCCTGTGCGCCGTCGACGGCCGCTGGGTCGTGGCGGGCAAGGACCGCAACGGCCTGCGCCCCCTGCGCGCCGTCGAGACCGTGGACGGCCTGCTGCTGGCCGGCTCCGAGGCCGGTCTGGTTCCCCTGCCCGAGGGCCGCATCAAGCGCCGCCTGCACATCGGCCCCGGCAAGCTGATCGCCGTCGACCTGAAGCACGGCCGCATCTATGACGAGCATGAGGCCGTCGACGCCCTGGCCGCCGCCCAGCCCTATGAACAGTGGCTGGAGAACATGGTCGATCTGGAGCCCATCATCGGCCCCGGCCCCGAGCCGCGCGCCGCCACCGGCGAGGCCCTGATCCGGCGCCAGATCGCCGCCGGTTTCAGCCGCGAGGATCTGGACCTGCTGCTGGACGCCCTGGTCCGCGACGGCAAGGAGGCGGTCGGCTCCATGGGCGACGACGCCCCGCCCGCCGTCCTGTCCAGCCTGCCCCGCCCCCTGGCCCACTATTTCCGCCAGAACTTCAGCCAGGTCACCAACCCGCCCATCGACCCCCTGCGCGAAGCCGGGGCCATGAGCCTGAAGACCCGCTTCAAGAACCTGGGCAATATCCTGGCCCAGGACGAGGCCCAGACCGAGGTCTTCGTGCTGGACAGCCCGGTCCTGACCACCGGCATGTACCAGCGCCTGCTGGGCGTCGTCGCCGACGGCTCGACCACGGTGATCGACTGCACCTACCCGGTCCCGGCTCAAGGCGACCGCTCCGGCGCCGGCCTGCGTCAGGCGCTGGACCGCATCCGCGACGAGGCCGAGGCCGCCGCGCGCGAGGGCGCCACCCTGATCGTCCTGACCGACGAGCACGCCTCGGCCGAGCGTCTGGCCGCGCCGATGATCCTGGCCACCGCCGGCACCCACGGCCGCCTGATCGCGGCGGGTCTGCGGACCTATTGCTCGCTGGTCGTGCGCTCCGCCGAGACCCTGGACCCCCACGCCTTCGCCGTTCTGGTCGGGGTCGGCGCCACCGCCGTCAATCCCTGGCTGGCGCAGGAGCTGTTCCAGGAACGTCTGGATCGCGGGGCCTATCCGGGCCTGACACTTCACGACGCCTGCCTCAACTACAAGCACGGCATCGAGGCTGGACTACTGAAAGTGCTGGCGCGCAAGGGCATCAGCATCATCTCCGCCTATCGCGGCGGCTGCGAGTTCGAGGTTCTGGGCCTGTCGCGCGCCCTGGCCGCCGAGTTCTTCCCCGGCGCGCCGTCGCGCATCTCCGGCATCGGTCTGGCCGGTCTGGAGCAGGCGGCGCTCAAGCGTCACACCGTGGCCTTTGGCGCGGCGGTCCCGTCTCCGTCCATGGGCGGCTTCTTCCGCATCCGTGCGGGCGGCGAGGCCCACGCCCATGACGCGAAGACCATCCACCTGCTGCAGGACGCGGTGAACCGCGGCGACTTCAAGCGCTTCAAGCAATACTCCGCCGCCGTCCGCGAGCAGCCGGATCTGGCCCTGCGCGACCTGCTGGATTTCAAGGAGGGGCTGACCCCGGTCCAGCTGCACGAGGTCGAGAGCGTCTCGGACATCCGCCGCCGCTTCCTGTCCCAGGCCATGTCTCTGGGCGCCCTCAGCCCTGAAGCGCATGAGACGCTGAACATCGCCATGAACCGGATGGGGGCGCGCGCCGTCTCCGGCGAGGGCGGCGAGGACCCGGCCCGCTATGTGCCGCGCCCGAACGGCGACAACGCCAACTCGGCGGTCAAGCAGGTGGCTTCGGGCCGTTTCGGCGTCACCGCCGAATACCTGAACCAGTGCCGCGAGATCGAGATCAAGGTGGCCCAGGGCGCCAAGCCCGGCGAGGGCGGCCAGCTGCCCGGCTTCAAGGTCACCGAGTTCATCGGCCGGATGCGCCACGCGGTTCCGGGCACGACCCTGATCAGCCCGCCGCCGCACCACGACATCTATTCGATCGAGGATCTGGCCCAGCTGATCTACGACCTGAAGGCGATCAACCCCGACGCCAAGGTCACGGTCAAACTGGTCTCGGCCACCGGCATCGGCGCCATTGCCTCGGGCGTGGCCAAGGCCAAGGCCGACGCCATCCTGATCGCCGGGCACAACGGCGGCACGGGCGCCTCGCCCCAGACCTCGGTCAAGCACGCGGGCATGCCGTGGGAGATCGGCCTGGCCGAGGCCCATCAGGTCCTCAGCCTGAACCATCTGCGCTCCTCGGTCAGCCTGCGCGCCGACGGCGGCATCCGCACCGGCCGCGACGTGGTCCTGGCCGCGCTTCTGGGGGCCGAGGAATACGGCATCGGCACCTCGGGCCTGATCGCCATGGGCTGTCTGATGGTGCGTCAGTGCCACTCCAACACCTGCCCCGTCGGCGTCTGCTCTCAGGACGAGCGCCTGCGCGCCAAGTTCACCGGCACGCCGGAGAAGGTGGTCAACCTCTTCACCTTCATCGCCGAGGAGGTCCGCGAGATCCTGGCCTCCATCGGCGCGCGCACGATCGATGAGATCGTCGGCCGCACCGACCTGCTGCGTCAGACGCGGCGCGGCGGCTCGCACCTGGACGATCTGGACCTCAACCCCCTGCTGATGAAGGTCGACGTCGACCGGCCCGGCCGCTGGGCCGACAAGGTTCGCCAGCCGGTCCCCGAAAGCCTGGACGCCCAGGTCTTGAAGGACGCCGCCCCCTTCCTCGAACGTGGCCAGACGCTGGAACTGTCCTATCCGCTGAACAATACCCAGCGCACCGCCGGCGCCGGGGTCTCCTCGGCCATCGTCCGCAAGTTCGGCCCTCAGGGTCCGCAAGGCCGTCTGAAACTGAAGCTGGAAGGCATCGCCGGTCAGAGCTTCGGCGCCTTTGGGGCCAAGGGCCTGATCCTCGACGTCACCGGCGAGGTCAACGACTATGTCGGCAAGGGTCTGTCGGGCGCCGACATCCACGTCCGTCCCTATGAGTGGCGCGCCGACCAGCAGGTCTGCGGCAACACCACCCTCTATGGCGCCACCTCGGGCCGTCTGTTCGTGGCCGGCGCGGCGGGCGAACGCTTCGCCGTCCGCAACTCGGGCGCCGAAGCCGTGGTCGAGGGTCTGGGCGCGCACGGCTGCGAATACATGACCGGCGGTCGTGTGGTCGTGCTGGGCTCGGTCGGCTGGAACCTGGCGGCGGGCATGAGCGGCGGCGAGCTGTTCGTGCTGGACGCCGAGGGCCGCGCGGCTCAGGCCCTGAACGGCGACATGGCCGGGATCGGTCGCATCGACGCCGAAGCCGAGACGCGGCTCAAGGCCCTGATCGAGGCCCACGCCGCCGCCACCGCCTCGCCCCTGGCCAAACGCGTCCTGGCCGACTGGACGAAGTTCGCACCGCGCTTCGTCCGCATCGCGCCCAAGACCGTCCTCGCCGCCGAGGCCGCCAACACCGACGTCAGGCTGGCCCAACCGGCCTGACGTCGCCCTCTCCTTTTCGCCCGCGTCTTCTCCTCGAGACCTTCATGACACCACCGACGATCACCAAGGCCGCAGCATTCTGTTGCGGCCTTTTCGCCTTTGCGTTCGCGGCGCCCGCCTTCGCCGCGCCGCCGAACCTGCTGGCGCATCAGGTCCCGCTGGCGCTGGATGGGCCGGGCACGGCCTGGATCCTGACCTCAACGGCCCTGGTGCTGATGATGACCCTGCCGGGTCTGGCGCTCTTCTACGGCGGCATGGTGCGCAAGAAGAACCTGATCGCCACCATCGCCCATTCCACGGCGGCCATGGCCATCGTCACCGTCCTGTGGTTCGTCGCCGGCTACACCCTGTCCTTTGGCACGATTGACGGCCCCGCCAACGGCTTCATCGGCGGGGTTCAGGCCCTCTTCCTCAACGGCGTCGGGGTGAAGACCGCGCACAGCCTGACCCCCGGCCTGCCCGAGTTCCTGTGGATCGGCTATCAGCTGACCTTCGCCATCATCACCCCGGCCCTGATCGCGGGCGCCTTCGCCGAGCGGATCAAGTTCTCGGCCAGCGTGCTCTTCTTCACCCTGTGGCACCTGATCGTCTATGCGCCGATCTGCCATCAGGTCTGGGGCGGCGGCTGGATGGGCGAGCTGGGCGTGCTCGACTTCGCCGGGGGCGCCGTGGTCCACGTCAATGCGGGCGTGGCCGGTCTGGTCTGCGCCATTGTGCTGGGCCCGCGCCACGGCTGGGGCCGCGACAACATGGCCCCGCACAACCTGGCCTTCACCGCCATCGGCACGGGCCTGCTCTTCGTCGGCTGGATGGGCTTCAACGGCGGCTCAGCTGCCGGGGCCAATGAGATCGCCGCGGTCGCCGTCTTCAACACCCTGCTGGCCCCCGCCGCCGCCGCCGTCGGATGGATCGCGGTCGAGTGGACGCTGAAGAAGAAGCCGACCCTGCTGGGCCTGCTGACCGGCGTGGTCGCCGGTCTGGTCGCCATCACCCCCGCCGCCGGTTTCGTCGACCCCAAGGGGGCCTTCTTCATCGGTCTGATTTCCGGCCCCATCGCCTATGTCGGCGCAGTCTGGCTGAAACATAAACTCAAGTATGACGACAGCCTGGACGCCTTCGGGGTGCATGGCATCGCCGGCATCGCCGGCGCCCTGCTGACCGGGGTCTTCGCCAACGCCGCCATCAACCCCGTCGCGGAGGGGGCCACGGTGTGGAAGCAGGCCATCGGCCTGGGCGGCGCCATGGTCTGGAGCGCCGTCGGCACCTTCGTCGTGCTGATGATCTGCAAATACACCGTCGGCCTACGCGTCGAGAAGGAGGCCGAGATCGAGGGCCTCGACTACAGCCAGCACGGCGAAGCCATGCACTGATCCACCGGGCGGCGAGCGCGTGAAGCCTTCGCCGCCCCTCTGCGTTCTGGCTGGATGGCGGCGCGCGGTGAACTCGGCACCTATCAGGCCAAACGGAACTTCGGCGTCACGCCGGAGCCAAAGGGCCGCAAGCTCAAGCCGCGCCAGACCGGCCTGCGCTATCTGATCCAGCGCCACGCCGCGTCGCATCTGCACTACGACTTCCGCATCGAGCACGACGGGGTGCTGAAGTCCTGGGCCGTGACCAAGGCCCCGTCGCGCGATCCCCACGTCAAGCGTCTGGCGGTCGAGGTCGAGGACCATCCGCTCGACTATGGCGGCTTCGAAGGCACCATCCCGGCGGGCAATTACGGCGCCGGCACGGTGCAACTCTGGGACGTCGGCGAGTGGACCCCCCAGGACGCCGACATCGACGCCGCCTTCGCCAAGGGGGCTATCAAGCTGACCCTCGACGGCGAGCGGCTAAAGGGCGGCTGGGCCCTGATCCGGCTCAAGTCCGATCGCGGCAAGCCCTCCAAGCGACCCAACTGGCTGCTGATCAAGGAGAAGGACGCCTATGCCGTCGATGGCGAAGGCGACGCCCTGGCCGAGATCGACGCCTCGGTCGTCAGCGGACGCAGCCTGGCCCAGATCGCCGAGGGCGAGACGCAATGGACCTCATCCAAGGCCACGACGCGCAAGTCGCCGCCCAAACCCCAGCCGTCCAGGGCGACGCACCCCCTCGCCAAACCCCACGCCTTCGTCCCGATCCAGTTGTGCCAGGTCGCCGACCGCCCGCCCTCGGCGCCGGGCTGGGCGCATGAGATCAAGTTCGACGGCTACCGCATCCAGGTCGCCACCGGCGGCGGGCGCGCGACCCTTCGCACCCGCAAGGGGCTGGACTGGACCGACCGCTTTCCCGAACTGGCCGCCGACGCCGCCCACTGGCCCGACGGCGTGCTCGACGGCGAGTTGTGCGCCCTGGACGATCACGACATGCCGGACTTCTCGGCCCTACAGACCGCCATTTCGGAGGGCGCGACCGACCGCCTGGTCTACTTCGCCTTCGACCTCCTGTTCGACGGGTCCGAGGACCTGCGCCGCCTGCCCCTGTCGCACCGCAAGGCCCGACTTCAGGCCCTGATCGACCGCACGCCCAAGGCCGCCGCCGCTCGCCTGCGCTACGTCGAGCATTTCGGGGCCAGTGGTCAGACCTTCCTGGAAAGCGCCTGCCGCATGAATCTGGAAGGCGTCATCTCCAAGACGCTGGACGCCCCCTATCGCGCCGGGCGCTCGGTCGCCTGGATCAAGGCCAAGTGCCGGGGCCGCGACGAAGTGCTCATCGGCGGCTGGTCGTCGGAGGGCGCAACCCGCTTCCGTTCCCTGCTGGTCGGGGTGAAGACAAAGGGCGGCCTGCGCTATCTGGGCCGCGTCGGCACGGGCTATTCGGCGGCCCTGACCAAGAGCCTTCTGCCCGCGCTAAAGGCCGCCGCCGCCGACCGCTCGCCCTTCGTCGCCACGCCCGAGGCGGAGGACCAACTGCACTGGGTCGCCCCCGTCCTCGTCGCCGAGATCGAACACGCGGGCTACTCCAGGGACGGCCTCCTGCGTCAGGCCGCCTTCAAGGGGCTGCGCGAAGACAAGGCGCCCGCCGACGTCACCGCGCCGCCGCAGCCGCCGTCACTCGCCGCCAAGCCCGTCAAGCTGGTCGTCGCGGGCGTGACCATCTCCCACCCCGACAAGATCCTGTGGCCCACCACCGACGCCCACCCCGCCGTCACCAAGGCCGACCTGATCGCCTATTACGAGGCCGCCGCCGAGCGCCTCCTGCCCCACATTCTCGACCGCCCCGTCTCCATCATCCGCGCGCCGGACGGCATAGATGGCCAACGCTTCTTCCAGCGGCATGCCCTGGCCGGCCGCCATCCGGGCCTACGCGCCGTCGATGTCGGCGAAGGCCGGCTCTATCTCGCCGTCACCGACCTCAGCGGATTGATCGCCATCGGCCAGTCCGGCGGGCTGGAGTTGCACCCCTGGGGCTGCAAGCCCGGCGATCCCGAGACGCCGGATCAGATCACCTTCGACCTCGACCCCGACGAAGGACTGGATTTCGACGCCGTGGTCGCCGCCGCCCTCCTGCTGAAACTCCGTCTCGAAGCCCAGGGCCTGAGCCCCTTCGTCAAGACCACCGGCGGCAAGGGTCTGCACGTGGTCGTCCCGATCAAGGCGGACGCCCGCAGTCGCGTCGATTGGGATCAGGCCAAGGCCTTCGCCAAGGGGGTGTCCGAGGCCCTGAAGACCGACCATCCCGACCGCTTCACCACTACCCTGGCCAAGAAGGCGCGCAGCGGAAAGATCTTCCTCGACTATCTGCGCAACGGCCGCGCCGCCACCGCCGTCGCCCCCTGGTCGCCCCGCGCCCGGCCCGGCGCCGGGATCGCCTGCCCCCTGTCCTGGGATCAGGTGAAGCCCGGTCTGGACCCGACCGCCTTCACCCTGCTGAGCGCCGCCGACCTCTTGCAGGCGCCCGATCCCTGGGCGGACTTTCGCGCCTCGGCGGCGTCGCTGAAGCCCGCCCTGCGCCAGCTGGGCTAGGCCTTCAGCCGCTCGGCCAGGAAGTCGACGAAGACCCGCACCCGCGCCGGGGTATTGGCCCCGCCGACGAAGACCGCGTGGATGTTCTCCACGTCGCCCGGATTGAAGTCCTCCAGCAGGGGGACCAGCCGGCCGGCCGCCACGTCATCGGCCACGCTGAAGGCGCCCACCCGCGTCACCCCCACCCCAGCCGCCGCCAACTGGCCCAGGGTCTCGCCGTTGTTGGCCTCGACAGCGCCCCTGACCGACAGGCTGTATTCCCGCCCCTCGCGCACAAACGGCCAGACCGGCTCGACGCGGCGGAAGTTGAAATTCAGGCAGTTGTGGTCGTGCAGGTCCTCGGGCGTCCTCGGAGTCCCGCGCGCGGCCAGATAGGCGGGCGAGGCCACGATGACGCGCCGCGTCTCGCCCAGCTTGCGCGCCGTCAGGCCGCTGTCGGCCAGGGGGCCGAAGCGGATGGCCACGTCCGCCTGCCCCGCCGCCACGTCCACCACCACATCGGTCAGATTGATGTCGACCAGGATGTGCGGATAGAGGGCGACAAAATCGCCCAGCAGGGGCACCACACACAGCCGCCCGTGCGACAGGGAGGCGCTGACCCGCAGCCGTCCGCGCGGCGCCCCTTGGTCGGCGATGGCCTGCTCGGCGTCGTCCAGATCGGACAGGATGCGCCGCGCCGCGCCCAGATAGGCCTGCCCCTCCGGCGTCAGGGTCAGGGTCCGGGTCGTGCGCAGCATCAGCCGCACCCCCAGCCGCGCCTCGATCCGGTCCAGGGTCCGGCTGACCGCCGAGGGGGTCAGCCCCAGGTCGCGCCCGGCGGCGGAGAAACTGCCGCTGGCCGCCACCGCCGCGAAGACCGCCATCTCGCGCGCCCGATCGGCCCCGCCCGCCTGCATCTTTGCGTTCATTTCAAAAATCCTTGGCCTGAACCGCCTCTAACGCGCGCGGCCCCCGCCGTCCATCTGTGCGCCTTCGAACAGAACGGAAGGGACCGTCATGGACTATCGTCAACTCGGATCGTCAGGCCTGCGCGTGCCGGTCCTCAGCTTCGGCACAGGGACCTTCGGCGGTTCCGGCCCCCTGTTCGGGGCCTGGGGCAATAGCGACGTGACCGAGGCGCGCCGCCTGGTCGACATCTGCCTGGAGGCCGGGGTCAATCTGTTCGACACCGCCGACGTCTATTCCGACGGCGCCTCCGAGGAGGTCCTGGGCCAGGCGATCAAGGGCCGCCGCGATCAGGTGCTGATCTCGACCAAGACCGGTCTGCCGACCGGCGACGGCCCCAATGACTGGGGCGTGTCGCGCGACCGCCTGATCCGCTCCGTCGAGGCCGCCCTGCGCCGCCTCGGCACGGACCATATCGACCTGCTGCAACTGCACGCCTTCGACGCCTCGACCCCGGTCGAGGAACTGCTGGCCACGCTGGACCTGCTGGTGACCTCAGGCAAGGTGCGCCACACCGGCGTCTCCAACTATCCCGGCTGGGCCCTGATGAAGGCGCAAGGCCTTGCCGACCGCGACGCCCGTCCCCGCTTCATCGCCCATCAGGTCTATTATTCCCTGATCGGCCGCGCCTATGAGGCCGACCTAATGCCGCTGGCCGCCGATCAGGGCCTCGGCGCCCTGGTGTGGAGCCCCCTGGGCTGGGGCCGGTTGACCGGCAAGATCCGCCGCGACGCCCCCATCCCCGACGGCAGCCGCCTGCATCAGACCGCCGCCTTCGCCCCGCCGGTCGAGGACGAGCACCTGTATCGCGTCGTCGACGCCCTGGACGCCGTCGCCGCCGAGACCGGCAGGACCGTGCCCCAGGTGGCGATCAACTGGCTGCTGCAACGTCCGACCGTTTCCTCGGTCATCATCGGCGCCCGCAACGAGGAACAGCTGCGCCAGAATCTCGGCGCCGTCGGCTGGAGCCTGACGCCGGCGCAGGTCGCCGCGCTCGACGCCGCCAGCGACGTCCTGCCGCCCTATCCCCACGCCCCCTATCGCCAGCAGGAAGGGTTCGCTCGCCTGAACCCGGCCCTGGTCTGAGCCAAGGTTTCCGCCCCATGAAACTCAACCCTCCCCTTCTGGCCCTCGCCGTCGGCGCCTTCGGCATCGGCGTGACCGAGTTCGCCCCCATGGGCATGCTGCCCGTCATCGCCGGCGACCTGGGCGTCTCCATCCCGGCGGCGGGCCTGCTGGTCAGCGCCTACGCCTTCGGCGTCCTGATCGGCGCGCCGCTGATGACCCTGACCACCGGCCGCGTGCCGCGCCGGACCCTGCTGATCGGCCTGATGGGGATCTTCACCCTGGGCAACCTGCTGTCGGCCGTCGCGCCTGAGTATTGGAGCCTGATGGCGGCGCGGGTCGTGACCTCGTTCAACCACGGGGCCTTCTTCGGCGTCGGCTCCATCGTCGCCGCCAGCGTGGTCGCGCCGAACCGGCGCGCGGGCGCGGTGGCGGCCATGTTCATGGGCCTGACCATCGCCAACATCACCGGCGTGCCCCTGGCCGCCTGGGCCGGCGAGACCCTGGGCTGGCGCGCCTCCTTCTGGGGCATTGCGGGCTTGGGCGCCCTGGCCATGATCGCCCTGCGTCTGACCCTGCCCCACGGTCCGGTCGAGGTCTCAACCGATGGCGGCGCCATGAAGGCCGAGCTGGCGGTGCTGAAGCGCGGCCCGGTTCTGGCCGCCCTGGCCCTGACCGTCATCGGCTCCAGCGCCATGTTCACCGTCTTCACCTATATCGCCCCGATCCTGAAGGAACAGACCCTGGCCTCCGGCGCCTTCGTCACCGCCATGCTGGTCGTCTATGGCGTCGGTCTGACGGTGGGCAACTGGCTGGGCGGGCGCTTCGCCGACCGCTCGGTGGACCGCACCCTGATCGTCACCCTGGCCGCCCTGGCCGCCCTGCTGATCCTGTTCGCCGTCGTCATGCCGTGGCAGGCGCCGGCCGCCGTGGTCATCTTCGCCTGGGGCGTGGCCAGTTTCGCCCTGGTGCCGCCGCTGCAGATGCGAGTGATGACGGCCGCCGCCGACGCGCCCAACCTGGCCTCGGCCATGAACATCGGCGCCTTCAACCTGGGCAACGCCATCGGCGCGGCCCTGGGCGGAGCGGTGATCGGCCTCAACCTCGGCTACCCCGCCGTGGCCCTGGCCGGGGCGGCCATGGCGGCCTCGGGCCTGATCCTGGTCCTGCTGCTGGTTCGACGCGAGACCCGCATGACGGCGGCCACAGCCTCCGCCGGCTGCTAGAAAAGTCGGCCCCTTCTTGGTCTGAAGAAGGGGCCGTTTCGCCGCTTTGGTGCTAGGCTTGGTCTTTGCGGATCAAGGACACCCTCATGGCGGGCCTCAAGGACAAGCGCGGCTTCATCGACAAGGACCGGCTGGACCTGTCCGAGCGTCAGGCCGTCGAATACTGGATGAAGCGTTGGGGCGTGACCAAGGACCAGATCACCGCCGCCCACCGCAAGGTCGGCCGCATGACCAAGGACATCGCCGCCGAACTGGGCAAGAAGCGTTGATCCCACAGGCCCTGCTGGTCATCGACATCCAGCCCAGCTTCAGTCCGCCGGACTGGCTGATCGAGGGCGTCAATCGCCTGATCGGGACCATGCCGTCGGTGGCCACGGTCGAGCGCCACGACGAGGCCGTCACCCCCTTCGCGCGCCAGCTCGGCTGGACCCCCGGCCCCGATGACGACAGCCTGATCACCGCCGACGTGGTTCACGTGAAACACGGCTATGCCCCGACGCCCGAAACCATCGCCCATCTGAAGAGCCTGAACCCGGAACGGGTCCTGGTCTGCGGCATCCAGGCCGACACCTGCGTCCTGGCCGCCGGCTTCGCCCTGTTCGACGCCGGCCTGACCCCGACCCTGATCAGCGACCTGACCGTCGGCTCGTCGCTGGATCGCTCGGGCGAACTGGGCGCCCGGCTGTGGCGGCACCACTTCGGCCATGTGGTCGCCACGGCCGACCTCTAGCCCGCCTTCGTCTTCGGCACAGGCTTCTTGGTCGCAGGCTTGGCCGGCCCCTTCAAACTGGCCTTCAGCGCCGCCATCAGGTCGATGACGTTCGTGTCGTCCGGTTCGGGCGCCGAGACCACGCCGCCCTTCTGCTTGGCGGCGATCATCTCGCGCAGGGCCTCGTCGTAGCGATCGTGGAAACGGGCCGGGTCAAACTCCGCCTCCTTCTGGCCGATGATGCGGGCGGCGATCTCGACCATGTCGGCGTCGGCCGTCACCGCCGGGATGTCGTCGAAGAAGTCGTCGGCGTCCTTCACCTCGTCATGGGCGCGCAGGGTGTAGGCCACCAGCCCCTTGCCGTGGACCTCCAGCGCCAGTTGCCGCTCCTTGCCGCGCAGCACCAACTGACCGAGCGCGATCTTGCCCGCGCTCTTCATCGCCTCTCGGATCACGGCGAAGGCCTCGACCCCCACGCCCTTTTCCGGCACCACATAGAAGGGATCGTCCCAATAGAGCCGGTCGATGTCCGCCTCATCGACGAACTGATCGATGGCGATGGTCCGGGTGCTGTCCAGCCTCACCTTGTCGAAGTCGGCCTCGTCGAACAGGACGTATTCGCCCGCCGAGACCTCATAGCCCTTGACCAGGTCGGACCGCTCGACCGGCCCGGTGTCGGGGTCCGTCGTCACCATGCGGATGCGGTTGTTCGTTGCCGGATTGATCAGGTGAAAACGCACGTCGCCGGCGCTGGTCGTGGCCGTGTAGAGGGCGACCGGACAGGTCACCAGCGACAGCTTCAGATGCCCCTGCCAGGTCGGTCGCGTCGCCATGTTCCGCTCCTTCGCCCCTGACCGAACGGGCACAGGGCGGATTTGTTCAGTCCCACTGGCTGCCGTCGCAGAACCGCGCCATCATCCATCCATGTCCTGGATCGTCCGCTCGTTCCGACTGCACGCCGCCCTGTGGCTGGGCCTGGGAGTTCTGGCGGTCGCCGTCGCCGCCACCCCCGCCGCCTGGGACTGGCAGATGCGCGTCGCCGTGGCCTGGGACGTCAGCGCCAGCGTCTTTCTGTTGCTCACCCTGGCCCGGCTGCGGCGCGCCCGCACCGCCGACGCCATCCGTCGACGCGCGGCGGCCCTCGATCAAGCCGGCGCCGCCGTCCTGCCGCTCAGCCTGCTGGCGGCGGGGGCCAGCGTCTTCGTCATCGTCATGGAGACGGCGGACGGCGGCAAACCCACGACGGCCGAGGCCCTCTTCTCCATCGGCACCATCGCCGTCTCCTGGCTCTTCGTCCACGTCATCTTCGCCCTGCACTACGCCCACGAGTTCTACGCCCCGTCCAGCAAGGGCAAGGGCGACCGCCGGGGCCTGATCTTCCCTGGTGAAAGCGAGGCCGACTACTGGGACTTCCTGCACTTCTCCTTGATCATAGGCGTGGCCAGCCAGACCGCCGACATCCAGATCAGCAGCCGCAGACTGCGCCGCATCGCCACCGTCCACAGCCTGATCGCCTTCGTCTTCAACACGGTCATCCTGGCCTTGGCGGTCAATATGGCGGTCAGCCTGCTCTAGGCTTATCCGTCCTTCGCCTTGACTTGGCCGCTATTGAGGCCCATCTGCGCTGCACCGCACAATCGCGGTATCCGGTTTCCTGCAACGCGTGTGGGTCTTCCTCCCCGAAGACCTGATTGCAGACGCAGCCGGCCAGACCTCAGAGTCATTACGTCGTCCGGACACGCGGGGCGGCGCCCGATCCACCCCGACGGCTTCATTCCGAAGCTCTATCGGGACTGGCGGTGCGTCTTCCTTGTTGCGTGCGGTCAGAAGGCTTCGCCTTCTCGACCCGACGCACGCGGGATGCGCACTTCCGCAAGCGAAAGACGCTCCGTGAGCAATATCACTTTTGAATCCATGGGCCTGAACAAGGCCCTCCTCCAGGCCCTGGCCTCGACCGGCTACGAAAAGCCGACCCCGATCCAGGCCAAGGCCATCCCCGACGTCATGGCGGGCAAGGACCTGCTGGGCATCGCCCAGACCGGCACCGGCAAGACCGCGGCCTTCGCCCTGCCGATCCTGCATCGCCTGGCCGAGAACCGCGTCGCGCCCCAGCCGCGCACCACGCGCGCCCTGATCCTGTCGCCGACGCGCGAACTGGCCACCCAGATCGCCGACAGCTTCAAGCAGTACGGCGCCCACCTCGGCTTCCGCGTCGCCGTCATCTTCGGCGGCGTGAAATACGGCCCGCAGGAACGCGCCCTGCAACAGGGCCTGGACGTCCTGGTCGCCGCCCCCGGCCGCCTGCTGGACCACCTGCAGCAGAAGACCCTGGACCTGTCGTCGACCGAAATCTTCGTCCTGGACGAAGCCGACCAGATGCTGGACCTGGGCTTCATCAAGCCCATCCGTCAGATCGTCAGCCGCATCCCGGCCAAGCGTCAGAACCTCTTCTTCTCGGCCACCATGCCGTCGGAGATCGGCAAGCTGGCCGGCGAGCTGCTGAAGGACCCGGTCAAGGTCCAGGTCACGCCGCAGTCCACCACGGTCGAGCGCATCAAGCAGTCGGTCATCCACATCGAACAGGGCCGCAAGCGCGCCCTGCTGACCGAACTGTTCAGCGACCCCGCCTATACGCGCTGCCTGGTCTTCACCAAGACCAAGCACGGCGCCGACAAGGTCGCAGCCTATCTGGAAGCCGGCGGTGTCGAGGCCGGCGCCATCCACGGCAACAAGAGCCAGCCGCAGCGTGAGCGCGCGCTTGAAGCCTTCAAGAACGGCAAGCTGCGCGTCCTGGTCGCCACCGACATCGCCGCGCGCGGCATCGACGTGGACAAGGTCACCCATGTGGTGAACTTCGAACTGCCCTATGTGCCGGAAGCCTATGTCCACCGCATCGGTCGTACGGCCCGCGCGGGCAAGGACGGCACGGCCATCAGCTTCGTCGCCGGCGACGAGATGAAGCTGCTCAAGGACATCGAGAAGGTCACGCGCCAGAAGATCCCGGCCGTGGACCGCCGCAACGACAAGGCCCTGGCCCAGCTGGACGCCTCGATCATGGCCGCCGGCGTCAAGCAGAAGGCCACCCTGCCCGAGCGTGAGGGCCGCGAAGGCCGCGGCGGCGGCGAAGGCCGCAACCGTGCTCGCAACCCGCGTCGCGACGGCGTCAAGCCGGAGGGCGGCGGTCAGCCGCACCGCCAGCGCAAGGGCGGCGCCAACCGCGACCGAACCCACCACGCCGATCGTCCGGCCGCCGTCTATGATCCGATGGCGGGCGAACGTCCCAAGTCGTCGCCGCGCGCCAATCCCTCGGCCGAGCCCAAGCCGGTCGGCGAGATGAAGCGCCGTCCGCGCCGTCGCCCGTCGAACGGCGGCAAGGGCTACGGCTCGCAGAACTGATCCTTCGGATCAGCGCCAAGACCGAAACGCCGGGCCCTCCTCGAGAGCCCGGCGTTTTTCATTTCCGCTCCTGCTTTCCTCCCCACTCTGTGGGGAGGGGGACCGCGTAGCGGTGGAGGGGGCGACGCAAACGTCCGCCGCCGCCCATTGCACTGTTTTTTCGCGGCGCCGCGCAATGCCGACCAAGAAAAACGGCGGCCCCCGCAAAGGAGCCGCCGCATTCCTGTTCGCGATGTCGCTGGATCAGAAGGCCCAGCGCGCGCCCATGGAGGCGACCAGGGCCGAACCCTCGGCCGTGCCGCGCAGGTGCGAGGTCGTCGCCGCCGCCGAGCCGGCATAGAAGGTGCGGTCGTCATAGATGTCCGCATCGCTGAAGGCGACGTAGGACAGGCCCGCGTCGAAGGTCACGCCCTCGGTCACCTCGGTCGAGGCGCCGACCGAGAACAGCCAGCGGTCGGCGTCCGGGATGCGGGCCGTACGCAGGCTGTCACGGGTCGGGGTCGGGTCATAGCCGACGCCGGCGCGCAGGGTGGTCTTGTCGCTGAGGGCGTAGTCCAGGCCGATCGCGCCTGTGGTCACGTCCTTGTAGTTCTGATGGATCGAGTCACCGCCCGCGCCGTATTCGACGTCGATGGCCTGGAACTCGGACCAGCCGATGCGGTTGACCTGGGCGTTCAGCGTCAGCTTGTCGTTGACGGCGTAGCGCACCGAGGCCGAGGCGAACCAGGGCGTGTTGAAGCTGGCCTTGCCGGCGGTGGCGACATTGGCGCCGGCCAGGGGGCCCAGCAGGCCGGCGATGGCGATGTCGCCTTCCAGCTCATGCTCGATCTTGGAGCGGTAGCTCAGGCCGAGGTCCCACGGACCCTTGTGCACCTGGGCGCCGACGTTCCAGCCGTAGTCCCAGCCGTCGCCTTCCAGGGTGTTGGTGCCGTCCGGCAGCAAGGGCGACAGGTTGGGCAGGGCCGAGGTCAGCTTGGCTTTGACGAATTGAGCGTCCAGACCGGCGCCCACGTCCAGCCAGTCGTTGACCTGATAGGCCACGGTCAGGCCGGCGTTGGCCGAGCGCAACTCCGAGGTCAGGGCGTCGTAACGGGTGAAGGAAGCCTTCTCGTACTTGGTCGTGAAGTTGTAGGGCGCGGCCACCGAGAGGCCGACGGCGAAGCGGTCGCCGATCGGCGTGGCGAAGGCGAAGTTCGGCACCAGGCCGCTCTCGATCGGATCGACCGTCGTGTTGCGCGGATTGGTCACCGGCACATTGGCGCCGCCCGGATAGGTCACGTAGGAGCCGCTGTTCTTGACCTCGGAATCGATGCGGATGGCGTGCATGCCGAAGGACAGTTCGCGGCCGCTGCGGGCGATGGCGGCGGGGTTCCACCACAGCGAGCCGACGCCGCGATCCGCAGCCTCGCCCGAATTGGCCCGGCCGACGCCGCGCACCGATTGTTCCTGCAGATAGAAGGAGCCGGCGAAGGCCGGAGCGGCCACGGAGGCCATGAGGATCGCGAGGCCGCTGATGCGGGCCATGTTCCTGGGAGTCATACTGTTTCACCTATGTGGGACCGCCCGACCTTACTGATGGTCGGGTCGTTGTTCGGGGAGAGAGGCGACGCTAACAGCCACAGCGCCTGTGTCATGAAAGCGTTGCGCCCAAGGCCCCTGTCGGACCGCAAATCGGCCAAACCGTGGCGATGAAGTCGCACAATTTCACACCTTGGTGAGGTTACGCAACGGCAAGATCAATGCCCAAATAACGCAGTTCTTGAGAAAGATCGTGTTCCGCAAGGTCAACTTCACCCCCATCACGACCACGAATCACCAGCTGAATTTTGGCCTCTTCGTCGCCGCCGAACCCGAAGGGATAGCCGCAGCACGACAGGCCGGACCATGCGCCGCCTTCCGCCGCGTCATCGTCGCCGCCTGACGGGGTTGAGCTTTTGTGCTAGGTTCGCCATCTGACGTCCAAGACACAGCCCAGCCGCTCCCCCCCTTATCGCGGCGCGCCCGAAAGCAGATCATGTACGAGACCCCCGACCTGGATACCGACGCCTTCGTCCGCAGCCACGAAATCCGCATCCACGATGCGGAGGCCTTCGAGGGCATGCGCAAGGCTGGCCGTCTGGTGGCCGAGGCCCTGGACATGATCGGCGAGCATGTGAAGCCCGGCGTCACCACCGGCGAACTGGACGATCTGGTGCGCGAGTTCACCCTGGCGCGCGGCGGCGTCCCCGCCTGCCTCGGCTACAAGGGCTACACCAAGACGGTTTGCACCTCGATCAACCACGTCGTCTGCCACGGCATTCCCGGCGACAAGGTTCTGAAGGAAGGCGACATCGTCAACATCGACCACACGGTCATCGTCGACGGCTGGCATGGCGACTCGAGCCGCATGTATCCGGTCGGCGAGATCAACGCCCGCGCCAAGAAGCTGATCGACGTCACCTATGACTCGCTGGAACTGGGCCTGGCCCAGGTCAAGCCGGGCAACACCTTCGGCGACATCGGCTTCGCCATCCAGAAATTCGTCGAGGCCCAGCGCATGAGCGTGGTCCGCGACTTCTGCGGCCACGGCATCGGCCGCGTCTTCCACGACAGCCCCAACGTCCTGCACTACGGCCGTCGCGGCGAGGGCGCCGTGCTGAAGCCCGGCATGTTCTTCACCGTCGAACCGATGGTGAACCTGGGCAAGCCGGCGGTGAAGGTGCTGTCGGACGGCTGGACCGCCGTGACCCGCGACAAATCCCTGTCGTCCCAGTGCGAACACACCATCGGGGTGACGGAAGACGGCCTGGAAATCTTCTCGGCCTCGCCGAAGGGCCTGTTCCGCCCGAAATTCTGAGCTAGTCTCCCTTTCGGGGGAGGCTGATGCTCGATCAACCGCCGGAAAAGCCGAAGGCCAAGCCGCACCACGCCGGTCATCGCGAACGGCTGCGCGAGCGTGCGCGCGGCGCCGGCGTCCACCACCTGCCCGACTATGAGCTGCTGGAGCTCTTCCTGTTCCGCAGCCAGCCTCAGGGCGACGTCAAGCCCATCGCCAAGGCCCTGCTGACCCGGTTCGGGTCGCTGGCCGCCGTCCTGGCCGCCTCGGTCGAGGACCTGATGACCGTCCGCGCCGAGGACTCGCGCGGCCGCTCCAAGGGGGTCGGCGCCGAGACGGCCCTGGACCTGGCCGCCCTGCACGAGGTGTCGCGCCGCGTGGCCAAGGAGGAGGCCAACAAGCGCACCGTCATCTCGTCGTGGACGGCGCTGCTGGCCTATGTCCGCCTGTCGCTTCAGCATGAACCGCGTGAGCAGTTCCGCGTCCTCTACCTCGACAAGAAGAACCAGCTCATCCTCGACGAAATCCAGAACCGGGGCACGGTCGATCATGCCCCCGTCTATCCGCGCGAAGTGGTGCGCCGGGCGCTGGAACTGTCGGCCAGCGCCATGATCATCGTCCACAACCACCCCTCGGGCGACCCGACCCCCAGCCGCGCCGACATCGATATGACCAAGCAGGTGATCGAAGCCGCGCGCTCGCTCAGCCTTCAGGTCCACGACCACCTCATCGTCGGCCGCGAAGGCGTGGCCAGCTTCAAGCAACTGGGTTTGATGTGACCATACTGACCACCGACCGCCTGACCCTGAGCCCTGTCGCGGTCAGCGACATGCAGGACTTGATCGGCCTGTGGGCCGACGCCGACTTCACCCGCCACATCATGGGACGCGGCCTGTCCGAGGAAGAGGTCTGGTTCCGGCTGTTGCGTGATCTGGGCCACTGGCAGGCCAAGGGCTACGGCAACTGGTCGATCCGCGAGACCGAGACCGGCGACTATGTCGGCAGCGTCGGGGTGCTGGACTATCGCCGCGAAATGACCCCAGCCTTCGACGCGCCGGAACTGGGCTGGGGCGTCGCCCCCGCCTTCCAGGGCCAGGGCCTGGCCTATGAGGCGCTTCAGGCCGCCCTGGCCTGGACCGACGCCTATCGGCTGGAGCCGCGCACCGTCTGCATGATCTCGCTCGACAACGCCCCGTCGGTGAAGCTGGCCGAGCGTGTCGGCTATCGCCCCTATGCCGAGGCGAACTACAAGGGCTCGCTCGTCACCCTGTTTGAACGTCCGCGCACGGTTGCGGGCTGACAGGACCGACGCCCCTCGGTAGTTTTACAGTTCAGACTGTCCGCCTGTTTCGAGAGTTCCCCCAATGCCCATGTCCGTCGACGTCCTGCGCGCCCATCTGGTCGAGGCCTTCCCCGATGCGGACATCGCCATCGAGGACCTGGCCGGCGACGGCGACCACTATCGCGCCAAGATCGTCTCGAGCGCCTTCAAGGGCCTGCCTCGCGTGCGTCAGCACCAGCTGGTCTATGGCGCGCTGAAGGGTCAGATGGGCGGCGAACTGCACGCCCTGGCGCTGGAAACCTCGGCCCCCGCCGAGGCGGGCTGAGCATGCGGTATCGCCCGTTCGGCGGCACCGGCGCGGCGGTCTCCAACCTGACGCTCAGCCTGGGAACCGAAGCCCTCGGTCGCGGTCGCGCGGCCCTCAGCGAACTGATCTTCACCGCGCTGGAAGCCGGGGTGAACTCTTATCATCTCGAGAACGCCGACCCGGCCCTGGCCGAGATCGTCGGCGAGGCCCTGGGCCATGTCGAGCGCCGCCTGGTCTGCGTCGGCGTCACCCTGGGCGTCGGCGACGGCCGCAGAAAGGGCTTCCGAGACTTCTCCGCCGAGGGCCTGACCGGATCGATCGACCGAGCCCTGCACGCCTCGGGCCTCGGCTGGTTCGACGTGGCCGTGCTGGACGAACCCGCCGACGACGAACTGCCCCAGGCTTCGCTGATCGCATTGAAGGCCCTGCGCAAGGCCGGCCATGTGAAGCTGCTGGGGGTGTCCGGCGACTCTCCGGTCATGGATATCTATGTCTCGACCGGGGCCTTTGATGTTCTGTACACCCCCTTCCACGTCAATGTGGAATGGCGCATCCGCTCACGGATGCGGGCCGCGCGCGAACGCGACATGGCCATCTTCACCTACGACTACTATCCCGAGAGCCTGTCGACCGAGCGCAAGGCGGCGGGCGCCGGGACGCCGAAGAAGAAGGGCCTGTTCGGGTTCGGCGCCAAGCCTGTCGAACAGGGCCTGGCCAACGCCGGCTCCTTTGCCTTCCTGCATCAGACGCCGAACTGGAACGCGGAATCCATCTGCCTGGCCTTCATCCTGACGGACCCGGCCGTCGCCAGCGTCATGGTCGACGCCATCAACCCGGAACGAATGGAGGCCCTGGCCGTCGTGCCGGAACGCGACCTGCCGCCGGGGCTGTCGGCCCAGATCGAAATGGCCCGCGTGGGCTCGGCGGTCGCCTAGAAGCTAGCCTCCCATGGCCGTGAACGGGCCGTTGAGGAAGCCCGGCTTGCGATAGGTCAGGCGCTGGCCGTCCGCGCCCAGAACTCGCCCGCCTGCCGCTTCCAGCACCGCCTGCCCCGCCGCCGTGTCCCATTCGCTGGTCGGGCCGGTACGCGGATAGGCGTCGAAGCGCCCTTCGGCGATCAGGCAGAATTTCAACGACGAGTCCGTGCCCTGCCACTGGGTGCAGCCATGGCGCGCGGCCAGGCGCGTCGCCTCTTCATCGGTCATGCTGTGGCTCAAAAGGGCGACGCCCTCGGCCGGACGGTCGCGCACCTTGATCGGCCGCCAGGCCTCGCCGAAGACGCGGCGCACAGCGCCCTTGCCGGGCGTGGTTGAAGCCCAGGTCACGCCCGTCGCCGGGGCGGTCACCACGCCCGCGACAGGGGCCTCGCCACGCATCAGGGCGATGTTGACGGTGAAGCTCTCGCGCCCCTGAACAAAGCCCTTGGTGCCGTCCAGCGGGTCGATCAGCCAGAACCATTCGCCGACCGAGACCGGCACGCCGTCAGCGGCGGAGGCTTCCTCGGCCACGGCCTCGACCTCGGGCCAGCGCTCAGCCAGCCGCTCCAGGATCAGAGTTTCGGCGGCGCGGTCGGCCTCGGTCACCGGGCTGGCGTCGGACTTGGTCTCGACCGCCGTGCCGCTACGCCAATAAGGCAGGATCAGACGCGCCGCCTCCTCCGCGATGTCGGCAAGGGTCTCGGCGAGGGCGCCGGAAGCGAGGTCGGTCTCAAGGGCGTGCGTCATGTCATCGCCTCGATAGCCCATGCGCGCGGTTTCAAGAACCGGCAAATCAGGTCAGCCTTGACCATTCCCGCCAGCAGACCGTCCGAACGATGACCTTCCCTGACCTTTCCGCCGCCGCGCCCTCGATCGCGCTCGACGCCGCCGACCTGCCTATGGGCGGCGCCGAACTGGCCGCCTTCATCGCCGGCAAGCTGTGCCACGACTTCATCAGCCCGGCCGGCGCCATCATGTCGGGCCTGGACCTGCTGGAAGACCCCACCGCCCAGGACATGCGCGACGACGCCATGAACCTGATCCGCCAGAGCGCCAGGAAGATGGTGGCCCACGTCCACTTCGCCCGTGTCGCCTTCGGCGCCGCCACCACCAGCGAACAGTTCGTCTCGGCCGAGCTGCGCGGCCTGGTGGCCGGCCTGTCGGAAGGCGGACGCGCGAGCCTGGACTGGCGCATTCCCGACGGCGAGACCTTCACCAAGGCTCAGTCGCGCATCCTGATCAACCTGGCGTGGATGACCTTGGGCGCCCTGCCCACCGGCGGGATAGCCACCATCACCGCCCGGCGCGAGGACGACCGCCTGCTGTTGATCGGCTCGGCCGAGGGCAATCGCGCCCGGCTCAAGCCCGAAGCCCTGACCGGCCTCAAGGGCGAGCGCCTGACCGAGGGCCTGGCGGGCCAGTGGATTCAGCCCTACTGGCTGTGGCTGGCCGTGAACGAGAGCGGCGGGCGGCTCGACGTCGCCAGCGAAGAAGGCCGCGTCGGCCTGATCGCCCGGACACCCGCCTGAGCCGATTTCGGCGAACTCCAATCGTCCATTAACCCCCAGGAACGATCATGGCGCGACGCGCGCTTTCGTTTCGCGCAAAGGGATGAAGCCCTTGGACCCCAAGACCTGCCTGATCGTTGACGACAGCCGGATCATCCGCAAGGTCGCGCGCCGCATCCTCGAGGACCTGGGCTTCGAGGTTGATGAAGCCGCTGACGGCGCCGAGGCCCTGACCTATTGCATGGGCGCCATGCCCCATGTGGTGCTGCTGGACTGGCAGATGCCGGTCATGGACGGCCTGTCCTTCCTGCGCCGCCTGCGCGACCTGCCGGGCGGCCGCGCGCCCAAGGTCCTGTTCTGCACCATAGAGACCCGTGCGGAGCGGATCGCAGAAGCCCTGTCCGCAGGAGCCGACGATTATGTTATGAAGCCCTTTGACGGCGAGATCCTTCATTCCAAACTCGCCGAAGTGGGAGCTGTTCAGTCGCCGTCATGACGCCGGAGGATTTCGATCGTCTTCAGACCTTGCTGGCGTCCCGCGCCGGCTTTCGGCTGACTCGCGACCGGATGCACCTGGCCGAGCATCGACTGGGGCCCGTGGCGCGTCGCGAGGGCTATCATAACGTCGAGGCCATGCTGGCGACGCTATGGAGCCAGCCGGTCGCCTCGCTCGGCTGGGCGGTGATCGAGGCCCTGCTGAACGGCGAGACCTGGTTCCGCCGCGATCGCGCCGTCTTCGACGTCTTTTCGCGCGAACTGATGCCCGCCCTGACCGCCGCCCGTCCTGGCGGCAAGGTGCGGCTGTGGTCCGCCGGCGCCTCGACCGGCCAGGAGGCCTACGCCCTGGCCATAGCCGCGCTGGAGAACAGCGCCGACGTCGAGATCGTGGCCACCGATCTGTCGCGACAGGCGATCGAGAAGGCAGCGTCCGGCCTATACACCTCCTTCGAGATCCAGCGCGGCCTGTCGGCTCGCACCATGCTGCGCTGGTTCGAACAGGTCGATGACTCCTGGCGCGCTCGCCCCGAACTGCGCAGCACGGTGAAATTCAAACGCGCCAACCTGTTGGACGAGCCCACGGACGAGGGTCAGTTCGACGTCATCTTCTGCCGCCACGTTCTGGGCGACCTGGAGCCGGCCCGCCGCGCCCAGGTCCTGGACATGCTGGAGCGGCGACTGGTCGATGACGGTTGCCTCTTCCTCGGCCTCGACGAACGGCCCGAGAGCGACAGCGTCGCTTTCCGCCCCGTCGCCGGACGCAAGGGCCTCTATGTGAAGGCGCCTTCGGCCCTACGTCGCGCCGCCTAGGCCGCCAGCAACCCCTCTGCCGCCACGGTCTTGACCCGCAGTTCCGGCGCTTCACTGAAGACCAGGTCCGTCGTTCCGAAATACTCGGCCTGGTTCATGGCGCACCAGTCGGTGGTGACCAGGCGCACCGTCGTCTGGCCGTCCAGTCCGCCCGCCGATCCATAAAGGAAGTCGCCGCTGCGCTCTGCCAGCGACATGGGCCGGTCCTGATTGGCCCGCGCCATGAAGCCCGCCAGGCGCTCGGGCGTGACCTCGGCCGTCATCAGCTTGCCGTCGAACCGCACCACGGCGTCAAAAGCGTAGCGCGTCACATCCCCCGCCGGCAGGCCGGTCCCCAGGGTGGTGTGGCCGATAAAGCCCGCCTCGACGCCCGCCGCCCTGGCCATGGCGGCGGCGACCGCCCGCCCCGTCTCGCCCAGGCTCAGGGCGCGCGGGCTAGCGCCCAGAACCGCCTTTTCCCCATCCGTCAGGTGCGTCGCCAGGGTCGTGGCGATCAGACCAGCCAGACGCGGCGACGGCGCCGCGGCCAGGTCCACCGCCGTCGTTTCCACGGCGATCCGGCCGTCAGCGTAGAGCGTCGCCGTCGTATAGGCATTGCTCCACGATCCGGTGTGGGCATAGGCGCTGCGGCCCTGCTCATGCTGGAACAGCAGGTGGTTGTGGCCGCCGATCATCAGGGCGCCGTCGGGCAACAGGGGCAGGATGTCGCGATCTCCGGCCACCCCCGCATGGCTCATCACCAGCATCAGGTCGGCGCCGTCCAGCAGACGGGCCAGGTTCGCCTGCGCCCAGTCGCCCGGCGCCGGGATCGACAGCCAGTCGCGGCTGGCCTTGGGATAGGTGTTCAGCGAATTCGTGCCCGCTCCAACGACACGCAGCGAGCGCTCGCCCCAGGGCAAGGTGACGGCCGCTTCGGCATAGGGCCGACCGTCGCGCGCATCGATGATGTTGCTGACCACGACGATCCCCAGCGCGCGCATCCGCGCCACCACCTCATGCAGGTCCGGCGTCAGGTCGTTGTCGTGGTTGCCCAGATTGACCACGGTGGGCGCCAGCTTGGGCAGTTCGCCCAGGAAGGCCCAATCAATCACCCCGCCCGACCGCACCGAGACGACATTGCCGTGCTCGAAGATGTCGCCGTCGACGGCGATCAGGTGCGGAACGTCCGAACCCGCGATTTCGGCCTCCAGCGCCGCCAACAGTTGTCCGGTCCGCTCATAGGCCGAATGCAAGTCCGACATGGCCAGAACCCGGCCCAGAACACGCGCATCCGGCGCCCCGGTCAGGGCGCCCAGGCCCGGCGCGGCCGCCGCCACAGCCATCATCTGGAAGAAACGGCGGCGATGGAGGGGGGTGATCGTCATGGGGCGTCCCTGTCAGTCGCGCCCGGCGCATTCAGGGAAAATCTCACCGAAAACAGGCGGCGCAGCCCCGCCGTTTCGCATGAGACATTGCGCCGCACAATAGCGCCGCCTCCGGGTTCAGCCCCATGAACCACGAGTTTTCGACCACCGTGTCCATGTCGCGAAAGCTTCATCGAACTGGCGTTCTCGAGGCTGGCAAAAGCGTCGCCGCAGACCTAGGCCCTCGCCAGTTTCAACGAGGACCCTCCCCCCCATGTCCCCTCGCCTCACCGCTCTCGCCATCTCGGCCAGCAGCCTGGCCCTGCTCATCGCCGCTCCCGCCCTGGCCCAGACTGCCGACGCCGCCGAACAGGCCGTCAGCGTCGACGAAATCGTCGTCACCGCCCAGCGCCGCAGCGAAAACATCCGCGACGTGCCCTTCGCCGTCACGGCGATGAACACCGAGACCCTGACCGCCGTGTCGGCCGGCGGCGCCGACATTCTCAGCCTCTCGGGCCGGGTGCCCAGCCTGCAGGTCGAAAGCTCGAACGGCCGTTACGCCCCGCGCTTCTACATCCGCGGCCTCGGCAATGTGGACTTCGACTTCACCGCCTCTCAGCCGGTGTCGATGGTCATGGACGACCTCGTCCTGGAGAGCGTTTATCTCAAGGGCTTCCCCCTGTTCGACGTGAAGCAGCTGGAAGTGCTGCGCGGGCCGCAGGGCACCCTGTTCGGCCGCAACACCCCGGCCGGCGTCATCAAGATCGACACCACCAAGCCCGGCGACGACTTCACCGGCTTCGGTTCGATCACCTACGGCAACTATGGCTCGACCCGCGCCGAGGCCGCTGTGACCCTGCCGGCTTCCGACACCCTGTCGGTCCGCGTCGCCGCCCTCTGGAACCACCGCGACGACTACATCAACAACGCCTATGACGCCCCCTTCGCCAAGAAGGACGGCAAGGACCTCGGCAATTTCGACGACGTGGCCGGCCGCATCCACGTCGCCTGGACCCCGACCGACCGCCTGTCGACCCTGCTGACCCTGCAGGCCCGCGACTATGAGGGCACGGGCACGATGAACCGCGCCAATGTCCTGACCAAGGGCTCGAACAAGCTGAACAGCAACTTCGACCGCGACACCGTCTATTACGACGGCGGCCGCAACAACTTCCAGAAGCAGCAGACCACCTCGCAGTCGCTGCAGGTCGCCTATGACTTCGGCCCGGCGACCCTGACGGGCGTCGTCGGCTCCTTCCAGGGCTGGAGCCAGGGCGACGGCGACATCGACGGCGGCGTGGCCTCGGCGCCGGCGGGCTCGGGCTACAAGACCCCGTTCAACGTCGAGTCCGGCACCCTTTCCAGCGACCTGCTGCAGAACACCTATGAACTGCGCCTGGCCTCGAACGGCGACGGTCGTCTGGGCTGGCAGGTCGGCGCCTTCTACTGGGACGAGCGCATCAACCTGGTGTCGGGCACCTTCAATGGCACGGGCGGTCTGATGCCGATCAAGGTCACCGACATCGTGCAGAAGTCGGACTCCTGGTCGATCTTCGGTCAAGCCAACTATCAGGTCACCGACGCCCTGAAACTGACCGGCGGCCTGCGCTACACCGACGACAGCCGCGACTATCACGGCCGCATCACGGTCGGCACGCCCGCCAACGCCGAAGGTCAAGTCTCGGTCGGCGACGAAAAGGTCAGCTGGGACGTCAGCGCCCTTTATGAGGTGAACGACAGCCTGAACCTGTTCGCCCGCGTGGCCAGCGGCTATCGCGGTCCGTCGATCCAGGGGCGCAACCTGCCGGTCCTGACCACGGCCGACTCCGAGACCGTCATGTCCTACGAGGCCGGCCTCAAGTCGCGTCTGTGGAACGGTCGCGCCCGCCTGAACGCCACGGCCTACCTCTATAACGTCGAGGACATGCAGTTCACGGCCATCGGCGGCATCGACAACTCCAACCGCCTGATCAACGCCGACAAGGGTCAGGGCTACGGCCTGGAGATCGACGGCGACGTCTATCTGGGCGCCGGCTTCACCCTGGCCGGCGGCGTGGCCTGGAACCACACCGAGATCAAGGACAAGGACCTGCTGGTCGCCATCTGCGGCAACCACCTGTGCACCATCACCGATCCGATCGTGAAGGTTGGGACCAGCGACCGCGCCGCCATCGACGGCAACCCCTTCCCCCAGGCGCCGGAATATTCGGCCAACCTGACCCTCTCCTACGTCCGCCCCATCGGCGACGACCAGGAACTGTTCGCCTCGACCGACTGGGTGATGCAGAAGGACTTCAACCTCTTCCTCTATGAAGCGGTCGAGTTCCGTCAGGACACCAATTTCGAAGGCGGCCTGCGCGCAGGCTGGCGCGACCTGAACCAGGGCCTCGAGGCGGCCGTCTATGTCCGCAACATCACGGACGAGGCCAATGTCATCGGCGCTATCGACTTCAACAACCTGACGGCCTTCGTCAACGAACCGCGCATGTACGGCGTGGAGCTGTCGAAGCGCTTCTAGGCCTTCAGGGCTGAGGCCATCGGAGGGCGGCGGCGGGGAGACCTGCCGCCGCCCTCTTGCCATCCGCCTCCAGCTTGGCCCTACTGCCTCCCGGATCGGGGAGGATCTTTCACATGCGGCTGGCCCTGCTGTTCGGATCACTGACGCTCGCCTTCTTGCTGGCCGTCTGGACCACCCAGGTTCCAAGGCCCCGCCCCGCCGACGCCCCGGCCGCCGCCTTCTCGGCCGCGCGGGCCATGACCGACATCGAACAGATCGCCCGCGCCCCGCATCCCGTCGGATCGGCCGAGCACGCCCGCGTCCGCGCCTACCTCACCAACCGCATGACCCAGCTGGGCCTGTCGCCGCAGGAACAGACCGGCCCCCTGTCGCCCGGTTCGATCCAGCGTCTGAAGAAGGCGGGCGGCGATCCCGACGCGGCTGATAATCAGGCCATCAACCTGATCGGCGTCCTGCCTGGAAAAGACCGCAGCCAGCCCGCCGTCATGCTGATGGCCCACTATGACACCGTGGTCGGCTCCCCCGGCGCGGCCGACGACTCCACCGGCGTCGGCGCCGTCCTGGAGGCCGTGCGCGCCATCCAGGCGCGCGGGCCTATTGAACGCGATCTGGTGGTCCTGCTGACCGACGCCGAGGAGCTGAACCTGGACGGCGCCCGCATCTTCTTCGGCGGCCATCCGCTTCGTGACCGCATCGGGGCCGTGGTCAATCTGGAGGCGCGCGGCGGCGGCGGCCGCGCCGCCATGTTCGAGACCGGACGCGAGGCCGGCCCCACCGTCGACCTGTTCCGCCGCGCCGCCGCCCGCGCCGACGGCGGGACCACCGCCACCTCCCTGGCCGTCTTCATGTACGAGCAGATGCCCAACGGCACCGACTTCACCATCCCCAAGGATCGCGGCGTCGGCGGGCTGAACTTCGCCTTCATCGGCCGCCCGGCCCAGTACCATTCCGCCGACGCCACCCCCGAAAACCTCGACCAGGGCGGGCTTCAACACCTCGGCTCGCAAGCGCTGGAGGCCGCCGACGCCCTGCTGCGCGTCCCCGCCCTGCCCGCCAAGGGTCCGAACACCGTCTATGCCGACGTCTTCGGTCGTCTGACGCTCAGCCATTCGGCGACGATGGGCTGGGTCCTACTGGGCCTGACCGCCCTGCTCGGCGCCTTCGCCGCCTGGCGCACACGCCGCGCGACGGGTCTGAGCGCGGCACAGGTCGGTCGCGGCCTGCTCGACGGCCTGTGGTTCCTGACCGCCGGACTGGTGCTGGCCCAGGCCGTGCGCCTGCTGGCCGGGCCGACAGCCAGCCGCGCAACATCATCAGAGACCTACTACGTCCTGCTGCGCCGCCTGCCGTGGATGGAGGCGGGCGCCGTCCTGACCATCCTGGCCCTCGCCCTGCTGTTTCTGACCGGCGCGCGCCGGTCGCGTCCTCGCGCCGTAGCCGGGGGTGTCGCTATCCTGACCGTTCTGGTTCTGCTGATCGGCGGCTTCAGTCCGATCATGCTCAGCGCAGGCGTCATCGCCGCCGGCCTGTCGCTGTGGCCGATCAGAGCCTCGACCTCCACCTGGGGCGGCTGGCTGGGCCTGATCGCCCTGGTCTTCCTGCTCGGCTGCATGGTTCAGGGCGCCGCGCCCGAGGCCGCCCTGCTGTTCGTCTGGCCCGCTCTCTTGGCGGCGACTGCGGCGGCGCTGGCGGCGCTGATCAGTCCCGACCTGACCCGCCCGGTTAGCCTGATCCCCGCCGCCGTCGCGGGCGTTCTCGGCGGCGCCTGGCTGATGGGCCTCGGCCACTTCGTCTTCCTCGGCATCGGCATGGACCTGCCCGGCGCCCTGGCCCTGATCGGTCTGCTGGCCCTGCTCTTCCTGCGCCCGCTCAGTCCGCCCGTCGGCGCCGTCCGCCCCGTCCTGATCGGCGCCGCCGCCTGCCTGATCCTGGCCTGCGGCCTCAACCTCGCCGCCCGCTTCGCCGAGCCGACCCCCGCCGTGGCCGAGGCCCTGCCCTGACCGCGCACCGCTGGCGAAACCGCACCCAACCGTCTATCGCAGCCTGATGTCCACTGATCCTGTTCTCGTCACCGGTTCCGCCGGCTTCATCGGCTTCCACACCGCCCGGCGGCTGCTGGAACGCGGCGAGACGGTCATCGGCCTGGACAACCTCAACGCCTACTACGATCCAGCGCTGAAACAGGCCCGCCTGGCCCTGCTGCAAGAGCATCCCAACTACCGGCACCACACGCTCGACCTGGCTGACCGCGCCGGCGTCGCCGCCCTGTTCGCCAAGCACCAGCCGCGCCGTGTCGTCCACCTCGCCGCCCAGGCCGGGGTCCGCTACAGCCTCGAAGCGCCCGAAACCTATGTGGACTCCAACGTCGTTGGCTTCCTCAG
Source organism: Brevundimonas sp. CEF1 (assembly GCF_051353055.1). NCBI lineage: Bacteria > Pseudomonadati > Pseudomonadota > Alphaproteobacteria > Caulobacterales > Caulobacteraceae > Brevundimonas > Brevundimonas sp. CEF1. The sequence continues at coordinate 3,268,866 of NZ_CP195593.1, forward strand.
CATCCTCGAGGGTTGCCGCGCCGTTCAGGCGACCAACCTCGTCTTCGCCTCGACCAGCTCGGTCTTCGGCGCCAACGCCGCCCTGCCCTTCTCCGTGTGCGACCCGGCCGACCACCCGCTGACCGTCTATGCGGCGACCAAGCTGGCCAATGAGGCCATGGCCCATTCCTACGCCCACCTGTTCGGCTTCCCGGCCACCGGCCTGCGCTTCTTCACCGTCTATGGACCCTGGGGCCGCCCGGACATGGCCCTGTTCAAATTCACCCGCGCCATCCTCAGGGACGAGCCCATCGACGTCTATGGCGAGGGCAAGATGTCGCGCGACTTCACCTACGTCGACGATATCGTCACCGGCGTGGTCGCCGCCCTGGACCGTCCCGCCGCCATCGATCCGACCTGGGACGCCAAAGCCCCCAACCCGGCCACCAGCGGCGTCGCCCCCTGGCGCATCCTCAACCTGGGAGCCGGCCGCCCGGTCGCCCTGATGCGCTACATCGAGGTGCTGGAGGAAAAACTGGGCCGCAAGGCCAGGCTCAACCTCATGCCCATGCAGGACGGCGACGTGGCCAATACCGAGGCCGACGTCACCGACACCCTGGCCGCCCTCAACTACGCCCCCTCGACCCCCGTCGAAAACGGCGTCGGCCATTTCGTCGACTGGTACTGCAACTTCTACCGCGAGAACTGACGCGCGGGCGCGCATCGCGCCCAGCGACCTGAGGTCTGATTATCTGGAAACGCCTTGGTGGAGCCGAGGGACGACTAACCCGGTCGCAGGGATCGTCATAGTGCGCCATCTGAAGCCCGCCACCATTGACGTAGCGGCCCGCGTCCGTCGTAAGTCGCCATAGTGCTACGGGGCCAACCGGCCAAACTTTTAGGGTCGCTTTTAGGGTCAGCTTTAGGGTCGATCCCATTTGACCCGCTCTGCGCGTTCGTGGATCGTTCTCTATGGCTCACCAGATCAAGCGGCTGACGGCCGTCGCCGTCCGCGGCCACAGCGCCCCAGGACTCTACGCCGATGGCGCTGGCCTGTACCTCCAGATCAACAAGACCGGCACCAAGAGCTGGGCCTTCATCTTCCAGTGGCGCGGCGCGCGCAAGCAGATGGGTCTCGGCTCGCTGAAGGTTCGGAGCCTGGCTGAGGCGCGTGAAGCGGCGGACACCGCTCGCAAGCTGGTCGCCGACGGCATCAACCCCATCGAGGAGCGCGGCGACACGCGCACGACCGACCGGACGTTCGGCGCCCTGGCAGACCAGTTGCTCGACGCACTGCGGCCAGAGTGGAAGAACGCCAAGCACGTCTACCAGTGGGAGCAGAGCCTCAAGGTCGATGCCGCGCCCCTGCGCTCTCTCGATGTTGACGCGGTCACGACCGAGGACGTCCTGGCCGTTCTGAAGCCGATCTGGGCAGTGAAGCCAGAGACCGCCTCCCGCACGCGCGGCCGCATCGAGCGGGTGCTGGACGCCGCCAAAGCAAAGGGCCTGCGCTCTGGGGAGAACCCGGCCCGCTGGAAGGGCCACCTCGCCCTCCTGCTGCCGAAGCGGCAGAAGCTTTACAAGGGGCACCACCCTGCCCTGCCCTTCGACGAGGTGTCCGATTTCGTCGGACAACTGCGCGCCCGCCCGGCGCCCGCCGCTCGCGCCCTGGACCTGCTGATCCTCACCGCATCGCGGACCAGCGAAGTCGTCGGCGCCGAGCGCTCAGAGTTCGATCTCGTGAAGAAGGTCTGGACCGTGCCGGCCGAGCGCATGAAGGGGAAGGTCGAGCACCGCGTGCCGCTGACCGACGCCGCCGTGAAGATCGTCCGCGCCGCCATGGCCGAGGGCGACGAGTTCGCCAAGCTGAACCCTCAGGCGCCCACGCGGTGGTTGTTCACCGATCCGACCGGCATGAAGCCGATGTCGAACATGGCGATGCTGATGCTCCTGCGCCGCATGGGGCACGACGACATCAGCGTTCACGGCTTCCGCTCTACATTCAGGGACTGGGCTGGCGAGTGCACGAACTTCGCCCGCGAGGTCGTCGAGGCAGCGCTGGCGCACCAGATCGGCAACGAGGTCGAGCGGGCCTATCGCCGGGGTGACGCGCTGGAGAAGCGCCGCAAGCTCATGGACGCGTGGGCCGGATACTGCGATAGACCGCGTTCCACGAACGTCGTTGAGATAAGGCGACCCGCTTGAAGCCTCTGCCTAGAACTTCGTTGATCGCGTTCATTGACGAGTCCGGCGACTTCGAGCTGAAGAATATCAATCCGGCTTATCCCGTCTGTGCCCAATGCGCGCTGACCTGCACGGTGAACGAATACCTTGCGAACGCGGTCCCGAACCTAATGGGGGTGAAGTACTCTTTCTTCGGAAACGAGTGCGTCGTCATGCACGGCCACAAGATCCGAAAAAAGAGTGGTGACTTCCACATCCTCCGGGACGAGGCGGTCCACAAGGAGTTCATGGAAGCCATCGCTTGGTCGATCGACAAGCTGGACGGCTGCCTCATCGTCGCGGCCGTCAATAAGCCCCGCCACGTCAACCAGTACATCAAACCAGAAGACCCCTTCTTTCTGAGCCTGCAGTTTCTCCTGGAGCGGCTGAACATGCACTGGGCGAAGGAATTGAAGGCCGGGGAGCGACTGCTATGCGTTTTCGAGATGCGAGGCGCGACCGAGGATAAGCGCACGCGAGCCTGGTTCGATGAGATCTGCGCCGGGAGGAACCATCGCAGCGAGGTATTCAACTTCGATGCCGACTTCCGTCCAAAGGATCAGAACGTCATCGGCCATCAGTATGCTGATCTCGTCGCCTATGCCGCCTGTCGCTTTGTGGAGACCAACGATGGCAATCGCCAAGACTGGAAGGCCGTGAAAGGCAAGCTGCGAAAGGTCGGGGGACGACTAGAGGGCCACGGCCTGAAAATCTTTCCGTAGCCCTAAAAAGCAGAAGGGCCGCGTGTTACCGCGACCCAGCGCCGACCGACTACGCCGGCCCATTTGACGCAAAGCCTATCATTAGCGCGCTGAAAATGCGAGCAATTTTTGATTCTCATAAACCCTTGATCAGACTCGACCTTTTTCGTCAAGCCGCCCGCGCCGCCGGTGCCTGGTCGATCACCCGCACCAGTTCCTCGCGCGGAACAACCGTCCGCCCCCTCACCTTCTTAGCCACCACCTCGCCCTCGCGCAGCATCGTCCACATGGTGGTGACGCCGACGCCGAGCGCCTGGGCAGCCTCGTCCACGGTGTAGGCCAGCTTCGAGCCGGGCGGCAGGTCGATGACCTTGCGCGGCTTCTTCTCGTTGCAATTCGCGGCGGTCATGCGATCACAAGCCTCGCTGTCTGAGGGGCGCGCGTCATCGCATCGCCGCCGATAACGAATAGGAAAACCCATCGGCCTCGCTAAGCCCTAGCTCGCCGGTCCTTTTGTTCAACGCGTCCACTGCCGCGAGGCGATATGGGATGTCGATATCGGCAGCCCCTATATGCTGGGCGATCTCGAAGACACCCCGGGCCATTCCGTTCGAGCAGACGCGCACGATCTGCACCGCGCCGGCCACAGCCACGGCGACGGTGGTCACCTCGTCGGGAAACTCGCGAGGCAGGTTCTCCATGAAGAGCTTGCGGCTGTCCGCCGGGAAACGGGCGGCCGATAACAGGTCGAGGAGCGAAACGAACGGAAAGTCAGGTCCTTCGCGGTGCGAGCGGAAGAACCGGACCGCCAGGCCGTTGATCTCGACCTCGTGCAGGACGGTGACGGTCGCGGTCATTGCTGCCTCCAGAGAACTTCGCCGGTCAGCGCGTCTTCAATGCGCAGCGTGCCTGGGTTGGCTTCGGCATGAGCGTTCAGGTCGTCGTCGGCCGGAAGGTCAATGACGTAGAACATCGGCTCTCCGTTCGTCAGGCGGTGAAAGATGCGCGGCACCCACTGGTCTTGCGGGGGCAGGGGCTTGCCGGTCGCATAGGTCTGGCCGGTCATGCGCAAGCCCTCGCCAGCTCATGCAGCCCGACCTTCATGCGGACTTCCGCGACGACCTTGGCGCGCACGGCGCCGTCGAACTCCTCCAGGTCAATGACGTGGCGGGAGTAGGCCGGGTTGTCGTGCCAAATCTTCACCTCGCGATAGGGCGCGACCGGCACGCGCTCGGCGCGGTAGGGCGTCCCGCCTTCGCCCGTGAAGTCGAGGATGTAAACGCCCTCGCCCTCGTACGCGGCGGCGGGCTTCACCATCAGGAAGTCACCTGAGCGCAGGGTCGGCTGCATGACGTCGCCCTTGATGGCGAACGGGGCAATGGCGGGGTGTTCGAACACGGCGGGGGTCATCGCGACGCCGCCTTTTCCGCAGCGCAGGCCTTTTCAAACTGCGACCATGCGTAGGCCTTGAGGTGCAGCGCCTCGACTTCCGTCAGGGCGTTGAACATCGCGGACGCTTCGAGCAGTCCTCCGGTTGCGTCAGCGCCGATGCTGAAGCCCACCCCGCTGTCGTGGAAGGTCACCAGGCAACCGGTCTCTGCCGACACCCGAGCTGTCCACTCAGCCGCCCAGGTAGTGTGGACCGACAGATAGTCAGTCAGAGCCTCGACCTGGTGCCGATCAAGCTGAGCGAAGCGGTCGCAGATGGCGGTCGTGTCCGGCCGGCTGTCTCCGGTTCGGTGAAGGATGTTGGGACCAAAGTCATGGTTCTGGAGCGTGAACCGCATGCCTTCGGCGTAGGCGGCCAGCACGAACCGCTCGGCATCGAACCCGTCCAGCCCCACCGGCAGCCCTACGGCTGCGCGCATGCTATCCCGCAACTGGGCTCTGATCTCAGCGCGGCGCACCGGGTCGGTTTTGGCGACCGTGTAAGCGGTGCTGTCCGCGTAGCACCGAATGATGTTCGGATCCGTGTGCGCGGCGGACCAACGCGGCTGCTCAGCCTGCTGGCGCAGCATCCGGGACTGATTGCTGAAGTGGTCCTTCACCTCTGACTGATGCCAGGGTGGCAGAGCCTCGAAAGCCGCCGTGGCCTTCTCAGCATCCGCACCGCCGAAGGTCAGCGATCGGGCGTTGCCGTCCCAGTGACGTCGAACCCTCAGGGACCCCAGCGTCTCGGTGAGCCAGTGCCTTGCCCTGAACGGCGTCGGGCTGGCGTCCGCCAGTTCCTGTGGGCAACCCGTCAGAAAAGCGGCGTCCTGATACAGCGCGATCAGGGCGCGCTCCTCGTAACCGTCGCACATCAGGTGCGAAAGGTAGGCGGGGTTGTCCGGATGGGCGCCTTCCCATCCCGACCGACCCATGAAGGTGGAGATGAAGACCCGGCCCTTCTCGGCGATCTCCCCGACCGTCATGGCCCTCGTCTGCAGGACTGCATCGAGAGCATCATCAACTGCCTGTTCGGCGATCTCCCGTCCGTCGTCATCGCCTGCGGCATCCAGCTCGTCGCGATGGACGCAGAGCAGGCGCCACCTATCCAGGGCCGTCTCGAACGGCGACCGCCCGGCTGCTCGAACCGCCTTCTTGGCGGCTGCCGTCAGCGCTTCCTGGTCGCGGGCGTCCGAGAGGTCGTCGTTCGCTACAGTCTTAGGGTCGGTGGTCTGGGGCTCGGCCAGCATGGCGCTCTCCTCGGGTGTGAGGAGAAGATTGTGCGCAATATTTTACGCGGTCAATCCCGAGTGAGGAATTTTTTATAGCCCGTTATCAGCTCGATGCGTCGGCGTTCGTCGTCCAGCTCGTAAAGGTCCGGCTTTGCTAGGCCGATGTAGGCCCTGACGGCGCGACCAATAATCAGCACTTTGTCTCCACCAGGTTCGTCGCCCTCGTACTGGTTGCTCCCTGAAGGGGTGTACTCGATGACATCGTTCAGGATGGGGTCGCGATACCGCGTCGTCAGTTCAATCGGCGATCCGCCTGTCTGAAAGCCGCGAATGCGGACTTGTCGCGCGGTGATCTCGGCCATTTCGCCGTTAAACCTAAGCCGCGAAATGACCACTACATCCCCATCGTCCAGAGCGATGCTCTTGCCTGTCTCCAGGTGCAGTATCGTTTTTGGAGGGAACAGATCGTCCATGTGGCGATCGACCAGGATAATCGCCTGTTGTCGCATGGCAGGAGCATCGGGGAGTGGAGGCATGAACAGCACGCCGGCACCGGCCATCGGCTCATGCGACACGCTCCACGAGCCGAGGCGAGCTTCTCCTGCGATCCTAATCGTGGGGTCGCCATCCACTGGGCCGACCAAATCGCCAGGTTCTTCCATTCCCCCTGTAAGGTAGGCCGGATTGCACTGAAGGACGGTGGCGAGCGATTGCAAGTTCTTCGCTCGCGGAGACTCGCTTTCGCCGGACAGCATCTTTCCGACGGCGCCGGGGCTAAGGCCGGCTTCCAGCGATGCGCGGCGGGCGGTCATGCCCAGCTCGTCAAGCCGAGCCTGGATGCGTTTTGCAAGAAGGTTCATCGGATTATCGATGCCAGCCCATAGCTGGGCTTGCAATGCGTAAAACTTTCATCACAATAAGGGTCATGACGCTCCCTGATTTTCTGCATCGTTGCGATGCCTACTGTGCTCATCGCCGTATGAGTCGGGCGCGCCTGAGCACAATCCTGTTTGGATCGGGCGTTTCGCTGGACCGACTTCATTCTGGACGCAGCGTCACTGTCCGAGTTCTTGACCGCGCAATCGATCGGTTGAGCGGCCTAGAGCAAAAGCCTGCACCGAGCGAAAGCGCATCGTCCGAACGGGCCGCTTGATGCACCAGCGCATTCGCCTTCTCCCGTTGATCAGCGCCCATAGCCGCCCAGTAGGCGCTGTGCGTCTCGCGCGCCGCGACGCTGCACGCTCCGGCCGCAACTCCATGGCGGATCGCCCGCAAGATTTCTGCGCACGGCTCCGGCCCGCTGTTCGCCCTGTCCAACATCTCAACCCTCTCTTCGTTGACGCGACCATCACTGCTGCAACCGGCGCCGTCACCCGAACAGACCAACGGAACGTCCTGAGAACATGAGCACCCCCGTTATCAAGGCGATCACGAAGCGGGTTCGCCTCCGTCTCGGCTCGACCGAGAACGCAGCCCTAGCGGCTGGCGTCAGTAAGTCGGTCTGGTCGGACTACGAGAATGCCGACAAGCCTGAGAGCTCGATCCCTTTCCATCGTCTTCTCGCCGTCGCTGACGCAGGCGAGCGGAAGGCCTTCGCTGCCTTGCTGTTGGACGGGGACGCCGACTTCGCGATGGACGTCGTGAACGAAGCCCTGGAGGCGACGGAGGCGGTCGTCGCACTGCAGGGGCTGGTCCGTCGCTCGGCGAAAGACGGCGACATCTGCGAGCGAGAAAAGCGCGCCATCCGCGACAAAGCGCTCGAAGCCCGCGCCCAGGTCGATGATGTGCTGACGGCGGTGTCGGCATGATCCGGATCGACTCCGAGTTCCGCGCCTATATTCCGCCGTTGTCGGATGAGGAGCGTCAGCAGCTTGAGGCGAATATCGTCGCCGACGGTTGCCGCGATCCCTTGCTGGTCTGGGATGACGTCCTGATCGACGGCCACAACCGCTATGAGATCTGCACTCGTCTGGGCCTAGCCTACGAGACGGTGCAGAAGGAATTCGCCGACCGCGACGCCGCGCTGGACTGGATGGATGCCCACCAACTCGGTCGCCGCAACCTGACGCCCGACGCACGTAAGCTACTTCTCGGCCGTCGCTACAACCGGGTGAAGAGGGCTCCGACAGACAATCTCGTCCAGAACTCCCCGAAGGATCAAAATGACACTTCGGGAGTGAACACCGCCGCGAAGCTGGCGAAAGAGCATGGCGTCTCGGAAGCGACAGTTAAGCGCGCCGGGAAGTTCGCTGAAGAAGTGGAGAAAGACGAAGGTCTCAAGGCCGCCGTCGAGGCGGGCCAATCGGTCGCTCAGGTGAAGCGAGAGCGCGCCCTGGAGGAACGGTCGGACGAACCGGATGCGCCGCCCTCAGAAGCCGTCGAAAAACGGGACACGCACCCCGCCGAACCTGCCGAGACCATCGACCCCGCCGAAGCAAAGGCCCGTCGCGAGATCGCCCAGCTTCCCGACGAGGCCAAGGTCGACGAGATCATCGGCCTGCGCGCCGAAGTCATCGACCTGCGCAATGCGGTTCAGGAACAGAAGGCCAACAACGCTCGCCTGAAGTCGCAACTGCGCGACCACGACGGCGACAAGGACGCCGCTATTCGGCGACTGAACAAGACGCTCGAGCACAAGAGCAGCGAGATGTTCCGCGCCAAGGAAGAGGCCGCCCGCGTCCTTCGTCACAACAACGCTCTGAAGAAGGAAAACGAGAAGCTCAAGGCCGAGATCGAGAACCAGGTGTTCCAGCTTTGAGCATCGTCGATCGCATCAAATCCCATGGCGGCGATGTCACCCGAGACCGGTGGACTATCAGCCTCCGCAAGGGGCGGCTGGACGCGACTGCGCTTGCATGGATCGCGAAGCGCCGGGCCCAGCTCATGCGCGAGATCTGGCCCCAATACGACTCCTTCGAAGAGCGCGCTGCGATCATGGAGTTCGACGGCGGTCTGACGCGCGCCGAGGCCGAGCAGGCTGCCTATCGCGAGGTCTGCGGATGCTGACCTTCGTCGATACCCGAGAGATCGTCCTGCGCCCGTATCAGGGGTCAGTGGTCGAGCGGCTGCGCGAGAAGATCCGGCAGCGCATCAAGCGCCTGATCCTGTGCGCCACGACCGGCGCGGGCAAGACGCTGATCTCGGCCCACATGATCAAGGAGGCCGCCAAGAAGGACAGCTATGTGCTGTTCATCGTCGACCGCGTCGCTCTGGTCGAGCAGACCAGCGCCGTCTTCGACGAGTACGGCATCCACCATGGCATCGTGCAGGGCATCCACCAGCGCTGGGCGCCACGTGAGAACGTGCAGGTTTGCTCGGCTCAGACGCTCGCCCGCCGCAGCCTGCCACGCGACCCTGACCTAATCGTCGTCGACGAAGCGCATTGCCAGTTCAAGTCGGTCATCGAGTTCATGGACCGCTATCCCAATGCGGTGAAGATCGGCTTGACCGCCACGCCCTTCACCAAGGGCATGGGCCAGCATTGGGACGGCATGGTCAACGCCGTCTCCACCCGCGAGCTGATCAACGACGGCTTTCTGATCGAGCCCAAGATTTTCGTCGCCAGAAGCCCCGATGACAGCGAACTGGGCCGCAACGGTTTCGGCGAGTTCAGCGATCAGAGCGCCGCCTCGGCCGGTATCAAGATCGTGGGCGACGTGGTGGCGGAATGGATCGCCAAGACGCGCGAATATTTCGGCGGGCCGGTGAAGACCATCGTCTTCAGCCCGACCGTTGAGCATGGGCGCGAGTTTTGCGCCGCCTTCGCCGCCGCGGGCTTCAACTTCCAGCAGATCAGCTATCTGGATGACGACGATGAACGCATGGCGCGCATCGCGGAGTTCCGCCGCCCTGACAGCCTGATCCACGGCCTCATTTCCTGCGGGGTTCTGACGAAGGGCTTCGACGTGCCGGATGTGCGCGTCGGAATCTCGTGCAAGCCATATCGCAAGAGCCTGTCGAGCCACATGCAGGAGATCGGCCGCGTGATGCGGTCCCATCCGGGCAAGAACCTCGCTCTCTGGCTCGACCACTCTGGCAACTACGAGCGCTTCCACCAGGACATGCATGATGTCTGGGAGAACGGCGCGGGCGAGTTGGACAAGGCCGAGAAGCGCGACAGCATCGCGCGCGAACGGAATGAAAAGACCCGCGAGAAAGTGGTCTGCCCGGAATGCTCCGGTGCCCTCCGCGGGACAACCTGCACAGCCTGCGGCTGGGAGAGACCCGCGCGTTCGGGCATTCAAGCCGTTGAGGGGGAGCTACGCGAGTTCGATGCTGGCGCAATGAGCATGCAGGCCCGACCAGGGCTGCGCGCCGAGTGCCTGAAGAACCCGAAAGCCGTTTACAACGCCGCCATCTGCTACAGCATCGACCAGAGCCGCAGTGGGGATTGTGAGGCAGCTCGTAAGCGCGCCTGGGGCATCTGGAAAGGCATCTACCCCAACAGCAAGCCGCCCTATCACTGGTTCGGCATGGCGCCGGTCACGCCGGATGCTGGGGCCTATGCCCTGGCTGACCGTGAGGCCCTGCGCTTCCGCAAGTTGAGCAAGACGCGGAGGGCTCCATGACCCTTTCGCTGACGGAAGCCCTGCATCAGGCCTGTGCGGTGGTGGGCATTGAGCCTCCAAAGCGCCGTCTGTCGCCAGGCCAGTGGGTCCGCACGGACACCAAGGGCAAGAATGGTCGCGACGACGCCGCTGTCTTGATCTTCGATGACGAGACGGGCGGCATGGTCTGGAACCACCAGACCGGCGCCAACCATCGCTTCAGCCTGGTCGGAACAGGTCCGGTTCGCCGCGACCCCGAGGCAGAGCGCCGCGCCCGTCGTCGCGAGGCGACCCGGCTTGCTGAACAGCAGGAGGTCGAGCGGATATGCGCGGCCATCGTGCGCGGCTCCCGCCAGGACACCCACCCTTACCTCGAGAAGAAAGGCTTCCCTGACGAGCTGGGACTGATCTGCGATGTCCCCAGCAAGTACTTCCCAGAAACACCATTCGGCGAAGCGCTGGCCAAGGCGCTGCCCGGCATCGGGCCATTCCTGATCGTGCCGGGCCGCATCAGCGGCAAGGTCACGACCGTGCAGTTCATCACCGCAGATGGGGCAAAGAAGAACATCCTGCGCGGCGCTCAGGCCGGAGCAAGCCATCGGATCGCCTCTGGACGGGACACGTGGGTCTGCGAGGGCATCGCTACTGCCATGAGCGTCAGGGCTGCCCTTCGCCTGCTGGGCGTCTCAGCCACGGTCCTCAGCGCGTTCAGTGCGTCCAACGTCGAGAAGGTGGCTGCAGCTATTCCAGGTGCCCGGATCGCGGCCGACCACGACGCCGCGAACGCGCATCTGGAGGGCAGAGGAGCCGGCGAGTTCTACGCCCGCCGCTCGGGCTGCGCCTGGGCGATGCCGCCAGCGATCGGCGACTTCAACGACATGCATGTCGAGCACGGCCTGCGGGCCGTGGCGCTACTCCTCAGGGAGGCGCTGGGATGATCGAGAGACCCCGCGCTCTCGAGGAACGCGGGGCCGGCCTGGCGGACGGTTTGAAGACAGTGGCGCCAGACACCGGAAGCCTACCACGGGGCGGAACCCCAGGCGAAGCGCAGTCCGAAAGAGTGAAGCGCGGTTCCCGGCACGATGACCAAGGTGTCGCAAGTAGCACTCGACGATCCGGGGATAGTCACTCCACCGGATCGGCCAAGACGACGGCTCGGCTCCGGCCAGCAAGATCGTGGAGGCATGGGGACCGACCTTGGAGGCCGACAGGCCACCGGGGCTGGTCTTCCTATGCCTTCGCTCAGGCTCTCTCCAACCAGCAACTACCTTTCAGAAAGAGGAACAGTAGCGATGCAGCACGCGAACGACGAAGCGCCAGACCGTAGGCCGTGACCTGATGGTCGAACGCATCACCCTGGCCCAGCAGCACGCCGTCAACGAGCAGCGGCGGATGGGGCGGACGGACCGGCAGGCCGAGAAGATCGTCGGCCTGCCTCACGGCCTTCTGTCCCGGCGCTTCATCGTGGTCGAGGACGACCGCCCCGTGCGCCTCCGGTTCGCGGAAAGCCGATCATCGGGAGCGAGCGAGTACCGCCGCCCCGTCAACAAGTTCACCCTGTTCTGAGGACCCGCCTGATGGGCAAAGCCACCAACCCCCGCCGCATCGACCCCCGCTCCAAGGGCGGCCGTCCGCGCCAAGAGGGCGACCGCTATCCGAGCGGCCGGCTGAAGCCGGTGAAGCCGAACGCCGAGGTTCTCGCCCGGCGGAAAGCGATCTGCGCCGACCCGGCGATGGCGACCTGTCCGCTGGATGCCTCGCTGGCGAATGGCTGGATCTCGCAGGCTGAGTACGGCGCCGGTCGCGTCTTCCTGTCGGTGCATGTTGGGGCAGGGCTCGACTCACCGGGCGCGGCAGCGATGCGCGACAACAGCATCCCGACCGGCGCCGCCGACGCCATCCGCAAGAACTGGGGCGAGCTGACTGACGTCCAGGTCAGGGCGATGAGCTGGAACGAGTTCAGCGACAAGGAGATCGCCGCCATCTGGGACAGCGCGCTTCGCGACTTGGGGCGGTCGGCCGATCCCGAGGCGGCGAACGACTTCGCCGCACGCGCCCATCAGCGCTGGCGGGCCCTGAACGCCGCCATGTCGCCAATCGAGCGCACCGTGGTCGATAGCTTCTGCATCAGGGAGGAGTGGCCGCAGTGGTTCGCCGAGCGTCTGGCCGGCCGGATGGACACCGTCCACGAGGAGAAGCGGGACATCTTGATCAGCGGCTTGCGGGCTATCGCGCAGGCCATGCGTCAGCCGAAAGCGCCTGTGCGTGACGATCTGGCCAGCCCCAAGCCGAAGCCTAGAGGCCCCGTGATCATCGAGCGTGTCGAGTTCGTAAATGACAACGGCGAGGTGGTGCAGGTCCACGAGCGCATCCGGCGCCAGGCGGGCTGATCGTGAAGGGACGCACCGGCATCATCAGACCGGTGTACCACGTCGAGCCTGACCCGGAGGCTGCCGCCGAGATCAGGGCTGTTCTGCTGGCCGCCGGAGTTGATGGCGCCGTGGTCGATCACGCCATGACGGGGCGGGATTTCGATACCCGAGGAGGACGAGGTCACTACGGCTGGGCCGATCCTGATCAGTGCATCCGGGTTCTGGTCGAGGCCGGGCTCGGCAGTGAGCGCATCGCCGCCGGCATGGGGCTTCTGCTCCGAGTGGTTTCCGCCAGGCGCGAGAAGCTCCGTATCGGCGTCCGCCCCCGGCACTCCGGCGACGCCCTGAAGGGCGAGGAATGGCGCCCAGTCCCCGGCTTTCGCAACGAGGTCTCCAGCTCGGGCCGTGTCCGCGGGCCCCATGGCCTGATGCATGTGGCGACTAAGGGCGGTCGTCGTGCCCGTGTGCCGCTTTCGCCTGATGACGGAGGGCGGAAGCGGATGGCCCTCGTGGCCAGCCTCGTCTTCGGCGTTTTCCACGATCGGCCGATCAACACCTTGGTTCGCCCCCTGAATGGAGACCGTCACGACTGCCGTCTGGTCAACCTGGAAGAAGGGCGACCCGCGCCGACCGGGAAGAAGGCCGACAAGCCTTGGACACTCGCTCAGGATCGCGCCCTTCGCTCATCGAAGAGCTGGGAAGAGGCGGCCCGCCGAACAGGCCACACGATCCCTTACGTGAAGAAGCGGATGGCCGAACTGGGCCTGGCCCTCGCTGCTGGCTACGTCCCGCGTCCGGGCAAGGTGAAGCCGCTCGCCTATCGCGACCTGGCCGAGCTGGATCGCGCGATCGTTGCGCTTCAGGCAGCCGGACTGTCCGAGCGCACGCTGAACCTGGGCCTGCGGATCACCACCTCAGGAGAAGGCTGCTGCGCCGAAGCCGCGGCCGAAGCTGCAGCCTGCGCCGTCACGCTGTTCGGTCTCGGCTGGACCGATCGGGAGGCTGCAACCGCCATGGGCGTGTCCGCCAACGCCGTGGGCGCCTATCTCAAGCGCGCGGGCATACGAGAATGGTGGCCTGAGGGTTGCTCGACCAAGGCCGGGCCGGCGGATTTCCGAGAGGACGAGGAGTGGCGACCTGTCCCCGGCATGCCTTACCGCGTGTCCGACCAGGGGCGCGTCGCCAACCCGAACAACGACCTGATGTCGCAATATGTCGACGGCGCCGGTCGTCCAAAGGTCGGCTTGAAAGGGCCGAAGGGTGGCCGGCGGATCTATCTCATCGCACGCCTGGTCTTGGCGGCGTTCAAGCCAGACCTGACCATGAGCCAAGTGGCCTACCTCGACGGCGACCCATCCAACGCCGCGCTCTCCAACCTGGTGCCGAAGAGCCTGATCCGCCAGCCGTCAGCGGCCACGCCATCGTTCGAGGCCATCAGGAGCGAGGCGAGAGCGCTGTGTCCGCCCGGCCTGGACGATCAGGCCCGACAGGACGTCGTCGCCGAAGCGGCCCTGCTCTACCTCGAAGGTCGCGCGTTGAGCGTGAAACAGGCGGTCAAGGCCGCGCTCAAGTCGTTCTATCAGACCTTCGGCCACAACCGGGAGACGTCGCTGGACGCCATGATCGGCGACAATATCAGCCTGGGCGACCTACTGAACTCCGAGGGAGAGATCGAAGCCACCGGACACCGCCAGCGGAGAGGGGCTTGACGCCCGTTTCTTTTAGGAAGATATCCCTATTGCACATATGTCAGGTTCGCGCCGAAGTGACCTAGTCCAGCCCTCCTCGTGAGGGCTTTTTCGTATCCGCACCCGTCCATGTTCTGCGCTTCGGCAAAGGCTGGTTCAGACCGTGGATCGAAACCCTAGGTCAACTTCCTCGCGGCGGGATCGGCAGCCAGCCTTCGTCGTTCAGCCTGATCTCGATGCCTTTCGCCTTCAGGTGCTCGATAAGTCGAGGATGCTGCTGGGGCACCAAGCCGTCCCAGTTTGACGAGATGCAGATGTCGCAGGCGATGATGTCCCACTGTCTGACCGGCCTGCCGGCGTAGACGTGCGGCCCGAACTGAAACGGCCGTTGGCACAAGAAGCAATCGTACATGAACTTGGGCGTGTCTTTGGGCATCCGTCCCTCCTGACGAATCGGGAGTGTTGCGCGACCTAGCTACTTCCTCAACGCACGAACGTGGTTCCAGGCAGGAGGCATCATGGCGCCGCGTCTGAAGTCCCTGCCGTCGCGCGTCGCGCTCCTGCCGCACCGGGTCGGCCGGGCTCCTGCTCAAACCAACCCGAAGCGCGACCGCAGCGCCGCGCACTGGCGGGCCTGGTACTCGACCAGGCGTTGGCACGAACTGCGGCTCGAGGTGCTGGAGCGAGACGGTTACGTCTGCCAGCGCAGCGGCGTCGTCTGCGCCGGGAAGTCCCCCGACCCCGATAGCCCGGTCGTCAACCACAAGGTCCCGCACCGTGGAGACCCCGGCCTGTTCTGGGATGAGGCCAATCTTGAGACCGTGACCAAGCAGGTCCACGACACCATCATCCAGGCCGAGGAGCAGGGGAGCCTGCACCGCCGCGGCGACTGGAGCTGAGGAGACATCATGCCGACCCAGCCCCCGACTGAAAGACAGAATCAGCCGCCAGCCCCGCCGCCCATGCAGGTGATCCGAGGGAACTTGATCTATGACCCCCGCAACCCGCCGGTCAGGAAGATCATGATGCAGAAGGCCGGTGAAGTTGCCGTCTGGAGCCTCATCTTCGCCGGCTTCGCTGTTTCAGCAGTGCTCGTCGGGGTCGGCCTCTTTCTCGGAGCACGACTGACCTAGGCGGGTGCCATGCGGGTCAAGCTTTGCGGATAGAGGTCGCTCGTGTATCGCGGGTCTATGCAAAAGCTCCTCGCTATGGCCCCCAACGTCGCCGCTCTCGTCAGCATCATTGCAGCGCTGGCGGCCGCTGGCTCGGCTGTGATCGGATGGTCGTACGGCGCCGGAGCGCATGCTGAGCGGGATCGCCAGGTGGACCTAAAGATTGCTGCGCTTGAACGGCAGGTTCGTAACCTGCCCGCTCAAGAGGAAAGCAGTACACGAGCCCAGTGCATCTCTCTGTCCAACCGGGCGGAGGAAGCCCTCCTCAACTCCGATCGCGAGCGGATCCGAGAGTTGATGTCAGACCTTGGCTGTCACCGAAGCCTTTAGGGCGAGCCCCCCCGGGGGGCATGTCCGAGGTCTAAACGGGCCTTCGCCGGAGACCCGCGCCCCCGGCACGGACGGACTTTTTTCTCTGAAATCTCAGGATAGCGTCGATGACCGAAGAAACTCGGCTCGGCCGGCCGCCCTATGAGCCATCGGACGAACTTCGCGAGAAGGTCCGCATCCTCAAGGCGGGCGGGATGTCTGACATCGCCGTCGCCTCGGTTATCGGCGTCTCGGTGCCGACGCTGACCAAGTACTATTCGTTGGAGTTGGAAGAGGGGGGCGCGAGGGTCCAGGCCGACGTTCTGATGGCTCGGTATCGCGCGGCGATGGGGGGCAATGTCACCGCCCAGAACAAGCTGCTGGAACAGATCGGCATGGTGCCGCAGCGCAAGCCCGGCCGCCCCCGCGTCGAGCGCCCCGAACCTGTCGGCAAGAAGGAAGCCGCCGACCAGGCCGCGCAGAGCGCGCACGAAGGAACCGGCTGGGCTGAGCTGCTGAACTGATGACGGACCCCGTCTGGAACTTCGCGCAGCCCGGCTGGGAACAGAAGCTGCGGGACGGTTCGTCGCTGCTCCCTGACCTGCCGCTGAACGAAAAGGACGCCGGGCAGGCCGTCGGCATCTTCAACCGGCTCCGACTGCCGGACGTGCCCGATCAGCCGACCTTGGGTGAAGCCGCCGGCGACTGGCAGCGAGACATCGTCAGGGCGATCTTCGGGTCGATGCAGGACGGGCGCCGGATGGTCCCCGAAGTCTTCTGCATGGTCCCGAAGAAGAACTCGAAGACGACCGGCGGCGCCGCGATCGCGCTGACGGCCCTGCTGATGAACAAGCGGCCTCGGGCGCAGCTGATCTTCGTCGGCCCAACCCAGGAAGTTGCCGACCTGGCCTTCGAACAATGCGCCGGGATGATCGAGGCCGACGACGAGGGCGTGCTGCAGGCGCGCTTCCACGTCCAGGACCACATCAAGACGATCACGGATCGGAAGAACAAGGCGAAGCTGAAGATCAAGACCTTCGACACGAAGGTGGTCACCGGCTCCAAACCCGTCTTCGTCCTGCTCGACGAGCTCCACCTGATGGGCGCCATGAACGGCGCCGGAAAGGTCATCACCCAGCTGCGCGGCGGCCAGATCTCGAACCCCGAGAGCGTGCTTCTGATCATCACCACCCAGTCGGACGAAGCTCCCACCGGCCCCTTCAAAGCCGAACTGTCCTATGCCCGACGGGTGCGTGACGGCGAGGTGACCGGCGCCCGGATGCTGCCTCTCCTGTACGAGTTCCCCCGCGAGATGCAGGCGGACCCGGAGAAGCCTTGGAAGGACCCGACCAACTGGCCGATGGTCCTGCCGAACCTCGGCCGGTCCATCACCCTGGACACCCTGATCGGCGACTACGCCGCCGCGCTCGACAAGGGCGACGAGGAGGAGCAGCGCTGGGCCTCCCAGCACCTGAACATCGAGATCGGCCTGGCCCTTCACGGTGATCGTTGGGCCGGCGCCGACTACTGGGCTGCCGCCGTCGAGAAGTCGCTGACCTTCGAAAGCCTGCTGGATCGTTGCGAAGTGGCGGTCGCTGGATGCGATGGCGGCGGCCTCGACGATCTCTTCGGGCTCGGCGTGATAGGCCGGTGCCGGGAGACGAAGGTCTGGCTGTCGTGGTGCCGGGCCTGGGCTCACACCCGCGTCCTCGAGCGCAGGAAAGATATCGCCGAGAACCTGCGGGAGTTCGAACGCGACGGCGATCTGGTCATCTCAGACGACGGCGCCCTGCCGGCCATCCAGGCAGCGGACTACATCGCCCGCATCAAGGCGGCGGGGAAACTGCCGGAGAAGCATGGGGTCGGCGTCGACCCCTACGCCATCATGGACCTGATCGACGCTCTGGATGAGCGCGACATCCGCGACGAGATGATCGCCGCCATCCGTCAGGGCTCGGCCTTGTCGCCAGCCTCCTGGGGGCTCGAAGTTCGCCTGAGCAAGAAGACCCTGATCCACGCCGACCAGTGCATGATGACCTGGTGCGTCGGCAATGCGCGGGCTGAGCAGCGCGGCAACGCACAGCTCATCACGAAACAGGCGGCAGGCAAGGCCAAGATCGATCCGCTCGTCGGACTGTTCAACGCCGCGATGCTCATGAGCCGAGGCCCGGTGGCCGTCCGGCAGAAGAAGCCCTCTCTCCTCATTCTCTGAAGGAGGCCGGTATGAACCGCGCCTACAGCGTCCTTGAGATCAAGGCCGTCAGTGAAGACGAACGCGTCATCACCGGCATTGCCACGACCCCGTCACCCGACCGCATGGGCGACATTCTGGAGCCGCTCGGCGCCGAGTTCGCCGCCGAGATCCCGGCGCTCTGGCAGCACAACCACCATGAGCCGGTGGGCCATGTGACCTTGGGCAAGCCGACGTCGAAGGGCATCCCCTTCACGATCCGCATGGCGCGCACCGACGAGGCTGGCACACTCAAGGATCGGCTCGACGAAGCCTGGCAGTCGGTGAAGCTCAGGCTCGTGAAGGCGGTCTCGGTCGGCTTCCGCGCCCTTGAATACGCGCTGCTGGAAGGCGGCGGCATTCGATTCCTGAAGTTCGAGATCCTCGAGCTCTCGCTGGTGACCGTCCCGGCCAACGCCGACTGCACCATCAACAGCATCAAGTCGATCGACACCGATCAGCGGGCCGCGACCGGCCATTCGCCGACGGAAGAGATCGACCTGTCCGGGGCCAAGAAGGTCCCCGCTTCGCCCGGCGCTTCGGGCCCCACCAAGGCGGCCCTTCCGGTCGTCTCACACTCGAAAGCGCCCAAGGAGGCACACATGAACGTCGCTGAACAAATCCGCCAGTTTGAAGCCACCCGCCAAGCCAAGGCCGCGCGCATGGCCGAGATCATGGAAAAGTCCGCCACTGACGGCACCACCCTGGATGCCGACCAGTCGGAAGAATACGACGGGCTCGAAGCCGAGGTGAAATCTGTCGATGCGCACCTGAAGCGCCTGCGCGATCTGGAAAAGGCGAACGCCTCGACCGCTCGCCCCGTCGGCGCCGCCAACGACCCGGAAAGCGGAAGCCAAGGCCGCTCGCCCTCGCGCGTCGAGGTGAAGGTCGAGAGGAAGCTCGACGCCGGGATTGGCGTGGCGCGCGTCGCCAAGGCCATCGCCCTGGGCAAGCTGCACGGCATGTCGCCGGTCGAGTTCGCCAAGAGCATGTACGGCGAGCGCAACCCGGTCACGAGCGCGGTCCTCAAGGCGGCTGTCCCGGCCGGTACCACCCTGCCGGGCTCGTGGGCCGAGGATCTGGTCGGCGACGCCACGGCCCTCTACGCCGACTTCGTCGAGTTCCTGCGTCCGACCACCATCCTGGGCAAGTTCGGCTCCGGCAACATCCCGGCGCTGCGCACTGTTCCCTTCCGGGTTCCGCTGATCGGCCAGACCGGCGGTGGCGAGGGTTACTGGGTTGGCGAGGGCAAGCCCAAGCCCCTGACCGCCTTCGACTTCAACCGCAACACCTTGGAGCCGCTGAAGGTCGCGAACATCGCCGTCGTCTCGGAAGAGGTGATCCGTGACTCCAGCCCGGCCGCCGACGTCATCATCCGCGACGCCCTGGCCGCCGCACTCCGCGAGCGCCTTGACCGGGACTTCATCAACCCCGCCAAGGCTGAGGCTGCGGGCATCTCGCCGGCGTCGATCACCAATGGCGTCACTCCCATCGTCGCGACCGGCACTGGCGACGCCGACGATATCCGTCGGGACGTCCGCGCCCTGATGGCCACGTTCATCGCGGCCAACAACGCCCCGACCTCGGGCGTGTGGATCATGTCCAGCATCACGGCCTTGGCCCTGTCGCTGATGGTCAACACGCTCGGTCAGCCGGAATTCCCCGGCGTGACGATGGCGGGCGGCACCTTCATGGGTCTGCCGGTCATCGTGTCGGAGTACGTGCCGACCGCCACCTCGGGCGAACCTGCCGTCACCACAGGCTTCGTCGCGCTGGTCAACGCGCAGGACATCTACTTCGCCGACAACGGCGACATCCGCATCGACATGAGCCAGGAGGCGTCGCTGCAAATGCTCGACAACCCGTCCAGCCATGATGCTGGAACCGGCGACGGCGCCTCGGAGCTGGTCAGCCTCTGGCAGACCAACTGCGTTGGCTTCCGCGCCGAGCGCTCGCTCAACTGGGCCAAGCGTCGCGCGAGCGGCGTGGCGCTGCTCAGCGGCGTGAAGTGGGGCGGCTAAGCCGAACTGAGGGGTCGCTTCGGCGGCCCCTTTCCTTTTCCCGTTCCAGGAGCCTCCCATGGCCGACAAGGTTGATCTCATCGCCAATCGGTCGATGACCTACATGACGCGCCAACTGGTCGCCGAGGACCCGTTCGAAGCGAAGCCGCGCGAGGCCAAGATCCTCGTCGCCATCGGCAAAGCCCGCCTCGTCGGCGCCGCCGCGCCCGCCGCGAAGCCGAAGGCCCCGACCCCGAAACCTAAGGCGCCTCGCGGCAAGCCCGCCGCGAAGCCGAAGGCCTGACCATGAACCCGGTCGCAGCGTTCCTGATCCTAGCTACCGCAGCGGCCCTGTGCGCCGTGTCCGGCGTCGCCATGCTGTTCGGCCCCGGCTGGGCACTGATCGCCGCAGCATGCGCGCTTGCGCTAGCTGCTGGCCTTATCCGAAAAGGTCTGAGCGCTGGTGGCTAAGAGCATCCTGACCACGATTGCCCGCGGGCTCACCCAGCGCGCTCCGTTGACCCCTGCCGGACGCGGAGGTCGCGGGGGCTGGTGGCCAGTGATCCGCGAATCCTTCCCCGGCGCCTGGCAGCAGAATGTCGAGGTGCGCGTCGCCGACGTCCTGGCGTTCCCGACCGTCTATCGCTGCATCAGCCTGATCGCGTCCGATGTCGCGAAGCTGCGGGTGAAACTCGTGCAGCAGGACGAGACCGGCATCTGGTCTGAAGTGCGAAATCCTGCCTATTCGCCGGTCCTCAGGAAGCCAAACCCCTATCAGACCCGCATCCAGTTCTTCGAGACCTGGATGATTTCGAAGCTGACCCACGGCAACACCTTCGCGCTGAAGCAGCGCGACGGCCGGGGCGTCGTGAAGGCGCTCTTCATCCTCGACGCCACGCCCGGCCGGGTTGAGCCGCTGATCGCTGCCGACGGGTCGCTTTTCTACCGTCTGCACCCCGACGAGCTCAGTGGGCTGCCCGCCGAGGTCGTCGTCCCGGCTCGCGAGATCATCCACGACCGGATGAACCCGCTCTATCACCCGCTGGTTGGCGTCTCCCCCATCTATGCGGCTGGACTGGCGGCGGTGCAGGGTCGGCGCATCCAGGAGGAGAGCGCGCACTTCTTCGCCAACGGGGCCAAGCCCGGCGGAGTGCTCACGACCGACGGCGAGATCGACAAGGAAGACGCCAAGGACATCAAGGCCAACTGGGCCAGCATGTTCTCCGGCCGGAACTCCGGCCAAGTCGCCGTTCTGGCTGACGGTCTCAAGTATCAGCCGCTCCAGATCACGGCCCATGATGCGCAGCTGATCGAACAGCTGAAGTGGTCCTCAGAGACCGTCTGCTCGGTCTTCGGCGTCCCGGCCTACAAGGTCGGCGTCGGCACACCGCCCTCGCACGACAACGTCGAGGCGATGGACACCCAGTATTACGCGCAGTGCCTTCAGACGCACTTCGAGCATATCGAGCTGCTGCTGGACGAAGGCCTGGGGATGCCCGAGGGACTCGGCACCGAGTTCGATCTGGAAGACCTGCTGCGTCTCGACAGCAAGTCGCAGATGGAAGTCCTCGACAAGGCCAAGGGCAAGCTGACGGTGAACGAGATGCGCCGGAAGCTGGGCGCCAAGCCCGTCGAGGGCGGCGACACGGTCTACCTGCAGGAGCAGGATCACAGTCTGGCCGCTCTCGCGAAGCGCGACGCGCGCGACGATCCCTTCGCGAAGGGCGCCGCCGCCGCGCCGCCGCCGCCGCCGGCGGCGAACGACAACGACGACGAGCGGCAAGCTGGGGCAGCGGCGCCCGACGTCGTCGCGGACCAAGCTCGCAGTTTCGTGGACGTCGCCCTGGGGCCCGTCCTTGAGCGACTGGTCGCCATCGAGGGGCAACCGGCTCCTGCGGACGGCAACGACGCCGACCCTGATGTTGTCCAGCGCTTGGTTGAGGACGAAGTCGCTAAAGCTGTAGCTGCCCTCCCTGCGGCGGAGCCGGGCAAGGACGGCCAGTCGTGGGAGGACATGGCTCTCGTTCGGACTGGGCCGCGCACGGTCGAGCTGAGCTTCGATCATGGCGAGCGCCGGAACACCTTCGAGCTGGAGTTCCCGGTTCCGCTGTACCGCGGCGTGTTCTCGGCCGGCGGCGACTATCAGGAGGGCGACATGGTCACCTTCGGCGGGTCGCTCTGGCATTTCAACGGCGCCGAGGACGGGGCTGAGGCGGGCAAGCCCGGCGATGGGTCGAAGGCCTGGACGCTGGCCGCCAAGCGCGGTCGAGACGGCAAGGACGCCGACAAGAAGGGCGGGGCGCAATGAGCGAGTTGGTGGGCGTCCCTGAGCTGAAGCAGCGCCTCGGCTTCGACTTCTCGCATGACGACGCGGCGCTTGGCCTGATCCTGACCGAAGCCCAGGACCACGTGCTCAAATACGTCGAGGCCGGAGAGGACCTCTGGTCCGACACGACCGTCCCGCCTCGCATCAAGTCGGCCATCATTCTCGTGGCGGCCCGGCTCTACGCCAATCGCGACGACGACGGCGAGATCCTGACGCCTGCCGTCAAAGGCCTGCTCCGCCGCGACCGAAAGCCCGTCGTCGCATGAAGGAGACCGAAATGCGGATCTTGATGAAAGAGACCCATAACTTCCAGCCGAAGAACGCGGGCCGGATCACCGTCAAATACCTCGCCGGCCAGGAATATACGGTGAAGCGCGGGTGGGGCGCGCTGATGGTGCGCCGCCGCGTCGCCACCGAGATCAAGGCGCCGCCCCGCGCCGGGGCTGCTGCCTGATGGTCGATCTCAACGCCCTGGTGGCCTTCGACCAGCGTGGCCTGGACGCCAACGGCGACGCCGTGAATGACTTTGCAGAGGTCTTCCGCTGCCGTGCCGCGGTGGACTACCAGCGAGGGTCTGAGGCCGCGATCTCGAACCGGCTGGAGAGGCGCCAGCCCGCCACTATCATCGTGCGCGACAACCCCACGACGCGGGACATCACGGCCGCCTGGCGCGCTCGCATCATCGCCGGTCGCCGGGTGATCGTCGGGGACGAGTTCAACATCCAGTCGGCCGCTCCGGCGCGCGAGACGGGCTATCTGAATCTGCTCGGTGTCGCTGGCGGAGCGACGGGCTGATGGGCTTCTCAAACCGCGACCGTCTGCGGCGGAAGATGCGGGCGATTCCTGTGAGCGTCCGCAAGGCGGCGCGGGAGCAGTTGAAGAAGAACGCCGAGGAGTTGGTCGAGACGCAGAAGGGCTTCGCTCCCGTCGACGCCGGTGCCCTGAAAGACAGCATCAAGCAGCAGGACGTGTCAGACAGCATCCGGATCAGTCGGCGCGTGTCGGCTGGCGGCCCCGGCGTGCCATACCCCGCCTGGGTCGAGTTCGGTCACGGCCAGGCCGATCCCAAGCCCTACTTCTGGCCCGCCTATCGGCTGAAGCGCCGGCTGTTCAAGGGCCGCATGAGCCGCGCCGCTCGGAAAGCCATCAAGGGGGCGATCAAGTGAACATCGCCACCGCCATCCGCACCGCCGTCGATACGGCCCTCCGCGCCGACGCCGCCACGGTCGTTGCCTTCGGGACATCGGCTGTCCGCCTCTATCCGCTGACCACGCCGCTGTCGCCGGTGTTCCCCTACATCCGCATGCTCGTCCAGGTGATCGGCGACGACGGCGCCTGCGGCGAGGAGAACGAGGTCAACCTGACGCTGGAGATCTTCGCCCGCGATGGCTCCTACGAGGCAAGCGCCGAGACCGTCGAGGCTATCGCCGGCGCGGCCCGCAAGGCCCTGACCCGCCAACTACCGCTGACCGGCCACGTCATGGATGACTGGCGTTTCGAGGGCGACCGCCCCGTCAGCGACCCGGATGTCCTGACCGCGCACCGCTCGGTCTCGATCAACTATCTGACCTCGGCCACGGCCTAGCCAGACCCCCGCCGCCTCAGGGCGGCTTTTTCATATCAGGAGGCCATCATGGCGTTCAAAGGCACGCGCGGGGTTCGCCTCGTGGTCAAGGTCGGGGACGGTGCAACCCCCGAGGTTTTCACGCCGCTCTGCACCATCAACGCCGAGCGCGGCATCACCTTCAACGCGCAGACCAACGACGAGACGATCCCGGACTGCGAGGACCTGGACGCGATCGCATGGCTGGTCCGCGAGAAGGCCTCGCTGTCCGTCGATGTGACCGGCGGCGGCAAGAGCCACAAGGACGACATCAAGAAGCTCTGGGACTGGTGGAAGTCGCCTGAATCCCAGAACTGCCAGGTGGTGGTCGATGACGATGTCGTCGCCAACCAGATCACCTTCGAAGGCCCCTTCCACCTCGCCCAGTTCGACCTGAACGGGGCCGAGGGACAGAAGATGGCTTCGACGATGTCGCTGTCGTCGGACGGCGAAGTCACCGCCACCTTCGGCGCCAACGTCGGGGGCGCCTGATGGGCCTGAAAACCGAAGTCCGCATCGACTTCGCAGGGGAGAGGCGGTCGTTCGACCTCTCCCCGATCGGGTGCGTCCGGCGGCTGCAGGATGCTTGTGATGCGGGGCCGAACCACATTCGCATGCGGTTGCTGGACGGCACTTGGCTCGAAGGAGATCTGCGCGAGACGCTTATTCAGGGCCTAGTCGGGGGCGGTATGACTCAGCGTGACGCTCAGGCGCTGATTGAAAAGTGGGTCGACCCTGAACCCAAAACGCAGTTCGTGCCGCTCGCGCAGGCGATCATTCTGGCCTGGCTTGTCGGCGCGGAGGATGAAGACCTGGGGGAGGGTACGGGGGAGGGAGAGAGCCCGATCCTCTCCCCCGAGGCAGGATCGGCTTCGCCGGCATCTACGGCACCGGCGTCGGCGTCCTAGGCCTGTCAGCCCGCGACATCGACGCCATGACCTTCTGGGAGTTCGGCGCGGCGGTCCAGGCGTGGGCCAAGGCGAACGGCACCGGCGAAGAGCCCGTCGTCAGCCTGTCAGACGATGAGCACGACGCCTTGATGGCCAAGCACGGCTGAGCCTACCCTCTGGGAAATCTGTAGGGGCTGCCCATGAAACGTTTCGTCATTGCCGCAGTCGGCTTGGGCCTAGCCGGCTGCGGAAACACCGGACCCGCCAAGGAAGCGGTGGGCGATCAGTTGAAAGATCCGTCGTCAGCCCAGTTCAAAGAGGTTCGGCGGGTAGACGATGTCGTCTGCGGCGAGGTCAACGCCAAAAATAGCTTTGGAGCCTACGAGGGCTTCCGAAAATTCTTCGTCGTCGATGGTGCCGCAGCGGTGCTGGAGCCGGCCGAAGAGGGAGCGGCGAAAGAGTACTTCGGCGTCGCGTTCAGCTTGCGCTGCCCCTCAAGCGGCTGAAGGCGGCGACAGTCCAGACATTTCAAAGGCGGTCCTGCGGGGCCGCCTTTTTTCTTTGGAGGCTTAATGGCCCGCGATCAATTGGAGGCGCTCACCCTCACCATGTCGGCGGACCTACGTCGGTTTGAAAAGTCGATGGCCGCCATGGCCGCGACGGCTGACAAGCGATTGACGGCGGTCGAGCGTCGCGCGGTCCAATCGCAGCAGAACCTTTCCCGCATCATGGATGGTGCTGGGCGGGGTATGACCTCTGCCTTGAAGTCAGGGCTCGCCGCGCTTGCGCCAACCCTGGCTGCCGCATTTTCTACGCAGCAGATCATAAAATACGCCGACAGCTACACGACCTTGCAGAACCGGCTGAAGGTGGCCGGGCTGGAGGGGCAGAGGCTTGTCCAAACGGAGGACGCTCTCTTTGCGGCGGCAAATCGGAACGGCGTAGCGGTCGATGCGGTTGCTCAACTCTATCAGCGAGCATCGTTGTCGCGGAAGTCGTTGGGGGCAACGGACGCGCAACTTATCTCGCTGACGGACGGGGTCACGGCTGCCTTGAAGGTGCAGGGCGTTTCAGCGGAAGCGGCAACTGGTCCGCTGCTTCAAATGAGCCAGGCCATTGGCGCCGGGATTGTGCGAGCCGAGGAGTTCAACTCTTTGGCTGAGGGCACGCCAATTATCCTCCAGGCGGCAGCAAATGGCGCATCCAAGTATGGGGGCGACGTCTCGAAGCTGCGGACCGACGTCCTGGCGGGCACGGTGTCGTCCAAGCAGTTCTTCGACATGCTGCTCCGCGGGCTGCCGGCGGTTGAGGCGCAAGCGACCTCCTTCCAGATGACTGTCGGGCAGGCGCTTCAGACGCTCGACAATCAGCTGGGTCGCTACATCGGGCAAACCGATAGCAGTCTGTCAGCCACACAGCGGATGGCTGAGGGCATCGTCCTGTTGGCGAACAATCTGGACGTGGTCACGAACGTAGTTGGTGGCCTGGCCGCTATTATCGGTGGCCGCTATCTGCTGTCCCTCACCGCCTCGGCGTCTGCAACTCTGGCTGCCACCGCCGAGAACGTTCGCTATCAGATGACGCTGGCATCCCTGGAGGCTCGCCAACTCGGCGTGAGCCGCGCCACAGTGCTGGCAACCGGCGCTACACGCGGATTTACCGCCGCAGTCGCCGCCAACCCCTTGGGCGCCGCATTGGTTGCTGTCGCGGCTCTCGCGGCCGGCATCTATTTGCTGAACCAGCGCTTCAGCGAGGGCGCTCGTGCGGCCCGCGAATTCGAAGAGATGACGGCCTCGGGCAGTAAGGCGCTGGCCGAGTACGAAAAGGCGCAGATCGCCGCGCAGAACGCCTCCAAGGAAAGTGCGGCCTACGCTCGCGAAAACGCCAAGGCCATGCGCGAAGAGGCCGAGGCGGCAATCGTGGCGGCGAGAGCGCTTGCGGCTAAGCGGACCCAGGAGGCTCAGACCCGTCTGTCTGCTGCGACCGCGGCGGTTCAAGAGCTGAACAAAGGCCGGATCGGGGAGCCTGGAGAAGCGCTGGGCCAAGTCGCGTACGCCGCCGGTGCAATGCGCGAAAGCGCCAGGGCGCGTGAGCAGGCCGCCGAGGCGATCAGGGAGCAAATCCGTCAAGAGCAAGAGTTCGCGCGGATCAGTTCGGGCATCAACTTGGGAGGTGGCGGCGGTGCCCCCACCGCTGACCCGAAAAAGCCCAAGCGAGCCAGCGGACCCACGGAGGCCGAGCTGGCCGCGCAGCGGGAAATGCTGGCCCTGCAGAGGGAGATTGAACTTCAAAGGGCTCGGGGCAACGACGACGCGGCCAGAGCTAAGCAGCGCGAACTGGACGTCCTGAACCTTACGAAGCAGCTGACCGACGCTGGCGCGACCAATGCGAAGGGCACCGCTGAAAGTCATGTGGCCGCCATCGCGGCAGCAGAGGATGCCCAGCGAGGCCTCGGCATCCTGTGGGAGAAGAACCAAAAGCACCTGGCTGAACTGGAAGAGAAGAACCAGCAAGCCAATGACCTTCTACTCGATCGCATAGGCTTCGAAGCAGAGCTCGCTCGCTTGTCGGGTGATCCCGTCGCGATCAAAGCGAAGGAGCGCGAGCTTTGGATCGAAGAGCGCATCAATGAGCTGATCCGCCTTCGTCCTGGCCTCAGTCGCGAGGCGGCAGCACAGGCGGCGACAAAGGAACGTGGCGCGCTGGATGCGGCCATGCGTCAGGGCGAGCGGGGCGATCAGGCGCGTCTGATGGCGCGAGACTTCGTTGACGTTCTCGCTTCTGAAAACTGGGCCGAAGCTGCCGGACGGAAGTTCAAGGAGGCCGCCTTCGACGGGCTCGAGGACCTGTTGACCCAAGTGCTCTCGCAGATGTGGAAGGGAGGTGGCGGCGCCGGCGGCGGGGGCAACTGGCTCTCGACCATTGCCTCCGTCTTCACCGGCGGACGCAAGGCGGCGACCGGGCGCAGCGCCACGGCGGGCTTCCCAGTCCTGATCGGCGAACGCCGCCCTGAGGTGTTCGTGCCCAATACCAGCGGCACCATCATCCCCAGCGTGAACGCGGCGGTGGGCCGGGCGCAACGGGCGGCGTCGGCGCCATCGATGATCAGCCCTGTCGTGCGGATCGACCTGACCGGCGCCAATGGCGATCAGACAATCCGCTACCTGGCGGCCGAGGCTGCGCGCCAAGCCTATGCCGAGGCGGTCTCGACCAGCAGTCGGGTGGTGCCGGCCCAACAGGCACAGCGCAAACGCTACAGCAGGGGCGGATAATGGCGATCATCCTCCAGGGGCTGCCCCGCCAGACCCGCTACAGCATGCGCGCGGTCTCGGCGGCCAATACGATGTCGCCCGCATTCGGCGGAGCCGATCAGCGGCTGGGCCGGAAAGGGTCGCGGTTCGCCATCGACGTCTCGATCCCGGCGCTGTCGGCGGCGGGCTGCGGCATGGGCCTGATCGTTGACCTGTTGCGCGGCGAGACCGAGACGCTGGTCCTGGCCATCCCCGAACACCTTCCCGCCGTCGCCTATGGGGCGCCCGTGGCCAACGGCGTCTCGACAGGATCGGTTCTCGCGGTGAAGGGCTTGACGCCCGGCGCGATGATCCGCAAGGGCAAGTTCCTGTCGATCATCCTGTCGGGCCAGCGGTTCGTCTACATGGTAACGGCGCAGGTGACGGTGCCTATCGGCGGGCTCGCCAACTTGCCGATCTGGCCCATGCTTCGCCGCCCTACGGCTGACGGCGCGGTCATCGAACTGGCGGAGCCCAAGATCGAGGGCTTCATCGAGCCGGGGCAGGACTGGTCCATCAACAGCCCGAAGGCGGTGGGCATGTCGTTCGCCCTGAAGGAGCGCGAGTGATGGATACCTCCCTCGTTGCTGCCTACCAGCAGCCCGCCCCGATCAAATGCACCCTGGTCCGGTTCGACATGCCGGGCGGCGCGATCTGCCTGACGGACGGCGGCTTCGCGGTTCACGACGCGGGCGAAGGCGATGGCCCTGAGACCTACTTCGGTCGCCACCCGGTCTATGGCGTCCTGTCGTCGGTCGGCTCGATCAAGGATGGCGCCGACGCACAGACCACGCGCATCGACATCGTCATCCTGCCGGCGTCGGACGTGTCGACGGCTGCGCTCGGCAATCCGTCCACCCAGGGCGTCCGCGTCCAGTGGTGGGAGGGCGTCATCGACCCGGCCACCGGCGGACTGATGGGCCTGCCTGAACTGAAGTTCGACGGCGAGATCGACAAGCCCCGGCTTCAGGTCGGGGAAAGCCGGTCGCTGACCCTTGAATGCGGCACCCAAGCCGAGCGCCAGCTTGAGCCGAATGCCGACTGGCGCCTGAACCACGCCTTCCATCAGCGCTGCTGGCCCGGCGAGACGGGCCTGGTCCATGTGGACGGCGTCCTTCGCAAGAAGGAATGGCGTTCGCGCCCCGAGAACCCCGGCTTGTTCAAGCGCCTGCTGCACGCGATTGTGCCCGCGTCCAAATAGCTCAGCGGTGCGCCGCGACCAGAGCCCCGGTCCTTCCGTTTCGGCGGCGGGGCCGGGGTCTTTTTGCGTTGGGGCTAAGAGAAGGGTGAAGGGACTCGACTGCCCGGCGCCGGAGACCCGACTTCGGATAGGTTAGGCGGCCCCCTTCGGCGGACCGGTCAGCTCGCCCGTGTTAACGGCAGGACGGCGGACGCGGTGGAGATTGTGACGTCGTGCGAGGCGCGGGATGCGGCTGCGGTCAGGCGAACCGAACGGCCGTGGTGGGGTAAGCTCTGGCACCGCTATTTCAGACGTCTCTAACCTAGCGCTTGCGCTTGCGCCGTGGCTTGCTCACGTCAGCCTTGCAAGGCCAAGCGACACCCCAACCATCCAGATGCCTCATAACCAAGGAGACGCCATGTCGGACGACGAAGCGATCGAACTGCCGGAAACAACAGTACCCGCCGGCCTCGGCGCGAGCGTCCAGGGCTTCACCAGCGAAGAGGGCGCTCGGGAGTTGGGATCGGTCGTTCTGGAATGGATTTGCGGGCTTGGACGCCTGATCAATCTCTCCACTCTCGACGGTGTAACGATCGCGATTGACTACGATGCGGCCCTGGCCAGTCTCGATCGCGGGCTTGATGGCCTTCGACCATTGTCGCGGTCCAACAGCGAGGAGATGCAAGGCGTGGCCATGTCGCCGGCTGTGCTCCGGGACGGCCGAGTGAAAACACACCTGATTTTCAACGCCGGCCCGATCGCCGCATTGGCCGTCAAAGACGCTCCGGAAGAGGACGTCCAGCTAGCTATCGGCATAATTGCTCATGAGTGCGCCCACGTGCAGATCACAGCTCAGAAGGAGGCGGCCATCCCAGATGCCCGGTTTGGAGCGCGGATCGAGGGCTACGAACGCGGCGTTCTTTTCCAATTGGCCGAGGTCTGTTGGGACGAATACGCGGCCTGCCGTATCTCGGCCCCCTTTGCCAAAGGCCAGAACGAGCGCCACGCCGAAACCGTGGCCGGCGTAGTCGCAGTTGCTCGTGATCGCTCAAACGCGGCTATTCGCAGCTACCGACGCCATGCCGACCTCAATCGCCTCGTAGGCGAAGCGGGGCCAGCACTCTGTGAGCCCATGAAGGCTGTCGCCTATCTGCTGGGCGGGATGGATGGAGATGAAGAGACCTGGACGGATCGGAGGGCCTTGCGTGAGGCCGTTGAAGCAGCCGGGTATGGAGACGTCGTCGATGAACTCCACCACGCCTTGAGGGCGTTGTGGGACACGCAGGACCAGTGGGATCCGACGCTCGATACGTTCGGTCCGTTGCTTGCGATCGGTAAGCGCGTGTTCGAGGCAGGGGGAATATTCTTCAGAAGCGGCCCGGATGGTTCTGCGCGGATCGATGTCCCATTCACGCTCGACACGATCTAAATCGACGGGAGCGGGTCGCCATGGAGCCCAGAGAGAACCACTGCACGCCGGACGCCTGGGCCGCGTAGGTCTTTTTCTGCGAGATGCGAAACTCCACTCCCCGGCATTCCCAACGTCAAATATAGGCCCGCTCCGGTTCGCCGGGGCGGGCTTTTCTGCGCTCAGTTCAGAGATTGGCTGCCGTCGGCGGTGGCTGCCATCTCCATTCTGATGCCCTCGGCCATCGCTGCGACGGCTTGCTCCAGGTCGGCAGGGTTCTTGTGGGGATAAGCGCGAGGAGCGGCTTCCATGAAGGCCGACAGGAACAGCTCGACGACCTGATTGTCATCGAGGTCTGCCCACGTCAGATCCCGCTCTTGCATCCGCCGCTCGAGGATGATGCCGGTTGTCCGCAGGGCAGTTCCGAGCGGGCCTTTCAGCTCCTCGACAAAGGCTTCCAGGTCTTCGAGGGTCCGTTCGTCTCGCTTCATGACCAGAGCCTCTCACGGGCTTGGCGGTTCGCCAAATGGTGCGCTGCTCAGGCCGGAGGTGTTAAACCGCTATCAGGCCCCGGTCTTTCCGCGCTGGCGGGGGCCGGAGACAGGCTTACCTTGGGCGCCGATGAGAAAAAATGCTTTAGGGTCAGCTTTAGGGTCGGAAGACTAGAAATCCCATTGCACGTTGTTTTCATTTACGAAAATGGGCCGCCCTGGTGGAGCCGAGGGGAGTCGAACCCCTGACCTCGTCATTGCGAACGACGCGCTCTACCAACTGAGCTACGGCCCCGACCGACAGGCAGGGGCGGAGATAAGCGGGGCGGCGGGGGGGTGTCAACGGGTCGCGGAGGAATCCTTGGCGTTCCCGAAAGGCCCCGCTAGAAACAGGTCTGCATTCAAGGGAATTGGTTCATGGGCATCGGCGCCGGCGTCATCGGCTTCATCTTCTTCGTGCTGGGCGCGCTGCTGCAGCTGCTGCTGTTCGCCATCATCGCCAATGCGATCCTCAGCTGGCTGTTCGCCTTCGACGTCATCAACTACCGCAACCGCTTCGTGGCTCAGGTGGCTGAGTTCCTGGATCGCTTCACCAGCCCGATCCTGGCGCCGCTGCGCCGCGTGATCCCGCCGCTGGGCGGCATCGACCTGACGCCGATCGTGGCCCTGCTGATCATCCAGGGCGTGCAGGGCTATCTGCTGCCGCCGCTGCACGTCGCGGCGCTGGGCCTCGTCGGCGCCTACTGAGGCGAAACGTTGAGGCGAGGACACGGCGGTCAGGAATCTTAATCCGGCCGCATTCCGCCCCTTGCGCGCGGCGGGCGGGCTCCTAAGGTGCCCGCGACGGGTCCCGACGGGACCGCAGAATGCGCGTATTTATGACTACGATCAGGACAGTCGCCATTATCGGCGCCGGGCAAATGGGTTCGGGCATCGCTCAGGCGGTGGCCTCCGGCGGCTATGAGGTGCGGCTCTACGACCTGTCGGCCGAGCGGATTCCCCTGGCCCTCGGCGAGATCGCGGCCAGCCTGGCGCGCCGCGCGGCGCGCGGCCTGACGACCCCGGCCGAAGCCGACGCCGCCCTGACCCGCATTCAGCCCGTCGCCTCGCTGGCCGAGGCGGCCAAGGCCGATCTGGTGATCGAGGCCGCGTCCGAGGACGAGGCCGTCAAGAAGGCGGTCTTCGTCGATCTTCTGCCGCACCTGGGCCCGGCCACCCTGCTGGCGTCCAACACCTCGTCCATTTCGATCACCCGCCTGGCCTCGGTCAGCGACCGGCCCGACCGCTTCATCGGCCTGCACTTCATGAAGCCGGCGCCGACGATGAAGCTGGTCGAGATCGTGCGCGGCATCGCCACCTCGGCCGCCACCTACGAGGCCGCCGTCGCCTTCGCCGAGAGCCTGGGCAAGATCACCACCGAGTCCGAGGACTTCCCCGCCTTCATCGTCAACCGCATCCTGGTGCCGATGATGAACGAAGCCATCTATGTCCTGTACGAGGGCGTGGGCGACGTCACCTCGATCGATAAGGCGCTGAAGCTGGGCGCCAACCACCCGATGGGCCCGCTGGAGCTGGCCGACTTCATGGGTCTGGACGTGGTCCTGGCCATCATGAACGTGCTTTATGACGGCCTGGCCGACAGCAAGTACCGGCCCTGCCCGCTGCTGGTGAAGTATGTCGAGGCCGGCTGGCTGGGCAAGAAGAGCGGTCGCGGCTTCTATGACTATTCCGGCGCCGTGCCGGTCCCGACCCGCTGATGTCGCGTCTCGACCGGATCGAGGATCTGCCGGGCCTCAAGCGCGTGGCGCCGCAGCGTTCGACTCAAAGATTCGTGCTGGCCGCCCTGGCCGCCGCCGCCTGGCCGCCTCTGATCATCACCCTGATCGTCTGGCCGCCGGAAAACTGGGCCTCGGGCGTCGACACCGACTGGCGGCTGGTGCTGCTGGTGCTGGGCCTGATCGCCGCTCCCGCCGGCCTGTGGATGCTGCGCCAGACCCATGCGCGGGTCGGCCGCCCGTCGACGCGGCTGGGCGTGGTCTGCCGCTTCATGGTCTTTGGCGGTCTGCTGGCCGCCGCCGTCCAGACCCTGATCGCCGTGGTCATGTCTCTGCTGTCGGTGATCGCCTCGCAGAGCCTGGTTCAGGGCCTGGGCGCGCTGGAAACCACCCTGCTGATCTTCGGCGTCGCCGGCCTGCCCCTGGCGGTGCTGGTGGGCGTCAGCTACGCCCTGTGGGCGGGTCTTTGCGTGGCTTTCATCGCGTTTGCGCCCGCCCCCGTGGTCAAGAATCGCATGGGTTTGATGCCCAACGGCCAGCACTGACATTACCGCAATTTAAGGTGTCCCCGCCGCCTGCAGCCCGCAAGAGCGGTCTGCTCACTTGGGGAGGGCCGACGCCATGACCGACCAGACCATCCTCGCGGAGGGGCCTCGGCCCGTAGCCGCCGGCGCCCGCATCCAGACCCTGGACGTGCTGCGCGGGGTCGCCGTGCTAGGCATCCTGGCGGTCAACGCTGCGGCCTTCGCCCTGCCCATGGATGCGGCCATGGCGCCCGAGCAGTCGCCCTTCCC
Source organism: Brevundimonas sp. CEF1 (assembly GCF_051353055.1). NCBI lineage: Bacteria > Pseudomonadati > Pseudomonadota > Alphaproteobacteria > Caulobacterales > Caulobacteraceae > Brevundimonas > Brevundimonas sp. CEF1. The sequence goes on from NZ_CP195593.1 coordinate 3,302,504, forward strand.
CCTGATCGGCGCCTCGGCCGTGGCCCACTGGACGGTCGAGGTCTTCTTCCATCAGAAGTTCGTCACCCTGTTTTCCATGCTGTTCGGCGTATCGATCTTTCTGGTCGGCGGCGAGCGCGGCGACAAGCCGCGCGGGCGGCTGCTGCGGCGGCGGCTGTTCTGGCTGGCCCTGTTCGGCCTGATCCACGGCGCCGCCTTCTGGTACGGCGACATCCTGCTGCTCTACGCCTGGTCCGGCCTGTTCGTCATGCTGATGCGCTCCATGTCGGCGCGCTCCCTGATCCTGTTCGGCGCTGCCGCCACCCTGGGGCTGGCGACCATGCAGGCCGCAACCCTGTGGATGACGGCCAACGGCCCCGCCGCCCTGACCGACGCCCTGAGCGACGAATCCCTGAGCCTGGCCGAGGGCGCCGTGTCCGCCAGCATCGCCGCCTATCGCAGCGGCTGGCCCGCCGGCCTGATCGAGAACCTCAAGGCCTGGGGCTTCCTGCAGAGCATGAGCTTGTTCGGCTACGTCTTCTCGACCGTGTCGCTGATGATGCTGGGCCTGGGCCTGTTCAAGGCCGGCTTCTTCCACGGCCGCATGCCGACCCACGTCTATCTGACCCTGATCGCGGTCGGCGGCGTCATTCTGGCGGTTCTGGGCCTGCTGGAATGGCGCGAGATCACGGCTGGACCGAGCATTCAGGCCACCGGCGGCTGGGCCAAGGTCGTGGCCTCCTATCCGATCTTCGTCACCCTGGCCTACGCCAGCGGCCTGATCCTGCTGACCACGCGCGGCCTGGGCATGGTGCGCCGGATCTTCGCCCCCGTCGGGCAGATGGCCTTCACCAACTACCTGAGCCAGACACTCATCATGACCAGCCTCTTCTCCATGCCCTGGGGACCGCGTCTGATGGGGCAGGTCGACTATCCGGGCCAGTGGGCCATCGTTGTTTCCATCTGGCTGCTGCAACTGATCTGGTCGCCGCTGTGGCTGAGCCGCTTCCGCATGGGGCCGCTGGAGTGGCTGTGGCGCCGCCTGAGCTATGGCCGCGACCTGCCCTTGCGACGTCCAGCCTGACGTTACAGTCTGAGCCGCAAGTTGCAGCCGGTCCGCCGATGGCTTAATCGCGCGGCATGACCGACGAAGCCCCCATCCGCCCCGAAGCCCGCTCGCCGCGCGGGTTCGCCGACCGTCGCGGCCGCGACCTGACCGCCGAGCGCCGCATCGTCGCGCGCGTGTCCGAGGTCTATGAGCGCTGGGGCTTCGAGCCGCTGGAGACCCCGGCGTTTGAATACGCCGACGCCCTGGGCAAGTTCCTGCCCGACGCCGACCGTCCCAATGAAGGCGTCTTCGCCATGCAGGACGACGCCGGTTCGGACGAGCCGGGTGAGTGGATGGCCCTGCGCTATGACCACACCGCCCCCCTGGCGCGTTTCGCCGCCCAGAACTGGGAGACCCTGCCCAAGCCCTTCCGCCGCTACGCCTATGGCCCGGTCTGGCGCAACGAGAAGCCCGGCCCCGGCCGCTTCCGTGAGTTCTGGCAGTGCGACGCCGACACCGTTGGTTCCGACCGGCCCGAGGCTGACGCCGAGATCATCGCCATGGCCTGCGAGGGCCTGCGCGCGGCCGGTCTGGGCGACGGCCAGTCGGTCATCCGCGTCTCCAACCGCAAGCTGTTCGACGGCCTGTTCGACGCCGGCGGCGTGACCGATGCGGTCCAGCGCCTGACCGCCCTGCGCGCCGTCGACAAATACGACCGCCTGGGTCTGGAGGGCGTCCGCGCCCTGCTGGGCGAGGGCCGTCTGGACGAGTCCGGCGACTACACCAAGGGCGCTCGCCTGCCCGCCGCCGTCATCGGCGCGGTCGAGGCCTTCCTTGTCTCCGCCGAGACCCCCGGCCTGACCCGTTCGGGCGTGCTGGACGCCGTAGCCAAGGCCGGCGCCGCCCTGGGCGCCGCGGGCGAAGCGGCCCTGGCTGAACTGTCGGCCATCGACCGCGCCCTGACCGCCATGCGCGTCGGCGAGGCCGAGGTGAAGTTCGACCCGACCATCGTGCGCGGGCTGGAATATTATACCGGCGCCGTGTTCGAGGCCGAGCTGCTGCTGGACACCAAGGACGACAAGGGCCGCGCCGTGCGCTTCGGCTCCATCGGCGGCGGCGGTCGCTATGACGATCTGGTGGCGCGCTTCACCGGACAATCCGTGCCCGCCACCGGCTTCTCGTTCGGCGTCTCGCGCCTGGCCTCGGCCCTGCGTGCGGCCGGTCGGGGCGCTGATGATGCGACGCGCGGTCCGGTCGTGGTCATCGTCTTCTCTGAGGACGACATGCAGCACTATCTCGACGCCGTGTCCGAACTGCGGGCCGCCGGCATCGCCGCCGAGCTCTACCTCGGTCGCGCCGGCATGAAGGCGCAGATGAAATACGCCGACCGTCGCGGCTCGCCCGCCGTGGTCATCCTGGGCGGCGACGAACTGGCCGCCGGCGAGGTGACCATCAAGGATCTGGACGCCGGACGCGCCCGCGCCGCCGCCATCGCCGACAACGAAGCCTGGAAGGCCGAGCGGCCCGGTCAGCAGAAGGTGGCCCGCAGCGAACTGGTGGCCGCCGTCCGCGCCATTATCGAATAAGCTTCGATAAAATCCACGTCGCAGACATGGGTTATCAACGTTTAGTCATAAATGGCTGCTTTTTGACGTTGGCATTGATTGACTTGGACCCGGCCTTCGCGTCATTTGGTCTCACTCAAGAGGCGCAGCGATCAAACGCAGCGACAACTTGAAGGCGTTTCGGGGAGGAAACGTCCGCTCCTTAGAGAGCGATAAAGCCCGCTGCGATGTATCCCCCGCAGCGGGCTTTTTCATGCCTGAAGTCTGGAACCGTGGCCTGCGCCGCTGGCGTTCGCGGCTTGTTATCGAAGCTTATTCGATAACAAAGCCCCATAGCGCCGTCATCCTCGGGCTTGACCCGAGGATCAGGCCATCAGCGTGCGCACGGCTGAATGCGCGAGCGCGCCACCTCGCTCGCCCCTCGGGTCAAGCCCGAGGGTGACGGCTAGTGCACGATCACTGCTGACACGACGCAAGCCAAGCATCGGCCATGAAAAAGGGCCGGAGCGTCGCCGCTCCGGCCCTCTTCGTTCGTCAGACCTGGCGCTTACCAGATGCGGACGCGGTCTTCCGGGGCGAGGTAGTATTTGTCGCCCGGCTTGACGCCGAAGGCTTCGTACCAGGCGTCGATGTTGCGCACCGGGCCGATCACCCGGAACTCGGCCGGGCTGTGCGGGTCGGTGGCGATCTGGTTCTTCAGCGCATCCTCGCGGTACTTCGACTGCCAGACCTGGGCCCAGCCGTAGAAGAAGCGCTGGTCGCCGGTCACGCCGTCGATCACCGGTGCGGGCTGGCCGTTCAGCGACAGGTGATAGGCCTCAAGACCGACCGCCGTGCCGGCGGCGTCGCCGATGTTTTCGCCCATGGTCAGGCCGCCTTGAACGTGGAAGCCCGGCAGCGGTTCGTAGGAGTCGTACTGCGCGCCCAGACGCGTGGTCAGGGCCTGGAAGTTGGCCTTGTCCTCGTCGGTCCACCAGTTGCGCAGCACGCCGTCGCCGTCGGACTTGGAGCCCTGATCGTCGAAGCCGTGGCCGATCTCGTGGCCGATCACGCCCCCGATGCCGCCGTAGTTGACGGCCGGGTCTGCATCCGGATCGAAGAAGGGCGGTTGCAAGATGGCCGCCGGGAAGACGATCTCGTTATTGGCCGAGTTGTAGTAGGCGTTGACCGTCTGGGGCGTCATGCCCCACTCGGCCTTGTCCACCGGCTGGTTCAGGCGGTTCAGCTGATAGTTCCACTGGAACTGACCCAGACGCTGGGTATTGCCGAACAGGTCGTCGGCGCGGACTTCCAGCGCCGTATAGTCGCGCCATTTGTCGGGGTAGCCGATCTTGACGGTGAACTTGCGCAGCTTCTCCTGAGCCGCCGCCTTGGTGTCCGTTCCCATCCAGGTCAGGTTGTCGATGCGGTGCGACAGGGCGGTGCGCAGGTTGGCGACCAGCTCTTCCATCTTGGCCTTGGATTCGGCCGGGAAGTATTCGGCGACATAGAGGCGACCGGCCGCCTCGCCCAGCGAACCTTCAGCGAAGCTGATGGCGCGCTTTTCGCGGCTGCGCTGCTCGGGCTGGCCCGACAGGTCGCGCGAACGGAACTCCCACTGTGCGTCCGAGAAACGCTTGGACAGGGTCGGGGCGGCGTCGTCGGTCGTGTGGAAGGCCTGCCAGGCTTGCAGGGTGTCGATCGGCGCCTCGGCGAAGATGGCTGCGATCTTGGGCATGGCCGTGTTCTGACGCACGATCAGGCGGTCGATCGAACCCAGACCGGCGGCGTTGAAATAGCCCGTCCAGTCAAAGCCCGGCGCCTCGGCGGCCAGAGTCTGGATGGTGTATTCGTTGTAGGTCTTGTCGCGGTTGCGGTTCTCGATCGGGGTCCAGTGGGCCTCGGCGATCCTGGTTTCCAGGGCGACGATGGCCGCGGCGTGACCGGCCGGATCAGCCCAGCCGATATTGGTCAACATCCGCTCGATATAGGCCTGATACTTCTCTTTCTTGTCCGCGAAGCGGGCGTCCAGATAGTAGTCGCGGTTCGGCAGGCCGATGCCCGATTGGCCGGTCGTGACAGCGTAGCGGGTCGGCTGCTTCTGATCGATGGTGATGCCGGTGCCGAAGAAGGACGAGCCGACGCGGCCTTGCGTCTGCCCCATGTAGGCGGCGATCTTCTCGTGCGTGTCGGCGGCGCGGATGGCGCTCAGGAAGGGCTGCAGCGGCTGGGCGTCCAGGGCCTCGATGCGCGCCTCGTCGATGTAGGAGCGATAGGCGTCGGCGATCTTGGCCTCGTCCGAACCGGCCTTCAGGTCGGTGCGCGCCACCAGCCCCTGGATCAGGGCCTTCATGCGGTTGTCCGACAGCTCGCGCAGCAGCGGGAAGGAGCCGTAGGAGGTGCGGTCCGACGGGATCTCCAGCTTGTCGAAGGCCGTGCCGTTGGCGTAGCGGAAGAAGCTGTCGCCCGGCGACACCGAGGTATCGCGACCCGACAGATCAAAACCCCAGGTTCCATACTTGGGCGCATCCGTGCCGACCCAACCCGCCGGCGCCGCGCCGCCTTCGGGGGCCGAGGCGCCGTGGAACAGCTCCACCACCGTGCAGCTCTCGTCCAGGCAGGCATGGTCGTGACCGTCGTGTGCAGCGGCCACGCCGGCCGGCAGAAGCAGGGCGCCGACAGCGGCCCCGATCAGCAGTTTCTTCATAAGCTATTCCCTCGACTAACCCGTGCTCAGGTTCGGCGCGAACCCTAGTCCCGCCTTGAGCGCGGCTGCGTCTTAAAAAAAGTTCATGAAAGACGCGAGGGCTATCGCCAGATCGTGATCGCCTGCGTCACAGTGGCCGCCACGGAGGATTCATGGGCCAGGGACACGGCGGCGAGTATCGGGACCTGGTGGTCTTTCTGGCGGCGGCCGGGGTGGTGGTGCCCCTGTTCAACCGGCTCAAGATCAGCCCCGTGCTGGGCTTTCTGGCGGCCGGGGTCCTGCTGGGCCCCGACGGCCTGGGCCGGTTCGCCCAATCGTCCGGCTGGCTCAGCTGGCTGACCATCGGCGACCAGGCCCAGATTCGCCAGCTGTCCGAACTGGGCGTCGCCTTCCTGCTGTTCATGATCGGTCTGGAGCTGTCGTGGGAACGGCTTAAGGCCATGCGGCGGCTGGTCTTCGGCCTTGGCATGCTGCAGATCGCCCTGTGCGCCGTCGTCATCGCCGTCGTCTTCATGGCCCTGGGCCAACCGCTGGCCGGGGCTGCGGTTCTGGGCATGGGCCTGGCCCTGTCCTCGACCGCCGTGGTCATGCCGGTTCTGGCGGCTCAGGGACGGATCAACAGCGAGACCGGGCGGGCCACCTTCGCCGTCCTGCTGGCCCAGGACGTGGCCGTCGCCCCCATCCTGATCACCGTCACCGTCCTGGCGACCCTGGCTCAGAGCGGACCCTCCGTCGACCCCGCCGAACTGGGACGCGCCCTCTTCACCCTGGCGCCGGCGGCGGGCGGCCTCTTCCTGATGGTGCTGCTGGGGCGCCTGGTCCTGCGCCCCATGTTCCGCTCGGTCGCGCGCGCTCAGCACCGGGGCGAAGGTCGCGAGCTGTTCGTCGCCGCCTCGCTTCTGGTGGTCGTCGCCGCCGGTCTCGCCGCCCAGGCGGTCGGCCTGTCGATGAGCCTGGGCGCCCTGGTGGCCGGGGTCCTGCTGGCCGAGACGGAGTTCCGCCGCGAGGTCGAGGTCGCCATCGACCCGTTCAAGGGGCTTCTGCTGGGCGTCTTCTTCATCGGCGTCGGCATCAGCCTGGATCTGGACGCGGTGGCGGCCGACCCGGCCACCGTTCTGGGTCTGGCCGGCGGCCTGATTCTGCTGAAGGCCCTGATCATCTTCGTCATCGTCCGCGCCTGGGGGCTGGCGGCCCGCTCGGCCATCGAAACCGCCCTCATCCTCGGCCCGGCCGGCGAGTTCGCCTTCGTCATCCTGTCCACCGGACTGGTCGAGGGCCTGGCGACGCCGGAGCTGACGCACAAGGCCATGCTGGCCGCCACCCTCAGCATGTTCGCCGTCCCTCTGCTGGCCGTCCTGGCGCGTGTCGTGACCCAGCGAGCCGCGCCGGTCGCCGGGCCCGAGGTCGAGGGCCTGTCGCCCGACACCGCCGTCCTCGGCCCCGACGGGGCCGTGCTGGTCGTCGGCTTCGGCCGGGTCGGGCGGCTGGTGGGCGAACTTCTGGCCGAGCACGGTCAGCGCTTCATCGCCCTGGACGCCGACCCCGCTTCGGTCCGTTCCGGCCGCGCCGACGGTCATGAGGTCTATTACGGCGACGCCGCCCGGCCCGACATGCTCACCGCCTGCGGCCTGGAATCGGCCCGCGCCCTGATCGTCACCATGGACAGCCCGACCAAGGTCGATGATGTGGTCAAGGCCGCGCGCGCCCTGCGCCCCGACCTGATCCTGATCGCCCGCGCTCGCGACGACCGCCACGCGGCCCGCCTCTACGCCCTGGGCGTCACCGACGCCGTGCCCGAAACCACCGAGGCCAGCCTGCAGCTGGCGGAGAACACCCTGGTCGATCTCGGCGTGCCCATGGGCCTGGTCCTGGCCTCGATCCACGAACGGCGCGACGGCTTCCGCAGAACCTTCCAAGCGGCCGCGCCGGACGGTCGCGGCGCCCGCCCGGCGCGCGCTTTCCGCACCGCCCGATCCGCCGCCTCACCACAGACCACGGATACGCGATCTACGTAATAACCCTTATGTTTATTGACCTTAAGGTCAAGCTTGAGCAAGATTCACCATCAGGTCATGACCCATTTTGGTCATTGTTCGGTGATGAAAGTTCGACCTCCCCCCGCGGACGTCGGTTGTCGTCCGGTGCGAGTTTTATGCCGAGGCGGCGTGAAACTGGCCCGACGAGACCGTCGTCCTTCATGACCGGCAGGCGTTAAGCCCTTCCCGAGCCAGAGTATTTAACTGATGCGTGAGACCACCCTGTCCGCCCCCGAGGCCGCCGAAACCGAAGCCCCGGCCCGGATGAACCGCCGTCAGGCCGCCAAGATCCGCACCCGTCAGAAGGTGCTGGACGCCGCGCGCGCCCTCTTCGCCGAGCGCGGATACGACGCCGCCACCATCCGCGACATCGCCAAGGGCGCCGGAATGTCGACCGGCGCCGTCTTCGCCAACTTCCAGGACAAGGCCGAGCTGTTCGAGTGCGTCTTCGCCGAGGAAATGGCCGGCCTGCTGCAGGACATCCAGACCGCCGCCGGTCATGAGGGTCGCGTCGCCGAGCGTCTGGCCGAGGGCCTGACCGCCGGCTACCACCGCTCGCTGGAACACCTGCCGCTGATGCAGGCCATGATCGCCCGCTCGTGGTTCCAACCCGAGGCCGCCGACGAACGCTCGCGCACCTTCGTCAAGCCGATCATCGAGGCGATCATCGCCGTGCTGCAGGCCGGCATTCGCGACGGCGAACTGCGTCAGGACCTGGACCAGATGGTCCTGGGCCGGATGATCTGGGACACCTTCATCGCCAACTTCCGCTACGCCGCCTATGACAACTGGGGCATTGAGGAACTGACGCCGCACATCCGCAAGCAACTGGACCTGATCCTGTCCAGCCAGCTGGCGCGGCAGTAAGCATCAGGGCCTACGCCCCTGACCGCTGAACAAGAAGGCCTCTCCCCAACGCGGTGAGAGGCCTTTTTCTTGGCTTCAGACTCTGAACCGGCTGATCGTGGCCGGCTCTGCGATCAGCTCTTCCAACGCAGGACCACTTCCTTGATGGGGTTGAGGAAGGCGCGGCCCTCGGCCCGGCTCTTGCTCCATTCCCGCTTCAACTGCTGATACCACTTGGCCTGCTTGTCGGCGTCGTCGATCCAGATCAGGGCGGGATCGTATTTCAGCCCCTCGTTCTGCAGGTTCACCATGCCGCCGTCCTGCTTCAGGAAGGCGACCACGCCCATCCGCAGGAAGGGCTTGGCCACATTGAACACCCAGTGATCGGACCAGAAGATCTGGGTGATGCGGGTCTTGGTCTCCGTCACCGGCGTCAGGCAGGTCAGGGCCAGCACCTGCTTGGCGCCCACCTGGATATGCTCCCAGCGATAGCCCGGCAGGCGGAAGGTGATCTCGGTCGCCGGGGCGCCGCCCAGGATCTTGTAGAGGCGGCTGTTCGATGACGGGGCGTGGCGCACCATGGCCCAGCCATAGTCGCGCGGGGCGAAGGTCTTGGCCTTCTCGTGCATCGAATGCTCGGAGCGCCACCACCACTGCTGGTGGACGAAGGGTCCGTGCGCCGGGTCCATCAGGCCGACGACGGCGTGGTCGATATGGCTGTCGAAATCCATGGCCTCGACCAGCTTGGCCTCGCCCTCGGCGCCGGGGAAGAGCGGCGGCTCATGGTCCGGCTCGGACGGGTTGCGCGCGTCCGACGCCATCCAGACGAAGACCAGACCCTGGCTCTCGCGCACCGGATAGGAGCGCACACGTATGCGATTGGCCTCGAAGGCCTGATCCTCGACCAGGGACGGAATGGCGGCGCAGACGCCGTCAGGGCGGAAGCGCCAGCCGTGATAGGGGCACTCGATCGTCTCGCCCTCGCCCGGCTTCTCGACCAGACGCCCGGCCGACAGCGGCGCGGCGCGGTGCGGACAGATGTCGCGCATGGCGTAGACCTCGCCCGCGCGCGTCCGGCCGACCAGGACCGGCTCGTCCATCACCTCATAGCGCTTCAGGCTGGCCACCGGCACGTCGCGCGCCAGGGCCACGAAATACCAGGCGTCGCGCACGAAGCCCTTGCCGAAGGCGGTGGGCGGCGCCTTCGCTTCGGGAACGGTCGCGGGAGTGGAAGCAGCGTCAGCAGTCATGGCCGCTATCTAGCAGCAGGGGGCGCCGGTCGTCCAAAGCCCATTCCCTTCCTCGCTCGATGAATTAATCTGGGTCAAATTCTTCGGGGAGAAGACGCCATGATCCGCACCGCCTCCGTCCTTGCTTCCGGGGCCGCCGCCCTGTTGTTGGCCGCCGCACAGCCCGTCTTGGCCCAGGACGGCCACGTCAACCACGCCGCTCACGACCATGCGCACGCCGCCTTCGCCTCGGACCGCATCCATGTCGCCGTCGAGGGTCAGGGGCCGGACGTCATCTTCATCCCCGGCCTCAGCTCCTCGCCCGCCGTCTGGCAAGGAACGGTCGATCACCTGAACGGCGCCTACCGCGTTCACCGCATCCATGTTCAGGGCTTCGCCGGCGCCCCGGCCGAGGGCAATGCAAGCGGACCTGTCGCCGCCCCGGTGGCCGAGGAGATCGCCCGCTACATCCGCGAGCAGGGCCTGAACAAGCCGGCCGTCGTCGGCCATTCCATGGGCGGGACCATGGGCATGATGCTGGCCGCGCGGCATCCCGACCTGGTCGGCAAGCTGATGGTCGTGGACATGATCCCCTTCATGGGCGCCATGTTCGGCCCGCCCGGAACCACGGCGGAAAGCGTCATCCCCGTCGCCGATCAGGTCTTCACTGCCCAGTCGACCGCGCCGCGCGATCAATACCTGACCCAGGCCAAGGCCGCCGTCACCGCCATGATCAGGACCGAAGCCGCCCGCACCGGCCCGCTGCACGACACGGAAACCAGCGACCAGCAGGTCTCGGCCGCCGCCTTCCGCGAACTGATCGTCACCGACCTGCGCCCGGAGCTGGGCAAGATCACCGCCCCGACCGAGGTCCTCTACGTCAAGTTTAACGACCCGCGCATGACCGACGCCATCACCGACGCCATCTATCAGATGTCGTTCGCGACCCTGCCGGGGGCGAAACTGAAGCGCATCGACGACAGCGCCCACTTCATCATGCTGGACCAACCGACGGCCTTCTACGGCGACCTGGACGCCTTCCTGGCGCGATGAGCCATCCGGCCGCGGATCGGATCATCGGCCTCTATCAGGACAAGGCCGCAGACTGGATTCGCGACCGGGGCGCCGCCCTGCGCCAGCACGAGGGCGACTGGGACGAAGTCGCCTGGCTCGACCGCTTCACGGCGGGCTGGCCGCCCGGCGCCCGCGTGCTGGACGTCGGCTGCGGTTCGGGCTGGCCCATGGGCGGCGCCCTGCTGGCGCGCGGCTTCAAGGTCGTCGGCCTGGACGCCTCGCCCGCTCTGATCACCCACGCCCGCGAGACCCTGCCCTCAGGCGACTGGCGCCTCGGCGACATGCGCCAGGCCGTGCCGGAGGGTCGCTTCCATGGCGTTCTGGCCTGGCACAGCCTGTTCCACCTGACGCCCGAGGCTCAGACGCATGTCCTGCCTGCCCTCGCCGCCCGCGTAGCCGAGGACGGACGCCTGATGTTCACCGCCGGTCCCGCGCATGGCGAGGCGATCGGCGAATGGCGCGGCGAGCCCCTCTATCACGGCAGCCTGGCTCCCGAGGCCTATCGCGTCCTGCTGACCGAGGCCGGACTGACGGTCGCAAACGCCGGCGATCAGGGCGTCTGGCTGGCCCGACGCGCCATTCTTTCGGCGAAATAGGCGCTCACGCTCATGTGAACTCAAGCGGGGCGTTTTCTGCGGCCACGTGACCGGCTAGGGTCGCGTCGCTGGCAAGAGGGACTTTCATGGCGCGTAGAGACGGCGGACCGGACCGCAACGACCAGGGCGGCGGCCCGAACGGCAGAACCAAGCCGCGTCGATCCTTCCTCGGCAACCTCCTCTATTGGGGCGCGGTCCTGGCCGTCTGGGGCCTGATCTTCGCCGTCGTCTTCTTCGCCGTCTTCGCGCGCGACCTGCCCGACACCTCGACCCTCTATGACGTCGATCGCCAACCCTCGATCACCTATCTGGACCGCTCCGGCGCCCTGATCGCGGTGCGCGGCACCCAGATGGCGCCCCCGGTCGATCTGGACGCCCTGCCCGACTATGTCCCGGCCGCCTTCATCGCCATCGAGGACCGGCGCTTCTATCACCACCCCGGTTTCGACCCCATCGGCATGAGCCGGGCCATGGCCTTGAACCTCAAGGCCGGGCGCGTGGTCCAGGGCGGTTCGACCATCACCCAGCAACTGGCCAAGAACCTGTTCCTGACGCCGGACCAGAACCTGAAGCGCAAGGTTCAGGAGCTGATGCTGGCCGTCTGGCTGGAGATGAAGTTCACCAAGAAGGAAATCCTCGCCCTCTATCTGAACCGGGTCTACTTCGGCGCCGGCGCCTATGGCATCGAGGCGGCTTCACAGCGCTATTTCGACAAGAGCGCCGACAAGCTGACGGTGGGCGAATCCGCCCTGCTGGCCGGCCTGCTGAAGGCCCCCTCGCGCTATTCGCCCGTGTCAGAGAGCGAACGCGCCGCCACCCGCGCCAATGTCGTGCTCAACGAAATGGTCGACGTCGGCGCCATCACCCCGGCCCAGCGCGACGCCGCCGTGGCCCAGCCCGTCCGTGTCTCGCGCACCCTGGCCAGCCAGCACGCCCAGTATTTCATCGACTGGCTGGACAAGCAGATCCGCGGCCTGGTCGGCGAACCAACCGAGGACATGGTGGTCGAGACCACCCTGGACCTGACCTTGCAGACCGACGCCGAGCGCGCCGTGCGCCGCATCCTGGACCGCGACAAGGGCCGGGGCGTCGAACAGGCGGCCCTGGTCGCCCTGGACGGCGAAGGCCGGGTGCGCGCCATGATCGGCGGCGGCTCCTACGCCGACAGCCAGTTCAACCGCGCCACCGACGCCCGCCGTCAGGCCGGCTCGGCGTGGAAGCCCTTCGTCTATCTGGCGGCGGTCGAGGCCGGCTACACCCCGACCACGCCGGTCGTGGACCAACCCGTCACCATCGGCGGATGGTCGCCAAAGAACTATTCCGGGCGTTTCTCCGGCCAGATGACCCTGGCCCAGGCCGTGGCCCAGTCGACCAATACGGTGGCCGCCTACGTCGCCGACCAGGTCGGTCGCGACAGCGTGGCCCGCGCCGCGCGTCGCCTCGGCATCACCAGCGAGATCGGCCTGCAACCGTCGATGGCCCTGGGCGCCGTCGAAGTCAGCCCGCTGGAGATGGCCCAGGCCTATGACGCCTTCGCCAACGGCGGCAAGCGGGTCGAAGCCTATGGCATCAGCCGCATTCGCACCCCCTCGGGCCGCGTCATCTACAACCACGGCACGGGCGAAAACGGCCAGACCATCAACAACCCCTCGCTCTATTACATGAACCAGATGCTGCGCGGGGTGATCACCTCGGGCAGCGGCCGTTCGGCGGCCATCGGCGGGCGCGACATCGCCGGCAAGACCGGCACCACCTCGGACTACAAGGACGCCTGGTTCGTCGGCTACACCGGCGGCTTCGTCGCCGCCGTCTGGGTCGGCAAGGACGACAACAAGGCCATGCGCGGCGTGACCGGCGGCTCCTCGCCGGCCGCCATGTGGCGTGGCTTCATGGAGGCCGCCCTGCCCAAGCTGGCGGTCCAGACCATCCCCAACGGCCCGCCCCTGCCCGAAGGCTGGGTCGCGCCCGACCCCGTCGGCGACATGATGGGCCAGGTCGAGGACCCCTACGCCCAGCCCGCAGACGGCCTGTCCGGCCCGGCGGTCGTGGACGGCCAGCCGATCCCGACGCCCGTCCCCCTGCCCAACGACCAACCGATCATCCGCCCGACCTCGCCCCAGCCGGCCGCCAAGGAGGCTCCGCGCGCCGAGAAAAAGGCCGACGCCGACTTCTTCTAGGATAAGGCGGTCGCAGACCCTGTCGTCGGCTAGGGGCGGCTAGTTGACGATACAGCCCAAACCCAGGATCGGCTTGACGGAAAGCATCCGGTCCACTTCGTATTCGGACTTCCAAAGCCCCAGATGACCGCCTCCGAATGGGGTAAGATGCTTCCGACCCACAAAGCGCACCTCAAAGGCGTCCAACGGCCACACGCCATCTCGGCTACGATATGTTCCTGTGCTCGGAAGCGGATGCTCGTGTCGCGCTGCCGGGACAGCTTCGGCCAGCCCGTAGTTCAGCCAGCCCGCGCTATCGCGATTGCGATACAGGTCGCATTCGCGCCCCGGCAGTCGCTACTCGAAAAACTCTGAACCCTCGAACATATAGAGCCAGGTGCCTTCGATGACGCGGGTGCGCTCCGCATACCGCCAGGCACCGACCGCTACCGCCGCCGCCAAACCCGCTGCCAGGACCGCTGCTCTCACCCACATGCTTTATCTTTGCAGCGAGCGGCCACACCGGCAACCGATCAAAAATCGACGTTAGATATAGATAGACGACAGGTCGATCAGACGATCGCTTTACCGCCCCACGGCGTGCAGGGCCGCGCCGTGGTCGCGCAGCCATTGGCGGAAGGGTCGATGGTCGCCGACCAGCCGATGCACCACCGCCCAATAGGCCGGGCTGTGGTCGGCGTGGACCAGGTGGGCGACCTCGTGCGCGGCCAGATAGTCGGCCACCTCGGCCGGAGCCATGATCACCCGCCAGGAATAGCGGATCGAGCGGTTATGCGGGCTGCACGAGCCCCAGCGCGAGCGGGTGTCGACGATGGACACCCTGACCGGCTTCTGGCCCAGTGACTTCAGATGAACCTCGGTGCGGGCCGTCAAAAACTCGCGCGCCGCCCGCTTGAACCAGTTCTCGACCCGGCGCGAGAAGGCCTCGCCCTCGCCGCCCGAGCGGATCACCGGCCCGTCCGGCGTCTCGACCAGACGCGCCGCGCCCGCCCCGCCCACGGCCTCCAGCCGCACGCTTCGTCCCAGCCAGGACACCTCGCCGCCCGGCGCCAGAGGCGTTCCCGCCACCCGTGCGGCCAGTCGGTCAGCGATCCAGTCCGACTTGGTGCGGGCGAAGGCCACGACCTCGCCCAGCCGGCGTTCAGACGGCGCCACGGCCACGGCCTCGCCGGCGCGGGCGTCGATGCGGATCGACAGCCTTCGTGCACGCGGGTTCACCGACAGGCGAAGAGCGCCCCCGCCCTCAAGCGGCAGCCGCTGACCGTTCCGATACTGCACTCAAGGACTCGTTCTGGGCGATGAAGTCGCGCACCCGCGGATAGATCTCGTCGCGGAAGCGGCGGCCGTTGAAGACCCCGTAATGCCCCACGCCCGGCTGGACGTATAGCAGGCGGCGATCGTCGGGAAGATTGGGCGTCAGGCCATGGGCGGCCTGGGTTTGACCCACGCCGGAGATGTCGTCCTTCTCGCCCTCGACCGTGGCCAGACCGATGTCGGTGATGGCCGACAGGTCCACCGTCTTGCCGTGATGTTCCAACAGGCCGCGCGCCAGCAGATGCTGCTGGAAGACGATGTCGATGGTCTGGAGATAGAACTCCTCGGTCAGGTCCAGCACCGACAGATATTCGTCGTAAAACTGCTCGTGCTTCTCGACCCCGTCGCCGTCGCCATCGACCAGGCTCTCAAAATAGCGGCGGTGGGCGTCGATGTGCTTGTCCTCGTTCATCGACATGAAGCTGTAGAGCTGGACGAAGCCCGGATAGACCCTTCGTCCAAAGCCCGGATAGGGCCAAGGCACGGTGTGGATCATGTTCGACTTGAACCAGGTGAACGGCTTTTCCTCGGCCAGCTGGTTGGTCACCGTCGGCGACAGGCGGGCGTCGATGGGCGAGCCCATAAAGGTCATGGAGGCGGGCCGATTGGGGTCGTTCTCGGCCGCCATGACGGCGCAGGCCGCCAGCACCGGCGGCCCCGGCTGACAGACGCCGACGACGTGGGCGCGCGGGCCGATGGCCGTCAGCATGGCCCGAACGTGGTCGATGTAGTCGTAGAAGTCGAAGCGGCCTTCCAGCACCGGCACCTGGCGGGCGTTCTCCCAGTCGGCGACATAGACGTCGTGGTCTTGAAGGAAACCCTCGACCGTGCCGCGCAGCAGGGTGGCGTAGTGGCCCGACAAGGGGGCGACGATCAGGACGGCGGGCGCCGCCGTCGCCTTCCCAGCCCGCTTGAGGTCCCCGAGGTGGCGCGCGAACCGCACCAGCCGGCACCAAGGCGAGGACCAGACGACCTGCTCGGTCGTGCGCACCGCATGACCGTCGATGTCCAGAGTCTCCAGACCCCAGGCGGGCTTGCCGTAGCGGCGCGTCAGGCTCTCGAACACCTCGGCCGAGGCATAGGCCGTGCGACCGATGGCCGTGTCAGAGGCCGGGTTGAAGGGCGACGTCCAGAACTGGCGGGCCATCTGGGCCCCGATCCGAAACGGCGTCGCCGAATGATAGGCGAGCTCGTGAAATGCGTAGAGCATGAAACCCCGACTGCGGCCCCCGCCGATGCGGCAGTGCAGCATATAACGCATTCCAACGCAAAACAGACCAAGGTCGGGCCTGATCAGGGAAAGGTGATCAGCCGCGCTCCATGGCGTTCTCGATCAGCTTGGCGGTGCGATCCGGCCCCAGGTCGTGGGCCACGGCGCTGCGGAACTGGCCGTCCGGCCCCATCAGATAGACGGTCAGGCTGTGGTTCATCGTATAGCCCTCGCCCTCGCCGACCTTCTGGTAGAAGGCGCGGTATTCCTTGGCGACCCGGGCCGTCTGCTCCGGCGTGCCGGTCAGGCCGATGACACCCGTGGGGAAGCCGTCCGACGACAGATAGTCCTTCAGCAGTTGCGGCGTGTCGCGCTCGGGGTCGATGCTGATGAAGACGATCTGCAGGTCCTTGGCCTTGTCGCCCATACGTTCCTGCACCGCGTTCAGCACGCCGAGCGTCGTCGGGCAGTAGTCGGGGCAGTAGGTGAAGCCGAAGAAGACCAGGGTCCACTTGTCCTTCAGGATCGACTGATCGACCACCTGTCCGTCCTGGTTGGTCAGGGTGAAGGGGCCGCCGACGGCGGGCTGGCCCGTGCCGCTCTCCGCCACCTGCGCGGACTGTTCGCGTCCCTTGACCACGACCATGGTGATCAGGCCCAAGGCCAGGGCGATGACCGTACAGGCGGCGGCGAACAGAATGACGGGGCGACGCGGCATCGGCTTCTCCTGCGACGGCGAGGATGCAGCCGTCAGCTTGGCGGTCTATAGAAGAGGCGTGAGCAGCACAGAAGCCCCCTCCCTGTCGCAGGCTGTAAAGGCCGCCGCCGGCTCCTCCGGTTCGATGGAGGCCCTGCGCGAGCGTCCCCGGCGCGGGCGCGGCCTGTCGCTACGGACCCTGATCGTGCTGCGCTGGCTGGCCGTCGTCGGTCAGACCTGCGCCATCCTGACCGCCTATTTCGCCCTGCACTTCCCCCTGCCCCTGTGGGAATGCCTGGCGACCATCGGGGCCGGGGTGGTGATGAACCTGGCCGCCATGGCCCGCGCCCGGCGTATCGACGGCAGCCTGCCCAACGGCCCGCAGACGGCGGCCCAGTTGGGCTTCGACATCCTGCAGCTGGCCACGCTCCTGGCCCTGACCGGCGGGCTGGACAATCCCTTCTGCCTGCTGCTGGTCGCGCCGGTGACCATAGCCGCCGCCTCCCTGCCCTCGCGTCAGGCTCTGGTCCTGGGGGTCATGGCCCTGATCGCCCTGGCCGTCCTCTTCTCCTGGTCCCTGCCCTTGCCGTGGCGGCTGCACGAGCATCTGGTCCTGCCGCCCCTCTATCGCTTCGGCATGGGGCTAGCCCTAGCCACCGGCGTCCTGTTCACCTCGGGCTATGCCTGGAAGGTCGCCGCCGACGCCGAGAAGCTGGAGCTGGCCCTCGCCACCACCCAGGACGTGCTGCAACGCGAACAGAGGCTGGCGGCGCTGGGCGGTCTGGCCGCCGCCGCCGCGCATGAGCTGGGCACCCCGCTGGCGACCATTCAGGTGGTGGCCAAGGAGCTGCTGCGCGCCTCGCCGCCCGACAGCCCCGTGGCCGAGGACGCCGCCCTGATGCTGCAACAGGCCGAGCGCTGCCGCGACATCCTGAAACAGCTGTCGGCCCAGCCCGAG
Source organism: Brevundimonas sp. CEF1 (assembly GCF_051353055.1). Lineage (NCBI taxonomy): Bacteria > Pseudomonadati > Pseudomonadota > Alphaproteobacteria > Caulobacterales > Caulobacteraceae > Brevundimonas > Brevundimonas sp. CEF1. Next base: position 3,319,919 of record NZ_CP195593.1, read on the forward strand.
GAAGGCGACGCCCTCTACGCCGACGTCGACCTCAAGGCCCTGCTGGAAGAGGTGGTCGAGCCGCACCGGGGCTTTGACCTGGACTTCCTGACGGCGGTGAAGGCCCCGCCCGGTCAGCCCCTGCCGCGCGTTCACCGCCTGCCCGAGGTCATCCACGGCCTGTCCACCCTGATCGAGAACGCCGCCGACTTCGCCAACAGCCGGGTGCGCGTCACCGCCATCGTCGACGCCGGCTGGATCGAGATCGACATCCTGGACGACGGCCCCGGCTTCGCCTCGGAGATCCTGCCGCGTCTGGGCGAGCCCTATGTCACCAGCCGGCCTCAGGCCAAGGCGCGTCGGGCGCTGGCGGCCCAGATCGCCGCCGCCTCGGACGCTCCGCGCAAGACCGGCCGCAAGGCCGCCGCGCCGCCGCCGGTCACCGCCCCTATCGCCCCCAGCCAGGGCGGCATGGGCCTGGGCTTCTTCATCGCCCGCACCCTGCTGGAACGCAGCGGCGGCAAGGTCTCGGTCGGCGCCGGCGACGGCGAGAAAGGCCAGCCCAGGGGCGCCCGCGTCACCGTCCGCTGGCCGCGACAGGCCCTGGAAGTCGCCGATCCCGCCCTTGAAACCGCCAAGGTCTAGGTGGAACCTGATGTCGCAGCCGGGAGCTAAAACCTTGACCATGCGGCTGAGACGCACGACCTGAGCCTCAGGAGAACCGAATGTCCGAACTCGAAGCCCGCATCGCCACCCTGGCCGACAAGACCCTGCTGCTGCTGGACGACGACGCGGCCCTGCGCACCCGCATGGGTCGAGCGCTGGAAGCGCGCGGTTTCGACGTCACCCTGGCCGGTTCCGTGGCCGAGGCCAGCGACGCCCTGCGCGTCTCGGTCCCCGCCTTCGCCGTGCTGGACATGCGGCTGGAGGACGGCAACGGCCTGAAGGTGGTCGAGGCCATCCGCGAGCGGCGCGAGGACGCCCGCATCGTCATGCTGACCGGATACGGCGCCATCGCCACCGCCGTCGCGGCGGTCAAGGCCGGCGCCGTCGACTATATGCAAAAGCCCGCCGACGCCGACGACGTGGTCAAGGCCCTGCTCTCGGTCGGCGAAGCCCCCGAGCCGCCGGAAAACCCGATGAGCGCCGACCGGGTGCGCTGGGAGCATATCCAGCGCGTCTATGAGCTGTGCGACCACAATGTCTCGGAAACCGCCCGTCGCCTGGGCATGCATCGTCGCACCCTGCAGCGCATCCTGGCCAAGCGCGCCCCTCGATAAGAGACCCTCTGGCGCCTGGCGGATCAGTCCGCCGGCATCCGCCCGTAGTTGACCGCGATGCGGCCGATCAGACCCTTGACGATCAGGTCGACCGGCGTGCCCTCGCGATAGTCGCCCTCGGCGACGAAGTTGACGCGATCTTCCGAGATCAGGCGGTGGATCTTGTTGTGGTCGCGCGGGGTGTTGTCGGGGTCGTAGACGGCGATGGAGAAGCCGCCCTTGGTGTGCATCATCTTCATGGTCGGGACGTCGGTGTCGCCGTCGCCGAGGAAGATCATCCGGTCAAACGGGATGGGGCGTTCCTCGTCAGGGATGAAGCGGTTGATGCGTTCGTCGTCCCAGTGGTTGTGCACGCCCTTGTTGATGCGGAACAGGTACTGGGTCTTGGTGGTGTAGTTGACGCCGACGGCGGGCCAGACGGCGACCTCCTTGTCGTCATAGGCGTACTTCGAGGCGAAGACGTGGGTGAAGGCCTCGGCGATGGGGCAGCCCTGGATCATCTCCTCCAGGCCCGCCGAGATGATGTAGTGCTCGATCTCCAGGCCGTACTGGGCGCCGAATTCGTTCATCCGGTCGAACCAGGAACGGTCGCGCAGGCCTTCGAACAGAGCCACGTCGCGACCATGGTCCTGAAGCGTCTGGCGCGTCACCGGCGCGCCCTGCTCGCGGGCCGTCTGCAGCATCATCTGCATGTACATCAGGATGCCGTCGCCGTCGGAGGCGATGGTCCGGGGACGGACGGTTTCGTTCCAGAACTGGGCCGGCGTCATCCCGATCGAGGGGATGAAGCTGACCTCCTGCATATTGCCCCGCGCCAGGGTGCCGTCGAAATCATAGATGATGGCGGTCTTGAGCAGGGGGCGGGTCGTGTCGGCCATGGGGGCGTCCTAGAGGGCTTGGACAGGCCCTCTAGCACGACATGGGCGAAACATCAGCCCAGCAGCAGTTCCGGGGCCGCCGTGGGGGCCGTGGCCTCGACCGGCAGGTGCAGGATGAAGGCCGCGCCCTTGCCCGGTTCGGACTGGACCTCGGCCCAGCCGCCGTGCAGCTCGACCAGGGCCTTGACCAGGGCCAAGGCCACGCCCGGCCCGCCGCGCTCGCGTCGCACGAAGCGGTCGAAGACGTGGGCCTGCAGGTGATAGGGGATGCCCCGGCCGGTATCCTCGACGCGGATGCGGATCTCGCCCGATCCGACCTCGGCGGTCAGGGTCACGGCCCCGCCCTCGGACACGGCCCGGCAGGCGTTTTCCAGCAGATGATCGACGGCCTGACCGATGCGGCGGGCGTCGGCGCGGACCGGCTTCAGGCGGGCAGGGCAGGCGACGGTCAGGACCGCGCCCCGGCCCTCGACCTTGCCGCGCACCTTCTCCGCGCAGGCCTCCAGCAGGTCGCAGACGCGCATGTCGCCTAAGGTCAGCTCCATCTCGCCGGCGTCGATCTGGGCCATGTCCAGGACGTCGTCGATGGAGCGGGCCAGATGGCTGGCGGCGACGCGGATGGCCCCGGCGTGCTGGCGGCTGCGCTCGGGCAGGTCGCCCATGGCCTCCAGCAGCTCCGAATAGCCGACGATGGTGGTCAGGGGCGTGCGCAGCTCATAGGAGACGCTGCCGACGAACTCGCGCTTCAGGGCCTGGCTCTCGGCCAGGGCGGCTTCCTTGGCGGCCAGGGCCTGTTCCAGCTCGCGCCGGGCGGTGACGTCGGAGAAGGCGACCAGGGTGGCGCCGTCGGGCAGGGGCCGGGTCTGCCAGGCCACCACGCGGCCGTCGTCGGTGCGGGCCTCGCCCGAGATCGGCACGCGGCTTTCGGGATCGGGGTCGGCCACACGCGCCTTCAGCCCCAGCCACAGGGCGGCGTCGTCCAGAACCGGGCGGCACAGGGCGGCCACGGCGTCGAAATCCCCGGCCTCGGCCAGCTTCTCGGCCGAGACGCCCCAGAAGATCTCGAAGGCGTCGTTGTTGAGCCGCAGCCGGCCGTCCGAGCCAAAGACGGCGACGGCGTCGTTCAGCTTGTCCAGGGTCGCGGTCTGGACCTGGATCTGTGCGTTGTAGCGGCTGCGCAGCTGCAGCTCGTCGGTGATGTCCGAGAAGATCAGCAGGATGCCGCCCAGGGGGTGGGGCTGACGCACCACGCGCAGGGTGCGGCCGTCGGGCAGGGACCAGCTGTCGTCCGGCGCGGCCTGGGCGGCGCCGTAGAACTCCAGCTCCTGCGCCTTCCACCCGGCGTAGTCGATGACCTCGGGCAGCTGGCGCTTCTGGCGCAGGCGATCCAGCAGTTCGGCGTGGGTCGGGCGCTCGTCCAGCCAGGCCGGGTCGATGTTGAACAGCGACTGGAAGGCGGTGTTGTGGAAGGCCAGCCGCTTGGCCGGGCCGAAGATGGCGACGGCGTCCGCCAGGTGGTTCAGGGTCTCGTCATGGGCCTCGACGTGACGACGCAGGGTGTCGCGCGTCTCCTCGGCCTCGGTCATGTCGATGGCGAAGGCTATGACGGCGCCGCGCCCGCCCGCCAGGGGCTCGGCCAGGATGCGCCAGGCCTTGCGCCGACCGTCCGACGACACCCAGCGGAAGCCCTCCTGACGGGCGTTCAGGCGCGAGGCCTCGGCCACGATCAGGTCAGCCCCGCGATCGAAGCTGAGCCCCGCCTCATGCGCCTCGGCCAGGGTTTCGGCCTTGGTCTCGGTCAACCAGGCCTTATTGGCCCAGATCAGCTGCCCGGCGCCGTCAACCACCCAGGTCGGGGCCGGCGAAGCCTCGGTCAGGGCCCCCAGGCCGGCGTCGGCGGCGGTTTCGGCCCCGCCCAGCTTCGACAGGCGCAGCCAGGCCGAGCCGCCCAGGGCGCGGCCTTCGACCGTCCAGGCGCCGTCGGCGGATTCCAGCAGGGTCTCGAACGGCTCGCCGCGCTGGATCAGCCCCTCCATGTGCCCGGTGTGAGAGGCGTTCAGCGCCGCGACAATCGCCTCGGCCGCCGCCGCGCCTTCGCGACCGGGCGCGAGCACCGCCAGGGCCTCGGGCGCGCCGAACACCGACTGCGCCGCCCCCTCGGGCGTCAGGGCCAGCCGCACGTCGTCGAAGACGTTGAGGGCCCCCTCGCAGGCGGCGGCGTGGGCGCGCTCGCCGGACAGCCAGGTTTCGACCTCGGTCTCGCGCGCGCCCAGACGCTTGCGCAGCCGCCAGGCCCAGGCGCTGATCGCCAGCGCCAGCCCTGCCGCGCCCGCGGTGGCCACATAGGCGATGTCGGCCTCGGCCATGCCTTCCCCAAGAAACCCGTCTGTCGCCGGACCCGCGCCACACGGGCGTCGAACCGATTCGCGTTTACCATACCCTGATTGCAGCGATTGCGATGCGGCGAGACGACGGATTGCGGCGCGCGCGTCCCGAGGCGATATCGGAACCATGACCCAGACCCCGAACCCGGCGTGGAACGACCAGCCCGCCCCCTCGCTCGACGACTTCGCCCGCCTGGCCGAGGCCGCCTTCGCCGCCCTGCCCGAAGTGTTTCGCCAGGCGGCCGGCGAGGTGGTGATCCGCGTCGACGACTTCGCCGACGAGCAGACCCTGGCCGATCTGGAGATCGAGGACCCGTTCGAACTGACCGGCCTCTATTCCGGGGTCCACATCGGCGAGCGCGACGCCATGGGTCCGGCGGCCGAACCGTCGCGCATCTTCCTCTATCGCCGCCCGATCCTGGATGAATGGTGCGAGCGCGGCGACGTCGGTCTGGCCGAGATCATCGCCCACGTCCTGATCCACGAGATCGGCCACCACCTGGGCCTCGACGACGATCAGATCCATCACATCGAGGACGAGGACTGAGGCGGCGGCCGCCGAGCGTTAGCGCTCGGGGAAGCCCGTGCGGTCAAAGCTCGCCTTGCGGCTATTCGGCAGGATGACGATCGCGTCGAAGGCGTAGATGAAGTCTCGCAGGGCCGGCTGTTGCTCGACCGGAACCTGGGCGACGAACAGACTGGCGGTCGGGTGCAGGGCGCGCAGGTCGATCACGACCGGCTGATCCGTGGCGGACAACAGGGGCGCCATCCACGACGGTTCGCGCGCGTGTTCGCCCCGCGCCACGACGTAGACGCCATAGGCCTCGGCGTCGTTGGCTATGGCGAACTCGTGGACGAAGTTGCCGATCGGGAAGGCCTGGTTCGGATTGCGTCCCCGGTACATATGCCAGGCGCCCATCTTGAACAGGGCGCGCGGCGTGCGGCCGGCGGCCTCGGCGGCCCGATACTGGCGCAGGAAGAGTCGCTTCATCAGCGCCTCACGCACGGTGTTGTTGAACAGGCCCACCGGCTCGCCGGCACGCGCGCGGCGGTAATAGGCGTAGATTTCGGCCGAGGTCGTCATCGTCTCCAGCAGGAAGGCCGCCCGCGAGTCGGGCGCGGCGGCGAAGGCCGTGGTCAGGGCCTGGAGCCGAGGCAGGGTTTCGGCATCCCCATGAAGAAAGGCCCCGAACTGATCGCGCCGCGTCTCCAGGGTCTTCACCTGAGCCAGAAGGGTCTCGACCTGAGCGCGCACGGCGGGGTTGGGGGCGAGGGTTGTCAGTTCTTCGAGAAGCGGCTGGGCGCCTTGCACCTGTTCAATACCCCAAAGGTCAGCCACGCCCGCCGCATGGGCCATCAGCTCCAGATCCTGATCCGAAGCGAAGCCGATATGGTTGGGATAGCGCCGAGCCAGATCCGCCGCCGCCTCGGCCTTGCCGCGGTTGGCGGGCAGTTTCAGCGTATCGACGGCGACCGGGTCCACCTCGACCACCAGGGTGTCAAAGGCGCTCCAGTCCCGCAGGCTGTCGAACAGCGCCCCGGCGAACAGGGGGGTGTCGTGGTCGTTATGGCTTTCGCCCAACAGGACGAACTGGGCCTTCTGCGTCTGGTCGCGGAGGAAGTCGGCTCCGGGGCCGGACAGGCCGCCCTCAAAGGCGATCGGCCGGGTGTTGGCCTCCAGAAGCGCCGTCGCCCGCGCGGCCGACGCAGCGGCAGCGGCGGCGACCTCCGCCGGGGTCTTGTCCTGCGCGACCGCCGCGCCGGCGGTGCAGGCGAGGGCGGCCAGGGCCGCGATCATCAGTTTCATACCGAGGCTCATCCTACTGAATCGGGGGAGCGATCCAGTATGAACCCAGGCCCATCGCGAGATCGAACCCAAGCTTAGCCATTCAGCCGAACAGTGTCATCCCTCGCGATGACGCGGCCCCTAAAGGGGCGACTGAGGGTCCTAGCCCTCGATCCGCTCCAGCCGGGCGGCGAAGAAACCGTCCACGCCGCCGCGCTCGGCCCATTGCGAGGGCAGGATGCGCAGCCAGCCTTCAGGCGTCAGGGCCTCGTCGGGGGCGCCGATCTCGGCCGGAACGGCGGGAACCGTGCGGAAGGCCGGGTTGCGGCGCAGGAAGGCGATGACCTGGGTCTCGCCCTCTTCGCGTTCCAGCGAGCAGACGCAATAGACCAGGCGGCCGCCGGGCTTCACCTTCTCGGCGGCGACGTCCAGCAGACGGTGCTGCACGTCGGCCAGCTTGGCGACCTCGGCGGGGCGGGTGGCGCGCAGGACTTCGGGGTTGCGGCGATAGGTGCCGGTGGCGGTGCAGGGGGCGTCCAGCAGGACGGCGTCGAAGACGCGCGCATCCTCCCAGTCCTCGGCCGGAACGGCGACGACCTCGACCGGCAGGCCGGTGCGGTCGAAATTCTGTTTCAGGCGCTTCAGGCGGGCCGGCGAACGATCCAGGGCCACCACCTCGGCGCCCGTCGCGGCCAATTGCAGGGTCTTGCCGCCGGGGGCGGCGCACATGTCCAGCACGGTCTCGCCGGCCTTGGCGTTCAGCAGGCGGGCGGGGACGGCGGCGGCGGCATCTTGCACCCACCAGTCGCCGGCCTCGAAGCCGGGCCAGCCGGCGACGTCGCCGCGCTTGCCGGTGCGGACCGTGCAGCCGGGCAGGACCTCGCCCTCGACGTCCTGGGCCAGGGCGGCCAGATCGACCGAAGGCTTGGCGCTGAGATCGGTGGCGGGCTCCTCGCGGGTGGCCAGGGCCAGGCCCAGGAGAGCGGCCTCGCCGTAGGTGGCCCTCCAGCGGGCGGCCAGCCAGTCGGGCAGGTTGGATTCCGCCGTCGTCAGGCCCGGACCGTCGCGATCCACGCCGCGCAGGACGGCGTTGACCAGGTTCTTGTAGGGGCGGGTCTTGGCGTCGCGCTCAGCCAGTTTCACCGCAGTCGAGACGGCGGCGAAGGCGGGGGTGCCCAGGACCAGGGTCTGGGCCAGGGCGACGCGCAGGATGGTGCGCACCGGGGCCGGCGGGGCCTTCTGCAGGCGGCGGTCCAGGATCTGGTCGATCTCGCCCAGACGGCGCAGGGCGGCCATGGCCACGGCGCGGGCGAAGGCGCGGTCGGGCCCGTCCAGGTCCTTGGCCGGGGACTGGCTGAGCGCCTCGTCCAGACCCGTGCGCTTCTCCAGGGCGGCGTTCAGCAGGACGCCGGCGACCAGGCGGGCCTCGACGCCGATGTCGGCGTGGGGGTCGTCGGCCACGACCTCGGGCTTGGCCTCGCGACGCGGACCGCGCGCCTTTTCAGCCATGCGACGACCGCGCGCGGCCGAGCTTTTGCCCTTGGGGGTGCCACCACTCATACGGATACCTGCGTGCCCAATTCGACCACGCGGCCGGGCGGGATATGGAAGAAGTCGGTCGGATTGGCCGCGTTGCGCATCAGGAAGATGAACAGCTTGTCCTGCCACAGGGGCATGCCCTGACGCGCCGAGGGCACCACAGAGCGACGGCCGAGGAAGAAGCTGGTCGACATGATGTCGAACTTCAGCCCCTGCTTGCGGCACAGGCCGAGCGCACGCGGCACGTTCGGCGTCTCCATGAAGCCATAGGTGATGGTCAGGCGTTTGAAGTCGTCGCTGATCGGCTCCATCGTCACGCGCTGGCTGTCGGCGACGCGCGGCCGGTCGGCGGTATGGACCGTCAGGATGACGTTCTTCTCGTGCAGGACCTTGTTGTGCTTGAGATTGTGCATCAGGGCCACCGGCGCGACCTCGGGGTCCGAGGTCAGGAAGATGGCCGTGCCCGGCGCCCGGTGCGGCGGACGCGCCTTCAGCATCTCGATCAGGTCATGCAGGGGCAGGCTGTCCTTGCGGGTCTTCTCGGTCAGGATCTGGGTGCCGCGCACCCAGGTCCACATGATCAGCACCAGACCACCGCCCAGGACCAGCGGCATCCAGGCTCCATCAGGGATCTTGAGCAGGTTGGAGGTCAGGAAGACGCCGTCGATGATCCCGAACGGGACCAGGGTGCCCAGCACCGCCCACATCGGCCACTTCCACTTCTTGGTCACCACCGACCAGGACATCAGGGTGTTGACCAGCATGGTGCCGGTGACGGCCACGCCATAGGCCGCCGTCAGATTGTGCGACGACTGGAAGGTCAGCAGCAGGAACAGAACCCCGATCATCAGCAGGCTGTTCACCGCCGGGACGTAGATCTGGCCGGCCAGGGTTTCCGACGTATTGCGGATGTCGATGCGGGGCAGCAGGCCCAGCTGGACCGCCTGCTGCGTCACCGAGAAGGCGCCGGTGATGACCGCCTGGCTGGCGATGACCGTGGCCGCCGTGGCCAGGATCAGCATGGGCCAGTAGATCATCTGCGGCACCATGTTCCAGAACGGGTTGTCCGCCGCGCCGGGGTTGTCCAGCAGGAAGGCGCCCTGGCCCAGATAGTTGAGCGTCAGACAGGGCAGGACCACGAAGAGCCAGCCCTGACGGATCGGCGCCTTGCCGAAGTGACCCATGTCCGCATAGAGGGCCTCGGCCCCCGTCACGGCCAGGAAGACGCTGCCCAGGATGACGAAGCCGAGGAAGCCGTCCTTGAGCAGAAGTTCGATCCCATAGAGCGGCGACAGGGCGCGCAGGATCGACAGGTCGTCGAAGATATGGCTCAGGCCCAGGACGCCGAGGCTGAGGAACCAGACGGCGGTGATGGGGCCGAAGAACTTGGCCAGGCCGGCGGTGCCCCGCGACTGGACCATGAACAGAGCAATCAGGATGCCCGCAGAGATCGGCAGGATGAAGGGGTCCAACTGACCGTTCAGACCGGGCGCATCCTTCAGGCCCTCGACCGCCGACAGCACGGAAATGGCAGGGGTGATGACGCCGTCGCTGTAGAAGAGAGCCGCGCCGCAGACGCCGAGAATGAACAGCCAGGCGCTGCGCCGGCCGACCGCATGCTGGGCCAGGGCCATCAGCGACAGGGTGCCGCCTTCGCCCTTGTTGTCCGCCCGCATCAGGAACATGACGTATTTGAACGTCACCACCACCATCAGTGCCCAGAAGGCCAGCGACACCACGCCGATGATGGCCAGTTCGCCGCCGACGCCCTTCTGAGCGTGGCCGATGGCCTCGCGCAGGGCGTAGATCGGGCTGGTGCCGATGTCGCCGAAGACCACGCCGATGGCGCCCAGGATCAGGGCGCGATGCGTCGCCTTGCCGTGGCCCGCCCCGTGAGGAGGCGAAGACGGAGTCCCGGCGTTCGGTTGTTCGGAAGCGTTTGCGGCGGACGTCTCGGCGTCGCCGCGGGGCGTATCCCCGGCCATGCATAACCTCCGGGTCGCGCGGAACGGCGCGCCCATCAAGAGCGGCGGGCCTTTAGCCCCTTTCGGTCAGCGGTTCAATCGCGCGCCGGTTCCGCGCCCCGTTCAGCACGACGGGCCGCCGACAGGATACGTCGGTCCGTCTTGGCTTGAACCAGGACTACGACATTGTCTTCTGAGGCGGAATCCGGCGGAAGCACGAACAGGACCGGACGGCCGGTCCAGTCGCCGAGACGCTTCACGTCACGCACGACGTTGACGTGACGCACCGCCTGGCCTCGATTGTCGCCCTGACGCACCTCCACCGTCTGCAGGCCGGGCTGATAGACCACGGCCATGACCTCGGCCCCGCCGACGGGCGGACGGCCCGAACCGACGCCGACGCGGTCGCCGGTTTCGCGGAACTCGATCTCCGGCGGGTGCAGGCGGGCGGCGGCCTCGGCGTCGATGGCGGCCTGAAGCTCGGGCGAGCGCGCCCCGGACAGATGGCGGCGACCGTCGATCACCACCTGGGGCGTCGAGACGTTCCTCAGCTTCAGGGCCTGGCGATAGGCCTGCTGACGGGCGGCGAACTCGGGCTTGGCGAAGGTGTCGGGCCAGCCGAGATAGTCCCAGTAGTCGACGCCATAGGTCAGGGCGATGACGCCCGGTTCGCTCGCCACGGTTTCCAGGGTGCGATTGGCGTCGGGACAGCCGGAACAGCCCTGGGCGGTGAACAGTTCGACCACCACCGGCTGGATCGAGGCGTCACGCTCGCGCGGCGGCGCGGCGGCGCCGACCCCGATGATCGCCGCGACGAGCAAACCGCTCTTGATCAGACCCCTTGCCTTCATGGCCGCGATCCTAGTCCTTCGATCCGTCCGCGCCGCTCATAAAACCGTGAAGGGCGACGAGCCTCCCTCCTCATTGTCATCCCGGCCGCAGCCGAAGGCGAAGAGCCTGGACCGCCAAAGACATCGACGTAGCGTCCCTGGCGATCCCCGATAGCGGCAAAGCCGCTTCCGGGATGACGAACAAGGCGGGACGCCCACAGGCTTAGTCCATCAGTTGCTGGCTGAGATAGACGTAGTGCCTTGCCCAGCGGCGGGCGTTGGCCACCGGATCGGCGTCGTTGGAGTGACCCCCGGCCGTGTCCTCGTAGTAGAGGTGGTCGTGGCCCTGATCGCCCAGTCGCGCCGCGAACTTGCGGGCGTGGCCGGGGTGGACCCGGTCGTCGCGCGTATTGGTGGTGATATAGACGCGCGGGTATTTCATCTCGGGCCGCAGCTGCTGATAGGCCGAGTAGCGGGCGATGAACGCGGCGTCGCCCGGAATGCGCGGATCGCCGTATTCGCCGATCCATGAGGCGCCGGCGGGCAGGTCCTGATAGCGCAGCATGTCGATCAGCGGGCTTTCGATCACCGCCGCATTGAACAGTTCCGGATGCTGGGTGATCGACACCGAGGTCAGGACCCCGCCGTTGGACCGGCCATAGATGCCCAGGTGACGCGGGCTGGTGATGCGGCGCTGCTCCAGATCGCGGGCCACGGCGGCGAAGTCGTCGAAGGCGCGCTGGCGGTTCTCGCGCAGGGCCGCCTGGTGCCAGCCGGGGCCGAACTCGCCCCCGCCCCGGATATTGGCCTGGACGAAGACGCCGCCGTTCTCGAGCCAGAGCTTGCCCATCTCGGGCTTGTAGGCGGGCGGGAAGCTGGCCTGGAAGCCGCCGTAGCCGAACAGGATGGTCGGGCCGGTCCCGTCCATGGCCAGATCGCGCGGGCGGGTGACGAAATAGGGAATCTTGGTCCCGTCGGTCGAGGTCGCTTCGAACTGCTCGACGACATGGGTCGAGGCGTCGAACTTGGCCGGAGCCGACTTGAGTTCGGTCAGGGCGCCGGTCGAGACCTCGGCGAGGCTGAGGGTCGGCGGCGTCAGGAAGCCCTGGGTCGAGACGAAGACCTGGCCCTTGGCCTTGGAGCTGTCGCCCAGGCCCACGGCGCTGTTGGCGGGAACGGCAATGTCGGTCGCGGTCCAGCCGCTCGCGCTCGGGGTGAAGCGCTTCAGCGTGCCGACGACATTGTCGGCGACGACCGCGACGATGCTGTCGGACAGGACGGTGACGTTCTGCAGCGACTGGCGCGGGGTCGGGGTGAAGATGGTCGCCCGGTCGGCGTCGATGGCGATATCGAGCCGAACCGGTCCCAAAACGCCGATCGGCAGGGAGAGCAGCGAGCCAGCCGCATAGTCCTGACGGTCGAAGGTCCAGGCCTGATCGGGCGAGAAGATCAGATTGCCGCCCATGACGCCCTCGACGGCGACGCGTTCCGGCAGGCTCAGCTTGACCGGCTTGCCGTCGGCCAGGCGCCAGATCTCCGAGCGGAAGGTGTCCAGCGGACGGCTGAACAGCACCGCCTCGACCGCCCCGGCCTTGTCGCGGAAGACCATGGGGCTGACGCCGTAGCCGCCATCGGACTGCTGGCCGCGATAGACTTCGGTCGCGTGGGCCAGCGGGTGGCCGCGCGTCAGGGATTTGACGATGAAGGGATAGCCCGACTCGGTCATCGTGCCGGGACCGAAGTCGGTGGCGATCAGCAGGGTGTCGCGGTCCAGCCAGGTCAGGCGGTGCTTGCCCTCGGGAATGACGAAGCCGCCCTGGGACGGCGTCACGAAGGTCTTGGTGATCAGGTCGAACTCGCGGACGGTCACGGCGTCCTTGCCGCCGTCCGACAGATTGATCAGGCAGCGGGTCTCGTCCGGCGCCAGACAGTTCGCGCCCTTGAACACCCAGTCGCGGCCCTCAGCCCTGGCCAAGGCGTCGATGTCCAGCAGGGTCTCCCATTGCGGCTGGTTGCTGCGATAGCTGTCCAGGGTCGTGCGGCGCCAGACGCCCTTGGGATTGGCCGCGTCCTGCCAGAAATTGCCCAAGCCTTCGCCCAGGAAGCTGACGCCGGGAATGCGGTCGGTGGCCGTCAGGATGGCCTCGGCCTGCTGGCGGAAGGGCTCGTAGCGACGGTCGCCGGTCAGGGCCGACAGAGACTTGGCGTTCTCGGCGGCGACGAAGGCCCGGGCCTCGACCCCGTCCACCTCTTCCAGCGCCAGATGATCGTCGGCGGCCCTGACCCCCTCGGGCGACAGATCGCGCGGGAAGTGCGGCGGCGGATTGGACGCGGCGACGGCGGCGGAATCGACCGGCGCCAGGGCCAAGGCCGGCCCGGCGGCGAGGATCAACACCGGCAGGGCGGCGGACAGGAACAGAGACTTCATGCGGGCAACCTCGTAACCCGCATCAGGCGGGGGCTGGGAGTAGGGTGGGCGTGGCGCAGTCCTGGGTTTGCAGCCATCCAAGGGCGCGCGTCACAGTTTGTTCGTCCGGTATCGCTTCGTCCGGCGTCAGGCGGCCCTCAATGAAGCGCCCGGCGCCGTCGTGCACGCCGGTCGTAGTGATCTGCAGAATAGCCCCATCGGGCAGGCGATGGCTGCCGTTCGCGGTCGTCAGACCCGCCGTGGGCGCGCCGAACGTGCGGGTCCGCTCCCGGTTGTGAAAGGCGATGGCCGTCATCTCGCCGGAACTGGCCGTGCCCGGCCCCAATAGAACCGCCACGGGGGCGTCGGCCAGTCGGCCTGTCGCGCCGCGAGACGCGGCTTCATCGAGGTCGACATCGACAATCTGCTCCGCCCGACGAACCCATCGCGAATGAAGCACGGTCGCATCGCCGAAGGCGCCGAAAGGACCAACGCCCAGAAGCGGTTCAAGACCGTTGAGCATGGGCCACATATTGCCGCCGCCATTGCCGCGCAGGTCGACTACCCAACGGCAGACGCCTTCGCCTTCCAGATGTGCGATCGCCTCGACCAAGGCTTCGCGATAGGCGGCGTTCAGCGGATCGTCCCGGCCGCGAGGCATCAGCTCGGGCAAGATCAGGCGGCCAACGGCGGGCGCGACCACCTCGCCACGCGGCAGGGGTCGATCCGGCGCGGCGCTCTCTTTCGCAGCGGACGGCCCTCGGAAGCTCGAGTGTCTTTCCCCCAGCAGACCGACCGCGACCCGCAGCACGGGATGAATATCGGAGGGGGTCTCGGCGCCCGCCGCCAGACGGCCTGAAATCTCACGCACCTGGGTCCAGTCCACCGTGGCGCGATTGATGTGGCGAGCCTGCAGCGCATCGAGCGCCTCATCGAGATAGGCCTGAGCCTCGGGGGCGACCGCGCCATTTTCGGGCGCCGCCACGGCCAGGACGACGTCGTCCATATCCAGCGCGCCGGGGCCCGCCTTCATGACGCCGAAAGTTATGCGCGCCGCGTCGGCGGGCACATAGGCGATGATCTCATGCCGCGCCCAGCCGCCCGGCGTCACAGGCCGATCCGACATATTGTCGAAGAACAGCAGCCGAGACGACTCGCCGCCGTCAATCCTCAGCCACAACCCCGCCAGGGGCGCCGCCGGTCCCGTGGCCCGGAGCCAGGCGGAGAGCCGGATCGGCTGCCCCCGCCACGGCGCGGCGTCCAGATACCGGTTGGCCATGGCCGGCTGTTCGCCCAGACCGTCATGCGACAAACGGGCGAAGACTGCGCCCTGGGGCGCCGTCTCCCGAACAGGCCGGAACGCCCAACCGCCGCCGGGCTGGAAGTTCAAGCCTGGCCCGGCTTCAAAATCGATCACGACCGGCTCTGGTCCGGGCGACGCCCAGACCGGTCCGGCGGCACACAGCGCCAGAAGCGATACGACGATCCGGGCCAGACGCTTCATCGACTATTCCTTCGCCGGTTCATCCATCAGGCGGCGCGTCAGGTAGGTGTATTCCAGCGCGATGCGGCGGGCCGTTTCGCGCAGGTTGGCGCCGGCCGCGTGGCCGCCGTCGGTGTTTTCATAGAAGAGGACCGGATAGCCCAGCTCCTCCATCCGCGCCGCCGCCTTGCGGGCGTGGCCGGGGTGGACGCGGTCGTCCTTGGTCGAGGTGTGGATGAAGACCTCGGGGTAGGGCTGGCCCGCCGCCAGACGCTGATAGGGCGAGTATTGCTCGATCCAGGCGCGCTGCTCGGGGATGTCCGGGTTGCCGTATTCGCCAATCCACGAGGCGCCGGCCAGCAGCTTGTGGAAGCGCAGCATGTCGAACAGGGGCACCTGGATGACCGCCGCATTGATCAGGTCCGGGCGCTGGGTCAGCATGGCGCCCATGAACAGGCCGCCCTGCGAGCCGCCCATGACGCCGAGGTGCGGCTGGCTGGTGATCCCCCGCGAGATCAGGTCCTGGGCCACGGCCTGGAAGTCCTCATGGGCGCGCTGGCGGTTTTCCTGCTGGGCCGCCTGGTGCCATTTCGGACCGAACTCGCCGCCACCGCGCGTATTGGCGATGACATAGACGCCGCCGCGCTCCAGCCACAGCTTGCCGACCGTGGGCGAATAGCCGGGCAGCAACGACGACTGGAAGCCGCCGTAGCCATAGAGCAGCGTCGGGTTCGAGCCGTCCATGGCCATGGCGTCCTTGTGGACGACGAAATAGGGGATCATCGTCCCGTCGGCCGAACGGGCCTCGAACTGGTCTACCCGCATGCCGGCGGCGTCGAACTTGGCCGGCAAGGACTTGGTCAGATCGACCGCGCCGGTGGCCGCGTCGGCCAGATAGAGGCTGGACGGGTTCAGGTAGCCGGTGACGCTGACGAAGATCTTGTCGTCCTGTTCCGAGGCCGAGCCGACGCCGACCGAGACGTTCTGCGGCAGGTCCAGACGGGTGCGGCTCCAGTCGGCGGGGTCATAGACATAGACCGAACCGCGCACGTTTTCATAAAGGGCCACGACCAGCTTGTTGCGGGTGGCGCTGATGCCCTCGATCGCCTCACGTTCGCCGGGACGGATCACCAACTGGGCCGGGGTCTTGGGATCGGCCAGCCAGGCCTGCAGGTTCCAGGCGATGACGTCGCCGGTCTTGAACGCCTGGCCCGAGGGGGCGGTCCAGTCCTGATCCGTCGTCACCACCAGCTGGCCGTTGACCAGGGCATTGATATTGCCCTTCAGCGGCAGGGCCAGCTGGGTCGTGGAGCCGTCGGCGTTCAGACGCCAGGTTTCGCTCTCATAGAAGTTGACGCCCCGGTTCAGCAGCACCGCCTGCACCACGCCGTCGGCGTCCCGCAGGGTGTAGCCCGAGACCGAGACATCGGTCTGTTGGCCGGCGAAGACCTCGACCGCCTGATCGACGCTCTGGCCGCGTTTCATCAGGCGCACGGTGCGTGGATAGCCCGAGTCCGTCAGCGAGCCCTCGCCGAAGTCGCGCGAGATCAGCAAGGTGTCCTTGTCGATCCAGCTGGCGCCGCCCTTGGATTCCGGCAGAGAAATCCCGCCGTCCACGAAGGTCTTGGTGACGCTGTCGAACTCGCGGATCGTCACCGCGTCCTTGCCGCCGTTCGACAGGGACAGCAGGCAATAGCGCTCTTCCGGCGCCAGGCAGGTCGCGCCCTTATAGACCCAGTTGGCGCCCTCGGCGGCCGACAGGGCGTCGATGTCGAGGATGGTCTCCCAGGTCGGCGCGTCGGTGCGGTAGCTGTCCAGGGTCGTGCGGCGCCAGATGCCGCGCACGTGCTCGGCGTCCTGCCAGAAGTTGTCGACATGGCCGTCGTGGGTAAAGCCCGGCGAGGGGATGCGGTCGCGCGACTGCACCAGGTCCAGGGCCTGCTGGTGCAGGGCCTCATAGCGCGGGTCACCCTGCAGCGTCCCCAGCGAGGTCTCATTGTGCGCCTTGACCCAGGCCATGGCGCGCTCGCCCTCGACCTCTTCCAGCCAGATATAGGGATCGGTCGCGTCGCTGGTCGCGAAGCCCGGCGTGGACGTAGTAGCAGCGGCGGCGGCGGGCGTGTCAGACGAATGGGCCATGGCGACGGGTGCGGCTCCGGCGGCGAGAAGAAGGGCGGCGGCGGACGCCAGAGTGCGGATCATGTTTTCATTCCCCAAGAGAATTGGGCCCCAACAGAATTTCGGCGGCACCTTGGCGAGAGGCGAGGACGGCGGCAAGCGGCGGAAATCTTACAAGCCTGTCATCTTTCGTCGCAGTGACGGCGCGAACCGCGTCAATCGCCCTCGTCCGGAATGCACAGGATCTGGCCACAGGCCTTGCAGTGGACGGCGTCGGGGTCATGCTTCTGCAGGCCGCAGGTAGGGCAGGGGAACTTGACCTTGTGCGGCCGGATCAGGGTCTGGGCCAGGCGGATGAACAGGGTGATGCCCACCAGCATGACCACGATGGAGATGACCCGGCCCCAGTTGCCCGGCAGGGTGATGTCGCCAAAGCCCGTCGTCGTCAGGGTGGCCACGGTGAAATAGAGAGCGTCCAGATAGCCGTGGATGTGCTCGGCCTTGCCCCGGAAATAGGCATAGACGAAGCCCGTCGTGACAAAGACGAAGGTGATCAGGGCGGCCAGGGCGCGGGTGATCTCCTCGACCCGCGTATCGTCGAAGCGCCGGCCGATGGTGCGCCAGAACAGGTCGCTGTTCAAAAGACTCCAGAAGCGCAGCAGACGCAGGAAGCCGAGATTGGCCAGCCAGACCGGGAAGAGCAGGGTGGCCAGGACGAACAGATCGACCCAGACGATCGGCCGCTTCAGCCAGGACTTGAGGTCGGACCAGGCATAGGCCCGCGCCGCCAGGTCCAGGCCCAGGATGGCGGCGATCAGATAGTCCATCACATAGAAGACCCAGCCGGCCTCCTTGAGAATGGGCGTGGCCAGGAAGAAGCCGATGATGATCAGGTCGATGACGATGACCATCAGGCGGAACTTGACCGCCGCCGGCTGGGTGCCGTGATAAAGATAGCGCAGCCGCGCCTTCAGTCGCAGGCCCTCGGATTTGCCGGATTCGCTCGGTTCGGACGTCATCGCCGCCAGCGATACATGAACCGGCGAAAAATCCTATATGAAGGCGGTCATGACCCAGGCTGCTCGCCCCTACATCCGCATGAATGGCGCCGGAAACGCCTTCATCGTCGTCCAGGCCTTCGAGGAGGGTTTCCACCCCAGCGAGGCTGAGGTGCGCGCCCTGGCCGACCCGGCCGCCGGCCTGGGCGGCTTCGACCAGCTGATCGGCGTCGAACCGTCCGAGAGCGCCGACGCCTTCATGCGGGTGTGGAACGCCGACGGCTCCATGGTCGAGACCTGCGGCAACGCCCTGCGCTGCGTCGGCTGGCTGCTGCTGGAGGCCACAGACAAGGAAGAGGTGGTGATCGACACCCTGGGCGGGCCGACGACGGCGCGGCGGGCGCCAGGCCGCGGCGGGTCGGGAGATCCCGAAGGGTCGACGACCGCGGCCCACCAAGTGACTGTGGATATGGGCGCGCCGCGTCTGGACTGGGATCAGGTGCCCCTGTCCGAGGAGATGGATACGCGCGGCATCGAGCTTCAGGTCGGACCGATCGACGCCCCCCTGCTGCATACGCCCGGCGCGGTCTCGATGGGCAATCCCCATGTGGTCTTCTTCACCGACCAGCAGGACGACGCCTTCGTGCGCGGTTCCGGCTCGCTGGTCGAGCATCACCCGCTGTTTCCCGAAGGGGTCAACGTCGGCTTCGCCAAGGTCATCGACCGCGACCATATCCGCCTGCGGGTGTGGGAGCGCGGGGCGGGCCTGACCCTGGCCTGCGGCACCGGCGCCTGCGCCGCCCTGGTGGCCACGGCCCGGCGCGGCCTGACCGAGCGCAAGGCCACCGTGGTCGTCGATGGCGGCGAACTCAGCATCGATTGGGACGAGGCGTCCGGTCACGTCTTCATGACCGGCCCGGTCGAGGTCGAGCGCACGGGGCTTCTGCCACAGGTCTAGAGCGAAATCGGTTCAGATGCGATCGCATCTGAACTCAGATATTCGCTCCAGCATCAATCCTGAAGCCTGATTCACGGCATCGGCGGAATCGCGAAGCGATTCCACCTCTACCGATCAGGCTCTAGGCAATCTCTCCTGACGTAGCGTCAGCGGTTGTCCCGCCACGTCCCACGATCTAGGAACAGAAGGCGCCTGCCCTTCCCGAGATCGAAATGCCCGAATTGACCGACAAACAGACCTTCTCCGACGACGACGCGCTGGAGTTCCACAACGCGCCGACGCCGGGCAAGATCTCCATGGCCCCGACCAAGCCCATGGCGACCCAGCGCGACCTGTCGCTGGCCTATTCGCCCGGCGTGGCCGTGCCGGTCCTGGCCATCGCCGAGGACGTGGACAAGGCCTACGACTATACGTCCAAGGGCAATATGGTCGCCGTCATCTCCAACGGCACCGCCATCCTGGGCCTGGGCAACCTCGGCCACATGGCGTCCAAGCCGGTGATGGAAGGCAAGTCCGTCCTGTTCAAACGCTTCGCCGACGTCGACAGCTTCGACGTCGAGGTGAAGACCACCGACCCGGACGAGTTCGTCACCGTGGTCAAGAACATCGGCGACACCTGGGGCGGCATCAACCTGGAGGACATCAAGTCCCCCGAATGCTTCGAAATCGAAGCCCAGTTGCAAGACCTGCTGGACATCCCCGTCTTCCATGACGACCAGCACGGCACGGCCATCATCTCGACCGCCGGCCTGATCAACGCCGCCCATATCGTCGGCAAGAAGCTGGAAGACCTGAAGGTCGTCCTGTCGGGCGCCGGGGCGGCAGGTCTGTCGTCCATCGCCCTGATGAAGGCCGCCGGGGTCAAGGCCGAGAATACGGTCATCTGCGACCGCCAGGGCGTGATCTACAAGGGCCGCGACAACGTCTCGCAATGGCAGGCGGCGCACGCCACCGACACGCCCCTGCGCACCCTCGAAGAAGCCATGGTCGGCGCCGACGTGGTCCTGGGCCTGTCAGCCAAGGGCGCGATCAGCAAGGAGATGGTCGCCTCCATGGCGCCCAATCCGATCATCTTCGCCATGGCCAACCCGGACCCCGAGATCACCCCCGAAGACGTCAAGTCGGTGCGCTCGGACGCCATCATCGCCACCGGCCGCTCGGACTATGTGAACCAGGTCAACAACGTCCTGGCCTTCCCCTACCTGTTCCGCGGCGCCCTGGACGTGCGCGCGCGTCAGATCAACCACGAGATGAAGATCGCCTGCGCCCACGCCCTGGCGGCCCTGGCCCGCGAGGACGTGCCGGACGAAGTCGCCGCCGCCTATCGCGGCCGCAAGCTGAAGTTCGGCCCGGAATACATCATCCCGACCCCGTTCGACCCGCGCCTGATCTGGTACATCCCGCCCTTCATCGCCCAGACGGCGATGGAGACCGGCGTGGCGCGCAAGCCCATCGCCGACATGGACGCCTATCGCATCTCGCTGAAGCAGCGGGTCGATCCGTCCGCCGCCCTGATGCAGAAGATCTCCTCGGCCGTGCGTTCGGGACCCAAGCAGCGCGTGGTCTTCGCCGAGGGCGAGGAGCAGTCTGTGATCCGCGCCGCCTGGGCCTTCAAGCAGGCCGAGCTGGGCACGCCCATCCTGGTCGGCCGCGAGGACCTGATCCGACAGAACGCCGCGGAAGCCGGTCTGAATTTCGACGAACTGGGCATCGACATCGTCAACGCCCGCACCTCGGGCCACAATGTCGAATACACCGACTGGCTCTATGAGCGCCTGAACCGTCGCGGCTATCTGCGTCGCGACGTGCAGCGCATGATCAACCAGGACCGCAACTACTTCGGCGCCACCATGATCGCGCGCGGTCAGGCCGACTGCATGGTCACCGGCGTGACCCGCAACTTCAACATGGCCCTCAAGGAGGTCCGTCGCGTCCTCGACGTCACGGACCGCATGATCGGCCTGTCGATCCTGCTGGCCAAGGGCCGCACCCTGTTCGTGGCCGACACCTCGATCCACGAACTGCCCAACGCCGCCGAACTGGCCGAGATCGCCATCAAGGCCGCCGGCACGGTCAAGAAGCTGGGCCGCAAGCCGCGCGTCGCCTTCCTCAGCTACTCGACCTTCGGGGACCCGCCCGGCGATCGCGGCGAGAAGGTCCGCGAGGCCATCCGCATCCTGGACAGCATGGACGTCGACTTCGAATACGAAGGCGAAATGCCGCCCGAGCTGGCGCTCAACCCCGAAGCCCGCGCCAACTATCCCTTCATGCGCCTGACCGGCGACGCCAATGTCCTGGTCATGCCGGCCATCCACTCGGCGGCCATCTCGACCCGTCTGGTGCAGTCCCTGGGCGGCGCCACGGTGATCGGCCCGCTGCTGGTCGGCCTGGAGAAGTCGGTGCAGATCGTGCCCCTGGGCGCCTCGGTCAACGAGATCATCACCGCCGCCACCTTCGCTGCCTACGCCGAGGGCGCCTCGGTCGAAGACTGACGGCTCATCACCGCCCGTAAGACGTGGAGAGGCGGCCTTCGGGCCGCCTCTTTGCGTTTGGGCCCTAGGCTTGCCGCTTCAAGCGCCGCAGCTCGAAGGTCTGCCGCACCCACTCCAGGGCGCAGAAGACGACGGCGATCAGGCCCAGCCAGGCGGCGATGACGAACATGGACGCATAGCCCTGACGCTCGATCAGTTCGCCAAGCGCGCCGCGCCCCAGGGTGCCGATCAACAGGGCCAGGGAGGTGAAGACGGCGAACTGCACCGCGCCGAACATCTTGTTCGACAGAGCCGACAGATAGGCGACGAAGGCGGCTCCAGCGAAGCCGCCGGCGATGTTCTCGCCCGCGATGGCCAGCATCAAGCGTGCCAGGGGCTCGCCGACATGGAAGAGGCCGAACAGCTTGTAGAGGCCGGTCGCCGTCATGAAGGGATGGATGACCGGCGCCCCAAGGGCCAGATCCATCATCAGCAGGTTGGTCGCCGCCGACAGGGCCGCGCCCAGCAGCAGGCTGGCCATACGGCCGATGACCAACAGCGCCCAACCGCCCAGGCCGATGCCGAGAATGGTCATGACCACGCCGAAGGTCTTGGACGCCAGGGCGATCTCGGTCTTGGTGTGACCCAGGGCGCCGCCGGTGTCGCCCATGTAGAAGGGGAAGGCAAACGGCCCCCAGACGCCGTCGGTGATGCGATAGGTCAGTATCAGGCCCAGGACGATGACCGCGCCCCAGCCCAGACGGCCCATCAGTTCGACCAGGGGCGCCAGGATGGCGTCATAGAGGGTGTTGACCAGGGCCGGGGCGTCGCGCTCGCTCGCCACCGGTGCGGTCTTGCCGCCGCGCCAGACGATCAGTCCGGCTAGTAACGCGGGCAGGATGACGGCCCCGCCGACGATCCACGGCCCCCAGGTCGCGGTGAACTCGCCCGCGCTCGGCGCCGGGGTGACGCTCAGCGCCGTGACCATGAAGCGGATCAGCATGAAGGCGGCCCAGGCCCAGGCCATCAGGGTGGCGGCCAGGGCGATCATGCGCAGACGCGGCGAGCCGATGCGCTCGCGGGCGATGGCCTGCTGGGCCGCCGGCTTGGGCTCGGGCGCGATCAGGGTCCCCAGCAGGCCGAGGCCCATCAGGCCCGCGCCGATGACGAAGGTCGAGGACCAGCCGAGATGATCCGCCAGCACCAGGGCGCCGGCGCCGCCGACCAGGGCTGCCGTGCGGAAGCCCAGTTGATAGACGGTGGACAGCAGATCGACCGGCACCCGCTCATCGGCGACCTCGATCCGCCAGGTGTCGATGACGATGTCCTGGGTCGCCGAGGCGAAGGCGCCGAGCGCCGCCGCGCCCGCCAGCATGGCGATGGCCCCCGTGCCCGGATGCGACAGGGCGATGGTCAGCAGGGCGCCGACCAGAACCACCTGACACAGGATCAGCCACGATCGACGCCGCCCCATCCTGCCGATGATCGGCGGGGTCAGACCGACCGAGGGCGACCACAGGAACTTGAATGCGCCGAACAGCCCCACCCAGGACAGGACGCCGATGGTGGCCACCGAGACGCCCGCGTCCGACAGCCAGGCGTTCAGGGTGCCGAACAGCATGGCGAAGGGCAGGCCGGCGGAGAAGCCCAGCAGCAGCATGGCCAGGGTGCGCCGCTCGCGGAAGGCCGCCCTCAGCACGCCCAGGCCTTTCGGCGACGGCTGCAGGGCCGCGACCTCGGAAGCGGGCATCTTCGTGTCGGTCATGCGGCTCTCCGGCGTACGCCGCCGGAAACGGGCGGTCGTGGGAACTAGGCCCCGACCTTGGCGCGGTTGCCGACGTTCGTCCAGCGGGTCAGGGCGGCGCGCAGGGCGTCAGCCTCCAGCGGCTTGGTCAGGTGATCGTTCATGCCCGCCTCCAGGCAGGCGATGCGGTCCTCGGCGAAGGCGTTGGCGGTCAGGGCCACAATGGGGGTGCGCTCGCCGCGCGCCCGCAGGGCCCGCGCCGCGCCCGGTCCGTCCAGACGCGGCATCCGCATGTCCATGAAGATCAGGTCGAAGCGGGCGTCCTTCAGCGTCTGCAGGGCCTCATGCCCGTCGGCCGCCGTCTGGACCACGCAGCCCTCGCGGCGCAGCAGGGTCTTGGCCAGGAGGGCGCCGACCGGATTGTCCTCGACCAGCAGGACCCGCAGCCCCTTGAAGGCGACGGGGGTGACGCGGTCGTCGTCCTGGCCCCGTCCGACCGCGACGGTCAGACCCTTGCGTCGGCCGGCGGCGGCCAGCACCCGCTCGGCCAGCGAGGCCCGGCGCAGCGGCTTGATCAGATAGCTGTGGAAGCCCGCCGCGCGATAGCGGTCGACCAGATCGCGCTCGCTCGGTTTCAGCAGAATGACAGCCTCGCCCTGCGACGGCTTGACCATCAGGGCGCCGTCCTCGGCGGCGGCGTGGTCGATCAGGGTCACGCCCGCCTGGCGCGCGACGCGGCCGCCCGAGGCCTCTATCTGCGCGCTCGCCGCCTGACGCACGAAGGGATCAGGAGTGCGCACAGCCACCACCACCCCGTCCAGCGGACGCTCGCGCGGCGCAGTCTCGGCGACGGGGAAGGGGGCCTCGAACCGGAAGCGCGCGCCGGGGCCGTCGGGCCGATCGCTCACGACGACCGTGCCGCTCATGGCCTGGGCCAGACGACGGACCACGGCCAGACCCAGACCGGCGCCGTCGAAACGGGCGGCGTCCGAGGCGTCGGCGTGACCGAACTCGTCGAAGATGCGGCTGCGCGCCTCTTCGGGCACGCCGGGGCCGGTGTCGTCCACGACAAAGGCCAGACGCGGGCGCGCGGCGGTTCCGCCGGCGCGCTCGACCGTCAGGCGAACCCCGCCCCGGTCGGTGAATTTCACGGCGTTGCCGGCCAGGTTGAACAGGACCTGACGCAGGCGGCCCTCGTCGGCGACCACGTCGGGCGCATCAGCGGCGACCGACCAGACGATCTCCAGCCCCTTGTCGTGGGCCTTGGGACTGAGCAGTTCGGCCACGCCGCGCGCCAGGCCTTCCAGATCGACGGGGGCGGGATCGAACTCCAAGGCCCCGGCTTCCAGACGAGCGAAGTCCAGCAGGTCGTTGACCAGGCCCAACAGGTGTTCGGCCGACTTCTGCGCCGCCTCGGCATAGGCGCGCTGGGCGCCGTCCAACTTGGTCCGCGACAGCAGGCCCAGCATGCCGATCACCCCGTTCAGGGGGGTGCGCATCTCGTGGCTCATCAGGCGCAGGAATTGCTGCTCGGGCGCATCGGACGGCGCTCCGGGGGGGGCGGCGGGCGTGATCTCGGTCGATGCGTGCGTTCTGCGTGCCTGTCCCATGAGCGCCAGCCTAGCGCCCAAAGGGTTAAGCGTGGCCGAACGAGGGTTTCAGGTCTCAGAAGGCGGGTGTTTCGCTGCGATGCGCGGTCTGACGGTCGAAATCGCCCTGGGCCCCGACGGTGGTGCGCCGATACATCAGGGCTTCGGCGACGTGCCGACGCAGCACCCCGGTCGAGCCGTCCAGGTCGGCGATAGTGCGCGCCAGCCGGAGCGTCCGCGTCCAACCCCGAGCCGTCAGCCCCCCGGCCTCGCCCGCCCGCATCAGCAGGGCCCGGCCTGCGTCATCCGGCGCGGCGAAACGATCCAGGGTCTCGCCCGAGGCGCGGGCGTTGATAGCCTGATCGCGCGCCTTGTCGGGATCGAACCCCGCCGCGCGCACCCGCTCCTCCTGTTGAGCGCGGGCGTTCGCCACGCGGGCGGCGGCCTCGGCCGTGCCCTCGGCGGGGGCGGGCAGGGCCATGTCGGCGGCGGTGACCGGCGGGGTCTCCACCGTCAGGTCGATGCGGTCGAACATGGGGCCGGAGATGCGGTTCTGATAGTCGCGCTGACAGCGCGGAGCCTTGCCGCAGGCGCCGCGCCCGGCCCCGCCCAGACCACAGCGGCAGGGGTTCATCGCCGCCACCAGTTGGAAGCGCGCCGGATAACGGACATGGGCGTTGGCCCGCGCCACCACGATCTCGCCCGTCTCCAGCGGCTGACGCAGGCTGTCGAGCGCCTGGGCCGAATATTCGGGCAGTTCGTCAAGGAAGAGGACGCCGTTGTGGGCCAGGGAGGCCTCGCCCGGCTTGGCCCGCAGACCCCCGCCGGTCAGGGCGGCCATGGAGGCGGAATGGTGCGGCGAGCGAAAAGGCCGGTCCCTTGTCAGGGCGCCGCGATCGATCAGGCCCGCCACCGACCAGACCATGGAGGTCTCCAGCAACTCCTGAGGCGTCAGCGGCGGCAAGAGGCCCGGCAGACGCTGGGCCATCATCGACTTGCCCGAGCCGGGCGGGCCGATGAAGAGCAGGTTGTGGCCGCCCGCGGCGGCGATCTCCAGCGCCCGCTTGGCGCTTTCCTGACCCTTGACCTCGCGCAGGTCGGGAACCGCGCCGCCCGCCGTCACCGGGCCGGGTTCGGGCGCGCGCAGCACCTGGGTTCCCCGGAAGTGGTTGATCAGGCCGATCAGCGAGCGCGGTGCCAGGATGGCCGTGTCGCCCGCCCAGGCGGCCTCGGGGCCATTGGCCTCGGGACAGATGAGGCCCAGCCCCATGGCCCCCGCCGCCATGGCCGCCGGCAGGGTTCCGCCCACGGCCGCGATCTGGCCGTCCAGCCCCAGTTCCCCGACCGCCGCCCAGCCGTCGAGGGCATCAGGCGCGATCACCCCCATGGAGGCCAACAGGGCCAGGGCGATAGGCAGGTCGAAATGACTGCCCTCCTTGGGCAGGTCGGCGGGCGCCAGGTTGGCGATGACCTTCTTGGGCGGCAGGGCCAGGCCGATGCCGGCGAAGGCGCCGCGCACCCGTTCACGGCTTTCGGCCACTGCCTTGTCCGGCAGGCCGACGATGGCGAAGGCCCCGGCGGGCGTCGCCACCTGCTGCACCTCGACATCCACCCGCCGCGCCTCGACCCCGTCGAATGCGACCGTCACCACCCGCGCGACCATGGGCTCCCTCCCGCTGACCAAAAGAGAACAAATCACGAACTTAAATGGATAGCAAGAGCGCCGTTATCTAAGGCGCATCAAGGCAACCCGGCCTCAGGCGCCAGGGTGTGGATCACCTCGCCCGCCGCATTGAGGAACTGGATGGCGCCGAAGCCTTCCTCGGTCACCGTCATCCGCACGCGCGGCCTGTCGTTCTTGTCCGACAGGGCCACGGCGGGGGTGCCGTCGGCGGCGACCGACAGACGCATCCGCGTCGGCGTCTGCACGCCCGGCGTCAGGGCGTCGCCGAGACCCGGCTCACGGATCAGAGGCGGGGCCTGGTTGATGACGAAGCTGACGGCGCCGTCCGGCGACACGCGCCAGCCGATGGCGTCCATGGCCGGATGATCCAGCGCCAGCACAGCCATGCCGCCGTCGACGTCAGCGGTGCCGAAGCCGCCGCGCTCGCTGCCCTTGTCGTCATAAAGAATCAGACCGGCCACGTTGAAGGCCCGCTTGTACTGAATGCCGTCGATGATGGGGGCGGGCGTGGCCCCCGACAGGGTCATGCGGATGGTCCCGTCGGCGTCGACGATGTCGATGCGTCGCGCGGTGATGCGCTCATGGTCCGGCGTCTCGACGCGCGTCTGCGGCGTGCGGGTCTCGATGATCCGCTCCAGCGCCTCCAGCGACGGGCGTTTCGGCCCGGCGTCCTGCGCCATCGCCGGCGCGGCGATCAGCAGAGCCAGGCCGGCCAGCGTCCCGACAATCGTCATTCTGGTCATGGGGTCCCCTCCTGTCATGCGCGGCCTAAAGGGCCTCGCGCGTCTTCCTTTCGATCACGTCCCACATCAAGGCTGTCGCATCGACGCCGCTGAATTTCAGCAACTGCTGGGCCCCAGTGGGGGAGGTGACGTTGATCTCGGTCAGGTAGTCGCCGATTACGTCGATGCCGACGAAGATCAGGCCGCGTTCCTTCAGATAGGGGCCGATGGCGGCGCAGATCTCCAGGTCGCGCGGCGTCAGTTCCACCGGGGCCGCCGTGCCGCCGACGCGCAGGTTGGAGCGCACCTGATCCTTGGCCGGGATGCGGTTGATGGCGCCGACCGCCTCGCCGTCGATCAGGATGATGCGCTTGTCGCCCTTGGACACGGCGGGGATGAATTTCTGGATCACCAGGGGGTCGCGCGATCCGGCGGCGTGGATCTCGATCAGGGCTTCCAGATTGGGGTCGTCGGCCTTCAGCCGCACCACGCCCGAGCCGGCGGCGCCGTGCAGGGGCTTGAGCACCACGTCGCCGTGACGGCGATGGAAGTCGACCAGGGCGACCGGGTCAGACGACACCAGGGTCGGCGGCTGCAGACCGGGGAAGAGGGTGGCGATCAGCTTCTCGGGGGCCGAGCGCACCTCGGCCGGGTTGTTGACCACCAGGGTCTTCGGATGCACCCGCTCCAGCAGATAAGTGGCGGTGACATAGGCCATGTCGAAGGGCGGATCCTGACGCATCAGGATGACGTCCACATCCTCGGCCAGGTCGAGAACGACCTCGGGGCCAAAGTCGGCGTGCTCGCCCTGGACCGTGTTCACCGTCACCGGACGGGCGCGGCAGAACAGGCGGCCTTCGTCCAGGGCCAGGGTGCGGAAGTCGTAGATCCACAGCCTGTGGCCGCGCGCCTGACCCGACAGGGCCATCAGAAAGGTCGTGTCGGACTCGACGTTCACCGCCTCGAGCGGGTCCATCTGGATGGCGACTTTCAGCATGGGTAGTCCTTGGTAAGGGGCGCTATCGCTCGCGCCGCCGACGCTCGCGGCTTGAGCTAGTTTTAGTTCGCTATGCTCGCGTCGCGGACGCTCGCGGCTTGAGCGCCGAAGCGCCGTCCCTGCCTAATTGAGGGCGTCAGACGCCCGCCGCAAGGCCACGCTTCAGTTCAGGCGCATCCGCACCCGGTCCATGCTGGCGCGATGGGCGTCGGCGGGACCGTCGATGGCGCGGGCGCGCGACAGGGCCTGCAGCGCCCCGGTCAGGGCACCCTGCTTTTCGCGCGCCGCGGCGACGTCCAGCCAGGGCCGGTGATCCTCCGGGTCCAGGAGGGCGCGCCGCAAGGCCGAGCGCTCGGCGCCCTCATAGTCCTCCGCCAGCAGGGCCCGGGTGAAGAGAACATTCTGCAGACGGATCAAGGCCTGACGATCGCTGACCGGCGCCATCAACAGGTCCAGCCGGTCGGCCACGTGGGGCGTCAGCCCCGCCAGCAGGGCGCGTCGCGTCAGTTCGCTGGGCAGAACCAAACGACCCTGGCTGAAGGGATCCAGCGCCACAGGCCCCTCGGGCGTCTCGACACGCAGAAGGACGTGGCCGGGGAAGTCCACCGCCGCCGCCTTCAGCCCCGCCCGGCGCGCCGCGTCCAGATAGAAGACCACCAGGGCCGCCGACAGGCCGCGCCGCCGTTCGGCCACGTCGATGACGTCGGTGTTGCCCGGATGATCATAGTTGAGAAGATCGCCGTTCAAACGCAGGTCGCAGGCCATGGTCTCGGCCAGGGCGTCGTCGGGACTTTCGTTGGACGCGCGTTCCTTGACCCGCTGGGCGGCCTGATCGGCCAGCAGCCGGACCGGCTCGGGATCGCGGAAAGGATAGTCGTGGATGGCGCAGGCGATGGCGCAGTCGAGCAGCGGGAAGCCGTCGTCCTGGGCGGTTCCCGCCTGGGTCAGAATGGTCTCGGCGTCGTCGCGGGTCACGCGATGTCCGTTCCTGTGGTCGTCACGCCGCGAAGATGACGCGGAAATCGTCCGGGAGCCAGCGCCACCATATCAATCCGCAGGTTCAACCCCTGCAACGAGGGCCGGCTTCGGGCCACGGCGGCGCCGGCGACGGCCAGACGACCGTGTTGTTCCGGGCCGAGCGCCAGGATCGCCGCCTCGATCGTGCGACGTCGCTTGACCTCGACCACCGCCAAGGTGCGGCCGCGTCGGGCCAGGATGTCGATCTCGCCGCCCCGCCCCTTCAGGCGGAAGGCCAGGATCTGATAGCCCTTGAACATCAGCCAGACGGCGGCGATCCATTCGGCCCCGTGGCCCTGGCGATGCGACCGCACGCCCAAGGCCCGACGCCAGCCCCTTTGCGGGCGAGGCGGCGACGGCGGGGGCCGCAGGCGGGGCTTCACCGCCCCTGCATTTCCAGCGCCCGCTTGTAGAGGGGCTTTCTGGGAAGATTGAGCGCCTTGGACACCTCCGCGGCGGCCTCGCCCGGCGGCAGGCGGGTCAGGGCCTCGGCCAGGGCCGCATCGGCGTCGGCGGCGCTGGCGACCTCGGCCTCGCCAGGGCCGATAACCACGACGATCTCGCCCTTGGGCGCGTCGCAGCGCGGGTCGGCGGCCAGTTCGGACAGGGTTCCCCGCACGGCCTCCTCATAGAGCTTGGTCAGCTCGCGGGTGACGGCGGCGGGGCGGTCGCCCAGGACCTCGGCCATGTCGGTCAAGCTGTCCTTCAGGCGCGGGCCGCTCTCGAAGAAGACTAGGGTCTGACGCCCGGTGCGCAACTCCTCCAGCATGGTCTTGCGCGCCCCCGACTTGGGCGGCAGGAAGCCGGCGAACAGCACCCGATCGGCGGGCTGACCCGCCAGGCACAGCGCGGCCAGCAGGCTGGAGGCGCCAGGGATGGGGTGGACCGGCAGGCCCTCGGCTATGGCGGCGCGGGCCACGACATAGCCGGGGTCCGAGACCAGAGGCGTGCCGGCGTCCGAGACCAAAGCCACCACCTCACCCGCCTTCAGCCGCTCGACGGCGATCTCGGCGGCGCGGGCGGAGGCGTGGTCGTCGCAGCGCTCCAGCTTGGCGCGCAGCCCATAGGCGGTCAGCAGCTTGGCGGTGACACGGGTGTCCTCGGCCAGGACCAGGTCGGCGGCGGCCAGGACGTCCAGCGCCCTCAGCGTCATGTCGCGCAGATTGCCGATGGGCGTGGCCACCAGATAGAGGCCGGGCGCGACGGAGCGCGCGGGCGGGGCGGTCGGCGGGAAGAGAGAGGCGTCGAAAGACATGACCTCATCCTAGAGGGCGTCACCCTGTCGCGAAACCCGCCAGTTCCGGGAACCCGGTTCAGATTGAGGCGCTCATGTGTCCAAGCGGCGCAGAAACCGCAAAGCTTAGGGAAACGCACCAATGTCCAAATCCACCGCCATCGTCCTCGTCCACGGCTTCTGGGGCGGCGCCGCCCACTGGGCCAAGGTCATCACCGAGTTGAGCCGGCGCGGCTACACCTCGCTGCACGCCGTCGAGATGCCGCTGACCGCCCTGGCCGACGACGCCGAGCGGGTGCGCAAGATGGTGCGCCAGCAGGAGGGCCCCGTCATCCTGGTCGGCCATTCCTACGGCGGGGCGGTGCTGTCGGAGGCGGGCGACCTGCCGAACGTGGCGGGCCTGGTCTATGTCGCCGCCTTCGCCCCCGACGCCGGCGAAAGCCCCGGCGGCATCACCCAGGAAGACCCGCCGGTCGCCGCCCCCAACCTGGCCCCCGACAGCGACGGCTACCTGTGGGTCAAGCCCGACAAATTCCACGAGAGCTTCTGTCAGGACCTGACGGCGGACGAGGCCCTGGTCATGGCTGTAACGCAGAAGGCGCCCTTGGCCACCACCTTCGGCGACGCCGTCACGGCGCCCGCCTGGAAGGCCAAGCCCTGCTGGTATCAGATCTCGAGCCAGGACCACATGATCGCCCCGACCAACCAAGCGCGCATGTCGGCGCGGATGAACGCCCGCAAGGTCATCACCCTGGACGCCAGCCACGCCTCCCTGGCCTCGCACCCGGTCGAGATCTGCGACCTGATCGAGGAAGCCGTCGCGGCGATCTGATCTAGGTCAGCAGGGTCCGCAGCACGGCGTCCAGCACCGGACGGCCGGTCGCCGTGGCTGCGACCCGACCCTGGCGCAGTTGCAGAAAACCATCAGAGATCAGGTCGGCTAAAGGGCCGGTCTGATCCGACAGGTCCAGCGCCGCCAGCGTCGCCAGAGACACCCCCTCGACGGTGCGCAGGCCCAGAAGCACCAACTCCTCGGCGGCGCCAGACGCATCCAGGGCCTCGCGCTCAGCCCAGGGCGATCCGTGCGCGACCCCTTCGACATAGTCGGCGATGCGACGGTGGGCGACGGTCGCCGTCCGCTCGCCGTTCAGCGTCAGCCGTCCGTGGGCCCCGGGACCGAGACCCAGATAGTCGCCGCCGCGCCAGACGTGCAGGTTGTGGCTGGACCGCGCCGCCACGTCGCGGGCGTGGTTGGACACCTCATAGGCCTCGAACCCCGCCCCCTCGAGCACCGCCTGCGTGGCCTCATAGAGAGACGCGGCCAGGTCCTCGTCCGGCGGGGTCAGGGCTCCGCGCGCAAAGGCGCGGCCAAAGGCCGTCGTCGGCTCTATGGTCAGTTGATAGGGCGACACGTGCTCGAACCCCAGGTCCAACGCCGTGGTCAGCTCCGCCGTCCAGTCGGCCACGGACTGCCCCGGCCGGGCGTAGATCAGGTCGATGGACAGGCGCGCGAAGGCCCTGGCCGCCGTCTGCACCGCGCGGCGCGCCTCCGCCGCCGAATGGTCGCGGCCGAGGAATTTCAAGGCGGCGTCGTCGAACGACTGCACCCCCATGGACAGGCGGATGATCCCGGCGACGGCCAGTGCGGCATAGCGGCCCGCCTCGGCGTCGGTGGGATTGGCCTCCAGGGTGATCTCTATGTCTCCCGCCGGAGGAAACAGGGCCTTGGCCCGCGCGATCACCGCCGCCACGGCCTCGGGCGGCATCAGAGACGGGGTGCCGCCGCCGAAGAAGATGGAGGCCAGACGACGCGGCCCGACCAGGCGGCTCTGCGCCTCCATGTCGGCCAGGATGGCCTGGACCAGCCCGGCCTGTTCCTCGACCCTTCCTCGGTCGCGCACGACGTTGAAGTCGCAATAGGGACAGATGCGGGCGCAGTAGGGCCAGTGGACGTAAAGGGCCACATCCCTGGGGTCCCTAACGCCTCGCTCGCGAAGCGACGCTGCTTGAGGGTCCCGAGAACCAGGCAGGATGTCAGTCAATCAGCGCCGCCTTCAGCCGCGCGAAGGCGCGGGCGCGGTGACTGATCGCGTCCTTCTCGGCGTCCGTCATCTCGGCGAAGGTCCGGTCCGAACCCTCAGGCCGGAAGATGGGGTCATAGCCATGCCCCCGGTCGCCGCGCGGCGGGAAGAGCAGATCGCCGTCGAGGCGGCCTTCGACCACCACGCAGGGGCCGTCGGGCCAGGCCACCGCAAGCGCAGACGTGAACCAGGCGCGGCGATCGGTCGATCCGATCTCCTCCAGCCGCTCCTCGACCTTCTTCATGGCCAGGGCGAAATCCTTGCCCGGCCCGGCCCAGCGCGCCGAGAAGATGCCCGGCGCTCCATCCAGGGCCGCGACCGACAGGCCGGAATCGTCGGCCAGAGCCACCTCGCCCGAGGCCTCGGCGGCGTGGCGGGCTTTCAGCATGGCGTTGCCGACAAAGGTGCTCTCGGTCTCGTCCGGTTCGGGCAGGTTGAGGCTGCCGGCCGTGACGATCCTGTAATTTCCATCCAGCAAGGCTTCGATCTCGCGCGCCTTGCCCGGATTGTGAGTCGCGGCCACCAGCCGCATCCCCTTGATCAGCTTGAGATTCATGGCGCGACCTTACCTCCGTCCGACGCATTGCGGAAGTTTAACATCGTTAAACGATATGTAACGTGATTTTCGACGGGGTCACCCCTATCTTCAATCTCAAGAACGGGGGTCGCACCGTTCAGACGAAGCGAAAGAGACGCAACGTTTACCCAGCGACACCACAGAAACGCACGAAAATCGTGCAACAACGGAGAGATACGATGCAAGCGATGAAAACCTCGATCTGGATGGACCGCGTCGGCCACGGCTTCTTCAACGCCCTTCTGCTGGCCGCCCTGCCCACCGCCGCCATCGCCCTGTTCATCCAGAGCCTGTGATCCGATCCGGATCGCTCTGGAGGCTTTGACGATCAGCATGAACACCGCGAAGAATAGCGCCGCGTGAGGGTTCGCCGGACCCCACGCGGCGATCGCCGCCCGAACCACCCGGCCTGAGATCCGACTTCATGCGCCTCCCGAAGCTGACGTCCATCGGGATCCGTGCGCCGCGCCTGACAGGCGCCGACCTGCGCCCGCCGCTTCGGACCCCCAACCTCAGAACTCTGGGCCCGGGCTCCGTATCCAGCCTGCTGAAGATCGCGCTGGACGTCGCCTATGTGCTGCTGGCCCTGATCACCGGCGTTCTGCTGCTGCTCTGGGTCGCCTCCGTCTTCATTCCGCTCGACAACATCAACGTCACCGTCACGGACGGCGACAACGGCCGGCAGATGCCGCTGACCCGTCCGCTGCTGCTGTTCGGCGTCGGCGCCATGACCGCCTATTTCGGCGGCTTCCTGATGATCCTGCGCGGCCTGCGCAAGATCTTCCGCACCCTGACGCTCGGCGATCCCTTCCAGCCCGACAATGTTCGCCGCCTGCGCCAGATCGGCCTGATCCTGGCCGTCGTCACCGGCGGCGTCTGGGTGGCGCAAGGCCTGGTGGCCGCCCGTCTGGCCCCCGGGGTCATGGAGCCGCAAGGCGTCAGCGACCTGCTCACCCCCGTCTTCTCCATCCTCGTCGTCTTCGTCCTGGCGGAGGTTTTCCGCGAAGGCGCGCGCCTGCGCCGCGAATCCGAACTGACGATCTGATCTCGAAACGCTAAGCTCACCCCATGGCCATCCGCGTCCAACTCGACCGCATCCTCGCCGCACGGCGCATGTCGCTGACCGAACTCGCCGACCGCGTCGGCGTGACGGTCGCCAATCTGTCGATCCTCAAGACCGGCAAGGCGCGCGCCGTGCGCTTCTCGACCCTGGACGCCCTGTGCCGCGAGCTGGACTGCCAGCCCGGCGACCTGCTGGCCCATGAGCCCGGTCCCGGCGACGCCTTCGACGACGAGGATTGAGGTGGCCCGCAAAGGCCCGCCGGACTCTTCTGACGACGACAAGCGCATCTGGGCCCGTGTCACCGGGACGGTGACCCCGCCCGCGCGCCGCAAGGCCGCCCGCGTCACCCCCGGCGCCGTCCTGCCCGATCCTGAAAGCCCGCCGGTCGTCGCCAGGCCCGCGCGCGGCGTCGCCGGCAAGAAACGCAACGCGCCGGATCAGACGCCGGCCTTCGAGGCCCTGGGTATCGTCGCCCCTGTAAAGCCCACGCTGGCTCGCGCCCGGCCGACGCCCGAGGAGTTGGAGCCGCGCCGCCAACGTCGCCTGTCGCGCGAACGCGATCCGATCGAGGCCCGCATCGACCTGCACGGCTTCGGCCGCTTCGAGGCCGAGGACCAGCTTCGGGGCTTTCTCATCGGCTGCCAGATGCGCGGCCTGCGCTCAGTCCTGGTCATCACCGGGCAGGGGCGGCGCGGCGGCGGGATCATCCGCGGTTCGGTGCACGACTGGCTGACCGGACCGCACCTGCGCGGCGTGGTCTCCGGCTTCGCCTCGGCCCACCGCCGCCACGGCGGCGACGGCGCCCTCTATGTCACGCTGAAACCGCGCGCCTGACAGCGACTACCCCTGGGCGTTGCGGATCGCCGCCGCTCCGGCGACCGGGGCGATGACCACGGCGAACAGGACATAGGCGGCCAGCAGGGCCAGAGCTGAAAGCGGGTCCTGACCATTGGCCGCCCGCGTCAGGGCGCCGGCGCCGAACACCACCGGGGGGATGAACAGCGGCAGGACCACCACCGCGATCAGCAGGCCTCCGCGCTTGGCCCCCAAGGCCAGGGCCGCGCCCAGCGCTCCGGTAAAGGCGAAGCCCAGGCCGCCGATGGCCGCCGCCAGGGCGGTCAGACCGATCAGATGGGCCGGCTGGCCCAGGGCCAGGGCCGCGACCGGGGCCGCGACCGCCAGCGGCAGGCCCGTCGCCAACCATTGGGCCAGAGCCTTGATCGCAACCGTCGCCTCCAACGGCAAGGGGCCGAGCGCCAGCAGGTCCAGCGCCCCGTCCTCCAGATCGCGCTCGAACAGCCGCTCCAGCGACAGGAGCGAGGCCAGGGCCAGGGCCATCCAGCTGGCCCCCGAGGCCGCCGGAGCCAGAACGCGCGGATCGCCGCCCGCCGCCAGCGGCAGGATGGCGGTCAGGCACAACATGAAGCCGCAGGCCAGCAGAGGCCCGCCGCCGCCGCCCCAGGCCAGCGACAGCTCACGGCCGAACAGGACCCGAACGGCCTTCACGCCAGATCTCCAAGGTCAAGCCCGCGCGCCGGAACGGGCAGAGGGTCGTGCACCGCCGCCAGGATCATCCCGCCCGCCGCCAGATGCGCCGCCATCAGCTCGGCCGCGACCGCCCGCCAGCGCTCGTCCAGCGGGGCCAGGGGTTCATCCAGCAGCCAGAGGACGCGCGGCGCGGCGATGAGGCGCGCCAGCGATAGGCGCCGCTTCTGTCCCGCCGACAGCTTCCTCGTCTCCAGATCCAGCAGGGGCGTCAGGGCCAGGCGGGCGACGGCGGCTTCGCGTGCGGCCTCATCGCCGCCCAGCCAGGCCGTCTGGAAGTCGAACTCCTGACGCGCCGTTCGCGTCGGCTTCAGGCCTTCGAGATGACCCAACAGATGGACGCCGCCCTGCCGCGCGGTCTCCTGATCCAGCGCCTCACCGTCCGCGCCGCCAAAAGTGATCGCGCCCGAATCCGGCCGGATGAAACCCGCCACGGCCCGCAACAGACTGGTCTTGCCCGCCCCATTGGCCCCGGTCAGGGCTGTGGCCTCGCCCGCCGAAAGCCGCAGCGACAGGCCCTGGAACAGGAGGCGCTCGCCGCGCGACAGGCTCAAGGCCGCGATGTCGACCGCCGTCAGCATGAACCCGCCGATTTGCGAACCCTTCTCAATGTCCATGACGCCCGTGTGGATACATGGACGGCTTCCCCGCACAGGACTATATCCGCAAGCGCCGCAGCAGGCTTTCGCCGCGCGCGCCTGGGACCTGTGCGCCCCGGCGTCCAGCGCGCGAAGGCGCAACCGAATTGTCGGGCGGCGTTAGTCAGAGGACTTATCTCCATGCCGTCGATTGACAGCCTCAAGACCCGTCAGGACCTTTCGGTCGGGCGCAAGAAATACGCCTATTACAGCCTTCCCGCCGCCGAGGAAGCCGGTCTGGCCGGGATTTCCCGTCTGCCGCGCTCGATGAAGGTGCTTCTCGAGAACCTGCTGCGCAATGAAGACGGCGTCTCGGTCACCGAGGACGACCTCAAGGCCGTCGCCGCCTGGATCGAGAACAAAGGCGCCGTCGAGCACGAAATCGCCTTCCGTCCGGCCCGCGTCCTGATGCAGGACTTCACCGGCGTTCCCGCCGTGGTCGATCTGGCCGCCATGCGCGACGCCATGGACAAGCTGGGCGCCGACGCCAAGAAGATCAATCCGCTGGTCCCCGTCGACCTGGTCATCGACCACTCGGTCATGGTCGACCACTTCGGCACCGCCAAGGCCTTCGGCGAGAACGTCGAGCGCGAGTATGAACGCAACATCGAGCGTTACAACTTCCTGCGCTGGGGCTCCTCGGCCTTCAACAACTTCCGCGTCGTGCCCCCCGGCACCGGCATCTGCCACCAGGTGAATCTTGAGAACCTGGCCCAGACCGTCTGGACCCTGGACGAAGGCAAGAAGACCGTCGCCTATCCCGACACCGTCGTCGGCACCGACAGCCACACCACCATGATCAACGGCCTGGCCGTCCTGGGCTGGGGCGTCGGCGGCATCGAGGCCGAGGCCGCCATGCTGGGTCAGCCGATCCCGATGCTGATCCCGGAAGTCGTCGGCTTCAAGCTGACCGGCAAGCTGCCGGAAGGCGCGACCGCCACCGACCTGGTGCTGACCGTCACCCAAATGCTGCGCAAGAAGGGCGTGGTCGGCAAGTTCGTGGAATTCTTCGGCGACGCCATCGCCGGGATGACCATCGAGGATCAGGCCACCATCGCCAACATGGCCCCGGAAT
Source organism: Brevundimonas sp. CEF1 (assembly GCF_051353055.1). Classification (NCBI taxonomy): domain Bacteria; kingdom Pseudomonadati; phylum Pseudomonadota; class Alphaproteobacteria; order Caulobacterales; family Caulobacteraceae; genus Brevundimonas; species Brevundimonas sp. CEF1. The sequence continues at coordinate 3,356,960 of NZ_CP195593.1, forward strand.
ACGGCGCCACCTGCGGCTTCTTCCCGGTGTCGCGCGCGACCATCGACTATCTGACGGCCACCGGCCGCGACAAGGCGCGCGTCGCCCTGGTCGAAGCCTACGCCAAGGCCCAGGGCCTGTGGATCGACGAAACCTCGGAAGACCCGGTCTTCACCGACGTTCTGGAGCTGGACATCTCGACGGTCGTGCCGTCGCTGGCCGGTCCCAAGCGTCCGCAGGACCGCGTTGAACTGACCGTCGCCGCCCCCTCGTTCGAGACCGCCCTGGCCGAGGTCTTCGGCCGCCCGACCGACGCCGAGCGCGCCGCTGTCGAAGGCGAGAAGTTCACGGTCGGCGACGGCGACGTGGTGATCGCCGCCATCACCTCCTGCACCAACACCTCCAACCCGTCGGTCCTGATCGCCGCCGGTCTGGTGGCGCGCAAGGCCCACGCCCTCGGCCTCAAGGTCAAGCCCTGGGTCAAGACCTCCCTGGCCCCCGGCTCGCAGGTCGTCACCGATTATCTGACCGACGCCGGCCTGCAAAAAGACCTGGACGCCATGGGCTTCAACCTGGTCGGCTACGGCTGCACCACCTGCATCGGCAACTCGGGCCCGCTGGACCCGGCCATCTCGAAGGCGATCAACGACAACGGTCTGGTCGCGACCTCGGTCCTGTCGGGCAACCGCAACTTCGAAGGCCGCGTGAACCCCGACGTCCAGGCCAACTACCTGGCCTCGCCGCCGCTGGTCGTGGCCTACGCCATCGCCGGCTCGATGCGCATCGACATCACCAAGGACCCGATCGGTCAGGACAAGAAGGGCAAGGACGTCTTCCTGAAGGACATCTGGCCGACCTCGCAGGAGATCGCCGACATCCAGAAGAAGTCGGTCACCCCGGCCATGTTCGCCAAGCGCTACAAGGACGTCTTCAAGGGCGACAAGCACTGGCAGGCCATCAAGGTCACCGGCGGCCAGACCTATGAATGGGAAGACACCTCCACCTACGTCCAGAACCCGCCCTACTTCGAAGGCCTGTCGATGGAGCCGGCCCCGGTCAGCGACATCGTGGAAGCCCGCATCCTGGGCATCTTCGGCGACAGCATCACCACCGACCACATCAGCCCGGCCGGTTCGATCAAGAAGGCCTCGCCCGCCGGCGTCTATCTGACCAACCACGGCGTCGACGCCCTGGACTTCAACAGCTACGGCGCCCGCCGCGGCAACCATGAAGTCATGATGCGCGGCACCTTCGCCAACATCCGCATCCGCAACAAGATCACCCCGGACATCGAGGGCGGCGTCACCAAGCACTTCCCGTCGGGCGACACCATGTCGATCTACGACGCGGCCATGCGCTACCAGTCGGAAGGCCGTCCCCTGGTCGTCTTCGCCGGCAAGGAATACGGCACCGGCTCGTCGCGCGACTGGGCGGCCAAGGGCACGCGCCTGCTGGGCGTCCGCGCCGTCATCGCCGAAAGCTATGAGCGCATCCACCGCTCGAACCTGGTCGGCATGGGCGTGGTGCCGCTGCAGTTCAAGCAGGACGGCTGGCAGAAGCTGGGCCTGACCGGCGAGGAAATCGTCACCATCCGTGGCCTGACCGACGCCAACATCGGCAAGCTGAAGCCGCGTCAGGACCTGTGGGTCGAGATGTTCCGCCCGTCGGACGGCAAGATGGCCCGCTTCCCGGTCCGCTGCCGCATCGATAACCAGACCGAGCTGGACTACCTGCTGGCCGGCGGCGTCATGCCCTACGTCCTGCGCAACCTGGCCGGCGGCCCGCAAGCCGAGACGCCCGCCGCCGCCGAGTAAGGCGAGGCTTCAGGCAAGAACTGGAAAGGCCGGCGGATCGCTCCGCCGGCCTTTTTTGTGGGCGGAGGGCAGAAGAGCGCTAATCCCGCACCAACGCCCTATTGAAGCGACGCCGAGAGCGTGGACTTCCGCCAGGCATTGGGCGTAGCGCCCTCCCAGCTTCTGAAGGCGCGATAGAAGGACCGCGTGTCCTGATAGCCGAGCATATAGGCGACTTCGGCGATGTCGCTCGTTTGGTCGGACAAGAGGCGACGGCTGAGTGCATGCCGGGCTTCGTTGAGCAGGTCGCGGAAGGCGGTTCCCTCCTCGGTGATCCGGCGTTGCAAGGTCCTCTCGCTCATGCCCATCTCGCGGGCCACATCGGCGATGTCGGGGCGGCCGCTGGGCAGGGCGTGCAGCAGGACGGTTTTCACCTGATCGCCGAGCGAGGTCTGGGCCTGAAGATCACGCAGTGCCCCGGCCAGGGCGGGCGTCAGCATCTCCAGCAGTTCGGGGTTATGGCCGGCGAAAGCCAGGTCGAGGTCGGCTTGACGCAGCACCATGCGGTCCTGCTCTGCACCATAGCGAACGGGGCAGTTGAAATAGACCGCATGGGCGTCCGACGTTGGGTGGCTGCGACGCAACTCGACCTGCAGCGGCGCGATCATCCGACCGGTTCCGCGTCGGCCCAACTCCATCACGGTGGCGAAGGTGATGTCCGTGGCGATGTGCGGTTCGGCTTCTGTCGCGTTCGGCCAGAGATGGCTGACGGTCGCCGTCGTCGGGTCTTCGTCGATCTGAAGCGTCTCGGGCGTGCAAAGACGCTTGAACCGCGCCAGACGCAGCAGGCCGTCGCGATAGTCGCGGGCATAGAAGGCCGCCAGGCTGGAGGGCGGATGCGCGCCCGTCTCGGCGTTTGAGGCCAGGCGCAGTCCCAGGCCCGGATCGCCGGACAGGTCTTCGACGGCCCGCCACAGGGCGAAATACTGGGCCGTAGTAAGCGTAGCGGCGGGTTGCAGGCGCAGCATGACGGGCAGGCGGGCGCGGCGCAGCACGTCCGGCACGGACAGACCCTCGCGCTCCAGCGCCTTCCACAGGGCTGAGGGAAGCCGGCAGCGATCCGGCGTCGCGGATTTCATGGACATGGAAGCCTCCCTCTTTCGGCGACGAACTCAGCCCATCTGGCTCAGGATCAGGCGGTCGAAGACGCGGTCGCCCAACCATTTGCGCACGCCGATCATCATCTTCGCATATCGGCCGGCGGCATAGCGGGTTCGAGGACGAGGCGAACGCACCGCGCGCGACACGACATCGGCGATGACGGAGGGGTCTGTGCCGCGGCCATGGCCGTAGGATTTCTGGGTCGTCCGGGCGACGGCCCGCGTGACCTCGGAATAGGGGCCGCCATTGACGCGTTTCATCAGGCTGGCGGCCGAGACGTCGCCGAAGCCGGTTTCGATCAGGCCCGGCTCGACGATGACCACCCGGACGCCGAAGGGCGCCAGTTCCAGACGCAGGCTGTCGGACCAACCCTCCAGGGCGTGCTTGGTGGCGTGATACCAGGCGCCCAGCAGGGTGTAGACCTTGCCGCCCATCGAGGTGATGTTGACGATGGTTCCCGCCTTGCGATCGCGCATGGCCGGCAGCAGCAACTGCGTCAGGCGCGCCGCGCCGAACAGATTGACCTCGAGCTGATAGCGGGCCTCGTCCAGGGGAATGTCCTCGACGGCGCCATAGAGGCCGAACCCGGCGTTGTTGACCAGGACGTCCACGCCCCCCGTTTCGTCCAGAATGGTCCGCACCCCGGCCTCGACCTGATCGTTCATGGTCACGTCCATCCGCAGCGGGATGGCGCCGAGGGCGGCCAGGTCGTCCATCTTGTCCACGCTGCGCGCGGCGACATAGACTCTGTACCCGTCCTTCAGCAGTTGGCGTGCGATGGCCTTGCCCATGCCGGAGGAGGCTCCGGTCACCAGAGTTGTCTTGTGTCTGTTTGTCTGGGTCACGTTCGTCTCTCCCGTTGTCGAGGCGAACCTAGGTGACGATCGCCGCCATGAGAGTGACCAACGTCGCCAGAATTGGGGCGAACAACGCCAATCCTGTGCAGCCAGCGGCGGTCCGCGATCCAGGGGAAAACCCAATGACGGCTATTGGCGGCGTAAGGCTGTCACCGCCTTTGCCCGCAAAAAGGCCGGCGGATCACTCCGCCGGCCCTTCTCATTTCAGACTGCCGTCCGCCTTACTCGGCCGCGACGCGATCCGCGTATTCGGGGATCTGGTCGAAGTTCATGTAGCGATAGACATCGTCGCGGTCGGCGTCGATGACGCCCATCTCGGCCATGTACTCGGCCACGGTGGGGATGCGGCCCATCTTGGAGGCGACGGCGGCCAGTTCGGCCGAGGCCAGGTAGACGTTCGAGCCCTTGCCCAGACGGTTGGGGAAGTTGCGGGTCGAGGTCGAGACCACGGTCGCGCCCTCCTTCACCTGGGCTTGGTTGCCCATGCACAGCGAGCAGCCCGGCATCTCCATGCGGGCGCCGGCGCCGCCGAGGGTCGAGTAGTGGCCCTCCTTGGTCAGCTCCGAGGCGTCCATCTTGGTCGGCGGGGCCACCCACAGACGGGTCGGGATGTCCTTCTTGCCCTTCAGCAGCAGCGAAGCCGCGCGGAAGTGGCCGATATTGGTCATGCACGAACCGATGAAGACCTCGTCGATCGGGGTCTCTTGCACCGCCGACAGCAGGCGCGCGTCGTCGGGGTCGTTGGGGGCGCACAGGATGGGCTCCTTGACGTCCGCCAGGTCGATCTCGATGACGTGGGCGTATTCGGCGTCGGCGTCGGCCTCCAGCAGGTGGGGCGCGGCCAGCCAGGCCTCCATGGCGTCGATGCGGCGCTGCAGGGTGCGGGCGTCGGCGTAACCGTCGGCGATCATGTTCTTCATGAGCACGATGTTCGAGGTCATGTACTCGATGATGGGCGCCTTGTTCAGCTTGACGGTGCAACCCGCCGCCGAACGCTCGGCCGAGGCGTCGGTCAGTTCGAACGCCTGTTCCACCTTCAGGTCGGGCAGGCCCTCGATCTCAAGGATGCGGCCCGAGAACTCATTGACCTTGCCCGCCTTGGCCACGGTCAGCAGGCCCTGCTGGATGGCGTAGTAGGGAATGGCGTGGACCAGGTCGCGGAGCGTAATGCCCGGCTGCATCTCGCCCTTGAAGCGGACCAGGATCGACTCCGGCATGTCCAGCGGCATGACGCCGGTGGCCGCGCCGAAGGCGACCAGACCCGAGCCGGCCGGGAAGGAGATGCCGATGGGGAAGCGGGTGTGGCTGTCGCCGCCGGTGCCGACGGTGTCGGGCAGCAGCAGGCGGTTCAGCCAGGAGTGGATCACGCCGTCGCCCGGACGCAGGGCCACGCCGCCGCGGTTGGAGATGAACTGCGGCAGTTCGCGGTGCGTCTTGACGTCGACCGGCTTGGGATAGGCGGCGGTGTGGCAGAAGGACTGCATCACCATGTCGGCCGAGAAGCCGAGGCAGGCCAGGTCCTTGAGTTCGTCGCGCGTCATCGGGCCGGTCGTGTCCTGCGAGCCGACCGTGGTCATGCGCGGTTCGCAATAGGTGCCCGGACGGATGCCCTGACCTTCCGGCAGACCGCAGGCGCGGCCGACCATCTTCTGGGCGACGGTGAAGCCCTTGCCGCTGTCTTCCGGCGTGACCGGCAGGCGGAATTCGGTCGAGGCGGCCAGACCCAGGGCCTCGCGGGCGCGGGCGGTCAGCGAGCGGCCGATGATGAGGTTGATGCGGCCGCCGGCCTGGACCTCGTCCAGCAGGACCTGCGACTTCAGCTCGAAGTCGGCGACCTTTTCGCCATTCTTCTCGATCTTGCCCTCATAGGGATAGATGTCGATGACATCGCCCATGTTCAGGCTGGTCACGTCGACCTCGATCGGCAGGGCGCCGGAGTCTTCCTGGGTGTTGAAGAAGATCGGGGCGATCTTGCCGCCCAGGGTCACGCCGCCGAAACGCTTGTTCGGCACGAAGGGGATGTCCTGACCGGTGGCCCAGATGACGCTGTTGGTCGCCGACTTGCGCGACGAGCCGGTGCCGACCACGTCGCCGACATAGGCGACCAGATGGCCCTTGGCCTTCAGGTCCTCGATGAAGGACATGGGGCCGCGCACGCCGTCCTGTTCCGGCGTGATGCCCGGACGCGCGTTCTTCAGCATGGCCAGGTAGTGCAGCGGAATGTCGGGACGCGACCAGGCGTCGGGCGCAGGCGACAAGTCGTCGGTATTGGTCTCGCCGGTGACCTTGAAGACGGTGACGGTGATCTTGTCGGCGACCTTGTCGCGGCTAGTGAACCACTCGGCTTCGGCCCAGGACTTCAGCACGGCCTCGGCGTTGGCGTTGCCGCCCTTGGCCAGCTCGGCGACGTCGTGGAAGAAGTCGAACATCAGCAGGGTCTTCTTCAGACCCTCGGCGGCGACGGCGCCGACGATCGCATCGTTCAGCAGGTCGATCAGCGGCTTGACGTTGTAGCCGCCGACCATGGTGCCCAGCAGCTCGGTGGCGCGTTCGCGCGACAGCGACGGCACGGCGAAGTCGCCATGGGCCACGGCGGACAGGAAGGAGGCCTTGACCTTGGCCGCGTCGTCCACGCCGGGCGGCACGCGATGGGTCAGCAGGTCCAGCAGCTCCTGCTCGGCGACACCGGCGGGCGGCGCCTTGATCAGCTCGATCAGGTCGGCGGTCTGCTCGGCCGACAGCGGCAGCGGCGGAATGCCCAGGGCCGCGCGTTCGGCGACGTGAAGACGATAGGTTTCGAGCATGAGCGGCCTTCCTTGGTCCAGTCGCGGCATGACCGACCCGTCGGCCCGCCAAAACCGCGCGTGGCCTTTCCCACATAAGGGTCAGGGTCGCAAGGGAAGGGGGCCGGTCCGACCTTCGACCTCCGTCGTAGAGGGGCCTCATCCCTCACTCGTCATCCTCAGGCTTGACCCGAGGATCGAGCGGAGCCACGCGCTCGACCTTTCAGGTGTCGCACAAGCGGACAATCCGATCCTCGGGTCTAGTCCGAGGACGGCGGAGAAGGAGATAGGCATGCGAAAGGCATGGCGGCTTCAGGGCCGCCGCGCCTCAGCCTCAGTCCAGCTTGAGCGCCTCGGCCAGCAGGCGGGCCTCCGCCGCGCGGCTGGAGCCGGTGCGCCAGGCGACGACGATCTCGCGGCGAGGGGCGTCGGCGGAGATGGGGCGGACCACGACGCCGGGATTGTCGGCCAGGCCGGCTTGCACCGCCATCTGCGGCAGGAAGCTGACGCCCAGACCCGAGGACACCATCTGGACCAGGGTGTGCAGGGAGGTGGCGGCGAAGACGTCCTCGCCGCGCGGGGCCTCGATATTGACGGCGGCCAGGGCCTGATCGCGCAGACAGTGGCCGTCTTCCAGCAGGATCAGGTCGTCGGCCTTGAGCATACCCTCGGGGATCGGACCGGCGCCCGCCAGCGGGTGGCCGACCGGAGCGGCGGCCAGGATCTCGTCGTCGCCGATGCGGGCGTGGTCGATGCCCGGCGCCTCATAGGGCAGGGCGATGACGGCGGCGTCCAACTGGCCCGCCTTCAGCCCGGCGATCAGGCGCGGGGTCAGGTCCTCTCGAATGAACAGGCGCAGGGCCGGATAGCGGTCGCGCAGGCCGGGCAGGGCGCGGGGCAGCAGGAAGGGGGCGACGGTGGGGATGATCCCCAGGCGGAACCGGCCCGACAGGGGCTTGCCGGCGTTGCGCGCCGCCTCGACCAGATCCTCGGTGCGGGCCAGGACGTCCTCGGCGCGCTTGACCGCCTCGGCGCCGACGGCGGTCAACTGCACCGCGCCGCGCGTGCGCTCGACCACCGGCGCGCCCAGGATCTTCTCCAGTTCCTGCACCCCGGCCGACAAAGCCGGCTGGCTGACATGGGCCGCCTCGGCCGCACGGCTGAAGGAGGCGTGCTCGGCCAGGAGCTTGAGATAATGGAGCTGTCGCAGGGTGGGGAGCATGCGCCCCACATAGGCGCGCCCTATGGTGTTTTCAAAGACAATCGAAGTCATTGATGAAGCAAGGCGCCGCGAACCGGTCGGTCCGCGGCGCTGCTCGGCCCCTAGTTCAGATCGAACCGGTCGGCGTTCATCACCTTGGTCCAGGCCGCGACGAAGTCCTTGACGAACTTCGCGCCCGCGTCGGCCGAGGCGTAGACCTCGGACAGGGCGCGCAACTGCGAGTTGGAGCCGAACACCAGATCGGTGCGGGTGGCGGTCCACAGTTCCTCGCCACTGGCGCGGTCATTGCCGGTGAAGACCTCGTCGGCGCTGTCGTCGACCTGTTTCCAGCCCGTGCCCATGTCCAGCAGGTTGACGAAGAAGTCGTTGGACAGGACGCCCGGCCGGTTGGTCAGGACGCCGTGGGTCGAACCGCCGTGGTTGGCGCCCAGAACCCGCAGACCGCCGACCAGGACCGTCATCTCCGGCGCCGTCAGGCCCAGCAGCTGGGCCCGGTCGATCAGCAGCTCCTCGGTCGGGACGTTGAAGCGGACCTGCAGATAGTTGCGGAAGCCGTCTGCGCGGGGCTCCAGCACCTTGAAGCCGTCGACGTCGGTCTGGTCCTGCGAGGCGTCGGTGCGGCCGGGCGTGAAGGGGACGGCCACGTCATGGCCGCCGGCCTTGGCCGCCTGTTCGACCCCGACCACGCCGCCCAGGACGATCAGATCGGCGATGGAGACGTTGGCGCCCGACGCCGCCTTGATGTCCTCATAAACCTTGAGGACGCGGGCCAGCTTCGCCGGTTCGTTGACGTCCCAGTCCTTCTGCGGGGCCAGGCGCAGGCGGCCGCCATTGGCGCCGCCGCGATGGTCCGAGCCGCGATAGGTCACGGCCGAGGCCCAGGCCGTCGACACCAGGTCGGCGACCGACAGGCCCGACGCGGCGATGGCCGCCTTCAGCGCCGTGACGTCGGCGTCCGACAGGGCCGGTCCGGCGTGGGCCGGGATCGGATCCTGCCAGATCAGGTCCTCGGCCGGCACGTCAGCGCCCAGGTAGCGGGCCTTGGGTCCCATGTCGCGGTGGCACAGCTTGAACCAGGCGCGGGCGAAGGCGTCGCCGAAATAGGCCGGATCGGCGCGGAACCGCTCCATGATGGGGCGATAGGCCGGGTCGATCTTGAAGGCCATGTCGGCCGTCGTCATCATCGTCGGCACGCGCTTGCCCGGCGTATGGGCGGCCGGGGCCAGGGTTTCCGGCGGATTCCCCACGGGTTGCCACTGCTTGGCCCCCGCCGGGCTGCGAACCAGTTCGTAGTCATGGTCCAGCAGCATGTCGAAGAAGGTCATGTCCCAGGTCGTCGGCGTGGGCGTCCAGGCGCCCTCGATGCCCGAGGTGATGGTGTGGTCGCCGACGCCGCTCTCATGGCCCGAAATCCAACCCAGGCCCTGCTGGGCGATGTCGGCGCCCTCGGGGCTGGCGCCCACCTTGGAGGCGTCGCCGGCGCCGTGGGCCTTGCCGAAGGTGTGCCCGCCTGCGGTCAGGGCGGCCGTCTCCTCGTCATTCATGCCCATGCGGGCGAAGGTCTCGCGAATGTCGCGGGCCGAGGCCAGGGCTTCGGGCACGCCGCCGGGACCTTCAGGGTTCACATAGATCAGGCCCATCTGGATGGCGGCCAGGGGCTCTTCCAGGGCCATGTCCTTGTCGGGCTGGATGCGGGTCTGGTTGCCCTCGTCGCCGACCCAGTTTTCCTCGGTGCCCCAATAGACGTCCTTTTCAGGCTCCCAGACGTCGGCGCGGCCGCCGCCGAAGCCGAAGACCGGCCCGCCCATCGACTCGATCGCCACATTGCCGGCCAGGATCATCAGGTCGGCCCAGGACAGCTTGGCGCCGTACTTCTGCTTGATCGGCCACAGCAGGCGGCGCGCCTTGTCCAGGTTGCCGTTGTCCGGCCAGGAGTTGAGCGGGGCGAAGCGCTGCTGGCCCGCGCCCGCGCCGCCGCGCCCGTCCCCGGTGCGATAGGTTCCGGCCGAATGCCAGGCCATGCGGATGAAGAAGGGACCATAGTGGCCATAGTCCGCCGGCCACCAGGGCTGGCTGTCGGTCATCAGGGCGGTCAGGTCGCGCTTCACCGCCGCCAGATCCAGCGACTTGAAGGCCGCAGCGTAATCGAAGTCGTCGCCCATGGGGTCGCCCGACTTGCCCTGCTGATGCAGGATGTCCATGGCCATCTGATTGGGCCACCAGTCGCGATTGGTGCGCCCCAGAAGCGAGCGCAGCGCGCCCGGCTCCTTCTTCGGATCGTGGAGTGGAGTGGGGCCGCCTGCTTGTCCGTCCATGATTTTCCTCCTGTTCAGCAGATTAGACCGCGAGCCTACGCCCGGTTCCGCGCCGAAGGAAAATCGATAAACTTTCTCAGGATTAGCAGTTGAACTTATAGCCGGGCTTGGTCGCCCCTCCCTACCGAGCGCCGCCGGTCATAAGTTAAATTTATTCGCACGTGCGAAATGATCGATTTGACTTCCAGGACGCCACGGCCCATTTGACCCCCATCGGCGATGCACCTCCCTGCGACGCCGGCTGTCTTACATTGTCAGAATGGAGCTCCACTATGCTGGGCGTCGGTCAAAAACTGCCTGAATTCAAGATCACTGGCGTGAAGCCGGGCTTCAACGACCACGAAGAAAACGGCGTCTCGGCGTTCGAGGCGCTGACGCAGGACAGCTTTGACGGCAAGTGGAAGGTCATCTTCTTCTACCCGAAGGACTTCACCTTCGTCTGCCCGACCGAAATCGCCGCCTTCGCCAAGCTGGGCAAGGACTTCGAAGACCGCGACACCGTGGTTCTCGGCGGTTCGACCGATAACGAATTCGTCAAGCTGGCCTGGCGCCGCGACCACGCCGACCTGAACAAGCTGCCGATCTGGCAGTTCGCCGACACCGGCGGCAAGCTGGCCCGCGACCTGGGCGTCCTGGACGAAGAAAACGGCGTCGCCCTGCGCGCCACCTTCGTCGTGGACCCGCACAACGTCGTACAGCACGTCTATGTCACCAACCTGAACGTCGGCCGTTCGCCGGAAGACACCCTGCGCGTCGTCGACGCTCTGCAGACCGACGAGCTGTGCGCCTGCAACCGCCCGGTCGGCGGCGAGACCCTGGCCGCTTAAGTACTGGCCAAGGAAGGCCCGGACCGCGTTCGTACTGGTCCGGGCCGCCCCTCTTGAAGAGGCGGCGGCGGGCGACTGTCGCCGCCTTTTTCATGCCCGACGTTCAGTCCTGACATGGCGCGTCGGCAAGCCCTATATTGTATCCGGCGCAAGCGGCGCCGTTGAGCAGAAGGAAGTTCCCCATGTCCCTCGACGCCCTGCGCGACCTCATCCCGGCCTATGGCAAGGACATCTCGCTGAACCTGTCGTCGCTCGCCAATGAAACGGTGCTGAACGACCAGCAGAAGTGGGGCTGCTTCCTGGCCTCGGCCCATGCCATCGGCGTCGCCCCGGCGGTCAAGCTGATCGAAGCCCAGGCCGCCACCGTCCTGTCGCCCGAGGCGATGAACGCCGCCAAGGCCGCCGCCGCCATCATGGGCATGAACAACATCTACTACCGCGCCCTGCACCTGATGAAGAACAACGAGTACACGACCCTGCCAGCCAAGCTGCGCATGAACGTGATCGCCAATCCGGGCGTCGACAAGCTGGACTTCGAACTGTGGTCCACCGCCGTCTCGGCCATCAACGGCTGCGGCGCCTGCATCGACGCCCACGAGGGCGAACTGCGCAAGCACGCCGTGCCCAACGTCCAGATCCAGGCCGCCCTGCGCATCGGCGCCGTGGTCCACGCCGCCAGCCGCATCCTGGCGTCGGAAGCCGCTCTGGCTGAATAGTCAGGCGAACCGATCCTCTGGATCGCAGACGGCAAAAAGGCGCGGATCGCTCCGCGCCTTTTTCAATTTCAGCTCCCGCGTCAGTCCTTGCCGACGGAGCTCTCGGCGCCCGTCATCTCGCGCATCATGTCCAGCACCAGCTTCTGCTGACGCACAGACAGCTGAGGTGCCAGACGGCCGATCTCGATGCTCTGCCGCGTGGCGGGGAAGTCGTTCACGAAGGGCTCGGCCTCGCCTTCGGCCATGCCCGGAGCCGCCGTCGTCAGCCCTTCGAAGAAGTAGGCGATATCGACCTTGAAGAAGCGGGCGATGTCCCAGAGCTTGGACGCGGACACCCTGTTCGTGCCCTTCTCGTACTTCTGGATCTGCTGGAAGGTCAGACCCAGGGCGCGCCCCAGATCACTTTGGTTGTAACCGAGGGCGATCCGTTTTTCGCAGACTCGCCGACCCACGTGCCGGTCCACCGGATGGGGACCGTCCTCAGCAGAGCCTCTGACCATTGCCTTCTCGCCTAAAATTACGCCCGAACTCGATTACTCACCTGTCCCGAAATGCGACGGATAGCCCGCGCTGTCACGACAATTCGCGCGACGCGGGTTTAGCGCCGTCTCCAGAACGTCGCCTCAGTCCAGGTCTTCGTTCTTCAAGGCTCGAATGACCGCCAAGGCTGTGCGCTGACGCTGAGGCGACAGTTCTCGCGCCGCCGCGCCTATCCTTTGCACCAGCATCCCCTGGCTTTCGGTGGGCGCTGGGGCCGAGGTCTCGCCCGCCTCGTCATGCAGGCTAAAGGGACGCTGCGGCTCGGGAAGGGGAATAAAGGCGGCGGAAGGTCTGGCCGTCACAAAGGGCTGATCCCTGAACACGGCGGCGACCTCAATGTTCAGCGCCTCGCAGAACTGCCACAGACGCGCGGCCGGCAGGCGATTGGCGCCGCTTTCATGACGACCCCACTGGTTCGTGGAAATGTCGAGCATCCGCGCCATGTCGGCCTGGGTCAGGCCGTGGTTCTCGCGAATGGCGCGCACGCGCACGCCCAGGGGCACGTCGATGTGCTGCGTGCGTTTGCGATCCTCGTCGTCCTCAGCCTTGGTCATGCTCGCCCCTTGCGGCGCCCCAACGAAAAGCCGCCCGCCAACATGAGGGCCAGCAGGACGCCGAACAGGCCGTCACCCCAGCGACCGTAGAGGGTCGGCGCCGCCGGTTCCGGCAGGTGCACGTCGATGACGCCGGCATGGCCGGGGTCCAGCCGCTTGCCGTCCACCACCCGGCCCCAGGGGTCGATCATGGCCGAGACGCCAGTGGGGGTAGCCCGCGCGATGGGCAGGCCGGTCTCGATGGCGCGATAGCTGGCCAGGTTCAGGTGCTGACGCGGCCCCGAGGTGGCGCCGAACCAGGCGTCGTTGGAGACATTGACGATCCAGGCCGGACGGGCGTCGCCGCCGGCCGGGGTGAAGCCCGGATAGAGGCTCTCGTAGCAGATCAGCGGCTGGACCTTCGGCGCATTGACCAGGCTGATCGGCGCGGGTTTTGCGCCGGCGCTGAAGTCGGCGGGCACGTGCACCAGGCTGCGCACGCCGATCTTGCTCATCAGCCGCCCCATGGGCAGGTATTCGCCGAAGGGCACCAGACGGTGCTTGTCGTAGATGGCGCCGATGCGCATCCCCGCCGCGCCCTCGTCGTGCAGGGCGAACAGGCTGTTGTAATAGCGGGCGCCGCCCTCGGCGGTCGGGTCCGCCTCGCCTCGGCTGAGGCCCATCAGCAGGGTCTGACCGGTCTGCAGGGCGCCGGAAATCGCCTGGGCGTCGGGCGAGTTGAAGACGTCGTTGGCGGTGGCGGGCAGGGCCCCCTCGGGCCAGACCACCACGTCGGGAACCACCGCCCCCTTCTGGGCGGTCAGGGCGACATAGCGGTCGACGATGGCCTGATAGGCCTCGGGGCTCCACTTGGATTCCTGAGGAATGTCGGCCTGGACCAGACGCACCAGGGTCGGGCCATCGACCCGCTCGGCCGACGACAGGCGCGCGGCGCCGAAGCCGAACAGGCCCGCCAGAACGGCGACGCCCAGGCCGGCGGCGATCAGACGCGGCCGCCGCGCTCCGTCCCCGACCAGCAGGCCGAGCGCCGAGACCCCCGCCAGGGTAATGAGGCTCAGGCCATAGACCCCGCCGATCGAGGCGAACTGCGACATGGCCGAACCCGCCGCCCAGGCCGCGCCGGTCGGGTTCCACGGAAAGCCGGTCAGGACATGGCCGCGCAGCCATTCCAGCAGGGCGAACAGGGCGGCGAACAGCAGGACGCGGCGCGCGCCCGCTGGCGCGAAACGGCGATAAAGGGCCGTGGCCGCGCCGAAGAAGAGCCCCAGCCCCATGGGCAGCAGGCTGGCGGCGAAGGGCGCCATCCAGGCCTGATCCTTGTTGACCAGAAAGGCCTCGGCCACCCACCAGCAGCCGATGAAGAAGTAGGAAAAGCCCGCCAGCCAGCCGACCCAGAAGCCGCCCTTGACGTTACGCGAACGCTCGGCCAGCAGCATCAACAGGGGATAGCCCAGCAGACCCGGCAAGATCCCGAACGGCGGATGGGCCAGGGCCGCGCCGGCGCCCGCCAGCAGGGCCAGGGCGATGCGGCCCCAGCGGTTCGTCAGCACGCCCCCCCAAAGGGCCGACAGGCGGTCGATCATGCAGTGGTCTCGCGTTCGGCTTGATAGGGATCGGCGACGCCGAGCGACGCCAGGATCTCGCGCTCCTCCGCCTCCATCTCCTCGGCCTCGGCGTCGTCCTCATGGTCGCGGCCCAGCAGGTGAAGGACGCCGTGGACGACCAGATGGCTCAGGTGATCCGACAGGCTCTTGCCCTGGGTCTGCGCCTCCGCCGCGCAATAGGCGTAACCCAGAACCACGTCGCCCAGATGCGGAAAAGCGCTCTCAGCCGCCGGGAAGGACAGGACATTGGTCGGCCGGTCCTTGTCGCGGAAACGGGCGTTCAGGTCCTGCACCCCGGCGTCGTCGGTCAGCAGGACGACCAGGTCGCCCTCGACCGTGCCCAGCGCCGCCGTCGCCGCGCGCAGGACCACCGCCTCGGCGTCAGGCAGCGCAGTCGTCCAGGCCGCGTCCTCGACTTCGATCTCGATCATCAGTCTTCGTCCTCGAGGTCGGGCAGGGGGCGATGGCGCGCGGAATCGGCGTCATAGGCGCGCACGATGCGCTCGACCATGGCGTGGCGCACCACGTCCTCGGCCTTGAAGGCCTGAACCCCGACCCCCTTCACGTCCTTCAGGATGCGCAGGGCGTGGCTGAGACCGGAATCGCGCGGATTCAGCAGGTCGATCTGCGACGGATCGCCCGTCACCACCATGCGGGCGCCCTCACCCAGACGGGTCAGGACCATCTTCATCTGCAGCCGCGAGGTGTTCTGGGCCTCATCGACGATGATGAAGGCGTGGCTCAGGGTGCGGCCGCGCATGAAGGCGATGGGGGCGGCTTCGATCTCGCCCTTCTCGCGGCGGCGACGCACGTCCTCGACGCCGAGAATGTCGTTCAGCGCCTCCCAGATTGGGGCCAGATAGGGGTCGACCTTCTCGTTCAGGTCGCCCGGCAGGAAGCCCAGCTTCTCGCCCGCCTCGACCGCCGGGCGGGTGATGACCAGGCGGTCCACCTGGCCGCGCCGCAGCAGGGAGGCGCCATAGGCCGCCGCCAGGAAGGTCTTGCCCGTGCCCGCAGGCCCGACTCCGAAGGTCAGTTCGCAGCGGCTGAGCAGATCCAGATACTGGGCCTGGGCCGCCGTCTTGGGAGCGATGGCCCCGCGTCGACCGACGGGCAGGGCCACGGCGTCCGGCACGACCCGGCCGTGGTCCGGTCGCGGCTGCGACACGGCGGCGCCCAGGGCCATCCGCACGTCGGCCTCCGTGATCTCGGCCCCTGCATCGGCCCGCTTGGCCAGAGTCTCGACCACACGCTTGGCCTGGGCTCGGTCCCGCGCCGAGCCGTTGATCGACACGCCGCCGCCGGGCGCCTCGACCAGCACCTTGAAGGCGTCCTCGATCAGGGCGACGTGGCGGCTGTTGGGACCGATCACGGCCCGCAGCGCCTGATCGCTCAGAGACAGGAATTCGGACTCTCGCGCCATAGGTTTCCTTGTTGGGGTCCCTACCGCCTCGCTCGCGGAGCGAGGCTGCTTGAGGGACGTCAAACTACAATACTGACACTAGATAGTGCCTGGGTCAGCCAACCGCCCGTTCAAACTGTTCTGGGCGCCGCTGATGATCTCCACCGGAACGATCTGACCCAGCAGATGATCCGCCGCCTCGACGTGGACGGCCTGCAGATAGGGCGAGCGCCCGATGGCCTGCCCTGCGTAGCGGCCCTTCTTTTCGAACAGAACGGCCAACGTCTTGCCCGCCTGGGCGGCGTTGAAGGCGGTCTGCTGCTCGAACAACAGGGCCTGGAGCCGTTGCAGCCGCTCCAGTCCGACCTTCTCCTCGATATGGCCAGGCATGGTGGCGGCGGGCGTGCCGGGACGCGGCGAATAGACGAAGCTGAAGGCGCCCGCATAGGTGACCTGGCGCACCAGATCGAGGGTGTCCTCGAAGTCGCGATCCGTCTCGCCGGGGAAGCCGACGATGAAGTCCCCGGCGATGGCCATGTCGGGCCGCGCCGCGCGGATGCGAGCAATCAGGTCGATGTATTTCTGGCGGCCATGCTTGCGGTTCATCAGCCGCAATACCCGGTCGGACCCAGCCTGCACCGGCAGGTGCAGATAGGGCATCAGGGCGTCCAGATCGGCGTGAGCTTGGATCAGGTCGTCGCTCATGTCGTTGGCGTGGCTGGTGGTGTAGCGGATCCGGTTCAGGCCGGGGATCTCGGCCAGGGCATAGGCCAACCGCGCCAGGGTGAAGGGCTTTCCGTCCGGTCCCTCGCCGTCATAGGCGTTGACGTTCTGACCCAGCAGGGTGACCTCGCGCACGCCCCGGTCGGCCAGGGCGCGGGCCTCAGCCAGCACCGCCGCCACGGGCCGCGACCACTCGGCGCCGCGCGTATAGGGGACGACGCAGAAGGTGCAGAACTTGTCGCAGCCCTCCTGCACCGTCAGGAAGGCGGTCGGGCCTTCGCCGCTCCGCGTGGCGATCATCTCAGGCGTCAGGGCGTCGAACTTCTCGTGCGGGGCGAAGTCGGCGCCGATGCGCTCGCCGCGCGCCCGCGCCGTGCGGGTCAGCAGTTCCGGCAACTGGTGGTAGGCCTGGGGCCCGACCACCAGATCGACCGCCGGCTGGCGCTTCATGATCTCCTCGCCCTCGGCCTGGGCGACGCAGCCGGCCACGGCGATAGTCATGCCGCCGTCGCCGCGCGCGACCTTGCGCTCGCGCATCTGCTTCAGCTTGCCCAACTCCGAATAGACCTTCTCGGCGGCCCGTTCGCGGATGTGGCAGGTGTTGAGGATGACGAAGTCGGCCCCCTCCGGCGCGTCCGTCGTCGCATAGCCCAGCGGGCGCAGGACATCGGCCATGCGCTCGCTGTCATAAACGTTCATCTGACAGCCGTAGGTCTTGATGAACAGGCGTTTGGGCGCCGCTGGAATGGCAGCGCCTTCGGCCTTTTCGATGGGCTTTTCGAGCGTATCGGTCATGCCCGGCTTATGATCGCCGAAGCCGGCGACGGCAAGGCGAGCGCCGTGATCAGGCTCAGCTGTCGGCCGCTTCCGGTTCGACCCGCGCCGCATGGCGCTTGTAGATCAGGCCTTCGCGTTCGACCGGCTCGGCGCCGGGGATGGCGTGGCCGTAGAGCTCCAGCTTGTGGCCGACCAGTTCAAAGCCCAGACGCTTGGCGATCTCGGTCTTCAAGCGCTCGATCTCGGCGTCGAAGAACTCGATGACCTCGCCCGTCTTGGTGTCGATCAGGTGGTCGTGGTGATCGTCGCCCGCCTCTTCATAGCGGCTGCGGCCGTCGCCGAAGTCGTGCTTCTCGACCACGCCCGCCTCTTCAAACAGGCGCACGGTGCGATAGACGGTGGCGATCGAGATATGCGGGTCAATGGCCGAGGCGCGGCGATACAGCTCCTCGACATCAGGGTGATCCTCGGCCTGGGACAGGACGCGGGCGATCACGCGCCGCTGCTCGGTCATACGCATGCCGCGGTCGGCGCAGAGTTTTTCGATCCGTTCCATGGGCCGGAAGATAGGCTGAGCCGTCGCCTTATGGAAGCTATCGAGTGAAGTTCAACGACAGGACCAGAGCATCCTCGCGGCTTCCATCCGTGCGCGCATAATATCCGCGCCGACGACCGGCCTCATTGAAGCCCGTGCGGGCGTAGAGGGCGCGGGCGGCGACATTGTCTTCGGCCACTTCCAGGAACATCCGTTCGGCCCCCAGGGCGGCGGCGCGCACCACGGCGGCCTCGACCAGACGGGCGCCCAGGCCGCCGCGCCGGGCGGCGGGCCGCACGGCCAGGGTCAGGATCTCGGCCTCGTCGGCGACGACCCGGATCAGGATGAAGCCGTCGTCCTCGGCCACAGCAAAGACGCCGGGCGAGGCCAGAAGAGCCGATAAACTGGCCGCGTCCCAGGGGGCGTCGAAGGCCTCGGCGTGAAGGAGGGCCAGGGCGGCGGGATCGGTCACGATGCGGCGATCGGGCGCGGCTGGCCCGGCAGCCGGCTGGGCGGCGTGGCGTCGGGCGCGCGCAAATAGAGAGGCGCGGGCAGGGCGATCGTCGGGTCAGCCCCGGCCGTCAGACGCGCCAGGGCCTCGGGCGAAGGCGCGGCCAGGGGCTCCGTATCCGCCAGCCCCAATCGTTCGGAGAAGCCATCGACCAAGACGGCCGCGCCCGAACCAACCAGCGCAGGCGTGGCCCCGGCGGCGGCGTCCAGAATAAGGTCCGTCGCGGCCTCCAGGGGCAGGGCTTCGGCCGGCCCCACGGCGACGCCGTCGCGGAACAGGCGCGCATAGACCTGGCCCCGGCGGGCGTCGATCACGGCCGCGACCAGACCGGCCTGATCGACAGAAGCCGCCAGGGCGTCCAGGGTCGAAACGCCGACCACGGGACGATCCAGGGCGGCGCCCAGGCCCTGAGCGAAGGCCAGACCAACGCGCAATCCGGTGAAGGAGCCCGGCCCGACCGTGACGCCGATCCGGTCGATGGCCTCGAAGCCGCCGCCGGCTTCCTTGGCCGCATCGGCGACCGCGTCGCGGACCATGCCCGCCAGCCGTTCCTGATGGCCCTTGGTCATCAGTTCGGAGCGCAGACCCAGCCGACGCCCGTCCTCGACCACGCAGGCCGTACAGGCGCCCAGCGCCGTATCCACGATCAGAACTCTCATCGCGGCCTTCCTATCGGGGCGGTCAGGCCGACGCCAGCGCCTCGACCACCCGGCTCACCGCCTGACGCAGGGCCGGATCGCTGATCCGGGGGAAGGCCTCGGCCAGGGCGCGGCCGTCCGCCGTCGCCGTCAGGTCGCGCAGACCGGCCATGGGGTCGGGCGCATCGGCCCGCGCGGGAAAGAAGTCGGCCACCGAACAGCCCAGGACGGTCGCCACCTGATGCAGGCGCGAGGCCGAGACTCGGTTGGCGCCCTTTTCGTACTTCTGCACCTGCTGGAAGCTGACCCCCAACTGCTCGGCCAGAGCCGTCTGCGACAGGCCGAGCGCCGACCGACGGGCGGCCATCCGCAGGCCCACGACGGCGTCGATATGCTGAGTGCGGCGGTTCATGGACGGCGGCTCCTTGACGTTCACCGCCGCACAGTTTCATAGAGCGCGATGAAACACAACTGTTTCGTTTCATCACTCGTCCAGCCGCGCCGTCACGGCCGAGACGGCGCGCGCCGAATGACGTGGGATCCGCTCGATGGTCAGCAGGGCGCCGGCGCCGCGCACCACCAGCTCGGCCTCGTCGGAGCGAACATAGAGCCGCGCCCGCAGACTACCGTCGTCCATCTCGATGACGCAGCCCTGATCCCGGCGCGGCCAACGGCCCGGCGCATATTCCAGCACCGTCCCGGCGGCGGCCCAGGGGGCCAGGTCGTCGGTGGAGAGCTGCAGCCGCCGCCGCTCGACCATAGGCGCGGCCTCGAAGGCGCGACCGCGCGCCTGAAGCCCTTCCGATGGGCCCTTGGGCGGGAAGATCAGGGCAGGGGCGGCGCCGACCAGAAGGGTCAGGTCCTCGGGCGTGGCGTCCAGGGCGGCGGTCAGACGGCGCTGCACGTCGGGGCGGAACAGGCCGGGGCGCTTGCCCGCCTCGTACAGGCCCCAGCCCTGACTGGTCATGCCGATCCTCGTGCCGGCCTCGGCCTGGCTCAGCCCCCGCTCGCGGCGCAGGGCGGCCAGGGCTTCACCGAGGGCGCGCCCCTCGGCCCCGGCGTCATCATCGGAGGTGAAACGGGCCATGCGGCGATCATGCCCCACGGCCCGTTCGGACGATAGTGTTTCATGTGAAACAGCGGGCGCAACCGTCCCCACACCCCTTGTCGTCACCCTCGGGCTTGACCCGAGGGTCGGGTGAAGCGGCGCGCTCGTCGCATCCAAGGTCGAGAAACCGGACAATCCGATCCTCGGGTCAAGCCCGAGGATGACGGAGCTGGAATGCGCTCAAGCAGCGAGCGACCGCGTCGCTAGCGGTAGCGCCCCTTACTTAAATGACCTGCTCTACGCTGGTCACCTCGGGGACGTAGTGCCGCATCATCTGCTCCACGCCCGCTTTCAGCGTAGCGGAGGAGGAGGGGCAGCCCGAGCAGGCGCCGCGCATGCGCAGACGCAGGACGCCGGTTTCCTCGTCGAAATGGTCGAACAGGATGTCGCCGCCGTCCTGGGCCACGGCCGGGCGGATACGGCTGTCCAGCAGGCCCTTGATCTCGGCCACGATCTCGGTGTCCTCGCCGGCGTCCTCGGCCGTCGCCGGAGCGTCGCGCGTCAGCGGCGCGCCCGAGACGAAATGGTCCATGATGACCGACAGGATGGGGGCCTTCATGGCGCTCCAGTCCGGGGCCTGAAGGCCGCGCGTGACCGAGACATAGTCGGCGCCGAAGAAGACGCCCTCGACGCCCTCCAGCTCGAACAGAGCCTCTGCCAGGGGCGAGGCCGCGGCCTCGTCGATGGTGCGGTATTCCAGCACGCCTTGCGGAGCCACGTCGCGGCCCGGCAGGAATTTCAGGACTTGGGGGTTCGGCGTGGGTTCGGTCTGGATGAACATGGCCGGGAGATGCGCCCCCACAGCGCCGTCTTCAAGACCCCAGATGTCGCATCGAGTCTATGAAGTGCAATCTCGCTCAAGTAGCGAGGCTCCGCGAGCCGAGCGTAGCGACTTCTAAAACATGAAGCTGCCGCGCGGCTTGCGACAGCGACCTCTTAAATCACGCCAGGTCTTCAATGTCCGCCTCGGTCAGTTCGCCGGGCACGATAGTCACGGGCAGCTTGCGGCCGGTGAAGGCGCCGCCCTGTTTCAGCACGGCCGAGACCAGGGGGCCGGGACCGCGCGAGCCGGAGCCGGCGGCCAGGACCAGGATCTTGATGTCGGGGTCGGCGCCCACGGCCTTGCGAATGGCGCCCTGGGGGTCGCCTTCCTCGATCAGGAAGATGGGCGGGGCGCCGGACTTCTCGGCGGCCTCCTCGCCGAGACGGTTAAGGAGCAACTCAGCCTCTTCGCGCTGCTGACGGCGGATTTCGTCGCGGACGCCGGACCAGTGCTCGTCCGATCCGCCGGGCAGGGCGCGCAAGAGGACGACGCGGCCGCCCGTCGACTTGGCGCGCCGGGCGGCGTAGCCGAGGGCCGCGCCGAACTCGGGGCTGTCGTCGACGACGACGAGGAACTTCCTGGGCATGAGGTCTTTGCGCCTTGCGGATCTCTGAACAGCGGCGACCACCTAACGCCAAGCCGCCCCAAACGCCAAGGCCCGCCCGCCTCGCCGAGAACGACGAAACGAGCGGGCCCATTTAGGCAGATGTCACGCGACTGCGCTCAAGCAGCGAGCCGCCGCGCGGCGAGCGATAGCGCTCTAAAGAGAGCGAGCGACCGCGTCGCGAGCGTAGCGCTCTGGGAAGCCTTAACTTCCCAGGACCTCGCGAATAGCCCCGTTGGCGATGGTCAGCTTGGCGAAGGTCCAGCCCGTGCCCGATGTCTCGATCTCATCGACCGAGCCGCGCAGGGATTCGACCTGGCCGATGCGGCCGCCGATCCAGGCGTCGACGGCCGCCTCGGCGGTTTCCTCGCTGGCGCCCGCCGCCTCGGCCGAGGCCTGGGCCACGGCGCGGGTCAGCTGAAGCTGCTCGGCCATCAGGTCCTGGATCAAACGACGCACAGCCAGGCGGTCGAAGTGGTCGCCCGACGGGATCGAACCGGCTGCGACGCGCAGACGGTCGAAGTCGAAGGCGGCGCCGACCTGGTGATAGAGGCGGGCCATGGCCGGCGCGCTCCAGCCCAGTTCATTGGCCAGGTCGCCGATGTCCGCCGTGGCCACCATGGGCCGCAGCAGGGCGATGTCGCGCGCCAGGTCTTCCGGCGCGCCCAGGCTGACGAAGGTCGCGACGCGAGCCTCATACTGCCCTTGCTCGAAGCGCGACAGCACCTCGGGGCCAGCGGCGCGCAAGGCGTCGGCGGCGGGCTGGTAGGCGGCGATCATGCCGCTCACCGTGGTTTCGGTGCGGGCCGCGCGACGGGCCAGCCAGTAGGTCTGGCGACGCAGGACCTTGGCGATCTCGCGATAGAGGGCGGTCTGGGCCTCGGCCGGGATCTTCAGGTCCAGGGCGGAGACCGCCTTCCAGGCCTGATCCAGACGGAAGACCTGACGCGCGGTCTCGAAGGCCGTGACCATGGCGGCGGTGTCGCATTCCGCCGCCGCCCGCAGGCGGTCGGGGAAGGTCGGCCCGGCCATGTTGACGATCTCGTTCGACAGCACGGTGGCGATGATGTCGCGACGCAGGCGGTGGCGCTTCATGTCGTCCTCGAACTTCGCCAGCGGGGCCGGGAAGTAGTGGACCAGAAGGCGCTCGAAGAAGGCGTCGTCCGGGGCCGAGGAGCCGACGATCTCGTCGAACAGCTCCAGCTTGGAATAGGCCGTCAGCACCGCCAGTTCGGGACGGGTCAGGGCCAGGCCCTGCAGCTTCATCTCGGCCATGCGAGCGTCGTCGGGCAGGTATTCCACCGCCCGGTTCAGCTTACCGACCGACGCCAGGTGCTGCATGAAGACCTGCTGGGCGTCGAGCGCCTCGGCGCCCTCGGCCTCCTGCAGGCTGACCGCCAGGGTCTGGTCGTAGTTGTGGACCAGGACCTTGAGGCCGACCTCGTCGGTCATCGACTTCAGCAGGGCGTTGCGGTCCTCGGCCTTGAGGTTGCCCGAGGCGATGGCGCCGCCGGTGAGGATCTTGATGTTCACCTCATGGTCGGACGAGTCCACGCCGGCCGAGTTGTCGATGGCGTCGGTGTTCAGGCGCATGCCCGCGCGCGCCGCCTCGATACGACCCAGCTGGGTGGCGCCCAGGTTGGCGCCCTCGCCCAGGACCAGGGCGCGCACGTCGCCGCCGTTGATGCGGATGGCGTCATTGGCCTTGTCGCCGGCCTGGGCGTTGGTCTCGCCGCCGCCCTTGATGTAGGTGCCGATGCCGCCGAAGTAGAGCAGCTCGGCGCGGGCCTTGAGGATGGCCTGCATCAGGGTGGTCGGGTCGACGCTGTCGGCCTCGATGTCCAGCAGCGCCTTGATTTCCGGGGTCAGCTCGATGGTCTTGGCCGAACGCGAGAAGACGCCGCCGCCTTGCGAGATCAGGCCCTTGTCATAGTCCTGCCAGCTGGTGCGCGGGGTCTCGAACAAACGCTTGCGCTCTTCCCACGACCTGGCCGTGTCCGGGTTGGGGTCGATGAAGATGTCGCGGTGATCGAAGGCGGCGACCAGCTTGATCGCCTTGGACAGCAGCATGCCGTTGCCGAAGACGTCGCCGGACATGTCGCCCACGCCGACCACGGTGAAGGGCTCGGACTGGATGTCCTTGCCCATCTCGCGGAAGTGGCGCTTGACCGCCTCCCAGGCGCCGCGCGCCGTGATGCCCATCTCCTTGTGGTCGTAGCCGACCGAACCGCCGCTCGCGAAAGCGTCGTCCAGCCAGAAGCCGTAGGCCTGGCTCACGCCGTTGGCGATGTCCGAGAAGGTCGCCGTGCCCTTGTCGGCGGCCACGACCAGATAGGGGTCGTCGCCTTCCCAGGCCACGACATCGGCCGGGCGCACCGGGGCGCCTTCGCCGACGATGTTGTCGGTGATGTCCAGCAGGCCCGACAGGAAGGTCTTGTAGGCGCGGATGGCCTCGGCCTGGACCGCGTCGCGGTCACCGCCGACCGGCAGTTGCTTGGGATAGAAGCCGCCCTTGGAGCCGACCGGCACGATGACCGAGTTCTTGACCTGCTGGGCCTTCACCAGGCCCAGGACCTCGGTGCGGAAGTCGTCGCGACGGTCCGACCAGCGCAGGCCGCCGCGCGCCACCGGGCCGAAGCGCAGGTGGACGCCCTCGATGTGCGGGGCCCAGACGAAGATCTCGCGGAAGGGCTTGGGCAGGGGCAGATCTTCAAGCTCGCGCGAGGCGATCTTGATCGAGATATGCGGCTTGGCCACGCCCTCGGCGTCGACCTGATAGAAGTTGGTGCGCTTGATCGCGCCGATCAGCAGGGCGATGCGGCGCAGCACCCGGTCGTGATCCAGGCTCTTCACGTCCTGCAGCAGGGCGATGATCTTGTCGTTCAGCTCGGCGACCAGGGCCTCGCGTTCCGCGACGCCGCCGCCGTGGGCCGGATCGAACTTGGCCTTGAACAGCGACAGGATGGCGCGGGCCACGGTCGGATATTCGCGCAGGGCCGTTTCCTGCACCGCCTGCGACGGGTCCAGACCCGTCTGCTGGCGATAGCGGGCCAGCGTGCGGATCAGGGCCGCCTCGCGCCAGTCGACGCCCAGTTCCAGCACCAGACGGTTGAAGCCGTCGCTCTCGGTGCGACCGGTCCAGACGGCCGAGAAGGCGGCCTCGAACGGGGCCTTGATGTCGGCGAAGGTCAGGGCCTCGCCGCGCGGGTCTTCCAGCAGGAAGTCGTGGATATAGATGGGGGCGTCGCCGGTCGTGCGGACGACGTGGTCCGATTCTTCCAGCGTCTTCAGACCCATGTCGGCCAGGATCGGCAGGACATCCGACAGCGGCACGGCCGACCCGCGACGATAGAGCTTGAAGCGGAACTGCAGCGGGCTCTCGTCCGCCGTGCGGAAGGCCCGCACGGCCACCGGCTCGGCGTGGACGCCGTCGCCCATCGAGCCGTCGTTCAGGCGGTCGAACTGCTCCAGGTCGGCCACGGCCTCAGCGGCGTCGTAACGGTCGCGATAGGAGACGCCGAAGCCCTCGGCCCATTTGGCGCTGGTCGGGCCGACGGCGACTTCATCGACATCGGCGGCGCGCAGGGCGGTCTCGAAGCGGTCGATCCAGCTGCGGCCGGCCTCGGCCACCTCGGCCTCCAGGGCCTTGGGATCGGGGTTGAGGTGGGCGCCCGGCTCGACGCCGATGATGTAGTGGACGCGCGTCAGCGGCTGGTCCGTCAGCTGCGGATACCAGGCCGAGACCCGGCCGCCCCAGGCCTTGGCCAGGATGCCGCCGATGCGCTGACGCAGGCCGGCGTCGAAACGTTCGCGCGGGATGAAGCACAGGACCGAGACAAAGCGGTCGAACGGGTCGCGGCGCGTGAACAGGCGGATGCGCGGGCGGTCATAGAGGTGCAGGACGCCCAGGGCCGTATCCAGCAGCTCGTCCTCGCTGATCTGGAACAGCTCGTCGCGGGGGTAGTTCTCGAGGATGTTCTTCAGGCGCTTGTAGTTGTGGCTGCCCGGGGTCTTGCCGGCGCGTTCCAGCGCATTGGCGACCTTGCGCCGGATCAGCGGCACCTCCTTGGCCATCTTGTCATAGGCCTCGGCGGTGAACAGGCCGACAAAGCGGGTCTCGCCCGAGGCCTTGCCGTCCGCGCCGTAACGCTTGACCCCGACATAGTCCATGTAGGCGCGGCGATGGACGCGCGAACGCATATTGGCCTTGGCCACCGTGACCGGCTCGCTCTCGTCCAGCTGACGCTGCATGGCCGGGGTCAGGACGGCGGGTTCCGAGGCGCGACGCAGCACACGGCGCTCGGGATCGTTCAGTATGCCCAGGCCCTGGTCCGAGACCTCCAGCGGGGCCTCGGCCGCATAGCCGCCGTCGGCGCTGCGCGGATAGGCGTAGTCGCGGGCGCCCAGGAAGACGAAGTGATCGCTCTTGGCCCAGCGCAGGAAGGCGATGTTCTCTTCCAGCACGGCCGGATCGACGGCGGCGGGGGGCGAGGCCTCCAGCTGCTCGACGGCGTCGCGCATCAGCTGGACCATGGCGGCGTGGTCGGCCACGGCGGCGCGCACATCGGCCATGGCCTGGGCCAGGCCCTCGCCCAGAGCGTCGCGACGCTCCTGGGGCAGGGGGTCGATGACGACGATGATCAGGGAGTCGCGGCGGCCGGCCTCGACCTCGACGATCGGGTGGAAGAGGGCGC
Source organism: Brevundimonas sp. CEF1 (assembly GCF_051353055.1). Taxonomy (NCBI): domain Bacteria; kingdom Pseudomonadati; phylum Pseudomonadota; class Alphaproteobacteria; order Caulobacterales; family Caulobacteraceae; genus Brevundimonas; species Brevundimonas sp. CEF1. The sequence goes on from NZ_CP195593.1 coordinate 3,383,126, forward strand.
GCACGGTGACGCCGGCCTCGGCCAGTTCGCCCAGGACGCTGTCGACCAGGAAGGGGGCGTCGTCCTGCAGGATCAGGACGCTGTCATAGCCGGTCGGGGCGCCGTCGGCGCCGGCCAGGGGGCTGACGGTGACGCGGGCCGGCTCGCCGGCCTTGCGGCTCTGGGCCGAACGCCAGGCCTGGCCCAGCAGGGCGGCCAGGTCGTCGCCGCCCAGCTCGGGCGTCTCGTCGGCGGCGTAGTCGTCGAAGGCCTGAGCCAGGAAGGACTTTTCAGCGGCGCCCGGCGGGCCGTCGACAATCCGCGCATAGGCCGCTTCCAGCGCCTCCAGAGTTGCTGGCGTGGCGGAAACTGTGCGCGGAGCGGCGGACATGGTGTGGTCTCGAACAGCACGGCCTGAGGCCGCAGGGATTTGACCGCGCCACCTTAGCGCCGCGGGCGGTGATGGCTAGGCCGGCTGAGGCGGCTAAGACCCTGAATTTCTGTGTGCAGCGCACCATGTTGCGCCAGGGGCCCACAGTTGGGCGAATTTCGGTCTTTGAAACGGAAAACCCGACAAAAACCGCCCCAATTCGGCCCCGATCCGACGCGGCGTATTCGACAAACAGGGGGCTGAAAAGAACAAGGCCGCCGAGCGTGAAACGCTCGACGGCCTGCTTGGGGTCCGGCGCAGGAGGGGGAGGGAGCGCCGGTCCTCTGGACTTCGCGGCCGGGAGGGGGAGGGGGGCCGCGTCGTCTGATTGGGTAGATAGTCGCCAGATATGGCGGATCAAGGGCAGGATCAGCCTTCTTTCGGGTCTTTTTCATGCGGCGCCTTGCCGCGCCCCGACAGGCCCTTGAACCAGCCGCCCCCCTTGGGTTTTTCCGGCGGCGTCTTGCGCGGCGCATAGGGTTCGCCGTCGCCCGACAGCAGGACCGCGATCCAGCGCGAACCCTTGAATTCGGCCAGAATCGCCATGGCCATGACCGCCAGGGGCGTCGACAGGAACATGCCCGGCACGCCCCACATCTTGCCCCACAGGGCCAGGGCCAGCAGGACCACCACGGGGTCGATGTTCTGATTGTCGCCCTGCATGCGCGGCTGGATCATGTTGCCGACGATGAAGAGCAGGGCCTGCAGGCCGACCAGAAGAATCAGGGCGGGCCAGTAGCTCTCGAACTGGACCAGGGCGAACAGGGGCGGGGCGCAGCCGGCGATGGCGCCGCCCAGCACCGGAATGAAGCCGACGATGAAGATGACGAAGGTCCAGAACTCGGCGTTCTGAAGCCCCACGGCCCGCATCAGGACCCAGGCCACAGCGCAGATCATGACCCCCGTCACGGCCTGAACCCACAGATAGCCCTCGACCCCGCCACGCACGCGATTGAACACTTCCAGCGCCTCGTTGCGGGCGCCGCGGTCGGGGAACATGGCGACGATCTTCTTCCTGAAGCCCGCCTGCGAAGCCAGCAGGAAGCCCAGATAGACCATGACGAAGAAGGCGCCCGAGGCCACGCCCTGGGCCTGCATCGCCGTCTGGGTCAGCCAGCCGCGCAGGTCGATGCCCGCGATCAGGTCCTGCAGGGTCGGCGGGTCCTTGACCCCGACCAGGCCGCTGACGTCGGCGATGATGTGGTCCAGGCGCGGACCGATGCTGGCCGAAACGCCCGAGGCGTCGGTGAAGAAGCCCGCCGCCCCATCGACAATGATCCAGATCGACAGAAGGAAGCCGAGCACCACCACGATCAGGGCCGCCGTCCCGGCGAAGCGCGACGGCACGGGCGTCCGATGCTCGATGGACCGCTTCACCCCGTCGATCATGATCATCAGGAAGATGGCCATGGCCAGGGGCGTCAGGATATCCCGCAGCCAATAGAGGGCCGCGCCCGACGCCACGACGGCGATCAGGACCAGGGCGTTGCGTGCGACCGAGGAGGTCGGAACCGAGATGGGCAGTTTCATGAGCGGGACTGTCGGCGGCGTCGGGGACAGCGTCAATCGCTGTAAAGCCGCACGGTTCCGCCTTGCGGCCTCGCCTCGGTCGGCTAAGCATGGGGGCAGACTGCAGGAGACGACTGAATGACCGACGCCCCCGCCGCCCTCTTCCTCGGCCAGTCCTTCGAGGGCGCCGCTGAAAACCTGCTGTTCAAGCGCGCCAACCGCCACGGCGTGGTCGCCGGCGCGACCGGCACGGGCAAGACCGTAACCCTGCAGATCATGGCCCAGGGCTTTTCCGACGCGGGCGTCCCGGTCTTCTGCGCCGACGTGAAGGGCGACCTCTCGGGCATCAGTCAGGCGGGCGACACCGCCAAGTTCGGCGAGCGCGCCGGCAAGATGGGGCTGACCCTGACCGGCAAGGCGGCCCCCGTCGTCTTCTGGGACCTCTATGGCCAGAAGGGCCACCCGGTGCGCGCCACGGTGTCCGACATCGGCCCGACCCTGCTGGCCCGGATGCTGGAACTCAACGACGTGCAGGAGGGGGTCCTGACGGTCGCCTTCCACGTCGCCGACAAGGAGGGCCTGCTGCTGCTGGACCTGGAGGACCTGCGCAGCCTGCTGGCCTATGTCGGCGAGAACGCCCAGACCATCGGCCGCGAGGTCGGCAATGTCTCGCCCACCTCCATCGCCGCCATCCAGCGCGCCCTGCTGCAGTTGGAGCAACAGGGCGGCGACGCCTTCTTCGGCGAACCGGCCCTGCGGCTGGAGGACATGATGCGCACCTCCCTGGACGGGCGGGGCCAGGTCAATGTGCTGGACTCCACCCGGCTGATGAACAGCCCGCGGCTGTATGCGGCCTTCCTGCTGTGGCTGCTGTCCGAGCTGTTCGAGCAACTGCCCGAGATCGGCGACCCGGAGAAGCCGCGCCTGGTCTTCTTCTTCGACGAGGCCCACCTTCTGTTCAACGACGCGCCCAAGGGCCTGCTGGAAAAGGTCGAGCAGGTGGTGCGCCTGATCCGCTCCAAGGGCGTCGGCGTCTATTTCGTCACCCAGAACCCGGCCGATATTCCCGACACTGTCCTGGCCCAGTTGGGCAACCGGGTGCAGCACGCCCTGCGCGCCTACACCCCCGCCGAGCAGAAAGGCCTGCGCGCCGCGGCCCAGAGCTTCCGCACCAATCCCGGCTTCGACACGGCCGAGGCCATTCAGGGCCTGGGCGTGGGCGAGGCCCTGGTCTCGACCCTGGACGACAAGGGGGCTCCGACCGTGGTGGCCCAGACGAAGATCCGTCCGCCGGACTCACGCCTCGGCCCCGCCACCGACGCCGAACGCGCCGCCGTCATGGCCGCCAGCCCGGTACGCGGGACCTATGACACGGCGGTCAACCGCGAGTCCGCCGAAGAGGTCCTGAACGCCCGCCGCGCCCAGGCCGACCGCATCGAGGCCCAGGCTCAGGCCGACGCCGCCGAGGCCAAGGCCGCCGAAAAGGCCGCCCGCTCGGCGCCCGCCCCGGCGCGCGAACGCGCCGCGCCTCGCGCTCGCGCCTCGTCCCGTCAGACCCCGATGGAGGCCCTGACCAAGTCCGTCCTGCGCACCGCCGGCTCGACCATCACCCGCGAACTGCTGCGCGGCGTCCTGGGCAGCCTGAAGCGGCGGTAGGGGCCGGCCCTCCAGTCTCCGTCACCCCGGAAGGCCCAAAGGGACGATCCGGGGCCCAGGCGCCGAAACCCATGGCGAGGACGCAGAAACCTCAACCGCCTGGGTTCCGGGTTCGCTATGCGCCCCGGAATGACGGCTGAGGGTGGGAAGCGGGCTTCAACGCGGCTTGCTCGCTCCCTTGAGAAAGGTCCGCCGTACCGCGTTGAAAGCTGCTGCCTTAACTGCGGCACGTTCCGCAGGCGATAGGGTATCGTCGTGTTCAGCGACGTATTGATCCGGAGCCCTAGTCTGTGGCGTTGTGGCCTTCCGGCGAACCCAAGATCGAAAAATACCAAACATCCGCGAGGCTATCCCGCTAAATTGAATTTCCGCAACGGGTCGATAGCAGACAACCGCCCCCGCCTCAGCCCCTCGGAGTCAACCGCCACATCCTGAGCGGATGCCGCACCGCCCCCGCCTCCTGACCCGCCGCATCGCCGCGGCCGATGTAGAGGTCGGCGCGGACGGGGCCGCGGATAGCCGAGCCGGTGTCCAGCGCCATGACCAGACCGCGATAGCTGGCGCGGGCGCCGACCAGATTGCCGCCGTCGGCTTCGATCCAGACCGCCTCGCCATAGGTCCAGCGCGAGGGGTCCACCGCCACCGAGCGGCGCGCGGGCAGGGGGACCCCGGCGGCGCCGGTCGCCTCCTTGCCGTCGTCGGGGCTGACGGCGAAGAAGATGTAGCGTGGGTTGAGGGCCATGACCTCGCGCGCCTCGGCGCCGCGATGGGCCGACAGCCAGCCGCGAATGGCGTCGCCTGAGGTGCCGTTCTGGGGCAGCAGGCCGCGCTCGGCCATGGGGCGGGCGATGCCGACGAACCTGGCGCCATTGTCGGCGGCGTAGGCCGCACGCAGGCGGGCGCCGTCGGGGAAGCTCAGGGTCCCCGAGCCCTGGATCTGCAGGAAGAAGAGGTCCTCGGCCTTCATCCAGGCCAGGGCCGTCGACTGGGCCGACCCCGCCTCGATGGCGGCGCGGTCGCCGACCTCGGACAGGTTGGTCGGGCGGCTGAGCACCGGGGCGTCGAACTCGGCGTCGGGCGTGCGACGGGCGGGGTATTCCGGCGCGAAATAGGCCGTCAGCAGACCGGCGCGACCGTCGTCGGTGCGGGCTTCCGTGGCGACGAAATTGCTCTCGAGGAAGGCGCGGGCGTCGCTGGGCGACAGGCGCCGCGCGGCCAGGTCGCGCGCGCGCGCGCAAACGGCCTCGGCCGCCGCGCCTCGCGCCCGAACGCAGCCGGCGACATAGGCGCGCAAGGCGGCCAGATGGTCTTCCTCGGCCCAGCCCGGCAAGGCGGTCAGGCTCATCCCCTCGACGGGAGTCGGCGGGGTGATCGGGCCAGGACCGGGCGACACCGGCGGCACGACCGGCGGGGTCGAGGCGCAGGCGGCCGCCAACAGCAGCAGCGACAGGCCGCCGAGCCGGGCCGCGCCCGACCGGTCGAACGGCAGGGCGGAGGCCAGGGCGCGCATCAGGCGCTGGCCGGCTCGACGCGGGCCAGGGCCCAGTTGGGATCGGCGGCGCCCAGGGCCCGCTCGAAGGTCCACAGTTCGGCGGTGCGGCGCTCCTCGGTCGAGGCCTCGCCCTCGGCCGGGGTCACGGTGCTGCGCATCTCGGCCAGGAAGCGGACCTTGGCGACGGCGCGCTCGTCCTTGACCGTGGCCAACTCCAGATCGGCGCGGGGCGTGTGCAGGAACTCGGCCTGTTCGCGCTCGCCGCGCGCTTCACGCGCCGCGATGCCGGCCTCGAACGAGGTCATGACCGATGGGGTCAGCAGGGGACGCAGGGCCTCGCGGTCGCCCGAGGCGTAGCCCCGCACGATGGTCTCATAGGCCTGCCGGGCGCCCTCGACGAAGCGGGCCGGATCAAAGGCGGGATCGCGCGCCTTCAGCCCGGCGATGGCGGCGGCCGTGGCGGCGTCCAGGCCCGGCGTGGCGGGGGCCGGCGCCTGGCCGGCGATGGCGGCGGTCTGGGGCAGACGGGCGTCTTCCTGGGGCTGACGGCCGACCTTCTTGCCCAGCACATTGTAGAGCATGAACAGCAGCACCGCGGCGACGATGGCGAACATGACGATCTGGAATTGGATGGGCACGGGCTTCACCTGATTGGCGCGCGCCCTGGGGGTGTCGGCGGGCGCGCATCTGTTGTCCCGAGGATTAGGGGGCGTTCCCGCCGGGCGCAAGGCGAGGGGGGATCAGAACACCGGTCTCGACGTTGCGGCCAATAGCCTCGCCGTGTTAGTCGCGGGCCCTTCACCCCGGGCCCGGAGCGGTCCGGCGTCCCTCGTTTTCAGACTGACGGCTTTCCTTCATGACCGACGCCACCGCCCCCGCCGACGCCGCCAACGGCCAGACCACGACGCTGGAAGGCCAGGGCCAGCCCGCCGGTCCCGGCTTCCGCATCCTGGCGCAATACGTCCGCGACCTGTCCTTCGAAAACCCGCGCGCGCCGGAAAGCCTGCGCATCGACGGCAAGCCCGCCATCGACATGGGCGTGGAAATGAACGCCGCAGGTCGTCCCGACGGTCTGTTCGAGCTGGACCTGAAGCTGTCGGTCAAGGCCACCGGCGACGACAAGAACCCGGTGTTTCACGTGGAACTCGTCTATGGCGGCCTGTTCGCCCTGAGCGGCGTCGCGCCCCAGGACATCGAGCCCATGCTGCTGATCGAGTGCCCGCGCTACCTCTTCCCCTTCGCCCGCCAGGTCATCGCCCAGGCGACGTCGGACGGCGGCTTCTACCCGCCCTTCATGGTCGACCCCATCGACTTCGCCGCCATCTACGTCGCCCGCCAGCAGCAGATCGCCGGCGGCCCGGCCGAAACCGGCCAGGCATAATATAAGAAAGACCGCTAACGCCCGTCGCGCGGCGACGGCCTGCTTGAGCGGAAGATTTGGGGGCGTCCGATGGGGCGCCCCTTTTCTATTTCAGGTTGGGGTTAGCGACATGCTGAAGGTCATCGCCGAGGACTTCATCAAGCCCGAGCACGTCGAGGCGGTCATGCCCCTCTATCGCGAACTGGTGCGGCTGACGCGCGAGGAGCCTCTGTGCCGGGCCTATGATCTGTTCACGGATCAGCGCGCGCCCGGTCACTTCATCTTCATCGAGGAATGGCCCGATCAGGCCGCCCTGGATGTCCACTGCGCCAGCGAACATTTCCGTCGCCTGGTCCCCCAGATCGACGCCTTCCAGGAAAAGCCCGGAACCTACATCCTCATGGACCCGGCGGTTTAGGCCGCCGCCTCGTCCTTGGCCTCGACCGCGACGGTCACGCCGTAGCCGGCCCACAGGCTGTGGTCCTTCAGCGTCGCTTTCAGGAAGGCCAGATGCGCCGCCTGCTCCGCCTCGGTCGAGCGGAAGGGCAGGGGGTGGGGTCGCGCCCCATGACTGACCGAAGCGGCGGCCGCCGTGGCCTGGGGACCGCGGGTCGTGGTCAGATCCAGCGCCCGCTCCTTGCCCCCGCGCAGCTCCAGATAGACCTCGGCCAACAGGCGGGAGTCGATCAGGGCCCCGTGCAGGGTCCGGTCCACCAGCGAGATCTTGAAGCGCTTGCACAGGGCGTCCAACGAGTTGGGCATGCCCGGAAAACGCTTCTGCGCCAGTTGCAGGGTGTCGATCCACCGCGCCTGCTCCGGCGGCTTCTGGCCGATGCGGCTGTATTCGAAGTCGATGAAGTTGCGGTCGAAGTTGGCGTTGTGCGCGATCAGGGGCGCATCGCCGATGAACTCCAGAAGGTCGCCTGCGATCTCATGGAACTTGGGCGCGTCCTTGACGTGATCATCGGTGATGCCGTGGACCCGGATGGCGTCCGGCGGGATCAGCCGCTCGGGATTGACCAGGCGGTGAAAGGTCCGCCCCGTCGGCAAGAGGTCGTAGATCTCGATGCAGCCGACCTCGATCAGACGGTCGCCCGTCTTGGGATCAAAGCCAGTGGTTTCAGTATCGAGAACGATTTCGCGGGCCATGGACCCTTAATGCCGGGCTTCGATCTTTTGCGAAAGGCTCAAGCCGCCTTCAGGGTCGCCTGAACAGCGCGCGCTACCGCCAGACTGCGTTCGGCCTCCGCCACGTTCCCGTCCTCCAGATGCCAGGCCGCCGACAGACAGGCGTGACAGAAGCCATAACCGAGAACAGCGGCGACGGGCCGCTGCGCCGCCGGCGCCAGAACGTCCGCCAGACGGCGCGCTCGCACCGGGTCGGTGCGCAGATCCTGACGCTCCAACGGATTGTAGAGCAGGTTGGCCGCGTCATAGGCCGGGTCGCCGATGAGGCCGTGCGGATCAATAGCCAGCCAGCCGCGTCGCCCAAACAGGATGTTGTCATGATGCAGGTCGCCGTGCAGCGGTTGAACCGGCCCGCCCGCCAGGGTCTTCAGCCACGCGCTGGCCTCGGCAAACAGCCCCCCTTCGCGCTCGCCCGCCGCAGTCAGGGCGGCGAACCGATCCGTCATGGTTTGCAGGCCCTCGGCGCGACGATCCGAAGGGGCGTGTAGAACCCGCAGCACCTCAGCGGCGATCAGGGTCGCGGCGGCGTCGCCGTCCTGATCCAGCACCTGGGCCAGGGTCCGTTCGCCAGCGTCCTCCAGCATCTGCCAGCCGCCGTCGACGGCCAGCACGCGCACAGCGCCCAGACCTTGGCGCCAATCGAGATAGGCTATGGCGTGGGCGGCGTCCGACGCCGCCTGGGCGCTGACGCGCTTGACCACCACCGGATCGCCGTTCAGGCGGCGCGCCCGCCAGACCTGACCGCCGACGCCCTCGGCCAAAGGCGTCGCTTCAATGATGCCCCAGCTTGACGGCAGGGCCGACGGCGTCATGGCTCGACGCGAACAGGTTTGGCCCAATCCCGCGACAGGACTGTACCCACGATCTGGGCCACCTGTTCGCGCGCCGCGTCCAGGCCTTGGCCGGTATCGACCAGGAAGTCGGCGCGGCGGCGCTTCTCGGCGTCGGGCGTCTGGCGCGCCAGGATGGCCTCGAAGCGCTCACGGGTCATGCCGGGCCGGGCCAGAACCCGCGCCGCCTGAACCTCCGGGTCGGCGGTGACCACGACCACGGCGTCCACGAAGGCCTCGCCGCCGGTCTCGAACAGCAGGGGGATGTCCAGCACCGCCAGCCGCACGCCCTCGGCCCGCGCCGCCGCCAGATCCTCGGCCCGGTCCTGGGCCACCAGAGGATGGACGATGGCTTCCAGGCGTTTGAAGGCGGCTTCGTCGCGACCGAGCCTCTCGGCCAGACGGGTGCGGTCCACAGCGCCGTCGACGACCACGCCGGGGAAGGCCGCGCCCAGCGGTTCGACCGCCGCGCCGCCATGTCCATAGAGGCGATGCACGGCGGCGTCGGCGTCCCACAACAAGGCGCCTTCGTCGGCGAACATCCGCCCCGTGGTCGACTTGCCCATGCCGATCGAGCCGGTCAGGCCGAGGATGATCACGCGGCCTCTCCCAGATGGGCCAGCAGCAGGGCGCGCAGGTCCAGCGGCGGCGGCGGTCGGCGGAACAGAGCGGTGAAGGAGGGCGCCGCCTGACCGATCAGCATGGCCAGGCCGTCCACCGTGGTCAGCCCACGCGCTTGCGCCACCGCCAGAAAGGGGGTGACGACGGGCTTGTAGGTCATGTCCATGACCACGGCGGTCGGCTTCAGCATCGACAGGTCGATGCTCGGCGGCACGCTCAGCGCATTAACGACCAGATCGGCCTCAACCAGGGCCGTCTCCTCCGCGACGCTGACCGAGGGGCCGAGATCGGCGGCCAGGGCCTCGGCCCGGTCGCGTGAGCGATTGAGGATTCGGATTTGCGCTCCCGCCTCGATCAGGGCGCCGGCGCCGGCTCTAGCCGCCCCGCCCGCACCGAGCATGACCACGACGGCGCCTTGCAGGTTCAGCCCCGGCGCCTGTTCGGCCAGGGCGTAGAGAACGCCGACGCCGTCCGAGCTGTCGGCGCGCACCCGCCCCGCCTCAAACACCAGGATATTGGCCGATCCGGTGGCCTTCGCCGCCTTGCTGGCCTCGTCGGCCAGGGCGAAGGCCTGTTCCTTGAAGGGGGCGGTGACGTTCAGGCCCTGGACCAGACCGGCGCGGCCTGCGGCGACCAGGGCGTCGAACCCGGCGGCGTCCTTGGGCGCGAAGGGCATATAGGCGCCGTCGATGGCCCCGGCTTCCAGCCAGGCGTTATGGATGACTGGGCTGAGCGAATGGGCCACCGGCTGGCCGGCGATGCCGGCCAAGAGGGCCGCGCCAGTGATGCGATTGGGGCGAGTAGGGGAGGGGCTCACGACAGGATCACTCCGGCGCGGCGCAGTTCGGCCAGCACCGGCCAAAGCGGCAGGCCCAGGACGGTGAAGTAGTCGCCCTCGACCGCCTCGAACAGTTGCGAGCCCAGGCCTTCCAGCCGGTAGGAGCCGACGCAGGCCAGCAGGGCCTCGCCTTCGGCCGCGAGATAGGCGTCTAGGAAGGCGTCGGAAAAGTCGCGCATCCTCATCTCGACCGTGTCCACGCCGGACCAGACCACCTGGCCGTTGCGGGCCAGAGCGGCGCCGGAATGCAGTTGGTGGGTGCGGCCGCGCATGGCCATTAGCCGTTCGCGCGCCGCCGCAAGGGTCGGGGCCTTGGACACCAGGCCCCCGTCAAAGGCCAGGGTCTGGTCGGCGCCCAGGACCCAGGCCTCGGCGTCGTGGCGCGACACGGCTAGCGCCTTGGCTCGCGCCAGCTCGACCGCCAGTCCCACCGGATCGACGCCCGGCGTCTTCAGCGCGTCCTCGTCCACATCGGCGACCTGAACCGTGAAGGGCACGCCTGCATCGGTCAGGACGGCGCGCCTTGCTGCGCTCTTGGAGGCCAGGATCAGGCGTTCGCCATCGGTCGTCGTCACGAGGGGGCTCCGGGGGTGTCCTGGCGACGGCTGCGCCGCTCGCTCAACAGGTTGATAATGGCGGCCGCAGTCTCCTCGACCGAGCGGCGGGTCACGTCGATGGTCGGCCAGCCGCGCCGTTCGAAGGCGCGGCGCGCCTTGACCGTCTCGTCGCGCACGGCGTCATGATCGACATAGTCGGAGGCCCGCGCGGCGTTCAGCCCCTCCAGCCGGTTGCGGCGGATCTGCACCAGACGATCCGGCGACACCGTCAGGCCGACGACCAGCGGATGCTTCAGCTGGGTCAGCCGCTCGCCGTCTTCCTGGCCCGGCACCAGGGGCACATTGGCGGCGCGGATGCCGCGGTTGGCCAGATAGATGCAGGTCGGCGTCTTGGAGGTCCGGCTGACGCCGCACAGGACCACGTCGGCGTGCTCCAGCTGATCCAATGTCCCCTGTCCGTCGTCGTGGGCGATGGCGAAGTCCAGAGCGCCGATGCGGTTGAAATAGCCGTGGTCCAGCGCGTGCTGAGCCCCGACGCGGGTCGAGATATTGGTGCCCAGATAGCCCGAAAGAGCGCCCACCAGAGGGTCCAGGGCCCCGATCTGCGGCGTCTGCAGCCGACGGCAGCCTTCCTCCAGCTGTTCGCGCAGGTCGCGGTCGACCAGGGTGTGCAGGACCACGCCCGGCGCCCCCGCCACCTCCTCCAGCACCCGCTCCATCTGCCTGGGCGAGCGGACCAGGGCGTAGATATGTTCAATGGGAATGACGCCGTCGAAACGGGCGATCACAGCCTTGGCCATGGCGTTCAGGGTCTCGCCGGTCGAATCCGACACCAGATGGACATGGAAATAGGTGGCGAGGCGCGATGACGGGCGTGTGGGGCTCATGGCTCTGATCGTCTCCTCATCCTTCGCGCCCGGATAGGCTCTGACTCTGTCCCCGACAGCCTGTGCAAAAGCCTGGGCGCCGTTCGACATCGCCTGGGCGCCGCCAGGGCGCCGATTGGGCGCCGAATCCTCTAGCAAGCTCGGACGCCGGTCGCGAGCGGGGATCGCGGGCGCCGATGGCCGAACGGCGCCTGGAGTCATTCATACAGGCGCCGAATTTCTATCCTCACCAGGGGATAAGGCGCCTTGTCCAAATTTGGCGCCCGGCGCCTTTCCCACAACGGCGCCCAGATCGGACTCCTGCTACAGCAGACTCAGAGCGGGTTATCCCCGCAATCAACACACCATGACGGCGGCCCTCGGATTCATTCGCCCGCCATCGGGGAGAAGTCTGTCGATCATCGGGAGGATCGGATTCTATCCCCGCGTTCCAGCCCCCTGCTTCCAACCTCCAATTTTCTTTCAATTCTTAAATCTGAATAGGGATTGAGGCTTGGAGGTGTGCATCCTAAAGCCCAAGGCATGAGCACCCCTCTTCTGATCCAGGCTCTCCAGGGCCAGACTACGACCCGTCCGCCCGTGTGGTTCATGCGTCAGGCGGGGCGCTACCTGCCGGAGTACCGCGAACTGCGGGCCAAGGCGCCGGACTTCATCGCCTTCTGCATGAACCCGGAGATGGCGGCCGAGGCGACGCTTCAGCCCATGCGCCGGTTCGGCTTCGACGCGGCCATTGTTTTCGCCGACATCCTGCTGATCCCGGGCGCCCTGGGGCAGAAGGTCTGGTTCGAAGCCGGCGAAGGCCCGCGCCTGGGCGCCCTGCCGTCGGTGGAGTCCATGCGGGAGCTGGCTTCCGGGGCAGGGGAGGCCCTGAAGTCGGTGGGCCAGACCCTCAGCCTGGTGCGCGCTGAACTGGAGCCGTCAAAGGCCCTGATCGGTTTCGCCGGGGCGCCCTGGACCGTGGCCACCTATATGCTGGACGGAGAAGCCCGCACCATCGGCAAGGGCGAACGGGCTCAGGCCCGGACCTACGCCTATGCCGAACCGGAAAAGGTCGCGGCCCTGCTGGAGGTTCTGGTCGAGTCCACCGCCCATTATCTGAAGATGCAGCAGGACGCCGGCGCCCAGGTGTTGAAGATCTTCGAGAGCTGGGCCGAGGGCCTGCCCGACGATCTGTTCGAAAGTCTGGTCCTGAAGCCTCACCAGGCGCTTGTGGCCCGCGCCCGCGCCCTGGGGGTCACGGTGCCGCTCATCGGCTTCCCAAGGGGCTCTGCGGCGCTTGCAGAGCGGTATGCGAGCAGTTGCGACGTCCAGGCCGTGGCGCTGGACACCGCCTGCCCTCTGGAAGTCGGCAAGCGGGTTCAGGCCATCAAGCCGATCCAGGGCGCGCTCGACCCCCTCCTGTTGCGCGCCGGCGGCGATGCGTTGGATCGCCGCGTCGACCAACTGCTCGAGGCCTGGGGCCAGGGACCGTGGATCTTCAACCTGGGTCACGGCATCCTGCCCGACGTGCCGATCGCCCATGTCGAACAGGTCCTGCGCCGGATCGGAGCCCAGTGACCATGACCGCCGAGGCCCATCGCCCCAACCGCCGCGTGGCCGTGGTGCTGACCAATCTCGGCGGACCGGACGGGCCTGACGCGGTCAAACCCTTCCTGTTCAACCTGTTCAACGATCCGGCCATCATCGGTCTGCCGGGGATCGTGCGCACGCCTCTGGCTCGGTTGATCTCCACGCGCCGCGAGAAGTCGGCCCAGGCCAACTACGCGCGGATGGGCGGGGGCTCGCCCCTGCTGCCCGAGACGCTGAAGCAGGCGGCGGCCCTGTCCGAAGCCCTGGCCGAGGCGGCGCCGGGCGACGAGACAGAGGTCTTCATCGCCATGCGCTACTGGCATCCTCTGACCGAGGATACGGCGAAGGCGGTGGCGGAGTTTCAGCCCGACCATGTGGTTCTGTTGCCCCTCTATCCGCAGTTCTCGACCACCACGACAGCCTCGTCGCTCAAGGCTTGGCGCGAGGCCTATAAGGGGCCGGGCGAGGTCCACGCCGTCTGCTGCTATCCCGACGCCGAGGGGCTGATCGAGGCCCAGGTCCGTCTGATCCGCGAGACCATGGACAGGGCCGAGGGCCGACCGGTGCGCGTGCTGTTCTCGGCCCACGGCATCCCGGAAAAGCTGGTCGCGGCCGGCGATCCCTATCAGGCCCAGGTCGAGGCCACGGTCGCCGCCGTCGTCGCCCGCATGGGGCTGACCGACTGGGCCATCTGCTATCAGAGCCGGGTCGGGCCGCTGAAATGGCTGGGGCCGTCAACGCCCGAGGCGGTCGAACAGGCGGGCCGGGACGGGGTCGGCGCCGTGGTCGTGCCCATCGCCTTCGTCTCCGAACACATCGAGACCCTGGTCGAACTGGATCACGAATACGCCGAACTGGCCGAACAGGTCGGCTGCGCCCCCTATCTGCGCGCGCCCGCCGTCGGCGTGGAGCCGGCCTTCATCGCCGCCCTGGCCCAGGCCGTCGAGGCGGCGCTGGAAACCTCGGGGGTAGCGCCGCAGGGCGCGTCCAGGGGTGGACCATGCGCCCACTTGAAAGCCTGTCCCGGCGGCTGTTCAAAGGCGGCCTGACCGGTCGAGGGGGAGCCTCATGGACTATTACAACCTCGCTCGCGGGCTTCACATCCTGGCGGTGATCGCCTGGATGGCCGGCATGCTCTTCCTGCCGCGCCTGTTCGCCTATGACGCCGAACAGAAGGCCAAGCCTGAGCCGTTGCGCGGCGAGATGCAGGCCCTGCTGCGCCTGTGGCAGACGCGCCTGCTGCGCATCATCATCAATCCGGCCATGATCCTGGCCTTTGTCTTCGGCGGCTGGCTGCTGTGGCTGCGCAGCGGCGACGGCGCCGACTGGTCTTTCGCCCACCAGCCCTGGATGGTGACCAAGCTGACCGGCGTCTTCCTGCTGGCGGCCTGGCACGGCTTCCTCGCCGGTCAGAGGAAGAAGATCGCCGCCGGGACGTCGAAATACTCGGGCCGTTTCTGGCGCATGACCAACGAGATTCCCTTCCTGCTGGCGATCGTCATGGTGCTGTCGGTGACGCTGGAGTGGACATTCTAGGGGCGATATCGCGAGCGACGCGGTCGCTCACTGCTTGAGCGCAGGTCCCTTTTGATACCGCCTTGCTTGACGGCGCCCGGTCATTCGTGGTTCGGCTGGCGATGAACCGTTCGGCGTAGGCCGCAGGGCGGTCCCTCTCTTCTCGCGACGCCTGCCGGTTCGATCCTGCGGGAGCCCGTCGCCCTCCCTCTGGCCGCAAGGCCGCGACATCGACAGACGAACCGCCCTCGACGCTCTTTGCGTCCGAGCGCGTGAGCGAGCACGCCATGACCGACACGCCTGAAAACAACGACCAATCCTCGGAAGTGGTTGAAACTGTTGCTGAACGTCCGCGCAAGACGCTGACCTTGGGCGGGTCGCGCGCTGCCGCCGAACCGACGCCGGAACCGGAAGTCGAGATCGAAGCGGTCGCGGAGATCGTCAACGACGACACCGGCGTCGACACGACGGCCGACGACGAGGACGAGGACGGCGAGCCCATCGTCCCCAACGGCCGCATCACCCTGCAGGAACTGAACGAGAAGACGCCGGAAGACCTGGTCGCCTTCGCCGAGGGCCTGGACATCGAGAACGCCGGCAACCTGCGCAAGCAGGACCTGCTGTTCGCCATCCTCAAGACCCTGGCCGACGAAGAGGTCGAGATCATCGCCTCGGGCGTGCTGGAGATTCTGCCGGACGGCTTCGGCTTCCTGCGCAGCCCCGACGCCAACTATCTGCCCGGCCCGGACGACGTCTATGTCTCGCCGTCGCAGATCCGCCGCTTCGGCCTGCGCTCGGGCGACACGGTGCACGGCGCCGTGCGCGGCCCGCGCGAGGGCGAGCGCTACTTCGCCCTGCTCAAGGTCGACACGATCAACTTCGAAGACCCGGAGATGGTCAAGACCAAGGTCCTGTTCGACAACCTGACGCCGCTCTATCCCGAAGAGCGTCTGCACATGGAAATCCAGGACCCGACGCTGAAGGACCGTTCGGGCCGGGTCATCGACATCGTCGCCCCGCTCGGCAAGGGCCAGCGCTGCCTGATCGTCGCCCCGCCGCGCGTGGGTAAGACGGTCATGCTGCAGAACATCGCCAAGTCGATCGAGAAGAACCACCCGGAAGTCTTCTTGATCGTCCTGCTGATCGACGAACGCCCCGAAGAAGTCACCGACATGCAGCGCACGGTGAAGGGCGAGGTCGTCGCCTCGACCTTCGACGAGCCCGCCACCCGTCACGTCGCCGTCGCCGAAATGGTCATCGAAAAGGCCAAGCGTCTGGTCGAGCACAAGAAGGATGTCGTCATCCTGCTGGACTCCATCACCCGCCTGGGTCGCGCCTACAACGCCACCGTCCCGTCGTCGGGCAAGGTGCTGACCGGCGGCGTCGACGCCAACGCCCTGCAGCGGCCCAAGCGTTTCTTCGGCGCCGCGCGCAATGTGGAGCAGGGCGGTTCGCTGACCATCATCGCCACGGCCCTGATCGACACTGGTTCGCGCATGGACGAGGTCATCTTCGAAGAGTTCAAGGGCACGGGGAACTCAGAAATCGTCCTGGACCGCAAGGTCGCCGACAAGCGCATCTTCCCGGCCATCGACGTGCTCAAGTCCGGCACCCGCAAGGAAGACCTCATCACGCCGAAGGATCAGCTGGCCAAGACCTATGTCCTGCGCCGAATCCTCAACCCCATGGGCCCGCAGGACGCCATCGAGTTCCTGCTCGACAAGCTGCGCCAGTCCAAGAACAACGGCGACTTCTTCCAGTCGATGAATACATAATTCCGGCCCTAGCGCCGCCCGCCCGGCGGGCGGCTGCTTGAGGGCATGTTTCACGTGAAACACGCGAGGGCGTCATGAAGCTGAACATCGAGATCGACTGCACCCCGGCCGAGGCCCGCGCCTTCCTGGGTCTGCCCGACGTGACGCCGCTCAACGACCATCTGGTGGCCGAGATGCAGAAGCGGATGGACGCCAATATGGCGGCCATGCAGCCCGATGAACTGATGAAGACCTGGACCAGCTTCGGGGTTCAGGCCCAGGATCAGTTCCGACGCCTGATGGAAGCCGCCGTCACGGGCGCGCCCAAGGGCTGACGATTTGACCGCCAAGGCCGACACCATCTTCGCACTGGCCACCCCGCCGGGGCGGGGCGCCATCGCCATCCTGCGCCTGTCCGGTCCGGGCGTGGACGCGGCCTTGACCGCGCTCGGGGCAGGGGGGCTGACCCCGCGTCTGGCCGCGCTTCGCACCCTGCGCCATGACGGCGAGATGGTGGATCAGGCCCTGGTTCTGCGCTTCCCCGGACCTAATTCCTACACCGGCGAAGACTCAGCCGAACTGCATCTGCATGGCGGACGGGCCGTGATCGAGGCCGCCAGCCGCGCCCTGATCGCTCTCGATGTTCGACCCGCCGAGCCGGGCGAGTTCACCCGTCGCGCCTTCCAGAACGGCCGCATGGACCTGGCCCAGGCCGAGGCCGTGGCCGACCTGATCGACGCCGAGACGAGCGCCCAGAAGTCTCAGGCTCTGGGCCAGCTGGACGGCGCCCTCAGCGCCGCCTACGCCGGTTTTCGCCGCGACCTGCTGAAGGCCCTGTCCCTGGTCGAGGCCGAGATCGACTTCCCCGACGAGGAGGTGCCCGACAACCTGGCCCGCACCGCCGGGCCGGTTCTGGACCAGTTGGCCGCCGATCTGCGCGCCGCTCTGGCTGATTCCGACCGGGGACGGCGGGTGCGCGAGGGCTATCGCATTGTCCTGATCGGCGAAACCAATGCCGGCAAGTCCTCGCTGTTCAACGCCCTGACGGCGCGCGAGGCGGCCATCGTCACCCCCATCGCCGGCACCACGCGCGACGTGCTGGACGCCGAACTGATGATCGGGGGCTACGCCGTCACCCTGTCCGACACCGCCGGCCTGCGCGACAGCGACGACCTGGTCGAGGCCGAGGGCATCCGCCGTGCGCGGTTGCGAGCGGAAGGCGCCGACCTGCGGCTCTGGGTTCGGGCGCCGGGTGTGGGGCAAGATGGAGGGCAGGGCGATGATCCCGCAGCCGCCTTCGCTCAGGCCGAGGATTTGCAGATCCTCAACAAGGCCGACCTCGGCGCCACCACGCCTGCCGAAGGGCTCGAAGCCCTGACCGTCAGCACCGCGAGCGGACAGGGGCTGTCCGAACTGCACGACTGGATCGTCGCCCGTCTGGCGCGCGACCTGTCCGGCGCCGACTTCCCGGCGGTGACGCGCGAGCGCCATCGCCGTCGTCTGGCCGAGGCCTTGGCCGCGGTCGAGGCGGGGCGTCGCGCCATCGACCTGGCGCCGGAAATGGCGGGCGACGACCTGCGCCGCGCCGCCGACGCCCTGGCCCGGGTCACCGGCGCCATCGGCGTCGAAGACATTCTGGGGGAGGTCTTCTCGACCTTCTGCATCGGCAAATAGCCGCCGAACCCCGGTGTTTCACGTGAAACATCGGCCTCGTTCCAGTGGCGATTTCGGCCGGGATGGACTATGTCCTCGGCCATGAGCTCCTCCCCCTCGAACACCTTCGACGTCATCGTCATCGGCGGCGGCCACGCCGGTTGCGAAGCTGCAGCCGCCTCGGCGCGCGCCGGCGCCCGCACCCTGCTGCTGACCCAGAAGCTGGAAACCGTCGGCGAGATGAGCTGTAACCCGGCCATCGGCGGTCTGGGCAAGGGCCATCTGGTGCGCGAGATCGACGCCCTGGACGGCGTCATGGGGCGTCTGGCTGACGTGTCCGGCATCCAGTTCCGCCTGCTCAATCGCTCCAAGGGCGCCGCCGTGCGCGGTCCGCGCAGCCAGATCGATCGTC
Source organism: Brevundimonas sp. CEF1 (assembly GCF_051353055.1). Taxonomy (NCBI): domain Bacteria; kingdom Pseudomonadati; phylum Pseudomonadota; class Alphaproteobacteria; order Caulobacterales; family Caulobacteraceae; genus Brevundimonas; species Brevundimonas sp. CEF1. The sequence goes on from NZ_CP195593.1 coordinate 3,401,376, forward strand.
GTCTCTATCGCGAGGCCATGCAGGCCGAACTGGCCCAGACGCCGAACCTGACCCTGATGGCCGGTACGGCCGAGGCCCTGATCCTCAATGGCGACCGCGTCGTCGGCGTGACGACGGGCGAGGGGGCAGAGTTGCGCGCCGGGGCCGTGGTCCTGACGACCGGCACCTTCCTCAACGGCGTCATCCATCGCGGCGAGGAGCGGATCGCCGCCGGTCGTTTTGGCGAGGCGCCGTCGACGGGCCTGGCCGCCGACCTCTATGGCTCGGGCCTGATGATGGGGCGTTTGAAGACCGGCACGCCCGCGCGTCTGGACGGCCGCACCATCGCCTGGGATCGTCTGGAGATGCAGGCGGCGGATGACGAGCCTGTGCCGTTCAGCTTCCTGACCGACAAGATCGCGGTGCCGCAGATCGCCTGCGGCATCACCCATACGACCGAGGAAACCCACCGCATCATCGCCGAGAACCTGGGCGAGAGCGCCGTCTATGGCGGCAGGCTGTCGGGGCGCGGCCCGCGCTACTGCCCCTCGATTGAGGACAAGGTGGTCCGCTTCGCCGACAAGACCAGCCATCAGGTCTTCCTGGAACCCGAAGGTCTGGACGACCCGACCGTCTATCCCAACGGCATTTCGACCTCGGTGTCGGACGCCACCCAGATGGCCTTCCTGCGGACCATGCCCGGTCTGGAGACCGTCGAGGTCTTCCGCTTCGGCTACGCCATCGAATACGACTACGTCGATCCGCGCGAACTGACCCCGGCGCTGGAGGTCAAGAAGCGGCCCGGCCTCTATCTGGCGGGCCAGATCAACGGCACGACCGGCTATGAGGAAGCGGGGGCGCAGGGCCTGATCGCCGGCCTCAACGCCGCCCGCGCCGCCGCCGGTTCAGACCCCATCATCCTGGGCCGTGACCAGGCCTATATCGGCGTCATGATCGACGACCTGGTGACGCGCGGCGTCACCGAACCCTATCGCATGTTCACCAGCCGGGCAGAGTACCGCCTGACCCTGCGCGCCGACAACGCCGACGTCCGCCTGACGGGACTAGGCGTCGCCGCCGGCGTGGTCGGGTCTGAACGCGCCAAGGTATGGCTGGACAAGGCTGACCAGTTGGACCGGGCGAACCGTGTTTCACGTGAAACCCAGTTCACGCCCAAGGAGGCCGGCGCCCTGGGCATCACCGTCAACGCCGACGGCCAGCGTCGCTCGATCCGCGACCTGCTGTCCTTCCCCAATGTGACGCTGGATCAGTTCGTCGCCGTCCGGCCCGAGATCGCCGACTGGTCGCCCGCCGTGCGCGAGCAGGTCGAGATCGACGCCGTCTACGCCGGCTATCTGGATCGACAGGCGTCCGAGGCCGAGGCCCTGCGTCGGGAGGAGGGGCTGTCCCTGCCCGAAGGCCTCGACTACGCCGCCATCGGCGGTCTGTCGAACGAGGTCCGCGAGAAGCTGAGCCTGGTTCAGCCCCGCAGCCTGGGGCAGGCAGGCCGGATCGAGGGCATGACGCCGGGCGCCCTGACGGCCCTGCTGGCCCATGTGAAGAAGGCGACGTCGCTCGCCGCAGAAGTCGAGACCATTGTCGCGTGAGCCTGGACCCCGTCGCCGCCTTCCGCGCCCATACCGGCGCCAGTGCAACCCAGATCGCTGATCTGACCGTCTTCCTCGCCATGCTGACCGAGGCCAATGCGGTGATGAACCTGGTCGGGCCGGATTCCATTCCCGACTTCTGGAACCGCCACGCCTGGGACAGCGCCCAGTTGCTGGCTCTGGCGCCCGAGGCCCTGACCTGGGCCGATCTGGGCGCCGGCGCCGGCTTCCCCGGCGTGGTCCTGGCCATCATGCTCAAGGATCGGCCCGAGGCCCATGTCTGGCTGATCGACAGCCTGGGCAAGCGCTGCCGCTTCCTGCAGCAGGTGGTGGACGCGCTTGATTTGCCCGCCACTGTCATCAACGGTCGGGCCGAGGAGCAGGACGTCGAGGTCGAGATCGTCACCGCCCGCGCCGTGGCGCCGATGGAGAAACTGCTGGCTTATGCACAGCCTTACTTCCAGCACGGTGCACAAGGTCTGTTCCTGAAGGGGGAGAAGGCCGAAGCCGAGTTGAAAGAGGCGGCCAAGGTCTGGCAGTTTAAGAGCGACCTCTCCGTCTCGCGCAGCGACCCGCGCGGCCGCATTGTTTCTGTCCGGAGCCTTCGCCGTGTCCGCTGATCGCGAGAAACAGACCCGAGTGCATCAGACCCGCGTTCTGGCTGTCTCCAACCAGAAGGGCGGGGTGGGCAAGACCACGACCGCCATCAACCTGGGCACCGCCCTGGCCGCCATCGGCGAGAAGGTGCTGATCGTCGACATGGACCCGCAGGGCAACGCCTCGACGGGGCTGGGTGTTCCACGTGAAACACGCCGCGCGACCATCTATGACGTCATCGTCGACGGCCGTCCGATCGACCTGTCGGCGGTGGAAACCGCCGTGCCGGGCCTCTTCATCGTCCCCGCCGACGCCGACATGTCGGGCGTCGAGATCGAACTGAGCCAGGCGGATCGCCGTTCCTATCGTCTGCGCGACGCCCTGGCGGCGCAGGGGGGCGAGGGTCATTCCCGGTATGACTATGTCCTGATCGACTGCCCGCCGTCGCTGAACCTGCTGACGCTGAACGCCATGGCCGCCGCCGATGCGGTGCTGGTGCCGCTGCAGTGCGAGTTCTTTGCGCTGGAGGGCCTGACCCAGCTGATGCGGACCATCGACATGGTCAAGCAGAGCCTCAATCCGGCGCTGGAGATCCAGGGCCTGGTCCTGACCATGTATGACCGCCGCAACGCCCTGTCGGGCCAGGTGGCGGCCGACGTGCGCGCCCACTTCGGCGACAAGGTCTATGACAGCGTCATTCCCCGCAATGTGCGGGTGTCCGAGGCGCCGTCCTTCGGCAAGCCGGTGCTGATCTATGATCTGAAATGCACCGGCAGCCAGGCCTATCTGAAGCTGGCGCGCGAGCTTGTGGCCCGTGAACGCCAGCGTCGTCAGGCGCTCGCCGCCTGATTGGCGGCTATCTCGATTAAGTAGAACGGAATCAGCATCTTGTCCGAACGTCAACGTGGTCTGGGTCGCGGCCTTTCGGCCCTTCTAGGAGAAAACGTCGCCGAGAGCGCGCCGGTGGACGGCGGCGTTCAGCCGACGGGCGTGCGCGCCGTGCCGATCGAGAGCCTCAAGCCCAACCCGGACCAACCGCGCAAGTATTTCAGCGCCGAGAACCTGGAAGAACTGACCGCCTCGATCCGCGACAAGGGTGTGCTGCAGCCAATCCTGGTGCGCCCCCAGCCGGGCGAGGACGGCATGTGGCAGATCATCGCCGGCGAACGTCGCTGGCGTGCGGCCCAGGCGGCGCGCCTCAAGGCCGTGCCGATCATCGAACGGGCCATGGACGACGTGGAGGTGATGGAGGTCGCCATCATCGAGAACGTTCAGCGCGCTGATCTGAACCCGGTCGAGGAGGCCCTGGCCTATGGCTCGCTGATGTCGCGCTTCGGCCGCACCCAGGACGCCCTGGCCGGGGTGGTGGGCAAGAGCCGCAGCCATGTGGCCAATACGATCCGCCTGCTGCAACTGCCCGACAGCGTGCTGGACCATGTGATGGAGAACCGGCTCTCGGCCGGCCACGCCCGCGCCCTGATCACCGCCCCCAACCCCGAGGCCCTGGCCGAACAGGTCCTGGCCAAGGGGCTGAACGTGCGTCAGACCGAGGCCCTGGCCCGCCGCGCCGCCGAGGGCCCCAAGCCGTCCAAGGCCAAGCCGGCCCTGAGCGGGGAGGGCGCCGCCGACGTCGCCGCCCTGGAACAGGATCTGGCCGACGCTCTGGGCCTCAAGGTCCAACTGACCGACAAGGGCGGCAAGGGCGAGATCACCATCAAATACGCCACCCTGGAACAGCTCGACGACCTGTGCCGTCGCCTGATGCGGGGCTGACGGGCCTTTCCGGTCTGGCCGTGCTAGGGTGCGGCCATGACTGACCAGACCGACAAGATCAGCGCCACCGAAGCCCTGAAACGCGCCCTCGCAGCGAAGAAGGCCGGCACGCAAGCGGGGCCGGCCGGAACCAAGGGCGGCGCGCGCGGGGCGGAGAAGGTGATGCAGCGTCAGGCTGCGGCGGCGAACAAGCCCGCCTTCCGCAAGGCCTCGAAGCGCGGCTGATCCGCGTTAGGGGCGAGCGGCTGCGCTTCTCGCCGCCTTGAACTGTTCCAGCCTGGCGTCCTGTTCAGGCAGGGTCGGGACATTGACCGCCGTGCGCAGGGCATCGGGCAGAAGGTCCCGATCATAGGGCTCCAGCGTCGGCTCTCCGCCGCTTACCATGCGGGTCTGGGTGCCATAGATCTGCTTCCGGTCGATGGACTGTAGGTAGCGATCCAGCGTGGCCGCTGCGATCCATGCTGCGCCGGATGAGCCCTTGGCGGCGCCGGTCACCGCCAGGCTATGGGCCAGAAGATAGTCGTCGGGCGTCGATCCGTGCTGGAAGATGAAGGCGGCCGCGCGATAGTCCTCGCCGGTCTGCAAGGCCCCCGCGTCCAGCAGGGCGCGGGTCTGGGTGCGGCGGACGGCGTCCTCGGCGTTCATCTGCTCGACGAAGGCGCGGTCGCGGTACTTGGCGGGGTCGATATTGGCACGAACGGCCTGATCAGCGGCGTAGAGGGCAGCCATCTCGGCGTTGTCTGCCAGACCTTGTTGGGCCGAGGCCAGGTTTGGCAGACACAGGCAGACGGCGGCGACGGCCGCAGCACAGGATAGACGCATGATTTCCCCCCTCGACGGCCCACCCAGGGCGAAGAGGGATCAGATCGACGAATTGCGGCGGAGTCCAGGCGCGTCGATTAAGCTTCGGGCAGACGCTGTCAGAGCCCCATGCGCTTGGCGCGGGCGGCGATTTCCAGCAGCAGGCGTTCGGCGATCAGGGCCTCGGGCAGGCCCGTGGTCTTGGTGGCGATGTCGGCCGTGTTGACGCTGTCCTGCACCTCGTCGAGCAGTTCCAGGCGCCAGCTGCGGGCTTGGCGCAGGATTTCGGCCTCCTGTTTCCAGAAGACCCCGGCGGCCTTGGCGGCCTCCTTGGGGCCGGCGCCGGAGGTCAGAAGGACGTTGATGCGGCGCAGCTTGCCCAGGTGGATGGCGGCCATGCGCACGGCCATGACGGCGCTTTCGCCTTCGGCCAGGGCGCGGCGCAGGCCCGACTGGGCCGGTCCGGGCCGCCCGCCAAAGGCCTGAAGCGCCGCGTCGGACAAGGAGGCGTCGGGCTCGACCCCCAGATGTTCTTCCAACTCTGGCGTGTCGATGGTCCGGCCGGAGCCGGGGCCGATATAGAGCACCAGCCGCTCGATCTCCTGGCGCATCAGGCCGCGTTCGCGCGGCAGACGGGCGACGAAACGGTCCAGGGCGTCGCTGGTCAGGCCCACCTTGTCGGCGCCCAGGGCTTCGCGCGTCATGCGGGCCACGTCGCCGACCTCGTCTTCGTAGCAGGCGATGCCGACAGCGCCGGGGGACTTCTCGGCGGCCTTCCTCAGGGCGGATTCGCGACCCAGGGCCCCGGCCTCGATGACCAGCATGGCGTCGGGGTTGTAGCCGCCCTCGGCATGGATGGTCAGGGCCGCGGCGATGGCCTTGTCGACGCCGGCCTTGCCGTCGGACAGGCGGATGCGCACCAGGCGGCGCCCGCCGATCATGCTCAACGCCGTCAGGGCCTCCTCCAGCCTGACCGCGTCGCCGTCGATGTCGGCCTCGGTCAGGAAGGTGACGTTGAACGGGTCGTTCAGGTCGGGCGTGATGGCCTTGTAGAGGGTCAGGGCGCGTTCGGTGACGCCCGAACGGTCCTTGCCGTGGATCACCGCCGCGCGGATGCCGGCGTCCGGCGACCTCAGGAAGCGATCGACCTCGGGCCGCTTGGCCAGGATCACGCTGAGACCCCCTTCAGAACAGGCCTCACTGGCCCGCCAGGGCGCGCATCATGTCCAGCCGGATCAGGCGCGCCAGATCGGCGGCGGCCCGGTCCTCGCCGTCCTGCTGGGCGGCGATGGCGGCATAGGGCTGGTCGGCGGCGGCATAGGTGGTGGTTGTGGTCTGCGAGCCCTTGATCGGGGCGCCCCCGCTGACCGGGGTCAGGACCCAGTCGGCCTTGACCGTCAGCTCATAGCGGCTGGCCGTGTCGTCGATACGGCGGCCCAGGGGGCGGCGTTCCTGCGTCACCTCGGTCGCCAGGCGATAGAGGGGCTGGGCCGAACCGTCGCGACCAAAGGCGTCCTCCAACTGCTCGCGCAGGCGATAGCCCAGGCGGTTGTCGGGGGTGGTCACGGCGATGCGCGACAGCCCCGCGCCGATGCCCAGGTCGCCATACATGGGCGTGAAGCCGCAGCCGGACAGCAGGGTCGCGCCGGCGACGGCGATCAGGGCCAGGGCGCGACGCATCAGCCGGCCACCAGATTGACGATACGGTCGGGCACCACGATCACCTTGCGGATGCTGAGGTTGTTGGCGGCAAGGTAGGCCTGAACCGTCGGATTGGCGAGAGCGGCGGCCTCGACCGTGGCATTGTCCGAACCGCGCGGCAGGACGACCTCGCCGCGACGCTTGCCGCCGATCTGGACGGGCAGGACGACCTCGTCGTCGGCGGCCAGGGCGGCGTCGAAGACGGGCCAGGGGGCGTCCAGGACCATGCCCTCCTCGCCCAGACGCGCCCAGCCTTCCTCGGCCAGGTGCGGCGTGAAGGGAGCGATCAGGCGGGCCAGGGTCGTCAGGGCGGTCTTCTTCGCCTCGGCGCCGGCCTTGTCGTGCTGACGGATGGTCGCCAGGAAGGCGTAGAGCTTGGCGATGGCCGAGTTGAAGCGGAAGCCCTCGACGCCTTCGCTGACGGCCTTGATGGTCTTGTGCGTTTCGCGGATCAGGCTGGCGTCCACGTCCGCGTTGGCCGAGGCGGCTGGGTCGAAGCCGTCGAACTCGGTCCAGACGCGCTGGACGAAGCGGCTGGCGCCCTCGACGCCGCCGGCCGACCACTGCACATCGCGTTCGGGCGGGCTGTCCGACAGGACGAAGAGGCGGCCGGCGTCGACGCCATAGGCCTCGATGATGTCCTGGGGCGCGACCACGTTCTTCTTGGACTTGGACATCTTCTCGATGTCGCCGATCGTCAGGGCGGCGCCATTGGACAGGCGGGTGGCGACGCGCCGGCCGTCCACCGTCTCGATGCGGACGTCGGAGGGCTCGACCCAGCGCGGCTTGCCGCTGGCCTCATGGCCTTCGTAGTAGGTCTCGTGGACCACCATGCCCTGGGTGAACAGGCCGGCGAAGGGCTCCTTCACGTCCATCAGACCGGCGTCCGACAGGGCGCGGGTGATGAAGCGGGCGTAGAGCAGGTGCAGGACCGCATGCTCGACGCCGCCGATATACTGATCGACCGGCAGCCAGCGGGCGGCGGCGGCCTTGTTGATCGGCTCGTCGGCCTTGGGATCGGCAAAGCGGGCGAAGTACCAGCTGGAATCGACGAAGGTGTCGAGCGTGTCTGTCTCGCGACGGGCTTCGCCGCCGCAGGTCGGGCAGGCGACGTGCTTCCAGGTCGGGTGACGGTCCAGCGGATTGCCGGGCACGTCGAAGGTCACGTCCTTGGGGAGCTCGACCGGCAGCTGGTCGGCGGGGACCGCCACCGGACCGCAGGCCTCGCAGTGGATGATGGGGATGGGGCAGCCCCAGTAGCGCTGGCGGCTGACGCCCCAGTCGCGCAGGCGGTAGATGGTCTTGGCTTCGCCGGCCGCAGCGCCCTCGATGCGGGCGATGGCCTCGGCCTTGGCGGCTTCGATGTCCAGACCGTTCAGGAAGTCGGAATGGAAGATGGAGCCGGGGCCGGTATAGGCCTCAGTTCCCACGGCGAAGTCGTCGCCGGCGCCCTCGGGGCGGACGACGGGGATGACCGGCAGGCCGTATTTGCGGGCGAAGTCCAGGTCGCGCTGGTCGTGGGCCGGGCAGGCGAAGATGGCGCCCGTGCCGTATTCCGACAGGATGAAGTTGGCGATCCAGACCGGGATCTCGGCGCCGGTGAAGGGATGGACGACCTTCAGGCCGGTGTCCCAGCCGATCTTCTCGGCCTGTTCGATCTCGGCCTGGGAGGCGCCGCCCTTGCGGCATTCGGCGACGAAGGCGGCGACCTCGGGGTCAGCCTCGGCCAGCTGCTTCGAGATGGGGTGATCGGGGGCCAGGCCGACGAAGCTGGCGCCGAACAGGGTGTCGGGTCGAGTGGTGTAGACCTCGACGGCGTCGTGACCAGACGGGGCCGCGTCGGGCGCGAAGGCCCACTTCATCTGCAGACCCTTGGACCGGCCGATCCAGTTTTCCTGCATCAGGCGAACCTTGTCGGGCCAGCGGCCTTCCAGTTCCGACAGGCCGTCGATCAGATCGTCCGCGTACTGAGTAATACGCAGGAACCACTGGTTCAGCTTGCGCTTCTCGACCAGGGCGCCCGAGCGCCAGCCGCGGCCGTCGATGACCTGTTCATTGGCCAGGACGGTGTTGTCGACCGGGTCCCAGTTGACCACGCCGTCCTTGCGATAGACCAGGCCGCGTTTGTAGAGCTCCAGGAACCAGGCCTGCTGCTTGCCGTAATAGGCCGGGTCGCAGGTGGCGAACTCGCGGCTCCAGTCCAGCGACAGGCCCAGCAGCTTCAGCTGGTCGCGCATGGTCGCGATGTTGGACCAGGTCCAGTCGCCAGGGTGGACGCCGCGCTCCATGGCCGCGTTCTCGGCCGGCATGCCGAAGGCGTCCCAGCCCATGGGGTGCAGGACGTCGAACCCTTGCGCCCGCTTGTGACGCGCCACCACGTCGCCCATCACATAGTTGCGGGCGTGGCCCATGTGGATGTTGCCCGACGGATAGGGGAACATCTCGAGCACGTAATAGGTCGGACGGCCGGTGTCGGCGTTGGACACCGAAAAGGCGTCAGCAGCCGCCCAGCGGGCCTGCTGGCGGGGTTCGGCGGTCTTGGGCTCGTAACGAGTGGCCACGGCGTATCCTGAGGTATCGCCTCAGGCGCGAAGCTTGAGGCGGCCCTGAGGTCTGCGTTGGGGTGGCGGGTGAAGGGCGGCTCTTAGCGAGCCGCGTTGGCGAGGTTGAGCTGACGCGCGCGGGTCAGGATGGCGTTTTCCAGATCGGTTTCCGTCTGGGCCGCGACCGGGGCGGCGGTCCAGGCGCCGGCGGCGTCCTTGACTTCCTTGGTCACCGAGACGTTCAGAGCGTCGGCGCGCAGACGGCGGTCCAGGATGAAGACGGTGGCCTTGAAGCGCTCGTTCGGCGCCTGCGGATTGACGTACCAGTCATAGTTGACCACGCCGCCCCACGGATCGGCGCTGGTCAGGGGCATGAAGGCCAGGGTGTCCAGGGTGGCGCGCCACAGATAGGCGTTCACGCCGATGCCCAGTTGGGCGTCGGCCTTGGGGGCCTTTTCCTGGCCGCCGACGAAGGGCAGGCTGGAGCAACCGCCCAGCAGCAGTCCCGACGCGATCAGGGCGACCGCAGCGCCGCGAACAAATGCCATTCCGAGGTCTCCGTAAAGGTTCGAGGTCGAGCCGCAGAGCGGATCCAGGTACGCGTGCGCCCGTCGATCCGCGCACGCCTGCGCCGCAGCCACGCTCTATAACACGGGCGAAAGGGGCGATGACAAGGCGAACCGATGTTCAAGCGGCGCTAAGTCGACTTATTGGCGTGGTGTCAGCGCCACAGGACTCGCAAGAGTCGTGCGGAACGACCTGTGGATGACTACGTTTCGTTGACCGGGTGGACCGGCGGTGTCTAATCGCTGTGTTCTTGAGCTTCGGCTCAGGTTCAGGAAACAAGGGTCGGCGCGAGAACGTCGCCCAAGGGTTGGAAGATGCGTTTCGTTGCGATCATCGCTGCGACTGTGGGTGCCCTGGCTATCGCCGGGACGGCTCATGACGCCTCGGCCCAAGCCCAGTCCCGCCGCGCCCCCGCCGTCTCCCTGACCGAAGCCGCCCAGGCCTCGCATGCGGCGCCCGCGCCGCAACGTCGCGGCCTTCGCTGGAACGACAGCGGCCGTTGGGGCCTGAACTTCAATCTGAACCAGCCCGTCGGCCGTGAGACCGACTGGGGCGACGTCGAGGCCGGCGCCTACTACCGCCTCAGCCCGCGTCTGCGCGTCGGCGCCGCCGCCAACCTGGCCTCGCCCGAGATCGACCCGGCCCGCGCCCCCGAAAGCGCCGCCGACCGCCGCGCCGCGCCGCGCGTGCGTCTGGAAACCATCTTCAAGTTCTGATCGCGTCGGCCCTCAGGGTCTGAAGGCGGTCTGCACGGCGTCCACGCCCGCGATCCCGCACGCGCCGGATCCGATCAGAGCCGCGACATTGGCCGCGCTGATCCCGCCCAAGGCGTAGGCGGGGCAAGGGGCCAGCGCCGCCAGCGCCTTGAAGCCCTCGAGCCCCAGCGCCGTCTTGGCCGCCGAAGCGCCGCCCGCCGGAAACACCGGCGACAGGACCAGGGCGTCCAGATCGCGCGCGTTCTTGACCGCTTCGGGCGAATGGGCGGCGCCGGTCAGCAGCCAGTCGGGCCGCCGTCCCGACAGGGCGTAGGCCGCCGACAGAGCCCGCTCGGGCAGATGCACCCCGTCGGCCTCGACCCGCTCGGCTAGATCCGCATCCAGTCCGACCAGCAGACGCACCCCGGCCGCCTTGGTCGCCGCCCGCAGCCGCAGGCCCGTCTCCAGGGCGTCAGCCGCGCCGAAAGACCGGAAGACCACGCCCGCGCCGGCCGGCAGATGGGCCGCCGTCTCCCACGGCCGAGGCGTGCGCGACGGGTCGGTGAAGAACAGAAGCGGGGGCAGGGGAGGTTTCGCCGGGCTGACAGCCGCCGCCGCACGGGCTAGAGCCGTCGCCGTCCGCCACAGGGCGTCTGCGTCTTCGGTGAGGGTCATGACCGCCTCTAATCCTGCTTCCGCCGCTTCGTCCATCGCCGATCGCTTGGCCGTGGTGCGCGAGCGTATTGCGAAGACCTGCGTCGCGGCGGGCCGCGATCCGTCATCCGTGATCCTGACCGCCGTGTCCAAGACCCAAGCGGATGAAGCGTTGGAGGCGGCGCTCGCTGCCGGCCAGCGCGTCTTCGGCGAGAACCGGGTGCAGGAGGCGCAAATGCACTGGGCCGCGCGCCGCGCCGCCTTGCCCGATCTGGAACTGCGTCTGATCGGCCCCTTGCAGACCAACAAGGCGGTCGAGGCGGTCGAATTGTTCGACGTCATCGAGACCCTGGACCGCGAAAAACTGGCGGCCGCCCTGGCTGTGGCGATGGCGAAGACCGGCCGCCGTCCCCGTGTCCTGGTCCAGGTCAACACTGGCGCCGAGTCGCAGAAGGCGGGGGTCTTGCCGCAAGATGCCGACGCCCTGATCGCCGCCGCGCGCGACGACCACGGCCTGAACCTCGAGGGCCTGATGTGCATCCCCCCCGCCGACGAAGCGCCCGAACCCCACTTCAGGCTGCTGGCCGAGATCGCCGCGCGAAACGGCCTGTCGGTTCTGTCGATGGGCATGAGCGGGGACTATGAAACCGCCATTTCCAACGGCGCGACCCATGTGAGGGTCGGTTCGGCCCTGTTTGGGGAACGAATTGCGCCTCTAAAGCCCTCTTAAAGCGATGAAATAGCGGAGCGCCCTTGGCGAACCCTTCAAGCCTCGCCATTCTCTACCCATGCCGACGCCCAAGACCATTCTGATCATCGACGACGACGACGACCTGCGCGAGGCCTTGGCCGAGCAACTGGCCCTGCACGAGGAGTTTCGACCCGTCCAGGCCTCGACCGCGACCGACGGGGTGCGTCAGGCGCGCGAGGTTCGCGCCGACCTGATCCTGCTGGACGTCGACCTGCCCGACATGGACGGTCGCGAGGCCTGCCGCCTGATCCGCAAGGCCGGCGTCTCGACCCCGGTCATCATGCTGACGGCCCAGTCCTCGGATTCCGACGCCATCCTCGGTCTCGACTCGGGGGCCAACGACTATGTCACCAAGCCCTTCCGTTTCGCGGTCCTGCTGGCCCGCATCCGCGCCCACCTGCGCAGCCATGAACAGTCCGAGGACGCCGTCTTCCAGATCGGCCCCTACGAGTTCCGCCCGGCGTCGAAGATGATGCTGGACGATAAGGGCAAGAAGGTCCGGTTGACGGAAAAAGAGACCAACATCCTCAAATACCTCTATCGCGCCGGGGCCAAGCCCGTGTCGCGCGAGGAGCTGCTGACCGAGGTCTGGGGCTATAACGCCGGGGTCACCACCCATACCCTGGAAACCCACATCTATCGTCTGCGCCAGAAGATCGAGCCGGAGCCGGGCCAGGCGCGTCTGCTGCTGACCGACGCGGGCGGCTACCGCCTGCAGCCCTGACCGGACGATGAGCGAGCGTCGTCCGACCCCGCCCCTGGTGGCGCTTCGGGCGTTCGACGCCGCCGCGCGCCTGGGCAGTTTCCGTGAGGCCGCCGAGGAGCTGGGCGTCACCCCCGGCGCCGTCAGCCGCCACATCAAGGCGCTGGAGATGCGGCTGGGCCTGCGCCTGTTCGAGCGCTTCAACCGCTCCGTGGTCCTGACCGCCGACGGCCGCCGCCTGGCCCAGGGCGTGGCCGACGCCTTCGAGCGGCTGGAAAGCGCCCTGGAGGCCGTGCGGCCCGGTCGCAGCCGCCAGCTGAGGATCTCGGCCCTGCCGTCGCTGGCGGGCAAGTGGCTGTCGCCGCGGCTGCACCGCTTCAGCGAGGACAATCCCGACCTGGACCTGATCGTCTTCGCCGAGGACCGCATCGCCGACCTGTCCAATGGCGAGGCCGATGTGGCGCTTCGCTATGGCGAGGGTCCCTATCCCGGTCAGACGGCGCGTCGGTTGATGAGCGAACGCCTGATCCCCGTCTGCGCCCCGTCCCTGGCGGCGGCGCGCAAGGTCAACACCCCGGCCGATCTGCTGGACGTGGTCCTGATCCATGAGACCTGGCACGACATGCCCTATGCGGACCGCATGGGCTGGAAGGCCTGGTTCGAAAGCGCCGGGGTCGCCGACCCCCGTGTCCAGCACCTGCGCGGACCGGTCTTCAGCCATAGCCATCTGGTGCTGGAGGCCGCCCTGTCGGGACGCGGGGTGGCTTTGAGTTCGGCGCCCCTGGCCGCCGACGACCTGAGGGAGGGACGGCTGATCCAGCCGGTCGATCATGCCCTGACCAACAACCTGGCCTATTGGGCCGTGGTCCTGCCCGAGCGCGCCGACGAGCCCAAGCTGCGGCGCTTCCTCAACTGGATCGAGGCCGAGGCCCACGCCGATCCCGTCGGGTGATTGAAACTCACTCGACCTAGCCTAACCGTGGTTTGTCCACAGGGGCGCAAAGGGGCATGTTCAGCGGGCTCGGATCTCCCCGCCGACAAGGAACCTCATCATGAAACTCGTGCATCCCCGCGTCAACGCCTTCTCGTTCGAAGCCGTCGTCGTCTTCACCGGCAGCGTCACCCTGATCCTGCTGGGCGTTCTGGCCGGCGCCAAGCTGCTCGGCGCCGCCTAAGATCAGCTCCGGCTGATTTCAGCTCAACGCGGGCGCCATTCGCTGAGAAGGGCGCCCGTGGCTCCATCCTCGAAGGCCAGCCGGTCCAGCCGCAGCGCGGCGACGCAGACCGGCCGGCTTTCCGCGTCCCTCTGGACGCATTTCACGGCCTTGCCGTCGGCGAAGCTCGTCAGCCGCCCTTCCAGCCGCAGCGCGTAGCCGCCCGGCGCCGGCGTGGGCGCGATCCCTTTCTCCCCCCGAATGACATGGGCGTAGGCCTGATCCTGGCCCCGGCCCTGGCGCCGCCCCAGACGCGAGCCGTCCGCCTCGACCACGGCCGCCAGCCCCGCCGTCCGTTCCGGCGGGACCACGACAGGCGGAGGCGGCGCTTCAACGGCGGCCTTGGCGGATTTTGACGCCTCGGCTTCGACCTTGGCCGCTTCGGGCGGGGTTGCGGGCGCAACGACAGGCGCCGCGGTCGCTGTTGCGGGGCAGGCGTCCAGCCCGCTCCAGGGCCGTGCGATCCAGAAGCCTTCGACGGCGTCCCATTGATCCAGGCCCGCTTCCAGCGCTGGCCCGGCGCCGCCGGCCAGAACCCTGGCCTTCAGGTCCTCGGGCGTGACCGTCAGGGTCAGGCCGCCGTCAGGGTTGCGGACCAGGCGCGGAAGGCCGGCGACCGTCGCCTCGTCTGTGTTGACCGTTCCGCCGCATCCGAAGGGCAGGCGCACCGACACCGTCCGGCCGTTGAGGGCCGCCTCGCTGGTCCGTCCGTCGGCCAGGGCCGATCCGGCCTCGCTCAGGGCGGCCAGGACGGCGAAGCGGTTCAGGTTGCTGTCCAGCACGACCGTCGGCGAAGGCGCGGGGGCGGGCGTCGGCTCCGTCGTCGGCTCGGGCGGGCGCTGACACCAGACCAGAAGCGGCAGGGCGGCGAGGACAGCGACGGGCGCGACGAGACGGGTCGTTGTGATCGGCATGGAACCAGCCTAACACGAGAAACGCTGAAGGGCGCCCCCGGCCGAACAATCGGCATCCACAGCGGGGGCGAGGGCCGGGGAGGGTCCGCGCGCGCGTGACGCTGGATCAGATCATCGCACTCATCGTTCTGGTCGCCGTGGTCGGGGTGATGATCCACGGCCGGATGCGATCCGACGTGGTGGCGCTCAGCGGGGCGGCGGCCCTGCTGCTGTTCGGGGTAGTGCGCCCGGTCGAGGTCCAGAGCGCCTTCGCCAGTCCCGCCGTCATCGCCCTGGCCGGCCTGTTCGTCATCGCCTACGCCATCGAGTTGTCGGGCCTTCTGGGTCTGATGATCCGCAAGGCCACGGCCCTGTGCCGGCGGTTCGGCGCGGTCGGCATCTGGGCGGTGATCGGCCTGTGCGGCTCGGTCGGCGGCTTTTTGAACAATACGCCGGTGGTGGTTCTGGCCGCGCCCGTGGTGCGCGACATGGCCCGGTCGCTGAAGCTGTCGCCCAAGCGTTTCCTGATGCCGCTCAGCCATGTGACCGTCCTGGGCGGCCTGCTGACCCTGATCGGCACCTCGACCAATCTTCTGGTCAACGACATGGCGCGCAACGCCGGCCAGCCGGTCTTCAGCCTGTTCGAGATCACCCCGGTTGGCCTGGTCATCGCCCTGGTCGGCGGTCTGTGGCTCTACTTCTTCGGCGCGCGCCAACTGGGCCGCACCGCCAGCCTGGACGAGGAAGCCGAGGCCGAACGCGAGCGGATCGAGGCCGAGGCGCGGGCTGAGGCTGAGGCCCAGGCCAGGGCTCAGGCGGCGGCGCGCAAGCCGCGCCTGGGCCGTTGGCGGCTGCCCTTCTCCCTGCCGGCCCTGATCCCTCTGGGCGAAAGCCGCAGCCAGCGCGACGGCACCGGCGACGCCCACCTGGGCGATGTCGAGCTATACGCCTCGGCCGATCGGCCGCTGCAGTGGCGCCGCGCCCTGATCGCCCTGACGGTCTTCGTCCTGGTGGTGGCGGCGGCGGGGCTGGGCCTGGCGCCCATCGCGGCGGCGGCCTTCGCCGGGGCGGTGGCCCTGATCCTGCTGGGGGTGCTGACGCCGGACGAGGCTTATTCGGGACTGAAGCCCGACATCCTGCTGCTGATCGCCGGCATGGTGGTGGTCGGCACCGCCATCGAGGTGACCGGGCTGGCGGCCCAGGGGGCGGGCCTGCTGATCGAGGTGATCCGCCCGTTCGGGCCGCTGGGCGCCCTGATCGTGCTTTACGGCGTGACCCTGTTCGCGACCGAGCTTCTGTCCAACGCCACGGTGGCGGTGCTGGTGACGCCGATCGCGGTGGCCCTGGCCGAGAGTCTGGGGGTCGATCCCCGCCCCTTCCTGGTCGCGGTGATGATGGCCGCCTCGGCCGCCTTCGCCACCCCCTTCGGCTATCAGACCAATGTGCTGGTCTATCAGATGGGCGGCTACAGCTATCTGGACTTCGTGCGGGTGGGCCTGCCGCTGAACCTGATCACCTGGGCGGCGGCCATGGTCGCCATCCCGATCTTCTTCCCCTTCTGATCGACGGGATCAGACGTCCAGGTCCATGACGACCGGGGCGTGGTCGCTGGGCCGTTCCCATTCGCGCACGGTGTCCAGGATGCGGGCGCTGCCCTTGACCACGGCGGGCGTCAGGCCCGGCGAGGTCCACAGGTGGTCCAGCCGCAGGCCCCGGTTCGACACGCGGAAGTCCTTGGCGCGATAGCTCCACCAGCTGGCCAGCTTGACCGGGTCGGGGATCTGGTCGCGCACCACGTCGGCGAACCCGCCGGCGTCCTGCAGCCGGCGCAGGGTCTCGATCTCGCCGGGCGTATGGCTGACGACCTTGAGCATGAACTTGTGATTGAAGACGTCGTTGTCGCCCGGCGCGATGTTGAAGTCGCCGGCCAGGACCAGGGGCCGCTGCTGGTCGCGGGTCTTCATCTCGGCGGTCAGCCGCTCATAGAAGTCCATCTTGTGATCGAACTTCGGGTTCAGCTTGCGGTCGGGAATGTCGCCGCCGGCCGGGATGTAGAAGTTCTGCACCTCGACCCCGTTGATCAGGCCCGAGACGCAGCGGCCGTGGCCCTCGCGGCAGACGTCGAGCGCAGGGCCTTCGCCGTCAAGAATGGGCAGGCGGCTGGCGATAGCCACGCCGTGCCAGCCCTTCTGGCCGCGGATCTTCAGATAGGGCAGGCCCATCGCCTCGAAGGCTTCGCGCGGGAACTGGTCCTCGGTGCACTTGATCTCCTGCAGGCACAGGACGTCGGGCGCGTACTCGGCGACGAAGCGGGCGATCTGGTCGACGCGCAGGCGGACCGAGTTGATGTTCCAGGTGACGATGCGAAGGGTCATGGCTTGGCCTTAGCAAACCGGCCCGGACGCGACATGAAAAAAGCGCCCGGAACGGGTCCGGGCGCTGTTCAGTTCGTCTCTCTCGCCGCCGGGAGGGGATGATTCCATGGCGGACAGAACGGCCGCCGCCGTTCTGTGGTCAGAATGTCACACGAGCGAAAAAAGTCAAATCAACAAAATGAGTCAGGGTTGTGCCGTTCCTGCGACAGATCGCTCTGGTTGCGATCCCTAGTTGCGGCTGGGGCGACGCGTCGGGTCGCGCAGCTGGAACAGGCTGGCGGCCAGACCGGAGGCCGGCTGCAGCGAGGTCAGCTGGATGCGGGTGCGCGAACCTTGCGCGTCGGTGATGCTCCATTCCTGCAGGCGCAGCGGCGAGCCGGCGAAGGCCAGGATGACCGAGCCCTCGGCCGGCTTGGAGGCGTCGCGGGCGGTGATAGCGAAGGCGCCGGAGGCCATGCGGGTGACGCGGTCGATGCGCACGCCCTGATCCAGACGGACCTCGCGGGCCAGGAAGGTCGACAGCGGCGTGGCCCGCAGCGGCACCTGGCGGAAGACGTTCAGGCGCGGGTCGTAGCGCTTGACGTTGTTGCCGTCGGCCACGACCAGCAGACCCGCCGGGTCGCTGTATTCGAAGCGCATCTTGCCGGGGCGTTGCAGCCAGAACTTGCCGGTGCGGCGCTGGCCGCCTGGTCCGGTCTCGACGAAGTCGCCCTGGGCCGCCGTCAGGGCGGTCAGATAGGTCTGGGCCTGACGCAAGGTCGCCTGATCCTCGGCGGACAGGTTCGACTGGGCCGAGGCGGGCGCGGCGGCGATGATCGCCAAGGCGGCGGCGCTGAAGCCGAAGGCGCGGCGTGAAAGGGTCATGTCTTTTCTTCTCCCGTTCTGAACGGTTTTCGACCCGACGAGGGTGTGAGCTTCATCTGGCAGGCTGATGACGTCAGCCTGACCATATTCCGGCGCTTCGATGAAGCGGCGTTCATTGTTTTTGGGGTCCTATCGCTCGCCGCGCGGCGGCTCGCTGCTTGAGGACATGGGCGTTCCAACGGGTCTGGGCGGCAGGCGGTTCCGAACGGCGTCCCGGCGCTGAAGCAGCGAGGCTCCGCGAGCCGAGCGATAGCGCCCGGCGGCGAAGCCGCCGCCTCGGCGCAGCCGAAACTACATAGGCGGCGGCCCTGCCAGGATGTCGCGCTTGCCGGCGTGGTTGGCGGGGCTGACGACCCCTTCCTGCTCCATGCGCTCGATCAGGGTGGCGGCGCGGTTGTAGCCGATCTGCAGGCGGCGCTGGATGTAGGAGGTCGAGGCCTTGCGGTCGCGGGTGACCACGGCCACGGCCCGGTCATAGAGGTCGTCGCCCGACATGCCGTCGCCGTCGCCGCCCATGGCCCCGTCGCCGTCGCCGTCCGGCTCGTCGGTGATCAGGTCGAGGTAGTCCGGCTCGGCCTGGAGGCGCAGGTGCTTGCACACCTCCTCGACTTCCTGATCGGTGACGAAGGGGCCGTGCAGGCGGGTGATGCGGCCGCCGCCGGCCATGTAGAGCATGTCGCCCTGACCCAGCAGCTGCTCGCCGCCCTGTTCGCCCAGGATGGTGCGGCTGTCGATCTTGGAGGTGACCTGGAAGCTGATCCGGGTCGGGAAGTTGGCCTTGATGGTGCCGGTGATGACGTCCACCGAGGGGCGCTGGGTGGCCATGATCAGGTGGATGCCGGCGGCGCGGGCCATCTGGGCCAGACGCTGGACCGCGCCTTCCACGTCCTTGCCCGCGACCAGCATCAGGTCGGCCATCTCGTCCATGACCACGACCAGATAGGGCATGGGCTCGGGGCGGATCTTCTCGCTCTCGTAGACCGGGCGGCCTTGCTCGTCGAAGCCGGTCTGGACGGTGCGCTCGAAATGCTCGCCCTTTTCCTGGGCTTCGCGGGCGCGCTCGTTGTAGCTGGCGACGTTGCGCACGCCGAGCTTGGACATGCGGCGATAGCGGTCCTCCATCTCGCGCACGGTCCACTTCAGGGCCACGACCGCCTTCTTGGGATCGGTCACGACCGGCGCCAGCAGGTGCGGGATGCCGTCATAGACCGACAGCTCCAGCATCTTGGGGTCGATCATGATGAAGCGGCACTCGGCGGGCGAGTGGCGGAACAGGATCGACAGGATCATGGCGTTGACCCCGACCGATTTGCCCGAGCCGGTGGTGCCCGCGATCAGCAGGTGGGGCATGCGCGCCAGGTCGGCCACATAGGGCTCGCCGCCGATGGTTTCGCCTAGGGCCAGGGGCAGCAGATGGCTCTTCTTATCGTACTCGCCGCTGGCCAGCAGGTCGCGCAAGTAGACGGTCTCGCGCTTGGCGTTGGGCAGTTCGATGCCGATGGCGTTCCTGCCCTGCACGACCGAGATGCGGCAGGCGCGGGCCGACATGGAGCGGGCGATGTCGTCGGCCAGGGCCACGACGCGGCCGTGCTTCACGCCGGGGGCGGGGACCAGTTCATAGAGGGTGACGACGGGGCCGGGGCGGATCTGATCGATCACGCCGCGCACGCCGAACTCCTGCAGCACGCCTTCCAGCATCTTGGCGTTCTGCTTCAGCGACTCCTCGTCTACGGCGCCGCCGCGCTGGCCGGGCTTGGCCAGGATGCCGAGAGAGGGCAGGTCAAAGCCCTCGCCGGGCTCGAAGTCGAAGGTCGCCTGATCGGCGTCGCTGCGCGGCTTGGGCGCCTTGACCGCCGCCACGCGCGGCTCGACCGTTTTCGGCGCGCGGGCCGAGGGCGGGGCGACCGGGGCGGGGGCGGCCTCCTCCCACGGCGGCGCATAGGCGACGGGCTCGTCATCGGCGTAGGGATCGGAGGCGTAGTTGTCGTCGGCCTCGAGGTCGGCGGCGGGCGCGGCGACCGGCGGCGTCTCGGGCTGTTCGTGGACGCGGCGCGGTCGGCGCGAGGCGGTCGCGGCGGCGGGCGCGGCCTCGGCTACGGCGCGGGCGGGCTTGGCCGGGCGCTCGGCCTGCTGGGCGCGGCGGGCGGCGTTCTTCTCGGCGGCCCAGCCGGCGGTGTCGGTGAAGTCGCGCAGGCGCAGGCCCACGGCGTAGCCCAGACCCCACAAGGCCAGGATCAGGAACAGGCCGCCGGCGATCCAGCGTCCAGCCGGAATGTGTAGGGCGGCTAGGCCTTGCGCCGACAGGCCGGTCACGCCGTCGCCCCACAGGCCGCCCAGCCCGGCGGCCAGCGGCCATTTGGCGGGCGCGGCCAGGGCCGACAGGGCGGCGGACAGCAGCAGGACGCCGACGATCGCGCAGAAGACCTTGAAGGCGGTGGGCTGCAGCCGGTGTTGCAGGGCGTCGCCGATGGCGGTGGCCAGGCCAAAGGCGATCAGCAGCAGGACGGCGGGCCAGGCGGCCAGGCCCAGGGACTGCATCATCAGGTCGGCGAAGACGGCGCCGGTTCCGCCCAGCCAGTTGGTCGCGCCCTGCGTCGAGGCGGCGTTGAGGCTGGGGTCGGCCGGGTTCCACGAGATCATGGCCACCAGCAGCAGGCTGGCCAGCAGGGCTTGCAGGACGCCGCGGAACCGAACGGCGAAGGGCGCCGCCCAGACGATGCGGGCGGTGGACCAGGCGCGTTGGCCGAGCGCGAGGGCGACGGACATGAAGGCGAACCTCAGAAGACTAGGCCCCCCTTGTCGCGCGACAGGGTTAAGGGGCTGTTTACCAGGCGGCGATCGGGCCGCCGCGACCTCTCGCCTCTGGACGCGGGCGGCCATCGGCGCGACACAGGCGGCATGGCTCAGACGGACTACGACATCATCATCGCGGGCGCGGGACTGGCGGGGGCGACGTTCGCGCTGGCGGCGGCGCAGGGCGGACTGAAGCCGGTGCTGGTCGATCCCCAGCCCTTCGACGCCCAACTGGCGCCGACCTTCGACGGGCGCTCGACGGCCATCGCCTATTCCACCTTCCGCATGCTGGACGCTCTGGGTTTGGGCGAGAGCTTGCGGCCCCACGCATGCCGCATGGACCGCATTCTGGTGACGGACGGCAAGCGGCCGGGCGCCGCCAGCCGCCCGCCGTCGCCCGTCTATATCCGCTTCGACGCCGATGAGATCGGCGACCGCAACGGCGGCGAGCCCCTGGGCTATATGCTGGAGAACCGCCGCATCCGCACGGCCTTGGCCGAGGCCGTGACCGCCGCCGGGATCGAGGTCCGCGCCCCCGCCGCCGTGGCCGGGGTTGAGGTCGGGCCCGGCCTGGCGACCGTGACGTTGAAGGACGGCGCGACCCTCAAGGCGCCGCTGGTCGTGGGCGCCGAGGGGCGCGGCTCGACCGTGCGTCAGGCCGCCAAGATCGACACCCTGGGCTGGGGCTATGGCCAGAGCGGCGTGGTGGCGACGGTCAAGCTGGGCCGCGACCACGGCAATGTCGCCCACGAGTATTTCCTGCCGGACGGCCCCTTCGCCATCCTGCCCCTGACCGAGCAGCGCGCCAGCCTGGTCTGGACCGAGAGCACGCGCCGGGCCGAGGCGCTGAAGGCGGCCTCGGACGAGGCCTTCCACGCCCACCTGATGCGCCGCTTCGGCGAGTTCCTGGACGGGGTCGAGGTCGTCGGGCCGCGCTTCGTCTATCCCCTGTCGCTGCAACTGGCCGAGAAGCTGACCGCGCCGCGCATCGCCATCCTCGGCGACGCCGCCCACGGGGTGCACCCGGTGGCGGGGCAGGGGCTGAACATGGGCTTGAAGGACGCCGCCGCCCTGGCCGAGGTCCTGACCGACGCGGTGCGGATCGGCGAGGACATCGGCTCGGAGCTGGTGCTGGAGCGCTACGCCCGCTGGCGTCGCTTCGACAACGCGGCCCTGGCGGCCGGCTTCGACGGCTTCGTCCGGCTGTTCTCCAATGATCTGCCGCCGGTGCGGCTGGCCCGCGACCTGGGCATGGCGGCGGTCAATCGCATCGCCCCCCTGCGCCGGGCCTTCATGCACGAAGCGGGCGGGGCGACGGGCGACCTGCCGCGCCTGCTGCGCGGCGAGGCTCTCTAAAGCGAAGAAACCCTATCGCTCGCGCCGCGGGCGCTCGCTGCTTGAGGGCAGAGGGGACCGCGTAGCGGTGGGGCGCGGTATCCTTCTAGTCGTGGGTGTGCAGCAGGACGTCGGCGTCGTTGCGGCGGTCAGCCTCCTCGACCGCGCAGCGCAGGGCCGAGGCGCGGGTCTGGAACAGGCCGAAGAAGAGGCCGTCCGAGGAGGCTAGGCGCCAGACCCGGCCCAGGCGGCGGATTTCGAACAGGACAGGCGCGGCGCTCATGCGTGCGGCGCCGTTTGGTGCAGGCCGTCGGCCTGGCGCTGAAGTTGGCGGGCGATGCGCAGGGCGGCTTCGCGGTCCTTGAAGGGGCGGGTGGCGCAGTCGTCCAGGGTGACGCACCAGCCGCCGTCGCGGGCGACGACGCCATAGGCGCGATGACGGTGAGGCGGAGCCGGCCGGGCGTCGGGATAGCCGCTCATCATCGCGGGCGGCCCTGGTTGCGGGGCGTGCAGCCGAGATAGAGGGCCAGAACGGTCTGGGTCATGCGCCAGACCGTGGGCGGGGCGGCAGGCTTCAGGGACTGGTTCAGCAGGGCGCGGCGGCTCATGGGGGTCTCCTTCATGAGGCGAAGAAGACGCCCAAGCGGCGTAAGGGCGCGATGCGGAAAGCGGGCCGCCGCCTAAGCGCGGCGTAAGCTTCAGTCCCCTTTTCAGTCCAGGGGGCGGGCGTCCTCGGCCAGCATGATCGGCACGCCGTCGCGGATGGGGAAGGCCAGCTTGGCGCCGGCCGAGATCAGTTCGTTGCGCTCGCGGTCATAGGTCAGGCGGCCGCGCGTGACCGGGCAGACCAGGACCTCCAGCAGGCGGGGATCGACCGAGACGGGGGTGTTGAAGGCGTCGCTCATGGAGTCTTTCTTAGGGGGCTATCGCGCTTTGCGCTACTTGAGCCCGTTTGGCGGGCCGTGTCCCGAGGGCGCTGACGCATTGGCGCGCGGGCTGTGAGTGGTAGCTACTGCATCGCCGGGCCGTCGTCGTCGTCGTTGGCGGCGGCTTCGATGCGCAGGAGGGCGGTCAGGGCCTCGGCGCGGGCGTCCAGGGTGTCGGCCTCCAGCAGGGCCTGCTTCTCGGGCGGCTCGAACGGCAGGGCCATGGCCAGGCTGTTGATCAACGCTTCTTGAGGCGCTGCCTCGGCCGTGTCCCAGTCCACGTTCAGCCCCCGGTGCTCCAGATAGGGGCGGAGCGCATCGAGGAAGCCATGACGGTCGAACTCGGCGGCGGGGTCGGGGGCGCGCAGGTCGGCCTCGAAGGCGGCGAAGTCGGCGTGGACCTGACGATAGGGCGTCTTGACCTGAAGCTCGGTGGTGACGCGGAACCGGCAGACCCCGGTCAGGGTGATCAGATAGCGCCCGTCCGAGGTCTCGTTGAAGCTGGTGATGCGTCCGGCGCAGCCGACGCGGGCCAGGGGCGGCTGAATGTCCATGCCGCCGATGGGCTGGATCAGGCCGATCATCCGGTCCCCGGCCATGGCGTCGTCCACCATGTTCAGATAGCGCGGCTCGAAGACGTTGAGCGGCAACTGACCGCGCGACAGCAGGATCGACCCGGGCAAGGGGAAGACCGGGATGACCTGGGGCAGCTCGATCGCCTTGATATAGCCCTGAGCCATCGCCGGTCTCCGATCAGGCGAACAGGATGGAGGACAGGCGGCGGCGGCCGTCGCGGGCGACCTCGCTGGTCGCGCCGGCGGCCTCGAACACGGTCAGAAGCTGCTTGCGCGCCGCCTGGTCGTTCCACTCGCGGTCGGCCTTGACGATGGCCAGCAGCTGATCGACCGCGCCGTTCAGGTCGCCCGACGAAGCCAGGGCCAGGGACAGGTCGTAGCGGGCCTGATGATCATTGGGATCGGCGGCGATCTTCGCCTCCAGCTCGGCGTGGGCGCCGGTCGGGGCGGCGGCGGCCAGCGACAGCTGGGCGCGGACGCTCTGGACCATGGGATCGGTGGAGTCGGCCGGGGCCATGGCGATGGTCTGACGCGCCTGTTCGGCGTCGCCCTCGGCCAGATAGACGCGGGCCATGCCGGCGATGGCCTTTTGGTTGTCCGGCTCCATGGTCAGGACGTGGGCGAAGGCCTGGGCCGCGCCGCCGAGGTCGTTCAGCGACAGGGATTCCTCGCCCAGCGACAGCAGTTGCTCGACGTCGGTGTTGACGCCCGCGCCGCCGGTCAGCTTGTCGATGAAGGCCTTGATCTGGCTGTCCGGGATGGCGCCCTGGAAGCCGTCGACCGGCTGGCCGTTGACGAAGGCATAGACGGTCGGAATCGACTGGACCCGCAGTTGCCCCGCATAGGCCGGGTTGGCGTCGACGTCGATCTTGACCATCTTCACCGCCCCGGCGGCGCCGCGCACGGCCTTTTCCAAAGCCGGGCCGAGGGTGCGGCACGGGCCGCACCAGGTGGCCCAGAAGTCGACGATGACGGGCTGATGCTTCGAGGCCTCGACCACGTCGGTCATGAAGCTGGCGTCGCTGCCGTCCTTGATCAGGTCGTCGGAAAGCGTGGGGTCGGCGAAGGTCATGATCGGGTCCGCGTAAGGGTCGAAGAATCGTAACGGATCAGATGGCGTCGGGATGCCTCGCCATCAAGCGGCAAGTGCAGGAAGTGAGGCGTCTGGCCGCAACCGCGACCGGTCCGCGCGAAAAACAGAGTCCAATTCGTCTGAATCGTCTGAAATCGGAGAGCGGACTCGTATGACTATAGTGGATCGCTGCGTCAGAAGAGGTCGCTCCCGAAGTAAAAGCCCTCCCCCTCGAGGGGGGAGGGATGGGTAGGGGTGGAGGCAGATGATGTGACCTGAGAACGCAGGAGGCGCGGTCGCGTCTCTCGCGCCTTTATGGCCAGGGTCGTGTTCACACCCCCATCCCCGGCCCTTCCCCCCTCGAGGGGGAAGGGGGCAAGAAGGCTGGTCTACAGCCGGTCCATGCGCAGCCAGCGACGGTCGCCCAGCCAGGCGGTCTTGAGCGCGCTCTCGGCGGCGGCGGCTTCGTCCGCGTGGCCTTGCGCCGCCTCGCTGCGGGTCAGGCCGTAGAGGGCCCAGCCGTTGTTGGGGGTCTGGACCAGGGCGTAGCGGAAGGCCTCGGCGGCCTCGGCGGGACGGCCGGCCTGATAGAGGGCCGCGCCCAGGGACTGATTGACCGGGTAATACCAGTAGGGCGGCTCCTGATAGGGCAGCGTCGCCTCGATGGCGACGGCGCGGCGATAGTGGTCGGCGGCTTCACGATGGCGGCCCTGGGCCGCAGCGAAGCGGCCGCGCGCCACGGCCTCGGCCAGGGTCAGCAGGTCAGGGGCGGGCACGCCCTGGGCGACCATGTCGGCAAAGGCGTCGGACGCCTTCAGCGCGGTCAGGGCCGCCAGTTCGCGGTTGAAACTGGCCCGGTCGCGCAGTCGGGCGTAGGCCACGGCGCGGGCGTAATGGCGCATGGCGACGGCATAGGGCAGGCGGGCGTCGGGGGCGGGCGCGGCCAGGATGGTTCGCGGCGCGGCGAACTGGGCCAGGGCCTGCCAGGGGGCGGCGTCGATGACCTGAATCCAGGCGATTTTCGCCGAGGTCGCCGGGTCCAGCACGGTCCTCAGCCGTCGCGCCTCGCGCAGGGCCGTGTCCATGTCGCCGGCCATCTGGGCCGAGGCGACGATGAAGTGGATGTTGTGCGGATAATAGCCGTAGCGGACCAGGCTCTCGTCGCCCGTGTCGCGGATGAAGGCCTCGTCGGCGCGCGCCGCCGCGACGTTCAGTCGGATGGAGTCGGCGTATCGCCCGCGCCGCACATAGATGTGGCCGGGCATGTGGACCAGGTGCCCGGCGCTGGTCGTGGGGGCGGCGGCCAGGCGGTCGGCGGCGGCCTCGGCGCGCTCGGGATCGGCGGCCTCCATCAGGTGGATGTAGAGGTGGGCGGCCTGCTCATGCCCGGGGGTGCGGGCCAAAACGGTCTCGACCAGACGCACCGCCTCGCCGCTGCGCCCGACCGGGGTGCGCTTGTCGGCCTGCCAGTAGTTCCACGGCGTGGTGTCCATCGCCGCCTCGGCGGCCAGGACGGCGATGTCGTCATCCTCGGGGAAGCGGGCCGCGACGGCCAGCATGGCGTCGGCGTAGGCGGCGTCCAAGGCGGCGCGATCCGCCGCCGGGTCGTCCGAATAGCGCCGGGCCAGGGCCTCGATCAGGGCCTGTTCCTGCGGCGTGCCGAGGGTCCGCAGGGCCATGGCGCGCTCGAGGGCCTTGAGCGCCGCCGCCCGGTCGCGCTCGTCCATCGGGGCGTTGATGTTGGGGCCCAGCGCCACGGCCTCGCCCCACCAGCACAGGGCGCAGTCGGGGTCGAGGCCTTGCGCCTCGCGGAAGGAGCGCACGGCGCCCGCGTGGTTGAAGCCGTAGGCCAGCGTCAGGCCCTGGCTGAAATAGGCCTGGGCGCGGGGATCGCGCGTCGTGGCGATCAGGGGCGAGGTCGTCAGGTCGGGATAGAGGGGGATGGGCTGGGCCTGGCTGGCCGGGGCGGCGACGGCCGAGGCGATCACCAGCTCGCGCAGCAACGCTCCGCCCGCCTGGCCCGGCCCGCACAGGGCGCCGAACAGGCCGGTCGGATCGAGCGGTGGCGACGACAGGCGCGGCGCGGCGGCCGACCCCGTCAGGACCAGACCGGCGCCGCCGACGGCCAGGGCTTTCCACAACAGTCGCATGCACCGTCTCCCTGTCAGGAACTGACGCGATGAAGGCCCGCAGCGCCGGTCGGCGCGAAGATGAAGAACGGCGATATTATTCCGGGGCGCGCCGTCGAGACAGGAGATTCAGGGAAACGGGATTTTTCGGCCGTCACACGCGATTTTGCGCAACGAACATCTGGCTTGGCGCGCCTTCTGTCGAAAGTTTAACTTGCGAACGAGGGCCGGCTGCCGCCTCTGGGCGCGCTGTTGTCCGAGGCTGTTTTGACCGATCGCCCTTCTCTTCGTTTGAACCCTCTGCATCGGCCCGAAAGCTATCGGGACGTGTTCGGCGGCCATCGACGGCTTCATATCCCCGAGATCCTGACGCCGGACTCGGCTCGGGAACTTCATGGCTTGCTGCAGGACGCCGAGGACTGGACGCGGTCTTTTCACGTCGGAACGGGTCAGGACCTCGACATCAGCGTCAGGGAATTGGAGGCGATGCCGGCGTCTGAACGGGCGGAGCTGGAGCGATCCCTGGCGGATTCCAGCACCGACACCCTTCAATATGTGTTCGACACGGTGCGGATATCGGCGGAGCTGGAAGCGGGTCGCCCTGTGGCGCGGGCGATGCAATCGGCGCGGGACTTCATCAACAGCCGCGCCTTCCTCGACTTCGTGGCCGCCGTGACCGGCGACGAGCGTCTCGCCTTCGCCGACGTGATGGCCACGCGGTACCTGCCGAACCATTTCCTGACCGCTCATGGCGACGAGAACCCCCTGCAAAGGCGTCTCTACGCCTATGTCCTGAATTTGACGCCGATCTGGCGCGCCGACTGGGGCGGAATTCTCATGTTCCTCGACGACGACGGCCATGTCGCGGAGGGCTATGTGCCGGCCTTCAATGCGCTCAACCTGTTCGCCGTGCCCCAGCTCCATGCGGTTTCGATGGTCACGCGCCTGGCCCAGACGCCACGCCTGTCGATCACGGGCTGGATCCACGCCGCCGGCTAGAGGCGAGAATGTGACAAACTTGCGGCGATACCTTGCCGTCTTGTAAGACTTGCGCCCATGGGCGGGCAAAGAACAGGTTCGGGCGAACCGCGAGCGGACATAAGGCGCGTGCTGGCCGGGCGCCCGCCTGACCAGCCTGCACCCGTCTGGCGAGGAGAGGGGCCTTTCGCGGTTGCCGAAGCCTCGGCTGAACTGGAGCAGTTCGTCTCCGAGGCGTTGAAGGCCTTGGGACTGGAGGCGGAGGGGGCGCCGCTCCTCGTTCGACATGGCCCTGGTCAGCGCGGCTTGCCGGCTGCGCCGTCAGCGGGGAACTGGCGGTTCACCCTGGAACTGACCGATGCGCGTCGGACCATGGACGGCGGTCTTTTGCTCTTCGTGGAGGAGGGGAGCCGCGTTCGGGGGTGGCGGGCCGAGACGGGGATGATGACGCTGTGGCGGGGGGAGGATCCCGACCTGACCGAACTCGCGCCGGGGGCGTCGGACCGGATCATGCTCCTCGGCCGGGCCAGGGCGCTGGAAGTCTAGGCGAGGATCGCACGGCGCTCTCGGCTCAATCCAGGGCGTCGAAGTCCACCACCAGGGGCTGACGGTCCAGCCGGGTCAGGAGGCGGCGGAAGGCGGCCTGGTCGAGCGCGGTGGTGGCGGTGTTGGTCAGGGGGTGGAAGTTGACGATGTCGGCCTCCCACAGGCGCTGATCCAGGACGAAGGTCACGCGACGATCCACGTCGTTGATCAGGCCCAGCGCCGTGACCGAGCCGGGGCGGACGCCCAGGGTCTCCCACATCAGGGTTTCATTGCCGAAGGAGAGGCGGTCCGAGCCGAGGGTCCGGTGGGCGCGCTTCAAGTCGATGACCGTGTCCTGGGCCGCCGAGATCAGCCACAGCCGACCCTTCTTGTCCTTGAGAAACAGGTTCTTGGTGTGCAGGCCGGGCAGGGCGGCCTTGAGCTCCAGGCCTTCCTCGACGCGGAAGACGGCGGGGTGGTCGTGGGTGGTCTGGGTGATGCCGTTCCCCGCCATCCAGGCCAGCAGACGCGCCCGGTCATAGGCGGGCGCGGACTCGGGTGTGGCCTCGGGGGCGGGCAGTTCGGGGGCGGTGTCGGTCATCTCGGCCTTGTCGGACAGGCGGCGGGGGCGATAGGGGAGGAGGACATCATCCTTACCCCTGTTCGACCTGTTTGGGAGCCGCGTCTTGGAACTGGAATGCTATCCGATGAGCCCCCGGCCGTGCGACCTGGTGCCGGGCCGTCAGTCGCGCAACTGGATGGACGCCTTCGCCAGCCGGCATCCCTATCGCTGCCTGCCGCTGACCATGGCCAATACGACGGGGTGGGAGATCCTGGTCCCGTTCGGCTTCACCGCTGAATGGAACGGCGGTCCGGCCCAGTCGGACATCAAGATCACGCCCGACCGGCCGCAGCCGGAACTGGACCACTTCGTCACCTCGCACTTCTCGCGCGGGGTGCTGACCATGCACCCGCAGTATCTGTTCCGCACCCCGCCGGGCTGGGGCATGCTGGCGCAGGGCTCGCCCAACCACGTCAAGGACGGCATCCAGCCGCTGACGGGTCTGATCGAGACCGACTGGCTGCCCTTCCCCTTTACGATGAACTGGATCTTCACGCGGCCGGGCAAGGTCAAGTTCGAGAAGGGCGAGCCCTTCTGCTTCATCCTGCCGGTCGAGCACCGCAAGGTGGAGGCCTTCGAGCCGGTGATCCGTTCGCTGGACTCCAACCCGGGCATGAAGGGCCAGTTCGAGGCCTGGAACCGGGCGCGTACCGACTTCAACACCCGCCTGGCCTCGGGCGATCCCGATGCGGCCAAGGAGGCCTGGCAGCGCTTCTACTTCAAGGGCGAGGTGCCCGAAGCCCTGGGTTCGGCGCCGGCGACCCACTCGAACAAACGACGCTTGAAGACGCCCAGAGTCGGCTGAAGCCGACCCTGGGGTCTTTTTTAGGGGGCCTATCGCCCTTCGGGCTGCTTGAGGCCGTGACCACAGACAGCAACGCCCGCCTCTGCGATGAGGCGGGCGTTTTTAGTTCTGCGCTCAAGCAGCGAGCGATAGCGCGCTCTTACCTGGAAGCAGGCCGGGTTACGCGGCTGCCCAGGTTGTTGATGACCTCGCGGGCGTCGAAGGCGTTGGGGTCGCCGGCGGGCTTGGGACCGCGGCCCATGACGATCTCGGCCGTGGCCTCGTAACGGTCGACCTGGCGGATGTCGCGGTCACGACCCCAGTAGGGGTCCCAGGTGCTCCAGTAGCCGCGCTGATAGAAGCGCCATTGGGGACCCCAGTAGGGACCGTAGCGGTCGTAGTAGAAGGGGTCCGGCGTCGTATAGAAGCGGGTGTCGCGGTCAGTGGCGCGGGTCACGGTGGCGAACCAGTCGTAGCCGTTCTCGACCGTCAGCTCGGCTGAGCGCAGCAGCAGGGACATCTCGACCTGGTCGCGCGAGGTGACCGAGTTGCCCGAGAAGCTGACGCTGAAGCGGTTGCTTTCGAGCCGTTGCTCGGCGTAGCCGCCGCGCTGGCCGTTCACGCCGGCCGGCTGATAGGGGGTGGCGGTGGCGCAGGCGCCCAGCGCCAGGGCGCCGGCGAGAGCAACCAGAACCGACGTCTTGCGAAGGTTTTTCATGGGAGGTTCTCCTTGAACATCCATAGAACGTCGATGGTGCTGAACGACAGGTGAACAGCCAAGTTCCCGAGCCTGCGACACAGACGCCTATCCGTGCAATCTGGTGACGATCAGGATCGCCGCAAGGACCAGCAGACCGCCGACGAAAATTCCGAATCCGCGCTTGAAACGGGGCTCGTTCATCCGGTTCGCCAGGGCGGCGCCGCCGAGGCCGTAGGCGCTCATCGACAGGACGTCCATGCCGATGGTGGCCAGGGCGAACAGGGCCAGCTGGGGCGCGACGGGACGGTTGACGTCCAGG
Organism: Brevundimonas sp. CEF1; assembly: GCF_051353055.1. Lineage (NCBI taxonomy): Bacteria > Pseudomonadati > Pseudomonadota > Alphaproteobacteria > Caulobacterales > Caulobacteraceae > Brevundimonas > Brevundimonas sp. CEF1. Next base: position 3,431,851 of record NZ_CP195593.1, read on the forward strand.
AAGGGCGGCAGGACGGCGGTGAAGAAGAGGATGGCCTTGGGATTGGCGATCTGGACTGTAAAGCCGTCGATCAGGGCGCTGCGGCCGCGCCTGACCTCGACATGGTCGGGCTCGGCGGCGGTGGCGAAGGCGCCGCGCAGGGCCTTGATCCCCAACCAGGCGACATAGAGGGCGCCCAGGACGGCGATGAGGCGAAACACCTGGGGGAAGGCGGCGACCAGGGCGCCGAGGCCCAGGGCGGCGGCGCCGAACCAGACCAGGGTGGCGGCGTTCATCCCGACCACGCCGATCAGGGCCGAGGCGCGGCCCTTCTCCATGCCGGTCGCCACGGCGAACAGGTTGGCCGGTCCAGGCTTGATCGCCATGACGGCCATGACGCCCAGGAAGGCGGCGTAGAGATGCGGATCGACAGGAAGCGCGGCCATAAGACCCTTTCCGGCCCGGCGCCGGTCAGGTCAAGCTCTGGAAGCGCGGATCAGGCTTCGGCGGGCGGGGCGGGCGGCGCCGGGGGCGCGAGCGGGGTGTTGAAGGCGGCTTCCACCTCTTCCAGCGCCGCTTCCGACTGACCGACGGCGTAGTCGGCCACCAGGCCGTAGGTGACCATCTGGTCGGGGTCGGCGTGGGCCCAGGCGCCGTTGGTCGCCAGGCCCTGAACCATGGGTTCGACGCCGGCCAGGGCCTCGGCCACCACGGCGTCGATGTCGATCTCGGCCAGGGCCTGCTGGGCGATCTCGCCGGCCTGTTGCGTGGCCAGGCTGGTGAAGGCGCTGACGTGGGGCTGATACTCGGACCACAGGGCGGCGATGCGCAGGCCCTTGACGGTTTCGTCGAGGGCGTCGTCGTCCTGGATGGCTTCGGCGCGTTCGCCGAACTCCTCCATCTTGGTCTCGAACGCGGCGGCGGCGGCCTCCAGCTGAATCTCGGCGGCGGTCTTGGCCTCCTGAGCCACGGCGGCGGAGACGGGCAGCAGGGCGAGGGCGGCGGCGAGCGACAGGGCGCGGATCATGACGGATCTCTCCTTCGACGGACGCCGCAGGGTCCGCCGAAGGAGGGCCGATCTCAAGTGAAATCGCGGTAAGGGAGGCGCGTTCGCCCGCCCTCGGGCCGGATCAGTTGGGCGCAGCGGGGGCGACGGGCGCCGCCAGGGCCTGGTCGATGCTGGCGCGGATCTGGGCCGAGGCGGCGCGCAGTTGCGCCGGGGCGGCTTCGGCGGCGGCGAGGAGCTCGTCCTTTTGCTCGGCCCGCTCGGGCAGGGCGGCCATGGCGCGCAGGAAGCTTTCCAGGTCGCCGGCGAAGGCGTCGAACTTGGGCTCGTAGCGGTCCATGATGGCGTTGGTGCGCGCCTTCTTGGTCGCGGCGTCGAGAGTTTGGTCTTCCATCACCGCCTGGAGTTCGACGCCCATCTGCTGGGTTTCGGCCTCGAAGGCCATGCCCTTGGCTTCAAAGGCGGCTTCCTCGGGCGACTGGGCGGGGGCGGCGGTGACGGCCGGGGCCGCCGGGGCGGCGTCCTGAGCAAAGGCGTGGGCGAAGGCGGGCGCGGCGAAGGCGAGCGTCGCCGCAGCGGCGGCGAGGGTCAGACGCAGGGACATGGAAAGAGCTCCGGCAGGGCGGGAGCTGGATACTCGCCGCAGGACTGTATCGATCGCCTTGATCGACGATCGCGGCAAGGTTGGCCTTGTCAGAGGCCGAGGGCAAGCGCCAGCATGGGGCCATGAAACGATCTCATCTTCTTTTCGGCCTGGTTCCTTTCTGTATGGGCGCGGCGCTCGGGCTTCTGGCGAGCGGGGGCGAGGCCCAGGCTCATGCACAGGCCAAAAACCAGGCCCGAACCTATGTCACGTCGGGCGAGTGCGGCGGGCGGCCGGCGACGACGGTGCGGATGGCGCCGGACCTCTGTCTGGGCCTGGTCTGGCAGGGAACGGGCGCCGACGGCCCGCGCATGCCGCGCGGTCTGATGCCGATGGCGGACGGCGACTGGCTGGTGACCGACCTGGGCGGCTGGGAGGCGGGCAGGGGCGCGATCTGGCGGCTGTCCTTCGCGGCGGACGGCGCGGCGCGCTGGCGGCGGCTGGCGGGCGGCCTGTCCATGCCGCACACGGTGGCGCGCGGGCCGGACGGGCGGATCTATGTGTCCGAGATGAACCGGATTCTGACCCTGGACCCGGAGGCGGCGGACCCGGCGGCCAGCGTGCGCACCGTGATCGGCGACCTGCCGGACAACCGGCTGCACGACAATCGCCATCCGCTGTCGAGCTTCGTCTTCGACGGCGACGGCGACCTGCTGGTCAATGTCGGGGCGCCCAGCGACCGCTGTTTGGACGCGGCGGGCAAGGTGAAGGCGGATGCACGCGGGGCCTGCGTCGAGGACGCCGCCACCGCCCAGGTGCGCCGACACGCCTATCTGGGGAACGGACGCTGGGCTGAGGACAGCACGGTCTTCGCCAGCGGTCTGAGGAACTCCATCGCCCTGGTGCGTCATGCGTCGGGGACGGTGCTGCAGGCGGAAAACTCGGTGGACCTGCCGACGGCGGAGCATCCGTTCGACGAGGTCAATGTGCTGCGACAGGGCGGGCACTACGGCTGGCCCTATTGCGTCGATCTGCAGACGCCCTTGCCTGGCTGGTCCGCGCGTCAGGCGCGGTGCGGCGAGCGGGAGCGGCCTGTCGCCCTGTTGCCGCCGCACGCGGCGCCGCTGGACATGATCTATTACGACGGGGCGATGTTCCCGGAGCTGCGCGGCCGTCTGCTGATGACCTGGCACGGCTTCCGCCGCACGGCGGGCCGCATCGTGGCGGTGGAGACGGATGCGCAAGGCGTGCCCCTGACCGACGTGGGCGGGCGTTACGCCATCTATCCGCGCGGGTCGCTGGCCTATCCGGCGGGGGCGCCGAGCGTGAAGGGCAAGGTATTGACGCCGGGCTGGGATCGGGAGGCGGGGCGACAGCCGCGCGGCTCGCCGGTGGTCATGGCCGTCGCCGCCGACGGCTCGATCTGGGTCACGGACGACCGCAGCCGGGCGATCCTGAGGATCGCCCGGCCCTAGTCTTTCGGCGTCCTAGTCCCGGGTGCGGGCGTCGCGCTTGGCCAGAACGCGCAGGCGCAGGGCGTTCAGCTTGATGAAGCCGGCGGCGTCCTTGTGGTCATAGGCCTGGACGCCTTCCTCGAAGGTCACCAGGTCCTGGTCGTAGAGGCTGTAGGGGCTCTCGCGGCCGATGACCGTGGCGTTGCCCTTGTAGAGCTTGACCCGCACTGTGCCGGAAACCTTCTCCTGGCTCTTGTCGACGGCGGCCTGCAGCATCTCGCGCTCGGGCGAGAACCAGAAGCCGTTGTAGACGAGGTGGGCGTACTTGACCGCCAGTTCGTCCTTCAGGTGCATGGCGCCGCGGTCCAGGGTGATGGACTCGATGCCGCGGTGGGCGGCCAGCAGGATGGTGCCGCCGGGGGTCTCATAGACGCCGCGCGACTTCATGCCGACGAAGCGGTTCTCGACCAGGTCCAGACGGCCGATGCCGTTGTCGTGGCCGTACTGGTTCAGGGCGGTCAGGATGGTGGCGGGCGACATGGCCTCGCCGTTGATCGAGACGGCGTCGCCCTTTTCGAAGCCGATCTCGATGACCGTGGCCACATCCGGGGCGGCTTCCGGCGAGATGGTGCGCTGGTGGACGAACTCGGGGGCCTCGACGGCGGGGTCTTCCAGCACCTTGCCCTCGGACGAGGAGTGCAGAAGGTTGGCGTCGACCGAGAAGGGGGCCTCGCCGCGCTTGTCCTTGGAGATCGGGATCTGGTGCTTCTCGGCGAAGTCCAGCAGGGCCTCGCGCGAACGGAACTCCCACTCGCGCCAGGGGGCGATGACGTGGATGTCGGGGTTGAGGGCGTAGTAGCCCAGCTCGAAGCGAACCTGGTCGTTGCCCTTGCCGGTGGCGCCGTGACAGACGGCGTCGGCGCCCAGCTGGCGGGCGATCTCGATCTGGCGCTTGGCGATCAGCGGACGGGCGATCGAGGTGCCGAGCAGATACTGGCCTTCATAGAGGGCGTTGGCGCGGAACATGGGGAAGACGAAGTCGCGCACGAACTCTTCGCGCAGGTCGTCGATGAAGATGTTCTCGGGCTTGATGCCCAGCTTCAGCGCCTTTTCCTTGGCGGGGGCCAGTTCTTCGCCCTGGCCCAGGTCGGCGGTGAAGGTGATGACCTCCGCGCCGTATTCCTCCTGCAGCCACTTCAGGATGATCGACGTGTCCAGCCCGCCCGAATAGGCGAGGACGACTTTCTTGGGGGCGGGCGAGGTCATGGGTCGAAAAATCCTTTCGGGACGCGGGGAGGCGTATCTGGCGCGCTTAAAGGACCAGACGCCCCCCGATGCAAGGGCATGATTGTGTCGTGGGCGCTGGATGTGAAAAAGGCGCCGCGGCCGAAGCCGCGACGCCCTTCACTGGATCAGGCGATCACAGGCCTCAGACGAGGGCCTTGAGCTGGTCGACCAGATCGGTCTTTTCCCAGCTGAAGCCGCCGTCGGCGTCGGGCGTGCGGCCGAAGTGGCCGTAGGCGGCGCTGCGACGATAGATGGGCTTGTTCAGGCCCAGGTGTTCACGGATGGCGCGCGGCGAGGCACCGCCGATCAGCTTGGGCAGTTCGGCCTCCAGCACCGCCTCGTCGATCTTGCCCGTGCCGTGCAGGTCGACGTGGACCGACAGGGGCTTGGACACGCCGATAGCGTAGGAGATCTGGATGGTGCAGCGGTCGGCCAGGCCGGCGGCGACCACGTTCTTGGCCAGGTAGCGGCAGGCGTAGGCGGCCGAACGGTCGACCTTGGTCGGGTCCTTGCCCGAGAAGGCGCCGCCGCCGTGCGGGGCCGCGCCGCCGTAGGTGTCGACGATGATCTTGCGGCCGGTCACGCCGGCGTCGCCGTCAGGCCCGCCGATGACGAAGGTGCCGGTCGGGTTGATGTGCCACTCGGTCTCGTTGGTGATGAAGCCGGCGGGCAGCACCTTCTCGACATAGGGTTTGACGATGGCCGCGACCTGATCCTGGCTCAGGCCGTCCTTGTGCTGGGTCGAGACGACGATCGAGGTGGCGCGCACCGGGCGGCCGTCCTGATAAAACAGAGTGACCTGGCTCTTGGCGTCGGGCTCCAGGCCCGGCTCCTGACCCGAATGGCGGGCCTCGGCCAGGGCCTTCAGGATGTTGTGGCTGTATTGCAGGGTGGCCGGCATCAGCTCCGGCGTCTCGTTCGAGGCGTAGCCGAACATGATGCCCTGGTCGCCGGCGCCCTCGTCCTTGTCCTCGCCGGCGTCGACGCCCTGGGCGATGTGGGCCGACTGCGGGTGCAGGTTGTTCTTGAAGCGGAAGGTCTTCCAGTGGAAGCCGTCTTGCTCATAGCCGATGTCGCGCACCACGCCGCGCACCGTGTCCTCGATCTCCTGCTCGACGCCGGGAGCCCAGTTGCCCTCGACATCCATGATGCCTTTGCCGCGGATCTCGCCGGCCAGAACCACCAGGTTGGTCGTCGTCAGGGTCTCGCACGCCACGCGGGCCTCGGGGTCCTTGGACAGGAACAGATCGACGATGGAGTCGGAGATCTGGTCCGCGACCTTGTCGGGGTGGCCTTCCGAGACGCTCTCGGAGGTGAACAGAAACGACGAACGGGCCAAGGCAGGCTCCTGCAAGACGGTGAGGCCGACAGACATATAAAGATATGCTTATACGTTCAAGTGATGACCGAAAAGTGGAGCGGAATCCTGTCGCGCACGCCGCAGGCCGGACCGACGACCAGGGCCGGGCTTTCCTGCATTATCAATGTCTGGAAGGACGGTGGTGCCGCTTAGGTGACGCGTTTCTTGATGGAGCTGAAAGTCAATAAACTCGGTGTTTTCAGGATCTTGCCATCAAAACTGCTACACCTCTGAGGGCGAAACTGCTACACCACCGCCCATGGCAAAGCCCCCTGCCGGAAGGCCCATCAGCGTCCCGAGCCCAATCAAACGCGGGGGCTCACGCTTCTACTACGTCCGCGTGAAGGTCCCTCAAGGAGCCCGCGAGGTTCTGGGCAAGACCGAACTCTGGCAGTCGCTTGGCACGGAGGACCTCGCCGTCGCTCGCGCCCGTGCGGTCGTCGAGGTGGGACGGATGCGGGAACAGATAGAGGCCGCCCGCCGGAACCCCGACGGGACCCGCAAGGACGCCAAGGGCGACCCCACGGCCGAACAGCGGAAGGCTGAGGCATGGTGGATGGAGCGCCGCGTTCCCGATCCCCAACAGTCGGGGCGTTATGTCATCCCCGAGGACCTGGAGGCGGCATGGGACGCCACGGTGGAGGAGCTGGCGGGCGAGCCCGTGAATGACGACGATGGCGTGTCCGGTCCTCGATACGACCCTGACAGGGAGCGGGCCGCTCTGGCGCTGGTCGGGAAGGTGAGGGGGACCGCAGTCCCCATTGCGGAGGAACTGGACCGCTACATGGCCCAAGAGGGCGTGAAGGCGAGCTATGCGGCGCGGACGCGGGCCGCGACGAAGGCCCTGACTGATTGGCTCGCCGCCAACCGCCACGCAGACAACATCCAATCGGTGACGGGTCGGGTCGCAGATCAGTTCGCGGACAGCGCCGCCGAGGGTCGGACTGTTAAAACGCTAAACTCCTATATCTCTGCGCTGTCCGCCTATTGGACGTGGATGAAGAAGCGCCACGTCGTGGACGCAAACCCTTGGGTAGGGTTGTCTCGAAAGGAGGTGGATCGGAGCGCCAACGCTAAGAAGCGAGCGTTTACAGACCCCGAGATCAAGGCGCTGCTGTTAGGACCCGCCAAGGCCACGCTGAGGGACATGATGCTTCTCGCTGCCCTGACGGGGATGCGTCAGGCCGAGATCGGAAATCTGAGGGTTCGCGATACCGAGGGGGGCGTCTTTGTCGTCATCAGGAGCAAGACCACCGCCGGGGAGCGGTCGGTCCCGATCCACCCCGACCTGACCGCCCTAGTCGCCCGACGCGTTGAGGGCAAAGCGGCCGACGCCTACCTGCTGGAGGAGCTGACAGCTCCCGCCAGTCGGCCGGAGCGGCGGGGCTACAAGGTCGCGGAATGGTTCACGGCCTACCGTCGTGACCTCGGCCTCGACGCGCGCCAGGACGGACGCCGTCAGTCGGACGCTGACTTCCACTCCTTCCGACGGTGGTTCGCCACCAAGGCCGAACAAGCAGGCCAACCACCGCACGTCATCTCAGCCGTCCTGGGACATAAGGAAGGGCGGGGCGGCATGACGTTGGGTGTCTACTCGGCGGGTCCGTCGCTTGAGCAGTGTAGGGCGGTGGTGGAGGCGGTAAGGCTGCCCGACATTGGCCCCCTGAAATAGGAACCACCCTAGGAGCGGAGGAACGACGCCTCCTCAGGATTCCCTAAGGGTCCCCTAAGGATATCCTCAGGAACGGGCGAGGGGTGTGGAGGGACATTTAGGGGATGGACGTGTGCTGGCCCCATGTCTGATGGGTTTAGGGTCACTCATCTGTGGGGTCATATGTGTCTGGGAGCGCAGGCTCCTTCCCCCATAGGCACCCTGTTTGAGAGCGTGGAAGGGGCGAAGCTGTCGGCAAGCGTCGTTTGATTGCGTCAGAGCCGTTTCGGCCCTCGCAGCCCCTCCGCTGGTGTCCGGGATGGGTATACCCACGGCGGACGGGCCCAAGCTGTCCGAAGCGGGTTGACCTGACAATTATCGGACGATAGTTCCGGCTTCATCCTAGACCTTTCCGGACGCCTCCATGCCTGCCCCGATCACCGCACCTGCCTCACTCCACTTCGTGGAGGTCTTCTGATGGCCGTCGTCGGTTACGCCCGCGTGTCGTCCGTGGGGCAGTCCCTGGAGGTGCAGGAGGCCGCCTTGGTCGAGGCGGGGTGCGGCAAGGTGTTTGCCGAGAAGAGGTCAGGAACCACCCAGGAGGGCCGTGAGGAACTGCGGCGTGCACTGGAGTATGTGCGGGAGGGCGACACGTTCGTTGTTACCCGCATCGACCGTCTGGCCCGTTCCGTCACGGACCTGAGTGAGGTGGTCGCCGTCCTCACCGCCAAGGGGGTTAGCTTCCGCGCCCTCCAGCAAGGGGAGTTCGACACCACGGCCGCCACGGGCCGCCTGTTCCTGACCATGCTGGGGGCGTTCGCGGAGTTCGAGACGAGCCTACGCCGTGAGCGCCAGATGGAGGGGATTGCTAAGGCGAAGGCCGAGGGGCGCTATAAAGGTCGCCCTATCACGGTGGATAGAGCCGCCATCCAGCGTCTCCATGCGGAGGGGATGAAGCCCATGAAAATATCTCAGCACCTCAGCATAGCCCGATCCACTGTCTATGAGGCTTTGAAATCGCTGGGGTAGCCGGGCGCTGCCCTGCTTTTTTTGCTTCACCGCTCGATCAGCTCAGAGATCGGCGTTTTGACACCTGTCAGCTTCGTGTGGGATATGCCGATTCGACCGGGGGGCACGATGGCGACCAATCTACCGATTTTGGACAAGATCACATTCGAGGTGGTGGAAGACGCGGAAGCGAAAATAGAACAGGCGCTCGACTGCGATGTTCTGCATAGCTTCGGCGAGCTCCGTTTCGGCATTGTCCCTCTCTTCAGGGGCGTGGTGGAAGAGCTTGCCAGCCGCCCCAACAAGCGTGCGGCGCTTGGCGTCTGTCTGACGACTCCTGGTGGTCAGGCTGAAGTTGTTGAGAAGCTCGTTGAGCTCATTCGCCACCACTACGACACGGTGTATTTTATCGTTCCGAATATGGCGATGTCGGCGGGCACCATATTCTGTATGTCTGGCGACAAGATATACATGGACTACTCTTCTTCTCTGGGGCCTATCGACCCTCAAGTCCCGGATCGCGATGGTAAATATCTGGTCCCGGCTCTTGGTTACCTAGATAAGGTGGCCGAGCTAGTTCAAAAGTCTAAGGACAACGAGCTTAGTCCGGCCGAGTATGTCTTGTTCGAGAAGCAGGACTTGGCGATGCTCCGATTCTATGAGCAGGCGCGCGACCTTTCGAAAACATTACTCAAACAGTGGCTCACCAAGTTTAAGTTTAAAGATTGGGCAGCCCACAGAACTCATAACATCGGTGCTCCCGTGACTCAGGACCAGAAGGTCCAGCGCGCGGAAGAGATCGCCATGTTGCTGTCTGACAACACGCACTGGCATTCCCATGGCCGGTTCATAGGGATGCAGACTCTAAAGGACGTTGTCCGCCTCGAAATCGACGACTTCGGGGAGGATAAGGAACTTCAAGAGGCCGTGCGGCGTTACAGTGACGGCCTTTCAGAGTATCTTAACCGGCTAGGCGTCCCATTCTACGTCTATAGCCGCCACACCGCGAACTGACAGGAGCCCCCATGGAAGCCGAAGTGAAGCAAGCGCTTGCCTCGTTCGATGAGAAGGACGCTGCATTCCGTGAGCAGGTTGAGCGTGCCCGTGCTTTTCGAGATCGTCTATCGGCCGCTGGCCTGGACGTTAGGCCGCAGGGTTTCTCGGTGCCGTTGATGCAGCGCCTTGAAACGGCTGGTTCGCCTATCCTGGCGTCGATCCGCGCTTAACAATAAGCTGAATGCCTAGAAGGCGGGGGCGGTCCGAACGGGCCGCCTTCTTTTTTGCGTGATTCGACCGGGCTGGCGATGACGGCTGCTTGCGCAGAACTGCTACACCTCTAGCGGCCGAAACTGCTACACAACCTCTGAGGGCGACCTTGAGAAGGCGTTGATTTTCTTGGGGTTTCCCTGCGCGGGAAAAGGTGGTGCCGCTTAGGTGACTCGAACACCTGACCCCATCATTACGAATGATGTGCTCTACCGGCTGAGCTAAAGCGGCTCCGGTCGGCGGCTCGGACATGTGTCGGAGAGCCGCGCGAGGTGGGGTCTTTATACGGCTCCGACGGACTTGCCAAGCGCTGTCAGCAGGGATGTTTCATCCGGGGCGTCGGCGATGCGGATTTTGGTGAAGCTGGAGGCGGAAAGCGGGGCGGCGGCGGCGGGGGAGATGCAGACGGCGAGCCGGTCACGAGCGGCGTCGGGCGTCAGGGCCGCAGCCAGGGCGCGGGCGGCGCGGGGGGAGTGGAGGAGGACGGCGTCGAAATCGGCGGGCGGGGCGACGTCGGTTTCCTCGGCGGCGTAGACGGGCAGGCGCTGGATGATGTGCGCCGGCAGGAGGGCGGGCAGGTCGCCGGCGGGCTCGCGGGCGCCGGGGGCGAGGATCAGGCCGTCGACGGGCGTGGCGGCGATGAGGCGGGCGAGGGCGTGGATGTCGCCGGCGGCGGAGCGGGCGTCGGTGAAGCCGGCGTCGCGGGCGGCCTCGGCGGTGGCGTCGCCGACAGCGAAGACGGGGCGGTCGCGCAGGTCGGGCGTCAGGGCGGCGAAGGCGGCGACGCCGTTGGGGCTGGTGAAGGCCAGGGCGGCGACCGTGGCGAAGTCTGGCGCCGGGGTCAGGGCGTCGGGCAGGGCGCGGAGGGTCAGCAGGGGGGCGACGATCGGCTCGTAGCCCAGCGCCGTCAACCGGGCGGCGCTGCGCGCAGCCCCGGGCTGGGCGCGGGTGATCCAGACGCGGCGGATCGGCCGCATGACCTAGAGGACGATCTTCTGGTCGCCGGCCTCGGCCTGGACCTCGCCGCCGAGGCGAAGGCCCAGGCTGCGGGCATGGTCGAGGGCGGTCGTGGCCGAAACGCCCGAGATTTCGCCGACGCGTCGCCAGCGGGCCGAGCCGTCGGGGCTGAGCATTTCCGTGGTCAGGCGCAGCACGTCGCCTTCGATCAGGGCGTAGGCGCCGATGGCGGTGCGGCACGAGCCTTCCAGCGCGGTCATGGCCCCGCGCTCGGCGGCGACGCAAAGCGCGGTCAGGTCGTGGTTGAGGACCCGCGTCCAGTCGGCGGAGGCGTCGTCCACGCGGGTCTGGATGGCCAGGGCGCCCTGGCCCGGCGCGGGCAGGAAGTCGTCGAGCGACAGGCGCTCGCGGATCACGTCCGAGAAGCCGAGACGGTTCAGGCCCGAGCAGGCGAGGAGGATGGCGTCGAAGTCGCCGTCTTTCAGCCGCTTCAGCCGGGTGTCGACATTGCCGCGCAGCATCTCGATCTGCAGGTCGGGGCGCAGGGCCAGGGCCTGGGCCTGACGCCGCAGCGAGGCGGTGCCGAGACGGGCTGCGTGCGGCAGTTCGGCGAAGTTGGCGAAATGCTCGCTGATGAAGCCGTCGCGGGCGTCTTCACGCATCGGGACGGCGGCGATGGCCAGGCCTTCGGGCTGTTCGGCGGGGACGTCCTTCATCGAGTGGATGGCGACGTCGACGCGGCCGTCGAGCAGGGCCTCCTCGATCTCCTTGGTGAAGAGGGCCTTGCCGCCGACTTCCAGCAGGCGGCGGTCCTGAATCCGGTCGCCGGTGGTGACGATCTCGACCAGAGGGACCAGGGTTTCGATGTCGGCCTCGGCCACGCCGAGCGCGCGGCCGATGGCGCGCTGCATCATGCCGGACTGGGCCAGGGCCAGCTTGGAGCGGCGGGTGCCGATGCGAAGAAGCGGGGTCATGGGGTCGCGCAGCCGTTGCGAAAGGGGAACCGGGCCGCTACCTCGACCCGATGAACACTGGCGCGGACTATAGCAGCGGGACGACGGGGGCAACCAAGCCGAGCCTTGGCGCGGATGAGGCCGAAGGCCGCGTGCTGACGGTTCTGGGTCTGGAGACCAGCTGCGACGAGACCGCCGCCTCGGTGGTGCGCCTGTCGGCGAGCGGGGCCGAGGTCCTGTCCAGCGTCATTCACAGTCAGATCGACGAGCACGCGGCCTTTGGCGGGGTGGTGCCGGAAATCGCCGCCCGCAGCCATGTCGAGATGATCGACGGGGTGGCGCGCCGGGCCATGCGCGAGGCCGGGATCGACTACGCCGCCCTGGACGGGGTGGCGGCGACGGCCGGTCCGGGACTGGTCGGCGGGGTCATGGTGGGTCTGAGCTACGGCAAGGCCGTGGCCCTGGCGCGCGACCTGCCGCTGATCGCGGTCAACCATCTGGAGGGCCATGCGGTGTCGGCGCGGCTGGGGGCGGAGACGACCTATCCCTTCCTGCTGCTGCTGGTCTCGGGCGGGCACTGCCAGCTTCTGGAGGTGCGCGGCATCGGCGACATGAGCCGGCTGGGCACCACCATCGACGACGCGGCGGGCGAGGCCTTCGACAAGATCGCCAAGGCCATGGGGCTGGGCTATCCGGGCGGGCCGGCGCTGGAGAGGCTGGCCGAGAAGGGCGACGGGTCGCGCTTCGACCTGCCGCGGGCGCTGCTGGGGCGCAAGGACTGCGACTTCTCCTTCTCGGGCCTGAAGACGGCGGCCTCGCGGCTGGCCCAGACCTGCGTGAGCGATCAGGACAGGGCCGATCTGGCCGACGCCGTGCAGAAGGCGATTGCGCGCCAGCTGGCCGAGCGGACCGAGCGGGCCATGACGGCCTATGCCGAGGCGCATGATTCTTTGCATTTCGTCGTCGCCGGGGGCGTCGCCGCCAACAAGACCATCCGGCGCACGCTGGAGGATCTGGCGACGAAGCACGGCTTCAGCTTCCTGGCGCCGCCGCTGGTCTATTGCACCGACAATGCGGCCATGATCGCCCTGGCGGGGGCGGAACGGCTGGAAAAAGGGCTGACGTCCGACATCGATGTCGCCGCACGGCCGCGATGGCCTCTGGACGAGGCGCGCGCGAACGCCGATCCTGTGCACAAGAAAACGGGCCGCAAGGGCGCCAAGGCTTGAGGGCCTTGGGTTCGGGCGGTGGTCGGGGGACCGGAGAAGACATGGAATTTCACACGGCAGGCGTAATTGGCGGCGGCGCCTGGGGCACGGCCCTGGCCCAGAGCGCGGCGGCGGCGGGCCTGGCGGTCGTCCTGCAGGCGCGCGAGCCCGAGGTGATCGAGAGCATCCGCACACGGCGGATGAACGACGCCTTCCTGCCGGGGATCGAGCTGGACTCGGCCATCAACGTGACCTCAAGCTTGGCCGATCTGGCCGACTGCGATCTGATCCTGGCGGTGCCGCCGGCCCAGCACATGCGGGCGACGCTTCAGGCCTTCGCCCCCTACGCCCGACCGGGCCTGCCTATCGTCCTGTGCGCCAAGGGCATTGAGCGCGGCTCGCTGAAGCTGATGACCGAGGTCCTGGCCGAGACCATTCCCTCGGCCACCCCCGCCGTCCTGTCGGGACCCAGCTTCGCCGCCGAGGTGGCGCGCGGCCTGCCCAGCGCCGTGACCATCGCCTGTGAGGACGAGGATATGGCGGTCGCCCTGGCCACGGCTCTGTCGGGGCCGGTCTTCCGACCCTACTTGGCCGACGATCTGATCGGGGCCGAGACGGGCGGGGCCTTGAAGAACGTCCTGGCCATCGCCTGCGGCATCGTCGAGGGCCGCGAACTGGGCCGCAGCGCCCACGCCGCCGTCATCACGCGCGGTTTCGCCGAGATCGTCCGCGTGGCCCAGGCCCTGGGCGGCAAGGCCGAGACGGTGGCGGGCCTGTGCGGCCTGGGCGATCTGGTGCTGACCTGCTCCAGCCCGCAGTCGCGCAACATGAGCCTGGGCCTGGCCCTGGGGCAGGGCATGAGCGTCGAACAGGCCCTGGCCGGCAAGCGCTCGGTGGCCGAAGGTTATGAGAGCGCGCCCGCCGTGCGCGAACTGACCCGCAAGCTGGGCGTCGAGACCCCGATCTGCGAAGCCGTCGCCGCCGTCCTGGCGGGCGAGACCACGGTGGACGCCGCCATCGAGGCCCTGCTGACCCGGCCGCTCAAGCCCGAACGCGAATAGCGGGTGTGGGGATGACGGACGAGCCGGTTGCCGAAGAGCGCAAGCGCGTCTGGAAGACGCCGCCGAATGTGCCCCTGTGCGCCGAGGCCGACCTCAATGATCCCGGTTCGCGCGGCTTCGTGCTGCAGATTGGCGAAGCCTTCTTCCACGGCTTCGTGGTCAAGAAGGACGGCGAGGTGGCCGGCTGGGTCGACCGCTGCCCGCACGCGGGCTTCCCCATCGCCATGGAGCTGGACCGCTATCTGACCCCGGACGGCTCGCTGATCATGTGCGGCTGGCACGGGGCGGTGTTCGAGCCGCTGTCGGGCGCCTGCGTCGGCGGGCCGTGCGCGGGCGGCAAGCTGACGCCCTGGCCGGTCGAGGCCAGGGGCGGGATCATCAGGACGGCCTGAGGCGATCCCCTGCCGTCATCCTCGGGCTTGACCCGAGGATCGAGCCTTCGGCTCTGCTTCGACGGATGAATGGACCACTGTCCTGGCTCGCTCTGACGCCGGTTGCGCGCGGAACAGCCGATCCTCGGGTCAAGCCCGAGGATGACGAAGAGGCATGAGAAGCGGCTATTCCTTCGGGACCAGCTTCGGGTCCTTGGTGAAGGCCTCGTCAACCTCTTCCTCGGTGATGCGCTTGGACGGATCGCCGGGCTGGTTGAGGTTCTGTTCCTCGGTGCCGTCGCCCATCATGCCGGGGTAGGGCGTCTTGGGATCTTTTTCGGCCATGTCAGGCTCCTTGCTGGGTCACAGCAAGCAACACCCCTGGACGAGGCGGCGTTCCATCACGCGCGCTTGAGCCGGGCGGGCGTCAGGGCTTGAGACGTTTGGCGTTGGCGACGGCGGCGGCGTGGATGGGCGACAGGGCCTGGGCCTGCAGCTTCAGTATCGCATCGCCCATGGTCCAGCTGTCGGCGACGGCCCGCGACCACAGGCCCAGGCCCCAGGCGGTCTGCAGGGCGGCGGCGCCGGCCAGGCTGTCGGCGCGGGCCAGGCGGGCCAGATGGGCCGAGGCCTCAAGGCTCTCGCGGTCGGCGATGCGGCGGCCCTGATCGGCCAGATCGAGGGCGCCGGACGCCACGGCCCCGGCCGAGGCGGTCAGGGCCTCGACCTTTTCCGTCCCCATGCGGCCCAGCTCGGCGTGATCGGCGCGCAGGGGATCGGCCAGGGCCTCGCCCATGATGGCCAGGCGCCGGGCGATGACCTGGGCCGAGGCCTCGGCGGTCTCCTGTCCGGCGCGGGCGGTGCGGGCGGCGCGAGCAATGGGGTTCATGAGGGGAGCCTGGGCCTGTTCCGCCTGCCGGGCAAGGGGAACAGGTCCAGGTTTCAGTTTCCTGGCAGCTTCAGGGCAGGACTTCGGCGGCGAAGGCCGAGACGTCCTGGATCAGCGCCGGGATGGAGGCGTCGATGATGCGCTGGCCGGTCTCGGGGCTGGCCTGGGCCGGGTCCGAGCCGATGCGGCCGTCGGGGAAGCGGGCGCGGTAGTCGAGGGCGTCGCGGATCGGACCCATGGGGGCGATCTTGGGGCTGTAGTCGGCGATCTTGATGTGGTCGGGATAGGCCGCCTGGGTGACGGCGATCTCGGACGGGGTGGCGTGGGCGCCGTGACCGACCGGGAAGATCTCCTCGCACAGCCTGTGCACGCCGGGCAGGTCCCACCAGTTGCGCAGCTTCAGCACGAAGGGCGGACGCTCCTCGACGAAGGACCACTCGGCGTAGATCTCGGCGAAGGTCGCCTCGATGGTGGCCACGTTGCCGCCGTGGCCGTTGAGGAAATAGATGCGCTCGAAGCCGTGACGGGCCAGGGACGAGACCCAGTCGGTGATGGCGGCCATGAAGGTCGAGGGGCGCAGGGAGATGGTGCCGGGGAAGGCCAGGTGATGCTGGGCCATGCCGATGTTGAAGGTCGGGGCGATGATCAGCCGCTCGTCGCCCTTCTCGGCGGCGTGGGCGATGATTTCGGGGCAGAGCCAGTCGGTGCCCAGCAGGCCGGTCGGGCCGTGTTGCTCGTTCGAGCCGATCGGCACGATGACCGTCTTGGACAGGGCGGCGCCGGATTTCAGGCGCGCGTCGATCTCGGGCCAGGACGACAGGTGGATCAGCATGGGGGAACTCCGCAAGGACAGGGCTGGCCGGGCCTTTACGCCGATCCGGCCAAAGGGCCAAACCGCAGCCTAGTTCGGGGCGAAGGCGCGGATGAAGCGGCGGGCCGTCTCGCGGGCGCGCGCCGGGGCGTCGTCGTCCCTGGGGTGGGGCAGGCCCAGGACCGCGCGCAGGTGACCGTGGCCCAGGACCATGCCGGCGAACATCTCGGCGGCGGCGGCGGGGTTGGGCACAGACAACAGGCCGAGGCGGTCCTGTTCGGTCAGCCAGGCGGCGATGCGGCGGACGCTCTCGCCCGGCCCGGCGTCATAGATGGCGCGGGCCAGTTCCGGGGCCTCGGGCGACATCAGGGCGACGCCGCGCAGGGAGGCCCCCTTGCCCTCGCAGCAGATCTTGCTGATCAGGGTCTCGGCGATGGCGGTCAGGACCTCTTCCGGCGCGGCGCCCGACCGCAGGGGCGCGGTGACGGCGTCCGAACGCTGGGCCGCCAGGGCCCGGCCGATGTCGGTCTTGGTGGGGAAGCGGTTGTAGAGGGTCTGTTTCGACACCCCCGCGCGCCGGGCGATCTCGGTCATGGAGGCGCCCGCTCCCTTTTCCACGAACAGGTCCGAGGCGGCCTGGAGGATGGCTGCGCTCTTGAGCTCGTCGATCTGACCGGGAGCGCGGGGCATCAGTGGACCTCGGACGGACCGGCCGAGGGGTCGGCCTTGCCGGGCTTGGACAGCAGGGTGACGAAGGCGGCGCAGGCGCAGGCGATGGCCAGGAGGGCGAAGGCGTCGCCGAAGGCCAGGGTCGTCGCCTGCTTCTGCAGCATGCCGTAGAAGGCCTTCATCGCCGAGGCCTGCGGGTCGATCGAGCCCGAGAAGCGCTGGGCCAGGCCGGCGATCATGTTCCTGACGGCGGTGTCCGACTGATTGATGGCCGAGGTCAGCTCGACCATGTGCAGGGCCGAGTTCTGGGTCAGGGACGTATTGAGGATGGCCAGGCCGAAGGCGCCGCCGACGTTGCGCGACAGGTTCACCAGCCCCGAGGCGTTCTTGACCATGTGCGGCGGCAGGGTGGACATGGTCACCTGCTGGGAGGCGATCATGGCGATCATGACGCCGCAGCCGCGCACGGCCTGAACCCCGGCGAACTCCCAGAAGCCCCACTGGTCGGTGACCAGGCGCGCGTCCCACATGCCCCAGGCGCACAGGATGAAGCCCAGGAACATCAGGATGCGCGGATCGACGGCCCGCACCAGACGCCCGGCGAAGGGGGCGGTGGCGAACATGGCCAGGCCCGACACGACCATGGTGGTGCCGACCTCGGCCGCCGAATAGTCGCGCACCCGTCCGAGGAAGAGGGGCAGCAGGAAGGTGCCGCCGAACAGGGCCGCGCCGACGATGAAGGTCATGATGACCCCGACCACGAAGTTGCGGTTGGCGAAGGCGCGCAGCTCGACGATCGGGTTGTAATAGACCAGCGAGCGCCAGATGAAGGCCGGGCCGCAGATGGCGGCGACCAGGCTGAGCAGCAGGATGTGGTCGTCGGCGAACCAGTCGTTCTTGGCCCCTTCCTCCAGCACGAATTGCAGGCTCATCAGGAAGGCGGCCATCAGGCCCAGGCCCCACCAGTCGAAGCCCTTGGCCAGGCTGGCGTCGCCCTTGTCGAAATGGGCGTAGCGGCCGACCAGAAACAGGACGACCACGCCGGGGAAGATGTTGATGAAGAAGAGCCAGCGCCAGCTGAGCCATTCCGTTAGGTGTCCGCCCAGGGTCGGGCCGACGGTGGGGGCCAGGGTGACGATCAGGCCCATGATGACGCTGGCGGTGACGCGCTTCTCGGGCGGGAAGGCGGTGAAGGCCACGGCGAAGACGGTCGGGATCATGGCCCCGCCGAGGAAGCCCTGCAGCGCGCGGAAGAAGATCATCATCTCGACCGACGACGACAGGCCGACGGCCACGCTCATGATCAGGAAGCCGACGCAGGAGGCCAGGAAGAGCTTTTGCGTGCCCCACAGCCGCGACAGATATCCCGACAGGGGGATCATCACGACCTCGGGGATCAGATAGGCGGTCTGGATCCAGCTGATCTCGTCGGCCGAGGCGCCGACCCCGGCCTGGATCTGGGGCAGGGAGGCGGCGACGATCTGGATGTCCAGAATGGCCATGAACTGGCCGATGACCATGCCGGCGAAGCCGAGCAGCAGGACGGGCCAGTTGATCTCCGGCTTGGCGCTCGCCTCGGCCGGAGCGCCCGCCGAAACGGCGGCGTCGGTCACCGGGCCGTGTCCAGGGACGCGGTTTCAACCTGGCCCAGATGGGCGTCGGCGAAGGCGGCGCCGCCCTGGCTCTTCAGGTCCACCTTGACCTCGACCGACAGGCCGGGACGCAGGGCGATGGGCTCGCCCGAGGCGCGGCGGTCGACGACGATGCGGACCGGGACGCGCTGGGTGATCTTGGTGAAGTTGCCGGTGGCGTTCTCGACCGGGATCAGGGCGAACTCCGAGCCGGTGGCCGGGGCGAAGCTGTCGATGCGGCCGACGATGGCCTGGCCGGGGAAGGCGTCGGCCTTGATCTCGACCTCCTGGCCCAGGCGCATGCGGCCGACCTGGGTCTCCTTGAAGTTGGCGACCACATAGGTGTCCTGCAGGGGGACGATGGACATCATCTGTCCGCCGGCCTGAACCACCTGGCCGACGCGGACGCCGCGCGCGCCGACGACCCCGCCGACGGGGGCGCGGATGACGGTGCGGTCCAGGGTCAGCTGGGCCTGCTCGACCAGGGCGCGGGCCTGTTCGACGGCGGCGACGCTCTGGCTGCGGGTCGAGCCGAGGACGGCGGCGGTGCGTTGTTCGGCGGTCAGGGCGGCCTGGGCCTGGGCGACCGAGGCGCGGGCGGTCTCGGCCGTGGCGCGCTGGGTCTCGATGCGCTGCTGCGACACCCAGCCCTCGGCGGCCAGCTTGCCGTAGCGGTCGACCTCGGCGCGGGCCAGTTTGGCCTGGGCGTCGGCCTGGGTCACGGCGGCGGCGCGGGCGGCGATATTGGCCTGCTCCTGTTCGGCGCGGGCGTCGACATTGGCCACGGCGGCGGTCAGGGCGGACAGGTTGGCCTGGGCCTGGGCCAGGGCGGCCTTGGCGTCGGCGTCGTCCAGACGGGCCAGGACCTGACCGGCCTCGACGCGCTGGTTGTCCTTGACCAGGACCTCGACGACCGAGCCGCTGATGCGGGGGCTGACCAGGACGGTGTCAGCCTGGACGAAGGCGTTGTCGGTCGCCTCCCAGCGCTGCTTGCCTTGCCACCAGACCACGCCTCCGGCGATCAGGGCGAGGCCGACGACGCCGCCGACGATCAGGGGCAGGCGTTTCTTCAGAGTGGCGGGGAGGGCCATGGGGAGACAGCTCGCTTCGATTTCGGCGCGTAAAATGGACAGGGGCGTCCAAAATACAAGAGGCGCCTGCGCGATTTCGTCGCACCGTGTCGATTCCGCCCGGTTGACGCCGCGCTCGGGGAAGGCGAAGCGAGGGGATGACCCTTCGTCCACGCGCTCCGTCCAAGGCTGTCCGCGCCGCCCTCAGCCCGCCCAAGGGCAAGCGGTCGCGTGCGCCGAAGAAGGCGCCGGTCGGGGCGATAATCGGCTGGCCGCCGGACGAGGATCGGGTCGAGGACATCTTCGTGCGCCTGTCGGGGATCATGCCGGACCCCAAGACCGAGCTGGACTTCGTCAATCCCTACACATTGGTCGTGGCCGTCGCCCTGTCGGCCCAGGCGACCGACGTGGGGGTCAACAAGGCGACCAAGGCCCTGTTCGCGGTGGCCGACACGCCGCAGAAGATGCTGGCCCTGGGCGAGGAGGGGCTGATTCCGCTGATCGCCTCCATCGGCCTCTATCGCACCAAGGCGCGGAACGTCATCGCCGCAGCCCGGATGCTGGTCGAGCAGCACGGCGGCGAGGTGCCGTTGAACCGCGCCGACCTGCAGGCCCTGCCGGGCGTGGGGCGCAAGACCGCCAGCGTGGTGCTGAACGAACTGGGAATCGAGCCGGCCATCGCGGTGGACACCCATGTGTTCCGCGTCTCGCACCGGCTGGGGCTGGCCAATGGTTCGACCCCGGACAAGGTCGAGGCGCAGCTGCACAAGGTGGTGCCCGAAGCCTGGCTGCCCAAGGCCCACCACTGGCTGATCCTGCATGGCCGCTACACCTGCCTGGCGCAGCGGCCCAAGTGCGGGGCCTGCGTTATTGCGGACCTGTGTCCGTCGCGGGCGAGCTTCGTGGGGGTTTAAGCCGCCCCTATGCGCCGAGTGTAGGCGCGTCATCACGCCTGCTGTCTCCCTTCCCCCTCGAGGGGGGAAGGGCCGGGGATGGGGGTGCGGAACGCGACATAGCCGATAGGGCGCATGAGACGAAGTGCCGATCTCCAGCACTCCAGTGGACAGGGGCCTGCCTCCACCCCCACCCAACCCTCCCCCCTCGAGGGGGAGGGCTACTGACTACAGCCCCAGCCGGTCCGCCACGGCGCGGCCGAAGCGGGCGCCGGCCTCGGGCGCGGCGCCGAGGTAGAAGTCCGGCTCGATCAGTTCGGCCTCCATCAGCAGCCACTGGCCGTCGGCGTCGGGCACCATGTCTATGCGGGCGTAGAGAAGCGGCTCGTCGATGGCGGCCAGGGTCCGCTCGGCCAGGGCGAGGGCGCCCTCGGGGGCCTGATCCAGCCGCTGATACCGGCCGCCGTACTGGACCTGGATGCGGAACTCGTCGGCATGGCCGGGGCGCTTGTTGACGACGTGGCTCAGTTCGCCGCCGAAGAAGAGCAGCGAGGTCTCGCCCGCCGTGGCGATGGTCGGCAGGAAGGGCTGGATCATGGCCCCGCCGACCGGCGCGTCGGCCAGTACGTCTTCCAGCAGGTCGCCAGCCGCGACCTTGAGCGTGCGCCAGGCGCCGCCGGACACGGTCGGCTTGACGATCAACTGCTCGGCGCCGGTGGCGGCGAAGGCGGCCTCGACCACGGCGGGGCTGGCGTGGTCGGTCCAGATGGTCGGCGGGATGGCCACGCCCTTTTCCGCCAGCCGGGCGAGATAGCGCTTGTCCGAGTTCCAGCGCAGCACCTCGGCGGGGTTGGCCAGGGGGGCGCCCGCCTCGGCCCATGTGGCGCAGGCCTGCATCCAGGCCTCGTGGTCGCGGTGGTAGCCCCAGACGATCAGCGGCAGGACCAGGGGAAAGTCCATCAGGCCATGAGCGCTGTCGACATGATCGGTCCAGGGCGTCGGCCGGGCCTTGATCCCCGCCGTGGCCAGGGCCGCCGCCAGTCGGTCCAGCACGCCCGGCCATTGCCCGGCGTAGGAGGGGTCGGCGGGGTCGGGGGTCAGGACGGCGACGTCGGTCATGCGAGTACTCCTCGGACGGGAACTGCATAGGCTGTTTTCGGCGGCGGCGAAAAGCCCGGTGCTGGCGTCGCGGCGTCTGGCCCGCTATGGGGCGCACATGACCCAGACCGCCATCTCCACCGCCCGCTTCGACGTCTGCGCCGTCGGCAACGCCATCGTCGACGTGCTGAGCCCGTGCGAGCCCGCCTTCCTCGAGGCGCAGGGCCTGACGCCCGGCTCGATGCAGCTGGTGGACGAGGCCCAGAGCGCGGCCCTCTATGACGCCATGGCGGCGGGCGTCGAGGCCTCGGGCGGGTCGGCCGGCAACACCGTGGCGGGCGTGGGCTCGTTCGGCGGACGCGCCGCCTATATCGGCAAGGTCGCGAAAGACACGCTTGGCGAGGTCTTCAGCCACGACATCCGCGCCGCCGGCGTCCACTTCGACACCCCGGTTCTGGAAGGCGGCGCGGGCGCCGGCTTCGGCACCGGCCGCTGCCTGATCAACGTCACGCCCGACGCCCAGCGCACCATGTGCACCTTCCTGGGCGCCGCCAACCAGCTGACGACCGCCGACATCGACGCCGAGCTGATCGGCGCCAGCGAGATCGTCTATCTGGAAGGCTATCTGTTCGACCCGGCCCCGGCCCGCGCCGCCTTCGAGGCCGCCGCCGCCGCCGCTCATGCTGCGGGCCGCAAGGTCGCCATCACCCTGTCGGACAGCTTCGTCGTCCACCGCTGGCGCGCCGAGCTGCTGGCCTTCATCGAGGCCTCGGCCGACATCGTCCTGGCCAATGAAGGCGAACTGCACGCCCTGTTCGAGACCGAGGATTTCGACCACGCCGCCGCCCACCTGGGCCGCATCGTCGAGGTCGCCGCCGTGACGCGCGGTGAAAAGGGCTCGGTCATCTTCCGTGGCGACGAGCGGGTCGAGGTCGCCGCCTTCCCGGTCGACAAGGTGGTCGACACCACGGGGGCGGGCGACCAGTACGCCGCCGGCGTGCTGCTGGGTCTGGCGCGCGGCCTGTCGCTGGCCGAGGCCGGCGCCCTGGGTTCGCTGGCCGCCTCGGAAGTGATCGCCCACTGGGGGCCGCGCCCGATGGTCAAGCTGGAGGCCCTGGCCGCCGAGCACGGGCTGAAGCTGTAAATCATACAGTTCAATCGTCATTCTCGGCCTTGTGCCGAGAATCCAGACGCACGACGCCTGCAACTCAGGTCTCGTCGTGGGCCGCCAACCACGCCTGAGTTTCTGGATCCCCGGGACAAGCCCGGGGATGACGGAGGAGGGGCGCTGTTTTGCGGATCGCGACAACCGGGGCGGCTTGCCGTTCTCCGCCGCGCCGCGTAATCGGCGGACCATGTTCGGCCTCGCCAATCCCGACCGCTTCATGCGCTTCACCCGCCCGCTCACGCCGGTGCTGTGGGGGCTGGCGCTTGTCCTGCTGGCGGTCGGAACCTGGCTCAGCTTCACCGCGCCCGCCGACTATCAGCAGGGCGATACGGTGCGGATCATGTTCATCCATGTCCCCGCCGCGACGCTCGGCCTCGGCGCCTATGCGGCCCTGGGCGTTTCCAGTTTCTTCGCCCTGGTCTTCCGCCATCCCCTGGCCGACGCCGCCGCGCGCGCCGCCGCCCTGCCGGGCGCGGTGCTGACGGGTCTGGCCCTGATCACCGGCTCCTTGTGGGGCCAGCCCATGTGGGGGACCTGGTGGGTGTGGGACGCGCGTTTGACCAGCGTCCTGGTGCTCTTCCTGTTTTACCTCGGCTACATGGCCCTGCGCGCCTCGATCGACGACGAGCAGAAGGCCGGCCGCGCCGCCGCGGTCCTGGGCCTGGTCGGTCTGATCAACCTGCCCATCGTCAAGTTCTCGGTCGACTGGTGGAACACCCTGCATCAGCCGGCGTCCTTGCTGCGCGCGGGTGGGACCAGTCTGGACCCGGCCTATCTGGCGCCTCTGCTGACCATGATGGCGGCCTATGGGATGCTGTTCGGGGCCATCTGGCTGACCTCGATCCGCACCGAGGTGCGCCGCCGCCGCGTCCTGACCCTGCGCGCCCGCGCCGCGCAAGAAGCCTGAGGAGCCGCCGATGCTGGATCTCGACATGAGCCCCTATGGCGTCTTCGTCTGGTCGTCCTGGGCGATCAGTGCGGCAGCCCTGGCCGCCATTTCTCTGCGCGCCCTGGTGGCCGCCCGGCGCTGGAAACGGGAACTGGCCCGTCTGGAAGAGGCCCGCAAATGAACCGCTGGTTCGCCCTGATCCCGATCGCGGCCCTGGCCGCGCTGGGCGTCTTCCTGATGGTGCAACTGAACACGATGTCCGGCGCGCCGGGCGAGGGGCGCGAATACAAGCCCGACGCCCTGGTCGGCCAGCCCATCCCCGAGACCGTCCTGCCCATCCTGCAGGGCGACGTCGAGACCAATCAACGGCTGGACCTGAAGACGGCGGGCGTCGGCAAGCCGATGATCGTCAACCTGTTCGCCAGCTGGTGCGCGCCGTGCCGCCTGGAGCATCCCCAGCTGATGAAGCTGAAGGCCCAGGGCATCAATGTCATCGGCGTGGCCTACAAGGACGACCCCGTCGCCACCCGCGCCTTCCTCGATGAACTGGGCGATCCCTACGCCCTGGTGCTGGTGGACCGCGAGGGGCGGGCGGGGCTGGATCTGGGCGTCTCGGGCGTGCCGGAGAGCTTTGCCGTGGACGCCTATGGGACCATCGTCGCCAAGTCCTCGGGACCGGTGCTGACCGACGCGGACCTGCAGAAGCTGGTGGACGCCCTGAAGGCGCCGGTTCGCTAAAGGCCGCCCGCGCGAAACAGGGTGAATCGCGCATTAACCATATCTAGAGCCTTTGGGCGGATCGTCGGCCCATGTCCGCGATTCCTTCAGAACGCCCGGCCTTCCCGCCTCCCGCAGGCGGCGCGGCCCATGCGCTGAGAACCTCCCAGTCCGCCTTCTTCCGCGCGGCCATGGGCATGAGCGCGCCGACGCCCGTCGCCGCCGCTCCGGTCGAGACGCGGGCGGACACGCCGGTTCGCGCCGCGCCGACGCCCGAAGCCTCCGTCACCGCGCGTTATCAGCGGCCGGGCTCGCTGCTGGACATCCGGGTCTAGGCCTTCGCCGCTTCCTTCAGCGGGATGATCACGGCCTCGATCGCGCCCGCATCGGCGGCCGGTTCGACAGCCTTCTTCTTCTTTTTCGGCTTGGCGCCGTCCTGGGCCTTTTTCGCCGCCTTCTCGGCCTTGCGCGCGTCCTTGGCCGCCTTCTTGGCCGCCTTGGCTTCGGCCCTGGCCTGTTCCGGCGCGGCGTCGGCGGCCTCGGTCAGGCTGGTCAGCAGGTCGAGGAAGCCCTCGCGCCTGGCCTTGGGCAGCAGGGCCAGGATGCGCTTGTCGGCGGCCTCGACGCGGGGGCGGGCGTCGGCCAGAGCCGTCTGACCGGCCTCGGACAGGCGCACGGCCTTGGCGCGGGCGTCCAGGGTCGAGCGTTCGCGCTCCAGCAGGCCCTTGGCGGTCATGCGGGCGACCAGATCGGCCAGGGTCGAACGGTCGATGCCGGTGGCCTTGACCAGATCGGTCTGAGTGAGCCCTGAGCGCACCGACACCGCCTCCAGCACCGCGAACTGGCGCTGGGTCAGGCCGTCGGGGCCCGCCTCTTCGGCGTAGATGTCGAGCGACAGCTGCAACACCCGGTGCATCAGGTGACTGGGCGAGTCCGCCAGTCCGCCCTTGATCTTCGCCTGCTTGCCTGACTTGACCATCGTCTTCGTTTCCCGTCTGGGCCCTGTTCCGGCCGCGAGGAGAGGGCCGGACATGGCGTGACAGCTAACAGCCGCGCTTTACGCTTTGACGACGATAAGCCTGACGGTTTGAAGACATTTTATCAGGGGGCCTACCGCCCTCACGGGCTACTTGAGGCCATTGTTCCGGGACCTACCGCGCTTCGCGCTGCTTGAGGCCGTTAGGCTTCGTCATCCCGGAAACGGCGCAGACGTTATCCGGGACCGCAGAGGAACGCCACGCTCAGGCCAAGGTTGCGTCTGTGGCGGTCCCGGCTCGGCGCCCTGGCGGGCTTGGCCGGGATGACGGGGCTTAAAGTCCCGTGTCGGGCGAGATGGGGCCGGGGTCTTCGTCCTTGATCATGTTCTTCATGATCAGCGGCACCTGGCACAGGCCGAAGATGGAGGCGGCGATCCACAGGACGCCGCGGAAGGCGGTCCAGACGCCGTTGGGATCGGGCGTTCCCAGGTTCAGCGCCGACCAGATGGCGGTGACGGCGGCGGGGCTGCGGAAGACCTCGTTGGCGACGGCGACGCAGAGGAAGTAGATTCCATAGCGGAAGGTCAGTGTGCGCCAGGCCTGATCCGTGACCTTGATGGCCGAACCCAGCAGGGCCTTGAATGGCGACTTCTTCAGCGGGATGGACCCCAGCAGGACGGCGGCCAGCAGGCCGTTCTGCACCGTCAGCTTCAGCTTCACGAACAGGTCGTCGTCGGTGAGGATGGTCAGGGCGCCGAAGACCAGGGCGAAGCCGCCGGTGATCAGGGGCATGGGGGCCAGCCGGCGCTCCAGCACGAAGCCGACCGTCAGGGCGATGGCCGAGGCGATGACCAGGACCCAGGTGGCCTTGATCATGTCGCGGGTGATGAAATAGGCGGCCATGAAGGCGATCAGGGCGCCGAAATCGACGGCCTGACGAATCCACTGCGGGCGCTTGGTCTCGGTCGCTTCACTCATCACTCAGTCCTCGAGCCCGACCAGGGATCGGGAAAACGCGCGCGCGTCGAAGGCTTGCAGATCCTCGACCCCCTCGCCGACGCCGATCAGCTTGATCGGGGCGTCGGAGGCCTGGGCGACGGGGACCAGGACCCCGCCGCGCGCCGTGCCGTCCAGCTTGGTCATCACGACGCCAGACACGTAGGCGGTGCGGCCGAAGATCTTTTCCTGTTCCAGGGCGTTGCGGCCCACGGTGGCGTCCAGCACCAGCAGGGTTTCGTGCGGGGCCTCCGCGTCGACCTTCTTGAGCACGCGGACGATCTTGAGCAGTTCGTCCATCAGGGCGGACTTGTTCTGCAACCGCCCGGCGGTGTCGATCAGGACCACGTCGTAACCCTCGGCCTTGGCCTTGGCATAGGCGTCGAAGGCCAGGCCGGCGGCGTCGGCGCCGTCGCGGCGGCTTTCGAAATCGGCGCCGGCGCGCTCGGCCCAGACCTTCAGCTGTTCGCGGGCGGCGGCGCGGAAGGTGTCGCCGGCGACGATCATCACCTTGGCGCCCCTGGCCGTCAGGTCAGACGCGATCTTGCCGAGCGTCGTGGTCTTGCCCGAGCCGTTCACGCCCACGAACAGGACCACATAGGGCTTGGGTCCGTTGAGGGGATCAAACGTCGCCTGACGCGGCAGCAGTTCGGCGGCCACGGCCTCGGCCAGGGCCTCCTTGATCTCGCGCTCGTCGGAGCTCTTGCCGAAGCGCAGCTCGCGGAAGCGTTCGACGATGCGGGCCGAGGCGGCGGGACCCAGGTCGCTCTCGATCAGGTGCTCTTCCAGACGCTCCAGCGCCTCTTCGGACAGGGGTTCCTTCACGAAGGTCGAGACGACCTGTTCGGTCATCTGTTTCGAAGACCGGGACAGACCCGCGCTCAGTCGCTGGAACCAGCCTTTTTTGGGCGTATCGCTCATGCTGCGAGCCTTAGCCGACAGCGGTTCGCAGGTCACGCGCGATCCTTGCGGCGCCTTTTTCTTCCGTCATTCTCGGGCTTGTCCCGAGAATCCATAAACGCCGGGGTTGACGGGGGGGCGCTGTCGGCCGACCTCGAGTCTATGGATCCCCGGCACAAGGCCGGGGATGACGGCGGAGGGGGCGGACGCGGCCGGAGGTCTTGGACCGAGCGCGTCCGACAGGAGCGAAAGATTGATGGCGAAGACGCATTCCTTCCACGCCCCGCGCAGTCACGGCTTCGTGCGCGTCGCCGCCGCGACCCCGGTGGTCCATGTCGCCGACCCTGCCGCCAACGCCGAGGAACACGAACGGCTGATCCGTCAGGCGGGCGAGCAGGGCGCAGACCTGCTGGTCTTCCCCGAACTGTCCTTGAGCGCCTACGCCATCGACGACCTGCACATGCAGGCGGCCCTGCTGGAAGAGGTCGAGCGCCAGATCGCGCATCTGGCCGAGGTGGCGGACGAGGCCGGCGTCATCGCCGTGATCGGCGCGCCGGTCCGCAACGGCGACGCCCTGTTCAACTGCGCCGTGGTGCTGGGCGGGGGCGAGGTGCTGGGCGTGGTCCCCAAGACCTATCTGCCCAACTATCGCGAATACTATGAGAAGCGTTGGTTCGCCTCCGCCGCCAGCCGCAGCGAGGATGCCGTCCTGCTGAACGGTACGAGCGTCGATTTTGCGCCGGGTCTGGTGTTCGAGGCGACCAACCGGCCGGGCTTCGTCTTCGCGGTCGAGATCTGCGAGGACTTCTGGGCGCCGCAGCCGCCGTCGACGCGGGCGGCGCTGGCCGGGGCGCGCATCCTGTGCAACCTCTCGGCCTCCAACATCGTCATCGGCAAGGCGGACGAGCGGGCCCTGCTGTGCGCCAGCCAGTCCAGCCGCACCCTGTCGGCCTATGTCTTCGCCGCCTCGGGTTGGGGCGAGAGCACGACCGATCTGGCCTGGGACGGTCAGGCGACCATCCACGAACTGGGCGGCAAGCTGGCCGAGGGCGAGCGGTTCGCGCTGGAGAGCCATCTGACGGTGGCCGACGTGGACGTGGACCGCATCGGTCTGGACCGGCTTCGCAACGGCACCTTCGCCGACTGCGCCCGTCTGGAAGGCGAGGCCGCGACCGTGGTTCCGTTCGAGGCGGGGCAGGGACCGGGCGACGCCCTGATCCGTCCGCTGGACCGCTTCCCCTTCGTGCCGGACGACGCCGCGCGTCTGGATCAGGACTGTTTCGAGGCCTTCAATATTCAGGTTCAGGGCCTGATGCGGCGGATGACGGCGACGGGGTCGAAGGCCCTGGTGATCGGCGTCTCGGGCGGTCTGGATTCGACCCAGGCTTTGCTGGTGGCCTGTCGCGCCTTTGATCGGCTGAACCTGCCGCGCACGGGCATTCTGGCCTTCACCCTGCCGGGGTTTGCGACCTCGGAGGGGACCAAGTCCAACGCCTGGAAGCTGATGCAGGCGCTGCAGGTGACGGGGGCCGAGATCGACATTCGCCCTGCCGCCGAGCAGATGCTGCGGGACATCGGCCATCCGTTCGCGGACGGCCAGCCGGTGCACGACATCACCTTCGAGAATGTTCAGGCGGGTCTGCGGACCGACTATCTGTTCCGTCTGGCCAGCCAGAACCACGGTTTTGTCCTGGGCACAGGCGACCTGTCGGAACTGGCCCTGGGCTGGTGCACCTATGGCGTCGGCGACCACATGAGCCACTACAACGTCAACGGCGGGGTGGCGAAGACCCTGATCCAGCACCTGATCCGCTGGGTGGCCGAGCGCGGTCTGGTCGGCGAGGCGGCGACGCCGACCTTGCACGCCATTCTTGCCACTGAAATCTCGCCCGAACTGGTGCCGGCGGGCGCCGACGGGGCGATCCAGTCGACGCAGTCCATCGTCGGCCCCTATGCCCTGAACGACTTCTTCCTCTTCTACATCAGCCGGTTCGGGCTGAAGCCGTCCAAGGTCGCCTATCTGGCCCACCAGGCCTGGGGTGACGCGGCGACGGGCGCCTGGCCGGTCGGCCTGCCGCAGGGCGAGCGGGTCGCCTATGATCTGCCTACCATCAAGGCCTGGCTGAGGAAGTTCCTGATCCGCTTCTTCCAGACCAGCCAGTTCAAGCGCTCGGCCGTGCCGAACGGGCCCAAGGTGGTGACCGGCGGGTCGTTGTCGCCCCGCGGCGACTGGCGGGCGCCGTCGGACTCGTCAGCGCGCGTCTGGCTCGATGAACTGGACGCCAATACGCCCGATTGACGGGCCTGGGGTTTACGTATCGGCCTGGCGCGGGTTAGCGTTTGGGCCTCCCCGCCCTCTGTGAGCCTGACACAACCCGGTCGTGCGGGAGAGCCCGGACCTGTCCGGGTCAGCCTTGGGCTGAGCGTTCGGGACTGCAGAAGGATAAGCCATGCGTTTTGCAACGGCCGCCGCCCCGACCGCCATTCTGGCCCTGTTCATGACCGCTGCGCCCGCCCTGGCGCAGGACGCCGCCACCCCGCCTCCGGCCGCCGCGCCGGCCCCGGCGGGCGATCCCACCGATGCCGAACTGACCCAGTTCGCCGCCGCCATGAAGACGGTGCAGAGCGTGGCCGCCGCCGTCCAGAACGGCGCCCCGACCGAGGCGCAGCAGGCCGAAATGGCCGCCGCCGTGCAGAACTCGGGCTTGGCCGTCGAACGCTTCAACGCCATCTCGACCGCTGTTTCGGGCGACTCCGTGCTTCAGGCCCGCGTCGCCGTGGCGGGAACCGCGCCGTCGGCGCCGGGTTCGATCGGCGCTGGCGTCACTGACGCCGAAGCCGGTCAGTTCGCCGCCGCCATGGGCGAGATTTCCGGCATCGCCCGCGCCTTGAACGGGGCTCAGCCGAGCGCCGAGCAGCAGGCCCAGATGGCCGCCGCCATCCAGGGTTCGGGCCTCGACATCGAGCGCTTCAACGCCATTTCCGCCGCCACGGGTCAGGATGCGCATCTTCAGGCGCGCATCGCCCTTGCCCAGGCGCGTCTGGCCGAATAGGCCCGGACAAGCGGGGCTGTCGCGGATGCGGCGGCCCCCTTTCTCTATCTCAGGCAGGATCGACCATGACCGACGACGTGACCAAGGACTCCAACGGCAACATCCTGGCCGACGGCGACAGCGTGACCCTGATCAAGGACCTGAAGGTCAAGGGCTCGGGCGGGGTGACCCTGAAGCGCGGGACCATGGTCAAGAACATCCGCCTGACCGGCGACCCCGACGAGATCGAGGCCAATGTCGAGAAGGTGCGCGGCCTGGTGCTGCGGACCGAGTTTGTGAAGAAGGCCTAGCGCCTTCCTGCAACCGTCATCCTCGGGCTTGACCCGAGGATCGGACGATCCACCTGCGCGACGAGTGATCTGTGGAGCGCACCGCTACCCTCGATCCTCGGGTCAAGCCCGAGGATGACGGCGGGGGTGGAGCGAGCCTTCCGTGTCCTGACGGCTCAGCCGACCCCCGCCAGGAAGGTCAGGATGCCCGCGCGGGCTTCGGGCTCGTCCAGCATGGGGGCGTGGCCGACGCCGGGAACCTCGACATAGGCCATGCCGGGCGCCGCTTCGCGCATCCGTCCGGCGATCTCGGCGCTGAGCAGGTCCGAGGCGCCGCCGCGCACCAGCAGGCTGGGCCGTTCGGTGGTCAGGGCCTTGAAGGCCGGCCACAGGTCGGGGACCAGGGCCGCTGCCCCCGCCGCCTTGATCGGGACGGAGATGTCGGGATCATAGTTCAGCACCGGCCGGCCGTCGGCGTCTTCGCGGAAGATGCGACGGGCGAAGGCGCCCCAGTCGGCGTCGTCGTAATGAGGGAAGGCGACGGCGTTGATGTCGCGGGCGTAGGCGGCCGCGTCGGCCCAGGTCGTGATCTCGACCGTCTTGCCGGTATAGGCCGCGATACGGGCCAGGCCCTCGGGCGCCACCTCGGGCCCCACGTCGTTGATGACGGCGGCGGCGATGGCCTGGGGCTGGATCGCGGCCAGGGCCATGGTGATCAGCCCGCCCATGGAGGTGCCGAGGAAGACGGCCTTGGCGATCCCCGTCTGCTCCATCAGGGCGATCATGTCGTGCGCATAGACGTCGGGTCGGTAGGTCATGGGATCGGCCGCGCGATCGGACAGGCCGCGTCCGCGCACGTCGACCGCCAGGACGCGACGGCCGCTCTGGGCCATCAACCCGGCGATGACGCCGAAGTCGGCGCTGTTGCGAGTCAGGCCGTGGATGGCGATGACCGGCAGACCCGCCGCGCCCGCCGCCGGGGCGTAGTCGCGCGCATAGAGGCTGAGCCCGTCCGGCGAAGTCCAGCGGCGCTCGACATAGCGTTCAGCAAAGGGCGAGGTCTGGGCGGGCATGCGTGTCTTCTCCGGCGGTTTCTTATGACCTTGGCTGTGAGATTAATTCACCAGATGAAGAATTGCGATCAGCCGATCAGCACGCCCGCGACAAAGTGATCAAGGTCGCCGCCCTCGGGGAAGCGATGGCCGGCCACCCCCGCGCGTCGCGCCGCCTCCAGGTCCGAGGGCTGATCGCCGATCATCAGCGAGCGGGCCGGGTCCAGATCATGCTCGGCGATGGCCTTCAACAGCATGCCGGGGTTGGGCTTGCGGTCGGGATGGTCGGGATGGCGATAGCGTTCGTCCACTGCCTCGGCGTGATGCGGGGCGGCGTAGACGGCGTCGATGCGAGCCCCGGCCTCGGCCAGGCGCGCGACCAGCAGGGCGTTGAAGCCGTGCATGGTCTCTTCGCTGAACAGGCCGCGCGCCACGCCTGACTGGTTGGTGACGATGACGACGACATAGCCGGCGTCATTCAGCCGCTTCACCGCCTCGGCGGCGCCGGGGATGAGGACCAGTTGGTCGGGGCGGTGCGGATAGCCGCAATCGACGATCAGGACGCCGTCGCGGTCGAGAAAAGCGCCTGGTCGCTTCATGGGGCGGCTCATGCGGGCTCCGTCAGCAGGGCCGAGAAGGCGGTCATCAGGTGGTAGAGGGTCGAGGCGGGCGTCGAGGCGTCCTGCGGGCGACCCTGGGCGTCATAGCTGTCGATCCACAGACCGGGCGTCTCGGTCGCCAGATGGGTGGCGAAGACGGTGTCGGTCAGGGTGAGGGCCTGGTCGGTCCGACCGCGCAGCAGCAGGGTGCGGAGGGCCTCGGTCTGGCCCCACAGGCGAGCGCCGCCGTCGCGCACCACGCCGATGCGGTCGATCTCGCGGACCATCAGCCCTTGTGGGTTGACGCCGTTGGTCAGGGCCGAGGCGAAGAGGGCCTGGGCCGGTCGCTCATGGCCGTCGAAGCCCAGGCGGCGGGCCTGATCCAGCAGCCAGATCCATTCCATGTGATGGCCGGGCTCGATCACCTGTCCCGCGCCGCCGGGCGCGATGGACCAGTCGGCGGTGAAAAACTCGCCCAGCATCAGGTGTTCGCGGTCGAAGAAGCGGGTGGCGAACAGGTCCAGCACGCGCCGCGCCGCCGCCTCGAAGGCCGGGTCGGGGGCGACCGCCTGCCAGGCCAGAAGGGCCTCCAGCATGTGCATGTGCGGGTTCTGGCGGCGCGGCAGGACCGGCGGCAGGGCCTCCTGCCAGCCGCCGTGAACGGGGTCGGCCATCTGGGTTTCGATGGCGGCGAGGGTGGACAGCGCCAGGGGCAGGGCGCGCTCGTCGTGCAGCACGCGATGAGCGGCGGCCAGGGCGAACAGGACGAAGGCCAGGTCGTAGAGGTCGGGCGCGGCGTCGATGACGGCGCCCGCGTCGTCCATGGCGCGGACCCACAGGCCGTCGTCACGGCGGTAGTCGCGGATCAGGGCGTCCAACCCGCGCTGAGCGACGGCGGCGCCTTCTGGCCAGCCCAGGGCGGCGGCTTCGGCGAAGACATAGACCTGACGCGCCTGGACCCGCGTGCGGCGCGGCGCCCCGACCATCGGGCGGCCGTCGAAGTCGAGCTTCTCGAAGAAGCGGCCCTCGGCGTCGATCCCGACCTGGGCCCACAGCGGCAGGGCCTGGCCGAACAGCCAGTCGCGAACCCGATTCTGCGTCGTCGAAAGCGTCATGATCCCTTGGGCTTAGGCAGGCTTGCGGGCTTTGCCAAGCATGGCTTTCGTTGCAACCGGCAACGCGAAGTGACCCTGACGAGTTTGGTGCTGGGCGGCGGCTTTGATAGGAGGCCGCAACGACATAACCTCCTCCTTAGTCCACGCGCCCGGTCGCGCAGGGCGTCACCGAGAGAGCCTTCATGACCATTCCCTTCATCGACCTTCAGGCCCAGCGCCTTCGCCTCGGCGGCAAGATCGAGGCCGCCGTCGCCGACGCCGTCGTCGGCGGCGCCTGGGTCATGGGCCCGCAGGTGCGCCAGTTCGAGGCCGACCTGGCCGCCTTCGGCGCCGCCAAGCACGCCCTGGGCTGCGCCAACGGCACCGACGCCCTGGCCCTGCCGCTGATGGCCTGGGGCGTGGGCCGCGGCGACGCGGTCTTCGTGCCCAGCTTTACGTTTGCCGCCACCGCCGAGGTGGTGCCGTGGTTCGACGCCGAGCCGGTCTTCATCGACGTGGACGCGACGACCTACAACATGAGCCCGGCCCATCTGGAGGCGGCCATCGAGGTGACGCTGAAGGAAGGCCGCCTGACGCCGCGCGTGGTCATCGCCGTCGACCTGTTCGGCCAGCCCGCCGACTATCCGGCCATCAAGGCGATCTGCGACAAGCACGGCCTGAAGCTGATCTCGGACTCGGCCCAGGGCTTCGGCTGCACGATCAATGGCGAACACCCGCTGAAGTGGGCCGACATCACCACCACCAGCTTCTTCCCGGCCAAGCCGCTGGGCTGCTACGGCGACGGCGGGGCGGTGCTGACCAATGACGACGACCTGGCCCAGCTGATCGATTCCATTCGCGTGCACGGCAAGGCGGTGGCGGTCGACCTGAAGGACAAGACCTTCGACCACGACCCCAAATATCTGAACATGCGCATCGGTCTGAACAGCCGTCTGGACACTATCCAGGCCGCCGTCCTGATCGAGAAGCTGAAGGTCTTCGGCCAGGAGATCGAGTGGCGCAACCGCATCGCCGCCCGCTACAACGAAGCCTTACGTCCCCACGTCGCCGCCGTGCCGGACGTGCCGGCGGGCAATGTCTCGAACTGGGCGCAGTACACCATTGAGCACGAGGATCGCGACGGTCTGGCCGCGCATCTGAAGGAACAGGGCGTGCCGACGGCGGTCTATTATCCGATCCCGCTGCACCTGCAGCCCGCCTACGCCCACTATCCGCGCGGGCCGCAGGGCCTGCCTGTCACCGAGCGCCTGATGGAGCGGGTCATCAGCCTGCCGATGCACTCGGATCTGGACGAAGCGACCCAGGACCGCATCATCGCCGCCGTCGCCAGCTTCAAGGCTTAAGCATTTCCGTCATCCCGGCCGAAGCGTCAGCTTAGAGCCGGGACCGCAACAGACGCCGGCGCTTCCGGCGGTCCCGGATAGCCCTGCGGGCTTCCGGGATGACGAAAGAAAGAGATCGCATGACCCAGCAGACCCCCCTCAAGATCGGCGTCGCCGGCGCCGGCGTCATGGGCCGCAACCACGCCCGCGTCCTGTCCGAACTGCGCGACGTCGAGCTGACGACCGTGTTCGATCCCGACGCCGTGACGGCCGAGGGCGTGGCCGCCGCCTATGGCGCGAACGCCGTGACCACGGCGCAGGCCTTTGTCGCCGCGGGCCTGGACGCCGCCGTCATCGCCACGCCGAACCGTTTCCACGCCGAGCTGGGCGTGGCCCTGCTGAACGCGGGCGTCCATGTCTTGGTCGAAAAACCGATCGCGGCGACGGTCGCCGACGCCCAGGCCATGATCGACGCGGCCAAGGCCAACAACCGCGTCCTGATGGTCGGCCACGTCGAGCGCTTCAACCCGGCGGTGGACACGGTCAAGCGCGCCATCGACGGCGACGAGATCATCTCCATCCAGATCACCCGCGTCGGCCCCTTCCCGCCGCGCATGGGCGAGGTGGGGGTGGTCATCGACCTGGCGGTGCACGACATCGACATCATCCGTCACCTGACGGGCTCGGAAGTGGTCGAGGTCCAGTCCTTGCTGGGCCACACCCATGCCTCGCGCGAGGATTCGGCCCTGCTGCAGTTCCGTATGGCCAATGACGTGATCGCCCACATCACCACCAACTGGGTCACCCCCTACAAGACCCGCACCCTGCAGGTCGCCACCAAGAACCGCTTCATCGTCGCTGACCTGATCACCCGCCAGGTGACCGAGTATTTTGGCCAGCAGCCGGACGGCTCCTATTCGACGCGGATGCTCAACTCCTGGCCGGCCGAGCCGCTCAAGAAGGAGCACGAGGCCTTCGTCCACGCCATCCGCACCGGCGAGACGGCGGCGGTCTCGGGCGAGGACGGCCTGCGCAATCTGGAAGTGGCGCTGCGCTGCCTGGGCGAGCCCTAGACTTTGGGCTCGCCGCCCGGTCGGAAGACCAGGCGGCAATGCAGGCGGCCGTCAGCGTAGTCCATGGTCGCCGACCCGGCCAGGGTGGTGCGGATGCTGACGTCGATCAGGCGCGAGCCGAAGCCTGACCGCGTCGGCGGGGCCACGACCGGGCCGCCATGTTCGACCCAGTCCAGGGTGATGCGGCCGTCCGCATCGACCGCGCTCCAGCGAACGTCCACCCATCCTGCCGCTTCGCTGGGGCATTTCAACGGGCCGTATTTGGCGGCGTTGGTGACCAGTTCGTGCAGGATGAGGCCCATGGACAGGGACTGCTCGGCGCCCAGTGTCACCTCAGGCCCCTCCATCCGCAGACGATCCTCGGCATAGGGGCGGAACTCCTGGATCAGGAGGTCGCGCAGCCCCGCTTTCTCCCAGCCGTTGGCGGTCAGCAGGTTATGGGTGTCCGACAGGGCGATCAGCCGCGCCTCGAACAGCCGCATGAATTCCTCGACGCTGGATGAGCGGCGGGCCGTCAGGGCGGCGATCGATTGGATGGTGGCCAGGGTGTTCTTGACCCGGTGGTTCAGCTCATTGATCAGCAGGCGCTGGCGATGCTCGCTGGTGGCCAGGGCGGCGAAGGCCTGGCGCCGGTCGGTGACGTCGGTGATGACCCCGGCCAGCTTGATCGGCCGCCCCGAACGCGAGCGGATCAGCCGACCGCGCAGCAGCAGCCATCGCCCGCTGTCCCGCATCTGATACTCGGCGTTGTATTCGCCGTCGCCGTTGAGGGCGCGGGCCAGGGTGGCGGCGCGCCGGGGCAGGTCTTCGGGCTTCAGCTTGCGCACGAAGTCGCGGGCGCCGAAGGCTTCGCCGTGGGCCAGGTCCAGATATTTGCGCGCGCGCCCGGACAGCCAGAGGGTCTGGCCCGGAAGGCTGAGCTCCCAATAGCCGACCCCGCCCGCGTCGATGATCGAGATCAGCTTGTCGCGCTGGCCGATCATGGAGGCCGCCAGGGCCAGAAACAGGATGACGACGGTGACGGCGGCGACGCCGACGGCCAGCATCAGCGGCGGCGCGCCCGGCGGGTCGAGGCTTGCGGCGGACTGGAGCGGCGAGAGCGTGAGCGCCGACATGGCGACATGGTGCATGCCCACGACCGCCAGGCCCAGGACGACCGCCGCGCCCAGCCGCCACAGGGGCGAGCGCGCCCGCTCGGCGGCGAACAGGGCGGCGATGGAGGCGGACAGGGCGATGGAGGCGGACAGGGCGATGGCGGCGGACAGGGCGACCGGGGCGGGAGCATAGGTCAGGACGGTCGTCGTTCGCAGCGCCGCCATGCCGAGGTAGTGCATGGCGCAGATGCTGGCGCCCATGACGAACCCGGCGATGACGACGCGACCGGCGCCGCCCCGCGAGGCGATCAGGAAGGCGAGGCTTGAGCCGGCGACGGCCAGAAGAAAGGAGGCGGCGGTCAGTCCCGGGTCGTAGTGGACGGGGGCGGCGGGATTGAACCCCAGCATGGCGATGAAATGCATCGACCAGACGCCCCCGCCCATGGCCGCCGCCGCCGTGGCCAGCCAGGCCAGGCGTCCGGCCCCCTGATGCGCCCGCGCCTGCTGGAACAGGTCCAGCGCCGTCCAGGCGGCGAAGACGGCCACCAGAAAGGACAGACCGTCGAAGACGGACAGTGGGTGTAGGTGCACGGTCCAGCCTCCTCGATCTGAAAATGCGCCGAATTTCAGGGTTACTGCAGCGCCGTTCTTCCGGTCTTGTCCAGCGCCCGAAACGGGTGAGGCCTAGCCCCTGGCCATCTGCATGCTCAGCCATTCGGCGATCAGGGCCGGCTTGTCGGCGCCCTCGATCTCGACAGTCAGTTCGTGCTTCAGCAGCCAGCGGGTCACGCCGTCCTGGGCGCCCTTGTCCTCGGCGGACAGCAGCTTGAAGCGGCCGCGCACCTTGGAACCGGCCGGGACCGGGGCGAGGAAGCGCAGTTTGTCGAAGCCGTAGTTGACCCCCATGACCATGCCGTCCAGCGGGGCGACGGCGTCATAGCTCATGGCTGAGGCCAGGCTGAGGGTCAGGAAGCCATGGGCGATGGTTCCCCCGAAGGGAGTGGCGGCGGCCCGCTTGGGATCGACGTGGATGAACTGTTCGTCCTCGGTGATGCGGGCGAAGGCGTCGATGCGAGCCTGATCGACCGTGATCCAGCGACTGAGGCCGACCTCCTGGCCGACCAAGGATGGCAGATCGCTGGCTTTCGTCATCGGGCCCCTCCGTTTGACGCAGCCTTGACTGCGTCGCGGGCGAGCGCAAGGGGGCCTCCCGCGCCGTCATCCCGGACATCGCGCCAGCGATGAGCCGGGACCGCCGGAAGCCCTGACGACGGTGTTCTGGGCGGTCCCGGCTCGCCCAGCGGGCGTCCGGGATGACGGTCAGGCGGCGCTGAACCGCCCCTCGATGATCTCGGCGAACAGGCCCGGATCGACATTGCCGCCCGACAGGACGATCCCGGTGGTCAGGCCCTCGGCCGCGACCTTGCCGGACAGCAGCGCCGCCAGGGAGACGGCGCCGCCCGGCTCGATCACCAGCTTCAGCCAGCGGAAGGCGAAGCGCATGGCCTCGGCCACCTCGGCGTCGGTGACGGTCGCGGCGCCCGCCAGGCGCCGATTGATCGGCCAGGTGATCTCGCCCGGCATGGGGGCCATCAGGGCGTCGCAGATGGAGGGCGCGCCCTGCGGGTGGGCGACGCGTTCACCGGCCGCCAGCGAGCGGCGGGTGTCGTCGAAGGCTTCGGGCTCGACGACGATGACGCGGGTGTCGGGGCTCTGTTCGGCCATGACCAGATTGAGCCCGGCGATCAGGCCGCCGCCCGAGGCGCCGCACAGCAACTGGTCCATCGGGATGCCGGCCTGTTCGAGCATCTCCAGGCCCACCGTGCCCTGACCCTCGATGATGAAGGGGTCGTCGAAAGGCGGGACGAGGATGGAGCCGCGCTCGGCCGCGATCTCTGCGCCGATGGCCTCGCGGCTCTCGCTCCAGCGGTCGTAGAAGCGCACCTCGCCGCCGAAGGCCCGCACGCCCTCGACCTTCACCTTAGGACTGTCCGCAGGCATGACGATCAGGGCGCGGGTTCCCACGGCCTGCGCCGCCGCCGCCACGCCCTGGGCGTGATTGCCCGAGGAATAGGCGACCACGCCGCGCGTCTTCTCCTCATCCGTCAGGCGGCTGATGCGGTTGTAGGCCCCGCGAAACTTGAAGGCGCCGGCGACCTGCAGCGTCTCGGCCTTCATCAGGACGCGACCGCCGACGGCCGCGTTCAGGGCCGGATGCTCGATCAGCGGCGTGCGGACGGCGGCGGGAGCGATCTGGCGGGCGGCGTCGAGGACGCCGGAGAAGGAGGGGGTGTGCATAGGTTCCCTCTTACGCTCAGCCTTCGCCTCTGCATAACTCACATCATGCAAGCGAACATGATCCTCGCCATCGACCAGGGCACCACCTCGACGCGGGCCATCGCATTCGAGGTGTCGCAGCCTCAAGCAGATGCGCCTCAAGCAGGGCGAAGCCCGATAGGCCAAAAGAATGGAGGCGCGTTCAGCGCCGTCGCCGTCAGTCAGATTGAGTTGGCGCAGCATTTCCCGCAGTCGGGCTGGGTCGAGCATGACGCGGCCGAGATCTGGCGCGCGACCCTGCAGACCTGTCGTGAGGTGGTGAGGAAGGCGGGCGGCGTCGGCCGCTTCGCCGCCGTCGGCATCACCAACCAGCGCGAGACCGCGGTGCTGTGGGACGCGGCGACCGGCGAGCCCTTGCACCGGGCGATTGTCTGGCAGGACCGGCGCACTTCGGACGTGACCACGCGGCTGGCGGCGGACGGGCATGAGGCGTCGGTTCAGGCCGCGACCGGCCTGATCCTCGACCCCTATTTCTCGGCCTCGAAATACGCCTGGCTGCTGGACGCCGTGCCGGGGGCGCGCGAGCGGGCGGCCAGGGGCGAGGTCAAGCTGGGCACCATCGACGCCTGGCTGATCTGGAAGCTGACCGGCGGACAGAGCCATGTCACCGACGCGACCAACGCCAGCCGCACCAGTCTGATGGACTTGCGGACGCTGACGTGGCGCAATGATCTTTGCGACCTGTTCGATGTGCCGATGAAGGCCCTGCCCGAAATCCGAGGCTGCGCCGATCATCTGGGCGACTGTGACGCCAGCCTGTTCGGGCGGGCGCTGCCCATTCATGGATCGGCGGGGGACCAGCAAGCGGCTTTGGTCGGCCATGGGGCGCTGCAGGCCGGGGACGCCAAGATCACCTATGGCACCGGGGCCTTTCTGGTCGCCAATGTCGGGGACCGGCCGGTGGCCTCGACCTCGCGGCTGCTGGGGACGTTGGGATACGCGGCTGACGGCCAGGTCGCCTATGCCTTGGAAGGCTCCATCTTCTCGGCGGGGTCGGCGATCCAGTGGCTGCGCGACGGGTTGAAGGTGATCTCGGACTCGCGTCAGTCCGAGGCCATGGCCCAGACGCTGAAGGACAATGGCGGGGTCTATCTGGTGCCGGGCTTCACTGGTCTGGGCGCGCCCTGGTGGAAGCCAGAGGCGCGCGGCACGGTCATCGGTCTGACCCGCGACAGCGGCCCGGCCCACTTCGTCCGCGCGGCGCTGGAAAGCCTGGCCTATCAGACGCGCGACCTGCTCGATGCTCTGAAGAAGGACGGGGCGCCGCCTTTGACGCGGTTGAAGGTGGACGGCGGGGTCACCGCCAACGCCTTCGCCATGCAGTTCGTCGCCGACATCTGCGAGGTCGAGGTCGAGCGCCCGGCCTTCCAGGAGATGACGGCCATGGGGGCGGCCAGGCTGGCGGCCTTCGGCGTCGGCCTGACGGGCGAGCTGTGGACCGCGCCCGCCGAGGCCCCGGCTGTCTGGCGCCCGCGCATGGGCGAGGAGGAACGGGCGCGTCTGCTCAAGGGCTGGCGCGGGGCGGTGAGGGCGGCCATCATCGCCGCGACGCCCGACGCGGGAGAGAGCGAATGACTGAAACTCTGGACGCTCAGGCGGCCTTTTCCGGCACGCGCGAGGTGGACGAACGCTATCGCCTGGACGAGGCGGCGCTGGATCGGTGGTTGAGCGCGAACCTCGAGGGCTACGCCGGACCGCTGACGATCCGTCAGTTCAAGGGCGGCCAGTCCAACCCGACCTATGAGCTGACCACGCCGGGGCGGACCTATGTGTTGCGCAGGAAGCCGCCGGGCGCCCTGCTGGCCAGCGCCCACGCCGTGGACCGCGAGTTCACCGTCATCTCGGCCCTGCACGCGCAGGGGTTTCCGGTAGCGCGGCCCTATGCTCTGTGTACGGATGAAGCCGTCATCGGCTCGATCTTCTATGTCATGGACAAGGTCGAGGGGCGGGTCTTCTGGGACCTGAAGCTGCCGGGTCTGGCCCCGATGGAACGCCGCGCCGTCTATGAGGCCCAGACGGATGCGCTGGCGGCCCTGCACGCCTTTGATCCCTCCGCCATCGGCCTGGGCGACTACGGCAAGCCGGGCAATTATTTCGCCCGTCAGGTCGGGCGCTGGACCAAGCAGTATCGGGCCTCGGAGATCGAGCCGATCGCGGCCATGGACCAGCTGATCGCCTTCCTGCCCGACAGCCTGCCGCCGGAAGGGCCGACGCGGATCGTCCACGGCGACTTCCGCCTCGACAATCTCATCCTTGATCCCAGCGAGGCCAGGGTGAGGGCGGTGCTGGACTGGGAGCTGTCGACCCTGGGCGATCCCATGGCCGACTTCTCCTATCTGCTGATCGCCTGGGTCATTCCGGCGTCCTTGCGCAATGGTCTGGCGGGGGCGGATCTTGCGGCCCTGGGCATTCCCTCGGTCGAGGAGACGGTCGAGCGCTACGCTGAAAAGACGGGGACGGCGGCGCCGCAGAACCTCGACTGGCTGTTCGCCTACAACCTGTTCCGGCTGGCCGCCATCTGTCAGGGCATAGCCGGGCGGGTGCGCGACGGCACCGCCGCCAGCGCCCACGCCAGGACCATGGCGGCCCAGGTCGGGCCCCTGTCGGACGCGGCCTGGGGCTTCGCCCGAAAGGCCGGGGCGTGAAGCTTTACGATAATTAAAACAGTTTTTGTTGCGGTTGGATTTGTGAAACGGCGCCGGAAGCCCTACCTTCCGGTCTGGAGCATTGATCAAGATGTCTGACAGCCAAAGATTCCCCGTCGCCGCCCACGCCCTGGCCTATCTGGCCCACAAGGGCGCCTATTCGGCCGCCGACGCCGCGCCCAGCGCCGTTCTGGCCGCCTCGGTGCCGACCAATCCGGTGGTCATCCGCCGGGTGACGGCCCTGCTGGCCAAGGCGGGACTGATCGCCACGCGCCCCGGCGCCTCGGGCGGGTCCTGGCTGCTGCGTCAGCCCGAGACCATCCGTCTGGACGAGGTGCTGAAGGCGGTGAACGGCTGCGCCCATCTGGGTTCGACCCCGGCCGGGGCCAAGGGCTGCCCGGTGGGCGAGCATATCCCCCGTCAGGTGGCCAAGGCCCTGACCGCCGCCGATCGGGCCGCGGGCGCGGCCCTGGCCAAGATCACCATCGCCGACCTGCTGGAGGCGGACCCTGCCTCGCTGCGCGCCTTCGCGCCGCACGGCTCCTGTCCCGTCGCCGCCTGACGCGCGTCGCTTGGGGGAGCGCACCATCCTGATCACGGGGGCCAGCGCCGGCATCGGCGCGGCCCTGGCGCGCGAGTGCGCCGCGCGGGGTCATGACCTGATCCTGACCGCCAGGCGCGAAGGCCCCTTGCAGGCCCTGGCCGAGGACCTGACGGCGCGGCACGGCGTGACCGCCAGCGTCGTGGTCGCTGATCTGGCCGAGCCCGCCGCGCCCGTCGCTCTGGTCGAGGCGATCAAGGCGCGCGGCCTGAGCGTCGACGGCCTGATCAACAACGCCGGCTTCAGCCGGACCACGGGCTTTCTGGCGACCGAACCGGCCGACCACGCCGCCATGATCCGCGTCATGCTGACGGCGCCGGTCGAGCTGTCGCGCCTGCTGCTGCCCGGCATGGTCGAACGCAACTGGGGCCGGGTGCTGAACGTGGCCTCCCTGGCGGGCCAGATGCCGGCGACGGGCGGCGACACCCTGTATGGGCCGATCAAGAGCTTCCTGATCAAGGCCTCGCAGGGCCTGTGGCTGGAGACGCGAGGGACGGGCGTCCACGTCACGGCGCTCTGTCCCGGCTACACCTATACCGAGTTCCACGACGTCAACGGCTCGCGCGAGCAGGTGTCGAGCGCCTATCCGGCCTGGATGTGGATGGAGGCCGAGCGCGTGGCCCGCATCGGCTGGGATGCGGTCGAGGCCAACCGGCCGCGCGTCACGCCGGGGCTCGCCAACAATGTGCTGGCGGCGCTCGGCGGGCTGCTGCCCGACGCCCTGGCGCTGAAAATGGTCGGCGGCCACGCCAAACGTCTGGATAGGCTTTAGCCGGAACGCGCCGTCATCCCGGAAAGCGCGCAGCGCTTATCCGGGACCGCAACAGACGCTGACCGTTGAGTCTTGGGCGCTCCCGGCTCTTCGCTTCGCTGCGGCCGGGATGACGGCTGAGGTCAGTGACCGCCGGCGGGGTAGGGGGCGGTGACGCCGATGCTGAACATGCCGGGGATGGCCTCGCCCAGGCCGGCGATGATGAACTGGATGGCCAGGGCGCACAGGATCAGGCCCAGGACGCGGACCACGATGGCCATGCCGACGTCGCCAAGGATGCGGCTGATCGGGCCGGTGGCGGCGAAGCAGAGGAAGGTGACGACGCAGGCGGCGACCATGGCGGACAGGGAGGCGACCGTGCCCGCCGCGCCCAGCTTCTGGGCCTCGCCGGCGTTGATGATGATGGCCGAGATGGCGCCGGGGCCGATCATCAGCGGGATGGCGAAGGGCACGATCAGGCGCTTGAAGCGGCGCTTGGCGTAGCCGCGCACGTCCTTGGCGTCGGTCACGGCGTCCGCGTCGGCGAAGATCTTGAGGAAGTCCTCGCGCGCCATGTCGAGACCGAGCAGCAGCAAGAGGATGCCGCCGGCGATGCGGAAGGCGGCCAGGGAGATGCCGAAGAACTGCAGCAGGCCCAGGCCGGTGAAGAAGAAGAAGGCCAGGAAGGCGACCGCGAAGGCGCAGATCATGGCCGAGACGCTGATGCGCTGACGCAGCGAGGCCCCGGCGGTGGCGGCGGCGAAGATCGGCACATTGCCGATAGGATCGAGAAGCGCGAACAGCGCCACGAACAGGTTGACCCCCAGATCGACCGCGTTCATTGCTTGCCCCCGCCCTTAAATCCCGCCGCGCGACCCCGCGACCCTTGGTCTCACCTATCGGGGCATCCGCGCGCGCCTGCAACCCGCCGAGAGCCGGAAATGTCGCCAGATCGTCCCAATCGCCCGTTTGATCCCCGCGTCATCTGCGCCCTGGACGTGCCGACGACCGACGAGGCGCGGGCCCTGGTCGAGCGCATCGGCGACGCGGTCGGCTTCTACAAGGTGGGACTGCAGCTGTTCGCCTCGGACGGCATGGGCCTGGCGCGCGAACTGAAGGCGGCGGGGGCTCAGGTCTTCCTCGACTGGAAGCTGCACGACATCGGCGCGACGGTGGAGAAGGCGACGGCGGTGCTGGCCCATGCGGGCTGCGACCTGCTGACGGTCCACGCCCGGCCTCAGGTCATGGCGGCGGCGGCGCGTGGCGCGGCGGGGTCGGATCTGAAAATCCTGGGCGTCACCGTCCTGACCAGCCTGACCGAAGACGACCTGAAGGCGGACGACCACAGCCTGTCGGCCGCCGATCTGGTCGAACTGCGGGTGCGTCAGGCGCTGGAGGCGGGCGTTCACGGCGTGGTCTCCAGCCCGCATGAGGCGGCGCGGGTGCGCGAGATCGCCTTGGCGGCGGGGCGCGACGACTTCCTGATCGTGACGCCGGGCGTGCGGCCGACCGGCGCGGCCTTGGACGATCAGGCGCGGGCGGCGACCCCGGCCAGCGCCCTGGA
This sequence comes from Brevundimonas sp. CEF1, assembly GCF_051353055.1. NCBI lineage: Bacteria > Pseudomonadati > Pseudomonadota > Alphaproteobacteria > Caulobacterales > Caulobacteraceae > Brevundimonas > Brevundimonas sp. CEF1. The sequence continues at coordinate 3,476,178 of NZ_CP195593.1, forward strand.
GGCCGGCGCGACCCATCTGGTGGTCGGACGCCCGATCACCGCCGGGACCGATCCGCGCGCGGCGGCGCAAGCCATAACCGCGGAGATCGCGTTGATCTGAGCGCCCGCAACCCCTTGATCCACGTGAAACAAAAAGGGCGGCCTCCCTGCGGGGGCCGCCCTTTGTCGTATCAGCCGCGCTCGCCGGGCTCCTGCATATAGGGCCGCTCGGTCGGCGAGCGGTGATGCGGCGGAGGCGGGGGAGGGGGCGGCGCGTCGGGCACGGCGTAGTAGCCCTGCTCGAAGTTGACGACGGGAGGCGCGGTCTCGACACGCGGCGGGGCCACGTGGACCTGGGGCTGGGCGACCTCGACCTGGGCCGGGGCGACGCGGACGTCGGCGGGGGCCACATAGACGGGCGGCGGGGCGACGTGGACGCGGGCCGGTTCGACATAGACCGGGGCCGGCTGCACATAGACCGGCGGGGATTCCACATAGACCGGCGGCTGCGAGACATAGACCGGAGGCTGGCTCACATAGACCGGTTCGGGCCGGTAGTGGACCGGTTGCGGCGGCGGGCCGCAGCGGCAGTCCGAGGCGTAGCCGCCCTGTTGGTAATAGCCCTGCTGATATTGGCCCTGCGCGTATTGGGTCTGCTGATAGCCGCCGCCGCGCGACCAAGGATAGCGACCATAGCCGTCGACGACGTAGCCATAGGGCATGGAACGGGTCACGCCGCTGTAGCCATAGCCGCCGTGACGGATCGGCTGCTGCGCCGGAGCGACCACGACGGGCGGGCGATAGCCGGCGCCGCCGTAACCATAGCCGTAGCCATAGGCCTCGACCGGGCCGTAGCCGCCCTGCCAGCCCGTGTCGCTGTAATAGGTCTGGACGCGGCTCTCGACGATCGGGCCGCGCTGGGCCCCATACTGGGCATAGCCCTGCTGGGCATAGCCCTGCTGGGCGTAGCCGGAGGCGGCGTTGTGGCGGACATGGCGCGTCTGCGCCTCGGCGGTTCCGGCGACGAGCAGGGCCGCGCCGACAGCGATATACAGAACAGCCTTCATGGCCACGCTCCTTGTTTCAGCCGCAAAGGTTAACGCGGTTTCCGTCAGAGCGTTCAATATTCTCCCGATACGCGAGCGACGCGGCCTTCCGGCTCAGAAATCGACGGCCAGACCCTTCTTCTCCCAGTCGCCGTAGCGGGTCGGTTCGGGACCGCGCGGACCGCCGTGCTCGTCCGCCAGAACCACTTCTTCGCTCGCCTTGCGACGTTCGGCCGCTTCCAGCAGGGCGCGACGCGCCACCGCGCTCAAGGGGCGCTCTGGGGTCGCGTGGGGCACGTCGGCGTTGAAGGCGGGCGCCGTTTCAACATCGTCAGCGGCGGGCGGGGTGGGCTGTTCGGTCACAGGGGGTCTGCCTTGAGGGCGGGGAAACAGGGCCTCACATAGACGTTCAGGACTTCTTCGCCACCCCCGACGCCGCCTGGACCGCATGAACCATCTCAAGACCTTCGCCCTGCTCGCCGTGATGACCGCCCTGTTCATGGGGCTGGGCTATCTGATCGGCGGCGCGACCGGCATGGGCCTGGCCCTGGTCGTGGCGGCGGGGATGAACCTGTTCAGCTACTGGAACGCCGACAAGATCGTGCTGAAGATGTATCGGGCCCAGGTGGTGGACGAGAGCCATCCCAACGCCGTGGTCCGCGCCTATGTCGCCGACGTCAAGCAGATGGCGACGGATGCGGGCCTGCCCCTGCCGACCATCACCATCATCCCCAACGATCAGCCCAACGCCTTCGCCACCGGCCGCAATCCGCAGAACGCGGCCGTGGCCGCCACCAGCGGCCTGCTGGACATGCTGACGCGCGAAGAGGTGCGCGGGGTGATGGCGCACGAACTGGCCCATGTGAAGAACCGCGACACCCTGACCATGACGGTGACGGCCACGGTGGCGGGGGCCATCGCCATGCTGGCCAACTTCGCCCTCTTCTTTGGCGGCGGCGACGACCGTGAGCGTCCTGGCGGCCTGATCGGGACCATCGCCCTGATGATCCTGGCGCCCATGGCGGCGGGTCTGGTGCAGATGGCCATCAGCCGCGCCCGCGAATACGAGGCCGACCGCGTCGGCGCCGAGATCGCCAAGGACCCCCACGCCCTGGCCTCGGCCCTGCAGAAGATCGAGGCCTATGCGCGCGGCGCGGTCAACGTGCCGGCCGAGCGCAATCCGGCCACGGCCCATATGTTCATCATCAACCCGTTGAACGGAAAGGGCGCCGACAGCCTGTTCTCGACCCATCCGGCCACCGGCAATCGCGTCCGCGCCCTGATGGAGTTGGGGACAAAGATGGGCATGGGGCGACGTCCGACGACGGCGCCTGTGGCTGCGGCCCGGCCTTCGACCAGCGTGCCGACCACGCCCTCGACGCCGACGGCCCCGCGCGGTCCCTGGGGCTAGAACCGGGCTGATCGCCTTTGCGTGCGCGGCCTTAAGGGGTTAGAGCGCGCGCCATGACCGACAAGTCCGCTCCTCCCGCCGATCAGCCCGCCTTTGACCAAGACCGTCCCGAGTGGGCCCAGGCCCACGGCCCGCTGCGCTCGTTCGGGCGCATCAAGTCGCGGCCGATCAAGGCGCGTCAGGCGGCCCTGTTCGACACCCTGATGCCGCAGATCGCCGTGCCGGACCCGGCCAAGGGGCCGATCGATCCATTGGCCCTGATGCCCGAGGCCAAGGAAGCCTGGCTGGAAATCGGTTTCGGCGGCGGCGAGCATCTGGCCGAACAGGCGACGCGCCACCCGGACGCCCTGATGATCGGCTGCGAGCCCTTCCTCAACGGCGTGGCCTCGGCTCTGCGCCATGTGGAGGAGGGCGGTCTGAAGAATGTGCGCCTGCACGCCGACGACGCCCGCGCGGTGATGACGGCCCTGCCGGACGCCTCGCTGGACCGGGTGATGATCCTCTTCCCTGACCCCTGGCACAAGGCGCGTCACAACAAGCGCCGCTTCCTGCAGGACGAGACGGCGGTCGAGATCGCCCGCCTGCTGAAGCCCGGCGGCCGGGCGCGCTTCGTCACCGACTGGCTGGACTACGCCGAGTGGGCGCTTGAGCGGCTGGCGCGCACGCCGGGCCTGACGCGGATCGTGGCGAGCGACATCCAAGAGGGGGGCGCCGACTGGTTCGCCGTCCCCGCCGACCACGTCGTCACCCGCTATGAGGAAAAGAAGCTGGGCGACACCACGCCGATCTTCCTGGAATTCCAGCGCCAGGCCTAAGGCGGAGCGTCGTTTCGGCGGCGATCCGCGACCTTGGTCGTAAGGGCGACTACGCAGGGAGTTCTACGCAAGCGGAGTTTTCCGCTGCGTTTACCGGCGTTCTTCATCCTGACCCTGACAGTCAGGGGATATGACGAATGCGTAGTTTGACGATCGGCGGCAGGGTGAACCTGCTGTCGGTGCTGGCGGTGGCCGGCCTGCTCTTGGTGACGGGCCTCTCGCTCATGAAGCTGGACGGCGTGATGCGCGCCGAGATCGCCGACCGGACCAAGAAGACGGTCGAGGTCGCCCACAGCGTGGTCTCCCACTATCAGGCCCAGGAACAGCTGGGCGTGATGACGCGACCCCAGGCCCAGGCCGCGGCCCTGTCGACCCTGCGCGCCCTGCGCTACGGCCAGGACGACTATTTCTGGGTCAACGACATGCAGCCGCGCATGGTCATGCACCCCTTCAGTCCGCAACTGGAGGGTCAGGACCTGAGCACCAAGACCGACGCCGACGGCGTCTTCATGTTCCGTGAAATGACCGAGATCGCCCGTCGCGACGGGGCCGGCTTCCTCAACTACAACTGGGCCAAGCCGGGTCAGGAAGAACCGGCGTCCAAGGTCTCCTACGTCAAGGCTTTCGCGCCCTGGGGCTGGGTGGTCGGCTCGGGCGTCTATACGGATCAGATCGTCGCCGCCGTGGGCCGCGCGGCCCTGACCCTGGGCGGCATGGCCCTGCTGGTGGCCCTGGCCATGGGCGTGGCCGGCTGGAGGCTGGGCCGTTCGGTCGCCGGGCCGGTCGTGGCTCTGGCCGACCGCATGAAGCGGCTGGCCGACGGCGACAAGACCGCCCCCATTCCCGGCCTGGCCCGTCACGACGAGATCGGCCGCATGGCCGGGGCGCTGGAAGTGTTCCGCGACGCCGCCATCGCCAATGAGCGTCTGGAGGTCGAAGCCGCCGTGGCCCGCCAGGCCGCCGAGGAAGAGCGCGCCCGCGTCGAGGCCGAGAAGGCCCGCACCGCCGAGGAGGACCGCATCGCCGTCGTCGCCCTGGGGCAGGGCCTGCAGGCCATGGCCAGCGGCGACCTGACCCACCGCATGACCGCCCAGGTGGCGGCGCGTTCGGAACAGCTGAAGACCGACTTCAACACCGCCATCGCTCAACTGGAGCAGGCCGTGGCCGTGGTGGTGGACAACGTCGCCGCCATCCGCTCCGGCTCCAGCGAGATCAGCCAGGCCTCGGACGACCTGTCGCGCCGCACCGAGCAGCAGGCCGCCAGCCTGGAAGAGACCGCCGCCGCCCTGGATCAGATCACCGCCACGGTGAACCGCACCGCCGACGGCGCGCGGCAAGCCTCCAGCGTGGTCCAGTCGGCGCGCGGCGACGCCGAGAAGAGCGGCGTCATCGTTCGCGACGCGGTCGAGGCCATGACGGCCATCGAGCAGTCCTCGGCCCAGATCGGCAACATCATCGGCGTGATCGACGAGATCGCCTTCCAGACCAACCTCCTGGCCCTGAACGCCGGGGTCGAGGCGGCGCGGGCGGGCGACGCCGGTCGCGGCTTCGCCGTGGTCGCGTCCGAAGTTCGGGCCCTGGCCCAGCGCTCGGCCGAGGCGGCGAAAGAGATCAAGACCCTGATTTCAGCCTCGGGCCATCAGGTCGGCGCGGGTGTGGCCCTGGTCGGCCAGACCGGCGAGGCCCTGCAGCGCATCGTCGGACGCGTGGCCGAAATCGACGGCCTGGTTTCGGAAATCTCGGCCTCGGCCCAGGAGCAGGCCACGGGCCTGCAACAGGTCAACACCGCCGTGAACCAGATGGATCAGGTGACCCAGCAGAACGCTGCGATGGTCGAGCAGTCGACCGCCGCCAGCCACTCGCTGTCGCAGGAGGCCGACGTCCTGGCCGCCTCGGTGTCGCGCTTCCGCACCGGCCATGCGGCTGCGCCCAGGCTCGCCGCCGCGCCGGTTCGCACGCCGCAGCCGGTGGCCCAGACGGTGGCGGCCCTTCGCAAGGCGGGCGGCGCCGTCCGCAAACCGGCCCTGGCGGTGGTCACGGACGGCTGGGAGGAGTTCTGATCGGCATGACGACGGCGGGGGCTGACACGGCCCCCGCTTTCGCCTATATGACCGCTCACATCGTTAGACCGGCGTCCAACGGCGTCGTTTCAAGCGGCGGCCCGGACGGACCGCCGCTTTTGTATTTGGACCTGACCCTTGCGCGCCAAGACCGCTGAAGACCGCGCCCTGCTGGAGATGATCGACCCCGTGGCCGAGAGCCTGGGGCTGGCCGTCGTGCGCGTGCGCCTGATGGGCGGCACCCTGCGCCGTCGCCTGCAGATCATGGCCGAGCGCGTCGTCGACAACGACATCTCGGTCGAGGAATGCGCCCGCCTGTCGCGCGCCGTGTCGGAAGTCTTCGACGCCGCCGACCCGATCAGCGGCGAATATCTGCTGGAAGTGTCGTCGCCCGGCATCGACCGGCCTCTGACCCGCCTGCTGGACTTCCAACTGTTCGAAGGCTTCGAGGCCCGCCTGGAAACCGACCGCATGGTCGAGGGGCGCAAGCGTTTCAAGGGCGTGCTGGCCGGCGTCGAGGGCGACAATGTCGCCATTGATCTGGACGGCGAAGACGATACGGCCCTGATCCCGTTTGAATGGGTCGCGGACGCCAAGCTGGTGCTGACCGACGAGCTGCTGAAGCGGGGCGCGGCCCTGCGCGCGGCGCGCGGCGAACCCGAAGACGACGGCCTGCCGGAAGGCGCGGCTGAAGAAGACGAACAAACCACCCCGACCTCGACCAAGGACAAAGCCTGATGGCCGTCACCGGTATTTCCGCCAACCGTCTCGAACTGCTCTCGATCGCCGACGCTGTCGCGCGTGAGAAGAACATCGACAAGGAAATCGTCATCGAGGCGATCGAGGAGGCGATCCAGAAGGGCGCCAAGTCGCGTTACGGCGCTCATCACGACATCCGCGCCAAGATCGACCACAAGACCGGCGAACTGTCGCTGACCCGCCACGTCACCATCGTGCCGGACGACTGGCAGCCGGAAGACGAGCTGGAAGAGTTCAACGACAGCGCCATGGTGCGCCTGAACGACGCCTCCAAGCGCGACCCGGAAGCCGAGGTCGGCAAGGAATACGTCGAGGTCCTGCCGCCGTTCGAGTTCGGCCGCGTCCAGACCCAGATGGCCCGCCAGGTCGTGACCGGAAAGGTCCGCGAGGCCGAGCGCGCCAACCAGTACGAAGAGTTCAAGGATCGCGTCGGCGAGATCGTCAACGGCACGGTCAAGCGCGTCGAATACGGCAACACCATCGTCGACCTGGGCCGTGGCGAAGGCATCATGCGCCGCGATCAGTCGATCCCGCGCGAAGTGTTCAACGTCGGCGACCGCGTCCGCACCTACATCTACGACGTGCGCCCGGAGGCCAAGGGCCCGCAGGTCATGTTGTCGCGCGCCCACCCGGGCTTTATGGCCAAGCTGTTCGCCCAGGAAGTGCCGGAAGTCTACGACGGCGTGATCGAGATCCGCGCCGCCGCCCGCGACGCCGGTTCGCGCGCCAAGATGGCCGTCCTGTCGAACGACAGCTCGATCGACCCCGTCGGCGCCTGCGTCGGCATGCGCGGCTCGCGCGTTCAGGCGGTCGTCGCCGAACTGCAGGGCGAGAAGATCGACATCATCCAGTGGAACGACGACGAGCCCACCTTCATCGTCAACGCCCTGGCCCCGGCCGAAGTGGCCAAGGTGGTCATGGACGAAGAGGCCGACCGCGTCGAAGTCGTGGTGCCGGACGAGCAGCTGTCGCTGGCCATCGGCCGTCGCGGCCAGAATGTGCGCCTGGCCTCGCAGCTGACCGGCTGGCAGATCGACATCATCACCGAGTCGCAGGATTCGGAGCGTCGTCAGAAGGAGTTCGCCGAGCGGACCGCCCTGTTCCAGGAAGCCCTGGACGTCGACGAGACCATCGCCCAGCTGCTGGTCACCGAAGGCTTCGCCACCATCGAAGACCTGGCCTTCGTGGAATCCTATGAAGTCGCCGAGATCGAGGGCTTCGACGAGGACACCGCCGAGGAACTGCAGACCCGCGCCCGCGAATACCTGGACCGCAAGGCCGCCGAGCTGGACGCCAAACGCGTCGCCCTGGGCGTCGAGGATGCGGTGCTGGACGTGCCGGGCGTCTCCGGCGCCATCGCCGTCGCCCTGGGCGAAGGCGGCGTGAAGACGGTCGAGGACCTGGCGGACCTGGCCACCGACGAAATCCGCGGCGGCTACGAAGTCCGCAACGGCGAGCGCGTGAAGGTTCCGGGCGTTCTGGAAAGCTTCAACCTGTCGCAGCAGGACGCCGAGCTGCTGATCCTGCAGGCCCGCGTGGCCGCCGGCTGGATCGACGCCTCGGAACTGCCGCAGGTCGAAGAGCCCGAGTATGAGGAAGAAATCTTCGCCGAAGCCGGTGAAGAGGGCGCCGAATACGAGGCGCAAGCCGTTGATGTCGATGCGGAGGTCTTCGCCGAAGACCTCGAGCCGTCGCAAGACTGATGGGAGCCGCAGCCGTCCATGACCCCGAACGAGGCGCTGATCGATAGAGACCGTCAGGACCTGGTGACCCGCCAGGTTCTCGATGAATCTCGCCTGATCCGCTTCGTGCCGGCGCCGGACGGCTCGGTCGCTCCCGACCTGGCGCGCAAGCTGCCCGGCCGCGGCCTCTGGGTCGCCGCTGACCGCGCCTCGATCGAGGCGGCGGTGAAGAAGAACCTGTTCGCCCGCTCGGCCAAGGCGCCGCTGAAGCCGGCGGCGGACCTGGCCGATCTGGTCGAGAAACTGCTGGTTCGGCGCTGTCTCGACCAGCTGGGCCTTGCCCGGCGCGAAGGCGTGCTTATCTCTGGCTTCGAAAAGAGCGCCGCCGCCATTCGCGGCGGTCGTGCGGCCTGGGTCATCGAGGCGGCGGATGGGTCCGCCGACGGTCGAGGCAAGCTTCTGGCCCTGGCGAAACACCCGTCCCCGGCGCCCAAAATCTGCGGCGCCTTCACGGCGGACGATTTGAGTTTGGCCCTTGGGCTGGAAAATGCGATACACGCCGTCCTGCTGCAAGGCGGGCGAGCCGATCGTTGGACCCTTGAGGTCGAGCGACTGGCGGGATTTCGGCCTCTGCGTCCAGAGAGCTGGCGCCGGAACGGCCCCGGCGACGGCGCCGAGGACGACCGGGGCGAGACCCCGGAACGAGAGCCTGAGGCTTTTGGCGGGCGAGGACCTGTTTCCTGACCAGGGAGCGGGACCACGCCCGGCTATGGGTGTTTGACGAGACGATGGCGGAATTCTCCGCCCCGAGTAAAGCGACCGGATGAGCGACGAAAACGACAAGACCGAAGACGGTAAGACCCCTGCCAACGCGCCTTCTCAAACGGGGCCGCGCGCTCCGCTGAGCCTGAAGCCGCGCGCGGCGGGATCGGTCTCGACCGGCACCGTGAAGCAGAGCTTCAGCCATGGGCGGTCCAAGACCGTGGTCGTCGAGACGAAGCGTCGCGCCGGCGCCGTCCCCGGACATCAGCGTCCGCAGGGCTTCGACGTCTCGCGTCCGCGCGCCGATCAGGGCGGCTCCAACGCGCCGCGCAGCAATGCGCCGCGCAGCGGTCCGGCCGGCGGCGCCCTGTCGGTCGAGGAACAGGAGGCGCGTCGCCGCGCCATCGCCCTGGCCACCCAGGCTCAGGCTGAGCGCGCCCGCGCCGCCGACGCCGAGAAGGTCGCCCGCGAAGCCGCTCAGCGCGATCAGGCCGCCGCCGCCGAAAAGGCCGCCGAAGCCGCCCGCGCCGAAGCCGCCGCCGCCAAGGCCGCGGCCGACGCCGCCCGCGCCGAAGCCGCCAAGCTGACGGCCGCCGCGCCGCCGGCCGCCCCGGCCAAGCCCGCCGCACCCAAGGTTGAACTGCCCAAGGTCGAGCTGCCGAAGCCGATCGTTCCGGCGCCGACGCCCGCGCCGACCCCGGCGCCGGCCGCTCCGGCCCCGCGTCCGGCCCCGCCGGCCCGTCCCGTGGTCAACTTCGGCCAGCGCGCGCCTAAGATCCCGACCGGCCGTGCGCCGATCGAGCGTCCCGCCTTCGGCGGCCGTTCGGCCCGCGAACAGGCCATGGGCGACGGCGATCGTCCGCAGTCCGACCGCCCGCAGGGTTCGGAGCGTCCGCAAGGCGGCCGCCCCCAACAGGGTGATCGTCCGCAGGGCGCCCGTCCGGCCGCCAGCCAGACCGTCCGCTATTCGGCCCTGAACCCGAAACCGGCGCCCGGCGCCGCCCGTCCGGGCGCGGCCCGCACCGGCCCCGGCGGCCGTCCGGCCCCGAACGCCCCGCCGGCCACGCCGGACGTGGCCCGTCCCAGCCGCGCGCCCGGCGCCGGCTTCGGCCGTCCGGTCCGTCCCGAGGACGACCGCGACAAGCGCTTCTCGGACGCCGGCAAGGCGGTCAGCCGCACGCGTGGCGAACCCAAGCGCCGCGAAGGCCGCCTGACCATCCAGTCGGTCGCCGGCGACGGCGACACCGCCGAGCGCATGCGCTCGCTGGCCTCGGTCCGCCGCGCCCGCGAACGCGAGAAGGAAAAGCGCAAGGGCGGGTCCACCGACGAGCCGCGCACGGCGCGTGAAGTGGTCATCCCCGACGTCATCACCGTGCAGGAGCTGTCCAACCGGATGGCCGTTCGCGGCGTCGACATCATCAAGTTCCTGATGCGTCAGGGCATGATGATGAAGATCAACGACGTGATCGACTCCGACACCGCCGAACTGGTGGCCGAAGAGTTCGGCATGACGGTCAAGCGCGTGTCGGAATCCGACGTCGAAACCGGCTTCATCGCCGAGGCCGACGACGAGGACGCCACCACGCCGCGTCCGCCGGTCGTGGCCATCATGGGTCACGTCGACCACGGCAAGACCTCGCTGCTGGACGCCCTGCGCACCACGGATGTGGCCGCGGGCGAAGCCGGCGGCATCACCCAGCACATCGGCGCCTATCAGGTGCGTCTGGAAGACGGCCAACGCGTCACCTTCCTCGACACTCCGGGCCACGCCGCCTTCTCGGCGATGCGGGCGCGCGGCGCCACCGTCACCGACATCGTGGTCCTGGTCGTGGCCGCCGATGACGGCGTCATGCCGCAGACGATCGAGGCCATCCGTCACGCCAAGGCGGCCGACGCGCCCCTGATCGTGGCGGTCAACAAGATCGACAAGCCGGACGCCAACTCGCAGAAGATCGTCAACGAGCTGCTGCAGCACGAAGTCATCGCGGAAAGCCTGGGCGGCGACACTCAGATCATCGAGGTGTCGGCCAAGAACCGCATCAACCTCGACGGCCTGATCAACGCCATCCTGCTGCAGGCCGAGGTCATGGACCTGCGGGCCAACCCGGACCGTTCGGCCGAAGGCGTGGTCATCGAGGCCAAGCTGGACAAGGGTCGCGGCCCGGTCGCCACCGTCCTGGTCAAGCGCGGCACGCTGAAGCGCGGCGACATCGTCGTGGCCGGCTCCGCCTGGGGCAAGGCGCGCGCCCTGCTGGACGAACGCAATGCTCAGCTGACCGAAGCCGGTCCCTCCGTTCCGGTCGAGATCCTCGGCCTGTCGGAAGCGCCGTCGCCGGGCGATGTCTTCGCCGTGGTGGAGAGCGAGGCTCGCGCCCGTGAACTGACCGAGTATCGCGAGCGTGCGCGCCGCGAGAAGAATCAGGTCTCGGGCGGTTCGGTCTCGCTGGTCGACATGATGTCGAAGCTGCAGTCCAAGAAGGTCAACGAATTGCCGGTCGTCATCAAGGCGGACGTGCAGGGTTCGGCCGAAGCCATCGTCGGCTCGCTGGAGAAGATGGGCAACGACGAAGTCCGCGCCCGCACCGTCTACTCGGGCGCCGGCGGCATCACCGAGAGCGACGTCAACCTGGCCAAGTCGGCCGGGGCGCCGATCCTCGGCTTCAACGTCCGTGCCTCCAAGCAGGCGCGCGATCTGGCCGAGCGCGAAGGCGTCGAGATCCGTTACTACTCGATCATCTACGACCTGCTGGACGACATGAAGGGCGTGCTTTCGGGCATGCTGGCGCCGCTTCAGCGCGAAACCTTCCTCGGCAACGCCAAGGTGCTGCAGGTCTTCGACATCACCAAGATCGGAAAGATCGCCGGTTGCCGGGTGTCGGAAGGCGTGGTCCGCAAGGGCGCGCGCGTCCGCATCATCCGCGACGACGTGGTGGTGCTGGAACTGGGCGTGCTCAACACGCTCAAGCGTTTCAAGGACGAGGTCAACGAAGTGCCCTCGGGTCAGGAATGCGGCATGCAGTTCCAGGGCTTCCAGGACATCAAGGAAGGCGACTACATCGAGTGCTTCACCGTGGAATCGGTCAAGCGCACCCTCGACTAGGACGTCTGAGTTCGTTCAGGGCGTCAGGGCGCGGTCTCGAAAGGGACCGCGCCCTTTGTCTTTGTCCGGGCGAGGCTTCACGACGGCGGCCGGCCCGTCTAGGGTTCTCGGGTCGCCGGGGGGCGTTCATCGAGGGGCCGCCATGCGTCGCCACATCTTGCCTGTGATCCTGGTCGCCGCATCGGCCCTGGCCGGGTCCGCCGCCGCCGACACCCGCTTTCTGGCCTTTGACGCCCGTGACCGGACGACCCAGGCCCTGACGCGCGGGGTGACCCTGGAGGTCGAGCGCGGCCTGTTCGGCGCGGTGGCCGTGCGCAATCTGTTTTCCAGCACCTCGCGCGGGTCGGCCAGCTTCATGCGCGGCGGTCCCGACGCCGTGCGCCGCGCCCTGCCGGCGGGCGCCAGCCAGAGCGGCGTCTATTCCATCGTGCAGGAAGGCGACGGGCGTGGCCTGTCGCGCGCCCTGTGTCCGGGGGCGGAAGAGAGCTGGCTGGTGATCGGTCGGGTCAAGGCCGGACGCCCCATGACCATGCAGGCGGTCGGGCGCTGGAGCGACGGTCAGTATCGCCACTGTGTCGAGCTGAACTATGACTACCGCGGCGAATGGGCGACGCAGCAGGGCAATAGCCCGGCGCGAGACGCCCCTGTGGCCTACGGTCCGAACTGAGGGCCATGAGGCCGCCGGGCCGGTTCCTGCTGGCGGGTCTGATCGGCGCGGTCGCGGCCCTGTGGACCCTGACCCGGCCCGGCGACGCCGCCCTCTATCCCACCCCGTCGGATGAGGCGGGGGTGACGGTCTATCTGCTCGACAACGGCTTCCACACCGACCTGGCCGTGCCGCGCGCGGCCTTGATGGCCGGGGGCGGGCCCCTGACCGAGGCGACGGCGAGCCTGGCGCCCGGCGACTGGGTGCTGGTCGGCTGGGGCGATGCGGTCTTCTATGTCGATCAGAGCCCGATCTCGGGGCGGCTGCCCGACGGCGCGCGGGCCTTCTTCAGGCCGGGCAACGCCTCGGTCGTCATGCTGGATCCCGAAGCGGGCGACCCGGCGCGGCGCTTCCGGGCCGAGGACCGTCATGTCCTGAGGCTGTCATCCGCCGGCATGGCGGCCTTGCGGGCGCGGGTGCAGGCCTCGCTGGCGATCGATGCGGCGGGCCGCCCGGTGTTGACGGCCGCCCGACCCGGCGACGACGCGCGGTTCTTCGCCAGCCGCGAGACCTTCTGGATCGGCCACCTGTGCAATCATTGGACGGCGGACCTGCTGTCGGCGGCGGGTCTGGACGTGCGGCCCTTTCGCGCCGTGACCTCCGGCGAGGTGATGCGGACGGCGGCCCGAGCAGAGAGGCTTGCAGCGGCCAAGCTGGACTTGAAGCCCGAGCGCGACTAGACCGCGCCCTTCGCTTTTTCAGCCGGCGTCCGATCCCCGGCGAGCGACGAAGGAGGCGCGCCATGAGCCGCAAGCAACACACCCGCAACGCCACCGGTCCCCAGGGGCCGTCGCAGCGCCAACTGCGCGCCGGCGAACTGATCCGGCACGCCCTGGTCGACGTGCTGCGCGAACAGGCGATCCATGACGAGGCCCTGCTGGGCGTGTCGATCACCGTGACCGAGGTGCGGCTGTCGCCGGACCTGAAGCACGCCACCTGCTTCGTCGAGCCCCTGGGCGCCGGCGTCGAGGCGGCCGTGACGGCGGGCCACGAGAGCCAGATCATCAAGGCGCTGAACACCCACGCCAAATTCCTGCGCGGTCAGCTGGGCCGTCACATCGACATGAAGTTCACCCCGGACCTCAAGTTCCGTCACGACGAGAGCTTCGACGCGGCCAGCCACATGGATCGGCTGTTCGACGACCCGCGCGTGCGCGCCGATCTGGCGCGCCCGGACGTGCAGGACGAAGACTGACCGATGGCGCGCCGCAAGAAGGGCGAGATCGTCAACGGCTGGGTCTGCCTGGACAAGCCGTTCGAGATGGGGTCGACAGAGGCGGTGACCAAGATCCGTCGCCTGTTCGACGCCCAGAAGGCGGGTCACGCCGGCACCCTGGACCCCCTGGCCTCGGGCATTCTGCCCATCGCTCTGGGCGAGGCGACCAAGACCGTGCCCTTCATGATGGAGGCCGAGAAGGTCTATCGCTTCACCATCCACTGGGGCATTTCGACGGACAGCATCGACCGCGAGGGCGAGATCATCGGCCGCTCGGACGTTCGCCCCTCGGTCGAGGCGGTCAAGGCGGCCCTGCCCAGCTTCGTCGGCGAGATCGATCAGGTTCCGCCGCAGTTTTCGGCCATCCGCGTCAACGGCGAGCGCGCCTATGACCTGGCGCGAGACGGCGCCGAGTTCGAGCTGGAAGCCCGCAAGGTCGTGATCCATGAGGCGGCGGTGACCGACGCCCCGGACGCCGATCACGTCGAGATCACCATGAGGACGGGCAAGGGCGTCTATGTCCGCTCGCTGGCGCGGGATCTGGCGGCCATGCTGGGCGCGGAAGGGCATGTTTCGGCCCTGCGGCGCGAGCAGGTGGGGCCGTTCTCGACCGAGAACGCCGTCACTCTGGATTTTCTCGTCGATCTGGCGCATAAGGGCGCCGCCTTGGAAGGCTTGCTGCCCGTTTCGACCGCTCTGGACGACATCCCGGATCTGGCCGTCACGGAACAGGACGCCTTCTCGCTGAGGCAGGGACGGCCGATCGTTCTGCTCCCCCGTCAGGTTGAAACCTTGAAGAGCCAGCTTTCCGCCGGCTCGCGCACGGTGTCGGCCTTCGTGGGAGAGACCCTGGTCGCGCTCTGCACCATGCGGGCCGGACGGCTAGAACCCGACCGTGTTTTCAATCTCCCCTAGCGCTCGTCTTCGGGCGGCGCGACAGGGCTCCAACATGGAGACTCTCGATGTCGATTACGGCTCAACGCAAGGGCGAAGTCATCGCTGACAACGCTCGTTCGGCTGCAGACACCGGCTCGGCCGAGGTCCAGGTCGCGATCCTTTCGGAACGCATCGCCAACCTGACCGAGCACTTCAAGACCCACAAGAAAGACAATCACTCGCGTCGCGGCCTTCTGAAGATGGTCTCGCAGCGTCGTCGTCTGCTTGACCACCTGACCAAGGTCGATCGCGAGCGTTACACCGCTCTGATCACCAAGCTGGGCCTGCGTCGCTAAGGCGGCCGACCGGCAGCGGATAGATTTCTCGAGGCGCGGGCGGACACGTCCGCGCCTCGTTCCGCACCTAGAGCACTTCCCTGTGAGGCGGATTGTCGTTCGCTTCGGGAGTGTGAATACCGAGAGCTTCCTGCGCGCCGCAGGTCTTTAACGGCGCAGACGCGAGGGCCAGGACGGTCCTTGCTCCATCCGCCCGGACGCGATGGCGCGACCGGGTTTTCGGGGACCGAGGGACTGAACAGCCCGAGGCTCCACACACCCCCGCCGGGAATACGCCCGCGGGAGACGAAAGAAGAAAAATGTTCGATATCAAACGCAAGACGATCGAGTGGGCCGGCCGCCCGCTGACGCTGGAAACCGGCCGCATCGCCCGTCAGGCTGACGGCGCCGTTCTGGCGACCTACGGCGAGACCGTGGTCCTGGCCACCGTCGTCTACGGCCGCGCGCCCAAGCCGGGCCTGGACTTCTTCCCGCTGACCGTCAACTACCAGGAAAAGACCTTCGCCGCCGGCAAGATCCCGGGCGGCTACTTCAAGCGTGAAGGCCGTCCGTCGGAGAAAGAGACCCTGGTCTCGCGCCTGATCGACCGTCCGATCCGCCCCCTGTTCGTCAAGGGCTTCAAGAACGAGACCCAGGTCGTCATCACCGTGCTGCAGCACGACATGGAAAACGACCCGGACGTCCTGGGCATGGTCGCCGCCTCGGCCGCCCTGACCATCTCGGGCGTGCCCTTCATGGGCCCCATCGGCGCCGCCCGCGTCGGCCTGATCGACGGCGAGCTGGTTCTGAACCCCGCCATCGACGCTATGGCTGACTCGGCGCTGGACCTGGTCGTCGCCGGCACGCAAGACGCCCTGATGATGGTCGAATCCGAAGCCAAGGAGCTGTCGGAAGAGAAGATGCTCGAGGCCCTGATGTTCGCGCACGCGGGCATGCAGCCGGTCATCGACGCCATCATCGACCTGGCCGAGCACGCCGCCAAGGAGCCGTTCGACTTCCAGGCCGAAGACCACTCCGACGTCGTCGCCTCGATCAAGTCGCTGGTCGGTAACGACATCAAGGCCGCCTACGCCCATCCGGGCAAGTATGAGCGCCGTTCGGGCGTTGACGCGGCCAAGAAGACCGCCGCCGCCGCCCTGGTGAAGACCGACGAGAACCCCGAGGGCGTCGACAGCTCCAAGTTCTCGGCCGCCTTCAAGGAATGCGAAGCCGACGTCCTGCGTCGCGACATCATCGAGAACGCCCACCGCGTCGACGGCCGTGCCCTCGACAAGGTCCGCGCCATCGTCTCGGAAGTCGGCGTCCTGCCGCGCACCCACGGTTCGTCGCTGTTCACGCGCGGCGAAACCCAGGCCCTGGTCGTCGCCACCCTCGGCACCGGCGAGGACGAGCAGTACATCGACAGCCTGTCGGGCACGTACAAAGAGTCCTTCCTGCTGCACTACAACTTCCCCCCCTACTCGGTGGGTGAAGCCGGCCGCATGGGTTCGCCCGGCCGTCGCGAAATCGGTCACGGCAAGCTGGCCTGGCGCGCGATCCGTCCGATGCTGCCGACCAAAGAAGACTTCCCCTACACCATCCGTCTGGTCTCCGAGATCACCGAGTCCAACGGCTCGTCCTCGATGGCCACGGTCTGCGGTTCGTCGCTGGCCCTGATGGACGCCGGCGTGCCGCTGGTCCGTCCGGTCTCGGGCATCGCCATGGGTCTGATCCTGGAGCCGTCGGGCGAGTTCGCCATCCTGTCGGACATCCTGGGTGACGAAGATCACCTGGGCGACATGGACTTCAAGGTCGCCGGCACGTCGGAAGGCATCACCAGCCTTCAGATGGACATCAAGGTCGCCGGCATCACCAAGGAGATCATGGAGCAGGCCCTGACCCAGGCCTCGGCCGGTCGTCTGCACATCCTCGACGAAATGTCGAAGGCCATGGACGCCCCGCGCGCCGAACTGGGCGAGCACGCTCCCAAGATCGAAACCATCAAGATCCCGGTCGACAAGATCCGTGAAGTGATCGGTTCGGGCGGCAAGGTGATCCGCGAGATCGTCGAGAAGACGGGCGCCAAGATCGACATCGGCGATGACGGCACCATCAAGGTCGCCGCCAACGACCAGGAGAAGATCGACGCCGCCAAGGCCTGGATCCAGTCCATCGCCTCGGAACCCGAGCTGGGCATGATCTACTCCGGCAAGGTCGTGAAGGTCGTCGACTTCGGCGCCTTCGTGAACTTCTTCGGCGCCAAGGACGGCCTGGTCCACGTGTCCCAGATCGCTCTGGAACGCGTCGCCAACCCGGCCGACGTCCTGTCGGAAGGCCAGGAGGTCAAGGTCAAGTTCCTGGGCTTCGACGATCGCGGCAAGACCAAGCTGTCGATGAAGGTCGTCGATCAGGAAACCGGCGAAGACATCACCGACAAGATCAACGCCGAGCGCGCTGAACGCGGTGAAGCCCCGCTGTCGGAAGACACCGGCGGCCGTCCGAAGCGCGAAGGCGGTGATCGCGGCGGCGACCGCGGCCGTCGCCGTCGCGACTAAGCCTCACGGTTGAACGGAAGAAGGCCCCGCTGGAAACAGCGGGGCCTTTTTTCTTGGAGAGCGCAATGGGACCCTCTCCCATTGGGAGAGGGGTCAGGCCCCGCATTCCTTTGGCTTCTCCTCATCCGCCCCGTACATGGCGCAGGAGCGGTCGATCTCGCCCTGGATCATGTCGCAGGGGTTGGCGCTGTTGCAGGGCGGGCGGGTGGCGGGGCTGACGGCGATGCAGCGCTCGACCAGACGCTTGGCGCGGGCCTCGCCGATCTCGGCCAGGCAGGAGCCGGGCTCCCCGGCCGGGACGGCGACAGGCGTGACGACGGGGGCCTCGGGTTCGGGCGCGACGGCTTCAGGCTCGGTCTTCGGCTTGGGCGGCGCGACCGGGGCGGGGGGCGGCGCGTCCTTGATCGGCACGGCGTCGATCGGTTCCTGCGACAGCCGGGTGTCCACGCCCGCGGGCTGCGGCGGTTCGGCGGGCGCGGGTTGGCCGCAGCCGGTCAGCAGGGCGGCCGTCAGGGCCAGAAGAGAGGCGGCGAGGGCGGGGCGCATGAGGCAGTCTCCGTTCGCAGGAGACGCCAGCATGCCTTGATCGGCCCTCGCGGCCTAGTCTTCGATAGAGGCGGCCTACTTGGCCAGGGCGGCGCGCTGCAGGGCGAACAGTTCGCCGCAGCCGATCCCGGCCAGTTCGAACAGGCGGTCGAACTCGGGGCGGCTGAAGCCGCGCTTCTCGCCCGTGGCCTGGATCTCGACGATGCCGCCGGCGCCGGTCAGGACGAAGTTGCTGTCGGCCTCGGCGGTGGAGTCTTCTTCGTAGTCGAGGTCCAGAACCGGCAGGTCGTTGAAGATGCCGCACGAAACAGCCGCCACTTGGTCGATGATGGGATTGGTCTTCAGCACGCCTTCCTCGGTCAGGTAGTTGAAGGCCGAGGCCATGGCCACCCAGGCGCCGGTGATCGAGGCGGTGCGGGTGCCGCCGTCGGCCTGGATGACGTCGCAGTCGATCAGGACCTGACGCTCGCCCAGGGCTTTCAGGTCGACCACGGCGCGCAAGGAGCGGCCGATCAGGCGCTGGATTTCCTGGGTGCGGCCCGACTGCTTGCCGGCGGAGGCTTCGCGACGGCCGCGGGTGTGGGTGGCGCGGGGCAGCATGCCGTATTCGGCGGTGACCCAGCCCTGGCCGGTGTTGCGCATCCAGCCCGGCACCTTTTCCTCGACCGAGGCGGTGACCAGGACCTTGGTGTGACCGAAGGTGACCAGGCACGAGCCCTCGGCGTAGCGGTTGACGCCGGTCTCCAGCGTGACGGCGCGGAGTTGTTCGGGGGTGCGTTCAGACGGGCGCATGGGATTTCCTTGGAACCTGAGTGGGGCGTGCTTATCCTGAAAGCGTGAGCCTGTATGCCCCCCATCCGTCGCCGTTCGGAAGCGCCCCCGCTGGCCTGGGGACGCTGGACGCGCGCGCGCGCGACATCTTCCGCCGCATCGTCGAGACCTATCTGGAGACTGGCGAGCCGGTCGGGTCGCGCACTATCTCGCGCGGCGGGCTGGCCCTGTCGCCGGCCTCGATCCGCAACACCATGCATGACCTGACGCTGGCGGGCCTGCTGGCCTCGCCGCATGCCTCGGCGGGCCGGGTGCCGACCCATGCGGGCCTGCGGCTGTTCGTCGACGGCCTCTTGGAAGTCGGGGACATCGGTCAGGACGAGCGGCGCGAGATCGACGCCCGTCTGGCGGGCAAGGGCCGAAACTTCGAAGAGGCGCTGGACGCCGCCAGCAATCTTCTGTCCGGCCTGGCCGGCGGGGCGGGCATCGTCGCTAGCCCGGTGCGGGACGCGGGGGTCAAGCACGTCGAGTTCGTGGCCTTGGGTCATGATCAGGCCCTGGCGGTCTTGGTCGGGGACGACGGCACGGTCGAGAACCGCCTCATGCCCCTGTCGGCGGGGGTGACGCCCTCGACCCTGAGCGAGGCCTCCAACTTCCTCAACGCCCGGCTGAAAGGCCGGCCCCTGGCCGAGGCGCGCACCGAGATGAGCGCCGAACTGGACGCCGCCCGGCGCGAACTGGACGCCGCCGCCGCCCGTCTGGTCGAGGACGGTCTGGCCGCCTGGTCCGGCGGGGGCGAGCGCGACCGGGCCCTGATCGTGCGGGGGCGGGCCAACCTGCTGCAGGACGCCCAGGCCGTCGAGGATCTGGAGCGGGTCCGCGTCCTGTTCGACGATCTGGAGCAGAAGGAACAGCTGATCGGCCTGCTCGACGGCGTCGGGGCGGCCCAGGGCGTGCGCATCTTCATCGGCGCGGAAACGCGACTGTTTTCGCTTTCGGGTTCCGCCGTGATCGCGGCGCCCTATATGACGGGTCGGCAGCGGATGCTGGGCGCCATCGGCGTCATCGGCCCCGCAAGACTGAACTATGCCCGTGTCATCCCGTTGGTGGACTATACCGCTCGGGTGCTGGGCCGGATTCTGGACGGACAAGAGACGTGAACGACATCAACGACGAAACGCGCGACCAACTCGAGCAGGACATGGGAGAGGCCGCCATCGACGCCGCACAGGAAGCCGCCGAAGACGGCGACATGGCCGTGGTCGACGCCCTGATCGCCGAGCGCGACCAGTGGAAGGACCGCGCCCTGCGCGCCGTGGCCGACGCCGAGAACATCAAGCGCCGCGCCGAGACCCAGGCCAACGACGCCCGCGCCTACGCCATCCAGCGCTTCGCCAAGGACCTGCTGAGCGTGGCTGACACCCTGGAGCGCGGTCTTTTGTCGGCGCCCAAGGTGCTGGAAACGGCCGAGGCCGACAGCGCCGCCGCCGCCATGGTCACCGGCCTGGAGCTGACGCAGAAGTCCCTGTTGTCGGCCTTTGAATCCAACGGTCTGACCCGCGTCGCGCCCCAGCCGGGCGAGGCCTTCGATCCCCACCTGCATCAGGCCGTGATGGAGCAGCCCTCGGACAGCGTGCCGGGCGGCACGGTGATCCAGACCCTGCAACCGGGCTACGCCCTGTTCGGCCGCACCGTCCGCGCCGCCATGGTGGCGGTGGCCGCCAAGGGGTCGGGTCCGACCGGCGGCGGCTATGCCGAAGCCAATACGACCGGCGGGAATTTCGACGCCAAGGCGTGAGCCTCGGCTGATTGAGAACTGGAAAGGCCCGGGGCAGACGCTCCGGGCCTTTTTGTTGAGCCGAGCCCTCCCCCTCGAGGGGGGAGGGCTGGGTGGGGGTGAGGGCAGGCCGTTTCCGGTGAAGCCTCGGGGGACGCAGTCCGCGCCTCGTGCGCGCTTTCCTTCATGCCCAGCGGCTCCACCCCCATCCCCGACCCTTCCCCCCTCGAGGGGGAAGGGAGCTATTTCAGCTTCTGCTCGAAAAACGCCAGCAGCCGTCGCCACCCGTCCTTCGCATCCGCCTCGCGGTAGCTGGCGCGATAGTCGGCGTGGAAGCCGTGCGGGGCGTCGGGATAGACCACGATCTCGCTGCCGGTCTTTCCAGCGGCGGCCAGGGCCGCGCGCATGACCTCGACGCTGGCGACCGGAATGCCGCCGTCCTGTCCGCCGTAGAGGCCCAGCACCGGGGCCTTCAACTCACCCGCCAGATCGACCGGCCAGGGGCGGCCCGCCGTCGCCTGGGCCTCGGTGGCGTTGGCGGCGGGGGCCAGGCGGCCGTACCAGGCCACGCCGGCGTCCAGGGCAGGGAAACGGGCGCAGGCCTGCCACACCACCTTGCCGCCCCAGCAGAAGCCGGTGATGCCGACCTTGTCCGACCGGGCCCAGGATTGCAGGCCGATCCATTCCAGGGTCGCGCCGACGTCGCCCATGACCTGCTCGTATCCGGCGGCGGCGACGATGGTCATGATGGCTTGCATGTCGCTGAGCGGGGCGGGGTCGGCCTGGCGCACGAAGAAGGCCGGGGCGACGGCGGCGTAGCCGGCCTTGGCCAGGCGGCGGCAGATGTCGCGAACGTATTCGTGCACGCCGAAGATCTCGGACACGACGATGACGGCAGGGAAGGGACCGTCGCCCTCGGGCCGGGCCAGATAAGCGGGCAGTTCGAAACCGTCCGGCGCGGGATAGGAGACGGTGTGGGCGATCAGGCCGGCGCTGTCAGTGGTCACGGGGCTGGCCGACTGGCTGAGGGCTGCGGGGGCGTAGGCGGCGAACATCAGGCCGCCCGCCGTGGCCAGGCCCAGGCTGCGGCGGCTGGGGGCGATCTGGTCGGGGCTCAGGCCTTCGGGCCGGGTGATCAGGGTCATCGCGGGTCTCCGGTGCGGCTTCAGGTGCGGCTTCAGGTGCGGGACTGTGACCCGGCTTTGACGCCGCCGTCGAGTCCCGATCAGAGCGCCCCCGCTCAGCGCGCTCGTCGCAGGGTCAGATTGATCCGCCCGCCGCCGGGGACCAGTTGCGATGACCCGGCCAGCAGCCGATCGATTCCGTGCCGCGCCAGCCGAGCCGGACCGGTCAGGGCGCAGACGTCGCCCGAGGCCAGCTTCAAGCTCTGGGTCCGACCGCCCTCGGCCGGACCGATGCGGAACATTGCGGTATCGCCCAGGGACACCGACAGGACCGGGGCGGTCAGGTCGGCCTCGTCCCGATCCTGATGCAGGCCCATCTTCGCCTCGCCGCGATAGAGGTTGACCAGGCAGGCGTCGGGCGGGGCGGGCCAGCCGGTCAGGGCGTCCCATAGGTCCAGCAGGGCCTGCGGCATGGCCGGCCAGGCTTGGCCAGTGACCGGATGGGTCGGCTGATAGCGATAGCCGGCGCGGTCCGAGACCCAGGCCAGGGGCCCCATCCCCGTCATCTCCACCGAAAAGGGCCGGCCGCCGGGCGTCACGGGGCGATAGAAGGGGGCCTCGTCCGCCGCCGCCCACACCTGATCCAGCAGGGCCTTCTGCGCGGCTGCGTCCAGCGCGCCGGGCCACAGGCGAAAGCCGGGCAGGCCGGTCGGGGTTTCGCGGGGCGAGGACATGCTCATCATGTAAGACCCTTCTCCCGATGGGAGAAGGCGGCCCGAAGGGCCGGATGAGGGTCGCCGGCGTCCCTCGGCGTCAGCCGCCACAAGAACCGTCGCCACGGCTTTCGCCGACTGGGGCCGTCGCCCCTCATCCTCCCGCCGCCAGCGGCGGGCCCCTCCCTCTCCCATCGGGAGAGGGTTCATGGCGGGAAACGCCACCGAATCCGCCCCGAACCGCACGAAACCCTTGCAGCCCCTGCGGTCTTTCCCATATCCGGGCCAGTCTGGAAGAAACCCCGAAGTTCCTGGGGCTTTCGACCGCAACCATTCAACCCGCCCGACCGGACGACCGGAACGGCTTTCAGCCCAACTGGGGGCGGTCACGCGCGGCGCTTTTCGAAGGCCGCCGCATCGCCCGCCGCAAGGAGTGAAAAGACAAGCTCATGGCCAAGATTATCGGCATCGACCTCGGCACGACCAACTCGTGCGTCGCCGTCATGGACGGCAAGAACCCCAAGGTCATCGAGAACGCCGAAGGCAACCGCACGACCCCGTCGGTCGTGGCGATCCAGGACAGCGGCGAAGTGCTCGTCGGCCAGCCTGCGCGTCGCCAGGCGGTCACCAACCCGACCAACACCTTCTTCGCCATCAAGCGCCTGATCGGCCGCAACTTCGATGACCCGGTGGTGGCCAAGGACAAGGGCATGGTGCCCTATGAGATCGTCAAGGGCCCGAACGGCGACGCCTGGGTGCGCGCCCACGGCAAGGACTATTCGCCCCAGCAGGTCTCGGCCTTCACCCTCGGCAAGATGAAGGAGGCCGCTGAGGCCTACCTCGGCGAGACCGTGACCCAGGCCGTGATCACCGTTCCGGCCTACTTCAACGACGCCCAGCGTCAGGCCACCAAGGACGCCGGCAAGATCGCCGGCCTGGAAGTCCTGCGCATCATCAACGAGCCGACCGCGGCCGCCCTGGCCTACGGCCTGGAGAAGAACGAAGGTCAGAAGATCGCCGTCTATGACCTGGGCGGCGGCACCTTCGACGTCTCGATCCTGGAGATCGGCGACGGCGTCTTTGAGGTGAAGTCGACCAACGGCGACACCTTCCTGGGCGGCGAGGACTTCGACCTGCGTCTGGTCGACTACCTGGCCGACGAGTTCAAGAAGGAGCAGGGCGTCGATCTGCGGACCGACAAGCTGGCCCTGCAGCGCCTGAAGGAAGAGGCCGAGAAGGCCAAGAAGGAGCTGTCCTCGACGACCCAGTACGAGGTCAACCTGCCCTTCATCACCATGAACGCCTCGGGCCCGCTGCACCTGAACATCAAGCTGTCGCGCGCCAAGCTGGAAGCCCTGGTCGAAGACCTGATCACCCGCACCATCGAGCCCTGCAAGAAGGCCCTGGCCGACGCCGGTCTGAAGGCGGCGGACATCGACGAAGTCGTCCTGGTCGGCGGCATGACCCGCATGCCCGCCGTGCAGGAAGCCGTGAAGAAGTTCTTCGGCAAGGAGCCGCACAAGGGCGTGAACCCTGACGAGGTCGTGGCCCTGGGCGCCGCCGTTCAGGCCGGCGTTCTGCAAGGCGACGTCAAGGACGTTCTGCTGCTGGACGTGACCCCGTTGACCCTGGGCATCGAGACCCTGGGCGGCGTCTTCACCCCGCTGATCGAGCGCAACACCACCATCCCGACCAAGAAGGCCCAGGTCTTCTCGACCGCCGACGACAACCAGTCGGCCGTGACGATCCGCGTCTTCCAGGGCGAACGCCCCATGGCCGCCGACAACAAGGTCCTGGGTCAGTTCGACCTGATGGGCATTCCCCCGGCGCCTCGCGGCATGCCGCAGATCGAGGTCGCCTTCGACATCGACGCCAACGGCATCGTTCACGTCACCGCCAAGGACAAGGCGACCAACAAGGAGCAGTCGATCCGCATCCAGGCCAACGGCGGCCTGTCGGACGCGGACATCGACAAGATGGTCAAGGAAGCCGAAGCCAACGCCGCCGCCGACAAGGTCCGCAAGGAACTGGTCGAGGCCGTCAACGGCGCCGACAGCCTGGTCCACTCGACCGAGAAGGCCCTGTCGGAACACGGCGACAAGATCGACGACGCGACCAAGGCGACCATCCAGTCGGCCCTGGACGACCTGAAAGCGGCCAAGGAAGGTTCGGACCCGGAAGTCATCCGCGAGAAGACCAACACCCTGGCCCAGGCCTCGATGAAGCTGGGCGAGGCCATGTACGCCGCCCAGCAGGGCGCCGGTGAAGACGGCGCCTCGGCTGAAGCCCCCGCCGACGACGGCGTGGTCGACGCCGAGTTCGAGGAAGTCTCGGACGAAGACGACAAGAAGAACGCGTAACGAAACGCGACTGAAGACGACCGGCCCCGCTTGCCAGACGGCAGGCGGGGCCGTTTCATAAAACTTGCATCATTCGACCGGGCGCCCATGTCAGCAGGCATGGTCATTTGGTCATCCGCGACCGCACGATCCGAGGCTCAACACGGACGGCGGAGGCGGCGGGAAAGTAAGAGGACGAACGCCTGATGGCGCAGCGTGACTATTACGAGATTCTGGGGGTCGAGCGGACCATCGACGCGCCGGGCCTGAAGTCGGCCTATCGCAAGCTGGCCATGATTCACCACCCGGACCGCAACGGCGGCTCCGAAGAATCCCTCGCCCAGTTCAAGGAGATCTCCGAGGCCTATACGGTCCTGTCGGACGATCAGAAGCGCGCGGCCTATGACCGGTTCGGTCATGCGGGCGTGAACGGCGGCGCCGGCGGCGGCGACCCGTTCGGACGCGGCGGCGGTCAGGGTTTCCACGACATCAACGACATCTTCTCCCAGGTCTTCGGCGACGCCTTTGGCGACGCCTTCGGCGGCCGGGGCGGCGGGCGCCAGCAGCAGGCGGGGCCGCGTCGCGGCTCGGACCTGCGCTACGACCTCGAGATCACCCTGGAGCAGGCCTACAAGGGCGCTGAGGTCGAGATCGCGGTTCCGACCACCATGACCTGCGAGGTCTGCGACGGATCGGGCGCCAAGGCCGGGACCAAGCCAAGCATCTGCTCCACCTGCGGCGGCGCCGGACGCGTGCGCCAGGCCAACGGCTTCTTCCAGGTCGAGCGCACCTGCCCCCGCTGCGGCGGTTCGGGTGAGATGATCTCGGACCCCTGCGGCGCCTGTCACGGCCACGGTCAGGTCCGCAAGAACCGTCAGCTCAGCCTCAAGATCCCCGCCGGCGTCGACGACGGCTCGCGCATCCGCCTGTCGGGCGAGGGCGAGGCGGGTCAGCGCGGCGGCCCGCGCGGCGACCTCTATGTCTTCCTGTCGGTGCACGACCACGAACTGTTCGAGCGCGACAACCTGGATCTGCTGGTCACGGTGCCGGTGCCTATGACGGTGGCGGCGCTGGGCGGCGTGGTCGACGCCCCCTGCCTGGTGTCCGAGGCCTGCGACGGCAAGTGCAAGGCCACGGTCGAGGTGCCGGCCGGCGCCCAGACCGGCAAGACCGTCCGCATCAAGGGCAAGGGCATGCCCCACCTGAACGGCCGCCAGCGCGGCGACCTGGTGGTGGAGCTCTTCGTCGAGACCCCGACCGACCTGACCCCGCGCCAGAAAGAACTGATGCAGGAGCTTGCGGCCTCGTTCGGAGAGAGCCAGAATCCGCGCAACTCCAGTTTCGCCGGCAAGGCCAAGCGGTTCTGGGCCGATATTCTGGGCGGCGACGCCGACACTCCGAAAGAGACTGCGTGAGCGACATCTTCCACGCCGGCATCTCCGGCGCCCGGGGCCGCATGGGCCGCGCCGTTTCGCAAGTCCTGGACGCCCGCGAGGATGTGGTGGTCGCCACCCGCTTTGATCGCGGCGAGACGCCTGATCTGAACCTGTGCGACGTCGTCATCGACTTCTCGACGCCCGAGGCCTCGGTCGAGCTGGCCAAGGCCTGCGCCGCGCGCGGCGGTCCGGCCCTGGTCATCGGCTCCACCGGTCTGTCGCCGGAACAGGACGCCGAGATCGAGGCGGCCGCGGAAAAGATCGCCATCGTCCGCAGCGGCAACTTCTCGCTGGGCCTCAACATCCTGATCGGCCTGGTCGAACACGCCGCCCAGCGTCTGGACGGCCGCGACTGGGACATCGAGGTGCTGGAGACCCATCACCGGCGCAAGGTGGACGCCCCCTCGGGCACCGCCCTGATGCTGGGCGAGGCCGCCGCCAACGGCCGGGGCCGCGATCTGGAAGACCTCAAGACCGCCCCCTATGACGGCATCACCGGCCCGCGCGAGCCGGGCAAGATCGGCTTCGCCTCCCTGCGTGCCGGCGGCGTCATCGGCGAACATACTGTGCTGTTCGGTTCGGATGACGAGCTGCTGACCCTGTCGCATTCGGCCATCGACCGCTCCTTGTTCGCCAAGGGCGCCGTGGCCGCCGCCGCCTGGGTGCGCAATCGCCGCCCCGGCCTCTATGACATGCAGGACGTGCTCGGCTTCCGTCAGGCCTGAGGCGGATGATCCGACACGGCGCCAGCTACGGCATGACCCTGCGGGTCGCGTCGGCCTTCAGCTTCTCCCTGATGTACGCCCTGATGAAGTGGGCGGCGACGCTGGAGCCGGTCTCGGCCGGCGAGATGGTCTTCTATCGCTCGATCTTCGGTCTGCCGGTGGTCCTGTTCTGGGTGCTGAACCTCAAGGGCGGACTGGCCTTGATCTCGACCCGGCGACCCCTGGTCCATCTCTGGCGTTGCGGCCTGGGGGTGTCGGGCATCCTGCTCATCTTCCAGGGGCTGCGGCTGCTGCCGCTGGCCGACGCCACCACCATCGGCTTCACCGCCCCCATCTTCGCCACCCTGCTGTCCATCCTCTTCCTGAAGGAAAAGGTCGGGCGCCATCGCTGGACGGCGGTGGCCCTGGGCTTCCTCGGGGTTCTGGTCATGGTGCGCCCCGGCGCCGAGGGCGCGCCGCCGTTGAGCGGGCTGATGTTCGCCCTGGGCGGGGCCTTCGTGGCCGCCTCGGTCACCGTCACCCTGCGCCAGCTGGGCAAGACGGAATCCGCCACCGCCATTGTCTTCTGGTTCTTCATCGCCTGCGCCTGCGTGGGCGGCGGCCTGGCCTTGATCGACGGCCACAGCCACAGCTGGCGAGTGCTGGCCATCCTGGCGGCGGGCGGTCTGGCGGGCGGCTTGGCCCAACTGCTGATGACTACCTCATTGCAGCACGCCCCGGTCTCCGCCCTGGCGCCGCTGGATTATCTGCAGATGGTCGGGGCGGTGGTGCTGGGCTGGCTGCTGCTGCGCGACACGCCGACGGCGGCGACCCTGACGGGGGCCGCCCTGATTGTGGGCAGCGGCCTCTACACCGCCTGGCGCGAGCACGTGCTGAAGCGCGAGATCACCCCGCCGTCGCCGAGCTCCTCGGTCTGAAGCGCCTGCCGCCATAGGTCCAGACGGGACGAGCGCTCGACGATCAGCCGATCCAGGGCGCTGGAGAGCGCAGGGCCTCTTTGCGGCGCAATCATGCCCCAGATGGGGAAGGCGCGACGCGTGATCCGCTCGCGCGCCAGAACGACGATATCGTCATGCCGCGCATCGAAATGCAGATGAAGCATCAGGATGTCGAGGGCAGTGGGGCTGCCTTCCAGAATCTGGACGAAGACGTCGCCACTGAGGGCCAGGGCGCCGGTGACGCCGACCTGGGCGTTGCGAAAGGCCGAGACGTGAACAATGTCGGCGATCTGTTCGGCGGCCTGCTCGTGGGGCAGCCTGGCGCGGCTGCAGTAAACGAGCTGGTCCAGGGTGTTCATGCCGCCATGCTAGGGTGAACTTGGCCGACCCGTAAAGCGCCGCTTGCTTAGCGGCCCGTCGAGCCGAAGCCGCCGGCGCCGCGCGCGGTCTCGTCCAGGGCCTCGACCTCGGCCATGACGGCCTGGGCGTAGGGGGCAATGACCATCTGGGCGATGCGTTCGCCGCGGTTGATCTCGAAGGCGATCTGGCCGTGGTTGATCAGGATGACCCCGACCTCGCCGCGATAGTCGCTGTCGATGGTGCCGGGCGAATTCAGGCAGGTGACGCCGTGCTTCAGGGCCAGACCCGAGCGGGGGCGCACCTGGGCCTCATAGCCAGGCTCCAGCGCAATCTTCAGACCGGTCGGGATCAGCCTGCGCTCGCCCGGCGCCAGGATGACCGGCTCGAATTCCGCCACGGCGGCGCGCAGGTCCATGCCGGCCGATCCCGTCGTCTCATAGGCGGGCAGGGCCAGGCCCTCGGCGTGGGGCAGGCGTTCGACGCGGACAGTGGTCATGGAATCTCTCAGGCCTTGAAGTGATCGGCGATGCGGGCGGCGAGCTTCCTCGCCACCTCGGTCTTGGACTGACGCGGCCAGGGCTCGGCGCCGTCCCGGGTGAACAGGGTCACGGCGTTGCCGTCCGAGCCGAAGACCTCGCCCGAGACGTCGTTGCCGACGATCCAGTCGCAGCCCTTCCTCGACAGCTTGGCGCGGGCGTTGCCCTCCAGGTCGCTGGTCTCGGCGGCGAAGCCGACCACTAGTTTCGGACGCTTCGGACCGGGCGCCGAGACGCCGGCCAGGATGTCAGGGTTCTCGATCAGGGCCAGGGAGGGCGGGCCGCCCGGCTTCTTCTTGATCTTGCCCGAGGCCACGCCGTCCACGCGCCAGTCGGCGACGGCGGCGCTCATCACGGCGATGTCTGCGGGCAGGTGGGCCTCGACGGCGGTCTTCATCTCGACGGCGGCCTCGACCCAGAGGCGGGTGACGCCGACGGGGGCGTCCAGGGCCACGGGGCCGGAGATCAGGGTCACATTCGCCCCCAGTTCGGCCAGGGCGGCGGCGACCGCATAGCCCTGCTTGCCGCTGGAGCGGTTGGTCAGGCCGCGCACCGGGTCGATGGGTTCAAAGGTCGGTCCGGCGGTGACCACGGCGGTCTTGCCGGTCAGGGGGCGGCCGTCCGGCCCGGCCAGCAGGCGGGCGATCTCGTTGAAGATGACGGCGGGTTCGGCCATGCGGCCGGGGCCGAACTCGCCGCAGGCCATGATCCCGTCGTCGGGGCCGACCACGGCGACGCCGTGAAAGCCGTCAAAGCCCTTCAGCCGCTCGACATTGGCCTGAACCGCCGGGTGCAGCCACATGCGCACGTTCATCGCCGGGGCCAGCAGCACCTTCTTGTCGGTGGCCAGAAGCGTGGTCGAGGCCAGGTCGTCGGCAAGGCCATTGGCGGCCTTGGCGATCAGCCCCGCCGTGGCCGGCGCCACCACCACCAGATCGGCCCAGCGCGACAGCTCGATATGGCCCATGGCCGTCTCGTCCTCGGGCATGAACAGGGCCTGGCGCACGGGATGGCCGGTGAGGGCCGCCAGGGACATGGGGGTGACGAACTCGGCCCCGGCGGGGGTCAGCAGGCTCATCACCTCGGCCCCGGCCTTCTTCAGCAGGCGCGTCAGCTCCAGCGCCTTGTAGGCGGCGATGCCGCCGCCGACGATCAGCAGGACCTTGCGGCCCGAAAGCGAGGATGCGGTCATGGGGAATCTCTAGCGGGACCGCATGACGCCGTCGAGACAGGGCGCTTTTCAAACAGAAATGTCAGTAGGAACATTGCGCGAACGCGCGCTCTGTGCATACCTGTGTTCGGCGGGTTCTTCAGGGAGGGTGACCCATGCGGATTCAGATGGCGGCGGCGGCTTTTTCGGCGCTGGTCCTGGCGGCCTGCGACAGCGGCGGCTCGGCGGTTGAAACGCGCGACCGGGCGGCGGCCGAACCCGTCGCCCTGATTTCGGCGGCGGCGTCCGAAAGCGAAGCCGTCGAGGCGGCGCCCGAGGCCAAGCCCCCGGTCACGGCCAATCGGCGCGAAACCGCCGACGCCAAGGTGCAGCGCCTCTATGAGCGCAACGGCGCGGCCTTTGGGGCCAGGTCGGCGGATGAGTATCTGAGCAAGGTGCGGGCCTTCACCGAGGCGACGCCCAAGGGGACCGAGACGGTCAAGCGGCCGAACGGCGACACCCTCTATTATCAGGCCGCGACCAACACCTTCGCCGTGGTGGACCGCAACGGCGTGCCGCGCACCATGTTCAAGCCCGACGACGGCCCGGCCTATTGGGCCCAGCAGAAGGAACGGGCGCCGACCTTCGGCCAGCGCCGCTCGAGCGGCGGCGCGTCGGAATAGGACGAGCCCGCCCCACTCGCCGTCATCCTCGGGCTTGACCCGAGGATCGGGCGTTCAGCGCGCTCGACGGTGAAAGCCTGGGCGCCGGCCGCAGATCATCCTGACTCGGGTCAAGCCCGAGGATAACGGACGTGTATTGCGCCTCAGGCCGCGTCGAAGGTCAGGGGTGCGCCCCAGAAGCGGGCGATCAGGTCCGACTGCGGACCCGGCGTGCCGGTGGTCAGGAAGTCGCGACGGCCCGACGATCCCAGCTCATATTCCGGGTGGCGCGCGAAATAGCGCTCCAGGGAGTCGGCCACGGCGGTCGGCTGGCTGATCACCTGGACCCCGGCGGGCAGGGCGGCGGCGAACAGGTCGGCGACAATCTCATAGTGGGTGCAGCCCAGGATGGCCTTGTCCGGGTGACGGCCGATGCGACGGCGCAGGGCGTCGACGTGGTCCTCGACCACCACCTTCAGCTCCTCGGTCGGGGCGCCCAGTTCGATCAGGCCGGCCAGGCCGGGGCAGGGCTCGGTGAAGACGGCCAGGTCCTCGCGGCGCTTGTCGATCTCGATCTCATAGACCCGGCTCATGGCCGTGGCGGCGGTGCAGAAGACGCCGGTGACGTCGATCGCCTGCTTCTTCTCGCCTTCCAGACGGCCGTTGCGCTCGGCCTCATAGGACCAGGGCAGGCCGGTGGCCGCCTCGATGGTCGGGACAATGATGCCCAGGACATTGACCGGCCGGCCCAGCTTATCGCGCATCCCCGGAATCCAGGTCTGCTGCAGGCGACGCAGGGCGATGGCCGAGGCCGTGTTGCAGGCCAGGACGACGACCGAGGCGCCGGCCTCGAACAGACGCTCGCACCCGGCGCGCGTCAGCGCGACGATGTCCTCGCCGCCGCGCCCGCCATAGGGGGCGTGGGCCTGGTCGCCCAGATAGATGAAGTCCCGCGTCGGAAAGCGGGTCGTGAGTTCGCGGTGGACCGTCAGTCCGCCCACGCCGGAGTCGAAAACGCCTATCGCCATGCAGCGGCCTTTAGACCCGTGGGGTTCCGTCGTCCAATGGTTAGGATTACATCGAGGCATAAGCCCGCCCGGACGAGCACGTCGGGGAGGGTCAGAAACAGCTATGGTTGGGAGACCTGGATGCACAGACGCCATCTTCTCATCGGGGGCGCGAGCCTCTTCGCCCTGACGGGCTGCGCCTCCGCCGGCGCTCTGGAGAACGGAATGACAGGACCGACCGCCGCTTCCCTGTCGACGGCTGACGAGGCGCGTATCGCCCGCGCCGTCCTGCCGACCACGGCCCCGCGCGCCGAGCTGCTGCAGCCCTGGACCGGCCCCTACGAGGGCGTGCCGCCGTGGGACAAGGTGACCGCGCCGAAGATGCGCGAAGCCATCCTGGAAGGGATTGAGCTGCAACGCGCCGACATCGCCGCGATCGCCAACAACCCCGACGCCCCGACCTTCGCCAACACCCTGGTGGCGATGGAGCTGGTGGGCGAGCCGCTGGACCGCGCCATCAACGTCTTCAGCGTCATGACCTCGAACATCGGCGGCGAGCAGTGGGATGTGCTGGAGACCGAGCTGTCGCCGATCCTGTCGGCCGCCTCGGACGAGATCACCTTCAACGAGAAGCTGTTCCAGCGCATCAAGGCCGTGGCCGACGGCGCTGCTGCCAATGGCCTGAACGCCCAGCAGACGCGTCTGGCCGAGCGCAGCCGCGATGCCTTCATCCGCAACGGCGCCGCCCTGGACGCGGCCGGCAAGGCCGAGCTGGGCCGCATCAACACCGCCCTGTCGAACGCCTTCACCGGCTTCGGTCAGAAGGTGGTGGCCGATGAGAACACCTGGACCGTCATCACCAGCGAAGCCGGCCTGAAGGGCCTGCCGGACTCCAACAAGGCCGCCGCCGCCGCCGCCGCGCGCACGCGCAACGTCCAGGGCTGGGCTATCGTCAACACGCGCTCCAGCGTCGATCCCTTCCTGACCTTCGCCGACGACCGCGCCCTGCGCGAACAGGTCTGGAAGAAGTTCGTCAAGCGCGGCGACAACGGCGACGCCAACGACACAAAGTCGACCATCGCCCAGATCGTCGCCCTGCGTCAGCAGCGCGCTCGCCTGCTCGGCTTCGGCAACCACGCCGAATGGCGCATGCAGGACACCATGGCCAAGACCCCGGCCGCGGCCATGGAGCTGATGCAGCGCGTCTGGGCCCCGGCCAAGGCCCGCGTCGCCGAGGAGGTCGCCGACATGAAGGCGATCGCCGGCTTCGACATCGAGCCCTGGGACTACCTCTACTTCGCCGAGAAGGTCCGCAAGGCCAAGTACGACCTCGATCAGAACGAGCTGAAGCCCTACTTCGAACTGCACGCGGTGCGCGCGGCCTCCTTCTACATGGCCGAGCGTCTGTACGGCTTCGTCTTCAAGCCCCTGGCCAAGGGAACCGTCTCGACCTTCGAGCCGGACGTGACCACCTATGAGGTCACCGACAAGGCCACCGGCAAGCTGATCGGCCTTTACTACGCTGACGACTTCGCCCGTCCGGGCAAGCGCTCGGGCGCCTGGATGACCACCTACCGGTCCTTCTCGCAGCTGACGGGTTCGAAGCCGATCCTGGCCTCGAACAACAACAACTTCGTCAAGGCCGAGGCCGGTCAGCCCCTGCTGATCTCGCTGGACGACGCCGAGACCCTGTTCCACGAGTTCGGCCACGCCCTGCACTACTTCTCGTCGGTGGTGACCTATCCGTCGTTCGGCAACACGCCGCGCGACTTCGTGGAATATCCGTCGCAGGTGCACGAGCACTGGGTGCTGAGCCGTCCGATCCTCGACGGCTACATGAAGCACGTCGAGACCAAGCAGCCGATGCCGCAGGCGCTGGTGGACAAGATCGAGGCCTCCTCGACCTTCAACCAGGGCTACGCCACGGTCAGCTATCTGTCCTCGGCCCTGGTCGACATGGACCTGCACACGCAAGGAACGCCGCCGACCGACATTGCGGCCTTCGAGAAGGCCTCGCTGGACCGTCTGGGCATGCCGAAGGAGATCGTGATGCGGCACCGCCTGCCGCAGTTCAACCACCTCTTCACCTCGGACGCCTATTCGGCCGGCTACTATTCCTACCTGTGGTCGGAAGTGATGGACGCCGACACCTGGGCCTACTTCGAAGAGTCGGGCGACGTCTTCAACCCGGACATCGGCGGCCGCTTCAAGTCGATCATCCTGGCCCCGGGCAACACCACGGACCGCGGCGACGCCTATCGCCAGTTCCGCGGCCGCAACCCCGACGTGGCGGCCCTGCTGAAGGTGCGCGGCTTCCCGACTTCCTAAGGGGGCCTACCGCTCATCCTTGAGTGGCCTATCGGCCTTCGGCCTACTTGAGGCCGTTGACTGCTGAATCTGGAAAGGGCCCGGTGGAGCGATCCGCCGGGCCTTTTCTATTCCAGCCGGGGTGGCGTATGCCTTGGCCGTTCAGTTGAAGGAGCGCCCATGAGCGTCGTCGCCTCCTACGTCTACAAGGACGGCAAGCGCGTGCGCGAGGCGCCGCTGACCGACGCGGGGCTGCGGCTCAAGCCGGGCGAGTATCTGTGGATCGGCCTCTATGAACCCACGGACGAGGAGTTCGAGGGGCTGGTGCGACGCTTTCGCCTGCACCCGCTGGCGGTCGAGGACGCGCTGTCGGCGCATCAGATGCCCAAGATCGAGGTCTATGGCGGCGAGCTGTTCATCGTCGCCCGCACGGCCCAGAAGGGCGACGACGATCATATCCTCTATGGCGAGACCCATGTCTTCGTCGGGTCGCGCTTCGTCATCACCATTCGCCACGGCTCGGCCCGCGCCCACACCCAGCTGCGCGCCCAGCTGGAGGCCTCGCCACTGCAGTTGAAGCACGGCGCTGACTTCATCCTGCACGGGGTGCTGGACTTCATCGTCGACGGCTATGTGCCCATCGTCGACGAGATCGAGGACAGCGTGCTGGAGATGGAGCAGAGGGCGCTGGACAGCTTCCTGTCGCGCGCCGACATCAAGCGCCTGTTCCTGCTGCGCCGCGAACTGTTGAAATTCAGCCGCGTCCTTGGCCCGATGGAGGAGGTGGCCAACAAGTTGCAATCGCTGGACCTGCCCTGCATCGACCGTGAGGTCC
The DNA here is from genome assembly GCF_051353055.1 of Brevundimonas sp. CEF1. Taxonomy (NCBI): domain Bacteria; kingdom Pseudomonadati; phylum Pseudomonadota; class Alphaproteobacteria; order Caulobacterales; family Caulobacteraceae; genus Brevundimonas; species Brevundimonas sp. CEF1. The sequence goes on from NZ_CP195593.1 coordinate 3,510,706, forward strand.
GGCCCTATTTCCGCGATGTGGCCGACCATGTACGGCGCGTCGCCAGCCGAACGGCGGCGCTGCGCGACATCCTGTCGTCAGTGTTCGAGGTCTCCAACCTGCTGGAGCAGCAGCGTCAGGGCGTCATCACCCGCAAGTTGGCCGCCTGGGCCGCCATCCTAGCGACCCCGACGGCGGTGGCCGGCATCTACGGCATGAATTTCGAACACATGCCGGAGCTGCGTTGGGTCTATGGCTACCCGGCGACCATGGCGGCCATCGCCGCCATCTGCATCGGTCTCTACGTCACCTTCAAGCGCTCGAAGTGGCTGTGATCAGCCGCTGTTTCTGAGGCCCGCCGCCACGCCGTTGATGGCCAGCAGGATGCCGTTGCGCACGCGCGGGTCGTCGTCGCCCGCCCGTCTGCGGCGGATCAGCTCGATCTGGACGTGGTTCAGCGGCTCGACATAGGGCATGCGCTGGCGGATCAGGCGGTCCAGCTCGGGCTGGCCGCCCAGCAGGTCGTCGTGGCCGGTGATCGACAGGACGGCGGCCTTGGTGCAGTCCCACTCCTGACGGATGGCGCCATGGATGCGCTCGGCCAGAGCCGGGTCGGGAACCAGTCCGGCGTAGCGCCGGGCGATGGCCATGTCGGCCTTGGCCATCACCATCTCCATGTTCTGGACCACGGTGCGGAAGAAGGGCCAGGCGGCGGCCATGTCGCGCAGCTCGTCCGGGTCCTCGCCCTGGACCGCCGAGCCGAAGCCGAACCAGCCGGGCAGCATGACCCGCGACTGCGACCAACTGAACACCCAGGGAATGGCGCGCAGGTCCTCGATGGCGGTGGAGGTCGAGCGCGAGGCCGGGCGCGAGCCGATCTTCAGGTCGGCAATCTCGGCGATGGGGGTGGCGGCGCGGAAATAGTCGACGAAGCCCGGCGTCTCATAGACCAGGGCGCGATAGGCCTTCATCGACGCCGCCGACAGGCGCGCCGCCGTGGCCCCGTGCTCAAGGCTGTAGCCGCCGTCGGTTTGAGGGCCGAGCGAGGCCAGCAATGTCCCGCAGGTCAGGGCGTCGAGGTTCCTCTGCGCCACCTCCGGCTCGCCGTACTTGTTGGCGATGACCTCGCCCTGTTCGGTGACGCGGATGCGGCCGGCCACCGTCCCCGCCGGCTGGCCCAGCACGGCCGAGAAGGATGAGCCCCCGCCGCGTCCCACGGCGCCGCCGCGACCGTGGAACAGTTGCAGCCGGACCCCCGCCGCGCGGGTCACCTCCAGCAGGGCGCGCGAGGCCTCGTGCAGTTCCCAGCCCGAGGTCAGGTAGGAGCCGTCCTTGTTCGAGTCCGAATAGCCGATCATGACCTCCTGCACCCCGCGCGCGGTCGCCACGGCGCGAGCGGACGGCTCGGCCAGCACACGCTCCAAGGTGGGTTGCGAGGCGCGCAGGTCCTCGATGGTCTCGAACAGGGGCGCGGCCTGGATGGGGCAGGCGGCGGGATCGGCCGGGTCGTAGAGGCCGACCTCCTTGAGCAGCAGATAGACCTCCAGCATGTCCGAGGCCGCGTCGGTCTTGGAGACGATATGGGTGCGGATGGCTTGGGGCCCGAAGGCGGACAATGCCTGGGCCGCCGCCTGCAGGATGGCGCGTTCCTTCAGGGTCTCGGGCGCATACTCCGCATACGGAGAAAACAGCGGGCGCGGCCCGGCCAGTTCGCGCGCCAGCAGGGTCAGGCGGGCCTCTTCGTCCAGGGCCGCATAGTCGGGACAGACGCCCGCCACCTTTAGAAGATCGCCCACGACCCGTTCATGCACGTCGGAGTTCTGACGCAGGTCCAGGGTCGCCATGTGGAAGCCGAAGACGTCGGCCGCCGTGATCAGCCGGGCCAGGCGGTCGTCGGCGAAGACGGCGCCGTGGGTGCGGATCAGGCTGTCGTGCAGCACGGCCAGATCGGCGCGGAAGGCGTCAGGCCCCTCATAGGCCGGAGCCTCGAACGAGGCGGGCAGGGGGGCGGGGCCGCCGGTGAGCGCCAGGTGGGTCGCCGACAACCGGGCGTAGATGCGGCTGAGCGCCCGGCGATAGGGCTCGTCCGCGCGCTGGATCGAAGCGTCGGCTGAGCTCTGGGCCAGGGCCGCCAGTTCGGGGGTGACGGAGGTCAGATCGGCGGAAAGGCTCAGTTCCTCGCCGAGCGCATTGGCCTCCTCCAGATAGAAGCGCAGCACGGCGCGCGACTGGGTGCGGAAGGCGGCGGCCAGGACCTCGGCGTCGACATTGGGATTACCGTCGCGGTCGCCGCCGACCCAGGTGCCGATGCGCAGGAAGGGCGGCAGATCGGGCGTGTCCAGCAGGGCGCGCCACTCGGCCAGCTGGGCCGGAGCGACGTGCAGGAAGATGCGTTGCAGCCAGTCGGTGACGGTGTTGATCTCGTCCTGCACCACCAGGCCGGAGGCGCGGGTCAGGCGCGTGGCCCACAGGATGACGATCTGGCGGCGCAACTCCGCTTTCAGACGGGTAGGCGAACAGGCGATCCCGTCGCGGTCGCAGCCGTCCAGCAGGGCGCCGACGGCGGCGATGCGGTCGATGACGCTCTTGCGGCGCACTTCGGACGGGTGGGCGGTCAGGACGGGCGAGATCAGGGCCTGGGACAGCAGGTCGCGCACCGCGGCCCGGTCCACGCCGGCCGCATCCAGCCGCTTCAGCGCCCCTTCGGGCGTGTCGGCGCGTTCGCCGGCCTCGGCTTGATCGCGGGCGCGGCGCTTGCCCGCCCGGTCCTCGGCGACATTGGCCAGAAGCGAGAAGGCGGCGAAACCGTGGGTCAGGCCGATGGCCTGATCCAGCGACAGATCCTTGAGCAGGGCCTCCAGTTCGGCGGCGTCATGCGAGGCCGGGTCGCGGTGATAGGCCACCGAGGCCTGACGCACCGCCTCGATCCGGTCGTAGAGTTCCTGACCGCCCTCGTCGCGGATCACCTCGCCGAGCAGGGCGCCCAGCAGGCGAACTTCGTCGCGCAGTCGATCGTCGGCGGCCTGGATCATCGCATTGTCCTTCAGCGGGGAGGCTGGAACCGGAACCGTATCAGCGGAATCCGAACCGCCTAGCCCCTATGGTCAACGCTGAAACCCTTTGTGTGGTTGTTGGATGATGTTGGAAGTTGTTGCGCAAGATTCGACATTCCCCCTGGAATGCTCCATAAGCCGCCGCTTCCGGCGCAATTGAACCTGCGCCTCCTCCATCACGACAGCTTTCTTGGTCGTGCTACCGCGCTGAGCGCTACTTGAGCACAGCCCATTCGGGCTCAAGTAGGCCGACCGGCCGATAGCCCCAAAAAAGAACGAGGATGGCGAGGACCCTCTGCCGACGTGATCGTCGCCAGAGGCTGTTTCTCTATGGAGGTCAGGGTTCGCGCATGAAAGGTTTTGAATGTTCGAGGCTCTGAACGAGCGGCTGACAGGCGTCTTCGACCGGATCACCGGCCGCGGCGCCCTGTCCGAAAAGGATGTCGAGGAAGCGCTGCGCGAAGTCCGCGTCGCCCTGCTCGAGGCCGACGTCGCCCTGCCGGTGGTCAAGGACTTCATCAGCCGCGCCAAGGAACAGGCGACCGGCGAAGAGGTCATCCGTTCGGTCAAGCCGGCCGATCAGGTGGTCAAGATCGTCTATGACGGTCTGGTCGAGATGCTGGGCGGCGAAGAGCCGACCCCGATCAACATCAATGCGACGCCGCCCGCCGTCATTCTGATGGCCGGCCTTCAGGGCTCGGGCAAGACCACGACCTCGGCCAAGCTGGCCCTGCGTCTGACCAAGTTCGACAAGAAGAAGGTCATGATGGCCTCGCTGGACACGCGTCGTCCGGCGGCCATGGAGCAGCTGGCGACCCTGGGTCAGCAGATCGAGGTCGCGACCCTGCCCATCGTGGCGGGCCAGTCGGCGGTCGAGATCGCCAAGCGCGCGCTGCAATCCGCCAAACTCCAGGGCTTCGACGTCCTGATCCTCGACACCGCCGGCCGCATCACGCTGGACGAGGCCCTGATGGCCGAGGTGGCCGAGGTCGCCCGCGTCGCCAATCCGGTCGAGACCCTGCTGGTCGCCGACAGCCTGACGGGTCAGGACGCGGTCCGCACGGCCGCCGCCTTCCACGAGCGCCTGCCGCTGACCGGCCTGGTGCTGACCCGCGCCGACGGCGACGGCCGCGGCGGCGCCATGCTGTCGATGCGCGCCGTCACCGGCCTGCCGATCAAGTATCTGGGCGCCGGTGAAAAGGTCGACGCCCTTGACGTCTTCGACGCCCGCCGCGTCGCCGGCCGCATCCTGGGTCAGGGCGACATCGTCGCCCTGGTTGAAAAGGCCGCGACCGAGCTGGACCAGGCCAAGGCCGAGAAGATGGCCCGCAAGCTGGCCAAGGGTCAGTTTGACCTGGACGATCTGGCCGCCCAGCTGCAGCAGATGAAGAAGATGGGCGGGCTTCAGGGCATCATGGGCATGCTGCCCGGCGTGGCCAAGCTGAAGGCCCAGATGGCCGACAGCAACGTCAACGACAAGATGATCGCCCGTCAGGAAGCCATCATCAGCTCCATGACCAAGGCCGAGCGCAAGAAGCCCGACCTGCTCAACGCCAGCCGCAAGAAGCGCGTCGCCGCCGGCGCCGGCGTCGAGGTCCAGGACATCAACCGCCTGCTGAAACAGCACCGGCAGATGGCCGACATGGTCAAGTCCCTGTCCAAGGGCGGCGGCAAGAACCTGCAGAAGATGGCCGCCATGATGGGCGGTCTCGGCGGAGGCGGCGGCGGAATGCCCGGTCTCCCTGGTATGGGCGGCCCCGACATGGCCCGCCTCAAGGCTCTGGGCGGCGGCAAGATGGCCGAACCCAGCGCCGACGAAATGAAAGCCATTCAGGACCGGCTCGCCGGCCTGGGCGGCGGACAACTTCCGGGAGGCCTTCCGGGCCTGCCGGGCTTCCCGAAAAAGAACTGATTTCGACTTTCTAGAAAGAGACTGAAAATGCTGAAGATTCGTCTGGCCCGCGGCGGCGCCAAGAAGCGCCCCTACTACTACATCGTCGTGGCTGACTCGCACGCTCCGCGCGACGGCAAGTTCATCGAGCGCGTCGGCAGCTACAACCCGATGCTGCCCAAGGACAGCGCCCAACCGCGCGTCACCCTGAAGGCCGACCGCATCGCCGAGTGGCTCGGCAAGGGCGCCCAGCCGACTGACCGCGTCGCGCGCTTCATCAGCCAGTCGCAAGACGAAGTTCTGGTCGGCAAGGTCACCTGGACCCAGTCGAACAACCCGAACAAGGGCACGCCGGGCAAGAAGGCCCAGGAACGTGCTGCTGAGCGCGCCCAGCGCGAAGCCGACCGTCTGGAAGCGGAAGCCGCCGCCAAGGTCGAGGCTGCTGAAGCCGCCGCCCGCGCCAAGGAAGAAGCCGCTGCCGCTGCTGAAGCCGCCAAGAACGCTCCGGCTGCTGAAGAAGCCCCGGCCGAAGCCGCTGCTGAAGAAGCTCCGGCCGCCGAAGCGACCGAAGAACAGGCCTAAGCCTTTCGTGCGTCATCCCGGAACCGCCGTCAGGCGGTATCCGGGACCGCCAAGGGCGCTGCAGTTCCACATTGTCGAGCCTGCCGTGGCCCCGGATATCGCTTCGCGATTCCGGGGTGACGTTTATGAGGAGCTCCCATGTCTGACTCGAAACTGATCCTCGTCGGCCAGATCGGCGGCGCCTTTGGCGTGAAGGGCGAGGTGCGGATCACCGCCTTCACCGCCGATCCCATGGCCCTGATGGCCTATCAGCCCCTGCTCAAGGCCGACGGAACCCCGGCCCTGACCCTGCTCTCGGCGCGGCCGGACAAGGCGGGCGTGGTGGCCAGGGTCAAGGAGATCACCGTCAAGGAGCAGGCCGACGCCCTGCGCGGCCAAAAGCTGTTCGTGCCGCGCGACCGCTTGCCTGAGCCGGAGGAAGACGAGTTCTACCTGACGGATCTGGTCGGTCTGCAGGCCCGCGACCTGGACGACGCCGTCGTCGGCACGGTCAAGTCGGTGCAGAATTTCGGCGCCTCGGACATGCTGGAGATCGCCCCCAAGGAGGGCGGTCCGACCTGGTATCTGCCCTTCACCCGCGAGGCGGCGCCGGACCTGCGCATTTCTGATGGCTGGCTGCGCATCGTGCGCCCGACCGAGGTGGACGAGCGCGACGAGGTCTGATCGACCGCCACTGATGCGGTGGCTATTGCGGCGGGCGGCCAGGCTTCCAACATGGAAGGCTCACCCTCGTTTTCGGAGCGCCTGATGGCCGACCTGTCCGCCTTCCCGATCACCCGCCAGTATCCGGCCCTGCATCCCGACCGGCTGCAGCTCTACTCCCTGCCGACGCCGAACGGGGTCAAGGTCTCCATCCTGTTGGAAGAGCTGGGTCTGGCCTATGAGCCGCATCTGGTGGACATCGGCCAGAACGAGACCTGGACGCCCGACTATCTGTCGCTGAACCCCAACGGCAAGATCCCGGCCATCATCGACCCCGACGGTCCCGGCGGCAAACCCCTGCCTCTGTTCGAATCCGGGGCCATCCTGGTCTATCTGGCCGAGAAGACAGGGCGCTTCCTGCCCGCCGATCCGGCGGCGCGCTATGAGACCCTGCAGTGGGTCTTCTTCCAGATGGCGGCGATCGGCCCGATGTTCGGCCAGGTCGGCTTCTTCCACAAGTTCGCCGGACGCGAGTTCGAGGATAAGCGCCCGCGCGACCGCTACGTCGCCGAGTCGCGGCGTCTGCTGGGGGTTCTGGAAGGGCGGCTAGAGGGCCGCGACTGGATCATGGGCGCGGACTACACCATCGCCGACATCGCCATCCTGGGCTGGGTGCGCAACCTGATCGGCTTCTATGAGGCGGGCGATCTGGTCGGCTTCAACGACTTCCCGCGCGTGGCCGCCTGGCTGGAACGGGGTCTGGCGCGGCCGGCGGTGCAGCGGGGTCTGAACGTCCCGGCGCGGCCTTAAACAAGGGGTGCGGGGGCGGGCGGAAGCGCCGCGCCCCCGTAAAACTCGAACCTGGAACTCAGACTTCTTCGGTCGGGGCGTCGCCGACGTACTTCTTGATCGACTCGATCGCGCGCTTGGCGCCCGACTTGTCCGAATAACCCTCGGTCGAGAAGATGATCTCGGAGTTGTATTTGAACCGGACGCGGAACTCGCCGGCCTTGTCCTGATAGACTTCAAACTTGTGCGCCATGATCGCCTCGCTCTGTGGCCGCCAATCGACCGAGCCTCAGGCTGTCACAGTCGCGCTTGGGACGGAAGGGCGAGAAATGTAAAACCGGGGCACGCGGCGCCGGGACAGGCGAGGCGGGTCAGGCGCGCGACTTGATCCAGCGCCGCGCGGCCAGGGCGGTAAAGCCGACCGCCAGCCCCCAGAAGGCCGAACCGACCCCGAACAGGGCCACGCCTGACGCCGTAGCGGCGAAGGTCAGCACCGCGGCCTCGCGATCCTCGGCCAGGCTCATCATGCCGGTCAACGATCCCGTCAGCGGGGCGATCAGGACCAGGCCGGTGATGACCGCCAGCGCCCCGGTCGGCATGGCGATGAAGAGGCCGGCCAGAGGCGCGGCGAACAGGGCGACGACCAGGTAGATCAGGCCATAGAGGACGCCGACGGTCCAGCGCCGCTCGGGGTCGGGATGGGCCTCGGGGCCGGTGCAGAGGGCGGCGGTGATGGCGGCCAGATTGACGCCGTGGGCGCCGAAGGGGGCCAGGACCGTGCTGGTCAGGCCGCCCCAGAAGATCAGCTTGCCGGCGGGCGGGGCGTAGCCGGCGGCCCGCAGCACCACCAGACCGGGCAGGTTCTGCGAGGCCAGGGTCACCAGATAGAGGGGCAGGGCCAGGCTGATCGCCGCCTTCCAGTCAAAGGCGGGCATGACCGGCGACAGCTGGCCGAACAGGCCGGTCCCGGCAGGCAGGCCGACCTGACCGCGCAGGGCCAGAACCGCGAAGGCCGCGACCAGAACGGCGGGCAGGGCCCAGGCGGCGGCGACGCGGCGCATGATCAGGAAGACCGCCAGCAGACCCGCCGCCAGCCCCATGTCGGCGGGGAAGACCAGAAACAGCTTGAGACAGAAGGGCAGCAGCACCCCCGCCAGCATGGCCGAGGCGATGGCGGCCGGGATGCGCTCGGCCAGCCGCCCCAGGGCCGGGACCAGCCCGGTCAGCACCATCAGCAGGCCGGCGATGACGAAGGCCCCGACGGCCGTGGACCAGCCCAGCCCCAGCGTCGAGGCCGCCAGCAGGGCCGCGCCCGGCGTCGACCAGGCCAGAACGACCGGCATCTTCAGCCGCCAGCTCAGCACCGCGCCGGGCAGGCCGATGCCGAGGCAGAGCGCTGTGACCATGGAGATGATCTGGACGGGCGAGGCCCCCAGCGTCTGCCCCGCCTGAACGATCAAGGCCACCGTGCCGCCGAAACCGATGACGGTCGCCACGGCGGCGGCGGAGAAGCTGGCGGGGGGCGGCAGGCGGTACGAACTCATGCGTCAAAGCTAGGCTGGGCGGCGGCGCCCTGAAAGCAAAAAGGGCCGCCGGTTTCCCGACGGCCCTTTTCATTTCCAGAACCCGAAGGGGATCAGCCCTCGACGTCGTCCGGCAGGCCGACGGCGTGGAAGCCGGCGTCGACGTGGACGACCTCGCCCGTGGTCGAGCGGCCCAGGTCCGAGCACAGCCACAGGGCGGCGCCGGCGACGCCTTCCATCGAGGTCTCTTCCTTGATCAGCGAGAACTGCGCCGACTTGGAGTGCAGGCCGCGCCCGCCCGAGATGCCGGCCAGCGACAGGGTGCGCATCGCGCCCGCCGAGATGGCGTTAACGCGGATGTTCTTCGGACCCAGGTCGCGGGCGATGTAGCGGGTCGCGGCTTCCAGGGCGGCCTTGGCCACGCCCATGGTGTTGTAGTTGGGGATGACGCGTTCCGACCCCAGGTAGGTCAGGGTGATCATTGAGCCGCCGTTGGGCATCAGCTTGGCCGAACGCTTGGCCACGTCGACGAAGCTGAAGGCCGAGATGTTCATGGCCAGCAGGAAGCTGTCGCGGGTGGTGTTGTCGACGAAGGAGCCCTTCAGCTCGTCCTTGTTGGCGAAGGCCACCGAGTGGACGACGAAGTCGATCGTGCCGAATTCTTTTTCCAGCTCCTCGAAGGCCTTGTCCATCGAGGCGTCGTCGGTGACGTCGGCCTGGATCAGCAGCTTGGCGCCGACGCTTTCGGCCAGAGGACGCACGCGGCGCTCAAGGCTCTCGCCGAGGTAGGTGAAGGCCAGCTCCGCGCCCTGGGCGGCCAGCTGCGAGGCGATGCCCCAGGCGATGGAACTGGAGTTCGCGACCCCCATGATCAGGCCCTTCTTGCCCTTCATCAGGTCGCCGGTGGGCATATCCCAGCCTTCGCTCGTCGCCATGGGTTCGTCTCCGTATCTGAACTTGATCCGCCTTTTGGACGGGTGCGGCGCGGGTGACAAGTCGCGGCGCCGCTGGCGTTCGGCGCGGAGCCTCCTAAGTTGAGGGACGATGAGTCTTGATCCGCACAGTTCAGACGCCGCTCAGCTCGGTCCGGTCTTCTTCGACCGGCAGGAGTTGGGGCTGGTGCTGCGGGTCTATGGCCGCATGGTCGCCGCCGGGGAATGGCGCGACTACGCCATGATCGGTCACAAGGAGGTCGCCGAGTTCGCCGTCTTCCGCCGCTCGGGCGACGCGCCGCTTTATCGGATCGAGAAGCGGCCGGCTCTGCGTCTGAAGCAGGGGCAATGGGCCGTGATCGGCGAGGGCGGCCATGTGCTGAAACGCGGCCGCGACCTGGCCCAGGTGCTGCGGGTTTTCGACAGCCGCAAGTTCAGCGTGGTGGAGTAGGGCCAAACCCCGCTCATCCCCGCGGAGGCGGGGACCCAGTGCTTTGGCTTCAAGACACTTCGATCAACGGATGAACGCTCCGCCCGGCGCTCTTGCTGGGTCCCCGCCTCCGCGGGGATGAGCGGATAGGGTTGCTGTCAGTGCAATGAAAAAGGCCCCGACGTTTCCGCCGGGGCCTTCATTCTTGATGGCCTATCGCGCTTGCGCGCTCTTGAGACCTTTATTCCCGGCTGCCGCCCATGAAGGCCAGCAGGAACTGGAACAGGTTCACGAAGTTGATGAACAGGCTCAGGGCGCCGAAGCCCGTGGCCACGCCCATGGCTTCCTGATTACCGCCGAGCGCGTAGTAGGTCATCTTCAGGCGCTGGGTGTCATAGGCGATCAGACCCGAGAAGATCAGCACGCCGAGACCCGAGATGATCAGGTACATCACGCCCGACTGCATGAACATGTTGACGATCGAGGCGATGACCAGGCCGATCACGCCCATGATCAGGAAGCTGCCCATGGCGGTCAGGTCCTTCTTGGTCGTGTAACCGACCAGGCTGAGGCCGGCGAAGGCCGCCGCCGTGACGAAGAAGGTCGAGGCCAGCGAACCGCCGGTGTAGCGCAGGAACAGGACGCCCAGACCGGCGCCGATGGTCGAAACCACGGCCCAGTAGAGCATGTTCACGCCCTTGGCCGTCGGGTTCTTCATGAAGAACATCGAGCCGAACAGCATGACCAGGGGCGAGAACTGGACGACCATGCCCAGCAGGGTCAGGCCGATACGGCCGTCTGCTCCGCGAGCAAACAGCAGTTGTTGAACCGGCTCAACGTTGCCGGTGACATAGGCGAGGGCGCCGGCGACCACCAGGCCGAGGGCCAGCTTGTTGTAGACGCCGAGCATGAAGGCGCGCAGACCGGCGTCGACGGACATGTCCGCCGACTGCGGAAGCGGGCGCGCATAGCCGTTGTTGAAGTCGCTCATCGCGAAAGAAGTCTCCTGAGTGGACGGCAAATGCCGACCTTGACGGGAAATATCGGGACGGACGGCCCGCCTTGCAAGGAAAACCCGTCTTCCGAACACACGTTCCGCCCGCTACCAAGGGTCGCATGTTGCGCCTGTTCACCGCCATTTCGATCCCGGAAGACGTCGCTGAGACGCTTCAGCGCCGCCAGTCGGGCCTGCCGGGCGCGCGCTGGCGGCCGCTGGACGCCCTGCACGTCACCCTGGCCTTCTATGGCGAGGCGTCCGAGCGCACGGCGGACGATCTGGCGTCTGAACTAAGCCGAGCCGAGGGCGGCGGGGCCTTCGAGATCACCCTGAACGGCGTCGGGGCCTTTGGCGACGCCCACCGCACCCACACCCTGTGGGCCGGGCTGGAACGGTCGGAGCCGCTGAATGTCCTGGCCGGGCGCTGCCGTTCGGCGGGCGAGCGGGCGGGCGTGCCGCCGGAGAAGCGCGAATACCGACCGCACGTCACCCTGGCCTATCTGAAGCCCCAGACGAACCCGGACCGCATCGGGGCATGGATCACGGGGCACAACCTGCTGCATTCGCCGCCGATCCGCATCGACCGTTTCTGCCTCTATTCCAGCGTCCTGACCGGCGACGGCAGCGTCTACAGCCTGGAGCGGGAGTATCTGTTGTGATCGAGCGTCCGACCTCGAGCCTCGGGCCGACGCTGGAGACAGAGCGTCTGTTTCTGCGTCCGCCGACGCTGGAGGACTTTCCCCGCTGGGCCGACTTCATGAGCGACTCGGAGACGACCCGCTTCATCGGCGGGGTGCAGTCGAAGCACGAGGTCTGGCGCGCCATGGCATCGGTCGCGGGCATGTGGGCCTTGCAGGGCGAGGGCATGTTCTCGCTGATCGAGAAGGCGACGGGTCAGTGGATGGGCCGCATCGGCCCGTTGCATCCCTATGACTGGCCGGGTCGCGAGGTGGGCTGGAGCCTGCACCGCGACGCGACCGGCAAGGGCTATGCGGTCGAGGCTGCGGCGGCGACCATGGACTATGCCTTCGATGTGCTGGATTGGACCGATGTCATCCACTGCATTGACCCGGACAATCGCGGCTCGGAAAAGGTGGCGCTACGTCTGGGGTCAACCAATCGCGGGCCGGGCCGCATCCCGCCGCCCTTTCAGGATCATGTCGTCAACCTCTGGGGCCAGACGCGCGAGGAATGGCGCGTGAACCGATTGAGGCTGGGCCGCTGATCTGACCGTCATCCCGGAAGCGGCGTAGCCGCTATCCGGGACCGCCGAATACGCCAAAAGCCTATGTCCTGGGTGGTCCCGGCTCTCCGCCTCGCTGCGGCCGGGATGACGGAGAGGGATGATGCGGAGGAAAGGTGCAGCTTGCGGCAGGAACATAGGCGGAACATAAAGGCGGCATGGCCGCCTCTGTCCTTGATCTTGAACTGGTCTTCAGCCGGCCGGAGACCACCCTGTCGGTGACGCGCGGCGCGGCGCGGCTGATGCGGGACATGGGCTATGCGCCCCTGCTGGAGGTCTGCCTGCCCAATGGGCGGCGCGCCGACGTCATGGCCCTGGGGTCGAAAGGCGACATCGTCATCTGCGAGGTGAAGTCAGGCGTGGAGGACTATCGCGTCGACCGCAAATGGCAGGAATACGGGCCCTTCTGCGACGCCTTCTACTTCGCCGTCGCGCCGGAGTTTCCGCAAGCGATCCTGCCGGACGAGCCGGGCCTGATCGTCGCCGACGGCTTCGGCGGGGCGGTGGTGCGCGCGGCGCCGACGACGCCCCTGGCGCCGGCGCGCCGCAAGGCCCTGACCCTGGCCTTCGCCCGGCTGGGCGCGCTCAGGGCGTCAGGTTAGGGAGATCGCGCCAGGCCGCGGTCCCGGCCAAGACTGAAGGTCCGATCCGCCCGCACTCCGCCCGCCAGCATGTGGCGGGTGATGCGTTCGAAGTGCTGGATGAAGACGGACAACTCGGCGCGCCGTTCGAGAGGCAGGGCGGCCGGGGACAGACCCATCAGGCCCGCCTCCTGTTCGCAGCGCCAGTCCATCACGGCGTCGAACGAGGGCGCCTTGAGGAACAGCAGGGCGTCGAAACGGGCGAAGGCCTCGGCGTAGGAGCCGGCCAGTTCGGCGTTGACCGCGCCGCGCCAGAGCCCTTGTCCATCCTGTTCGCGCTCCACGGCGTTGATCGGGGCGATCAGGTCGGCCTCGACCTGGGGCGTCGCCCCCAGGCACCAGCCATCGACCAGCACCGCCGACGGGCGGCCCGTGAACACAGGCCATTGCGTCTCGGGGCGGCGATCGTCGGCCAGCTTGTCGAAGGCGGGCAGGGCGGTTCGGCTGGCGGGACCGGCGGCGCGCAGGGCGGCGATGGTCGTGTCCAGCAGCCCCAGATCATGCGTGCCGGGCGGGCCGCGCACGGCGAACAGGGGATGGACCGCCCTGCCCTTGGCCTCGCGCTCGGCCTGGGTCAGATAGACGTCGTCCAGCGACAGGTGCGCCGCGCCCCCTCGTTCGGCGGCGGCGCGGGCCAGGGTGGTCTTGCCTGACCCCTGCGCCCCGGCGATCCCGATCAGCGGGATGTGTCCAGGCCGCGCATGGACCGTGATCAAGGCCCCGACCGCGTCCAGCAGCCGGGCGTCGATCATCTCAGTGTTGGCTTTGCGGCAGGCGCACGATCAAGCCGTCCAGGTCGTCGCTGACGCGGATCTGGCAGGACAGGCGGCTGTTCGGCTCGACGTTCTCGGCGAAGTCGAGCATCGACTCCTCCATGGCCGAGGGGCGGCCGGTTTCGGCGGCGAAGTTCTCGTCGACATAGACGTGGCAGGTGGCGCAGGCGCAGGCGCCGCCGCAGTCGGCGTCGATGCCGGGGACGTTGTTGCGGATCGCACCTTCCATGACGGACAGGCCGTTCTTGACCTCGACCGTGTGCTCGGTCCCGTCGTGCTCGATGTAGGTGATCTTGGCCATGCAGGCGTCTTAGCCTCGTCGGCGCGGGAGGCAAGCCCGGATGGCTATGAAAAAGGCGGTCGAGTCGTCTCGCCCCTTCCTGCCGTCATTCCGGGGCGCGAAGCGAGCCCGGAACCCAGGCGCCTGCTGTGGCCACGTCCCGGTCAGATGAAACGCCTGGGCCCCGGATCGCTCCTGCGGGTCGTCCGGGGTGACGGCAATATGAAGCTGGCCATGAAAAACCCCCGGAGCCTGACGGCGCCGGGGGCTGTTCGGATGGATCGGTCGGAAGCCCTAGGCCGCCGCGCGCTTGCGGCTCGGGGCCACCATCAGCTTCTTAGTCTCGGCGATCGCCTTGGCCGGGTTCAGCCCCTTGGGGCAGACCTGGGCGCAGTTCATGATCGTGTGGCAGCGATACAGCTTGAAGGGGTCCTCGAGGTCGTCGAGGCGCTTCTGGGTCGCATCATCGCGGCTGTCCGAGATCCAGCGGTAGGACTGCAGCAGTGCCGCCGGGCCGAGGTATTCTTCCTGGTTCCACCAGTAGCTGGGGCAGGAGGTCGAGCAGCAGGCGCACAGGATGCACTCATACAGGCCGTCCAGCTTCTCGCGGTCGGCGGGCGACTGCAGGCGCTCCTTCTCCGGGTCCGGCTCGTCGGACTGGAGGTAGGGCTGGATCGAGTCGTACTGGGCGTAGAAGAGGCTCAGGTCCGTCACCAGGTCCTTGACCACCGGCTGGTGGGGCAGGGGGGCCACGGTGATGTTGTGCGACGAGCACTCGTCCCAGCCCTTGGTGCAGGCCAGGGTGTTGCGACCGTCGATGTTCATCGAGCAGGAGCCGCAGATGCCTTCACGGCACGAGCGACGGAAGGACAGGGTGGGGTCGATCTCGTTCTTGATGTGGATCAGGGCGTCCAGAAGCATGGGGCCGTGATCGTCGGTCGAGACCTCGTAGCTGTCCCAGCGCGGATCGGAATCCGTCTCCGGGTCATAGCGATAGACCTTGTAGGTCTTGACGTTCTTGGCGCCGGCCGGGGCCTTGTGGACCTTGCCGGTCGTGGGCTTGGAGCCGCGCGGGAGGGTGAGTTGAACCATCTGTCTGCTCTCCCTTAGTAAACCCGAGCCTTGGGCTCGATGTACGAAACTTCGTCGGTCATCGTGTACTTGTGCACCGGACGGTAATCGATCTGGACGCCTTCGCCCGGACGCTTCCAGGCCAGGGTGTGCTTCATCCAGTTGACGTCGTCGCGGTCCGGGTAGTCCTCGCGGGCGTGGGCGCCGCGCGATTCCGTGCGGTTGGCCGCACCTTCGATGGTGACGAGGGCCTGAGCGATCAGGTTGTCGTACTCCAGCGTCTCCATCAGATCCGTGTTCCAGATCAGGCCGCGGTCCGTGGTCTTGATGTCGGCGCCGGCGGCGTCGATCGAGCGCAGCTTCTGGACGCCTTCGTCCAGGGTCTTGCCGGTGCGGAAGACGGCGGCGTCGGACTGCATGGCGCGCTGCATCTCGAGACGCAGCTTGGCGGTCGGGGTCGAGCCCGAGGCGTTGCGGAAGCGGTCGAGGCGGGCCAGGTGCTCGTCGGTCTGGGCCTTGGAGGCCGAGGGCACGGCGGAGTTCTTGTCGACGACTTCACCACAGCGCAGGCCGACCGCGCGGCCGAACACCACCAGGTCGGTCAGGGAGTTGGAGCCCAGACGGTTGGCGCCGTGCACCGAGACGCAGGCGGCTTCGCCCACGGCCATCAGGCCCGGAACCACGCTGTCGGGGTTGCCGTCGCGCAGGGTCAGCACCTCGCCGTGATAGTTCGTCGGGATGCCGCCCATGTTGTAGTGGACGGTCGGCAGGACCGGGATCGGCTCCTTGGTCACGTCGACGCCGGCGAAGATCTTGGCCGATTCCGAGATGCCCGGCAGGCGGGCGTGCAGGATCTTGGGATCCAGGTGGTCCAGGTGCAGGAAGATGTGGTCCTTGTTCGGACCCACGCCGCGACCTTCGCGGATTTCGATGGTCATGGAGCGGCTGACCATGTCGCGCGGGGCCAGGTCCTTCACGGTCGGCGCATAGCGCTCCATGAAGCGCTCGCCTTCCGAGTTGGTCAGATAGCCGCCTTCACCGCGGGCGCCCTCGGTGATCAGGCAGCCGGCGCCATAGATGCCGGTCGGGTGGAACTGCACGAACTCCATGTCCTGCAAGGGCAGGCCGGCGCGCAGCACCATGGCGTTGCCGTCGCCGGTGCAGGTGTGGGCCGAGGTGGCCGAGAAGTAGGCGCGGCCGTAGCCGCCGGTCGCCAGCACCACCATCTTGGCGCGGAACTGGTGCATCTGGCCGGTGTCGAGCTGAAGCGCGGTGACGCCGGTGCAGGCGCCGTCCTGCATGATCAGGTCCAGGGCGAAGTATTCGACGAAGAACTTGACCTCGCGACGGACCGACTGGCCGTAGAGGGTGTGCAGGATAGCGTGGCCGGTGCGGTCGGCGGCGGCGCAGGTGCGCTGCACCGGGCCTTCGCCGAAGTTGCGGGTCATGCCGCCAAAGGCGCGCTGGTAGATCTTGCCTTCTTCGGTGCGCGAGAAGGGCACGCCCCAGTGTTCCAGCTCGTAAACGGCCTTGGGCGCGTTACGGACCAGGTATTCGATGGCGTCCTGGTCGCCCAGCCAGTCCGACCCCTTGACGGTGTCGTACATGTGCCACTGCCAGCTGTCCTCGCCCATATTGCCGAGCGAGGCGGAGATGCCGCCCTGCGCCGCGACCGTGTGCGAGCGGGTCGGGAAGACCTTGGTGACGCAGGCGACCTTCAGGCCCTGCTGGGCGGCGCCGAGGGCCGCGCGCAGGCCCGAACCGCCCGCGCCGACGACGACGACGTCGTATTCGTGATCGATAAGCTCGTAAGCAGCCATGGCGGGATCAGACTCCGGCGGGCAGCGGGGCGGAGCCCATCGCCACACGCACGATGAAGAAGATGCTGGCGGCGGCCAGCACGAGGAAGACGAGGTTCGACAGGTTGATCAGGGTCGTCCGGGCCGAGGGCGCGGGGACGTAGTCCTCGATGATCACCTTCCAGGCCAGGCTGGCGAACAGGAAGAAGACGATGGCGGTCAGGCCCAGCAGGCCGGCGTTCAGGCTGTTGCCGAACCAGGCGACCACGGCTTCATAGCCGGCGCCCGCCAGGGTGAAGCCCGACGACAGGACCCATAGGCCCAGCGGCATCAGGGCCAGAAGGGCCAGCTTCTCGATCTTCCATTCACCGGCGCCGTGGCGCTCGGAGATCTTCACATGGTTCTTGAACTTGGGGGCGGCGCTCACAGCGAAACCTTTCCGGCGGCGAACAGGACGACCCAGAACAGCACGGTCACGACCAGAGGGCCCCAGACCGCGATATTGGCCATCAGATTGGCGGACTTCAGATCAAGGCCCTTGCCGGCGTCGTTGATCAGGTGGCGGGCGCCGTTCAGCAGGAAGGAGAAGACCACCAGCGACAGGCCGAACCAGATGAACAGACCGAAGGGCGAGGCCGAGCAGGCCAGAACCTTGGCGTAGGCCTCGGGGCCGGCGGCGACCGCCGCGACCCAGGCCAGCAGCAGAACGGCGCCGACCGTGGCCGCGCCGATGGTGACGCGGAACAGGATGGAGGCCGTCATGGTCACGTGCCACCGCCAGACGTCGGTGAAGGGCGACATCGGCGCCACATGGCCATTGGGATGGCGGACGTAGCGGCCAGTGGGGTCGCCCGCACCCTGGGGAAGGTTCGACATGCGAATGGTTCTCAAAAAACCTGTGGAAAAACAGGTCCGGTTGCAGTGCGATAGGCTTTAGTGACCGCGAAGGCCGGGTGTCAACGAACCGGGCCGGATAAGCGCTGCGGATCGCAATTTCCTGATCAGGCCTCGCGAATGGCTCGCAACAGGGCGGCTTTTTCGTCCGCAGGCAGAGGCAGGGCGCCGGGGCGCCCCCAGATCGGGTCGGGCCACAGGCCGTCGTCGCGGCGACGCCCGACGACATGGACATGCAGCTGGCGGGTGACATTGCCCAGGGCCGCCGTGTTCAGCTTGTCCACGGGCCGGCCGGCCGCCTCGGCGAGGGCGCGCACCACCTCGCCCGCCCGCACCACTTCATCCATCAGGGCCGTCCGCTGTTCGCGGTTCAGGTCGTCCAGCTCGACCGCGCCTTCGACGCGCGGCAGCAGGATCAGCCAGGGGAAGCGGGCGTCGTCCTGCAGCCGCACCTGGCACAGGGGCCAGTCGACGGCGAAGACGGACCCGGCCTCGAAGGCGGCGTCAGCTTTGAATTCAGTCATGTCAGATGCTCGTCCTCGAACCAGCGCAGGCGATAGGCGTTCATCGCCGTCGTCGCCAGCCGGGTCGTCAGCCGCCAGTTGACCACGGCCCCGACGGGGGCTCCGATGACCGGGATCAGCTGGGCCAGCTTGGCCAGGTCGATGTAGTCGCGATACTCCAGCTGGAACCTGCGCCAGTCGAAGTCCTGGATGCGCTCGGGCTGGTGCAGGCCGCGTCCCGCCGCCTCCAGGGCCGCCAGGGCCTCGGGCCGATGCCGGGCGCTGGAAAAGGCCAGCTGGAAGATGCGCAGCAGATAGAGACGCTCGGCCAGGCTCTTGCCCGAATGGCCGTAGAGGGCGCCGATCTCGGCCAGCAGCTTGACCTTGATGGCCAGCAGGGCAGGAAAATCGGCCGCCGCCAGCAGGAAGCCGCCCGCCCCCGCCACCCCGCCCTCGGCGCTGGCCGTGGTGCGATAGAGGTCGATGCGGGTGCGGATCAGGTCTTCGCGCGTCCTCAGGTCGCCATGCAGCAGGGGCTTGGCCGTGGTCCATTCGGCCCCCGCCATGACGCCTCGCGTGGTCAGCTCTACGCCGGAGGTGACGATCTGGTGCACCCGCTCGGGGATGATCTTGTTGATCCGATCCTGGGCGGCGCGAGTGGTCATGTCCCACAGGCCGGGACGGCGCAGCTGGCGTTCGCGCCAGGCCTCGGCCTCGCCCAGGACGCGGGCTTCATATTGGCGGTCGTCTTCCGTGGCGGTCATCATGCCCCTCTGGATGCGGCGACCCTCGCAGGGGCTGACCAAAGGCGCAACGCCCGGCGCTTGCTCCCGCTCCCTTGCGGGTCTAGACCGCCCGCCATCGAGTACCGTTTCGCACACGCAACATCGACTGGAGAGACCTGTATGGCTCGCGCGAAGATCGCCCTCATCGGCGCCGGAATGATCGGCGGAACCCTGGCCCACGTGGCCGCGCGCGAAGCGCTGGGCGACGTCATCCTGTTCGACATCGCTGAAGGCACGCCGCAAGGCAAAGCCCTCGACATCGCCGAAGCCTCGGCCGTCTTCGGTCAGGACGTGGCCCTGAAGGGCGCCAACGACTACGCCGACATCGCGGGCGCCGACGTCTGCATCGTCACCGCCGGCGTGCCGCGCAAGCCGGGCATGAGCCGCGACGACCTGATCGGCATCAACCTCAAGGTCATGAAGGCCGTCGGCGAGGGCATCAAGCAACACGCCCCCAACGCCTTCGTCATCTGCATCACCAACCCGCTCGACGCCATGGTCTGGGCCCTGCAGAAGTTCTCGGGCCTGCCCAAGGAGAAGGTCGTCGGCATGGCCGGCGTTCTGGACTCGGCCCGCTTCGCCTACTTCCTGGCTGAAAAGACCGGCGTCTCGGTGCAGGACATCAACGCCTGGACCCTGGGCGGCCACGGCGACGACATGGTGCCGATGGTGCGCCACTCGACCGTGGGCGGCCTGCCGCTGCCGGACGCCGTCGCTGCCGGCTTCCTGACGCAAGCCGAACTGGACGCCATCGTCGAGCGCACCCGCAAGGGCGGCGGCGAGATCGTGGCCCTGCTGAAGACCGGCTCGGCCTTCTACGCCCCGGCCGAAAGCGCGATTGCGATGGCCCGCTCCTACCTGCTGGATCAGAAGCGCGTCCTGCCTTGCGCCGTCTGGCTGTCGGGCGAGTACGGCCTGTCCGATCTCTACGTCGGCGTCCCGGCCCTGATCGGCGCCGCCGGCGTCGAGAAGATCGTCGAGTTCACCACCAACGACGACGAAAAGGCCATGTTCGCCAAGTCGGTCGAGTCGGTGAACGGCCTGATCCAGGCCTGCAAGGACATCGAGCCTTCGCTGGCTTAAGCCAGCGAAGAGGCGCTATCGCTCGGCTCGCGGAGCCTCGCTGCTTGAGCGCATAGCCGTTCCGGCCGCGTCGGGTCGAGAAGGCGGAGCCTTCTGACCGCGGCCGAACAAAAATGGAAAGGGCCGCATCTTCGGGTGCGGCCCTTTTTCGTGCGCCACACCCCTCACCCCACACTCCGCCGTCATCCTCGGGCTTGACCCGAGGATCGGACCATCAAGTGCGCGACGTGGGACAATGACCCGCACCAGGCGCCGCATCCTGCCAAAGGCGGGCTGGTTGAACGCTCGATCCTCGGGTCAAGCCCGAGGATGACGGAGAGAAGAAGAGGGCAGGCCTCAGGCGTGAACCGGCGCCGCCTCTTCCGCCTCGCTCTCATCGCCCCTCTGCTCCAGCCAGGAGGCGCTGCGCATCTCGTTCAGGCGCGACACCGTGCGCTCGAACTCGAACGCTCCGACACCCTCGGCGTAAAGCTTCTCAGGCTCGGCCTCGGCCAGGACCACCAGCCGGGTCTTGGCCTCGTAGAGGGCGTCGATCAGCGTCACCAGACGTCGCGCCTCATGGTGGTTGGCGGGGCTCAAGGTCGGCACGTCGGACAGGAAGAGGGTGTGGAAGCGTCGGGCGATGGCCAGATAGTCCTGCGGCCCCAGGGGCGAGCCGCACAGTTCGGTAAAGGTGGCGCGCGCCATGCCGCCGACCGTGCGCTGCACCCGGACCTGACGGCCCAGAACGGGCAGGGCCACCGGCTCTTCCGGCTCTCCGCCCTTGAGGTCCGACCACAGGGTCTCGAAACCGGCCCGCGCCGCATCGTCCAGCGGCGAGAACCAGACCTTCGCCCCCGCCATGCGGTCCAGGCGGAAGTCCCGCGCCCCGGCCGTCTCCACCACCTCGCAGCGTTCCCTCAGGATGTCGATGAAGGGCAGGAAGAGCTGGCGGTTGATGCCGTTCTTGTAGAGGTCCTCGGGCGCGCGGTTCGAGGTCACCGCCAGGACCACCCGCTTCTCGAACAGGGCCTCGAACAGCCGGCCCAGGATCATGGCGTCGGCGATGTCAGTGACCTGCAGTTCGTCAAAGCACAGCAGCCGCGCTTCCGAGGCGATCAGGGCCGCGATCGGCGGAATGGGGTCGTCGCCTTTGGCTGTCCCGAACACGGCCTTGCGGGCGCGCGGATCGCCGTCGCGCCACTGCTTCACCAGATCGTGGATGCGGGCCATGAAGGCGTGGAAGTGGGCGCGCACCTTCTTCTGTTCGGGCGTGGCCGAGTAAAACAGGTCCATCAGCATGGACTTGCCGCGTCCCGGCGGCCCCCAGATGTAGATGCCTTTGACCTCGGGCGGGCGGCCGAACAGGCCCTTCCTGGCCAGGTCCGCCTCCAGCCGTTCCAGCGCGGCCAGCAGCTCCAGTTGCTGCGGATCGGGGGCGATGACGCCCTCTTCGACGCGGATGTCGTAGGCGTTGCGGATACGGGAGGTCATGGTCAGCGGCATAGCCCCAAGGGACCGATCAGGGAAGGCGGAGCGGATTCATGCCTTCTGACGCAGGAATTTGGTGAAAACCGGTTGCTTCGCGCCTGCGAAAGACCCAAATGCAGAACCGCTTTTCTCCCCAGCGCCCCTTCTAAGGATATTCTGATCATGGGCTATCGCGTCGCCGTCGTTGGCGCCACCGGCAATGTCGGTCGCGAAATGATGAACATCATCGAGGAACTGAACTTCCCCGTCGACAAGATGCACGCGATCGCCTCACGAAAATCCAAGGGCGTCGAGGTGGCCTTCGGCGACAAGACGCTGAAGTGCGAGGACCTGGAGCAGTTCGACTTCTCCACCGTCGACGTCGTGCTGATGAGCGCCGGCGGTTCGGTGTCGAAGGAATGGTCGGAAAAGATCGGCAAGGCCGGTCCCATCGTCATCGACAACTCCTCGGCCTTCCGCATGGACCCGGACGTGCCGCTGATCGTGCCGGAGGTGAACCCCGATGCGGTCAAGCTGGCGCGCAAGAAGAACATCGTCGCCAACCCCAACTGCTCGACGGCCCAGCTGGTCGTGGCGCTGAAGCCCCTGCATGACGCGGCCAAGGCCAAGCGCGTCGTCGTCTCGACCTATCAATCCGTGTCGGGCGCCGGCAAGGAAGGCATGGACGAGCTGTGGAACCAGACCAAGGCCATCTACGGCCTGGGCGACGCCACGCCCAAGAAGTTCCCCAAGCAGATCGCCTTCAACGTCATTCCCTACATCGGCTCCTTCCGCGACGACGGCTACACCGACGAGGAAGCCAAGATGTGGGACGAGACCCACAAGATGATCGACCCCTCGATCAAGCTGACCGTGACCTGCGTCCGCGTGCCGGTCTTCGTCGGCCACTCGGAGGCCGTGACGGTCGAGTTCGATCGCCCGATCGAGCCGGACGAGGCCCGCGAAATCCTGCGCGAGGCGCCGGGCGTCCTGGTCATCGATAAGCTGGAACACGACGGCTACATCACCCCCGTCGACGCCGCCGGCGAGCATGCGGTCTATGTGTCGCGCATCCGCAAGGACCCGACCGTCGAGAACGGCCTTTCGTTCTGGGTCGTGTCGGACAACCTGCGCAAGGGCGCGGCCCTGAACGCCGTCCAGATCGCCCAGCTGCTGGACGAGACCGGCGTCATCACCCCGTCCAGCGGCTACCGCAGCCTGACGGTCTAAGTACTCGCCGTCATCCCGGCCGTAGCGAAGCGTAGAGCCGGGACCGCCACGAACGTCGCCGTTTGATGCGGTCCCGGATCGATCCTTCGGATCGTCCGGGATGACGCTTATCAAGGCGTCCGCCCAGTGACCGCGTCCCCCTCTGCGACCTCGTCCGAAGCCCGCGCCGCCCTGATGGCGGGGGTGGGTTGCTATCTGCTGTGGGGCTTCATCCCCCTGGTTTTCCAGCAGATGGCGCATCAGGGCGCCGACGCCTGGGAGATCATGGGCCACCGCGCCGTCTGGGGCCTGCTCTGGGCCTTGCTGCTGGTCCTGATCGCGCGTCAGTGGACTCAGGTGGTCGCCGTCTTCCGCCAACCCAAGGTCCTGGGCTGGCTGGCCCTGTCGGCGGTGCTGATCGCGACGAACTGGACCACCTATGTCGTGGCGGTGAACAACGGGCGGACCCTGGACGCCTCGCTGGGCTACTACCTCAATCCCCTGCTCAACATGGCCGCCGGGGCCTGGTTGTTCCGTGAACGGATCGACCGCTTCGGCGCCGCCGCCATCGGCCTGGCCGCCGTCGGGGTGGTGCTGCAGACCCTGGCCCTGGGCCACGCCCCCTGGGTCTCCCTGCTGCTGGCCTTCAGCTTCGCCGCCTACGGCATCATCAGAAAGCGCGTCTCGGTCGAGGCCCAGACCGGCCTCTTCATGGAGTGCCTGCTGCTGGCCGCGCCGGGCCTGGCCTGGGTGATCTATATTCAGGCGACGGGGCAGGGGCATTTCACCGCCTCGCCCGCCGCCACCTTCTGGCTGCTGTTCGCCGGTCCGGCCACGGTCATCCCTCTCGCCCTCTTCGCCTGGGCGGCGCGGCGCATGCCCCTGTCCAGCATGGGCTTCCTGCAGTTCCTGGCTCCGACCATCGTCTTCTTCATCGGCATGATGCAGGGCGAGGCCCTGGGGGGCTTACGCATCGCCTCCTTCGCCTTCATCTGGCTGGGCGCGGCGGTCTTCGCCGTCGGCGCGGTGCTCAAGGTCCGACGCGCCAGCCGCACGGCCGAGACCATTGTCGCCCCGGAACCCGGCCTGCTGGACGACCCGGCCGAGGACCGCATGGGGGCCCTGGACCAGGAAGCGCGCGTCCCGCGTTGAGATTGGCGGCCGTTCCAGCCTAGAAGGGCTGATGATCCGCGCTCGCTCTCTCGCCGTCCTTGCTCTTTCTGTCGCCCTGGCGACCGGCTCGTCCGCCTGCGCCCAGAGCGTCGGCATGCAGGGGGGCGGCGACGAAGTCATCCGCACGGCGCGCAGCGAGGCGCCCGCGCCGCTGGCCCCGCCGGTGGTCGTGCCGACCACGGCCGAGACCTTCGACGCGGTGAGCAACACCCTGGACGCCGCCGCCGAGGCCTGGTCCTCGGGCGACGTCGAGGCGGTCATGGCCACCTATGTCCAGGACGAGCCCCTGCTGGTTTTCCTCGGCGACACTCCGCTGAAGGGGCCGGACAGCGTGCGCGCCGCCCTGCAGGCCCGCGCCGCCCAGCCCGGCGGCCTGGGCCAGATGACCTATGAGTGGTTCGAGACCCTGCAGTTCGACGTCAACACCACGGTGGTTTCCGGCCGGGTGGTCATGCGACGTGAGGGCAAGACTGATCGCGGCCTGTTCACCCGCGTTCTGCGCCGCACCGAGGACGGCTGGCGCATCGTCCACGACCAACTGGCCTGGGGCGCCGACGCCTGAGGCTTTGACGCGGACCTTGCGCATAAGAGGCCGCGCTGGCGCCAGTGTTTCATTGAGATTGGCCGCATCGCGATGACGGATGCGCGCCCTGGTCAGTAACGACGTCATAGTCGCCCTCTGATCTTTCTCATCGTCCGCTCGACATCCCGCCTCCCTCTCCCTGTGGGAGAGGGCTTGAGCCTCGGAGAGCCGCAGGCGATCCGTCAGGCGAAAGGGTGAGGGTTGAAGTCTTCAGTCGGCGTAAGCCGCCGCATATCCTCCCCACCTTACCTGCGGGTATGCAGGTGCTACGAAGGGTAGGGATTGAGGTTCCTGTGCCACGGCGAGCGCCGACTCACACGGTGAACCCTCACCCTTTCGCTCGGCCAATCGCTTCGCTCTTGGGAGCTCAAGCCCTCTCCCATCGGGAGATGGGCCGCCGCCTCCTACAGCGCGGCGTAAAGCGCCTCGACCAGGCGCAGGGCGCGTGGATCGCCGATCAGGTGCGGCGACTGGCGCGTCATGACATAGGCGGCCGAAACCCCCGTGGCCGGATCGGCGAAGGCCATCGACCCGCCCCAGCCGGTATGGCCCACGCTCGCGGGATTGGACCCGAAGACCTTCAGGCTCTCGTTGCGCATGAAGCCGGCCGCCCAGCTCATGTCGAAGGGCACCACCTTGTCGAAGCCCCGGATGCGCTCGCGCGTCGCTTGCGCCAGCGTGTCCGCCGACAGCATCGTCTCACCGTCCAGGGCGCCGCCCGTGGCGACGATGGACATCATCCGCGCCAGGTCCTTGGCCGTGCCGTGCAGATTGGCCGAGGGGATTTCCGCCATGCGCCACTCGGTCGAGCCGCGCCCGCCGGGGGCCGAGCCGCGATCGAGGAAGGCCGCCTTCTTGATGGCGTCGATGGGGCCGAGGTCCGGGGCGGCGGTCGGCTTGCGCATCTGCGCCACCCGCCCATGCTCGCTCTCGGGCAGGCCGATCCACAGGTCGAGATCCAAGGGCTGAGCAAAGTCCTCGCGCAGGGCTGTGCCCATGCTGCGCCCATCGACGATGCGGAACAGCTCGCCGGCCAGATAGCCGATGGTGATGGGGTGATAGCCCGAGGCCGTGCCGGGCTCCCACAGCGGCGCCTGAGCCGCCAGCCGGTCCAGAACCGCCTGCCGATCAAACCAGATCTCCGGCTCGACCCCGCCGTCGAAGCCCGGCAGGCCCGACTGGTGGCTCATCAACTGGCCGACGGTCAGCCGCTCCTTGCCCGCAGCGCCGAAGGCCGGCCAGTGGTCGGCGACACTGTCCTCATAGGACAGCA
Organism: Brevundimonas sp. CEF1; assembly: GCF_051353055.1. NCBI lineage: Bacteria > Pseudomonadati > Pseudomonadota > Alphaproteobacteria > Caulobacterales > Caulobacteraceae > Brevundimonas > Brevundimonas sp. CEF1. Next base: position 3,536,283 of record NZ_CP195593.1, read on the forward strand.
GCCCCTTGTCCACGCAGCGCGCGATCATCAAAGCCATGACCGCCTTGCCGGTCGAGAAGACCGGGACCAGGCTCTTGTCCGTGAAGGGCGTGCGCCCCGCCGTGTCGGCCGACCCGGCCCAGAGATCCACGGCCACCTCCCCGTCGATGACGACGCTGAAGCGCGCCGCCTGTTCGTTCAGCCTCTCGGGCGCGTCGACGAAGTTGGCGGCGAAGGCGTCCTTCACCGCGCTGAAACGGGCGGGGCAGAGGCCGTGGATGTCGGGCGCTTGGGTCATGCGGGCGGTCTAGCGCGTCAGGCCGCCGGGGTCACGGCTTGCGCGCATCGGCCGAGGCGTTGCGCGCCGCCTCGAACTCATCGCCCGGCTTCCACGCCGGCCAGTCGCGCGAATTGGCCAGGGCGGCGCCGACCTCATAGAGCAGTTGAACATCGGCGGCGGCGGCGTCCATCTTCCACTCCGGGGTCCATTCGTCCGTGGGCTGATGATAGCGGTTGGCGACATAGTCGCGGCTGGCGGCGTTATGGCCCGTAAAGCCCGCCGCGGCGAACAGGGCGGGCACGCCCTTCCGCGCCAGCGGGAAGTGGTCCGAGCGATAGAAGGCCCCGGCCTGGGGCGCCGGATCGGGGATCAGGCGACGGCCTTCGCGCCCGGCGAAGACGGCCAAGCGGTCGTCCAGATCATTCTTGCCCGCGCCTATGACGACGATGTTGGGGTCGATCTCGGTCCCCGGCAGCAGGCTGTCCATATTGATGTTGGCGACCGTGGTCTCCAGCGGCCAGACCGGATTGGCGGCATAATACTCGGCCCCCAGCAGGCCCGTCTCCTCGGCGGCCCAGCTGACGAAGACGGTCGAGCGTTCGGGGCGCGGCCCCTCGGCGAACAGGCGGGCCAGCTCCAGCACGGCCGCCACGCCCGTCGCATTGTCGACGGCGCCGTTATAGATGTCGTCGCCGTTCTTGGGCGTCGCCCGGCCATAGGCGTCCCAGTGGGCGCCGAACATCACCGTCTCGTCCGGGTGGGTCGCGCCCGGCAGGCGAGCCATGACGTTGCGGGTCTGAACCCGGTCGGCCTTCTGGCCGAAGTCGATGGACATGGTGACGCCGTCCAGCGCCACCGGTCGGAAGTCGGGCGTGCGCGCCTGGGCCTTTAGCGCGGCGAAGTCGAGCCCGGCGTCCTGGAACAGCTTTTCGGCCACGGCGCCCTGGATCCAGCCCTGGGCCTCCACGCGTTCCTTGTCCGGATCGGCGCGGACGATGTCGAACTTGGGCGCGGTCGAGGAGTTCTGCAGCGTCGACCAGGGATAGCCCGCCCCCGCCGTGTCGTGGATGACCAGGACCCCCGCTGCTCCGTGCGACGCCGCCACCTGGAACTTGTAGGTCCAGCGGCCATAGAAGGTCATGGCCTGACCGTCGAACTGGCCGGTCACCGGATGGCCTTCCGGGGCGTTGAAGTCGGGGTCATTGACCAGGACCAGCATGATCTTGCCAGTCAGATCGACCCCCTTGTAGTCGTCCCAGCCGCGCTCGGGCGCGTCCACGCCATAGCCGACGAAGACCAGGGGCGCGTCCTTGAGCGAGATATGGCTCACCGGCCGGTCGGAGGAGACGATGACGTCTGTGGCCCGCTGCAGGGCGGTGGTCTGTCCCTTGGCGCTGACGCTGATGGCGGCGGGTCCGTCCTGGCTGGTGCGGCTGACCTGGGCTGTCTGAACCCAGGCGCCGTCGGGGCCGCCGGGCTCCAGCCCGAGCGCCTGAAACTGCTGCGTCAGCCATGCGATGGTCTTGTCCTCGCCCGGCGTGACCGGAGCGCGGCCCTCGAACTCATCCGAGGCCAGGACCCGCGTCGCCTCGCTGAGCCGGACCGGATCGACGCGGCCCAGAGGGGCTGTCTGAGCGAGGGCCGAGGTCGAGGTCATCAGCGCGGCGATCAGGCCAAGGGCGGCGGCGGAACGGGACGTTGACATGAAGCGCACTCGGTCAGCGAGAGAAGGCTGACACGCTGCCCCCTCGCGCCCCGCCTGTCGACCCCCGCCCTTGGTCGATCAGCGCGCCTTCAGCCAGTCCGCCGCGCCCTGCGCCGCGACGACGCCGGAGGCGAAGGCGGCCTGCAGCAGATAGCCGCCGGTCGGGGCCTCCCAGTCCAGCATCTCGCCGGCGAGGAAGACGCCGGGGCGGGCTTTCAGCATCAGGTGTTCGTCCACGGCGTCCAGCGTTACACCGCCCGCCGAGGAGATGGCGCGGCTCAGGCCCTGAACCCCGGTCAGGGTGAGGCTGACGCCCTTGATGCGCGCCGCCAGCGGACCCGGCTCGGTCGGCAGAGGCCCGGCCTCGCGCAGCAGGGCGACGGCCAGGGGATCGAGGTGGACGGCCTTCCTCAGCCAGTTGGACAGGCTGTCCTTGCCGCGCGGCCTCAGCAGTTTCTGGGTCAGGGCCTGCCGGCTGATGTCGGGCCGCAGGTCCAGCATCAGCGTGGCCGAACCGTCGCGGGCGATGGCCTCGCGCAGGTCCGCCGAGAGGGCGTAGATGGCCCCGCCCTCGATCCCATAGGCGGCGATCATGGCCTCGCCGCGCACGGTGCGACCGGCATGGCTCAGGGCCACGCCCTTGATCGGCTGGCCGGCGAAGCGGTCTCGGAACAGGGGCGACCAGGCCAGGTCGAAGCCGACATTGGCGGGACGGAAGGGGGCGACAGCGACGCCCGCCGTCTCCAGTTCGGGAACCCAGGCGGCGTCGGATCCTAGCTTCGCCCAGCTGGCGCCGCCGAGCGCGAGGACCACGGCGTCGGGCCGTTCCAGCCGCTCGCCCTCGGGCGTGTCGAAGCTCAGTGCTCCGTCCTTCCAGCCGGTCCAGCGCGAGCGGGTGCGGATCTCGACGCCCAGGCCCTCCAGCCGCGCCAGCCAGGCGCGGAGCAGGGGCGAGGCCTTCATGGCCTTGGGGAAGGCCCGGCCCGAGGAGCCGACAAAGGTCGCTTGGCCCAGACCCTCGACCCAGGCGATCAGATCTGCGGGCGAAAAGGCGTCCAGCCAGTCCGCGACGCGGTCCCGTGCCGGGGCGTCGTAGCGGTTCAGGAAGGGCGCTTGCGCCTCCGAATGGGTCAGGTTCAGCCCGCCGCGCCCGGCCATCAGGAACTTGCGCGCCACCGAGGGCATCCGCTCATGCACCGTGACGCGCAGGCCCGCCGAAGCCAGGCGTTCGGCCGCCATCAGCCCGGCGGGGCCGGCGCCGATCACGGCGACAGCAGGAGGTGTGGAGGAAGGCGCGTCTGTCATCACGCCTTCCTAGACCGGAACGTCCGCGAACGGCATACGCTCTGTCCTCATGAGCGTCGCCTTCACCCGAGAAGAAGATCTGGAAGCCACGGCCGCCGACCTGGTGGACCGTCCGATCTCGCCCCATCCCAACCACGTCACGGCCGAGGGCCTGGCCCAGATCGAAGCCGAACTGGCGGCGGCGCGGGCGGCCTATTCGGGGGCCCAGGTCAAGGGCGCGATCGAGGCGGACCGCACCGCCATGGCCCGGGCCACGCGCGACCTGCGTTACTGGGCGGCGCGCCGGGCCTCGGCCCAGCTGCTGGAGACGACGCCGGACGGGCGCGCGCGCTTCGGCGGCTCGGTGACCATCGAGCGCGAGGACGGCCGCACCCAGACCTGGCGCATCGTCGGGGAGGACGAGGCCGACCCGGCCAAGGGCAGTGTCAGCCACGTCTCGCCCCTGGCCCGCGCCCTGATGGGCAAGCGCGAGGGCGACGAGGCGATAGTGGCGGGCCAGTCGGTCGAGATCGTCGCGGTCGACTGAGGGGCTTAAAAGCCGCCCGTCCCCTTCTCTTTCGCCACCGGCTGGAAGTCGCGCACGAAGCGTTCCAGCAGGCGGACGCTGAAGCCCGCCGAGCCCGCCGGCTTGACGTCATTGGCGCCGCCATAGGCCATGTTGGCGATGTCCAGGTGGGCCCAGGGCGTCTCGGGCCGCGCAAAATAGCCGATGAAGTGGGCGCCGGTGCCCGCGCCTGCGCCGCCTTCGCCGGAGTTCTTGATGTCGGCGATGGTCGAGCTGGTGCCCCCGACATAGGAGGGGTGCAGCGGCAGGCGCCACAGGCGCTCGCCGGTCGCGTCGCCCGCCACGCGCAGCTGGTCGGCCAGGGCATCGTGGCGGCTGAACAGGCCGGCGTAGTCATTGCCGAGCGCCCCGCCGACCGAGCCGGTCAGGGTGGCTACGTCGACGATGGCCGCGGGGTCGAGACGGGTGTCGGCCCAGACCACGGCGTCGGCCAGGACCAGACGCCCTTCGGCGTCGGTCGAGATGATCTCGATGGTGCGGCCGTTCATGGCGGTCAGGACGTCGCCGGGACGGATGGCGTTCCCGTCGGGCATGTTTTCGGCCAGGGCCGCGACGGCGGCCACATCGACCGGGGCGCCCGCCCTGGCCAGGGCCAGGACGGCGCCGACGACGCTGGCGGCGCCGGACATGTCCATCTTCATATTGCCCATATTGGCGCCCGGCTTGATGGAGACGCCGCCGGAATCGAAGGTGATGCCCTTGCCCAGCAGGGCGACGGGACCGACGTCAGGCGCGCCCTGACCCTTGTAGCGCACGACCAGCAGGCGTGGGGGACGCGGAGAGCCCTGGCCGACGCCGAGCAGCGAGCCCATGCCGAGGGCCTGCATGGCGGGCACGTCCAGAACCTCGATCTCGACGCCGGGAACGCCGGCGAAGGCGACGCGGGCGCGCTCGACGAAGCTCTCGGGATAGATGACGTTGGCGGGTTCGTTGGAGATGTCGCGGGTCCAGGCCATGGCCTCGACCAGGGCCGCGCCGCGTCGCCAGGCGGCCTGAGCGCCGGCCGCGTCGTCGGCGACGAGGGTGATCCCGCCCGGCGCGGCGACGTCGCGGCCGGTGGTGCGGTGCAGGTCGGAGCGGTACTGGCCGAGGCCGAGGCCGGTCGCCAGCTCGGCGGCGTTGTCGGCGGACAAGCCGGCGGTCAGGACGGTCATTGCGCCGGGCTGGGCGATCAGGGCGCGACCGGCGACGGTCCCGGCGGTCTGGACCTCAGAAGGCTTGGCCTCGGTCGGCAGGCCGACGACCAGGATGCGGTCCCAGCCGCCGACGCCGTGCAGGCTCAGGGTCTGGCGCGCCTTGTAGTCGAAGCGGGCGGCGGTCAGGGCGGCGGCCACGGCCTCGCGCACGGCGGGGGTCAGGGCGGCGCCGCGCGCAGCCAGATCAGCCTCGGCCCCCAGGGGCAGGACCAGGGCGCCCGACGGCTGGCCCGGCGTGGCGGCGAAGGTCACGGCGCGCTGCGCGGCGGGGGCGGCGCGTGGCGTCAGGGCGGCGGGCGCTGCGGCGGCGGCTCGACGCGATTGGGCCTCGGCCGGCAGGGCGACGCTCAGGCTGACGGCGGCCAGGGCGGCAGCGGCGGCGAAGGTCGGAATGGTCTTGGTGCGGCGCATCGGTCGGAGCCCCCTCGGTGTCGATGAAGGTGCGTTTATGGCCAGGCTCGCCGGAGCGGCGCAAACCGTTCCGGCGATGCGGGGGGCGACCGCGACGCCGTGTCGCGGCGGCCGGTCAGCAGGCGGCGCGGCCGGGGCGCAGTTTCGGCGTCGACGCGACGGCGAGCTTGGCCGTCGCAGGCGCGGCGGGTTTGCGGGCCTCCAGCAGGGCGCCGATCCAGCCCCACGCGGGTTCCTTATGAGTGCGATACATCTCTTCCATCGGTCGTCCTCCTTTCGTGTGAGGCGAATATGCGGTTGACGAACGGGGTTCACAAACGAGACCATAGAGCTCATGCATAAGGCTTGCTTATGACTGACGTTCTGCCCCGCATTCCCGTCGACGCCTTGAGGGTGTTCGAGACGGCCGCACGCCTGCTCAGCTTCACCCGCGCCGCCGAGGCTCTGGGCATGAGCCAGGCGGCGGTCAGCTGGCGCATCCGCGACCTGGAGCAGAGGCTGGACCGGCCCCTGTTCGTGCGCGGCGTGCGGCAGGTGTCGCTGACGCCCGAGGGCGAGCGGCTGGCCACGGCCTCGATCGAGGCCATGACCCTGTTGCGCCGCGCCGTGGCCGACGTGGTCGAGGCGGATCAGGGCGTGCTGGCCATCACCACGTTGCAGACCCTGGCGACCCAGTGGCTGGCGACGCGGCTGGGGGCCTTTCAACTGGCCAACCCCGATCTGGCGGTGCGGGTCGACACCAGTTCCGTCCTGTCCAGCCTGGGCGCCGACGGCCTGGACGTGGCCCTGCGCTTTGGCTCGGGTCGGTGGCCGGGGCTGGAGAGCCGCTTCCTGATGCCCGCCGTCTTCACCCCCCTGTGCACCCCGGCCATGCGCGAGCACCTGGATCTGAAGACGCCGGCGGACCTGAAGCGCGCCCATCTGGTGGGCGAACCGGCCGAATGGGCCGCCTGGTTCGCCGCCGCCGGGGTGGCGCCCGCCGACGCGGCGCCTTCGCCGCGCCTGACCGCCGACAACCAGGCCATGGAGGTGGCGGCGGCGCTCGGCGATCAGGGTGTGGCCCTGGGCTCGCCCATCCTCTATGGCCGGGAGATCAAGCGAGGGCTGCTGGTCCGACCTTTCGAGCAGACGGTGGCCCTGGCCGAGGGTTATTGGCTCTGCTACCCGCCCGCCCGCCGCCTGACCCCCAAGATCGCCCGCTTCCGCGACTGGATCCTGGACACCGCGCGCGACGATCCGGCGGTGGTCGAGGGGGCGCGGCTGGCGGGACGGGCAGTGGGGGAGGTCGGGGGTTGATCCTTCTCTTGCGTGTGGCGGCGGCTTTGGGCGCTTCTTTCCGATGTCGCGAGACCCCTTATCCGTCGACCTTCGGTCGCCACCTTCTCCCACAAGGGGAGAAGGAACTTCTTGAGTGCGCCCGGAGTGATTGAGTAATACCGTTTCGACGAAGACAGACGCCCCGCGCGAAGAGTTGGACATGAGCTCGGGGCAGGCGCCGGTCTTATCGGCTACCCCCGGCGCCCATGACGGGCAGGTCAGGCCGACGACCTGATCCTGGAACGGTCCGCGTAACCCCCGCGACCCTGATCGAGACCTCTATGGCGGACGGGTCGAACGCCCCGTCTCTAGGCCCCATCGATGTGATGTCTGAAGTGGGGTCTACCGCCCTTCGGGCTACTTGAGACCCCGAGATTAGCCCGCGTTCGCGCGCTGCCCCCTTCACTCCTGAACCCTCCGTCTGATCCATCGCCGCCTTCCGCTGGGTGCTCCCTTGCCCGGCGCGCGCGATGGAGGGCGGAGGGTTCGACAAGACCCCCGTTCTCTCCGCTCCCGCCGCCGCTTCGGTTCGCCGGCCGAGCGAGCCCTCCCCTGCGACGGGACGGGAGAAGGATGGGGGATGTCGGAGGTGCGGCGAGTTGTTTGGCCTGAGCGTCGCGCGATCCCGCTGATTTTCAGGGATTGGCGGGGCGGGATGTGAAAGCCCGCGCGTTTCCCTTCTCCCCTTGCGGGAGAAGGTGGCAGCCAAAGGCTGACGGATGAGGGGTCTCTCCGCGCGTTGAACTGAGAGCCTTGGCCGCCGTCGCGCAACCCCTCATCCGGCCCTGTCGGGCCACCTTCTCCCGCAAGGGGAGAAGGGAAATCAGGGCAACGCGTTTCGCCGGGATGAGCGAAGTTGGAAGGCAAAAGAAAAAGGGCGGGACCTTGCGATCCCGCCCTTCCGTAGTCTTGGCGTTGGATGGCTTGGACTTAGAAGTCCATGCCGCCCATGCCGCCCATGCCGCCCATGTCGGGAGCGCCGCCGGCGCCGCCCTTCTTGGGAGCGTCAGCGATAGCGGCTTCCGTCGTGATCATGATGCCGGCGACCGAGGCGGCCGACTTCAGAGCCGAACGGACGACCTTGGCCGGATCGATCACGCCCATCTGGACGAGGTCGCCGTATTCTTCGGTCTGGGCGTTGAAGCCGAACGAGGCGTCGGTCGACTCCATGACCTTGCCGACCACGATCGAGCCTTCGACGCCCGAGTTTTCCGAGATCTGACGGATCGGAGCCTGCAGGGCGCGACGGACGATGGCGATGCCGGCGTTCTGATCGGCGTTGGAGCCCTTCAGGTCGACCAGCTTCTTGGAGGCTTGCAGCAGGGCCACGCCGCCGCCCGGGACGATGCCTTCATCGGCAGCGGCGCGGGTGGCGTTCAGGGCGTCGTCGACGCGGTCCTTCTTTTCCTTCACTTCGACTTCGGTCGAACCGCCGACGCGCAGGACGGCGACGCCGCCGGCCAGCTTGGCCAGACGCTCTTGCAGTTTTTCCTTGTCGTAGTCCGAGGTGGTGTCCTCGATCTGACGCTTGATCTGGCCGACGCGGGCTTCGATGCCGTCCTTCTCGCCAGCGCCTTCGACGATGGTGGTGTCGTCCTTGGTGATCTGGACCTTCTTGGCCTTGCCGAGCATGTCGAGCGTGACAGTCTCAAGCTTGATGCCGAGGTCTTCCGAGATGACCTGGCCGCCCGTCAGGATGGCGATGTCTTCCAGCATGGCCTTGCGGCGGTCGCCGAAGCCCGGAGCCTTGACGGCGGCGACGCGCAGGCCGCCGCGCAGCTTGTTGACCACCAGGGTGGCCAGGGCTTCGCCTTCGATGTCCTCGGCGATGATCAGCAGGGGACGGCCCGACTGAACCACGGCTTCCAGCACCGGCAGCATGGGCTGCAGCGAGGTCAGCTTCTTCTCGTGGAGCAGGATGAGGGGCTCTTCGAGGGCGACCTCCATCTTGTCGGCGTTGGTGATGAAGTAGGGCGACAGGTAGCCGCGGTCGAACTGCATGCCTTCGACGATGTCGACGGTGGTTTCAGCCGTCTTGGCTTCCTCGACCGTGATGACGCCTTCGTTGCCGACCTTGGCCATGGCCAGGGCGATCAGCTCGCCGATTTCAGCGTCGCCGTTGGCCGAGATGGTGCCGACCTGGGCGATTTCCGAGTTGTTCGAGACCGGCTTGGAGATGGTCTTGACCTCGTCCAGGGCCACGGCGACGGCCTGGTCGATGCCGCGCTTCAGGTCCATCGGGTTCATGCCGGCGGCGACGGCCTTCAGGCCCTCTTGCACGATGGCCTGGGCCAGGACGGTGGCGGTGGTGGTGCCGTCGCCCGCGTTGTCGTTCGCCTTGGAGGCGACTTCGCGGATCATCTGGGCGCCCATGTTCTCGAAGGCGTCTTCCAGCTCGATCTCTTTGGCGACCGAGACGCCGTCCTTGGTCGAGCGCGGGGCGCCGAACGACTTCTGGATCACGACGTTGCGGCCCTTGGGACCCAGGGTCACCTTGACGGCGTCAGCCAGGACGTTGACGCCCTTCAGCATCTTGTCGCGGGCGTCGGTGTTGAATTTTACGATCTTGGCGGCCATTGCGGGCTGCTCCTGTTTTTATGCGTATGTTCTGGACGATGAGGACAGACGTCGGGTGCTTACGAGAGCACGCCCAGGACGTCGGATTCCTTCATGATGATCAGGTCTTCGCCGTCGATCTTCACTTCCGTGCCCGACCACTTGCCGAACAGGATGCGGTCGCCGGCCTTCAGTTCCAGGGCGACGTGCTTGCCGTCTTCGTCACGGACGCCGGGGCCCACGGCGACGACTTCGCCTTCCTGGGGCTTTTCCTTGGCCGTGTCGGGGATGATGATCCCGCCCTTGGTCTTGGATTCTTCTTCCACGCGCTTGACCAGCACGCGATCGCCGAGCGGACGAAACGCCATCGGACTTCTCCCTCTTAAACCCCCGAAGCGGGGCGTTCTGAAATGGTGGGCGGCGCCCCCGCGACCGCCGCTTTGGCAGCCGGCCGACGTGAGTGCTAACGCATCGGGCAAGTAGGAGGGCGGCTCCGGGGCGTCAAGGCGAGTGCGGCGAAACAACCTGGATTTCGGCCTGTTGACTCCAAGAACTTTAAATTACAAAGTTCATTGTCTTCGTGAAACGCAGGGGGCCGCCCTGGCTCCGGTCACGAGGGGAGGAGAGAGACATGCAAGCGGTTCAAAAGGCGGCCCTGGCCGCCGCCCTGTCGTCCTTGGTGCTGATGGGGGCCGGTTCAGCCCTGGCCGGGGACGTCGTCATCACCGTCACTGGGGTTCAGGCGCGCGGCGGCGACCTGCTGGTCGGGTTGCAGAACGCGGCCCAGTTCATGAAGCACGAAGGCGACCACGGCGAGATCATCAAGGCCCCCGCCGCCGGGACCCGGGTCGTGACCCTGAAGGACGTGCCGCCGGGCGACTATTCCGTCTCGGTCCTGCACGACCTGAACGGGGATCAGCAGATGGCCCTGGCGAACGGCATGCCTGCAGAGGGCTGGGCCATGGTCCGCGGCGAAACCCTGAGGGCCGCCCCGACCTTCGACCAGGTCAGGTTCACCGTGCCCGCGAGCGGCGACGCCCGTGTGAACGTGGCCATGCAGTATCCGTCCGTGCGCTGAGACGGACGGACGAAGCGGCTCCTGGCGCCCGGCCGGGAGCCGACTTCGGCGGCCGCGCCAGATGACTGGAAAATGAACGGAACCCCTTGGGGTCGTTCAGCGGGGGCCTCCTAAAAGGGAGACAACGGATCAACCGGCTTTCGAAAGGAGCCCCGCCATGAAGACCATTTCCAAGATCGGCGTCGGCGCGATCGCTCTGACGATGCTGGCGACCACCCCCGCCGCCGCCCAGTCCTATCGCGACCGGGATCGCGACAACACCGGCCGCGACGCCGTGCTCGGCGCCGTCGTCGGCGGCGTCGCCGGCGCCCTGATCGGTCAGGGCGACGGTCGCTATATCGCCGGTGGCGCCCTGGCCGGCGCGGCCCTGGGGGCCGTGTCCTCGGACAGCGATCGCGACGGCTGCAGCTATTACCGCAGCGGCCGCTGCTACCGGAACCAGGGCCACTGGGAGCGCGAGCACGGCATCAACAGCCGTGACGGCTACTACAACAACGGCCGCTATCAGGACCGCGATCGCTATGACCGTCGCTATGAGGGGCGTCGTGACCGCCACGACAACCGTCGCGACTATCGCTACGACCGCCGCTGGTAGGGCGTGGCGCCAGACAGAAGAAAGGCCCCGGCGGTTCGCCGGGGCCTTTTTTCGTCTGTGGTCGGGGATGGGTCAGACCCGTGGGCCGCGACCCCGCATGCCGCCCATCACCAGCGAGACCACGAACAGGATCACGGCGATGATGGCGATGAACTTGGCGATCTCGAACGACATGCCCGAAATGCCGCCGAAGCCGAGAACGGCTGCGACCAGCGCAATAATAAAGAAGATGATGGCCCAACGAAGCATGGACGGTCCTCCGGAACATTGTTGACGGAGGTAAAACCATCGACGGATCTATGCCGATCGTTCCACCTGGCGAGAACAACGCTCCGAAGACTTGACCGTTCCGTCGCTTATCGACGGCGCTGGCGGCTCTTTTCAGTAAAGGCCGCCGCGACCATGGTGGCCAGGGCCGGGTTGCGCAGGAAGATGAAGCCGCCGGCCAGGGCCGCCGCCGCGCCGAGCAGGGGGCGTTCCTGGAACAGGTGGAAGGCGCGCATGCCCAGGCTCTCCGGTTCCTGATCCTCTTCCTCGTCCTCGCCGTGGGCGCGCCGCACGAAGATCAGGGCGATGATCAGGGCGACCGCCGCGAAGATGGCCGAGGTGATGGCCGCCGCCGCCAGAGGGACGACGACCAGAGCCAGCAGATAATAGACCGTGGCCCCCAGGGCGACCATGGCCACGAAGCCCGCGCCGCCGGCGATGAAGGTCGCGACGGCGCGGTTGATCAGCCCCCGCCCGAGCATCAGCGGCGACGACCGGCGATGAGCAGGCCCAGGACGAAACCGACGCCCAGCGCGATGGCGGTGGACTGGACCGGACGCTCCTGCACGCGCTCGACGACATAGCGCTGGGCTTCTTCGAAGCGCTCGGCGGCGTCGTCGTAATATTCACGGCCGCGCACGCGGGCGTCGTCGTAGTAGCCGCGCGCCTTTTCACGCAGTTCCTCGCCCTGCTCGCGCAGGCGGGCTTCGGCGTCGGCGGCCTTGGCCTTCAGGCGCTGCGTTTCCTCGCGCGCGCCGGTCTTCAGATCCTCCTTGAGGGTCTTCAGGTCGTTCTTGATGTCTTCCCGAGCCTTGGTCGTGGCCATGATGCGCGCTCCGCTGGATTGTAAGCTTGACGATTAAATAGAGAACCCCCGCCCCGAACGCCACACCGGCGACCAAGGTTCCTGCAAAGCCGCAGGTCTGGGCCATGGCGCGACCGCCTTCTGGCGTCGCCGGAAGCCTCGTCCTAGAACAACGTCATGACCCAATGGCTGTTCCCGCCCGCGCCGACACCCTCCCTGCCCATCGTCGATGAGGCGCGGCGTTTTCCGGTGCGCCGCATCCTCTGCGTGGGGCAGAACTACGCCGCCCACGCCCGCGAAATGGGGGCGGACCCGTCCAAGCCCGCGCCCTTTTTCTTTTCCAAGCCGGCCGACGCCCTGGTCGTGGACGGGGCCGATCCGGCCTATCCGACGGCGACCGCCAACCTGCATCACGAGGTCGAACTGGTCGTCGCGATCGGGGAGGGCGGGACCATCGCCGGCTGGGCGGTCGGCGTCGATCTGACGCGGCGCGATCTGCAATCGGAGGCGAAAGCCAAGGGGCGGCCGTGGGAGGCGGGCAAGGCCTTTGATCAGTCGGCCCCCTGCGGCGCCCTGACGCTCGGCGCCCTGCCGGACGCCGATGCGGTGATCGAGCTCAAGGTCAACGGCGAGACGCGCCAGTCGGGCCGTCTGTCGGACATGATCTGGGACCCGGCGGGCATTCTGGCCAAGGCCAATGACCTGTGGTCGCTGCAGCCCGGCGACCTGATCTTCACCGGCACGCCCGAGGGCGTCGGGCCTCTGGTTCCGGGCGACCGGGTCGAGGCGACCATTGACGGTCTGGCCCCGCTCCGCTTCACGGTGAAATCATGATCCTGCACGGCTACTGGCGCTCGGGCACCAGCTATCGCACCCGCATCGCCCTCAATCTGAAGGGGCTGGCCTATGAGACCGCGCCGGTCGATCTGCGCACCGGGGCGCAGACGTCGGACGCCTATCGGGCGCTGAATCCGCAAGGTCTGGTGCCGGCGCTGGAGACCGACGACGGTCTGGTCCTGACCCAGAGCCCGGCCATTCTGGAATGGCTGGAGGAGACCTGTCCGACCCCGGCCCTGCTGCCGTCCCTGCCGGCCGACCGCGCCGTGGTGCGGGCCATGGCCGCCCTGATCGGCTGCGACGTCCATCCGCTGAACAATCTGCGGGTGCTGAAGGCGGTGCGCGAGCTGGGCGCCGATCAGGCGGGCGTGGACGCCTGGGCCGGGCGCTGGATCCTCGACGGTTTCGCGGCGCTGGAGGCCCTGGTGGTGCGTCACGGCGAGGGCTGGTGCTTCGGCGGGGCTCCGAGCCTGGCCGACTGCTACCTGATCCCGCAGATTTATTCGGCGCGGCGTTTCAACGTCGATCTGGCGGCCTTTCCGCGTCTGCTGGAGATCGAGATGCGGGCGGACCTGCATCCGGCCTTCATTGCGGCGCACCCGGACAATCAACCAGACGCGGATTAAGTCTCTTCGTTCACCAACAGCCTTGATTTCAGTCAATCTCCCTTAAGCTTTGGCGCTGAAGATCGGCGTCGTGAGATTCGCTGTTCCGCCTTCTCCGGCCGACCGGCTCGCCATCGCTGTGGTGACTGAGCCCGAACGGTCCCGCCCGCTGCCCCCCGGCCAGCGGGAAGACGCCATGCGCCATCTGCTGCAGACAGCGGGCGACGCGGGCGTCGGTCTGGTCGCGACCCGGCCCGAGGGCGACGTCGAGCGCCTGCTGGGTCAGGCCTGGCCCTTCCCCTCGCCCTTCCGCGTCACCGCGCGCACCGTGCCCCTGGCCGACGGTCTGGACCGGGTCGAGGCCCGCGCCCGCCGCTCGCTGGAACGCATGGGCCTGCCGCGCGGCGACGCCGTCCTGGTGCAGAACGCCGCTGATCTGGCCGGGGCCGAGGGGCGCGCCCTGTGGGCCCGGCTGCAGGCGCTGAAGGAACGCGGCGTCTTTCGCAAGATCGGCTTCGTCGCCACCGTCGAGGACGGCCCGGCCCTGATCGCCCGCCGCTTCCAGCCCGACGTGGTGCAGATCGCCTGCAACATCCTGGATCAGCGCGCCGCGCGCGGCGGGGTGATCGAGGCCCTGGCCGCCCAGGGCGTCGAGGTGCATCTGGCCTCGGTCTTCGCCCAGGGCCTGCTGTTCGCCAATCGTGAAAGCCTGCCGCCCGAACTGGCGGCGCACGGCATGGCCCTGTCGCGCACGCGTCGCCGCCTGGCCGAAGCGCGGGTCGATCCGATGCAGGCGGCCCTGGCCTATGCCCTCAACCTGCCCGGCGTGGCCCAGGTGATCGCCAGCGTGGCCTCGGCCGCCGAACTGCGCGCCATCGTCGCCGCCTCGCACGCGGCCAAGCCCGATATCGACTGGGACGCCCTGGCCCTGGACGAGGCCCCGGCCGCCGTCGCCTCGCGCCTGCGCCTGCACATCAGCAACGCCGCCTGATCCAGCCCTCAGGCGAAGACGTCTGAATCCGCGGCGCTCAGGCGCAGGGTTTGCGCGGTCGTGATGCGTTTGACGATCTCGAGAAACAGCAGGCCGGCGCCGAACGACAGGAGCGCCGAGACCACTTCCAGTCCGGCGCTTATGTGCATGACGCCGACCGTATCGGCGCGCCACGCCATCCGATTGCTGACGCTGGCGACGACGCCGGATGCGAGCCAAAGTCCCCACCAGACCTTGAGGTGGTTCGGCGCCTCGCTGGAAACGGGATGACCGTGGCTGGCGGCCCAGGTGTCGGCGACGCCCTGAAACGGTTTCCACAGGTTCGCAAGGGGGATGAAGAACCAGCCGATGGACCAGGGCGGCGAGACACGCATCCCGCCCGTCCAGGCCTGGGCGTTCATGTTGGCGCGATAGATCCACTTCAGGACGACGAGGGATACGACCAAGCCGACGGCGAGAACGGGCAGTCGGAGTATGGCCGTGGCTTCGGTGGCGGCGGCGTGAACCGGGTATTCGCCGTAGGGGCCGAGCGGCAGGTCGCTCGCCACCCCTTGCAGAAGGAACCAGTCGGCGGCGGCCAGGGCGATATGGAAGGCGTTGGCGACGAGGGTGGCGTAGATCGCGACGACGGCGAGGCGACCCAGGCGACCGATCGGGCGCGTTTTGTATAACTTTGTCATTTCATTTTCCCCCACAGCCCGGATGGGTGATTTCGCCGGGGGATGCAAGCCTGCGCTTGAGGCCGTCGCTGCGATCCGTCACCCTGACGGGCAATGAACGCTCCCCTCGCCCATCCCCCGCAAGTCGATCTGAAGCCTGACCTCAAGGCGGACGCCGGCACGACGCCGGTCATGGCGCAATTCCTGGCGGCCAAGGCCGATCAGCCGGACGCGATCCTGTTTTTCCGCATGGGCGACTTCTACGAGCTGTTCTTCGACGACGCGGTCAAGGCGGCGGCGGCGCTGGGCATCACCCTGACCAAGCGCGGCAAGCATCAGGGCGAGGACATTCCCATGGCCGGGGTGCCGGTCCACGCCCTGGACGGCTATCTGGCGCGGCTGATCCGCATGGGCTTCAAGGTGGCCATCTGCGAGCAGTTGGAAGCCCCCGCCGAGGCCAAGAAGCGCGGTCACAAGGCGGTGGTGCATCGCGGCGTCGTGCGGGTGGTGACGCCCGGCACCCTGACCGAGGACAGCCTGCTGGACGCGCGCGGGGCCAACCGGCTGGCGGCGGTGGCGATCCGAAAGGGCCGCGCCGCCGTGGCCGTGGTCGAGTTGTCGGCCGGCGCGGTGGACTCGGTGGCCTGCGACCTGAGCGATCTGGGCGCGGCGCTGGCGGCCTTCCGCCCGTCGGAAGTCTTGGTGCCCGACCGCCTGTTTTCGGACGAGACTCTGAAGGGGGCGCTGGACGGCTCCGGCGGGGTGGTTCAGGCCATGCCGCAGGCCCTGGCCGAGCCGGTCGGCGCCCGCGACCGGGTGCAGCGGCTCTATGGCGTCTCGGCCCTGGACGGCTTCGGCGCCTTCGAGGAGGCCGAGGTGTCGGCGCTGGGCCTGATCGCCGCCTATCTGGAGACGACCCAGGCCGGCAAGATTCCGGCCCTGGCCCCGCCGCGTCGTTCGGGCGAGAGCGGTTTTCTGGCCATCGATCCGGCCACCCGGCTGAGCCTCGAGATCGACCGCACCCAGCGCGGCGAGCGCGACGGCTCCTTGCTGCACGGCATCGACCGCAGCGTCACCTCGGGCGGGGCGCGAGCCCTGGCGGAACGCATTTCGCGGCCCCTGCGCGATCCGGCGGCGATCAACGCCGGTCTGGACGCGGTCGAATGGCTGCTGGAGCGGCGCGATCTGCGGCGCGATCTGCGCGACGGGCTGCGATCGTCGGCCGACGTGGCGCGGGCGACGTCGCGGCTGGCGCTGGGGCGAGGCGGACCGCGCGATCTGGCGGCCATCCGTTCGGGCCTGACGACGGCGCAAGGCCTGGCCGGGCTGTTCGCGGTCTCGGCGCGCGATCCTCTGGCGGGACCGCCCGCGCGGGTTCTGGCCTGCCTCGACCGGCTGACACTGGACGGCGAGCTGTCGCACCTGCTGGCTGATCTGGTCGACGGCCTGATGGAGGAGCCGCCGCATCTGGCGCGCGACGGCGGCTTTGTGAACCCCGGCCATAGGCCCGAGCTGGACGCCGCCCGCACCCTGCGCGACGACAGCCGCCGCGTGGTCGCCGACCTGGAGGCCCGCGCCGTGGCCGAGAGCGGGGTGGCCTTCAAGGTGCGCCACAACGCTGTGCTGGGCTACTTCCTCGAGGCCTCGGCCAAGGCGGCGGAGAACCTGTTGCGCGCCGGGCCGGACAGCCCCTTCATCCACCGCCAGACCCTGGCCAACCAGGTCCGCTTCACCACGGTCGAACTGTCGGAACTGGACGCCAAGATCAGCCAGGCCGGGCATCGCGCCCTGGCCATGGAGGGCGAGACCTTCGAGGCCTGGCGTCGCGAGGTCGCGCGGCTGGCCGGGCCGCTGCAGGGCGTGGCCGAGGCCCTGGCCGAACTGGACGCCCACGCGGCCCTGGCCGAATGGGCCGAGGAGGTCGGCGCGGTTCGTCCCGTGGTCGACGACAGCCTCTGCTTCGACGTCGAGGCTGGGCGTCACCCGGTGGTCGAGGCGGCGGTGACGGCGCAAGGCGACCCCTACACCCCCAACAACTGCCGCCTGGCCGGGGACGGCGCGGGGGCTTCGCGCCTGTCGATCGTCACCGGGCCGAACATGGCCGGTAAGTCGACCTTCCTGCGCCAGAACGCGCTTCTGGTGGTCCTGGCCCAGGCCGGGGCCTTTGTCCCGGCGCGCGCCATGCGGCTGGGCGTGGTGGACCGGCTGTTCAGCCGCGTCGGCGCCGGCGACGATCTGGCGCGCGGCCGCTCCACCTTCATGATGGAGATGGTCGAGACCGCCGCCATCCTGACCCAGGCCACGCCGCACAGCTTCGTCGTGCTGGACGAGATCGGGCGCGGCACCGCCACCTACGACGGTCTGGCCATCGCCTGGGCCACGGCCGAGGCCCTGCACGAAACCAATCGCGCCCGCACCCTGTTCGCCACCCACTATCACGAGCTGGCGCGGCTGGAGGAAAGGCTGGACCACGTCTGCAACCTGTCGATGAAGGCGCGCGAGTGGAACGGCGATCTGGTCTTCCTGCACGAGGCGGCGCCGGGGGCGGCGGACCGCTCCTACGGCGTGCAGGTGGCCAAACTGGCGGGCGTGCCGACGGCGGTCGTGGGCCGCGCCCGCGAGGTGCTGGAACGGCTGGAGAGCGAGAAGGCGGCGACGGCGCGTCTGGACGACCTGCCCCTGTTCGCCGCCGTGGCCGAGCCTACGCCGGCGCCGATGAACTCGGCGCTGGATGACGCGGTTGCGGCCATCGACCCTGATGAACTGACGCCGCGCGAGGCGCTGGAGGCGCTCTATCGGCTGAAGAATTTGGCGAAGGCCTGAAATCCGCTCATCCCGGCGGACGCCGGGACCCAGTGAGAGCCTCGGGCTCCACGGTGGATTGAGCGTTGCGAGCTGAGGGTCGAGAGAAGGCCAAAGGACTGGATCCCGGCGTCCGCCGGGATGAGCGGGAGAGAGGGGCGTGCTACGATGATCGGCGTGACTGCTTCTTCCCCTCTTGATCCGCGTCTGATCGAGGCCGCCTCGGCGCTGGATGCGCGCGTCGCCGTCACGGCGTTCCTGCGCGAAAGCTTCGCCATAGACCGCGCCCGCGTCGCCCGACGGCTGGAAGGCGGGGTCGACGGGGCGGAGGCGGCGCGCCTTTACGCCGCCGCCGCCGATACGATGCTGACCGGCCTGTGGCGGGTGGCGACCGAGGTGGTGCATCCTGCGCCGCAGGACCGACTCAGTCTGCTGGCGGTCGGGGGTTATGGACGCGGCGTGTTGGCGCCCTTTTCCGATCTCGACCTGCTGTTCCTGCGCCCCGGCCAGACGGCCAGCGCCCGCACCACGGCGGTGATCGAGTTCGTCCATTACGTCCTGTGGGATCTGGGGTTGAAGGTGGGCTCGGCCTCACGCTCGGTCGGCGAGACCCTGGCGCTGGCGCGCGACGACATGACGGTGCGCACGACGCTGCTGGAGGCGCGGGTGCTGGCCGGCGACGCCGATCTGGGCGAGGGCTTGCTGAAGCGTTTCCGCGCCGAGATCGCCAGGGCCGATCCGCGCCCCTTCATCGCCGCCAAGATGGAGGAGCGGGACGTCCGTCTGCAGAAGACCGGGGCGGTGCGTTACCGCGTCGAGCCCAACATCAAGGACGGCAAGGGGGGGCTTCGGGACCTGAACACCCTGTTCTGGATCGCCCGGTCGCTGGCGCCCGACAGCGAGCGGGGGCAGGCGGCGCTGGAGGGGTTGTTGAGCGCGCGGGAATTGCGCAGCTTCCGCGAGGCCATCGGCTTTCTGTGGAGCGTGCGCATCCACCTGCATCTGGCGGCGGGCCGGGCCGAGGAGAAGCTGACCTTCGACTTCCAGCCCGAGATCGCCCGGCGCATGGGCTGGCGCGGGCGCGGCGACGAGCTGGCGGTCGAGCGCTTCATGCGCCGCTATTTCCAGGTGGCGCGCGAGGTGGGCGCCCTGACCCGCGCCGTCTCGGCCCAGCTGGAGGCGCGTCAGCAGAAGAAGGCGCAAGGGTTGGCGCGCGGCCTGTCGCGGCTGATCCCGCGTCGGCGGGCGAAGCTGGCCTTCGACGGTCTGGCGATCGAGGGCGGACGCCTGACGGTGACGGGCGGCGGGGTCTTCGCCCATGATCCGGTGCGGCTGCTGCTGCTGTTCGTCGAGGCGGACCGGCTGGATCTGGACCTGCATCCCGACGCCTTCGCCGCCGTGATCCGCGCCCTGTCTCTGGTGACCCCGGCCCTGCGGCGCGACCCGCGCGCGGCCGAGGCCTTCCTGACGGTGCTGGCGCATGGGCAGAGGCCCTATCGCGTCCTGTCGATCATGAACGAGACGGGTCTGTTGGGGCGGTTCCTGCCCGAATGGGGGCGGATCGTCGGCCAGACCCAGTTCAACATGTATCACGCCTATACGGTGGACGAGCACACGCTTCAGGCCGTGGGCATCATCAACGACATCGCGCGCGGCAAGCTGGAGGCGGACCACCCGGCCTCGACCGCCATCATCCACCGCATCGCCGACATCGAGGTGCTGATGCTGGCCATGCTGCTGCACGACGTGGGCAAGGGCGGCGACCGGGGCCAGCTGGAGGACGGGGCCATCGCCGCGCGCCGGGCCTGCGAGCGGCTGGGCGTCGATCCGCGTCGGATCGAGCTGGTGGTCTGGCTGGTGCGCCATCACCTGCTGATGAGCGACTATGCCCAGAAACGCGACGTCTCCGACCCCTCGACCGTGCGGGCCTTCGCCGAGGCCGTGGGCGACCCGGAACGGTTGCGGATGCTGATGGTGCTGACCGTGGCCGACATTCGCGCCGTGGGGCCGGGGGTGTGGAACGGCTGGAAGGGGCAGCTGATGCGGGCCCTGTTCGAGGCGACCGAGGCCCTGTTCCGGGGCGACGCGGTGACGCGCGAGGACCCGCTGATCGACCACCCGGCCCTGGTCGAGCGGGCTCGGCGTGAAGGCGCGGCGGTCGAGGCCCTGCCGCCGGAAACGGCGCTGGAGTCCACCGCGCGGGTGGCCGTGGCGGCGCTGGACCGACCCGGCCTGTTCGCCGATCTGGCCGCCACCCTGGCCATGGCCGGGGCCGATGTGGTGGGCGCGCGTCTGGCCACCGCCGAGGACGGCACGGCGCTGGACGTGTTCGAGATCCAGGACGGGGCGGGCGAGGCCTATGGCCAGCGCGAGCCGCGTCGGCTGGCCATCCTGGTCAAGGCGCTGGAGCGGGCGGCGCAGAAGGGGGCGCGGACCTCGGCGGTGGAGACGCCGCGCGTCAGCGCGCGCCGCGCGGTGTTCGAGGTGCGGCCGGTGGTGCGCATCGACGCCGAGACGGGGGCCAGCGCCGTGGTGGTCGAGGTTTCGGGCGCCGACCGGCCGGGCCTGCTGGCCGATCTGGCGCGGACCATCTCGGCCCACGGCTATTCGACCCGCTCGGCACATATCGCGAGCTTCGGCGAGCGGGCGGTGGACGGTTTCTACATCACCGACACGGACGGGACGAAGCCGAGCGATGCGGCAAGGCTGGCGGCCCTGAGGACCGGCTTGCTGGAGGTTCTGGATCGCGCGCCGCAGGGGCCGGCGGGGCGACGCATCGTTCCGGTGCGGGCCAGCGTGCGCGACGTCTCCGATCTGGAAGGCGCCTTGGGCCGCAAGCCCGTATCCAGCGGGTCGCGGGCGCGCTAAGGCGTTGGTCGGGCGAGCATAGAGACCAGCCGTGAACGACAAGACCGATCCCATCGAACCGGCGGCCCCGGTTCCGGCTGCGAACGCTACGGTGGAGCCTGTGGTGCAGCCGCCCGCCGCCTCGACGACGCTGGACGGCGCTGCGCCCAAGGGCGGCGGCGTGATGCGGTCCTCGGCCATCTTCAGCGCCATGACCCTGCTCAGCCGTCTGGCCGGGTTCGCGCGCGACGTGGTGATCTCGGCGGCGCTGGGGGCCTCGGCGGGACCGGCGGCGGACGCCTACAACACCGCCCTGAACTTCCCCAACCTGTTCCGCCGCATCTTCGCCGAGGGCGCCTTCGCGGCCGCCTTCGTCCCGGCCTACGCCAAGACGCTGAAGACGGAAGGCGAGGCCGTGGCCGATCAGGTCGCCACCGACGCCCTGGCCGCCGTCGCCGCCGTCACCGTGGTCCTGACCATCGTGGCCCAGCTGACGATGCCCTGGCTGATGACGGTCATCAACATCGGCTTCCTGGACGATCCGGCGCGGTTCAAGCTGGCCGTGATCCTGACCCAGATCACCATGCCCTACCTGCCCTGCATGGCCGTGGCCGCCCTGCTGAACGGGGTGCTGAACGCGCGCGGGCGCTTCATCGTCTCGGGCGCCTATCCCATCCTGCTCAACCTGATCATGCTGGCCGCGGTCATCCCGGTGAAGGGGGACCAGATCCAGTCCGCCTACGCCGCCTCCTGGGCCGTGCTGGTCGCCGGCTTCGCCCAGGCGGGCCTGTGCTGGTGGGCGGCGCGGAAGGCCGGCGCCAATATCCGCCTGACCCTGCCCAGGCTGACCCCGGCGGTGAAGGCCATCATCATCACCGCCATCCCGGCCGTGATCGGCAACAGCGCCACCCAGATCAACGTCTTCATCTCGCAGAACCTGTCCAGCTTCGTCGCCGGCGGGCGGACCTGGCTGGCGACGGCGGATCGCCTGTATCAGCTGCCGCTCGGCCTGGTCGGGGTGGCCATCGGCATCGCCCTTCTGCCGCGTCTGTCGGCGGCGGTGGCGTCGCAGGATCACGCCCAGCAGCAGGCCTCGATGGACGAGGCGGCGGTCCTGTCCATGGCCCTGACCCTGCCGGCGGCGGCGGCCCTGATGGCCATGCCCTACTTCCTGATCGACGCCCTGTTCACGCGCGGCGCCTTCCTGCAGGTCGACGCCGTCAACACGGCCCAGGCCCTGTTCCAGTTCGGCTGGGGCGTGCCGGCCTTCGTCCTGATCCGCATCCTGGCCCCGGCCTTCTTCGCGCGCGGCGACACGCGGCGTCCCATGGCCTTCGCCCTGGTCTCGGTGGCGGTGAACGCGGTGTTGGCCATCGCCCTGTTCAACCTCGGCATGGGCATCTCGGGCATCGCCGCCGCCGTCAGCGCCTCGGCCTGGGTCAATGTCGTCCTGCTGGGCGTCACCCTGTGGCGACGCGGCCATTATCGGCCCAGCCCGGCGGCGGCCTCGCGGCTGGCGCGCATTCTTCTGGCCAGCATCGGCCTGGGCGTCGTCGTCGGCCTCGCCTCCTGGGCGCGGCCGATGCTGCAGGCCCCGATCGAGGCCCTGTTGAGCGCCGTCGGTTCGGACCACGGCGCCAAGGAACTGACCCTGCTGGCCGTCGTGGCGGCGGGCGGTCTGACCTATGTCGCCCTGGCCTTCGCCACCCGCGCGATCACGGTCGCCGAGATCAAGGGCCTGATCCGCAAGGGGCGGTAAGCTTGCCCTTCACGCTGCGAGGCGATAAGCGCGAGGGCATGGCTCATTCGGGACACATCTTCGTCGCCCGGCGATGGCGCGGCTGACTGTTCACCGCACGACCCCGCACGCCTGCGCGTGCGCCGAATCCAGCCTCTTCGAGTTCCGAGAACCCTCCCATGACTGACCAGACCCCGGCCCCCTACACCGGCCCGCGCCGCATCCTGTCCGGCATCCAGGCCTCCGGCGCCCTGCACCTGGGCAACTACCTGGGCGCGCTGAAGCGCTTCACCGAGCTGCAGGACACGGGCGCGCCCCTGTTCGTCTTCGTCGCCGACATGCACGCCATCACCGTCTGGCAGGACCCCGAGAAGCTGACGGCCCAGACGCGCGAGATCGCGGCGGCCTATCTGGCGGCGGGTCTGGACCCGGCCAAGGCGACCATCTTCCCGCAGTCGGCGGTGCCGGCCCATGCCGAACTGGCCTGGATCTTCAACTGCGTCGCCCGCCTCGGCTGGCTGGACCGGATGACCCAGTTCAAGGAGAAGTCGGGCAAGCACAAGGAACGCTCCAGCGTCGGCCTCTACACCTATCCGGTGCTGCAGGCGGCGGACATCCTGCTCTACAAGGCGACCGAGGTGCCGGTCGGCGAGGACCAGAAGCAGCATCTGGAGCTGACCCGCGACATCGCCGCCAAGTTCAACAACGACTTCGGCGTCCCCAACTTCTTCCCCCAGCCGGAACCTCTGATCCAGGGGCCGGGCACGCGCGTCATGAGCCTGCGCGACGGTTCGGCCAAGATGAGCAAGTCTGATCCCTCGGACCTGTCGCGTATCAACCTGACCGACGACGCCGACACCATCGCCGCCAAGATCAAGAAGGCCAAGTCGGACATGGATGTCCTGCCCGACACGCTTGAGGGTCTGGAGGGGCGGCCTGAGGCCAAGAACCTGGTGGCCATCTACGCCGCCCTGTCGGACACGACGCGCGAGGCCGTCCTGGCCGAGTTCGGCGGTCAGGGCTTCGGCGCCTTCAAGCCGAAGCTGGCCGAGCTGGCGGTGACGTCCATGGCGCCGGTCACGGCCGAGATGCGCCGCCTGATGGCCGACCCGGCCGAGATCGACCGCGCCCTGGCCGTCGGCGCCGAACGCGCCCGCGAGACGGCCCAGCCGGTGGTGGACGAGGTCAAGAAGATCGTCGGCTTCTGGCAGGGCTGATCGGCCGTTTTCGGACGTGACGGCCTCGCGGCGGGTTTCGCGGCGGGGTCTTCGCGCCTAGATCATCGGCCATGACCCATCCTCTCGATCGCGCCGTTTTCAACGCCCTGACGACCCGCCTGTCGCGGCTCACGACGTCCGATTCCGGGGCCTTGGCCGCGCGCCTGGATCCCGAGGTCGGCGTCTTTCTGGCGGCGGCGGACGACAGCGCGGCCAGCCGCGAGGCGCTCGGCGTCCTGGCCCGGCGCTACCCCGGCGCGGGACTGGTCGAGCGCGAGGACGGGCCGATGGCCGGGGTCCTGCCCGAAGGCGTGCCGGTCGCGGCTCAGGTCGCCCTGGTGCAGATGGCGGCCACGGCCCTGACGCCGGTCGGGTCGGACGCCGCGCGACTGGACGGCGTGATCGAAGAGCTGGGCGAGGCGGACGCCCCGGCCATGCTGGCCCTGGCCACATTGACGAAGCCCGGCCCCTTTCGCTCCAGGACCCGCGAGCTGGGTCCCTTCGTCGGGATCAAGCGCGACGGCCAACTGGTCGCCATGGCGGGAAGGCGGCTGCGCGTCGACGGCTTCACCGAGCTGAGCGGGGTCTGCACCCACCCGGATCATCGCGGCATGGGCTATGCCGCCGCCCTGTCGCGCGTGGTGGTCGGCGAAATTCTGGCGACGGGTGAGGAAGCCTTTCTGCACGCCTTCGCCGACCATGAGACGACCATCGCCTTCTATCGCGGGCTGGGATTTCAGACGCGGGCGCGCATGACCTATACTTCGTTGGGCGAGGTCTGAAGGAGGCGAGCATGAGCGGTCACGGCGCAACGGTGGAATGGACGCGGGGCGAGCAGCCCTTCACTGACAAGCGATACAGCCGCGCCCACGTCTGGCGCTTTGACGGCGGGGCCGTGGTGCCCGGCTCGTCTTCGCCGGCGGGCGTGCCGATCCCGATGTCGGACCCGGCAGGGGTTGACCCGGAGGAGGCCATGATCGCCTCCCTGTCCAGTTGCCACATGCTGTGGTTCCTGGCCTTCGCCGCCAACGCCGGTCTGGTGGTGGACCGCTACCTCGACGACGCCTCGGGCGAGCTGGACAAGAACGAGGCGGGCAAGTCCTATCTGGCGCGCGTGGCCCTCAAGCCCGTCACGACCTTCACCGGGCGTCAGCCGGATCAGGCCGAACTGGACGCCCTGCACCACGCCGCGCACGAGCACTGCGACATGGCCCATTCGGTGCGGTCCGAGATCACGGTCACCGCGACCCTGGGCTGATCCTCAGGCCGTCTCCTCCTCGATCAGGGAACGGAAGGCGGCGTGGGCGGCCAGCATGCCGTCCGTCGTCGCCAGGGTGATGTTGCCCGCCGGCCGCGCCAGATCGCCGGCGGCGAAGACGCCTGGCTGACTGGTCTGCTGCTGGGCGTCCACCTTGACGATGCGGCCCATGGGGCTGTCCGTCATCTCGCAGCCCAGACGCTCGGCGAAGCCGTTGGATTGGCGCACGTGGGCGCCGACGAAGAGGGCCTTCAGCGGGACGAAGCGGCCGTCCTTCAGACGCGCGCCGGTCAGGGTCGGGGCCTCGCCCTCCAGCCGCTCGATGGGGGTCGGCTCGATGGTCACGCCGCGACGGGCCAGAAGGCGGGCGTCGTCCTGGCTCAGGCGGGCTGGGTCGATGAACAGCACAGCCTGGCCCCATTCCGCGACGATCATCGCATACTGGACGGCATGATCGCCGCGCCCCAGGACGCCGATCGGCCCGCCGCCGACCTCGTAGCCGTGGCACCAGGGACAGTGCAGGGCGGTTCGGCCCCAGCGCTCCTTTACGCCGGGAATGTCGGGCAGGACGTCCTCGACGCCGTGGGCCAGGATCAGGCGGCGGCCCCTGGTGCGCGTGCCGTCCGCGAAGGCGACCGCGAAGCCGCCGTCGATGCGCTCGACGTCCACCGCCTCGGCCATGCGGAAGGCGGCCGTGGGATAGGCCGCGATCTGGGCCCGGGCGGCGGCGGCGATCTCTGATCCCGGACGGCCGTCGTTGCTGAGGACGCCGTGAGCGCGGGCGGCGAAGCGGTTTCTGGGCCGGGCGTCGTCGATGACCAGGACGCGGCGGCGGGCGCGCACCAGCTGCAGGGCGGCGGACAGGCCGGCGTAGGAGCCGCCGATGACGACGGCGTCATGGGGCATCGGATTTTCGCGCATGGGCATGGAGCAGGTCTCGTTTCGGATGGGCGGCCAGCCGGCGCGAGAAGTCCGCCGCCAGATCGGCCAGGGTGATGGAGTCCAGGCGCGCCGTCAGCAGGGCGCGCGCGGCGGCGTAGGTGTCGGACAGGGCCTCGTTGACGGCGGCCTCGATCAGGCAGCCTTCGGCCTCGACCGGCGGGGTTTCGGGCAGCAGGCCGGGTTCGCCGAGCGCGGCGTGGACCTGACCCAGGGTGACGCTCTCCAGCGGGCGGGCCAGCCGCCAGCCGCCGCCGTGGCCTTTCTCAGACACCACCAAGCCCTGTTCGCGCAGACCCGCCATGGTGCGGCGCACGACGACGGGGTTGGTCGACAGGCAGGTCGCCAGCAGGTCCGAGGTCATGGGCTGGCCATGGCGCTGCTCATGCTCGGCCATGTGCAGCAGGGCGTGGAGGATGTTGGACAGGCGGGAGTCGCGCTTCATGTAACTTCAATTGTTACGTGATGCGTCGCGCGTCAAGACGGGTCGTGGAATTTCGTTTTCAGGCGTCGGGCGCCACGTCTTTCAGGAAGGCGGTGAAGCGGCGCAGGGCCTCGAGCGTCAGATCGGGGTCGTGGCGCATCGGGCCGTTGCTGGTCGGCTCGTCAAAGGCGTGGGTGCCCTCGGCGACCCAGCTTTCCACCTCTGAGCCGCAGTCGCGGATCATGGCGTTGACCCGTTCGGCGTTCGACACCGTGGTCAGGTGGTCGCGTTTGGCGGTCATGGCCAGGACGCGCGGACAGTGCCGCCAGGGCTTCATCTTGTTGAAGGCCCAGGCTCCGACATAGGGGTAGGCCAGCCACACCGCCTTGACCCCCGACAGGTCGCAATCGCCGGGGTCAGCCACGCCCATGCGGCCCGGGAGGGGGGCCTCGCTCATCATCTCCATGATCGACCAGCCGCCGTGGCTCCAGCCGGCCAGGGACAGCATGCTCGGATCAACGTCGGGGCGGCGCGAGACGCCCTGGATGACGGCCAGGACGTCGCCCGCCCGCTCATAGCCGCGCAGCACCAGGCCGGTGCAGACCGTGGTCAGGGTGAAGGCCCGGTTCCAGCCGCGCGGGCCGTAGGAATCGACGATGAAGGCGCGCCAGCCCGCCGTTTTCGCCGCCTCGGCGTAGCGCGGCAGGTGATCCCGCAGGCCGCCGCAGCCATGGAACAGCAGCACCGCCGGACGCGGCCGGTCGTCGTCGGGCCCGACCACGGTCACGTGCGGTTCCAGCATGGCCCAGCGGGCGTCGAGCGTATCCATCAGCCCAGCTTAGAGATTCGGGATTTTGAAGAAAGGGGTCTTGCAGTTTCGATATATCGATATATCTCTGCGTCAGTTCGATATATCTAAGTGAAAAACGAGAGAAAGATATGAGAGGATCCAAGGGGATCGAAAATACGGGTCACGGCTTCGGGCGCGGCCATCACGGCGCCCACGGCGGCTTCGGCCATGGCTTTGGACGGGGCGGTCACGGCCGTCACATGCGTCCGGAAGGCGGGCGCGGCTCGAGGGCGGAGGGCGAAGGCCGGATGCGCGGCGAGCGTCACGGACGACGCGGCGGCGGTCGCATGTTCGAGCACGGCTCCCTGCGCTGGGTGCTGCTGTCGATGATCGCCGACAAGCCGAGCCACGGCTATGAGCTGATCAAGGAGATCGAAAGCCGCATGGGCGGGACCTATGCGCCCAGCCCCGGCGTCATCTATCCCAGCCTGTCCTTGCTGGAAGACATGGGGGCGGTCAGCGTCGCCGCCGAGGGCGGCAAGAAGCGCTATGCGATCACCGACGAGGGCCGTCGCCTGCTGGACGAGAACGCCGAGGCCCTGGCCCACATCGACATGAAGATGAAGGCCCTGCGCGGACGGCCTGATCGACCCGCCCGCATCGCCGGGGCCATCGAGGCCCTGCGCACCGCCACTCATCAGCGCCTGACCCAGGAGCCGCCGCTGAGCGAGGCCGAGGTCGAGGCCATCGCCGACCTGCTGGAGGCCGCCGCCGAAAAGGTGCGTCAGGCATGAACGAGACCCATCTGCGCCTGCCGCGCCGGGTGCGGCACGAGCTGAAGTTCCGCCGCGTCCGCGTCGAGACGGTGGAACAGCTGACGCCGGTGTTGAAGCGCATCGTCCTGACCGGCGAGGAGCTGGAGGGCTTCTTCAGCCCCGGTTTCGACGACCATGTGAAGATCTTTCCCGCGCCGCGCGGTCAGGCGGTGGTCCTGCCGACGGTGGGGCCGGACGGGCCGGTCTTCGCCGAGCCGAAGCCGACAGCGCGCGACTACACCCCGCGCGCCTATGACGCCGCCAACCGGCGTCTGACCCTCGACTTCGCGGTCGGTCACGGCGGCCCGGCCACGGCCTGGGCCGAGGATGCGCGGGTTGGGGACGAATTGGGACTGGGCGGACCGCGCGGCTCCTTCCTGATCCCGACCAGCTTCGCCGAGCATCTTCTGGTCGGGGACGAGGCGGCGATTCCAGCCATCGCCCGCCGGTTGGAAGAACTGCCCGCCGGGGCGCGGGCCGTCGCCTGCATCGAAGTCAATGATGCGGCGGGCGAATTGGATCTGCCCAGCGCCGCCGACGTCGAGATCGTCTGGGTGCACCGCAAGGGCGGGGCGCGCGGTCGGGCCGAGGCCCTGACGGCGGCGGCGGTCGAGGCGGCGCAGCGGATCGATCCGGGCGACGCCTATGTCTGGGTCGCCTGCGAGTCCACGGTGGCGCGGTCGATGCGCTCGGCCCTGCTGGCGGCCCGGCCGTTCAATCCGAAATGGATGAAGGTGGCCGGCTACTGGCGTCTGGGCCGCGCCGGCTCGCATGAAGTGATCGAGGACTAGCAATTTTCCGCTCATCCCCGCGGAGGCGGGGACCCAGTGCTTTGGCTTCAAGCCGCCTCGATCAATGAAGAGGTCACCGCTCTGCGCTCGTACTGGGTCCCCGCCTCCGCGGGGATGAGCGGGTCGGGTGGGCCAACACCGAATACAAAACTAGCCAAAACAAAAGGGCGCTGCCACGATCGGCAACGCCCTCTTCTTTGCGCTCAAGCAGCGAGCCGCCGCGCGGCTCGCGTTAGCGCTCTTAATGCCTAGTGCCGGAACACGCGTGTTCCGGTGAAGGCCATGGCGATGCCGCGTTCGTCGGCGGCGGCGATGACCTCCTCGTCGCGGATCGAGCCGCCCGGCTGGATCACCGCCGTGGCGCCGGCGGCGACGGCTTCCAACAGGCCGTCGGCGAAGGGGAAGAAGGCTTCCGAGGCGCAGGCCGAACCCTCGGCCAGGGAGTGGGCCAGACCCTTGGCCTCGCCCGCTTCCTTGGCGCGGATGGCGGCGATGCGGGCGCTGTCGCGGCGGTTCATCTGACCGGCGCCGATGCCCGCCGTCTGGCCGTCCTTGGCGTAGACGATGGCGTTGGACTTGACGTGCTTGGCCACGGTGAAGGCGAACAGCATGTCCTGGATCTCGGTCGGCGTGGGCTGGCGGCGCGTGACGATCTTCAGGTCCGAGGGTTTGATCAGCGAGCGGTCGCGCGACTGCACCAGGAAGCCGCCGGCCACCGAGCGGAAGACCTCGCCCGCGCCGTGCGGGTCGGGCAGGCCGTCGGTGATCAGCAGGCGCAGGTTCTTCTTGGCGGCGAAGACGGCCTTGGCCTCGTCGTCGGCGCCGGGGGCGATGACGACCTCGGTGAAGATGCCGGTGATGGCGCGGGCGTCCTCGCCGTTCAGCGGGCGGTTGACGGCGATGACGCCGCCAAAGGCCGAGACCGCATCGCATTCGAGCGCGCGGGCATAGGCTTCCGACAGATCCTTGCCGACGGCCACGCCGCAGGGGTTGGCGTGTTTGACGATGACGCAGGCCGGGGCCTCGAACTCGGCCACCAGCTCATAGGCGGCGTCGGCGTCGGCGATGTTGTTGTAGCCCAGCTCCTTGCCCTGGACCTGTTCGGCATAGGCCACGCCCGGACGGCGTTCGCCGGTGCGGTAGAAGGCGCCGGTCTGGTGCGGGTTCTCGCCGTAACGCAGGGTCTGCGCCAGCGAGCCGGCGATGGACTTGCGGGCCGGGGCGGCGTCGTTCAACTGAGCGGCGAACCAGCCGGACACGGCGGCGTCATAGGCGGCGGTGCGGGCGAAGGCGCGGGCGGCCAACTGCTTGCGCAGGGCCAGCGTGGTCGTGCCGTCAACCTTCAGGGCCTCGACGATCAGGCCGATGCTGGTCGCATCGACGGCCACGGCGACGTGGCCGTGGTTCTTGGAGCCCGAGCGGATCATGGCCGGGCCGCCGATGTCGATGTTCTCGATGGCCGCTTCAAAACCGCCGCCGTCCTCGACCGTCTTCTCGAACGGATAGAGGTCGATCCAGACGATATCGATGGCGCCGATATTGTGCTCGGTCATGGCGGCGGCGTGGGCCGGGGCGTTGCGCACGCCCAGCAGGCCGCCGTGCACCACGGGGTGCAGGGTCTTGACCCGGCCGTCCATCATTTCCGGGAAGCCGGTCAGATCAGCCACGTCCTTGACCGGCAGGCCGAAGCCCGCGATCGCCGCCTTGGTGCCGCCGGTCGAGACCAGTTCGACGCCGAGGCCGGCCAGGGTGCGCGCCGCATCCTCCAGCCCCGCCTTGTCCGACAATGAGATCAGGGCGCGGACGGGTTTGATCGCGTCCGGGGCGGGCGGAAAGTCGGGAGCGGCGGGCATGGGCGGCATCCGTTAACAGCTGGGGCGGGGAGATGGCGCGGCCTCTAGCACCATCGAGGCGCGGCGTCAGCCCTTGGCCCGACTCAAGGCCCAACCCTTCCGTCATCCTCGGGCTTGACCCGAGGATCGCGTTGTCCATCACTCGACGTTCCATGAACGAGCGCCGTCCCTTCATTGCGACCTACATCCTGGCCAGCCGTCCGCTCGGCGTCCTCTACGTCGGCATGACGTCGAACCTCTACGAACGCATCCGCCAGCACCGCGAGGACAGGGTGGAGGGCTTCGCCCAGCGTTACGGCTGCAAGACCCTGGTCTGGTATGAGACGCACGGCTTCGTCACCGAGGCGATCCGGCGCGAGAAGGCGCTGAAGCGCTGGAACCGCACATGGAAGCTGGAGCTGGTCGAGAAGACCAACCCGGCGTGGCAGGACCTCTATCTCAGCCTGTTCGGACTGGGGCCCGATCCTCGGGTCAAGCCCGAGGATGACGGAGGGGGAGGGGCTGGCGTCGAAGCCTTCCTGAAAAGGCTGGACGGCATCTAGTGCGGGTCGCCCGCGGCGCCGGCCGGGCTCAGCTTCCAGCGGATCTTGGTGTCGGCGTCGGTGCGGGCGGAGCCGCGGACGACGATCTGCAAGGAACGGCGCGTCAGGCCCTCATCGACGTGGACGGCGGGTTCGATGGCGACGTCAGGGCCGTCGCTGCGGAACCACCAGCCGCGACCCGAATGGCCGCGCAACAGGATGGAGCGGCGGTCGCGGGCCAGGGAGGCCTGAACGCCCGGCTCCAGCTGGAAGCGCAGGGCGTAGGGGGCGGCGATGGCGCGGGTGACGTCGGGGCGGCCTTCGGGCGGATGCAGGCGCTCCTCGGCGCGCAGTTCGTCGAGGCGCTGATCCAGATAAAGGCGGCGCTGATGCATCAGGCCGTAGCCGGGCATCCAGCCGTCGTGCTCGACCTCCAGCCAGACGGCGCCGTCGCCTTCGCGATGGTCGCGGGTGACGTGCAGGGCCGGGCCGATCAGGCGCGGGCCGAGCAGCTCGGCCTTCCAGCCCGAGAGGGGCTCGCCCAGGGGCTGTTCGCCGAGCGTCAGCGTCGAAGCGCCCGGCGTCAGGCGCAGGGCCTGACGGTCCAGGGCGCGCGGGGTCCAGCCGGCCGAGGTGAACAGGCGGTCGCGGCCGCAGACGACTTCGAGCGCCGCCGGCTGACCGCAGGCGGCGGCCGACCAGGCGCCGCGCGCCGGGGCCTCGACGTCGACCATGACGGTCAACAGGGGGCTGGAGATGCGGACCAGTCCGCCGACCGCGCCGCTGGCGGGCGGGGCGGGCGTGTCGTCATGGGCGCGGGCGGCGGCGACCCGTTCCGGCGTCGAAGGCCCGCCGCCCTGGAAGGCGGCCAGGCGGCCGTCGGGCAGGGCCAGGACGCGAAGGCTGGTGGTCAGGCGCGAGATGGCGGCGGCGACGGGCTCGGGCGTCGGCTCGGACAGCTGGGCCAGGGCGTCGTCCAGGGTCAGCAGGTCGAGCAGCAGCTCCAGACCCATTTCCGGGGCGCGGGCGGCGTGATGGCCGTCGGCGGCGACGGTGGTTTCCAGTGCAGCGGGCAGGCGCTTCAGCGCCGTGCGCCGGATGCCGGCGCCGGCCTTGCCGGCCAGGGCGCAACCGGCCACGGCGGCGGCGGTCAGGCGCTCGGCTCGGCCCATCAGCCCGCCGGGCGGGCGCAGCAGCTGATGCGCCTGACGCGCCAGGATGTCGGTCAGGCGCAGGCGCTCGATCTCGGTCGCCACCCCGGCCAGACGCCGTCCGGCGCAGGCCAGGTGATAGGTGCGTCGCGCCAGAATGTCGGGGTCCCACGAGAAGGGCGACCAGCGGTTGAACAGGTCGTCCCAGGCCAGGGTCAGGGCCAGGGCCTCGCGCAGACCGCGATCACCGTGGGCCAACATCTCGGGCATCCAGGCGAAGGCGTGCAGTTCGACGGCGAAGGCGCGGCTGGGGGTGGGGCGGTTCCACAGGTCGGCGGGACCCTCGGCGTCGAGGCTGAGCCCGGCCAGGGTGAAGCGGCCCGACAGCAGGGGACGCGGGGCCTCTTCGCGCAGGGGGCGGAAGTCGCGCGGGCTGACGGCGAAACCGTCGGCGCGGGCGCCCTTCAGCGTCACCGTATAGCCGGGCAGGCCGTAGAGCTCGATCCACAGCTGGCGCGCGGCCAGCTGTCCGGCGACGGCGGCCCAGAGGGCGGGGTCGGCCTTGGGCCCGCCGGCGGCGCGCACCGGGGTGCGGACCGGGGCGCCCTTGAGGCCGGGGATGTGGCCCTCGGTCAGGCCGCCTTCTGTTTCGCGCGGGGCGAAGGGGCCGAGGGGGCTCACGCGGCGGCGGCCTTCAGGGCCTGGATGTTGGCGGCGTAGGCGTCGGGTCCGCCTTTGAAGACGAAGGAGCCGGCGACCAGGGCGTCGGCCCCGGCGGAGAGGCAGGCCCCGGCGTTGGCCGCGACCACGCCGCCGTCGACCTGCAGGTGGGCCTTGGACCCGGCGCGGTCGAGGATGGCGCGGGCGCGCTCGATCTTCTTCAGCGAGGACTCGATGAATTTCTGACCGCCGAAGCCGGGGTTGACCGACATGATCAGCACCAGGTCGACCAGATCGACGGCCTCTTCCAGCACGCTCAGCGGCGTGGCCGGGTTGAAGACCAGACCGGCCTTGGCGCCCAGCTGGCGGATCTGGCCGAGGGTGCGGTGGACGTGCGGGCCGCTTTCGGGGTGGACGCTCATGATGTCGGCGCCGGCCGCGCGATAGGCCTCCAGCCAGTTGTCGACCGGGGCCACCATCAGATGGACGTCGAAGGGCAGGCTGGTGTGGGGGCGCAGCGCCTTCACCACGTCCGGGCCGATGGTCAGGTTGGGCACGAAGTGGCCGTCCATGACGTCGACGTGGATCCAGTCGGCGCCTGCGGCCTCGAGGGCGCGGACCTCTTCGCCCAGCTTGGCGAAGTCGCTGGCGAGGATGGAGGGGCAGATCAGCGGGGCGCTTGCGGCGGCGGTCTGGGTCATGGTTCTGCGACTTACGGCCATGCGGCGCGAGGGGCAAGCCGGGCTGCTGACGCAGGGTGGGGCGGCAGGTGTTCACTGGCGCTTCGCCAACGGTCGGCGGTGGTTGTTGGCGAAGGCGCGGCGGTCAGGGACGCAAGGCCGCTGGCGAGGGTCGGCGGGGCGAGGGAGGAAGGCGGCGACTTCTTCAGCCGTCCCCGAAAGGACCCGCCATGATCCGCACCCTCGCCGCCGTCGCCGCCGCCCTGGCCTTCGCCGCTCCGGCTTTTGCTCAGACCGAAAACCGACTGACCCTGACCTTCGAGACGGGCGCCGAAACCGGCGCGGTCCTGGTCGCCCTCTATGACAGCGAGGCCGCCTATGAGGGCGGGGCGCCGGCGCGCGTGGCCCAGGTCGACGTGGCGGCGGGCCAGCGCGAGGCGGTGTTCGACCTGCCCGCCGGGACCTATGGCATGAAGGCCGTTCACGACGTCAACGGCAACGGCAAGATGGACGTCAATCCGTTCGGCATGCCGACCGAGCCCTACGCCTTCTCCAATAATGCGGTCGGCAACATGGGGCCGGCCCAGTGGGACCGCGCCCATTTTGAAGTCTCGGGCGCCACGGCCCAGACCATCCGCATCCGCTAAGCCTTGATGCCCGGAGAGACCGCCATGACCCCGACCCGTCGCACCCTGTTCATGGGCGCCGCCGCGCTGGCAGCCGCTCGCGTTCTGACCCCTGACCGGGCCTATGCGGCGCAGGCGATGAGCGCGACCGCCGACTGGGCCCTGGCCACCGCCGACGTCGAGGGCGACGTGGCCCCGCGCGCCTTGACGCTGATCCACGGCCGGGCGCCCGCCGGCCTGTCGGGCAGTCTCTATCGCAACGGCCCGGCCAAGTTCCGCAGGCCCGGCGGCTCAGCCCAGCACTGGTTCGACGGCGACGGCCTGATCCGCCGCTGGCGCATCGAGGACGGTCAAGCCAGCCTGGCCGCCCGCTTCGCTGACACGCCCAAGCGGCGTCAGGAGGCCGAGGTCGGGGCCATGCTGATGCCGGGCTTCGGCACGGTCGCCGATCCGCGCGCCCGCATCGGCTCGGCCGACGACGCCAGCCCGGCCAATACCTCGGTGCACAAGGTCGGCGGCAAGCTGTGGGCCCTGTGGGAGGCGGGCTCGCCCCTGGCCATGGACCCCGAGACCCTGGCGACCGAGGACTTCGTGACCTTGCGTCCGGACCTCAAGAACATGCCTTTCCTGGCCCATCCGCGCATCGAGCCGGACGGCCGCATCTGGAACCTGGGGATCAACGGCAGGCAGGCCATGGTCTGGCGCCTGGCGGCGGATGGGACGCTGGAGGACGCCGAGGTCATCGCCCTGCCGCGCGCCAGCTATATCCACGACTTCAGCGCCACGGCCCGGCATCTGGTCATCGTGCTGCAGCCCTGGGTCCATTCGCGCAACATCATGCCCCTGTCGGCGGCCTTCGAGTGGACGCCGCAGGCGGGGACGCGGATTCTGGTGATCGACAAGGCCGACCTAACGCAGCGTCGGATCTATGAGCTGCCGCCCTTCGGCTTCTTCCACGCAGGCGACGCCTGGGAGGAGGCGGACGGCACGATCCGCCTCGACCTGTGCGCCCACAAGGACATGAATTTCGCCGCGCGCGGCGCCCATGAGGTGCTGAACGGCGTGCCCCTGGGTCATGATCCGGCCGAACTGGCCATGGTGGTGCTGGAGCCGAACGGGCGCGGGCGGCTGGAGCGGACCGGGGTGGTGGGCGAGTTCCCGCGCAGCGATCCGCGCTGCGCCGGTCTGGCCCGTCGTTTCAGCCTGCACACGACGGGCGAGCGCGCCGACCGGCCCCTGGCCTCGGCGGTGGGGGTGACGGACTGGGCCTCAGGCCGCACGCGGTCCTTCGACTTCGGCCCCGGCCATGTGACCGACGAGATGGTCTATGTGCCCAAGCCCGGCGGCGTGCACGAGGCCGACGCCTGGCTGGTCGGTCCCACCATCAACCTGAAGGCGGGGGTCAGCGAACTGCACGTGCTGGACCTGATGCACGTCGAGGACGGCCCCGTCGCCACCTGGCGCGCCGACGTGGCCCTGCCGGCGGCGTTTCATGGGAACTGGGTGTGACCGCGTGATCGACGCTTGCTGGTTCAGAGCTTGAAAGGCGGAAAGCGTCGTTGCTGGTGTTTGGGGCGTGTGGGGCCGAGCCAGTCGAAGAATGCCGAGACAAGGAAGGCCAAGGCGACGACTATGCCCACTATCGACGCTGACTCGGCTGCTACTAGGGTGAACCCGGAATCGGGAAGCCACCGGCTTGTGATCAATCCCGCCCACCCAGCAACGAGCAGCGGCATGCCGATCTGAAGCCGCCTTTGAGGCCGGATCATTCTTTTTGCGAGCAAGAAGGCCAAGATGCACCCGATTGCGGCGATGTAGATGAAAGGTTTCACCACCACCCCGCCTCGCGCAAGGCCTTGGCGTAGCGGCGGCTGACGGGGGCGGTGAGGTCGCCGTCCAGCGTCAGGGCGGCGCGGCCGTCGCCGCGGGCGACGGCCGCGACGGCGTCACGGGCCACCCACCAGCTGCGGTGGGTCTGGGCGCCTTCCAGGCCTTCCAGTTCGGTGAGGGCGTCGGCCAGGCGCATCAGGATCAGGTCCGAGCCCCGATCCGTGTGCAGACGCAGATAGTGGTCCTCAGCCTGGACCGCGATCAGCCGCGCGCCGCGCAGTTTGGGCGGCAGGCGCTCCAGGAAACGGGCGGGGGCGGCGCCGGGGGCGCTGGCGTGGGTCTCGACCGGGGTCTCACGACCCAGGAAGACGTTCAGGGCGCTGAGGACGGCGGTAATCAGGGCGACCGGGGCGAAGAAGTGGACCAGGGCGTCGGCGTGGCGCAGCCGTCCCTCGAACAGCAGGCCGGTCAGGGCCCAGACCGCCACCGTCAGGGGGCCGGTGATGACCAGGGTCAGGGCGGCGGTCGCCAGCCAGGGGCGGGCGTCCACGTCGATGAAGCGTCCGACCAGGGCCCCGCAGGCGTGCCCCCACAGGCCGCCGAGCACCATCAGGGGAATCCAGTAGGCCAGGCGATGCGTCAGGGGCGCGCCGGCCGAGCCGAAGGCCCCGCTGAGGGCCAGGAAGACGCCGGCGCCCACGGCCACGACGAGGCCGCGCAGGAAGTCGCGCCTTCTCGAACCGGGCGAAAGATCGGCCAGACGCATCAGGCGGTCGACTTGGGACCGCAGACGGCGCGGAAGCCGGCGGCGGCGAAGCGCACCATGTAGTCGCAGGCGCTGTCCAGATCGCCGGACTTGCACAGGCCGCCGGACAGGCGGTCCAGACGCCCGGTCTCGCCCAGCGTCAGGGTCAGGGCCCCCGACAGGTTGTGATAGGCCCAGTAGAGGTCGGTCTCCTCGGCCTCGGGCAGGAGGCGCTTGACCAGTTCCAGCAGGCGACGGATCGCCGGGTCGAAATAGCGGGCCATGGTTTCGCCGCCGAAGGCCGGGTTGGCGTTGGTCTGGGCCACCAGGGCGGCGTAGTGCTTCCACCCCGGTCCGCCCTTCAGCGACCACTGGAAGGGCGGGCGCAGGAAGGCCTCGAACAGGCCTTCCAGGGTCATGTCGTCGCCTGCGGCCTCGGCGTAGCGATCGACGGCGGCGACGCGCTCGGCGTTCCAGACCTCGGCGCGGCGGGTGAAGACGGCGTCGAACAGGTCCTTCTTGGCCCCGAAATAATAGTGGACCAGGGCCGTATCCACGCCCGCCTCGCGCGCCACCTCGCGAATGGTGACGCCATAGAAGCCATGCTTGGAAAAGAGGTCCTCGGCCGCGTTCAGGATGGCGTCGCGGGTCTCGCCCGCGCCGGTGGTCTTGGTCTTCTTGGGGCGGCCGCGACGGGCCGGAGCGACGATGACGGGCGGCAGGGTCGGGGCGAGGTCGTCGTCAGGTTTCATGGGCGCAAGCTAGTCGCGGTTCGACCTTTAGTGCAACGGCGCCACAGGCGGGGCCGATTTGCGGCGGCTTTCAGCGTGGCCGTTTGACAGATCGGCGAAAGACCGGCACGTTCCGTGAAAATCATTGAACGCTGAATAAAAGCGTCGATTGGGCTGGAAACAGGGATTGGGATCCAAATGAACAGACTCGTGAAGACCGTCTTGCTGGCGGGCGCCGCCTGGGGCGCGCTGTCGGCCAGCGCCGTGGCCCAGGAGGCTTCGGCCGAGCCGCAGGCCTCGACCATCGACGACGTGGTGGTCACCGCGCGTCGCCGCGAAGAAACCCTGAAGGACGTGCCGGTCGCCGTCTCGGCCTTCTCGTCCGAGCAACTGGAACAGAAGGGCGCGGCGGACATCACCGAGCTGACCCGTTCGGCGCCCAGCCTGACGCTGCAGGCGGCGCGGGGCTCCAACTCGACCCTGATCTCCTTCATCCGCGGCGTCGGCCAGCAGGACCCTTTGTGGGGCTTCGAGCCGGGCGTCGGCCTCTATATGGATGATGTCTATATCGCCCGTCCGCAGGCGGCGGTTCTGGACATCTTCGACATCCAGCGCATCGAAATCCTGCGCGGGCCGCAGGGCACGCTTTACGGCCGCAACACCATCGGCGGCGCGATCAAATACGTCACCAAGCGTATCGACGCCGATGAGCCCGAGGGCCAGATCCGCGCCTCCTACGGCAGCTTCAACCAGCGCGATGTCGTCGCCTCGGCCGAACTGCCCTTCAACGAGAAGTTCGGAATCTCGGCCGCTGTCGCCCGCTATCTGCGCGACGGCTACGGCACGAACCTGAACACCGGCAACGAGCACTACAACAAGGACGTGACCGCCGCGCGCATCAGCGCCGAATGGACGCCGACGGACAACCTCTTCTTCCGCCTGGCCGGCGACATCGTTCAGGACGATTCCAACGCCCGTCACGGCCACCGCGAACTGGCCCCCAGCCCGGCCAGCGTCTATGACACCAACGCGGGCGCCGGCGACGCCAACCGCGTCGAGGCCAAGGGCCTGTCGCTGACCGGCGAATGGAACGTCAACGACTGGCTGACGCTGAAGTCGGTCACCGCCTATCGCGACGGCCGCACGCGCGGCAACATCGACTTCGACAACCTGCCGGCGCCGATCCTCGACATTCCGGCGCGCTATGACGACGACCAGCTCAGCCAGGAATTCCAGGCCGTCTTCGGCGGCGATCGTTGGTCCGGCGTGGCCGGCGTCTACTATCTGGACGCCACGGCCTCGGGCGCCTTCGACACGGTTCTGGGGCTGGCCAATCTGACCACCCTGACCGCCGGTTCGGTGGACACCAAGAGCTATGCGATCTTCGGCGACTTCAGCTATGATCTGACCGACGCCTTGTCGCTGTCGGTCGGCGGTCGCTGGACCCACGACGAGAAGACCGGCACGGTCTTCCGTCAGCAGTACCTGGGCATCCGCAGTCCCAGCTTCGGCAACAGCGCCGCCGTTCCCTTCGGCGCGCCGCGCACCAACTACACCGCGACCCGCGAGTTCGAGAAATTCACCCCGCGCGTGAGCGTCTCCTACAAGCTGAGCCCGGACCTGACGACCTATGTGTCATGGGGGCAGGGCTTCAAGTCGGGCGGCTTCGACATGCGTGGCGACGCGGTTCTCTATCCCGACACTGTCAAGGGCTATGAGCCCGAGACCGTCGAGACCTGGGAAATCGGTCTGAAGGGCTCGCTGTTCGACAACCGGTTCAACTTCGCCACGGCCATCTACGACTCCTCCTATGAGGACCAGCAGATCACGACCCAGTATCCGGCGGGCGCCACCGTCGCCTCGGTGGTCGACAACGTGGGGTCGTCCAGCATTCGCGGCTGGGAGTTCGAGGGCCGTCTGCGCGTCAGCGACAACCTGAGCCTGAACGGCATGCTCAGCTATACCGACGCCCAGTTCGACCAGTTCCTGGCCTATATCCCGACAGGACCGCTGAACGCCAACTGCCCGACCCTGCCGGGCTGCATCGTCGATGTTTCGGACAAGCGCGACTTCCAGAACACGCCGGAATGGACGGGCTCGATCAGCGCGACCTACACCCACTGGATGGCCAACGGGTCGAGCATCGCCTTCATCCCCTCGGCCTCCTATCGCGGCGACTACCAACTGTTCGAGACCGCCAACCCGGTGCTGGATCAGGACGCCTTCTGGATGTTCGACGCCAGCCTGGTGTGGACGTCCGCCGATGACCGTCTGACGGTCGGCCTGCACGGCAAGAACCTGTCCGACGAAGAATATCGCGTGGGCGGCTATGTCTTCCCCGGCGCCCTCTTCGGCGACTCCCTGATCGGCTACTACGGCGCGCCGCAAACCGTGACGGCCACTGTGGGGCTGAAGTTCTGATCGGGAGCCATCTCCCTAACGCCTGATCATCTGATCGCGGGCGGCGGTTCAGAACGAACCGCCGCCCTTTTTCTTTTGGCGTCGCCGGGCGGCGCCGCTACCGTCGCTTCAACAAGACAGAAGACGCCCGAGGGGGGCACGCCATGACCACGTCCGAGGCCGCAGCGCCCAAGGAGGCCGTCGAGAAGGCCGTCTCTCCCGGCTATCGCTATTATGTGCTGGGGATCCTGATCCTCATCTACATGCTGAACTTCCTGGACCGTCAGATCATCGGCATCCTGGCGGCCCCGCTGAAGGCCGAGTTCGGTCTGTCGGACACCCAGTTCGGCCTGCTGGGCGGCCTGGCCTTCGCCCTTCTCTATTCGACCCTGGCCATTCCCATCGCCTGGCTGGCCGACCGGTTCAGCCGGGTCTGGATCATGACCGCCGCCCTGACCGTCTGGTCGGGCTTCACCGCCCTGTGCGGCATGGCGGGCAGCTTCGGTCAGTTGTTCCTGTGCCGCATGGGCGTGGGCATCGGCGAGGCGGGCGGGGTGGCTCCGGCCTATTCCCTGATCGCCGACTACTTCCCCAAGTCGCAGCGCGCGCGGGCCCTGGCGGCCTATGCCTTCGGCATTCCCCTGGGCATGGCGGCGGGCACCCTGGTCGGCGGCCTGCTGGCGGCGACCTACGGCTGGCGCACGGCCTTCATCGTGGTCGGCGTCCTCGGCGTCCTGGTCGCGCCCATCCTGCGTCTGACGGTCAAGGACCCCAAGCGCGGCGGTCTGGATGCGCCGGTCGCCGAAGCGCCCCAGGCCGCGCCGGTCGTGCAGAAGGCCCCGCCCTTCGGCGAGGTCATCAAGACCCTGGCGCCCAAACCCTCCTTCTGGCTGCTCGCCTTCGGCGCCGCCTCGTCCTCGGTGTGCGGCTACGGCGTCGCCGCCTGGCTGCCCAGCTTCTTCATGCGCAGCTTCGGCCTGACCCTGTCGCAGACCGCCTGGTATTATTCGGCCATCGTCATGGTCGGGGGCGTGGCCGGCATCTGGCTGGGCGGCGTCATGGCCGACCGCCTGGGCAAGACATCCAAGGGCGCCTATCCGCTGACGCCCGCCATCGCCTTTCTGATCTCGGTGCCCTGCTTCCTGCTGGCCATGAACTCGGGCGCCCTGGTCGGGGCCGTCATGCCGGGGGCTGATCCCAATGGGGCGGCGGCCCTGACCCTGGCCTTCCTGATCTTCCTGATCCCGACGGGTCTGAACCTGACGTGGCTGGGACCGATCACGGCGGCGGTGCAGCACCTGGGGACCCCGGCCATGCGCACCACGGCCTCGGCCCTCTTCCTGCTGATCAACAACCTGCTGGGGATCGCCGTCGGCATCTACTACTTCGGCTGGATGTCCGACCTGCTGCGCCCGACCTTCGGCGAGGAGAGCCTGCGCTGGGCCATCTATACGGGCATGGGCTTCTACCTGCTGTCGTCGGCCCTGCTGTTCGGCGCCTCGCGCACGCTCAAGAAGGACTGGGTCGACTGATCCAGTCCAGCTTGGGCCATAAGAAAAGGCTCTGACGGCCATAAGGAGGGGGGCGGTTGCGCAGGCGAAGGCGCGACGCCTATAAGCGCGACCAAAGTTTCCACAACCTTCCTCCCAACGGCGCGGATCAGACATGAACATTCACGAGTATCAGGCCAAGCAGGTTCTCAAGGCCTTCGGCGCCCCGGTCGCCGAAGGCGTCGCCATCACCTCGGCCGACCAGGCCGAAGCCGCCGCCAAGCAACTGCCTGGCCCGCTCTATGTGGTGAAGTCGCAGATCCACGCCGGCGGCCGCGGCAAGGGCAAGTTCAAGGAACTGCCGGCTGACGCCAAGGGCGGCGTGCGCCTGGCCTTCTCGATCGAGGACGTGGTCAAGAACGCCAAGGAAATGCTGGGCAACACCCTGGTGACGGCCCAGACCACGGACGCCGGCAAGCAGGTCAACCGCCTCTACATCGAAGACGGCGCCGACATCTCGCGCGAGCTCTACCTGTCGATCCTGGTCGACCGCGCCTACGGCCGCATCTCCTTCGTCGTCTCGACCGAAGGCGGCATGGACATCGAGGCCGTCGCCCACGACACCCCGGAGAAGATCATCACTGTCGTCATCGACCCGACGACCGGCGTGACCGAAGCCGACTGCGCTGCGCTGTCGGACGCGCTGAAGCTGGAAGGCGACGCCCGTGAAGACGGCAAGTCGCTGTTCCCGGCCCTGTATAAGGCCTTCGTCGAGAAGGACATGGCCATGCTGGAAGTGAACCCGCTGATCGTCATGGAAAACGGCCGCCTGCGCGTTCTGGACGCCAAGGTGTCGTTCGACGGCAACGCCCTGTTCCGTCACCCCGACATCAAGGAACTGCGCGACGAGACCGAGGAAGACGCCAAGGAAATCGAAGCCTCGGAATGGGACCTGGCCTATGTCGCCCTGGACGGCAACATCGGCTGCATGGTCAACGGCGCCGGCCTGGCCATGGCGACCATGGACATCATCAAGCTGTACGGCAAGGAGCCGGCCAACTTCTGCGACGTCGGCGGCGGCGCCGGCAAGGACAAGGTCGCGGCGGCCTTCAAGATCATCACCGCTGACCCGGCCGTCCAGGGCATCCTGGTCAACATCTTCGGCGGCATCATGAAGTGCGACGTCATCGCTGAGGGCGTGGTCGCGGCCGTCAAGGAAGTGGGCCTGAAGGTGCCGCTGGTGGTGCGTCTGGAAGGCACCAACGCCGAGCTGGGCAAGAAGATCCTGAACGAGAGCGGCCTGACCATCCAGGCGGCCGACGATCTCGACGACGCCGCCCAGAAGATCGTCGCGGCGGTCGGCTAAGGCTCACGCCTTACGCGCCACCGCCCAGCTGACACACAGAATTCAGAGCACAGACCCATGTCCATTCTCGTCAACAAAGACACCAAGATCATCGTGCAAGGCCTGACCGGCAAGACCGGCGGCTTCCACACCGAACAGGCCCTGGCCTATCACGGCACCCAGATGGTCGCCGGCGTGCACCCGACCAAGGGCGGCACCAACTGGACCGGCTCGCACGGCGAAACCCTGCCGATCTACGCCTCGGTGGCCGAGGCCCGCGACGCCACCGGCGCCGACGCCACGGTCATCTACGTCCCGCCGGCAGGCGCGGCCGACGCCATCATCGAGGCCATCGAGGCCGAGATCCCCTTCATCACCTGCATCACCGAAGGCATCCCGGTGCTGGACATGGTGCGCGTCAAGGCGCGCCTGGACCGTTCCAACTCGCGCCTGCTGGGCCCGAACTGCCCCGGCATCCTGACCCCGAACGAGTGCAAGATCGGCATCATGCCGGGCAACATCTTCTCCAAGGGTTCGGTCGGCGTCGTCTCGCGCTCGGGCACCCTGACCTATGAAGCCGTGTTCCAGACCACCAACGCCGGCCTGGGTCAGACCACGGCCGTCGGC
The DNA here is from genome assembly GCF_051353055.1 of Brevundimonas sp. CEF1. Classification (NCBI taxonomy): domain Bacteria; kingdom Pseudomonadati; phylum Pseudomonadota; class Alphaproteobacteria; order Caulobacterales; family Caulobacteraceae; genus Brevundimonas; species Brevundimonas sp. CEF1. Next base: position 3,579,714 of record NZ_CP195593.1, read on the forward strand.
ATCGGCGGCGACCCGGTCAAGGGCACCGAGTTCATCGACGTCCTGGAAATGTTCCTGGCCGACGACGCCACCGAGTCGATCATCATGATCGGTGAAATCGGCGGCGGCGCCGAAGAAGACGCCGCTCAGTTCCTGATCGACGAAGCCAAGAAGGGCCGCAAGAAGCCGATGGCCGGCTTCATCGCGGGCCGCACGGCTCCGGCCGGCCGCACCATGGGCCACGCCGGCGCCATCGTTTCGGGCGGCAAGGGCGACGCGGAATCCAAGATCGCTGCGATGGAGTCCGCGGGCATCCGCGTCTCGCCGTCGCCGGCGCGCCTGGGCCACACTTTGTTGGAAGTGCTGAAGGGCTAAGAAGCCCTTCAGCAAGGTCGCTACGCTCGCGACGCGGTCGCTCGCTGCTTGAGCGAGTTGATCGCGTCACCCTCAACCGTGGGGGGAGTGCGACCGAACCATGTTCCGGGGCGAAATTTCGCGCCCTGTGACCTTTTGAAACGCCTCCGGATTCGTCCGGGGGCGTTTTTTCTTGCCGATTCGACCAATTTCCACCCTGTCCGCCCCGCTTCGGTCATGACCAGTAAGGAAACACGGCCTATATGAGCGGCGCCGCTCACCGCGCAGGCGTGCGCGCGCGGCTGGAACGTAGGACGACGAGAGAAACATGGCGGACGATGCAGGTCAGCTGAACCAGGTCTTTGCCGAGACCAGCTTCCTCTATGGCGCGAACGCCGCCTTCATTGAGGACCTGCACGAAAAATGGGCCGCGGACCCCGGCTCGGTGCCGGGGGAATGGCGCGCCTTCTTCGACCAGCTGAAGGACAACGCCGACCTGGTGAAGCAGTCGGCCGCCGCCGGTTCGTGGGGCCGTGGCGCCGCCACCGATCCGACCGAGGACACCGCCGTCTTCGACGGCCGCTGGCCGGCGCCCAAGGTCGATCCCAAGGCCGCCGCCGGCAAGCCCGGTCCGCGCCCGGCCGCCCCCGCTTCTGGGAATTTGGCGGCTGACGCCTCCGGCGCCCTGACCGCCGCCGACGTGCGCGCCGCCGCCCATGACTCGATCCGCGCCCTGATGCTGATCCGCAGCTACCGCGTGCGCGGCCACCTGCAGGCGACGCTGGACCCGCTGGGCATCGAGCAGCCGATCGAAAACCCCGAGCTGACCCCCGAATTCTACGGCTTCAGCGCCGCCGACATGGACCGCCCGATCTTCCTGGACGGCGTCCTGGGCCTGCAGACCGGCTCGATCCGTCAGGTGCTGGAGATCCTCAAGCGCACCTACTGCGGCAACATCGGCGTGCAGTACATGCACATCGCCGAGCCGGAGGAGAAGGCCTGGCTGCAGCAGCGTTTCGAAGGCCCCGACAAGTTCGAGCAGAACGCCTTCACCAAGGAAGGCAAGCTGGCCATCCTGAACAAGCTGATCGAGGCCGAGGGCTTTGAACGCTTCCTGCACAAGCGCTTCCCCGGCACCAAGCGTTTCGGCCTGGACGGCGGCGAGGCCATGGTCCCGGCCCTGGAGCAGGTGATCAAGCGCGGCGGCGCCCTGGGCGTCGATGAGATCGTCTTCGGCATGGCCCACCGCGGCCGCCTGAACACCCTGGCCGCCGTCATGGGCAAGCCCTACAAGGCCATCTTCCACGAGTTCCAGGGCGGTTCGACCGTGCCTTCGGACATCGAGGGCTCGGGCGACGTCAAATATCACATGGGCGCCTCGTCGGACCGCGAGTTCGACGGCAAGAAGGTCCACCTGTCGCTGACGGCCAACCCGTCGCACCTGGAAATCGTCAACCCGGTCGTCCTGGGCAAGGCGCGCGCCAAGCAGGCCTTCGACATCCGCGAGGCCGAGGTCAATATCGGCAAGCCGGACAATGAATGGGTGCTGGACCGCTCCAAGGTCGTGCCCCTGCTGATCCACGGCGACGCCGCCTTCGCCGGTCAGGGCGTGGTGGCTGAATGCTTCGCCCTGATGGGGCTGAAGGGCTACCGCACCGGCGGCACCCTGCACTTCGTCATCAACAACCAGATCGGCTTCACCACCAGCCCGCGCAACTCGCGCTCGTCGCCCTATCCGTCGGATGTGGCGCTGATGGTCCAGGCCCCGATCTTCCACGTCAACGGCGACGACCCCGAAGCGGTCGTCTTCGCCGCCAAGGTGGCCACCGAATACCGCCAGAAGTTCCACAAGGACGCGGTGGTGGACATGTTCTGCTACCGCCGCTTCGGCCACAACGAAGGCGACGACCCCACCTTCACCCAGCCGCTGATGTATTCGAAGATCCGCGCCCAGCCGTCGACGCGCGAGATCTACGCCAAGCGTCTGGTCGCCGAGGGCGTCCTGACCCAGGCCGAGGTCGACGCCGAGGTCGCCCGCTTCGAGGCCTTCCTCGACGCCGAGTTCGAGGCCGGCAAGATCTTCAAGGCCGACAAGGCTGACTGGCTGGACGGCCAGTGGCAGGGCCTGGGCGCCGAGAAGACGGACGACGCCGCCCAACGCGGCGACACCGCCGTCCCGGCCGCCAAGCTCAAGGACTATGGTCACCGCCTGACCCAGATCCCCAACGACGTCGACATCCACAAGACGCTGAAGCGTGTCGTGGAGGGCCGTCGCGAGGCCATCGACAGCGGCCAGAACATCGACTGGGCCACGGCCGAGAGCCTGGCCTTCGCCTCGTTGCTGGAGGAGGGCTACAACGTCCGCCTGTCGGGCCAGGACTCGGTGCGCGGCACCTTCTCGCAGCGTCACTCGGGCATCACCGACCAGACGACCGAGCAGCGCTACATCCCGCTGAACCACCTCAGCGAAGGCCAGGCCCACTTCGAGGTCATCGACTCGGCCCTGTCGGAAGAGGCGGTGCTGGGCTTCGAATACGGCTACTCCCTGGCCGACCCGAACACCCTGGTCCTGTGGGAAGGCCAGTTCGGCGACTTCGTCAACGGCGCCCAGGTGGTCATCGACCAGTTCATCAGTTCCGGCGAACGTAAGTGGCTGCGCATGAGCGGCCTGACCATGCTGCTGCCGCACGGCTATGAAGGCCAGGGTCCCGAGCACTCCTCGGCCCGCCTCGAGCGCTTCCTGCAACAGTGCGCCGAGAACAACATGCAGGTCGCCAACTGCACGACGCCGGCCAACTACTTCCACATCCTGCGTCGCCAGATGCACCGGGATTATCGCAAGCCGCTGATCCTGATGACGCCCAAGTCGCTGCTGCGTCACAAGAAGGCGGTGTCGAGCCTGGCCGACATGGCGGAAGGTTCGTCCTTCCACCGCGTCCTGCGCGACGACGCCCAGTTGCGTCCCGAAGTGGCGGGCGTCTCGCTGAAGGCCGACAAGGACATCCGCAAGGTCATCGTCTGCTCGGGCAAGGTCTATTACGACCTGCTGGACGCGCGCGAGAAGGCCGGGATCAACGACATCTACATCCTGCGTCTGGAACAGTTCTATCCGTGGCCGATCAAGTCGATCTCGGCCGAGCTGGCCCGCTTCCCCAACGCCGACCTGGTCTGGTGTCAGGAAGAGCCCAAGAACATGGGCGGCTGGACCTTCGTCGATCCGTGGATCGAACTGACGCTCGAGAAGATGGATATCAAGGCCAAGCGCGCGCGTTACGTCGGGCGTCCGGCCTCCGCCTCCACGGCGGCCGGCCTGATGAGCCGCCACCTGAAGGAACTCGAGACCTTCCTCGCCGAGGCCATGGCCTGATCGGCCCTGCCTGACCTATAGATACGCCAAGACACAAAAAGACACTGGACCGAACCATGGCCGATATCCTCACCCCCGCCCTCGGTGAATCCGTCAGCGAAGCCTCCATCGCCAAGTGGACCAAGAAGGTCGGCGACGCCGTCCGCAAGGACGAAGTCCTGGTCGAGCTGGAAACCGACAAGGTTTCGCTGGAAGTCGTGGCCCCGGCCGACGGCGTCCTGGCGGCGATCAACGCCGCCGAGGGCGACACCGTGGTGCCCGGCACGGTCCTGGGTTCGGTGAGCGAAGGCGCTTCGGCTCCGGCCGCCGCGCCCGCCGCCGCTGCGGCTCCGGCTCCGGCTGCGGCTGCGGCTGCTCCGGCCGCCGCCTCGGCCTCGGTCGAGATCGCCGTCCCGACCATGGGCGAGAGCGTCGCCGAAGGTTCGATCGGAACCTGGCTGAAGAAGTCGGGCGACACGGTCGCCAAGGACGAGCTGCTGGTCGAGATCGAAACCGACAAGGTCGCGGTGGAAGTCTCGGCGCCCGCCGCCGGCGTCCTGACCATCATCGCCGACAACGGCTCGACCGTGACGCCGGGTCAGGTCATCGGTTCGGTGTCAGCCTCGGGCGCCGCTGCGACCCCGGCGGCTGCACCTGCCGCCGCTGCTCCCGCCAACACCGGCTCGGCCCAGGCGCCGGCCTCGGCCCACCTGTCGCCCGCCGTCCAGCGCGTGGTGTCGGAAAACAACATCAACCCGGCCTCGCTGTCGGCCTCGGGTCCGAAGGGCAACATCACCAAGGCTGACGCCATCGCCGCTATCGGCGCCGCCGCTCCGGCTGCGCCCGCCGCTGCCGCTGCCCCGGCCGCGCCGCGCGCCGACCAGCCGCGCGAAGAGCGGGTGAAGATGACGCGCCTGCGTCAGACCATCGCCCGTCGCCTGAAGGAATCCCAGAACACGGCCGCCCAGCTGACCACCTTCAACGAGGTGGACATGACCAACGTCATGGCCCTGCGCGCGCAATACAAGGAAGTGTTCGAGAAGCGCCACGGCGTGAAGCTGGGCTTCATGTCCTTCTTCACCAAGGCCGTGGTTCAGGCCCTGCACGAAATCCCGGCCGTCAACGCCGAGATCGACGGCACGGACATCATCTACAAGAACCACTACGACATCGGCGTGGCCGTCGGCACCGACAAGGGTCTGGTGGTTCCGGTCCTGCGCGACGCCGACACCCTGTCGCTGGCGGGCATCGAAAAGGGCATCGGCGCCCTGGGCAAGGCCGCCCGTGACGGCGCCCTGACCATGGATCAGATGCAGGGCGGCACCTTCACCATCACCAACGGCGGCACCTATGGCTCGCTGATGTCGACCCCGATCCTGAACGCGCCGCAGTCGGGCATCCTGGGCATGCACAACATCGTGCAGCGCCCGATGGCCATCAACGGCGAGGTCAAGATCCGCCCGATGATGTACCTGGCCCTCAGCTACGATCACCGCATCGTCGACGGCAAGGAAGCCGTGACCTTCCTGGTCCGCATCAAGGAACTGCTGGAAGACCCGGCGCGCGCCCTGCTGGACCTGTAAGGTCTTCGCGAACCCAGACTGACGACGGCGGGGCTCGAAAGGGTCTCGCCGTTTTCAAATTGGGCGATCCGCGTTAGCGTGAGCGTTCGAGGATCACGACAGGGCGGCAGGATGGATCGACTTGAAGTCGCGCGCTTCACAACTCTGCCCGAAGCGGAGCTGGCGGCGGCTCTCTTGAAGCGGCATGGGATCGACGCCCGCGTGCCCGACCGGGACGCCGCGACCAACATGGCGCATTTGCAGGTGGCGTTTGGCGGGCTTCGGGTGACGGCTCCCGATTTTCAGATCGTTCAGGCCCGCGACTTGATCGCCCGCGCCCGTCGCGGCGAGTTCGGCGATCTCGGCGGCGAAGAATCCGAAGAATGGCGGCTGGACGCGACGCCCGGCATGATCGGCGAGCTTCGGGAAGACGAGGTCTATGGGGCGATCGGCTCGATGAAGACCGTCATTCGTTATGTGGCGATCACGATCCTTGGCCTGTGCGGGATCGGCTGGCTGTGGCAGGTGCTGACCTTCTAGGCTCTCACCATGGGGTCAGTCACCGCGAGTGATCGAAGCCAGCACCGCGTACGTGTCCTGTCCCAGCTTGGGCGGCGGGGCGTCGTAGCGGACGGGGGTCCTGGACAGGCGGATGGGCGAGGCGACGGTGCGGATCGGCGTGGCCAGATCATCCCGCGTCTGTTCGACGGTCAGGCCGCGATGGAGGGCCTGAGGCTCCTCGAAGACCTGGTCGATGGTGTTGACCGGGCCGCAGGGGACGCCCGCCGCCTCCAGCGCCGCCATCAGCCCCTTCATGGTGAAGCCGGCCGTCAGGGCCGACAGGGCGGGGGACAACTCGGCGCGGTGCTGGACCCTGAGCGCATTGGTGGAAAAGCGCGGGTCGACGCCCAGGGGCTCGACGCCCAGGGCCTTGGCCAGCGCCCGGAATTGGCCGTCGTTGCCCACCGCGATGACCACCATGCCGTCCGAACAGGGGAAGGGCTGATAGGGGGCCAGGTTGGGGTGGGCGTTGCCCATCCGCGTCGGGGCCTTGCCGGAGACGAACCAGTTGGTCGCCTGATTGGCCAGCATGGCCGCCTGGACGTCGAACAGGGCGATGTCGACGTGCTGGCCCTCGCCGGTCGCGCGGGCGTGCCACAGGGCGGCGAGGATGGCGTTGGAGGCGTAGAGGCCGGTGAACAGGTCCACGACCGCCACTCCGACCTTCATCGGCTCGGCGCCCGGCGCGCCGTCGGGCTGGCCGGTGATCGACATCAGCCCGCCCATGGCCTGGATCATGTAGTCGTAGCCGGCCCTGTGGGCGTCCGGCCCGTCCTGACCGAAGCCGGTGATGGAGCAGTAGACGAGGCGCGGATTGACCGCCGACAGGCCGGCGTAGTCGAGGCCGTACTTCTTCAGGCCGCCGGTCTTGAAATTCTCGACCACCACGTCGCAGGTCGCGGCCAGGCGGCGCACGGCCTCGGCGCCCTCAGGCGTCGCGATGTCCAGCGCGACCGACTTCTTGCCCCGGTTGGCGCACAGGAAATAGGCGGCGTCGCCCTTGGACCCGTCGGTCGTGGTGGTGAAGGGCGGGCCCCAGTGGCGGGTGTCGTCGCCCTCGCCGGGGCGTTCGATCTTGATCACCTCGGCGCCGAGGTCGGCCAGGGTCTGCGTCGCCCAGGGACCGGCCAGAACGCGGGAAAGATCGAGGACGCGAACGCCGGCGAGAGGGCCTTGAAGCTGGGTCATGGCCAAGGCTTAGCGCTTGACGCCGACGCCGAGAAGCTGAACCGTCTGTCCGTCAGGTTTTCGCGAGTTTTCCATGCGTCTCATATCGATTGTCGTCGCCGGTTCTCTGGGTCTGGCTGTCGCCGGACCGTCCCTGGCGGACGCGCCCGACGCCGTGTTCGAGCGCGACGAACCGGCGCTGGCGCGCATGGCCCTGACCGAGGAAGGGGCGGTCTGGCGCGTCGCCTTCCGCGCCGGGGGCGTGCCGAACGGCGCCGCGACCGCTGCGGACTGCGAGCTTCAGGCGGTCGGGCCGCAGGATGCGGATGACGTCATCGCCGCGCGCCTGGTTCCGTTCGAGGGCGAGTTGAACGCGATCACCGCCGCCGACATCGGGGCGAGCGCGCCGGTCATCCAGGTGCGCGTGGGGCCGGAAGGGGTCTTCGTCGAGGGTGGCGGCGCCGCCGCGCGGTTCTGCGGCCTGGGGTCGGACATCGACGGCTTCTATCGCCGGACCGGGGACGCAGACTGACGCGGCGCTAGAGGCCGACGTCCCAGACGCCTGCGTCGCGCATGCGGCATTCGCGGGCTTCCTCGGCGCGGCCGCCCATGTCGCGGGCCATGCCGCGAATGGCGTCGGAGACCGTGCTCTTGTGCACCCCCGGCACGACGGCGTGGGTGAAGGCGCAGGCGGCCAGGCGGATCAGCTTGAAGCCGAATCGCGATGAGGCGGCCATGTGCTCGAGATAGGTCTCGCTGACCTCGCGCGGGTGATCGCGGAACAGACGTGAAAACGTGTTCGACATGACTTCAGCCTAACGCGGTTCCCCGCCTCCCTCTACCCGTCACGTGCATTTTGGCCTAAACCCGCCGCCGGAACAGGGGTCGCATCGTCACGCCCCGCAGATCGCGCGTGACGAACACAGAACCCCGCACACTCGCGCAGGAAACACCGATGGCCGACGGCTCGCACGCTTCGCAACAGACCTTCCGTTGGGACGACCCGTTCGACCTGCGCGGCCGCCTGACCGACGACGAGCGGATGATCCAGGACGCGGCGCGTTCCTATGCCCGCGAGGCCCTGTTGCCGCGCGTGGTCGAGGCCTTCCGCGACGAGACCTTTGATCGGGCCATCATGAGCGAGATGGGCGAGATGGGCTTCCTCGGCGCCATGCTGCCGGAAGTCTACGGCGGCTCGGAAGCCAGCCACGTGGCCTATGGCCTGATCGCGCGCGAGGTTGAGGCGGTCGACAGCGGCTATCGCTCGGCCATGAGCGTGCAGTCGTCGCTGGCCATGTACCCGATCTACGCCTTCGGCTCGGAGGAGCAGAAACTTAAATTCCTTCCTAAAATGGCGGCCGGCGAACTGATCGGCTGCTTCGGTCTGACCGAGGCCGACGGCGGCTCGGACCCGGCCTCGATGAAGACCAAGGCGGTCAAGGTCGAGGGGGGCTATCGCCTGAACGGCGCCAAATACTGGATCACCAACTCGCCGATCAGCGACCTGGCCATCGTCTGGGCCAAGCTCGACGATAAAATCCGCGGCTTCATCGTCGAGCGCGACTTCGACGGCTTCACCACGGACAAGATCGGCGACAAGCTGTCGCTTCGCGCCTCGATCACCGGCGATATCGGCCTGAACGACGTCTTCGTGCCGGAGGCCAACATCCTGCCGGGCGTGCAGGGTCTGCGCGGGCCGTTCAGCTGCCTGAACAAGGCGCGCTTCGGCATCGCCTGGGGGGCCATGGGCGCCGCCGAGTTCTGCTTCCACGCCAGCCGCGACTATGTGGCCGAGCGCATGCTGTTCGGCCGTCCCCTGTCGTCGCGCCAACTGGTGCAGAAGAAGCTGGCCGACATGCAGACCGAGATCTTCCTCGGCTTCGAAGGCGCCTATGCCCTGGGCCGTCTGCTCGACACCGGCGCCTGGGTGCCCGAGGCCATCAGCCTGATGAAGCGCAACAACTGCGGCAAGGCCCTGGCCGTGGCCCGCGAGGCCCGCGACATGCACGGCGGCGCCGGCATCACCGGCGAACTGCACGTCATGCGCCACGCCATGAACCTGGAAACCGTGAACACCTATGAGGGGGCGCACGACGTTCACGCCCTGATCCTGGGGCGGGCCATCACGGGCGAGAGCGCCTTCTAAAGGTTCACGTCTATTGTGACGGTCGAGGCTGTCGTCACGGCGGATTTGCCGCGCTAGGTTGTGCGCCTGTGAAGGGACCGACCATGACGCGACACACCCTGCTGGCCTCGACCGGCGCCGCCCTTGTCCTGATTCTGAGCGCCGCGCCCGTCGCGGCCTCGGCGGCGTCCGCAGCGACTTCGGCGCAGACGCCCGGCGTGCAGGGTCTGCCCTATGACGCACGACGCGGGGTCTTCACCTTCGCCGCCGGTCTGGACGCCTCCTTGCCGGCGGTGGTCCAGGTCACGACCCTGGGCCAGTCGCGCGGGCCTCGTTCGGACGGCGATCCCAAGCCCTCGCAAGGCGGGTCGGGCGTCATCATCGACGCCGCCAACGGCATCATCGTCACCAACCACCACGTCATCGAGAACGGGCAGAAGTTCACCGTCGACCTGATCGACGGCCGTCTGTTCGACGCCACCCTGATCGGCGCCGACAAGGCCACCGACATCGCCGTGCTGAAGATCGAGGGCGCCGGCCTGTCCCAGGTTCAGACGGTGGATTCCGACACCTTGCGCACCGGCGACCTGGCCTTTGCGGTGGGCTATCCCCTGGGCCTCGACCAGACCCTGACCATGGGCGTCATCTCGGGCCTGAACCGCTCGGGCATGGGCGACGCCATTGAAGATTACATCCAGACCGACGCGGCGGTGAACTCGGGCAATTCGGGCGGGCCGCTGCTGGACAGCCGGGGGCGGCTGATCGGCATCAACACCTCGATCCTGTCGGGCGGCATGGGCGGCGGCAACGACGGCATCGCCTTCGCCGTGCCGACGCGCATCATGATGTTCGTGGTCGATCAGCTGCGCGCCACCGGCGAGGTCAAGCGCGGCCAGATCGGCGTGGCCCTGGGCTCTCTGACGGCCGAGCGGGCGCGCGAGATGGGGTTGAACCTGGTGCGCGGGGCCGTGGTCTATGACGCCGCGCCTGGATCGTCCGCCGAGCAGGCGGGCCTGCGTCCCGGCGACGTCATCACCCGCATCCAGAACCGTCCGGTGGCCAACGCCGGCTCGGTTCAGGCCACGGTCGGCATCGCCCGGCCAGGGGCGGTCCTGCCGGTGGTCTATCTGCGCGACGGGCGCGAAGCCACGGCCAGCCTGACGGTTCAGTCGGCCGATCTGGCCGCCGTCCGCGTGGGGCGCAGCGCCGCCATGGCGCGCGGCCTGACCTTCCGCAACAGCGGCGAGGGCGTTGGCGCGCAGGTCACCGTGGTCGAGGGCGGCTCGGTCGCGGCGACGGCGGGCGTCCAGGCCGGGGACGTGGTGGTCGAGGCCGGCGGCGCGCGCGTGGCCGACATGGCGGCGCTAGCGGCGGCCTTGCGGGCGGCGGGCGGCGCGGTCGATCTGACGGTGATGCGGGACGGAGAGCGGACGACGATCAGCCTGCCCGGCTGATCCCGCTCGCCCCGAAGCCGTTTCCCAGGTCCAGACAGCAAAACGCCCGCGTCGCCTGGAGGGGGGAGGAAGGGCGATCACGGGCGTCTCTGCTTGGAGGAAGCATCGGCCCGTCGAAGCCCTTTAGCGGAAAAATCCTGGGGGGCTGGGGGGGCTGTTCAGGATCCGGGACTTTTCCGAACTCCGACAGGCCGATGATGCCTTTCTGAACGCTCATCCGGGCGGACGAAGGGCCGAATGGCGTTATTTTCGTGTCCGAGGCGACAAGGGACGCCGCCGCGTCGGCCTCAGACCTTGGACAGGATCAGGGTGCCGTTGGTGCCGCCGAAGCCGAAGCTGTTGGACATGACGTGCTTCAGCTCGCCGTCGTGGCGTTGACGCAGGATCGGCATGCCCTCGAACTCGGGGTCCAGGTTTTCGATGTGGGCGCTCTCGGCGGCGAAGCCGTGCTTCATCATCAGCAGGCAGTAGATGGCTTCCTGGGCGCCCGCCGCGCCGAGCGAGTGGCCCGTCAGCGACTTGGTCGAGGAGATCATCGGCAGGTCGTCGCCGAAGACGTTGCGCACCGCGCCCATCTCTTTGGCGTCGCCGACCGGGGTCGAGGTGCCGTGCGGGTTGAGGTAGTCGATCTTCGGATCGCCCGCCATCTTCAGGGCCAGCTTCATGCAGCGCTCGGCGCCCTCGCCCGAGGGGGCCACCATGTCATAGCCGTCCGAGTTGGCGGCGTAGCCGGTGACTTCGGCGTAGATGGTCGCGCCGCGCGCCACGGCGCGTTCGTATTCTTCCAGCACCACGATGCCGGCGCCGCCGGCGATGACGAAGCCGTCGCGGTCCTTGTCATAGGCGCGCGAGGCGACCGAGGGCGTCTCGTTGAAGTTGGAGGACATGGCGCCCATGGCGTCGAACATGTTCGACATGGACCAGTCGATGTCCTCGCAGCCGCCGGCGAAGACCACGTCCTGCTTGCCCCAGGCGATCTGCTCGGCGGCCGCGCCGATGCAGTGGGCCGAGGTCGCGCAGGCCGAGCTGATCGAATAGTTGATGCCCTTCAGCTCGAACCAGGTGGCCAGGACGGCCGAGGGGCCCGAGGCCATGGCCTTGGGCACGGCGAAGGGGCCGACGCGCTTGGGCGAGCCCTTTTCGACGGTCGTCTGGGCCGCCTGAAGGATGACCTGGGTCGAGGGACCGCCCTCGCCGACGATCAGGCCGATGCGCTCGTCCTTGATTTCGTCGGCGCTCAGGCCGCTGTCCTTGAGGGCTTCCTCGAAGGCGATGTGCGCCCAGGCCGTGCCGTTGGCCAGGAAGCGGGCGGCGCGGCGGTCCACCAGCGGGGCCCAGTCCTCGGCGGTGACGCCCAGGGCCGGGGGAGCCCAGACCTGCGAGCGGAAGCCGTACTTGGCGTGGTCGGCGGCGTGCTGGACGCCCGACTTGGCTTCGCGCAGGGAGGCCGCGACCTCGTCCTGGCCGGTGCCGATGGAGGAGACGATGCCCAATCCGGTGACGACGACACGCCGCATGGTGTTTCCTATCATTCAGTCTTCAGGCGCCGCGTTGGCCGCGGTCTGCGTTAAATGGGGTCAGGCGTCCGTGGACGCCACCGTGGCCGCGCCGCCGAACAGGCCGACGCGCATGTCGGCGCAGGTGTAGATGACCTCGCCGTCGGCCTCGAGCACGCCGTCGGCGATGCCCATGACCAGCTTGCGGTTGATGACGCGCTTCAGGTGGACCTTATAGACCACCTTCTTGACGTCGGGGGTCACCTGGCCGGTGAACTTGACCTCGCCGACGCCCAGCGCCCGGCCCTTGCCCGGTCCGCCGATCCAGCCGAGGTAGAAGCCGACCAGCTGCCACATGGCGTCCAGGCCCAGGCAGCCCGGCATGACCGGATCGCCGATGAAGTGGCACTGGAAGAACCAGAGGTCCGGATTGATGTCGAGTTCGGCCTCGACATAGCCCTTGCCGTAGTCGCCGCCGTCGGCGCTGATGGTCTTGATGCGGTCGAACATCAGCATCGGCGGGGCCGGCAGCTGGGCGTTGCCCGGACCGAACAGCTCGCCGCGGCCCGAGGCCAGCAGGCCTTCGTGATCGAACGACGACGGATATTGGGACTGGCTCAAGGGTGACGCTCCGGAAGTGTTGCGGGCGGGTTACACGACCCGGCGCGCCCGCTCAACTGTTGTCAGGTCTAGCCGCGACCGGCGCCGGCGGGCCGGGCGGCGTTGCACAGGGCGCGTTCCTGGGTTCCGAACACCGCCCGCTCGGGCACCCAGCCCCTGATCTTGCGCGCCCGCACCCGGCACCAGCCCTCTTCGCATTCGTCCAGGGAGACGATCGAGCGCGGCGACAGGCGGGCCCGCACCGAGGAGGTGGCGGACCGGCCGGAATGGATCATGATCTCCTCGGCCGAGCGATTGAAGACGCTGCGGCGGCCAGAGGCCACGGTGCGGTGAATCCAGGCGACCGAACCGTCGGGGTCGCAGATCTTGCGCCACTCCTTGGTCTCGGCGATCACCTGCACCGGCAGGCCGGCGGCGCGGTATTCCCACAGGATCTGATAGTCGAGGCCGGGGCCCTGACGGGCGCGAACCTGAGAGGATTTCAGCGTGACCCAGCGGGGGACTTCCAGTCCGGTCGGGGTCGGGCGACCGTCCGGCATGGTCGCGCCGGCGCCCGCGAGGACGCCCGATCCGAGAACGGCGATGATGACGGCGATACGCCGGAAACTTTTGAACCTGACCACAGCTTTGCTAGACACCGGATCGACACGTCCCGCACGGGCGCTTCCGCTCGACGAAACCCAGGCCTCCTATGTCCGCTCGCAAGCTTAAGGTCGTATTAACCAGACGCCTGCCCGATGCGGTGGAAACACGTCTGCGCGAACTGTTCGACGCCGAACTGAATCTGACCGACGGGCCGATGTCGCGCGACGACCTGGCCGCCGCCCTGCAGCGCGCCGAGGTCCTGGTCCCGACCATCACCGACCATCTGGACGCCGACCTCATCAAGGGGGCGGGCGAGCAGTTGAAGATGATCGCCAACTTCGGCGCGGGCGTGGACCACATCGATATCGACGCCGCCGTGGGACGCGGGATCATCGTCACCAATACGCCGGGCGTCCTGACCGAGGACACGGCCGACCTGACCATGAGCCTGATCATGGCCGTCAGCCGCCGCATCGTCGAAGGCGCCAATGTCGTCGCCGCCGGTCAGTTCGAGGGCTGGAGCCCGACCTGGATGTGCGGACGCAAGCTGTGGGGCAAGCGTCTGGGCATCGTCGGCATGGGCCGCATCGGCCAGGCCCTGGCCCGCCGCGCCAAGGCCTTCGGCATGCAGGTCCACTATCACAACCGCAAGCCGATCTCGGACATGATCGCCGAGGAGTTGGGCGCGACCTGGTGGGACGACCTGGATCAGATGTTGGCGCGGATGGACGTCATCTCGCTGAACTGTCCGGCCACCAAGGACACCCACCACCTACTGTCGGCCGAACGCATCGCCCGGCTGCAGCCCCACGCCATCCTGGTCAATACGGCGCGCGGCGAACTGATTGACGAGGCCGCCCTGGTCGAGGCCCTGGACCGCCGCGGCCTGTTCGGCGTCGGCCTGGACGTGTTCGAGCACGAACCGGCGGTGCATCCCGGCCTGATGGGCCGCGCCAACGTCGTCCTGCTGCCCCATCTCGGCTCGGCCACCATCGAGGCCCGCCAGGACATGGGCGACCGGGTCATCGCCAACATCATGACCTACCAGAACGGCCACCGCCCGCCGGATCGAGTCATTCCGGCGATGCTGTGAACGGCGTTACGCCGCTCTCTTGACCCGGTCCCCGTCTAGGGCTCTGGTGCTCGAAACGGCGGGAGGGATCGATGCAGGCTTCACGGACAGAAGGCCGCGCGGCGCTGTCGCGACGTGGCGTGCTGGGCGCGGGCGTGGTTCTGGGCCTGACTGGATTCGGTTCGGTCAAGGCGGCGCCGGCCGGGGCCTACGCGCTCGAGTATTTCTTCGATGCACAGCGAACGCGGGCGGCGGTCCTGTCGCCGTCGGGGGCTCACATCGCGGTCATGATGCAGTTGGGAACCCCCGCCGAGCCGCGCGGCGTCATCGACGTGCTGGACGCCTCGGCGCCTGAAGGAGAGCGGCGGCGCATCGAACTGGGGGCCTTGACCGTCGAGGCCCTGGAATGGGCGAATGACCGTCGCCTTCTGGCGCGGGTCGCCATCAAGAACGTCATCCGCGGCCGCAAGCCGGCGGGATCGATCATGACGGGCGACGGCTTCACCCTGACGTCGCGGCGCATCGTCTCCGTCGATCATCTGAGCGGAGCCACGGCTGTCCTGTTCGAAGGCGAGCGCCAGAGGTTGCGGCGGTCGCTGAATCTGGGCCACGTCATCGACATCCTGCCCGACGATCCCGACCACGTCCTGATGACGGCCTGGGAAGCGGACGGCGTCATGGGTCTGCACAAGGTCAATGTGAACGACGGCAAGGCCGAACGGCTGGAGCGGGGCAATAGCGCTACCATCGGCTGGCACACCCACCAGGGCGTTGCGGTCCTGCGCCGCGACATCAACAGCCGTCGGACCGTGGAGACGATTCACGCCCGCGCGCCCGGCGAGACGGAGTGGCGGTTTGTTCGTCGCAACCGCATCGTGGATGCGCCGGACTTCTCCTGGGTCGGCGGCGGCGGCGCCCCGGAGACGATTCTGGTGTCGGCGCGCGTCGAGGGCGAGGATGTCGAGGCCA
Organism: Brevundimonas sp. CEF1; assembly: GCF_051353055.1. Classification (NCBI taxonomy): domain Bacteria; kingdom Pseudomonadati; phylum Pseudomonadota; class Alphaproteobacteria; order Caulobacterales; family Caulobacteraceae; genus Brevundimonas; species Brevundimonas sp. CEF1. Next base: position 3,595,005 of record NZ_CP195593.1, read on the forward strand.
TCCGCGAGATGAATCTGCACAGCCTGGCCCTGGGCGCGCCGAAGCAGCCGAGGGCCGGGCGCGACGTGCTGTACGGTCTGATGGATGCGCGCGACCGCTACGTCGGCGCCGCCTATTACGGCGACCGTCTGGAATACGAGTTCGCCGAGCCGGGTCTGGCCGGGCACCACCGCGCCATGAACCGCTTCTTTGATGACGACTGCGACGTGCACATCATCCAGATCAGCGACGACCGCAATCGGTTCATCGCCTATGTCGACGGCCCGCGCGAGCCGGGGGCCTGGTATCTTTACGACAAGACCGCGCGCAGCATGACCAACCTGGGCGGGCGATATGCGCTGGACTTCCAGCGCCTGGGCGGCTGCGAACGGCTGTCCGTCTCCACCCGCGACGGAGCCTCTATCGAGGCCTATCTGACGGCGCCGCCGGGCGCCGCGCCGGGGCCGCTGGTGGTCATGCCGCATGGCGGACCCGAAGTCCGCGACTACCGTGGCTATGACCGTCAGGTTCAGGTGCTGGCGGCGCAGGGTTGGTGGGTGCTGCAACCCAATTTCCGCGGGTCAGGCGGCTATGGCCTGGGCTTCGCCCAGCAGGGCTGGCGGCGCTGGGGCGAGCGGATGCAGGAGGATGTTGAGGACGCCGTCGCCCAGGTCGTGCGGGACAAGGGGTTGGACGCAGGCCGTGTGGCCATCATGGGCGCCAGCTACGGGGGCTATGCGGCCCTGATGGGGGCGGTGCGGAGGCCGGATCTCTACAAGGCCGCGATCGCTATCTGCGGGGTGTCGGACCTGCCCGAGATGCTGGCCGCCGAGAAACGGGACGACGACACGCCGACCAAGGAGGTCTTCGGCTTCTGGAAGAAGCGGATCGGGGACCCAGACGTCGACAAGACCATGCTGGAGGCGTCGTCGCCACGCCGCCGCGCCGCTGAAATCGTCTGCCCCATTCTTCTGGTGCATGGGGTGGACGACCAGATCGTGCCGGTGGAGCAGTCCCGCATCATGAACAGCGCCCTGCGCGGCGCGCGCAGAACGGTCGAACTGGTCGAGGTGCCGGACGCGGGCCACGGCGACTGGGAGGAGGAGGTCGAAAAGGACCTGATGGGGCGCTATGTAGCCCTGCTGCGAAGGGCCTTCGCCTAGCCGCCGCACACCGGACAGGATGGATCGGCGGCGATCTTCGCGACCCGGCTGGTTCCGGCCAGGCCGTCATAGAGCATCAGGCGGCCGGTCAGGGGCTGGCCCGCCCCGGTGATCAGCTTGATCGCCTCCAGCGCCGCCATGGCGCCGATGACCCCGGCCAGGGCGCCGACGACGCCGACGCGGGCGCAGGTCTCGGCGTCGGGCGGGCTTTCCGGCACCAGGCACTGATAGCAGGGCCGACCGGCGAAGACCCCGACCTGACCGTTCCAGCGACCGAGGGCGCCCGATACCAGAGGCTTGCCCGCCGCCACGCAGGTGGCGTTGACGGCGAAGCGCGTGTCGAAATCATCCGTCCCGTCCAGCACAACGTCGAAGCGCTCGATCACGGCCTGGGCGTTGTCGGGCGTCAGGCGCTCGACGAAGGGCTCGACGGCGACGTGGGGGTTGAGGGCGGTCAGGCGACCGGCGCCCGCCTCGACCTTGGGCCGGTCGGCGTCGGCCGTGGTGAAGATGATCTGGCGCTGGAGGTTCGACAGGGCCACCGCGTCATGGTCGATCAGGCCCAGCGTCCCGACCCCGGCGGCGGCCAGATAGAGGGCGGCGGGCGCGCCGACCCCGCCCATGCCGACGATGAGGACGCGGGCGCGCTTCAAGGCCTGCTGGCCCGGACCGCCGATCTCGGACAGCACCAGCTGGCGGGCGTAGCGGTCGACTTCCTCGTCGGAGAAGCGGACAGGGGCGGGGAGGGGGGGCTGGGTCACGGCGACCTGTCTAGCGCAGTCGGACCCAGTCGTCAGGGTGCGGCGTCAGGAGCCGACGTCAGGCCGGAAGCGGCAAGGCCCCGGCGGCGGCGCTCAGGAGCGCCTCGGCCCGATCCGGATTCAACTGATCCAGCGTTGCGCCGTTCAGAACTCGCGCCGCGTCGGGCGTCATCTCGACCAGGGTCATCGGCCATTCGCGGAACAGGCGTTCCGACACGTCCTGATCCGACAGCAGTCGAAGGTTCTCGTGGCGGGGGTCGAGGCGCAGCCGATCCATGAGGCGATCCACATCGGCGCGGCGGCCTTCAATGGCCTGCATGAAGCGGCCGCCGTGACGCATCAGAACCCCGGTAAGACCTTCGCGGCGGTTGTTGCGGTCCGAAGCGCCGAGAATTTCGGCCAGGACCAGAAGGCTGGTCGCCGCGCCGCCGACGGCGTCGCTGACATAGATGGCGCGGTGCAGAGGCAAGGCGGGTACTCGAACTGAACGCGAAGGCGACGCGACTGGGGCGGGTTCCGTGTCACGGACGGAGGCGACAGGCAAGCTGTGCCGCGCCCATCCTGCGACGCGAGGGCGTCTTGCGAGCGGCGCGGTTCCTCGCCATCTGATCGGCCATGACCCAGACCTCAAGCTTCCCCGACTGGCACGGCACCACCATTCTGGCGGTGCGCAAGAACGGCCGCACCGTCATCGCCGGCGACGGCCAGGTCTCGATGGGGCCGACCATCGTCAAGGGGGCGGCGCGCAAGGTCCGCACCCTGGCCGGCGGCAAGGTGCTGGCGGGCTTCGCCGGAGCCACGGCCGACGCCCTGACCCTGATCGAGCGTCTGGAAGCCAAGCTGGAGCAGTATCCCGACCAGTTGGCCCGGGCCTGCGTCGAGCTGGCCAAGGACTGGCGCACCGACCGTTACCTGCGTCGGCTGGAAGCCATGCTGCTGGTCGCCGACAAGGACACGATTCTGACGGTCACCGGCGTCGGCGATGTGCTGGAGCCGGAATACGGCGTGGCCGCTGTCGGTTCGGGCGGCAACTACGCCCTGGCCGCCGCCCGCGCCCTGATCGATGAAAACAGCGAGCTGGACGCCGAGCAGATCGCCCGCAAGGCCATGAAGATCGCCGCCGACATCTGCGTCTACACCAACGGCAATCTGACCATTGAAAGTTTGTAGGGCGCTATCGCTCGCCGCGCGGCGGCTTGCTGCTTGAGCGCCTGATACGTGTATTTCTGGACCGTCTGAACCATGACCGACCTGTCTCCCCGCGAAATCGTTTCCGAACTGGACCGCTATATCGTCGGTCAGGACGACGCCAAGCGCGCCGTGGCCGTGGCCCTGCGCAACCGCTGGCGCCGCAAGCGCGTGCCTGAGGATCTGCGTGACGAGGTCACGCCCAAGAACATTCTGATGATCGGCCCGACGGGCGTCGGCAAGACCGAGATCGCCCGGCGTCTGGCCAAGCTGGCCGGCTCGCCCTTCCTCAAGGTCGAGGCGACCAAGTTCACCGAGGTCGGCTACGTCGGCCACGACGTCGATCAGATCATGCGCGATCTGGTCGAGAGCGCCCTGGTCATGGTGCGCGACAAGCGCCGCTCGGGGGTCAAGGCGCGCGCCGAGGGCCAGGCCGAGGAGCGCATTCTGGACGCCCTGGTCGGACCGGGCTCGCAGCCCGCGACGCGCGACGCCTTCAGGAAGAAGCTGCGCGCCGGGGAGTTGGACGACAAGGAGATCGAGATCGCCCTGGCCGACACGACCTCGCCCCTGCAAGGCCTGGACATGCCGGGCGGCGGCGGCAACGTCGGCCTGCTGAACCTGTCGGACCTGCTGGGCAAGATGGGGGGCGGGCGCACCAAGACGGTCAAGTTGACGGTCGCCGAGGCCATGGCGCCGCTGACGACCGAGGAAAGCGACAAGCTGCTGGATCAGGAAAGCCTGACCAAGGAAGCGCTTCTGCTCGCCGAGAACGAGGGCATCGTCTTCCTCGACGAGATCGACAAGGTGGCGGCGCGTCAGGGCGCATCCGGGGCCGATGTTTCACGTGAAGGCGTGCAGCGCGACCTGCTGCCCCTGATCGAGGGCACCACGGTGTCGACCAAATATGGTCCGGTGAAGACGGATCATGTCCTGTTCATCGCCTCGGGCGCCTTCCACGTGGCCAAGCCGTCGGACCTGCTGCCCGAACTGCAGGGCCGCCTGCCGATCCGGGTCGAGCTGAAGGCCCTGACGCGTGACGACTTCAAGCGCATCCTGACCGAGCCCGAGGCCAATCTGATCCGTCAGAACCAGGCCCTGCTGGAGACCGAGGGGGTGACCCTGGTCTTCACCGATGACGCGGTCGAGGCCATGGCCGACGCCGCCGTGGCCGCCAACAGCACGGTCGAGAACATCGGCGCGCGCCGACTTCAGACCGTGCTGGAGCGGGTGCTGGAAGAGACCAGCTTCAAGGCCTCGGACTTGTCGGGTCAGACCCTGACCTTCGATGGGGATCAGGTGCGCGAAAAGGTCGGCGAACTGGCCAAGAACATCGACCTGAGCCGGTTCATCCTGTGACCCTGCGCCGCCGTCATCCTCCGACTTGATCGGAGGATCGAGCGTGGCGGCGTGCTCGACCGAGCCAATGTCGCGCAGGCGGACAATCCGATCCTCGGGTCAAGCCCGAGGATGACGGGCGGGCAAGATCTGGCGGTGCGGGGTCAGTCCCGCATCGCCTCCACCGCTTCGACCAGACGCTCCAGATCGGCGGGGCTCGACAGCCGGTGGTCGCCGCCCTCGATCAGGTCCAGGCGCAGATCGCCGCCGCTCAGACGCTCGGCCAGCTCGACCTGATGGCGCCACGGCACCACGTCGTCGGCGCGGCCCTGCAGGACGTGGGCCGGCGCCGTGATGGCGATGGCGCCGTCCAGCAGCAGCCAGTCGCGCGCCTCCTCGAACATGCGACGGGTCAGGACATAGGACCCCAGACCCTCTTCGGTGATGATGGTCTCGCCCTCGCGCAGGATGGCCTGACGCTCGTGGTCGGCCAGACCCGGCCACATCAGCTTTTCGGTGAAGTCTTGCGCCGGATTGACCAGGACCAGACCCTTGATCCGTTCGGGGCGCGCCAGCGTCGCCAGTAAGGCCACCCAGCCGCCCATGGACGAGCCGACCGGGATGACGGGGCCTTCCAGACTGTCGATCAGGGCGACGGCGTCCTCGCGCCAGCGGCCGATGGTGGCCTGTTTCCAGTCGCCCGAGGACTGGCCGTGGGCGAAGTGGTCGTAGCGCACATAGTTCCAGCCGCGTTCGCGCGCCGCCGCATCCAGCGCCAGGGCCTTGGTCCCTTCCATGTCCGAGCGGAAGCCGCCGATCCAGACCACGGTCGGGCCGTCGCCCATGACCGCCTTGAAGGCCAGGGTCTCGCCGTCGGGGCGTTGCAGCGATTGGAGGTCGGACATGAAAGCTCCTCGGACTGTCATTCAGTGTGGAATGGCTTTAGCAGAGGCGGGACGTCTTCACAGGCCGCGAGAGCCCCGCTTGTCCGCACCCAAAGCCCTCTTTGTCAGTTCCAACCGCATCGGCGACTGCGTCATCTCTTCCGGCGTGATCCGCGAGATCGCGCGCCAGTTGCCCGGCGTTCAGATCACCGTGGCCTGCGGCCGCCCGCCCGCCCCCTTCTTCCGCTCGGCGCCCAACGTCGAGCGGGTCATCATCCTCGACAAGAAGAAGGCCGCTGGACACTGGGTCGATCTGTGGAAACAGGTAGCTGGCACGAAGTGGGATCTGGTCGTCGATATTCGCGGCTCGGCCCTGGCCTATCTGATCCCGGCCAAGCGGCGCATCGTCTATAATCGCCGCTGGGAGACCGGACTGCGCAAGGTCGAGATGGTGTCGCGCCTGATGGGGGCGGCCACGCCGCTGGACCCGGAAATCTGGCTCGACGATCAGGCGCGCGCCGAGGCCGCCGCCGTCATCGATCCGCAGCTTCAGGCCGGACCCGGCGCGGGGCCCATCATCGCCCCTCCTATCCTGGCATTGGCTCCGATCGCTCACCAGCCGGGCAAGTCCTGGCCCGCCGACCGCTGGGGGCAACTGGTCGAGAAGATGAAGGCCGAGCCCCGTTTCGACGGCTGGCGCTTCATGCCGGTCGGCGGTCCCGGCGACCGCCCGCCCGCGACCCCGGCGCTGCAAGCCGCTGGCGAGCGCGCCATCGACTGCGTGGGCAAGGGCGACATTCTGTGCTCGGCCGCCGTTATCGACCGGGCTGCCCTGTTCGTGGGCAATGACTCTGGCTTGATGCATGTCTCGGCGGCGCTGGGCCGGCCGACGCTGGGCCTGTTCGGGCCGACCGAATGGTGGCTCTATGGGCCGTGGGGTCCCAGGACCCGCACCGTCGCCTCCAATGAGACGCGCGGACAGTTCGCCCCGATCGAGGACCTGACGGTGGATCACGTCTTCGAGGGGGTGCTGGCCCTGCACGACGCCTACATCGGCGCCGCAAACCCCGACCAGCCTTGAATTACGGGGCTTCTATCGTCATATTCCGCCCGCCGGGAACGCGCCGCTCCGTCGCGCGCTGAGCCCTGCGAGATTATCGCCTGTCTTCTGACCACATAAGGAAACGACGCCCATTCGCCGTCCCATGCAAGCGCCGCCCGTCAAGGACGGGCCGCCCATCAACCAGGAAATTCGCGCCACGCGCGTGCTGCTGATCGACCAGAACGGCGAGAAACAGGGCGTCATGCCGCTGTCGTCGGCCCTGGAAGCGGCCGAGGAAGCCGGCCTGGACCTGGTCCAGATCGTCGGCAACGCCGAGACGCCGGTCTGCAAGATCCTGGACTACGGCAAGCATCGTTTCCAGGAGCAGAAGAAGAAGGCCGAGGCGCGCAAGCGTCAGAAGGTCGTCGAGCTCAAGGAAATCAAGCTCCGTCCGAACATCGATACGCACGACTATGAGGTCAAGGCCAAGTCGATGCACCGCTTCTTCGAGGAGGGCGACAAGGTCAAGGTGACCCTGCGCTTCCGCGGTCGTGAAATGGCGCACCCGGAACTGGGCATGAAGCTGCTCAACAAGGTGCAGGCCGACTTCGACGAGGTCGCCAAGGTCGAATACGCCCCGCGTATGGAAGGCCGCCAGATGATCATGATCCTGGCGCCGCGCTAAGCGCCGTATCGCACGCATCAGAGTAAAGCCCCGGTCTTCGACCGGGGCTTTTTTCTTGCCTGTCCAGCGACGTGGAGGCAGTTTGAATATCGATGATCGGTAAGGCGTTGCTTCGGGGGAGGCGCGACATGCGGGGTTTGCGATTGGCGACGCTGGCGCTTTGGGGCGTCTTGATCGCCGGCCTGTCGATCGGGGCGGTCAGGGCGGAGGCTCCGCCGCTGGCGGCCTATGGCGCCGCTCCGGCCATCGATTACATGGCGTTGTCGCCCAGCGGCGCCCTGATCGCCCGCATCGTGGTCGTCGATGAAGCGCGGGCTCTGGCTGTCACTCAGATGGACACGGGCAGGCATGTCTTTGCGGCCGCGATCGGCGAGGCCAAGGTGCGCGACCTGCTTTGGGTGGGCGAGACGCGGGTCCTGATCGTCACCTCCGAGACGCAGAGCATTCATGAGCTGGGCGTGCCGCGCTCGGAGCTGTTCTACGGGATGATCCTGGACCTGGAGACGAAGAGCCTGGTCCAGGTTCTGCGGCGAACGCCGGACGTGCTGGCGACGCTCTATGGCGGCGCCTCTGTGCGCCAGACGGCCCAGGGCGCGGCGGTCTTCACGCGGGGCGTCAACGTAAGCAATGGCCAGATCAACCTGCATCGCGTCGATCCGGGCACGGGACGGGGGCGAAGCGTGGAGTCCATGGACCGTGACACGCAAGGCTATGTCCTGGATGCACAAGGCGAGGTGATCGCTCTTTCCCGGTATTTCGAACGCAGCGGGCGCTGGTCTCTGCGTCTGCCGGATGGGCGAGGCTTCCGCGAGGTCTGGGCCGTGGACGCCCCGGTCGATACGCCCGTCCTCCTCGGTCTGGGGCGAACCCCGCGGACGATCGTGATCAGCGCGGACCGGCCGGATGTCGCCGCTGGCGGCGATGATTCGGAAACCGGCTTTGTCCTGTTCGAGGTCAATGTGGACAGCGGCGAGTGGACCCGCCTGCCGTTTGAGCACGACCCGGATTTTCTGGTTCACCATCCGCAAAGCCTGCTGCTGATCGGGGCGGGGCGCACGGAGGAGGGCGGGGTTCGTTATGAATTCCTGGCCCCGGAGGCGGCGCGGCGATGGGGCGCCATCGAGCGGGCCTTTCCCGACAAGGCGCCGCGCCTGGTGTCGTGGAACGACAGCCTGAAACTGATCCTGGTCTTCATCGATACCGGCGAGTCCGGCCTCTACCAACTGGTCGATTTTGAGACCGGCGTCGCCACCATCGTCGGCGACGCCTATCCGGCCATCCCGGCGGCCCAGGTCGGCAAGGTCCGTCCGATCCGCTATGCGGCGGCGGACGGGCTGGACATCCACGGCTATCTGACCCTGCCGCCGGGCGTGGAGGCGCCGACAAACCTGCCTTTGGTCGTCCTGGCGCATGGAGGGCCGGCGTCGCGCGACATCGCCGGCTTCGACTATTGGGCCCAGGCCCTGGCGTCGCGCGGCTATGCGGTCCTGCAGGCCAATTTCCGAGGCTCGACCGGATATGGGCGCGCCTTCCTTGAAGCCGGCTATGGCGAGTGGGGCCGCAAGATGCAGACGGATTTGTCCGACGGGGTCCGCTGGTTGGCGGCCGAAGGCGTCGTTGATCCCGCTCGCGTCTGCATCGTCGGCGGCAGCTACGGCGGCTATGCGGCCATGGCCGGGTTGACGCTCGACAAATCAGTCTATCGCTGCGGCGTATCCGTCGCCGGAGTGTCCGACCTGCGCCGGATGGTCAATTGGGAGGCGCAGCAGGAGGGCGAGCGGAACGGTCAGGCCGTTCGCTATTGGAACCGTTTCATGGGGGCGGCGCGACTGAACGACCGAGCGCTGGACGCTTTGTCGCCGGCCTTGTTGGCGGAGGCGGTCGACAGCCCGCTGTTGCTGATCCACGGCAAGGACGACACTGTCGTTCCCATCGAGCAGAGCCGGGTGATGGCCGAGGCTCTGCGGCGCGCGGGCAAGCCGGTGGAGCTGATCGAACTGGCGGGCGAAGACCACTGGATGTCACGCGCCGAGACGCGTCAGCGGATGCTGCGTGAAACCGTGCGCTTCCTTGAAGCGAGCAATCCGGTCGGTCCAATGCAGACGGCGCCGTGACTCCGCTTGCCTCGCGCGGGTCTTCGGCGTAAAAGCCGCCCCTTCGCGTACCGAACAGCCGGGCTAACAGGCATGCCTGGGCCGTTCGTTTCAGCTCCGCACCTTGGGCTCAAGCAGCTCGAAGAGCGGTAGCCCACTAAAATAGAGAGAGTGAAAATGCCGAAACTGAAGACGAAGTCTGGCGCCAAGAAGCGCTTCAAATTCACGGCCACTGGCAAGGTGAAAGCCGGCGTTGCGGGCAAGCGTCACCGCTTGATCAGCCACAACTCCAAGTACATCCGCCAGAACCGCGGCACCTCGGTCATGGCCGACGCCGACGCCAAGAAGATCAAGTCCTACATGCCGTACGCCTGATCGGCGCGCTGCATACCTGATCATCCTGTCACACTGAATTTGAACTCAAGCCTCTGAAGCAGTGAGCCGCCGCGCGGCGAACGTTAGAGGCTTCCCGAAGGGAAAAACAAAATGGCTCGCGTCAAACGGGGCGTAACGTCCCACGCCAAGCACAAGAAGGTTCTGAAGCAGGCCAAGGGCTTCTACGGCCGCCGCAAGAATACGATCCGCACGGCCAAGGCCGCCGTCGACCGCGCAGGCCAGTACGCCTACCGCGACCGTCGCAACAAGAAGCGTTCGTTCCGCGCCCTGTGGATCCAGCGCATCAACGCCGCCGCCCGTCTGGAAGGCTTCACCTACTCGCAGTTCATCCACGGCCTGGACAAGGCCGGCATCGTGCTGGACCGCAAGGTCCTGTCGACGATCGCCGCCGACGAAGCCGGCTTCAAGGCCATCGCCGAGAAGGTCCGCGCCGCTCTGGCCGCCTAACTCGCGACTGCGCTCAAGCAGCTCAGCCCCGCAGGCTGAGCGGTAGCGTATAAAGGTAAAAACGCCCGTCCCGTTCTCGGGGCGGGCGTTTTTCGTGGCCAGGCCTGACCTTTTCGCCCGATCAAGCGTTGGGGTTCGACAGCCGGGTCGACAGGCGACCTTGGCGGTTCAGGAGGCTTTGCCGATGTCCATCGCCCGCGTCACCGAAATCACCGCGTCGTCCACGGTCAGCTTCGACGACGCCATCACCCAGGGGATCGCCCGCGCCGACAAGACCCTGCGTCATGTCGAAGGCGCCTGGGTCCAGGACCAGAAGGTGGTGGTCCGCGACGGCAAGATCGCCGAGTACCGGGTCAATATGAAGATCAGTTTCGTCCTGGCGGATTGAGGGAGCGACTGCGCCTGATCGACGCTGAAGGCTTTGCGTGACGGCCATGTCGGGCTAGACGCTGCGGACCATGACCGATCTCGCCCAGCTAGAACTCGACCTGATCAACGCCATCGGAGCGGCCGAAAGCGTCGCTGCGATCGAGGAGGTGCGTGTCGCCGCCCTCGGCAAGACCGGCGCCGTCTCGGCCCTGCTCAAGGGGATGGGCGCGCTCAGCCCCGATGAACGCCGCGAACAGGGGCCGATCATCAACGGTCTGCGCGACCGCGTGAGCGCCGCCATCGCCGCCAAGAGGGCCGAGCTGGAGGCCGCCGAGCTGGACGCCAGGCTGCTGGCCGAGCGGGTCGATCTGACCCTGCCCGCCCGCCCGCGCCGCAAGGGCGGGGTGCACCCGACCATGCAGGTCATGGACGAGATGATCGCCCTGTTCGCCGAGATGGGCTTCGCCGTGGCCGAGGGCCCGGACATCGAGGACGACTTCCACAACTTCACCGCCCTGAACTTCCCGCCCAAGCACCCGGCGCGGGAAATGCACGACACCTTCTTCCTCAAGCCCGACCCTGAGACGGGCGAGCGCAAGGTGCTGCGCACCCACACCAGCCCGGTGCAGGTGCGGACCATGATGAGCCAGAAGCCGCCGATCCGCATCATCGCGCCCGGCCGCACCTTCCGTAAGGATTCGGACGCCACCCACACGCCGATGTTCCACCAGATCGAAGGCCTGGTGATCGACCGCGACATCCACATGGGCCATCTGAAGACGACGCTGGAGACCTTCATCGCCCGCTTCTTCGAGCTGGACGACGTCAACGCCCGCTTCCGCCCGCACCACTTCCCCTTCACCGAGCCCTCGGCCGAGATGGACATCCGCTGCGACCGTTCGGGCGGCAAGCTGACCCTGAACGAGGGCGACGACTGGCTGGAGATCCTGGGTTGCGGGATGGTGCACCCCAATGTGCTGCGCAACGCGGGCATCGATCCGGACGAGTATCAGGGCTTCGCCTTCGGCATGGGCGTCGACCGCCTGGCCATGCTGAAATACGGCGTCTCAGACCTGCGCCCCATGTTCGAGGCCGATACGCGCTGGCTGGCGCACTATGGCTTCTCCGCCTTCGCCGCGCCCAATGCGGCCTCGGGACTGTCCTGACATGAGCCTGCTTCCGATCAATCGTCCCGTCGCCAAGGCCCAGGATCTGGGGGCTTCGGTCTTTGAAAACCTCGACCTGTCCCTGCAGGAAATCTTCGCCCATGCCGTGCGCGGGGGGCAGCCGGTGATCCAGGGGCGCACCTTCACGGGCTGTCGCATCCAGGGTCCGGCCATTCTGCTGGTGTCCAACCGCGTGACCTTCGAGGACACGAATTTCGGCGATAGCCGCGGCGATATCCGCAACCTCCTGCTCAAGCCCGTGGGCGACAAGGTGATCGGAGCCCTGCCGGTGCGCGACTGCGCCTTTATCGGCTGTGAATTCTACGGCGTCGGCTTCACCGGGACAGATGAGTTCATCGCCCAGGTCGCCGCCCTGCCCACCGCTATCTAGACCGAGACACCCATGACTGACGTCACCGCCCCCATCACGCTTGAACGGCTTGGCCCAGGCCCGGAATACAAGGGCAATGTCTGGCTGCCGCAACTGTTCATGGAGACCAGCCGCGCCGGCGTGCCGGTCATTGAGAACCGCACCTTTGTCGAATGCCTGATCGAGGGACCGGCGGTCCTGTTGCCGCTGGAAGGCTGCCGTTTCGACGGTTGCAACATGGGCGACGCCCACGGGGACCCGCGCAATCTGCTGTTGCAGCCTGTCGGGCCCGAGCGTGTCACGGGCGCCATCCCGCTGAAGAACTGCACCTTCATCAACTGCCGCTTCATCGGCGTCGGCTTTACGGGAACCCAGGCCTATCTCGACGAGATGGTCGCGGCTCTGGGCGGCGTTCCGCAATGAAGTTCACGCTTTCCTGGCTGAAGGACCACCTCGAGACCGAGGCTGACGTCCACCAGATCGCCGAGGCCATGACCATGGCCGGGCTGGAGGTCGAGGACGTCCATGACCCCGTGGCCGTCCTGGCCCCCTTCACCGTGGCCAAGATCCTGTCGACGGCGCGGCATCCCGACGCCGACCGCCTGCAGGTCTGTCAGGTCGAGACCGTGGACGGCCTCAAGGAGATCGTCTGCGGCGCGCCCAATGCGCGACCGGGCCTGACCACCATCTACGCGCCCATCGGCGCCTATGTGCCGGGTCTGGGCGTGACCCTGGTCGAGAAGCCGGTGCGCGGCGTGGTCTCGCACGGCATGCTCTGCTCGGCCTCCGAGCTGGAGTTGGCCGACGAGAGCGACGGCATCCAGGAGCTGCCGCCGGAGATTCCGGTCGGAACTCCGGTCGCCGGCCTGTTCGGCGCCGAGCCGGTCATCGACTTCGAGGTGACGCCGAATCGGCCCGACTGGCTGGGCGTCGCCGGCATCGCCCGCGACCTGGCCGCCGCCAGCGTCGGCAAGCTGAAGCATTTCGACATCGCCGTGGTGCGCGGCGCCTTCCCCTCGCCGATCTCGGTGCGGCTGGATGCGCCCGAGATGTGCCCGGTCTTCGCGGGTCGCGTCATCCGGGGCGTCAAGAACGGCCCGTCGCCGGCCTGGCTGCAGAAGCGCCTGACCGCCATCGGCCTGCGCCCGATCAACCGTCTGGTCGATGTCACCAACCTGATCGCCTATGACCGCGCTCGCCCGCTGCATGTCTATGACATGGGCAAGCTGTCGGGGACCGAGATCGTCGTTCGCGCCGGCCTGACCTCGGCTGAGACGGGCGAGCCCGAGCATCTGATCGCCCTGGACGGCAAGACCTACACGGCTTCGCCCGCCGACTGCATCATCGCCGACGCGGCCGGCGAACGCCCCATCGGCCTAGGCGGCGTCATGGGCGGCGAAAGCACCGGTTGCGACGAGGCGACCACCGACGTCTTCCTGGAGAGCGCCTGGTTCGAGCCCATCGTCATCGCCCAGACGGGCCGCACCCTGGGCATCCATTCCGACGCCCAATACCGCTTCGCACGCGGCGTCGATCCGGTCTCGGTGACGCCGGGGCTGGAACTGGCCACGCGTCTGATCCTCGACCTGTGCGGCGGCGAGCCGTCCGAGATCGTCTTCGTCGGCGAGCCGCCGGCCAGCCCGGCGCCCTTCGCCTTCGACCCGGCCTATGTGCAACGCCTGACCGGCATGGAGCTGAGCGACGACCGCATCGGCACCATCCTGGGCCAGCTCGGCTTCCTGATCACAAAGGGAGGCGCCGATCAGGCCGAGCCCTGGACCGTGACCCCGCCCTCATGGCGTCGCGACGTCGAGGGGCGCGCTGATCTGGTCGAGGAGGTGGCGCGTATCGAGGGCTTCAGCGCCCTGCCGAACACGCCCCTGCCCGAGGTCGCCCGCCATGCGCGCGGCGTGCTCAGCCCGCGTCAGGCCCGCGTCCGCGTCGCCCGGAGGGCCCTGGCCGCCCTGGGCTACGCCGAGGCCGTGACCTGGTCCTTCACCAAGCAGTCGACGGCCGCCCTGTTCGGCGGCGGCGATGATCGTCTGGTGCTGGAAAACCCCATCGCGGCGGACCTCGACTGCATGCGGCCGTCGGTCCTGCCCAACCTGATCCAGGCGGCGGCGCGCAACGCCGCGCGCGGTCACGCCGACGCGGCCCTGTTCGAGATCGGTCCTATCTATCTGAATGATCAGCCGAACGGTCAGCGCACCGTCATCGCCGGCCTGATCGCGCCCCACCCCGACCGTCACTGGGGCGGCGCGGGCGAGGACGCCCTGTTCGGCCTCAAGGGCGACCTGTTCGCCCTGCTGGAGGAGATCGGCGCGCCGGTCGCCTCGCTGCAGCTGGCGCAAGGGGCCAACCAGAGCTGGTGGCATCCGGGTCGCTCGGCCCGTCTGCAACTGGGGCCCAAGAACGTCATCGTCGAGTTCGGCGAACTGCACCCGCGCGTGCTCAAGGCCCTGGACGCCGACGGCCCCATGCTGGCCTTCGAGATCATCCTCGACGCCGTGCCCGAGCCGCGTGGAAAAGGCGGCAAGGCGCGCGGCGCGGCGGACCTGCCGAACCTGATGCCGCTGAGCCGCGACTTCGCCTTCCTGCTGGACGAGGCCAAGGCCGTGGGCGACCTGACCCGCGCGGTGGCCGGCGCCGACAAGGCCTTGATCGCCGAGGTGCGCGTCTTTGACGTCTATCGCGGCCAGGGCGTGCCCGAGGGCCAGAAGTCGGTCGCGGTCGAGGTCGAGATCCAGCCGCGCGCCGCCACCCTGGCCGAGGCCGAGATCGAGTCCCTGACCGCCAAGATCGTCGCCGCCGCCGCCAAGGCCGGCGCGGTCCTGCGGAGCTGATCATGGCGGACAAGAAGCCCTGGGCCGAGGTTCAGTTCGAACGCAGCCTGTTCCGCGCCCGCTGGCTGATGGCCCCCTTTTATCTGGGGCTGGTCCTGGCCCTGGTCATGCTGCTCGTCGTCTTCGTGCGCGAACTGATCTATTACGTGCCGCAGGCCTTCGTCATGGGCGAAGGTCACATGAAGTCGGACGGCGCCATCCTGGCCATCCTCAGCCTGGTGGACCTGTCTCTGGCGGGCAATCTGCTGCTGATCGTCATCTATTCCGGCTATGAGAACTTCGTCTCCAAGCTGGACCTGGACGAGAACCACGTGGATCGGCCGCCGTGGATGGGCTCGGTCGACTTCTCGGGCCTGAAGATGAAGCTGATCGCCTCCATCGTGGCGATCTCGGCCATCTATCTGCTCAAGAGCTTCATGAACATCGGCAAGCCGGGCGTGCCGCTCGACGAGGCGGGGCTGATGTGGGCGGTGATCATCCACCTGACCTTCGTGGCCTCGGGCGTCCTGCTGGCGGTCATGGACTGGGTCGCGGCGAAGACCGACAAGCACTAGAAAGCCCTTCTCCCGCAAGGTGAGAAGGGAAGCGGCCATCTGACGAAGCCTTGATCGCGCCGGGCGGCGCGCAATACGGCCAAGCAAGCTTCGGTTAACCTTAAAGCCCCAAGGCTGCCGCAAAAGACACGGACGGTAGGTCGAGCCCGCGACGATGGGCGCACCGTCCTCTGTCAGGAGCCTCGACATGCATCGCCGCCAACTGATCCGCACCAGCCTTGGTCTCGCCGCCGCCGGCGCTTTGCCTGCCGGCCTGGGGGCCTGCGCCTCGACGCGCCAGCCGACCGATCCCAACTATCCGATCGCCTCGGATCAGAACGCCCAGGCCTATACCTTTGACGAGCTGGTGGCCGCCGGCTCGCGCGAGATGGGCATCGCCGCCGAGGCCATGGGCTCGGCCATCGAGCGCATCTTCGCCGAACAGGGCGACCGCCCGACCGCCTATATCGCCGGCGAGGAAGCCGCCGGCGCCGCCGTGGTCGGCGTGCGCTACGGTCGCGGCGCCCTGCATATGAAGGACCTGTCGGCCTCGCAGGAGGTCTTCTGGCAGGGGGCCTCGATCGGCTGGGACGTGGGCGGCAACGCCAGCCGCGTCTTCACCCTGGTCTACGGCCTCTATCACCCGGACATGCTTTATCGCCGCTATCCGGGCGTCGAGGGCTCGGCCTATCTGGTCGCCGGCCTAGGCGTGAACTATCAGCGCGCCGACGGCATCGTCCTGGCCCCGATCCGCACCGGCGTCGGCCTGCGCCTGGGCGCCAATGTCGGCACCATGAGCTACAGCCGCCAGCGGAATTTGTTGCCTTTCTAAGAAGGAAGAGGGGCTATCGCTCGCTGCTTGAGCTGCATCCTTGGGTGCTAGCGTCCGCCGCGCGGCGGCGGACTGCTTGAGCGCAGAGGGGCGCCTCTATCCCACCGTCATCCTCGGGCTTGACCCGAGGATCGAGTGTTCAGCACGCACTTCGTTCGAGGCGCTCGCACCTGCGCCCGACCCTCGGGTCAAGCCCGAGGGTGACGGCGTGTTGGGGCTAACTACGGGTCGCGATGAGCGCTTCCAAGCCCTCGCACCAGGTTGGATACTTCGGCCGCCAGCCCAGTTCGGCCTTGGCGCGGGCGTTCGAGAGGCGCTTGGAGTCGTTGTAGAAGCGGCGCATGGCGTCCGACACCGACGGGTCGTCCAGCGCCACCTCGGGCGGGAGGGGCAGGCCCAGGCGACGGGCTGCACCCTTCATGACCACGTCGGCCGGGGCCGGCTCGTCGTCGGCCAGGGTGTAGGCGCGGCCCGGATGGGGGCGGGCCATGGAGGCGAAGAAGCCGGCGACGGCGTCCTCGACATGAATACGGTTGAACACCTGGCCGGGCTTCTTCACCAGTCGGGCGCTGCCGTCGCGCAGACGGTCCAGCGGCGATCGGCCGGGACCATAGATGGCGGGCAGGCGGAAGATCTGCACCGTCAGACCCATGCCGCGTCCGGCGTCCAGCCAGTCCTGCTCGGCGCGGACGCGGCGCGCGCCCTCCAGGCTGGCGGCGTTCAGTTCGTCGTCCTCGAAGGCCCAGCCGCCGGCCCGGTCGCCATAGACGGCGGTCGAGGAGACGTAGCCGATCCAGTCGGGATAGGCCTGTGAGGCCGTCAGGGCCGGGACCAGGGCCTTGAGGCCAGGGCAGCCAGCGCCGTCGGGCGCGGCGGTGATCAGGATGGCGGAGGCGGCGGCGACGGCGGCTTGCAAGGCTTCGGTGTCGGCGGGATCGACGGCCCCCACGCCTGCCTTTGTGAACTCAGCGCGCCGCGCCGGATCGCGCGAGGTGGCGAAGGCGCGACCGCCGTGACGCATGGCTTCGCGCGCCGCCTCAAGCCCCAGATAGCCGCCGCCGAAGACCAGAAGCGAAGGGGCGGCGGGGGCAGGCTGGGTCATGGCGGTCCGGTCAGGCGATCAGGCGGTCTTGACGACGACGGGGGCGACGGCGGGGGCTGAGTCCGCCCCCTGAGACTGCAGCGCTTGGGCGCGCTTGCCGTTCCAGCTGGAGACGCAGGGGATCTTGGCGCGGTCGGCGCGGTCGGCGTAGCGGCGGGCGATGTCGGTGACGTCGGCCATCAGACCCTCGGCCAGGGTGATGGGCTTCAGGCCCAGGTCGCGGAACTGGTCGTTGGCGACGACCAGCTCGTTCTCGTCGGCCTCCTGACGCGGATTGGCGACGTTGTGGACCTCGGCGCCGGTCATTTCGGCGACCATGACGGCCAGGTCGCGCACGCGGCGGCTCTCGGTCATCTGGTTGAGGATCTTGACCCGGTCGCCGGACTTCGGCGGGTTCTTCAGCGCCAGTTCGACGCAGCGCACCGTGTCCTGAATATGGATGAAGGCCCGCGTCTGGCCGCCCGAGCCGTGAACCGTCAGCGGATAGCCCAGCGCGCCCTGCATCAGGAAGCGGTTCAGCACCGTGCCGTAGTCGCCGTCATAGTCGAAGCGGTTGATCAGGCGTTCGTCCTGACGGGTTTCCTCGGTCTGGGCGCCCCAGACGATGCCCTGATGCAGGTCGGTGATCCGCAGGCCGTCGTTGCGGGCGTAGAACTGGAACAGCAGGGCGTCCTGCGTCTTGGTCATGTGATAGATGCTGCCCGGATTGGGCGGGAACAGGATTTCCTGCTCGGTCGGGCCGTGGTCGGTGTCGACCGTGACCTTCAGATAGCCCTCGGGGATGCGCAGACCGGCGGTGGTGTAGCCATAGACCCCCATGGTCCCCAGGTGGGCCAGGTGGACGTCCCGTCCGCTTTCGACGATGGCGGCCAGCAGGTGGTGGGTGGCGTTGATGTTGTTGTCGACGGTGTAAAGCTTGTGCCGCGCCGACTTCATCGAATAGGGGGCGGCGCGCTGTTCGGCGAAGTGGACGACGCTGTCGGGCGCCCAGTCCTTGATCAGGGCGACCAGGCGGTCGAACTCCTGGCCCACCGTCAGGTTGACGAAGTCGATGCTGCGGCCGCTGACTTCGCGCCATGCCTTGATGCGTTCGCCCATGGTGCGGATGGGGGTCAGGGACTGGACCTCCAGCTCATTGTCGATGTTGCGACGGCTGAGGTTGTCGACGATCAGCACCTCCCAGCCGCGCGCCGACAGGTGCAGGGCCGTGGGCCAGCCGCAGAAGCCGTCGCCGCCGAGAATGATTACGCGCATGGGTCGAACCTTCGTCTCGTCTCTTGATGCCTAGCCGAACGCGTGAAGGGGCGAAAGCGTGGCGCTTGGGCGCGGGGGAAGCGTTCGGCGAGGAAAAACAGGGTCTGAATAGTCTGAATCGTCTGAATTGCAGGCGAGGGTCGAGCCGCAACCTCAGGATGACATGGCCGGAAGCTCCGGTGCGTTGAATGGACCTGCCGGGCGGTTTGGCGTTGAAGAGGCACGGCTTTTCAACGCCAACCTTGCTGGCGGGCGGCTGACCTTGGACCTTAGAGCAGGGCCGTGATCGCGGCGCGGGTCGCTTCGCCCAGGTCGGGACGCTTCAGGGCCAGGGCCACGTTGGCGCGCAGCAGGCCGATCTTGTCGCCGCAGTCGTGGGTCACGCCCTCGTACTCATAGGCCGTGAAGGTCTGGCTCTTCATCAACCGGTCCATGGCGTCGGTCAGCTGGATCTCGCCGCCGGCGCCGCTCTCCTGGGTTTCCAGCAGGTCGAAGATTTCCGGCTGCAGGATATAGCGGCCCGAGATCGACATGTTGGAGGGGGCCGTGCCCTGCTTGGGCTTTTCGATCATGCCCTTCATGGCGAAGCGGCGACCGTCGCGGCTCGAGGGATCAACGATGCCGTATTTGTGGGTCTCGGCTTCCGGCACGGCTTCGACGCCGATGACATTGCCGCCGACCTCGGCGTAGAGGTCCGCCAGCTGCTTCAGGGCGCCGGGCTGCGAATCCACGATGACGTCGGGCAGGATGACGGCGAAGGGCTCGTGGCCGATGATGTCGCGGGCGCACCAGACGGCGTGGCCCAGGCCCTTGGGCTGCATCTGGCGGGTGAAGCTCATCTCGCCGGCGGTGGCCAGTTCGGCGTTCATGGCCGCCAGGATCTCGGTCTTGCCCTTGGCCGCCAGCTGGGCTTCCAGTTCGATCTGGTGGTCGAAATAGTCCTCGATAGCCTGTTTGGCGCGGCCGGTGACGAAGACGATGTGCTCGATCCCCGCCTCGCGCGCTTCCTCGACGATGTAGGACAGGATCGGCCGGTCGACGACGTTCAGCAGCTCCTTGGGCGTGGTCTTGGTGCCGGGCAGGACGCGGGTGCCCAGGCCGGCCACGGGAAGAACCGCCTTGCGAAGGCGTGCGGGGGAAGTCGTCATCAGTCGTCCTGAAACAGCCGTTGGGCGCCTGTCATAGGCGCAAACCGTGACGGTTCCAAACGCGGCCCCGTCATTTGGGTTCACGCTTTCCTCCCCATTCCATGGGGAGGGGGACCACGCAGTGGTGGAGGGGACGACGCAGAGGTCAGACGTCGAGACGCCCCCTCCGTCACGTCGGCTTCGCCGCCGCGCCACCTCCCCATCGCTGCGCGACAGGGAGGAAGAGGCGCTATTCCACCGTCACCGACTTGGCCAGGTTGCGGGGCTGGTCGACGTCGGTGCCCTTCTGGACGGCGGTGTAATAGGCCAGCAGTTGCACCGGCACGGCATAGACCAGGGGCGCGATCAGGGGGTGGCAGTCGGGGGCGTCGACGCGGCGGATGCCGGCGCCGTGCGGGGCCGGGGCGGTCGCCGGAGCGATCATGACCACCGGGCCGCCGCGGGCGGCGACCTCCTGCAGGTTGGAGGCGGTCTTCTCATAGACCTCGTCCAGGGGAGCCAGGGCGATGATCGGGGTCTTCTCGTCCACGAGGGCGATGGGGCCGTGCTTCAGTTCGCCGGCGGCATAGCCTTCGGCGTGGATGTAGCTGATCTCCTTCAGCTTCAGCGCGCCCTCCATGGCCAGGGGGAACATGGCGCCCCGGCCCAGGAACAGCACGTCCGTGGCCTTGGCCAGGTCGTGGGCGACGGCGCGGATCTGGCCGTCCATCTGCAGGGCCTCGGCGATCAGGCGCGGGGCCTCGAACAGGGCCTTGACCAGTTCGGCCTCGCGCGCCGCGTCGATGCGGCCGCGCGCCACGCCCGCCGCCACGGCCAGGGCCAGCAGGGCCGAGACCTGGGCGGTGAAGGCCTTGGTCGAGGCGACGCCGATTTCCGGCCCCGCGTGGGTCGGCCACAGGACCTCGGCCTCGCGCGCCATGGACGAGGTGTGGACGTTGACGACGGCGGCGGTCTTCAGGCCCTGCGCCTTGCACCAGGTCAGGCTGGCCAGGGTGTCGGCGGTCTCGCCCGACTGGCTGACGGCCACGGCCACCGTGCCCGGCGTCAGGGCGGGGGAGCGGTAGCGGAACTCCGACGCGATCTCGACGTCGCAGGGCAGGCCGGCATATTTCTCGAAGGCGTATTTGCCGATCTGGCCGGCGTAGAAGGCGGTGCCGCAGGCGATGATCTGGATGCGGTCGACGGCGGCGAAGTCCACGGCTTGCGGCTTGGCCGTGCCGGTCACCAGGTCGAGGTATTCCGACAGGGTGTGCTGGACGCTGTCGGGCTGTTCGTGGACTTCCTTCTCCATGAAGTGGCGATAGGCGCCCTTCTCGACCATGGCCGAGGAGGCCGAGACCTGCACGATGGCGCGGTCGGCGGGACGGCCAGCCGCGTCGAACATATGGGCGCCCGAGCGGGTCATGGCGACGTAGTCGCCTTCTTCGAGGTAGCTGATCTTCTGGGTGAAGGGACCGACCGCCAGGGCGTCCGAGCCGAGATACATCTCGCCCTCGCCCCAGCCTACGACCAGGGGGCTGCCGCGACGGGCGCCCAGGATCAGCTCGTCCTCGCCCTCGATCAGGACGGCGAGGGCATAGGCGCCGGTCAGGCGGTCCAGCGTGGCCTTGAAGGCGTCCAGCGGGGGCAGGCCCGCCGTCAGCTTGTGGTCCAGCAGATGGGCCACGACCTCGGTGTCGGTCTGGCTCTCGAAGACGCGGCCCTCGGCCTCCAGCTCGGCCTTCAGCTCGGCGAAGTTCTCGATGATGCCGTTGTGGACCAGGCAGACGCGGCCGGCCTTGTGCGGGTGGGCGTTGGCGGTCGTGGGGGCGCCGTGGGTGGCCCAGCGGGTGTGGCCGATGCCGATGGTCCCGGCCAGGGGTTCGGCGGCCAGGACGGCCTCCAGTTCGCGGATCTTGCCCTTGGCGCGGCGGCGCTCGATGCGGCCGTCGACGACGGCGGCGATGCCGGCGGAATCATAGCCGCGGTATTCCAGCCGCTTCAGGCTGTCGATCAGACGGGGAACGACGGCGCCTGCGCCCGTGATGCCGATGATGCCGCACATATGGTCTGCTCCGGTGAAGGGGCCGGGCGGTCGCGCTTTGCGCGAGGCCGCCGTAAGAGGTAAGCGAGAGGGTTCCGCCCGTCTCGCCCTTTGAGTTTGATCTAGGGGAAGCGCGGACCGGCGACATCAAAAAATGGGTTTCGGAAGGTTTCTTTGCAAACCTGACGGGGCCGCCAGCGAAGGACGACGCCCTTGGGCGAGAGAAAATACTTCGGCACCGACGGCATTCGCGGCCGGGCCAACACCCATCCGATGACGGCCGAGGTCGCTTTGCGGGTCGGGCTGGCGGCGGGCAAGCTGTTCCGCACCGACGACGATCGTCGCCATCTGGTGGTGATCGGCAAGGACACGCGCCTGTCGGGCTACATGATCGAGCCGGCCCTGGTGGCGGGTCTGGCCAGCGTGGGCATGGACGTGCGCACCTTCGGCCCCTTGCCGACGCCCGGCGTGGCCATGATGACGCGGTCGATGCGCGCCGATCTGGGCATCATGATCTCGGCCTCGCACAACGACTATGCCGACAACGGCATCAAGCTGTTCGGGCCGGACGGCTACAAGCTGTCGGACGAGATCGAGCTGAAGATCGAGGCCATGATGGACGAGGGCCTGGATCAGGACCTGGCCCCCGCCAACAAGCTGGGCCGGGTCAAGCGCATCGACGACGCCCCGCCGCGCTATATCGAGATCGCCAAGTCGGCCTTCCCCAAGCGGCTCAGCCTCAAGGGCCTGCGCATCGCCATCGACTGCGCCAACGGCGCCGGCTACCGCGTGGCGCCGACCACCCTCTATGAGCTGGGGGCCGAGGTCTTCCCCGTCGGCGTCGAGCCGAACGGCCTGAACATCAACGCCGACTGCGGCTCGACCCATCCCGAGGCCGTGTCCGAGGCGGTGAAGCGTTATCGCTGCGACATCGGCATCGCCCTGGACGGCGACGCCGACCGGGTCATCATCTGCGACGAGAAGGGGCATGTGGTCGACGGCGACCAGATCATGGCCCTGATCGGCCTGGACTGGGCCAAGCGCGGCCGCCTGAACGGCAAGGGGGTGGTGGCCACCGTCATGTCCAACCTGGGGTTGGAGCGGAAGCTGCAATCCGAAGGCCTGACGCTGGAGCGGACCAAGGTGGGCGACCGCTACGTCATGGAGCGGATGCGCGCCGGCGGCTTCAACATCGGCGGCGAGCAGTCGGGCCACATCATCCTGAAGGACCACGCCACGACCGGCGACGGCCTGATGGCGGCGCTGCAGGTGCTGGCGGTTCTGGTCGAAAAGGGCGTGCCGATGAGCGAGCTGGCGCGCCAGTTCGAGCCGGTGCCGCAACTGCTGCAGAACGTCCGCTACACCGCCGGCAAGCCTCTTGAAGACGCCAAGGTCCAGGCCGCCATGGCCGAGGCGGAAGCCGCCCTGAACGGCGCGGGCCGTCTGCTGGTGCGTCCGTCCGGCACGGAAAAACTGATCCGCGTCATGGCCGAGGGCGACGACGAGGCTCTGGTGAAACGCGTGGTCGCCGATGTGGCGGCGGCGGTGAAGGCGGCGGGCTGAGGGGATCGGCGGGCGCCGCGAACGGCACCCGCCTCTGTCCTCAGATCGAAGCCAGGGCCTGATCCACGTCGGCCCACAGGTCCTCGACGTTCTCGATACCGACCGACAACCGCACCAGGTTGTCGCCGATGCCGCTGCGCGCCTTGGCCTCCGGCGTATAGTCCGAGTGGGTCATGCTGGACGGGTGCGAGGCCAGGCTCTCGGCGCCGCCCAGGCTGACGGCCAATTTGAACAGCCGCAGGGCGTTCAGCATGCGGAAGGCCTCGGCCTCGCCGCCCGGCAGTTCCAGCGAGAAGGTCGAACCCGAACCCTTGCACTGGGTCGCGAAGATGGCCTGCTGTTCGGGCGAGGCGTCCGGTCCCCCGGCGGTCAGGACGGCGCTGACGCGGGGATCGGCGCGCAGGCGTTCGGCCAGTATCAGGGCGTTGTCCTGGGCTCGTTCCATGCGGATGTGCAGGGTCTCCAGACTGCGCAGCAGCAGCCAGGCCGTGTGCGGATCGGTGTTGGTGCCGCAGATGGTGCGCATCTCGCCCACTCGCGCCATGAGGTCGGCGGAGCCCATGCAGCCCCCGGCGATCAGGTCGGAATGGCCGCCGACATACTTGGTCAGCGAATAGAGGACGAGGTCGGCCCCCAGCTCCAGCGGGCTCTGCCACAGGGGGCCGAGGAAGGTGTTGTCCACCGCCACGATCGGACGTTCAGCCTGATCCACGGCCTTGGCGCCGACCACGGCGCGGGCGATGTCGACCAACTGATTGGTCGGGTTGGCCGGCGTCTCCAGATAGACGGCGGCCAGGCGTCCGCCCGTCGTCTTCGCCTCGGCCGCTGCTGCGATCATGGCGGCGTCCAGGGCGTCGGCGCCCTCGGCGGCGGGCACGCTGATCGCCTTGACGCCGTAGCGGGGCAGGATGCGGTCGAACAGGTATTCGGTGCCGCCATAGGCCGGGGCCGTATAGAGGATGACGTCGCCGGGGCGCACCATGGCCAGCATGGCGGTCGAGATGGCGGCCATGCCGGTCGAGAAGACCAGGGCCTTGTCGGCATTGTCCCAGACGGCCAGGCGATCCTCGAGGATTTCGAGGTTGGGGTTGTTGATGCGCGAGTAGATCAGGCCCAGGGCCTCGTCCGGGTCGCGCTGGCGCAGGCCATAGGCGACCTCGAAGAAGCGCTTGCCGTCCTCGGCCGACTTGAAGACGAAGGTGGACGACTGGAACAGGGGCGCCTTGATCGCACCTTCAGACAGGGCGGGGTCATAGCCATAGCCCATCATCAGGGTTTCGGGCGCGAGGGTGCGAGCCCCCAGAACGCGGGTGCGGTGACGGTTCATTTTTATGTTTCCTCTCCTGTTTCGGTGATAGCCGACCCAGAAAAGGCGCGCCAGGCGTTGAATTGCCAATTGTTTGGCGATCTTTCGGCAAATTTTGCCGTGACTGACTTTGGGTCAGTTCGCCAGGGCGTGGGAGAGCGCCTCGATGCGCTGACGGATGTCGGGCACGGCGATGGTTTCCCAGAAGGCGGCGCGGGCGGGCGGGCCCAGGACGTAGAGGTCCGGGTCCGGCGTCCCGTCGGCGTGGCGGACGCGACCGGTCTGATCCAGGTCGAGGCCCAGCCTCAACGGATCGAGGCGGGCGCGGCCCTCGGCGATCAGGGCGGCCGTCAGCGGCGTCGCCGCCGCGTCATGGCCGGGACCGGTGCAGTCGATCAGCCAGGGGGCGGACAGGGTCTGGTCGGCGTTGTTCGCGGTCAGATGCACCGTGACGCTGTCCGCCGAGGGGATGACCTCGCGGATGCGTCCGGCGCGAACCGTGAGCCGGCCTTCCTTGGTAAGTTGATCCAGTTCGGCTGCGATCTCGGGCGCGATGCGGTGGCGATGGACGTCCCACCAGGGGCGCAGGTGGCGCAGGAAGCGGGCGCGCTCGGCCTGGGTTGCGGCGGCCCACAGGTCGAGCGTGATGGGGCGATAGCCTTCCATGACCCGTCGCCAGCCGTGGGCCTGCGCCAGTCGCCGCGCTGTTGACAGGCGAGCGGACAGCGGACCGCTCAGGGCCTGGGGCGGGAGGTCGATCGGCGCGTCGTGGTGCGGGCCGTGCGCGCGGGGCAGCAGGCCGCGCCGCGAGGCCGCCACAGCCCGACCGCGCCAGCCCTGGCTGGACAGCGTCAGCAGGACGTCGACCATGGTCAGGCCGGCGCCGAGGATCAGGACATCGTCGTCGGGCCGGATGGGCGTCAGGGCGTCAGGCGTCCAGGGGTTGGCGATGATGCGGCCGTCTTCGCCGGTCCGGGTCGTGCGCGGCGCGGGATTGCCGGTGGTCAGGACCACGGCGCGGCCGTCGATCCGCTCGCCCGTGGACAGGATGGCGGAGCGGTCTTCGACGGCGATGGCGGCGCCGGTCACGCGGCGGATCAGACCGGGATGCGCCGTCTCGGCCGCCTTCAGCCGGTCGCGGACGTAGAGGCCGTAGAGACGGCGCGGGGCGAAACCGTTGGGGTCCGACTGATCGGGATGATGCGCCGTCAGCCAGTCGACGAAGTCGGCGGGGCGGTCGACGACGGCGCTCATTCGCCCGGCGCGGACGTTCAGGCGGTGGGCGTCGTTGCTGGTGGAATAGGCCACGCCCGGACCGAAGGCGTCGCCGCGTTCGATCAGGGTTGAGGCCTGGCCCCGTTCGGCCAGCCGCGCGGCCAGCATGGCCCCGGAAAAGCCGCCGCCGACGATGACCACGGGGAGGGAGGAGGCGGCGTCGTTCATCGCTTCACCTCGCCCGAGGCGGGGGGAGAGGTCAATCGCTGGATCATCCTCTCCCCAGCTCGCGACCGATCAGATTTCCTGATTGAAGGCGCCGATCTCGGGGTGAGCGGCCAGGCGCGGCTTCACTTCCTTGCGGAACAGGTCGCGCATGTCGTCGGCCGAGCGCATGCTCTCGACCACCACCACCAGCTCGGGCTTGTTGCTGGAGGCGCGGACCAGGACCCAGGAGCCGTCCTCCAGGTGGACACGCACGCCGTTGACGGTGATGGCCTCGACGATCTTGCGGCCCAGGATCGAGCCGCCGCTGGCCGCCAGATCCTCGTATTCCTTCACGATCCTGGCCAGGACGTCGTACTTCAGCTCGTCGTCGCAGTGCGGCGACATGGTCAGGCTGGTCCAGGCGTCGGGCAGGGCGGTCTTCAGTTCGCTCAGCGACTTGCCGGGGTTGCGGTCCAGCATGGCCAGAACGGCGCCGGCGGCGACCAGGCCATCGTCGTAGCCGTGGCCGAGATCGCCCGAGAGGAAGAAGTGACCCGACTTCTCGAACCCGGCCAGGGCGCCCAGCTCGGCGGTCTTGCGCTTGATGTAGGAGTGGCCGGTCTTCCAGTAGACGGTCTCGGCGCCATTGGCCTTGAGCACCTCGTCGGTCTTGTAGAGGCCGGTCGATTTCACATCGACGACGAAGACAGCGTTCGGGTGGATGGCCGACAGGTCGCGGGCCAGCATCAGGCCTATCTTGTCGGCGAAGATCTCCTCGCCGGTATTGTCCACCACGCCGCAACGGTCGCCGTCGCCGTCGAAGCCGAGGGCCAGGTCAGCGCCGGTTTCCTTCACCTTTTCCGCCATCGCCACCAGCATGACGTGGTCTTCCGGGTTCGGATTATATTTGGGGAAGGTCCAGTCGAGGTCGGTGTCCATCTCGATCACCTCGCAGCCCATCAGGCGCAGGGCCTCGGGGGCGAAGGCGCCGGCGGTGCCGTTGCCGCAGGCGGCGACGACCTTGAGCGGGCGGGTCAGCTTCAGCTTGGAGGCCACGTCCTTGATGTAGGTCTCGCGGAAGCCCTCGACGCGCTCGACGCGGCCGCCGGGGCGCGCGACGCCTTCGCCGTTGAGGACGATTTCCTTGAGGCGGGTCATCTCGTCGGGGCCAAACGTGAGCGGCGCCTGGGCGCCCATCTTGACGCCGGTCCAGCCGTTCTCGTTGTGGCTGGCCGTGACCATGGCCACGCAGGGGCAGTCCAGCGCGAACTGGGCGTAGTAGGCCATGGGCGACAGGGCCAGGCCGATGTCCACCACCTCCATGCCGCCTTCCAGCAGGCCCAGGATCAAGGCCTGCTTGACCGACAGGGAGTAGGAGCGGAAGTCGTGGCCGACGGCGATGCGGGGGCGCACGCCGATCTCGTGGGCGTAGGTGGCCAGGCCGAGGCCGAGGGCCTGAATGCCCAGCAGGTTGATCTCTTTTTCCAGAATCCAGCGGGCGTCGTATTCGCGGAAGCCGGTCGGCTTCACCAGGGGAAGGGTTTCGTACTCCGCCGTATTGGGGCGGATGTCCTGGCGCGGTTTCGACATGGGTATTCCTGAAGCATAGGCAGTTGGGCGAACGAAGTTCAGCTATCCGCCCTCAATCGTTGCGGTATAGCGGGCCTCCCCGGAGAGGCCAACAACGCACGAGGACCAAGCTGGCTGCATTCTTTTCCCGCATCGTGAAACCTTGACCGCCCCCGCGTCCACGGCCTACGCGAGAGGCTGCCATACGGAGACGCCCATGCCCCGCCTGATCCTGCTGCGCCACGGCCAGAGCCAGTGGAACCTGGAAAACCGTTTCACCGGCTGGGTGGACGTCGATCTGACCGCCGAGGGCGAGGCCCAGGCGCGGCGCGGCGGCGAGTTGATCGCCGGGGCCGGGTTCAAGCCTGCCGTCATGTTCACCTCGGTCCTGACGCGGGCCAAGCGCACCGGCGCCCTGGCCCTGGATTCGGCCGGTCTGAAGGACGTGCCGGTGGTCGAGGACTGGCGCCTGAACGAGCGCCACTACGGCGGCCTGACCGGGCTGGACAAGGCCGAGACGGCGGCCAAGCACGGCGAGGATCAGGTCAAGGTCTGGCGTCGCAGCTATGACGTGCCGCCGCCGCCCCTGGCCCCCGGCGGCGAGTTCGATTTCGCCTCGGACGCTCGCTACGCCGGCAAGGAAATCCCGGACACCGAGAGCCTGAAGACCACCCTGGACCGGGTCCAGCCCTATTGGGACGCCGAGATCGCCCCGCGCCTGAAGGCCGGCGAGGACGTGCTGATCGCCGCCCACGGCAATAGCTTGCGCGCCATCGTCAAGCTGCTGTTCGCGGTGCCGGACGACCAGATCGTCGGCGTCGAGATCCCCACCGGCAATCCGCTGGAGATCGACCTGAACGGCGAGCTGAAGCCGGTCGCCGCCCGCTATCTGGACGAGGGCCGGGCGCAAGCCCTGCCGCCTATCGCATGAGTTCGGCCAGCACGAACGCGGCGGGGGACGACGCCGTCCATATGCGCCGCGCTATTGATCTGGCGCTGGCCAGCATGGGCGAGACCTGGCCCAATCCGGCGGTCGGCTGCGTCCTGGTCAAGGACGGGGTGGTGCTGGCCGAGGCGGCCACGGCGCCGGGCGGCCGTCCGCACGCCGAGGAACAGGCCGTGCCCGCCGCTGGCGAGGCCGTGAAGGGCGCGACCGCCTATGTCACCCTGGAGCCCTGCGGCGCCCGGTCGTCGGGCCGCAAGTCCTGCGCCCACTTCCTGGCCGAGGCCGGGGTGGAGCGGGTGGTGATCGCCGCGCTTGATCCCTCGCCCTTCGCCTCGGGACGGGGCACCGAGCGGCTGCGCCAGTCGGGCCTGACGGTCGAGACGGGCCTGCTGGCCGAGGACGCCGCCGTGCTCAGCGAAGGCTTCCTGCATCGTCTGGAAACCGGCCGGCCCATGGTCCGCATCAGCGAGGACGGAAAGGGCTTCGACGGCCGTTTCGTCGCCGCGCCGCGCGCCGATCTGACGACCGAGCTGAATCGCCTGGGCGAGGCCGGCTACACCCGGCTGTGGACCAATGAGGGCGAGCTGGCCGAGGCCCTGCGCGACCAGGGTCTGCTGACCGACTAGGGCCGCTGAAACCCCGGTTTCCGCAAAGCTTCCTTAATGGGGCGTAAGCCATGTTGGCGGCATGAGCGACGCCGCCGATCCTGTCCGCAAGAAACCGACCCAGGCCGAGGTCGATCTGATCTGCGCCAAGCATGATCGGCTGTGGCAGGCGCGGCCCGGCGGGGCGCGCGCCGTCTTCGCCTGGATGGACCTGTCGGGGCTGACCTTGCGGGGGCGCAATCTGGCCGATGCCGACTTCGCCGCCGCCCGTCTGCACAACTGCGACCTGTCCGGGGCCAAGCTGGACAACGCCAACTTCTTTGGCGCGGACATGCAGGACATCAACCTGGTCGACGCCAGCCTGAGGCGGGCGGATCTGCGCGGCGCCTGCCTGCGCGGGGCCGACCTGTCGGGGGCCGACCTGTTCGAGGCGGACCTGCGCGAAGGCACGATCGCGGCGGCGGACGGCAAGCTGGGCTTCCGCGTCATCGAGGCTCAGAAGCGCGGCGACACCCAGGCCCAGGGCGCCAGTCTTGTCGGGGCCAACCTGCAACGCTCGCGCATGACCGGTGTGGTGGCCATCGCCGCCGACTTCACCGATGCGGTGATGAAGGACTGCAAGCTGGTCCGGGCCAATCTGAAACAGGCCAACTTCACCGGGGCCGACTTGGCCGGGGCCGATCTGTCGGGGGCGGACCTGTCGGGCGCGGATTTGACGGACGCCATCCTGGTGGGGGTGAAAGCCGCCATGTGGCGCACCGACGGGGCCAATATGGAGGGCGCGTTGACCGACAATCGGTCGGCGGGCGAGTCCGTGAGCCGCATGCCCGCCGCCGAAATGCTGCGCGAGCACGCCCAGTGGTGCGAGACGGGCGGGGCCGAAGGCCAGCCCTCGGTCTTCGACGGGGTCGACCTGCGTCCGCTGGAATCCATTCGCGGCCTGAACCTGACGGCTCTGTCGGCCAAGGGGGCGGTCTTCTACGGCCTGGACATGGAAGGCGTGCAGCTTCAGGGCGCTCAGCTGGAGGGCGCCGACCTGCGCTCGGCCAATCTGCGTCGGGCCGACCTGCGTGGGGCGCGGTTGGGGCGCGCCAAGCTGAACGGGGCCGACCTGCGCGAGGTGCAACTGGGGCCGCTGATGCTGGGGCCCGAGCGGCTGCTGCCGGCGGATTTGTCTGGCGCCATCCTGCGCGGGGCCGACCTGTCGGGCGCCGACCTGCGCCGCGCCGTGCTCAAGGAGGCGGATCTGAGCCGCGCCGTCATGCATGGGGCCCAGGTCAAGCAGGCCGACTTCACCGGGGCCCAGACGGGCGGGGCGCGGGGTCTGGACCCGGCCGATCTGAAGGCGGCCTAGACCCTACACTCGTCATCCCGGCCGAAGCGCAGCGCAGAGCCGGGACCGCCCCATACTCAACGTCGGCGTTTTGAGCGGTCCCGGATAACGGCTGCGCCGTTTCCGGGATGACGGAATGATCGAGCAGGCACGAAAAAGGGGCGACGCGAGCGCCGCCCCTTCCCGGTTTCAGACGTCAGGCTGCGTTCAGGCGGCCTTCTTCGCCTTGTCGGCCTTGCCGGCGGTTTCACCCTCGATCAGGGCCTTGCCGGTTGCGATCTCGATGCGGCGGGGCTTGAGGGCCTCGGGCAGTTCGCGTTGCAGGTCGATGGTCAGCAGGCCGTTCGACAGGTCGGCGCCCTTGACCACCACATAGTCGGCCAGCTGGAAGCGGCGCTCGAAGTCGCGCTCGGCCAGGCCGCGATGCAGATAGGTCTTCTGGGGCGCGCCGTCGTCGTTGGCGGCCTTCTTGCCGGTGACGGTCAGGGAGTTTTCCTTGGCCTCGATGTTCAGCTCGTCAGGCGTGAAGCCGGCGACGGCGATTTCGATGCGATAGGCGTTCTCGCCGGTCGTCTCGATATTATAGGGGGGCCAGCCGTTCTCCTGGCTGGAGCGCGCGGCGCTTTCCAACTGGCGGGCCAGGCGGTCGAAGCCGACGGCGGAACGGTACAGTGGCGAGAAATCATAGGTACGCATGGGTCATCCTTCTGACATTCAGCAAGGTTGAGCCGCCCGGCGATTGGCGCCCCGGACGGCGGAGGGTGTCAGTCCCGGCGGTCCGAAATCGGCCCCGTCAGGTCTGGAGAGCCCGGGATCGGCGCTCTCGGATGAAGAGGTAGGCGCGCATTTTCGCGCCGCAAGGGGCGCTCGGCCCGCGCGAGGCGCGCGAAATCGTCGCTTGGTCCAATCCGCGCCTTGCCGAGGCCGCGAAGCGCCGTAAGGGTTACAGATTGTTTCTTTTCAGGACCGACCGGAGCCCCCCATGCGATCCCTCGTCCTCGCCGCCCTAGTGGCGAGCGCTCTCGCCGCGCCGGCTTTCGCCCAGAACGCCCCGCCCGAGACGCCCGCCCTGCCGCACCGTCAGGGCCTGTCGATGGAGATGCCCCAGGTCGAGGAGGACGCCGCGCTTCAGGCCGCCATCGCCTCGACCGCCCGGCCCGAGGCCGACCGCGTCCGCGACAGCCAGCGTCATCCGTTCGAGACCCTGACCTTCTGGGGCCTGCAACCCGGCCTGACGGTGGTGGAGATCGAGCCCGGCCGCGCCGGCTGGTGGCGCAACATCCTGGAGCCCTATGCGGCGGCCACCGGCGGCCGCTATGTCGCTGTCGGCCGACCGACCGAGGGCATGGGCGTCGAGGATGGGACGGCGGACATGGTGGTGGTGGCGCGCGCCTTCCACAACTGGTCCGGCGACGGCCGCACCGACCCCTATCTGGCCGCCTTCTTCAAGGCGCTGAAGCCGGGCGGCGTCCTGGCGGTCGAGCAGCACCGCAGCGTCGACGGCCTGAACGTCGCCGACGTCGCCTCGACCGGCTATGTGCCCGAAAGCTATGTCATCCACGCCGCGCGTCGCGCCGGGTTCGAGCTGGAGGCGCGCAGCGAGCTGAACGCCAATCCCAAGGATGATCGCGACCATCCGTTCGGCGTCTGGACCCTGCCGCCGGTCCGCACGTCGGAACGCGCGGGCCGCACCCTGACCGCCGAGGAACGCGCCGCCTTTGACGCCGTGGGCGAGAGCGACCGCATGACCCTGCGCTTCCGCAAGCCCGAGACCGTGAACTGATGCCGTTTGCGGTTTTGACCCCGGTGGAGAACGGCCTTAAGCCCGAAGGCATGATGATCCTGACCCAGGGAGGCGCGCATGGCTGAGCGATCGACGCGACGCGCGGTTCTGGCGGGCGCCTGCATGGCCGCCTTCGCCGGCCTGGCCGCCTGCGGCAAGAAGGAAGACAAGGCGGCGCCGCAGGCTCCGGCCGCGCCCGCCGGGCCGCCGGAAGGCTCGCTGGAGTGGGCCGTGGCCGGACCCTGGCGCTCGGCGTCGGACAAGGCGCGCGACGTCTGGCGTCACCCGATCGAGACCCTGCGTTTCTTCGGTCTTCAGCCCAAGATGACGGTGGTGGACTTCTGGCCCGGCAGCGGCTGGTTCATCGAGATCCTGGCCCCCTATCTGAACAAGGGCGGCGGCTCGCTCTATCTGGCGGGCTTCGCCGAAGGTCCCGCCGCGGACCCCGCCCAGATCGCCATCAACAACGCCCTCAAGGCCAAGCTGGAGGGCGACAAGAAGCTGTACGGCCAGGTCCAGTTCAGCGCCTTCGGCGCCGGCACGGGGCCGGTGGCGCCGGCGGGCACGGCCGATCTGGTGTTGTTCATGCGCTATATCCACGCCTGGATGGCCGCCGGCCTGGCCGAGAAGGCCTTCGCCGACGCCTATGCGGCTCTGCGGCCCGGCGGCGTCCTGGGGGTCGAGCAGCACCGGCTGCAGCCGGACGAAGACCAGGACCCGGCGGCGGCCAACGGCTATGTCCAGGAAGCCTTCGTCAAGCAACTGGCCGCCGAGGCCGGCTTCGTCTTCGTCGAGGCGTCCGAGATCAACGCCAACCCGGCCGACACCAAGGACCACCCCTTCGGGGCCGACACCCTGGCGCCCATTCGCCTGACGGCGCCCATGGGCCAGCCAGCCAATCCCGAGTTCGACCGCACCAAGTACGACGCGATCGGCGAGAGCGATCGCATGACCTTGAAGTTCAGGAAGCCCGAGTGAACCGCGCCACCGCCTTCGCCGCCCATGCGCCCCTGATGGGGGTTCCCGGCGCCGCTTCGCCCCCCGGCGGAGAGGGCGACTGGTATCGCGGCGCGGGCGGGCTTCGTCTGCGCGCGGCCCTGTGGACGCCGTCGGCCATGGTGGCCAAGACGCCGCGCGGCACGGTGGTGCTGAGCCCCGGCCGCACCGAGCCGATCGAGAAGTATTTCGAGGTCATCGGCAACTTCCTGGCGCGGGGCTTCTGCGTCCTGGCCCACGATTGGCGCGGTCAGGGCCTGTCGGCGCGGCTGCTGCCCGACCGTCTGCGCGGCCACGCCCGCGCCGTCGAGGAGTTCCTGGACGACTACGCCCGCCTGCTGGACGCCTATGAGACCAAGGCGCCCAAGCCCTGGATCATGGTCGGCCACTCGATGGGCGGGGCGCTGAACCTGCTGTCGCTGGAGGCGGGCGAGAGCCGGTTCGCCGGCGCCGTCCTGTCCAGCCCCATGCTGCGCATCAAGACCGGCAAGCGGTCGATGTGGTCCGTCAAGCTGGCGGTGCGGTGGAACCTGCGCCACGGCAAGGCGGGCGACTATGTGCTGGATAATCCCGACGATCCGTTCGACCACACCTTCGAGAAGGACGGCCTGACCTCGGATCAGATCCGATACGACCTGTGGCGTCAGCAGCTCTACGCCTGCCCGCACCTGGCCATCGGCGGCCCGACCTGGGGCTGGCTGGCCTTTGCTCTGGACGCCGGCGAGCGGGCGCTGAAGCCGCGCGCGCTGAAGTCGGTCAAGATCCCGGTCTGCGTGGTTCAGGCGTCCGAGGACGACAAGGTCTGGAAGCAGACCAACCGCTGGGCGGCGCGCCGTCTGGGACGGGGCCGCTATGTCGAGGTGCCCGGCGCCCTGCACGAGGTCATCATGGAGGCCGATCCGCTGCGCGGCGTCTTCCTCGACGAGTTCGACGCCCTGGCGGGCTATGTCGCCCCCGCCGAAGGCCAGGCGGCGACGCCCGCCCCGGAAAAGGGCGTGGCCTAAGCCTTCAGCACCGCGAGCGCCTGATCGGTCAGGGCGGCGTCGCCCACGGCCAGGATGCGGCCGTCGCCGTCGGGAGCCTGGCCGGTCCAGCTGGTGACCTTGCCGCCCGCCGCCTCGACGACCGGCTTGAGCGCCGACCAGTCCCAGACCTTGAGCTCGGTCTCGGCCACCAGGTCGATGCGGCCCGCCGCCACCATGGCGTAGGCGTAGGCGTCGCAGCCCAGGCGCGCCAGACGGACCGAGGCGCGCAGGCGCGTCCAGGCCTCGCGGTCGGCGCCGACGAAGATGTCGGGGTCGGTGGTGGCGATCAGGGCGTCGTACAGGGCCGGGCAGGCGCGGGTCTTCAGCGGGGTCTCGGCCCTGTCGCGCAGCAGGCGGGCGCCGGAGGGGCCGCCGAGGAAGATCTCGTTCAGATAGGGTTGGCCGATGGCGCCGATCACGGGCTGATCGTCATGACGCAGGGCGATCAGGGTGGTCCACAAGGGCAGCCCGGCGATGAAGGCGCGGGTGCCGTCGATGGGGTCCAGAACCCAGACGTGGTCGGCGTCGGGGCGGTCCTCGCCGTATTCCTCGCCGATGACGCCGTGGTGCGGATAGCGGGCGGCGATCAGGCGGCGGATGGCGGCCTCGGCGGCGCGGTCGGCCTCGGTGACGGGGTCGAAGGCGCCGGGTCCGGCTTTGTTCTCCTGGGCGAACGCGCCGCGGAAGAAGGGCAGGGCCGTGCGGGCGGCCTCATGCGACAGTTCGACGGCGAAGGCTTCCAGTTCGGTCATGCCGAGCAGATACACCGCCCCGCGCCGAGGAGCGAGGGGCTGATCTGACGAAGGGTCAGGCGGCCTTGCTGCCGGGGTGCAGGCTTTCGGCGCGCACGAAGGGCTCGATGCTGACCGTCGGGGCGGCGCGTTCGACGGCTTCGCCGAGACCGTCGTAGAAATAGGTGATCGGGGTCTCCAGCGCCTCGGCCAGCTCCCACAGGCGGGCGGCCGAGATGCGGTTGGCGCCGCATTCGTATTTCTGGATCTGCTGGAAGCGCACGCCGACCTGAACGGCGAGCTGCTGCTGGGTCAGGCCCAGAAGACGACGACGGCGACGCAGGCGGCGGCCCAGGTGAAGATCGATGTCGGCGGCCATGACGGCCCCTCCCTCTGATGATCTGCGCTGTGCCGGATCGGCACGGCTCAGGCCTCGCGCCGCAAGGGGCATGCCGTTTTCGCCTGTCGCGCGAACGGTGAAGCTTATTCCGCGTGGCAGGCAACCTGAGCGGTCGCGGCGCATTACGGTCAAGGCATCACGCCTTTTCACGGGAGGGATTGAATGAGCGGATTTGGATTCATCGCCTGGATCATCATCGGCATCGTCGCCGGATGGCTGGCGGAAAAGATCATGAAGCGCAGCCACGGCCTGCTGACCAATCTGATCGTCGGCGTCATCGGCGCCCTGATCGGCGGCTTCCTGGCCAACAACCTGCTGGGCATCGACGCCTCGGGCAACTGGATCGTCGGCATCATCGTCGCCACGGTCGGCGCGGTGGTGTTGCTGTTCCTGCTCGGCCT
Source organism: Brevundimonas sp. CEF1 (assembly GCF_051353055.1). Lineage (NCBI taxonomy): Bacteria > Pseudomonadati > Pseudomonadota > Alphaproteobacteria > Caulobacterales > Caulobacteraceae > Brevundimonas > Brevundimonas sp. CEF1. The sequence continues at coordinate 3,630,701 of NZ_CP195593.1, forward strand.
GGTCAAGAAGCGGGCCTGAGCCGTTTTCGGATCTGGAACGACAAAGGGGCGGCCCATGACGGGCCGCCCCTTCTTCATTCCGACCTGAGGGATCAGGCGGTCGGTTCGTCAGCCGCGGGCGGCTCCACCGGCTCGGCCGGGGGCGCGTCCGTAGCGTCAGCCGGCGGGGCGGCTTCGGCCGGAGCCTCGCCGCCGATCGGCGCGGCGGACTGGAAGTCGGCCAGGCTGGCGTTGACGACGATGGCGTCGCCTTCCTGACGGATGCCGGCCACCGGCACCGGGCGGACCGAGCCGTCGGCGCCGCGCACGGTCAGTTCCTGACCGGCGGCGCCGTTCTGGGCGCCGACCAGCTTGCCGAGTTCCGAACCGTCGGCGCTCTTGACCGTGGCGCCGGGCGTCAGGGTCAGGCTTTGGGGTTGGGCCGCAGGCGCCTCAACGGGAGCCGGTTCGGGCGTCTGCGGCGTCGTGGCGTCTTGTGCGAGCACAGGGGCGGCGAAGAGGAAGGCGCCGGCGATGCCGGTCAGCAGGGCGGTCTTGCGGATCATGAGGTTACTCCGGTCAAGCGAGTCTGGCGCTCGCGAAAAGGTGAACTCGCTGCATTTCAGATTGTTTCACCTGCCTAGAAATGACCTTTTCAGCGCCCCAAACCGCCGATTCTTGCTCTATGACGGGCGATCATCCCGAGAGGACGAATGACAGCGACGAAACGACAGGGCGGAGCGGGGCGAATCCTCCAGCGGTTGGGAGGCCTGGCCTATGAGTTGACGCCCCAGGTCTTCGCCGTGGCCTCCTTCATTCTGGGCGCGATCATGCTGCTGTCGGCGGCGACCCCGGCCTTTACCGGACGGCTGCAACTGCTGGACCGGATCGCGGCGCCCCTGCTGATCGACCTGTCGCATTTCGGCGCCAGCGTGACCGGCTTCCTGCTGCTGCTGGTGTCGGCGGGCCTGTGGCGCCGGCGACGGGGCGCCTATTACGCGGCCCTGTTCGGCCTGATGCTGGGGGCGGTCTTCTCGCTGATGAAAGGGCTGGACTGGGAGGAGGCGGCCGAGCTGACCCTGGCCGCGGCCCTGCTGCTGCCGTGCCGCGCCGCCTTCAACCGACGTTCGCGCCTGGGCGAGCCCTTGCGGCCCGGTTGGCTGCTGATGCTGGCGGCGGCCGTCGTGGCCATGCTGTGGCTCGGCTTCTTCGCCTATCGCGACACGGCCTATACCGATGAGCTGTGGTGGACCTTCCTGACGGACAAGCAGGCCTCGGGCTTCCTGCGGGCGGGCGCCGTCCTGGCCATCCTCACCCTGGCGGTGGCGGTGCGCTCCCTGCTGACGGCGCCCGGCGCGCGCAGCCACGGCCCGGCGGGGCCCGCCGACATCGAGCGCGCCCGCGCGGCCCTGATGGAGGCCGACACGGCGGCGCCCGAGGCAGGGCTGGCCCTGCTGGGCGACAAGGCCCTGTTGTTCAGCCCCTCGGGGCGCAGCTTTATCGCCTATCGCGTGCGGGGGCGGCGCTGGATCGCCATGGGCGAGGCGGCGGGCCTGAAGGCGGAGCGGCTGGAGCTGCTGTGGGCCTTCGCCGAGATGGCCGACAGCTACGGCGGCACGCCGGTCTTCTATTCGGTGGGCGAGGGCATGCTGGCGGACCTGGCCACCCTGGGCCTGGCCGTGCGCAAGGTGGGCGAGGCGGCCGTCATCGACGCCGAGCACTTCTCGACCGAGGGCAAGGGCAAGCAGAACCTGCGCACCGCCGTGAACCGCGCCGAGCGCGAGGGCGCGACCTTCGAGGTGCTGGCGCCCGGCGCCGTCCGGCCGCTGGAGGTCGAGCTGCGGGCGGTGTCCGACGCCTGGCTGGATCACCACAACGGGTCGGAAAAGGCCTTCTCCCTGGGGCGCTTCGACATCGACTATCTGGATCGTTCGCCGGTCGCGGTGGCGTGGGAGGACGGCCGCATCGTCGCCTTCGCCAACCTGCTGGTCGGGGCGAACGGCGAGGAGGCCATGATCGACCTGATGCGCCACGACCCGGACGGGCCGCACGGCATCATGGACTATCTGTTCACCCGCACGGCCCAGTGGGCGCGGGCCGAGGGCTTCAGGCGCTTTGACCTGGGCATGGCGCCCCTGGCGGGGCTGGAGGACCGTCGTCTGGCCCCCGTCTTCGCCCGCGTCGGCGCCCTGGTGTTCGAGGAGGGCGGGGCGGTTTACGGCTTCCAGGGCCTGCGCGCCTACAAGTCCAAGTTCGGGCCGGACTGGCGGCCCAAGTTCATCGCCGCCTCGACCTCGACCCCCCTGGCCCTGGCCCTGCTGGACGTGGCCCTGCTGACCAGCGGCGGCTGGCTGGGGCTGCTGGGGCTGAAGAAGTAGGGCGCGTGTCATCCCGGACGACCTGAAAGGTCGATCCGGGACCGCCAGAGGTAGCGACCGTCGCGTGTGTGGCGGTCCCGGCTCTCCGCTCCGCTGCGGCCGGATGACGGGATGAGGCAAGCGGCCTCAAGCAGCCCGAAGGGCGGTAGGCTCGGCAAAGACGGCCTCAAGCAGCCCGAAGGGCGGTAGGCCCCAAAAAGAAAGGCGACCCTTGCGGATCGCCTTCTTCATGTCGGTTGTCGCCGGCCTTAGTCGGGGCGCTGGCGCTTCTTGCGGAACGAGGGGTTCAGCGTCTGCTTGCGCAGGCGGATCGACTTGGGCGTGACCTCGACCAGCTCGTCTTCCTCGATGTAGGCGATGGCCTGTTCCAGCGACATCTGGCGCGGCGGGGTCAGGCGAACCGACTCGTCTTTGCCGGCGGCGCGGACGTTGGTCAGTTGCTTGCCCTTGATCGGGTTGACGTCCAGGTCGTCCCAGCGGCTGTTCTCGCCGATGATCATGCCCTGATAGGTCTTCTCGCCGGCGCCGACGAACATGACGCCGCGGTCTTCCAGGTTCCACAGGGCGAAGGCGGCGGTTTCACCGTCCGAGTTCGAGATCAGCACGCCCTTCAGACGGCCCTCGATGGCGCCCTTGTGCGGCTCGTAGTGCGAGAAGACGCGGTTCAGCACGCCCGAACCACGCGTGTCGGTCAGGAACTCGCCCTGATAGCCGATCAGCGAACGCGACGGGCACTTCAGCTGGATGCGGGTCTTGCCGGCGCCCGAGGGGCCCATGTCGGTCATTTCGGCCTTACGGGCCGACAGCTTCTCGATGACGATGCCCGAGAACTCGTCGTCGACGTCGACCATGACGTCTTCGATCGGCTCTAGCTTCTCGCCGTTCTCGCCGGTCTGGAAGACCACGCGCGGACGCGAGATCGAGACCTCGAAGCCTTCGCGGCGCATGTTCTCGATCAGAACGCCCAGCTGCAGTTCGCCGCGGCCGGCGACCTCATAGGCGTCGCCGCCTTCGGTCGTGGTGACGCGGATGGCGACGTTGGCTTCGGCTTCCTTCAGCAGGCGGTCGCGGATGACGCGCGACTGGACCTTGTCGCCTTCGCGGCCGGCCAGGGGGCTGTCGTTGACCGAGACGGTCATGGAGATGGTCGGCGGGTCGATCGGTTGGGCCGGCAGGGCGTCCATGACTTCCATGGCGCACAGGGTGTCGGCCACGGTCGCCTTGGACATGCCGGCGATGGCGACGATGTCGCCTGCTTCCGAACCCTCGTCCAGGGGCTGACGCTTCAGGCCGCGGAAGGCCAGAACCTTGGTGATGCGGCCGCGCTCGATTTCCTTGCCGTCACGGTCCAGGGCGTGGATGGCCATGCCGGGAACGGCCTTGCCGCTCTGGATGCGGCCGGTCAGCAGGCGGCCCAGGAAGGGGTCGCTTTCGATCAGGACGTTCAGCATCTGGAACGGCTTGTCGCGGTTCTCTTGCACCTTGGGAGCCGGGACGTGGTCGACGATCAGGTCGAACAGGGGGTGCAGGTTGTCGTTGGGGACGTTCAGGTCCAGCGTGGCCCAGCCCGAGCGGCCCGAGGCGTAGATGTGGGGGAAGTCCAGTTGCTCGTCCGTGGCGCCGATGGCGGCGAACAGGTCGAAGGTCTCGTTGTGGACGCGGTCCGGATCGGCGTGGGCGCGGTCGACCTTGTTGATGCACAGGATCGGGCGCAGGCCCATCTTCAGCGCCTTGGTCAGCACGAACTTGGTCTGGGGCATGACGCCCTCTTCGGCGTCGACCAGGATGACGCAGCCGTCCACCATGCCCAGGATGCGCTCGACTTCACCGCCGAAGTCGGCGTGGCCGGGGGTGTCGATGATGTTGATGCGGGTTTCGCCAGCCTTGCCGTTCCACAGCACCGAGGTGCACTTGGCCAGGATGGTGATGCCGCGCTCTTTTTCCTGGTCGCCCGAGTCCATGGCGCGCTCAGTGGTCGCCTCGTTGGCTCGGAAGACGCCGGACTGAGCCAGCAGCTGGTCAACCATGGTGGTCTTGCCGTGGTCAACGTGGGCGATGATAGCGACGTTACGAAGGTTCATTTCGGGCTCGGGCGGACTGTGTTCGGCCACGGAAGTCCGGGCCGCTGCAAGATGCGGAAAGCGGGAAGGAAGCGGCGCCTCTTACAGCCCTATCGACCGAAAGGCCAGCGGGGCGGTTCGATTGTGCGTCAGCCGGGTAAAATGAGCACGATCGTCGCCAGCGCAAGCGCGCCGATCAGCAGGGCCGAAAGGGCGGCCACGGCGGCCACGCGCGGGCCGGCGCGGACGACGGCGCGCGGATCGACCATCAGGCCCAGGGCGGCCATGGCGATCAGGGTCATCGACGTCACCCCGGCCTGAAGCGGGGGCAGGACGAACTCTGGGATCAGGCCCGCCGAGCGCAGACCCATCAGGATCAGGAAGACGATGATAAACCAGGGGGCCATGTGGTGCAGCCTGGGCCGCTTGGCGCCTTCGACTTTTCCAGAGCGCATCAGGCCCAGGACCAGGCAGACCGGACCCAGCATCAGGACGCGGACCAGCTTGACGATCGCGCCGGTCTGGACGGCCAGCATCCCGGCGGGGGCGGCGGCGGCCAGGACCTGAGGCACGGCATAGACGGTCAGGCCAGCCAGGACGCCGACGCGGGTAGCGTCATAGCCCATCAGGGCGCCGACCACCGGGACCAGCAGGACCACGGCGATGCCCAGGACGGCGGTGAAGCCGATGGCGGCGGCCACGTCCTGGCCCTCGGCCTCTATGACGGGGGCGACGGCGGCGATGGCCGAGTTGCCGCAGATGGCGTTGCCGCAGGCGACCAGCAGGGCCATGGCGGGCGGCAGGCCGAAGGCGCGGCCGAGCGCATAGCCGCCGACGATGGCCAGGGCGACCACGCTCATGATGGCCAGCAGCATGACGGGGCCGAGCGCCATGACGGCGGCGCCGGACACGGTGGCGCCCAGCAGGGCGACGGCGACCTCCAGCAGGGTCTTGGCGCTGAAGGCGATGCCGGGCGCCCAGAGGCTGGACGGGGTCCAGACCAGGCGCAGGGCCGCCCCCACCAGGATGGCGATGACCAGACCCTCGACCCAGGGGTGGCCGAACAGGGCGGTCTCGATCAGTTGCAGGCCATAGGCGGCCGCGCCGACGCTCGCGCTCAGCAGGACGCCGGGCAGCAGGCGGGCGACGCCGCGCAGCGGGGCGGGCAGAGCGCCGGTCTGGCGGAGGTGATCGGAGACGGAATGATGAGCGGTCGCCATGAGGCTGCATCCTCTGCTCCGGCTTCTGATCAATCCAACGGATAGTTCTGGATTTAATGATCGAGAAAAGCGATTGATTGGCCATGACGCTGGAACAGCTCCGCATCTTTGTCGCCGTGGCCGAGCGCCTGCACATGACGCGGGCGGCCGAGGCCCTGCACCTGACCCAGTCGGCGGTCAGCGCGGCGGTGGCGGCGCTGGAGGCGCGGCACGGGACCCAGCTGTTCGACCGGGTGGGCCGGGGTCTGGCCCTGAACGCGGCGGGCGCCGCCTTCCTGCCCGAGGCCCGCGCCGTCCTGGCCCAGGCCGAGGCGGCGGAACAGGCCCTGGACGATCTGGCCGGTCTGAAGCGCGGCGCGGTGCGGCTGTTCGCCAGCCAGACCATCGCCGCCTACTGGCTGCCGCCGCGCATGGCGGCCTTTGCGCGGGCCCATCCGGAGATCCAGCTGCACCTGTCGATCGGCAATACGCACCGGGTGGTCGAAGCGGTGCTGGCGGGCGAGGCGGAACTGGGCCTGATCGAGGGGGCGTTTGAGGCCCCCCGGGTCGAGAAGGTGCGAATGGACGCCGACCGGCTGGTGGTGGTGGCGGCGCCGGGGCATCCGCTGGCGGGGCGGAGCGAGGCGCTGTCGGCGGCGGAGCTGAAGGCGCTGGACTGGGTGCTGCGTGAAGAGGGTTCGGGGACGCGCAGCGAGTTCGAGGCGGCCTTGCCGCGCGGCGTCGCGGCGGGGCTGCGGGCGGTTCTGACCCTGCCGTCCAACGAGGCCATCCTGTCGGCGGTGGCGGCGGGGGGGCTGGTCACGGCGATCTCGGAACTGGCCGCCCAGCCCCTGATCGAGGCGGGGCGGCTGGTTCGTCTGCCGCTCGATCTGCCCGAGCGGCCGTTTCATCTGCTGCGTCACCGCGAACGGCGGCCCAGTAGGGCGGCGGAGGCGTTCGCCTCCGCGCTCTAGGGATTTTAGACCTTGGCCGAGCGGCTGCGGATCCAGGAATAGAGGGCGAAGGTCAGGACCGCGAAGGCGACCAGACCGGCCCACATGGCGGGCCAGGCCGTGTCCTTGGGCAGAAGCGCGAAGGGGGCTTCGTTCCGGGTGCTGACGATGACGGCGGCGGTGAAGACGCCGAACAGGCTTTCCCCGACGATCAGGCCCGACGCCAGCAGCACGCCCATGCGACGACCGACGTCGGCGAAGCGGGTCGTGGCGATCCACTTGTCATAAGCCCAGCCGCAGACGGCGCCGACGACCAGCATGGTGGTGACAGCGGCCGGCAGATAGACGCCGATGCCGGCGGCCAGGGGCGGCAGCTTGACCTTGTCCTTGGTGGCGCCGCGCAGGACGACATCGAGGATGATGACGAGGACGCCGACGACGGCGCCGATGCCGATCAGGTCCCAGCGCAGCTCGCCGCTGATGACGCCCTTGGCCAGGGCCGAGATCAGGGTGGCCTGGGGCGCGGCCAGGGTCTGGGCGCCTTGGACGATGGCGGGCGGGCCGCCCTCGAAACCGAAGGCCTGGTTCATCATGTCCAGGACGAAGGGGATGACCAGGGCGCCGGCGACGACGCCGACCAGCAGGGCCGTCTGCTGACGCCAGGGCGTGGCCTCGACCAGCTGGCCGGTCTTGAGGTCCTGCAGGTTGTCGTTGGAGATGACGGCCACGGCGAAGACCACGGCGGTGACGATCAGGGCGAAGGCGATGATCGACGGATCGGCGGGCACGCCGGCGATGGCCATGACGCCCAGCATCAGCAGGGAGGCGATGATGATGGCCAGGATGCCGACGCCCGACACGGGGCTGTTGGATGAGCCGATCAGGCCGGCCATGTAGCCGCAGATGGCGGCCACGGCGAAGCCGATGACCACGACATAGATGAGGCCGCCGACGACCAGCAGGGGGGTGGAGCCGGCCAGGGCCGTGCCCTGGGCGAAGACGGCCAGCAGGACGGCGATGCCGACCAGAGCGGCGATCGACAGCAGGCCGACGAACTTGATCGGAATGTCCTGCTCGGTGCGGTCCAGGACCTCGCCGTGGGCGCGCTTGGTCTGGGCGGCGACGGCCGAGGCCAGGCCGGCGACCAGGGGCTTGGCCAGCTTGGCCAGGGTCCACAGGGCGGCCACGCCGATGACGCCGGCGCCGATGAAGCGGACTTCCTTGGCCCAGACGGTCATGGCCAGTTCCTCGGCGGGCGCCCCGGCGGGCAGGGTTCCGGCGATGGAGGGCACGCCGTGGGCGGCGGCCCAGGCCATGAACTCGGGCGAGGTCAGGATGGGCACGAAGATCAGCCAGGCCAGGATCAGGCCGAACAACTGGGTCAGGCCGACGGCCAGACCGATCAGGTGACCGGCGCCCAGAAGGGCGAACTGCATGGAGAAGCCGACGCCGGTGGCGCCGCCGCCGAGCGCGGCGGGCAGGCGCGCGAAGGCGACGGTCTCGGCGGCGAAGACGCGGGCCGAGGCCAGGAAGGCGAAGAAGGCCGAGGCGACGGCGCTGCCGATGACCACGAACAGGCCCGAGCGGTTCTCGCGCACGGCCTCGGCGGATTCATCGGCGCCGGGCGAGCCGACCTTGAGCACCTCGGCGGCGGCGACGCCCTCGGGGTAGGGCAGGCCGCCCTGGACCACCAGGGTCCGGCGCAGCGGAATGGAGAAGGTCACGCCCAGCACGCCGCCGAGCACGCAGATGGCCACCGATTCCCAGAAGGGGAAGTTCATCCACCAGCCGATCATGACCAGGCCGGGCAGGACGAAGATGATGGAGCTCATGGCGCCGCCGACCGAGGCGACGGTCTGCACCGTCATGTTCTCCCAGATGGTCGAACCCTTGAAGGCGCGCAGCAGGGCCATCGAGATGACCGCCGCCGGAATGGCCGAGGCGAAGGTCAGGCCGACCTTCAGGCCCAGATAGGTGTTGGCCGCCGTGAAGACCGCCGCCAGCAAACAGCCCAGGATCAGGGCGCGGATGGTCAATTCGATGCGTTTGCCGGTTCCGGCGGGTCTGTCTGTCATGCGCGGTTCTTTCCGTTGTGCGCGGAGGTAAGCCGGAAAGCGCGGCCGTGACAACGGGTCGCGGAGGCTTCCCTTCTCCCCTTGCGGGAGAAGGTGGCGGCCGAAGGCCGACGGATGAGGGGTTTTGCCGGCGGTCGCGAGACCCCTCATCCGACCTCGCTCCGCTCGGCCACCTTCTCCCGCAAGGGGAGAAGGAACTTCTTGAGTGCGCTATCGCCCTTCGGGCTGCTTGAGCGCCGGCGTCCGCCTCGCGAAATCGCGGGCGGTGGAAGGGCTGGGCGGGACGCCGGGCCTTCGCCCGGAGTGAGTGAGTAATACCGTTTCGACGAAGACCGACGCCCCGCGCGAAGAGTTGTTCATGAGCTCGGGGCAGGCGCCGGTCTTATCGGCTACCCCCGGCGCCCATGACGGGCAGGCTGCACCGGCGTGCAGTCCTGGAACGGTCCGCGTAACCCCCGCGACCCTGACCGGGACCTCTCTGGCGGACGGGTCGAACGCCCCGTCGCTAGGCCCCTGCGGCGTCTTGATTGAAGTGGGGTCTACCGCCCTTCGGGCTACTTGAGACCCCGAGATTAGCCCGCGTTCGCGCGCTGCCCCCTTCACTCCTGAACCCTCCGCCCGATCCGTCGCCGCCTTCCGCTGGGTGCTCCCTTGCCCGGCGCGCGCGATGGAGGGCGGGAGGTTCGACAAGACCCCCGTTCTCTCCGCTCCCGCCGCCGCTTCGGTTCGCCGGCCGAGCGAGCCCTCCCTTGCGACGGGACGGGAGGAAGCATGGCAGGGGTTGGAGGTGCGGCGAGCAGATGGGGGATGGGGGCGGCCAATCCCGCTGATTTTCAGGGATTGGCGAGGTTGGATGTGAAGGCTCAGCCCTTTCACCGCTCATCCCGGCGGACGCCGGGATCCAGTGAGAGCTCCGCGCGCGGCCTTTGCAGCCAAAGGACTGGACCCCGGCGTCCGCCGGGGTGAGCGGACCTTTAAGGGAGCGAGCCCCCTCATCCGTCAGCCCCCAGATCAAGTCCGAGGACTGCCACCTTCTCCCGCAAGGGGAGAAGGATTAGGCTTCTTCCATGCCTGAATTACCCGAAGTCGAAACCGTGCGGCGTGGTCTGGAGCCGGTGCTGGAGGGGGCGCGGCTGACGGCGGCGCGTCAGAACCGGCCGGACCTGCGCTTTCCCTTTCCCGAGCGGTTCGTGGAGCGGCTGGACGGGGCGACGGTGCTGCGGCTGGATCGGCGGGCCAAGTATCTGTTGTTCCCGCTGTCGACCGGCGAGACCTGGGTGACCCATCTGGGGATGACGGGGCGGTTCACCCTGGAGGGCGTGGCGCCGGGGGTGTTCGAGACGGAGGCGCCCGTCGCGGGCAAGCACGAGCATATGAGTTTGACGGCGGAGCGGGCCGGGGTGCTGACGCGGTTGGGATACGCCGATGCGCGGCGGTTCGGCTTCATGGGGTTGATCCCGACCGAGGCGGTCGAGGGCCATGCCTGGTTTATGGACCTGGGGCCGGAGCCGATGGGCAACGCCTTTTCGGCCGCCCATCTGGCGGAGGCCTTCGCCGGCAAGGCGCAGAACATCAAGGTCAGCCTGCTGGATCAGAGGATCGTGGCGGGGCTGGGCAATATCTATGTCTGCGAGGCGCTGTATCGGGCGCGCATCTCGCCGCTGACGGCGGCGGGCAAGGTTAGTCGGCCCCGGCTGGAGCGGCTGGCGACCGAGGTGCGCAACGTCCTGGCCGACGCCATCGCGGCGGGCGGCTCGACCCTGAAGGACTTCGCCAATGTCGAGGGCGGCCAGGGCTATTTCCAGCATCGCTTCGACGTCTATGGCCGCGAGGGCGAGCCGTGCCGGACCGAAGGCTGTTCCGGCGTGGTGGCGCGCGTGGTCCAGGGCGGGCGCTCGACCTTCTTCTGTCCGGTCTGCCAGAAGCGGTGACGTGTCCGATAAATCGGACGTGATGTAAAAAATTATAGACATGATGTCTGTGTCATGCGACATCGCCTCATCGCTTGGGATCAAGGAGGAGGCGGCTGATGTCGTTCAGGGAAAAACTGTCGTGGGGCATGCTGCTGACCACCTCGGCGGTGTGGAGCTTCTATTTCGTCCGGCTGGGGCTGAAGGCGGCCGACGGCCTGCTGACGCAGGATCTGGTGCTGTGGACCATGGGGGTCTGCATCGGTTTCAGCGTGGCGGCCCATGTCGGTTTTTCCATTCTGGCGGCGGTCAGCACCTCGAAGGCGGAGCGCGGCGTCATCGACGAGCGCGAGCAGGGCGTGGCCCTGAAGGCCAGTCAGGCGGCCTTTCTGACGATGAGCGCCGTGCTCGGCGGTCTGGCGGCCTTCGCCTATGTCTATGCCCGCAAGCACCCGGACCTGTTGGGGGCGGAGGCGCTGGCGCCGGCCATGCTGCTGGCGGCCAATGGGGTGATCTTCGCCCTGGCCCTGTCCGAGGTGGTGCGTCACGCCACCCAGATCACCCTGCTGCGCCGGGTCGGTTGAAAGCCGGCCAAGGAAGGGAGCGCGTCATGACGTTTCGTGAGAAGAGCCTGTGCCTTCAGTTCCTGGCCACGGCCGGGGTCTGGGGCTTCTATTTCTGGACATTGATCGGGATGTGGGGCGGAGGTCGCGCGCGCGATCTGCTGGCGGACGCTACGACCTTGTTCGTGGTCTGCGTCTTCCTGTCCCTGGCGATCAGCGCGGCGACCGGGGTGATGTCCCTGCTGATCTCGCGCCGGGCCGAGCGGGCGGTGCGCGACGAGCGCGAACTGGCGGCCCGCGCCCGCGCCATGCAGGTCGGCTATGTCCTGTTGTGCGGAGCCGTGGTCTGGGGCGCCTGGAAGATCTACGCCCTGGCTGCTTTCCTGGCCTATGCCTATGGTCTGCCGGAGACGGGTCAGGCCGGCACGCCGGGGCCGTGGATCCCCAATCTGGTTCTGGAGCAGGCCAACTGGATCCTGTTCGGCTTCGTGGCGGCGGAACTGCTGCGGATGGCGACTGAACTCATCCTTCTGCAGCGGGGCCGCTGATGGGCAAGTCGCCGCCTCCAATCCGAAACCGCATCCGCGAGCTGCGCTTTCACGCCGGGGAAATGACCCAGGCGGATCTGGCCGCGCGCATCGGCATGACGCGCCAGACCATCGTGGCCATGGAGCAGGGAAAATACTCGCCCAGCCTGGAGGCCGCCTTCCGCATCGCCCAGGTCTTCGGCGTCGAGATCGGCGAGGTGTTCCAGTGGGAGGGCTGAACCCCCTTCCGATCACCCCGGCGGAGGTCGGGGTCCAGTAAGAACCTCGGGCTCGTCCAGCGAACCTATCGCCCTTGGCCAAAGAACTGGATCCCGGCTTCCGCCGGGATGAGCGGGTTGGTAAAGCCGGGGCGACATAATCAGGAGCGCCCAGATGACCGACGCCTATTCCACCCTGCTGATCGAACGCCACGCCGACGGCTATGCGGTCGTCACCCTGAACCGGCCCGAGGCGCTGAATGCGCTGAACACCACCCTGACCGGCGAACTGGGCGACTTCCTGGAGAGCGTGGCCGACGACGACAGCGTGCGCTGCGTGGTCCTGACCGGCTCGGTCAAGGCCTTTGCGGCCGGCGCCGACATCAAGGAGATGGCGGATCAGGCCTATGCCGACATGTATCGCGGCAACTTCTTCGCTCGCGCCCATGACCGGGTGGCCAGCTTCCGCAAGCCGATCATCGCGGCGGTCTCGGGCTATGCGCTGGGCGGCGGCTGCGAGCTGGCCATGCTGTGCGACTTCATCATCGCCTCGGAGACGGCCAAGTTCGGTCAGCCCGAGATCAACCTGGGCGTGGCCCCCGGCATCGGCGGCTCGCAGCGCCTGACCCGCGCCGTGGGCAAGGCCAAGGCGATGGACATGTGCCTGACCGGGCGGATGATGGACGCGGCCGAGGCCGAGCGGTCCGGTCTGGCAGCACGCGTGGTCGCGGTTGACGTCTTGCTGGACGAGGCGCGGGCGGCGGCGGCCAAGATCGCCGGCCAGTCGATCCTGGCGGTCATGGCCAACAAGGAACTGGTCAACGCCGCCTTCGAGACGACCCTGACGCAAGGGGTGGTGTTCGAGCGCCGCCTGTTCCACTCCCTGTTCGCCTTCGAGGACCAGAAGGAGGGGATGGCGGCCTTCGTGGAGAAGCGCAAACCCGCCTTCACCGGCCGTTAAACCCAGGCCCTGATTCAATTCCGGCCGGATCGCGTTGACCGGCCGGAGCCTTTCCGCTATAGCCGCCCGCTCTTGAGATTTCCTCGCCGTGGACGTGGGTTCGCGGCGTTTTCGTTCGAAGGTTTTTACCCGATGGCCAACAATGCAGGCGCCCGCAAGGCGATCCGCAAGATCGAAGCGCGGACCGAAGTGAACAAGGCCCGCCGTACGCGCGTTCGCACCTACCTGCGCAAGTTCCAGGAAGCCCTGACGGGCGGAGACGTCGAAGCCGCCAAGAGCGCCTTCATCACGGCTCAGTCGGAACTGATGCGCGCCGTGTCGAAGGGCGTGGTTCACAAGAACACCGGCTCGCGCAAGGTTTCGCGCCTGGCCGCCCAGCTGAAGAAGCTGTCGGCCGCCTGATTTAGGCGACGTCGGGACGGGCTTTCACGTCTTTGTCAAACGACGTCATCTAACGCGCTCGGACGACCCGTAACCGGGTTGTCGCAAGAAAATCTAACGATTTCAACGGCGAGGAAGCGCAAGCTCCCTCGCCGTCTTGCTGTCTGACGCTAAGTCGCGGACGGAATTCCATAGAATCCAGCGTTAGCGAATGGGGCGAAATCGCCATTTTCCCAAGCGACGCCGGGGTTTGCCGGAGTCAAACAATTTAAGTGCGAATCTCGACTCGAATCAGCGTTGATCTCCGCCGTGCGACGCGTAAGTTTTGGCCTGTAACGCACTTCCATCCCAATCCGGATGAAGACGGGGGAAATCAATGGTTTCCGCCGGCGGGAGACGTCTGTCCGTGAGTACGACCCCACCTGCAAAACCTCGGTTTTGCGGGGCAGGAGAAGTCGTCCCGGCTGTCGCCTTCGTTGTGCGTTCGTTCGGTGGTTCTAACTCTTGGCGGGTGTGTTTTGACGATATTGGGGGGCGCG
>NZ_CP195594.1:0-85430 GCF_051353055.1 Brevundimonas sp. CEF1
ATGTTCAGCTCCATGGAAGCCGCCCGAGCAGCGGCGATGGAGCTTCGAGACACGACAGGGTTCCCGGCAGTCACCGAGGAGGTCGGCTCGCCGGCCTCTGAGGGAAACGGCCGCCAGGCCGTTGACTTCCGGGATGTCGTGGCACGATGCGTAAACGACGCGCTAGGGCAGTGTGGCCGCGACTAGCGGCCACCCCATCCGGCAGAGCCCGCCAAGCGGGCGGCGCCGGTTGCAACGGTTCGTCTTGGTTCGACCTTTCCGGGACGGGCGGAACGCCCGTCGAAGGAGCAGTCAGCGAACTCTGTCACGCACTTCAGGACCGCGCTCGTCCCATCATTATTGCACTGGCCGGATGGACCTGGTCTTCTTCGCCGAGCCTCTTTCTTCCTTCGTGGCTGAAGGTTGAGAACCTGGTGGATCTTCTCGGATCATCCTTCCCTGGCTGATCTCCTTTGAAGGGCAGGGAAGGGGCTCATGCTGTTCGTGCGGCAGGAAATCCAGACCGCGCCAGAAGATCAGGTCTTATGTCCTCGTAGGCCCTTTTCGGTAGCGCCAGGCGCCCGTCAGTGGCTGCGGAGCAACCGCGATTGATCACGATGAACCTGGGCTTGGCCGGCCCCTCTCGAAATCAACCCTAAAGGGCGCTGTCGGTCAGACACTCCGGCTTCCGCGCTGCGCTTGTGCAGCCGGTTTCTTCCCCGCCAGCGGATTTCGTTCGTGTCCTAAGGCCACGCCCCAAGCGGTTTCGTGATCGCGGCAAGTCCGCGAGCCGACCGGGAAAGCCCGGTCGGTCAGCGAAAAGGAATATAAGATGAACATCGTCCACCTGATCGGCAATCTGGCCCGTGACCCGGAGTTCCGCAGCCTGAGCGAAGGCAAGCGCGTTGCTTCTCTGCGTCTTCTGACGGAGACCAAGAGCAAGGGCAAGAAGTACACCGAGGGCCACACCATCTCGGTTTACAACCAGGGCCTGGTGAAGCTCATCGAGCAGTACTGCGGCAAAGGCGACAAGATCTTCATCTCCGGCGAGATCCGCAACAAGAGCTGGGAGCAAGACGGCGAGAAGAAGTACAGCTACGAGATCGCGGTCGGCCCGAATGATCGTCTGGAGTTCCTTGGTTCGCCCCGACGCAAGGAAGAGCCCCAGCCCGACCAGGGCAACGATGACATCCCCTACTGACTGGCGAGGCCCCCCGGAAACGGGGGGCCTTTCCTGTGTGAACCCACAGCAGCCCAGGAGGCCGTCATGACCCGCACCGCCAACGCCTACGTTCCCCCTTGGGAAGACGACGGCAAGGACCGCTGGCCGGACAGGGAGGCCTGAGGTGCTGTCTATCGGCTTTTCCCTGATCAGCGTCCTGGTCGCGGGCTATGCAGGCTTCCGCATTGGTCAGACCGTTCGCTATCGGTTGCCCTGGTCGGCTTATCTCGATCAGATCCTGTCTTCGGGCGCGGCCGCTCTGTTAGCCGGTCTGTTGGCCTGGGGGCAGTCCGCATGACCGTCTTGACCCCTCGACAGTCCTCGGAGGTCCAGCGCTTCCTGAACTTCTATGAATGCCCTTGCGGAGAGACCTGGCAAGACACCTGGACAGCGATCTGTGACGACGATTGCCCCACATGTCGGACGACCTGCAGCCCGGTTGACACGAAGGACCTGCCATCTCGCTAGACCTGTCCACCCCGGCGCGGTTCAGCGCCGGGGTTCGCGCGACAGCGGCTGCATCGCTCGTCCGCGCGAAGCGCGGTCGAGTTCTGCGGCCGTGGTCTAGTCGCGCTTACGCCTTCCTGTCTATTTGACATCAGCGTCAGGGCTTCCTCCTCCCTGACGTGCCCTTGACGAGGGAAAGCGAGCAACGTCGCGTGGGCCCCGGTTCCTGCTTTGCCGGGGCCTGCTGCGATTTGGATTTGCCAGCTGCATGGAGAATTCTACAGCAAGGGCTCTGTCGGTTATCCCGTCAACGGGCAAGCCGTAGCCTGCGTCGCTGCGCGACTTCGGTGACGGGCCGACATCTCGCTTTCGATCTTCTCCATCAGCTTTCAAGCCTCAGGAGAGATTCATGGCATCCGCACCCTCAACCCTCGCCTATGTCGAAGGTCCGTTCTCCAGCCATCTCGTCCCCGCGAAGCGGGGTCGCGACTGGAGTGAGGTTTGGGCCGACGCGCTGGACCAGTACGTGCCGTCGCTTCCTGGTGATTTCAGCCAGCTGGTGGCGATCGCCCGAAACCATATGGTCGACTACGACCGCGCCGTGCTCACACAAGACCCCGACCTCATGCTGATGGCCCAGGCCTGTTTCAAGGCAGCGATAGTCCGCGCCAATGGCGACACCATCTCGGGCTGCGAGGCCGGACCTGATGCATCGGGGCCTCGCCTCCGTCAGGCCCTGGCCGCTGCGCCGGGGGAACAGCCCATCTGGGGTCAGAAGGGCGAGTTCCTGGTCGAGCATTGCGGTATCCGCGCGGTGCTACGAACATCCGGCCTGAACAGCATTGGCGGATACGAGTTGCACGCCGCCAGCAAGACAGGGCTGTTCATCTCCCCGACTGGATATCGCTCGCTTTGTGGTGCCGCTCCCATCTATGGCGCCGATGTCCTGGAAGCCGCACAGCACTGGATCGAAGGACTGCTGGACGACAGTCGCCCGGTTCCTGTCGATGCGAAGCACCGCAAGGATCCGTTGCTGTCGTTCCCCTGGCTTGTGGGCACCGACGAAACCGCACCCTCGACCTATCAGGACAAGGGCGGACAGATGGCATTCTGCTTCTGACGGCCGACTTCCTCGATCAACGGCCTGCCCAGCTTGAGCGGGCCGTTCCTTCAGGCGGCAAGGGCCGCTTCGCTTCCTCCCTTGCCGCCAGTCACTGACCCGCTCCTTCCGGTCACGCCGCCAATCACGGCGGTTCAGCGGAGCTTTTCCATGTCCAGCCTCACCCTTCCTGGCCTTTGCAGTCCCGACACTCTCAAGACCCGCTTGAACGGTCTCCCGGCGACTGCAGCCTTCGTCACAGTGTCGCGTCACCTCTTCGACGTCGCTCAGGCGATCCAGATGGACGGGCAGGGCGGTCTTGACCCTGCAAAGCGCGCCGATCCGCGGTTTGGCCCTGCGATCCTTCTCTCCTGCGCCATGCAGCTCGGCGTCACCGACGATGCTCGCCGCCGCGCCTGGCGTCGTATCTCAGACCTCAATCATGTCCTGAAAACTCACGGCGGGTCCGGCTGCGCCGGCCTTGTCGCGCAAGCCGCTCTCGCTTTGGCCCGGGCGGTTCAGGTTCTGGACCGCGATGTGCTGGCCAGCGTCGTCGATCAACTCGACCAGGCGGCCACTGCCCGCGCGGCCGAGCTGAAGGTCAACCCGACGGCCTTCACTGCAGGTCTGCAAATGTCGCTTCTGCGGCATCTGAACGCATGATCCTCAGGCTTGCGCATTCGTCGAACTGCGATAGCGTTCTAGTCACAGCCCCTGTTCTCGTCTCATAGTCTCTGAGACTGAGACAGGGGCTTTTCCATGCTTGCCTATGCACGTTCCGACGATCCTGCCCAACTCGCCGCTCAGGCTGGTCGGCTGAAGCAGGCCGGGGCAAGTCAGGTCTTCTCGGAGCTGCGTCGTTGTGGTTCCGCTTTGACGCCCGAGCTCGACCGGGTTTTCAGCAACCTTCGACCCGGCGACCTCCTGGCCATCGACACCCTCGTGAGCCTTGGATCTGATCTTCGCGACATCTTCGAAAGGTTGTCCCGGCTTCGGGCCATTGGCGCCCACCTTTTGGTCCTGGACAGCGGCGCTGATACGCGCCGCGCCGTCTCCCTCTTCGACGCTGCATCCCTCTTCAGCCAGGTCATCGCCGCTTCAGGGGTCACGCTTCCATTCCATCAGACCGATGAATGGCGCCGCACAGTGATTGAACTCGATCGAGGTGACATCACAGCTGACCAGGCCGCAGCACGTCATGGCGTCAGCAGGGCCACCGTCTATCGACATCGAGCCTGATCACTCCCTCCCAGGGCGACGCTGCATCCACGACATGAGGGGAGGGACAGTCTCGCCCGCAACGGCTGGCGCCGTCCTCCACTTCGTTCCGGCCCAGGGGTGCGGGCCAGACCATAGCCCCTCCTGACCTCGCGTGGCCGCGACGCCCGCGGTGGAGAAGGAGATCCGACATGATCGCGCCCGATGATCGACGCCGTCTTTTCAACTGCCAGACCAATCACCAACAGCCAGATTGGGCCGGATATCGCGGCCTGGTGCTCTGCGGTGTCTGTGCCGACAAGTATGGCGCCTGCCTATCGTGCCAGCCAGTCGATGACGCCGAGTTCTTCACCGTCTATGGCGTGCTGGCGACCGGAGAGTGTGACGCGATTTCCGACACCGTCGACGGCGCCGGCCTCGATGACGGCATCACGCTTGCCAGAGACCTCGCCGCCTTGTCGGGACTGCCGTTGCAGTTCTGCCGCGCCTTGCCGGAGGGCCTGCAATGAGAGCCCTGGTCGATGCGATCTCGCGAGTGCTGATCATTTCCACCGCGCACGTCTCCCAGGAGACGTGCAGCGCGGCCGAGAAGCGCGAAATCGACTGGGCTGTCACGAACCCGACCGAGCACGGCTTCCTCGCCTACTGCCATGAGGAGCGCACGACTGAGTCCCACGACGACTTGTGGGACGTGCTGCAGTTCGCGCTGCGGCACGGCTGCCAGTACGTGCTCTTCGATCGTGACGCTGTATCCCTGGATCAGGACGTGGCCGGCCTTCCCCTCTTCGACTGGTAGCCCTCCAGCCTGCGCAGGGTCGGCGGCGACGCCCATCCTGGCGCGGGCTCCTCGGCGTCAACGGCTTCGCCGTACCCCGTCTTCAGACGGGTGACGCTCATCGTCGCCCTTGCCTTGCCGGGCTAGTCGCCGGCCGAAGGGGCCGCGCGCTGAAAAGGAGCTCCCATGTCAGACTTCAGCAAATTCGTCCTGGCCGTCGCCGCCCTCAAGACGGGCGAGGAACAGGACGGTCATGCTTCCGGCGCTGACGCCATCGACATCCTCGATCGTCTGATCCAGGACGCCCGCGCGCACGTCGTCGCCAAGCGCGAGACGGATCCGATCGATGCAACAGGCGTCGCCTTGATCACCGCGATGCGGGACATGATGGATGACGTCGCAGGTTTCCTTCCGCCGGACTGCGGCATCGGTGTGCAGATCGCCGCGGCCGATATCTACCTCGCGACCCGGCGCAGCGCTGATCAGCTCAGCCCGGAAGGCTTTGATCTGCTCCGAGCCATGCGCTCGCTCATCGATGATGCGATCGACACCCACATCTACGACACCCACGACAAGGTGCCGGCGGATTGTCCATATCACGCGACGGTTCAACAGGCAGATGTCCTCCTGCAGGCCCAGGATCTCATCCGCGCCGGTTGATCCCGCGCCCAGAGCGGTCATCGCTTGGCCGCTCCGGGCTTCGCGACCTACTGGCCTGCGGCCTCGCGGTCGCTTGCGCCTGTCGCTGACCCACCAGGTGCTACGGGCGACGGCCTCGCCTTCGGCGCGCCGCTCCCTATGGGTCGCAGCTACGGCCTGCCCGACTGAAAGGGGAGGGGCGCCGTCGTTCTCGCATCGTGTCATGGGAGCCCGGAAGTCAACGGCCCGCAGGGCCGTAGCCTCGGCCGCCGGCAAGGGCCGACGTCCTCGGTGACTGCCAGGCGCCCACCCATGCCCCGAGGCTCCATCGCCGGTCGCTGGGACCGGCCAACGATGGATAATCCGCGATGCAAAGCACTTCTGGCCTGACCTTCTCCAAGTTCCAGTGCCTGGTGGCTGAGAAGACCACCATCTTGACCTGGGCTCAGTCGGCGCTCGCAGCGCGCAAGATCGTTGCCGATTTCGAGGGCGTGCCCCTGCACTGGGTTTCGGCCGTCGCGGTGGAGGGCTGAGACATGGGTGTTCAGCTCTCCCTTGATCTTTCCGAAGCTGCCCCGGTTTTCCCGTTCGTGGGTCAGGCGGTTCCTGTCGAGTCAGACGCGCGCTTTTCGCCTGCCGCTCTGGAGGGTCTCACCGACGTTGAGGTTCTCGCCCGTCTCCTGCCAGACCTTGGCGGCGCAGGCGCTGCGCAGATCGTCATGTCAGACTTCGACAGCCTAGCTGCAGCTGCAACTGCTTCGAGGTCCGAGTTCGTCACCCGGACCTTGCTCCATCACAACGTCCAGGATCGCATCCGCCTTGCAGTGCAGATCGGCGGTCGTGTGGCCAAGGCTGGTCTCGATCGCCTGACGCTCGATTCCTTCTACCTGGTCCAGAGCTATCTGCAGAACCGCATGGGGCAGCTGCCACAGGAGCAGTTCAGGGTGCTGTTCCTCGACACCAAGAACCGACTGATCGAGGACCAGATCATGACGTCGGGCACCTATAATCACTGCGCGGTCTATCCGCGCGAGATCATGCGGCGCGCGCTCGAGCTTCACGCCCACGCCATCGTGCTCGCTCACAATCACCCTTCAGGTGACTGCTCTCCTAGCCAAGCCGACATCAAGATGACCCAGGAGGTCGTGACGGTGGCCAAGGCGCTCTCGATCGTCGTGCATGACCACATCATCGTCGGGCGAGGCCAGTACACCAGCTTCAAGGCTCGGCAGCTGATCTAGGGGGCGAATGCCCCCTTTTTGCGCCCTGAGCCTGCAGAGGAAGAGGCCGGCCGGGGCGAGTGTTCCTCGCCCCTGAGAGGCGAGGCCCTGTCCTGGAGCTCCCGCATGGCCGACTATTTCACCCACTTCTCCTGCCTCCTGCCGATGACGGCGGACGACGCTGAAGCTTGCGTCCGTCAGCGCCACGCTGATCTGGCCCTCGACCCCGACGCCGCCGGCGGCTTCATCGTCTCGGTCGATCGCGACGCACTGTGGATCCACGACAATGACGGCCACGTCGACCTGGACGCCCTGGTGAACTTCATCATCGGCTGCGGGCGCGCTCGCGGTCTCTCTGGCCTGTTCGTTGTCGAATATGCCCAGACCTGTTCCCGCCCTCGCGCCGGCGCCTTCGGCGGCGGCGCCATCGTGATCGATCTGGACGCCTGCGAGGTTGTCGAGGAAATGGGCACTGGCATCTGGTCCGAAGAGGTCATAGCCCGGCACGGACAGACGGCGCCCTTACTCGCTGCCTGAAGCCCTCCGGTCATCGCGTTCAGGCTTGGCGACCTGCTGGCCTTCGGCCTCGCGGTCGCTAGCGCCTGTCGCGCTCCCGCTCTGTTTCTGGCGCCGACGACTAGTCGCCGGATTCCCCGGCGCCTAGTCTGGGCGCACCGCCATCACACCCTGGAGTTTTCGTGCCTGCTGACCTTCTCAACTGGGTGGCTCTGATAGCCGAGGCTGAAGCCGATCTGCAGGCGGCGCAGGTTCGCCGGCGGGACGCCGAGCGCCGCCGTGCAAACAGCTTGCCCGGTCGGCTCTTCGGGTGGCTGCCCGCCACCCGTAAGCCTCGGCCCCTCGGGCCCGAGGTCGCCCGGCTCCAGGACATTCGTGAGAGCGCCGCGCGTGCCGCAACGAAATGGGTCGAGGCGACGGCCGGCACGGCATTGGCGCGCTCCTTGCTGGATGCTGAGCGCCATGCGGACCAGGCGTATCGCCGGGACATTGCCTTGGTTGAGCTCCAGCGGGTTCGGGGATTCATGCACCTGGTGGATGAAGCGCATCGCAAACTCGTTGAAGCCGAAAGGACTAGCTCCAACGCCGCGACGACAGAAGGCTTCGACTTGATGACGACAAGCCGCGCCGTTTCGCTGATGTCCTCTGCCGAAACTTCCCGAGCTGGTCATGCGATCCAGGAGGCAAAGCAGGCGATACAGGCGCTATCGAATGGCGTGCCCACCAAGATGGGGGTCATGGAGCTGACGCTGCATGAAGATCTGTTCGATCTGGTGGTGGATTTCGCGGTTTCTCCTGCATTCGACTTCCTGTCGTTCTCGAATATGACCCAGCTGCAGAGGGCCTCGGAACAATGCCGTGAAGCGGCAAAAGAACTGGATCCTTTGCGGGATCAGGTGAGGAAGGCCCTCGCACAGAGCGAGACTGTGTACCAGGCGGCCGCCTCGAGCCTTTTCGATATCGAGAAGCCGTACCTGGAAGATGCTGCAGCGCTGGTTCCGCGCGAGATTGCCATGACGTTGCCGAAGGGATTGGGCGTCTCCCCGGCCTGAAGGCCGGGGCCGGGCTCTACTCGTCGCTGCGCTCCTCACCGAACCTCGCCAAGGCGAGTTTCGTCCCATCCGGGTCACGATCCCTGACGCAGCCTGCCGAGGGCTACGCCTCACCTCTTGTCGGCTTGCCGGCAGCGAGGCGTTCCTGGTTCGCTGCGATCCTCAAGCT
Source organism: Brevundimonas sp. CEF1 (assembly GCF_051353055.1). Lineage (NCBI taxonomy): Bacteria > Pseudomonadati > Pseudomonadota > Alphaproteobacteria > Caulobacterales > Caulobacteraceae > Brevundimonas > Brevundimonas sp. CEF1. The sequence continues at coordinate 8,337 of NZ_CP195594.1, forward strand.
TCGAAGCCAGCGCGGTGTAGGCCACATAGCCGCTACGATGCTCCCAGCCAGCACTGCGCCTGCGAACCAGAACGACCACGCCGCCAAACCACTGAGAGGGATAGAAAGAAGCGATACCGTCGCCAGTAGGCCAAAGACCGTTTTCAAGGCGCGCCAGCCAAGGAGGCTGGCTTTCATCTTCAGACTGACTGGCTGTGCCAATGGTCGCTCCAGGACGATCTCGACGCACCATAGTCTTCTGATCTCCTCGGGCCTAGTCACACTTAGGGAGGGGAGGCGACGACGATTTCGCATCGTGTCATGGGAGCCCGGAAGTCAACGGCCGAGGCCGTTCCCCTCCGATCGCGGCGAGGACGCCGCCCTCTCCGGTGACTGCCGAGCGCCACCCATGCTCCGAGGCATCCATCGTCAGTCGCTGTGACTGACGCAACGATGGAGAACCACGATGCAAACCCCTTCCGCTGCGGCCGAGATCTCGACCATGGGAACCCTGGCCCGACAGAACGACGCCTTCCGCCAGGCGCTCATGACCATCAACTTCGAAGGCCAGATGCTTCGCGGCCGCGTGGGTATGTCGACTGAGGTAGCGAACCTCGACCACGAGGTTCTCCTGGGCGTGCTGAAGAAGGTGCGCGAGTTCGAGAACTTCGCTGCCGGCGACGACCCCTACGGTGAGCACGACTTCCTCGCTTTCAGCCATCCGGTCGGTGACGAAGAACAGCGCTTCATCTTCAAAATCGACTACTACAGCGACTCCGCGATGGAGTTTGGCTCAGACGATCCCGTCGATCCGTCCGTCACATATCGCACCGGCACGCTCCTGCTGGCCAGCGAGTACTGACCCCATCAACAGCCGCGTCCGGTTAACTTCAGTTGACGTTCCGGGCGCGGTAAACTATGGTTTACCTGCATGATCAAGGTCTATCAGACAGCCGTTTTCAGACTGTGGCTGAAGGCACTTAAAGACGCTCAGGCCGTGGTTCGGATCAATCGCCGAGCCGAACGGATAGCGGAAGGCAACTTCGGTGACGCCCGGCCAGTCGGCCAAGGCGTCTCCGAACTGCGGATCCACTACGGCCCCGGCTACCGCGTCTATTTCGCTACGCAGGGCGACACCATCGTCCTGCTCCTCTGTGGAGGCGACAAGTCCTCCCAGGCCGACGACATCAAGCGGGCTCATGAGCTCGCAACCGAATGGAGAGCTTCACGATGAGCAATCTAGGCATTACCGAATTCGATCCCGCCGATGCACTGGACACGCCCGAGCGTATCGCGGCCTACATCCAGCTCGTCGCTGAAGAAACCGACAGCGACGCCAAGGCCATGACGAAAGCCCTCGGCGTGGCCGTCCGCGCTCAGAAGGCGCTGGCCACCGTTGCGGCCGAGGTCGATCTCACCCGTCAGGGCCTCGCCAAGGCCCTTTCCGGCGAGACCAACACGTCCTTCGACAACATCCTGAAGATCGCGCGCGCCGCCGGCGTCCGCATCCGCTGGGAGGTTGCTGCCTAATCCAGCTCCTGCACCAGGTCGCCGCATCGCTCGATGTCGGCGGCCTGGTCTTCGACCTCGGCCGCCTCCCTCGCGGGCGGCTAATTTGCTAAACGGCGTTCTATGGGCCTAGTCTCGATCAGCCAGTGAGGTTCGCCGCCCTGGTCAGGACGCCCCCGTTGCTTGAGAACGGCGGACGGCGTCCGCCTCCCTTCCGCTCTCGTGCCCGGGGACACCCTCCCTACGGGCGCGCCGCCGAGATGGCGTCACGACGGGCTCCCTACTGTGCCGATGTGCCCGCTCCGGGCTTGGCGACCAGCTGGCCTTCGGCCTCGCGGTCGCTTGCGCCTATCGCGTTCCTTCAGGTGCAGCGGGCGACGGCCTCCCTTCGGGCGCCGCTCCCTATGGGTCGCAGCTACGGCCTGCCCGACCGAAATGGGGGGAGCGCACGTCGATAACCGCATCGTGTCACGCGAGCCCGGAAGTCAACGGCTCCGCCGTTCCCCTCCGATCGCGGCGAAGCCGCCGCATTCTTCGGTGACTACCGGGCGCCCACGCGCACCCCTCAGCTCCATCGCCGGTCGCTTGGGCCGGCTTCATGATGGAGATTCCGATGACCCAAGAGCAGATTACGAAAATCAACGCCTTTTACGATTCCACCGGGATTGCTTGGACCCTCGTAGAAGGAGCTGGCATGGCTGGCGGTGATCGTCCTACAGGCGACCTCTACAAGTCGTTCGTGGAGGCACATGAAGCTCGGCTGAAGGCCTACCGGCCTGACGAGCTCGATCCGTCATCCCCCTCTTACCTCCATGTCCTGATCGCCCGCTGGAACCGAGTTAAAGAGTTCTGGACCTGCGACCTCTGACCCTTTCACCAGCCGTGCCCGGTTAACTTCAGTTCGCGTTCCGGGCGCGGTAAGCCCCTGGCAAGGACGCCCTCGTGCTTGAGCACGGCGGACGGCGTCCGCCTCCCTTCGGTTCCAGTAGGGAAGGGGACACGGCGTCCCCCTTCCCCGCGACTAGAAACTGCAGGGCCGTGGCGAGAACCTACCTAACTGGCAGGCGGCAGACGGTGTCGTCCCATCCTACTGCAAGGTCTCCGCCGGATATCCCGTCAACGGCTTCGCCGTTTCCCTGGCGCTTCGCGCCGACGGTGACGGGCCGGCACCTCGCACCGGATAGGGCGGACACCGCCCAGATCGGGCGGTCCCCATGAGGACACGCCATGCGCAACATCCCCCTTCCAGAACTGATGCGGCAGTACGAAATCGACTTCGACGCCCCGGACGCCCCAACCCCTCGGCCGCTAGCCTCGGCCCGGCTTCTCATCCTGGGCTGTTCCGCCTCAAAGGCCAGCGGTGAAGGGCTCTCGGCGCGCGAGCGATACGTCGGCCCTCTCTGGCAGACGCTCAAGGCCGCTGATCCTCACGAAGAAGCCGCACAGGTCGCCTATCTCTCCGCTCGGTTTGGCCTTGGCAATGCTCGCGGCAAAATGCCCGACTACAACACCAAGCTCACCTCCCAGACTGCAGACCTCATGATCGAGCGAGGGCTGAGCGGAGTCTATCCGATCTACAAACAGGTTCATCGGACCGAGGCTGCCCGTCTCCGTCACCTGGCAAAGCGGGATCCGCTTCGTACTGGCGCCGGGGAAGTCTGCTTGATGATGCACGCCGCAGGGCGACCCTTCCAGGACGTCGCCATTTGCGGCGGCAAGGACTACGTCCGCGTCGCCCAGGCCCACGTCGCAGAGCTGCGCGACATGGGCTGGATCGCGGCCGACGCCCCAGTGACCATCATCAACGACGGGATCGGATTCATGCGCGCCAAGCTGAAGGCTTGGCTCTCCGCTCCCTGATCCGCGCGAGCCCACCGCTCGATGTCGGTGCCGGCCAGTAGGCCTCGGCCGCCTCCCTCGCTGCGCTTCAGCTGCAGGGCCCGGCGACGACCTCCCTGCGGGCGCGCCGCCCACCAGGCGACGCGACGGCCTGCCTACTGAACCGCGGTGGCCGCTCCGGGCTTGGCGACCCGCTGGCCTGCGGCCCCGCGGTCGCTTGCGCCTGTCGCTGATCCACCAGGTGCTACGGGCGACGGCCTCGCCTTCGGCGCGCCGCTCCCTACGGGTCGCGGCTACGGCCTGCCCGACTGGAAGGGGAGGGGCGCCGTCGTTCTCGCATCGTGTCATGGGAGCCCGGAAGTCAACGGCCCGCAGGGCCGTAGCCTCGGCCGCCGGCAAGGGCCGACGGCCTCGGTGACTGCCAGGCGCCCACCCATGCCCCGAGGCTCCATCGCCGGTCGCTGGGACCGGCCAACGATGGATAATCCGTGATGCAAGCTCTTCAGATCTCCTCATCTCCCAAAGCCCGCAAGGCACCTCCCGCCGCTACGGCCGAGCCCGTAGAAGTTCCGATTGACCAGGTAGGAGAGCGCATCGTTGCTGCTGGGCTGGAACACAACACCTTCCTCCTCGATCTAAACCGCACGCTGAGCGTTCCCTACGACTGGAATCTTTCAAAGCCGTGGAATCTGCCATCCAGGCTTTTCAGGTTCCCGATCGAGGTGTCTGAATTCGTCGACGGCCAGGCCCGCCGGATCGGGCTGATGCACCCTGCATTGCGGGATCATCCCTTCGTCAAGCACGCTGCCCAGGTCCTCGAAATGCACATCCCGGATGGCGGGACGCCCAACCGCTTCGGGTACACCAAATCCCAGCTTGGGCTGTGGTGGCACGCCGTGGATCTAATGACCGAGAAGCACTGGAAGGATCTCCTGGCCACTCGCCACTTCACGACTGACCAAGACATCATCCGAGCGGTTGAGTTCGCCCTCAGCGTCAAACAGATTACGGTTTCCACTGCTCGAAAGGTTATGGCTGAACTAAACCAACCCGCTCCGGCCGATGCGTTGACGCTGCTTTGCAAGCTGCATCGACCTTGCGAGGTGAACTGCGAGGGATCGATCAGCTGGCCCGTGAACAGCGGCGTCGGATCAGTCCAGGAGCGCGCCTGGGCCCTGATCCTCGGACTAGAGGCAGGCTGGTTCAAGTACGATAGCAGCCGCCATATCGGTTGGACGCCGCTGGGGCGTGATCGCTACGAGGCTGGCCCTGAAGCTGTCTTCATGGAGACTGCGAGCGGGCAGGGAGCGTTCGCTTTCTGAACTGGGGGGCCTCGCCCCCCTTTTGCACCCGCTCGATGTCGGCGCCGGCCTGAAGGCCTCGGCTGCCTCCCTCGCTGCGCTTCAGCTGCAGGGCCCGGCGACGGCCTCCCTGCGGGCGCGCCGCCCACCAGGCGACGCGACGGCCTGCCTACTGAACCGTGGTGGCCGCTCGGGCTTGGCGACCCGCTGGCCTGCGGCCTCGCGGTCGCTTGCGCCTGTCGCTGATCTACCAGGTACGACGTGCGACGGCCTCGCCTTCGGCGCGCCGCTCCCCATGGGTCGCGGCTACGGCCTGCACGACTGAAACCGGGCGCGCGCGATTTCCCATCCTGTCACGGGAGCCCAGCAGTCAACGGCTTCGCCGTTCCCCTCCGCCGGCGGCCATAGGCCGCCGCCTCCGGTGACAGCCGGGCGCCCACCCGTGCCTGTCTGGGTGCATCACGCCCCGCCCCGGGGCCACCACATCGGAGAACTGAGATGCAAACGATCGATCAAGTCCAAGCCGCCTGGGACGCCATGGACCGTCAGGGCCAACTGGAAGCCTGGGACAGCTTCACTCGGGCCATCGACTACGGTGAGCAGGGCTATCATCCCTTCTACCTGATCCTGTGGTCTCAATGGGTGAAGGGCGACGAGCCTTTCATGGTCGACGACGTGACCGGCCTTGATGTGCAGGATCTCGAAGTCGGTGACGACGACTACCTGTTCATGACCTCGGTCGATCAGTCCAGCTTCGAACACCTGCCATACTGATGACGGGGGGGCGCAATGCCCCCCTCTCATTTTTTCTGCGCGGCCTGCTCTGGAGCGACGCCGGCCGCAGCGCCAAGTCGCGCGGCAACCCGGCGACAGGTCCGTGGCGCTGCTCCGCTCAATGTCGGCGCCGGCCTGTCGGCCTCGGCCGCCTCCCTCGCTGCGCTTCAGCTGCAGGGCCCGGCGACGGCCTCCCTGCGGGCGCGCCGCCCACTAGGCGACGCGACGGCCTGCCTACTGAACCGTCGTGGCCGCTCGGGCTTGGCGACGAGCTGGCCTTCGGCCTCGCGGTCGCTTGCGCCTGTCGCTGATCCACCAGGAGCGACGTGCGACGGCCTCGCCTTCGGCGCGCCGCTCCCTATGGGTCGCGGCTACGGCCTGCACGACTGAAACAGGGCGCGCGCGACTTCCCATCCTGTCACGGGAGCCGGATAGTCAACGGCCTACGGCCGTGCCCCTCGATCGCCGGCAAAGCCGTCGCCCTCGGTGACGATCCAGCGCCACCCGTGCCCGTATGGGTGCATCGCGCCCCGCCCCGGGGCCACAACCCAGGAGAGCTTAATGTTCAGCTTCATTTCGACCATCACCGCCAAGATCGCAGAACGCATGGCTGATCGCCGTGATAATCGCATCGCTCAAAGAATGGCGGACGATCAATACGACCTGCACCTGGCGCGGTGCGAAAACGAAATCGCCTATCAGGAAACCATCCGCCAGTTGCGACTGGAACTGGCCGAGGCTCGTCAAAATAGCCTCACGAATGAGGAGATGGCGATGTACAGGATCTGGCGCAGCGACGCCGATTACGACTTCAAGCGGTCTCAGGCCAAGGATAACGAACCCTGGCCTTCGCCGGAGGAGGTTTAAGGGGCTTCGGCCCCTTTTTGCGCGACCTGGTCATTGGGACGCCGGCCGCAGCGACCAGGCGCGCGGCGACCCGGCGACTGGAACGTAGCGCTGCTCCGCTCAATGTCGGCGCCGGCCTGAAGGCCTCGGCCGCCTCCCTCGCTGCGCTTCAGCTGCAGGGCCCGGCGACGGCCTCCCTGCGGGCGCGCCGCCCACCAGGCGACGCTACGGCCTGCCTACTGAACCCTCGTGGCCGCTCGGGCTTGGCGACCAGCTGGCCTTCGGCCTCGCGGTCGCTTGCGCCTGTCGCTGATCCACAAGGCGTATCTGGCGACGGCCTGCCTTCGGCAGAGGCTCGATTCCCTCGCCTCTACGGCCTGCCCGACTGAAACCGGGCGCGCGCGATTTCCCATCCTGTCACGGGAGCCAGATCGTCAACGGCCTGAAGGCCGTTTCCCTGCGTCGTCGGCCTAGAGCCGCCGCCTTCGGTGACGATCCGGCGCCACCCGTGCCCGCCTGGGTGCATCGCGCCCCGCCCCGGGGCCGAAAACCATAGGAGCACCCCATGTCCGCCACTGTAGCTTACATCGCCTTCGTCGTTGTCGTCGTTTCCCTGATGGTCGCCATGATCCTTCACAACATCGAACGGAATATTGCCGCCAACCGCGAGTTGGCCATCCGCTACAAGATCGCCGTCGACGGCCCTGTCATCCGCCACGAGGACTGGGTCTTCCAGGCCATCATCATCGCCGTCGTCAGCGCCGGGACTCTGCCGATCATCATCACCTAATCTGGGGGGCGCGAGCCCCCTTTTTGCGCGTCCAGGGCAAGATCGACGCCGGCCGCAGCGCCAGGGCGCGCGGCGACCCGGCGACTGGACCGTGGTGGTTCTCCGCTCGATGTCGGCGCCGGCCTAAAGGCCCGGCCGCCTCCCTCGCTGTGCTTCAGCTGCAGGGTCCGGCGACGGCCTCCCTTCGGGCGCGCCGCCCACCAGGCGACGCGACGACCTGCCTACTGAACCGCGGTGGCCGCTCCGGGCTTGGCGACCGGCTGGCCTTCGGCCTCGCGGTCGCTTGCGCCTGTCGCTGCTCAACCAGGTGCGACGTGCGACGGCCTCGCCTTCGGCGCGCCGCTCCCCATGGGTCGCGGCTACGGCCTGCACGACTGAAGCCGGGCGCGCGCGATTTCCCATCCTGTCACGGGAGCCCAGCAGTCAACGGCTACGCCGTTCCCCTCCGCCGGCGGCCATGGGCCGCCGCCTCCGGTGACAGCCGGGCGCCCACCCGTGCCCGCATGGGTGCATCGCGCCCCGCCCCGGGGCGGTCAGCCAAAGGAGCTTCCCATGTTCAACTCGATCCTCAACACCGTTCGGAACACCTTCTCCAAGCCGCAAACCATCGTGGGCTTCGGTTTCGAAGCCGAAGAGGACTTCGATTTCGATGCCGAGTACGAAGCCATGATCCAGGAGGAACGTGAGGCTTACGAAGCGGAACAGGCTCAGATCCGGGCGGACTGGGCAGCGCTGTCGGATCGGGAGCGTGAAGAGTACATGGACCATATGGATGAGATGGCCGCTGGCGGGTACGCCGACGAATGCCGATACTACCCCTTCTGGAAAGCTCGCCGCTGTGTCTAACCGAGGGGGCGGATGCCCCCTTTTTGCGCGGTAGAGGCGGCAGCGACGCCGGCCGCAGCGCCAGGGCGCGCGGCAACCCGGCGACAGGTCCGTGGCGCTGCTCCGCTCGATGTCGGCGCCGGCCTGTCGGCCTCGGCCGCCTCCCTCGCTGCGCTTCAGCTGCAGGGCCCGGCGACGGCCTCCCTCCGGGCGCGCCGCCCACCAGGCGACGCGACGGCCTGCCTACTGAACCGTGGTGGCCGCTCGGGCTTGGCGACCAGCTGGCCTTCGGCCTCGCGGTCGCTTGCGCCTGTCGCTGAACCTCGGGGTGCGACGGGCGTCGGCCTGCCTTCGGCAGAGGCTCGATTCCCTCGCCTCTACGGCCTGCCCGACTGACACGACTAGGGACTGTCTAAGTCCATCAGGGCAGGGGGGTTTCACCCCCGTCAGCCGTTCAAGGCAACCGTACCGGCGATGAAGGCCCGAGGCCTCCATCGGCCTTGACTGCCGACTCCCCCGCCGCGAGCGGCCGTGCCGCCCGCGCTCGAAAAAGCGCGGGCGCACTTCAACTTGAAATGAGGCCCAGGCGCGGACCCATCGCCCGTCGCGTCTGGCTCAGAGGGGAGCAAAATGACTGCTCAACAAACCGTCACGCGCCGCCAGCGCGCTCGCGTCTATGCCGCCGCTTTGGCTGTCGGTGATCCCAGGACGGCACTGGAGAATGCATCCCTTTCCGTCGAGCGTCTTCGCCTGCCAGCTCGGGTCGCAACGCGACTGGTTCATGATGCGCTTCGATACGCGGTGGCCTGCCACGGTCTGCGCGACCGCATCGCCGCGCGCCTGGCGCTCGGCTATTTGGTAGATGGCGTCATCCCGCGACCCGTCGTCATTATTCAGCAGGCTCGCCGGACAGAACGTCGTCTGGCGCGCCAGCAGCGCCGGAGCGTTCCAGCATGAGCCTGCTTCCTCTGTTTCCCGACCTTCCGAATCCCTACCGCACGCGCGTTAGCGATGTGGCTCCGCTGTTCGACGGCGAGATCCTGTTCGTGAGTGATTGGGAGCGGATCGGCACACACGATTGGTGCCTGGTCATCTACTTCTCCGAACGGTTCGGTCGGCCGTCGAGCTACTACGCCTGGCGGCGTTCCTCCGATGTCGGCCAGCAGACCGCGCCTTGGCATCATGGGCACGCCTTCCCCTCATACGACCATAACCGCTCGGACGACGGCCTGCCTGCCAGCTTGATCGTCTTGTGGCACCGGGCCGAAGACGAACGCCGAAAGCATGGGGTCGCGTGATGGAGTTCAAAAAGAAGCTTCGGCACCCTCGCCCTGATGAGCCGTCAACCCGGCAACTGGCTGCCTACGAGAGGACCAAAAGACGCAAGCAGGACGCTCTGCCTTTGCTGGCTCCGCTGATCGCGGAGAACCAGCTTTCCGTCGCCCACGAGTTTGAGCGACGACGCGATCTCATAGAGCGCACCGACCAGAAGATGAGGGACTTCGACGCCCGCCAGTGGCGGGCTGTTCGCAAGCGCCTCTATGATCTTCCGTCTCGGCTTAGGGCCGTCGTTCTGGCCCGCTACCACGGTGGCCGAATGCCGCGTGACGCCGGGACGCTCAGCTATCTGCTCTGGCGAGAGCTGATGGGCGTCGAGGTCGCGGCCGACGAGATGCCGCCGTTGAGCGACGTCGCCCGTCTTGAACTTATCCGCGGGATCAATGATCGGGCTCGCCAGGGCGACACCTGGACCCGGTATCGTCGGGCCTATTCAGTCGGCGCAATGACCTTCCTTGCACCGGGCTTTCAACCTTCAGAAGATGCGGACAAGCCGCATGTCGTCCTGGACGTGTCGCGCGGGCGCTTGTCCCTAATGTGCGACCGTGTCGCCGCCTATGACGACTTTTCTCACAACACCGATCCGAGCGGCGAACGCCGCTCTGGCTACTTCGAGATTTTGGGCACTCGCTTCCGGTTCGAGGTCCTCTATCTCAACACGGGTGACGACGGTCCTGCGACCGTCCCATGGAACATCGACCTATCGCGGCGCTGGGTCTGGTTTGGCCTCGAAGACGAAGCCGTCGATCTTTCAACTGCGGCCGTCACTGACGGCTGGTGTTGGCGCGGTCGCAGTCGCCATTGACTGCCCCAATTTTCAACCCTGACAGGCGGCCCAGGGCCGCCTCTGTTGGTGGTCTATTTTCGACTAGGTGGGGGCGCGCAAGCGCCCCCTTCTTTTTGACCTGGTGCAGCTGATCGTTGCTCTCCGATTGGGCGGCCTGCAGCGTGTCCGGTGCGGTTGGGCCTAGTCGGATAGGTTGAACCGGCTGACCCGTCGATTTGGAATTGCCTGCGGCGCTTGGTCCAGTTCTGGGGGGAAGGTGGGGTCCAACGTCCTAGAGGGCTCATCTGCCTTTCCCTGTTTCGCTTTCACCTGGTCCTTTTGTCCGTCCTTCCTCTGAGACTCACTGGCACTGTCCGTGCTGCGAAATTTGCCGAGGTGTGGTGCTCGCCCTGACGGCCTGGCCGTCCAGGGCTGACCCCACTCGGCTGAGCGGCCTGCCGGCCGCGAGATACGGTCGCAGCGCGAACGCTGCGGCTGATCCCTCGAGCTGTCGGCTCGCTTCACGAGCCAAACAGATCTCAGCGCAAGAGGCGCTCGGTCCCCCTCAAGAGGGAGTTGGACCTCGCCGATGCGATCATTGACCTCAGTTTCAAAAGGCAGGCGGCCCGCGTGCGGGACTCTGCTGAACGCATCCCCAGGATGCGGCACACATTACGCACACCTGCGGTAGGGTTAGAATGTTGTAATCGTTAGAGAATAAAACAACGAAGGGTTGATAACTTTCGCACCACCTAAACACAAATGCCGCTTTCTTCTGCGTTTCCAACGTGTTACGGTGCGTAACCTTTGCACCACCATTGCACGGTTTGGTCTCCCAATGCCTTCGAACAACCCGCGTGTCATTGCGGTCCTTCCGCCCCATCTCCACGGTCGCATGGTGGAGAAACTGGCTGGCACTGGCGTCAGCCAGAGCGAGTATGTTCGGCGTCTCATCACAGCCGACCTTGAGGGACATCAGGACTACATGGTCCGGCTCATGGGCCATCGCCTGATGCAGTCGTCGGTGCATTTGGCCGCCCTCTCCAAGGATCGTTTCAACGCCGACCAGTTCGCCCAACTGCGGACCCTCGCGGCTGACATGGGGGTCGCCGCCTTCGGGCCCTTGCCGGTCCGGCCCTACGATTTCGAGAAGGGACCGGAGGCAACCGAACAGGTTCAGGCCCTTCACGATCTGCTCGACGCGGTGTAGGAGGGACAACCCCTCTACCCCAGCTTCCTGGTCGGCTGCCTCCTTCTGGAGCGCCGAATGGCCAGACCCAACAATACGATCTTCGCTGCGTGGCTGCGGGGCGGTCAGACGTTCGGCCACACCCTGGCAATGGTGACGGGTGTTCTGCACTTCATCACCAAGTGGCTCCTGATCCCGGCCATTGTCTGCTACGTTTGGCTGACGACGTGGGCGACTGAACTTGAAACCCAGTACGGCTTCCTCGTCCTTCAGGCGCGCCTCTTCGAATGGTTCGGCGCCCCAGCTCCTGACATCCTAGCCGTCCCTGTCGCTGGCGTAGGTCGCGAGAACTACCACGTCAGCGACATACCGCATCTCCCCTTCGTTGAGCCTCTGGCCAGCGCCTACTTCGAGAAGACCAAACACGTCTTCTTCGTGTGGTGCTGCTTCGCGATCATCCTCGTCGGCCTCCAGGCGTACTTCTTCACCACATCCGGCAAGGCCAAGCTCAAGACCCGACAGGTGAAAGGTCAGCAGGTCGTCAGTGCACCCGTCCTCCAACAGGAAATCCGCGCATTCAACGAAACCATTGAAAAGGCCCAGCGCCTTCCTCCCATCAAACGACCGACGCTTGTTGGCATCGACTATCCGCATGACGGCGAGTTCGAACATACGATGATCACCGGCGGCGTCGGCTCTGGTAAGTCGGTCGCCCTGAAGGGTCTCCTGAAATCAATCCGCGACCGAAACGACCGGGCGATCATCTACGATCCCGAAGGCGAGTTCATCCGCGACTTCTACGACCCTACCATCGACGTCATCCTGAACCCGTTTGATGATCGCTCCCCGGCATGGTCCACCTTCTTCGATGCGGTCGAGCTCGTTGACTGGGACCGGCTCGCCCATGGCCTATTCCCTGATCCAAAGTCGGGCGATCCGTACTGGGCCAGCGCTTCCCGCTCCCTGTTCGCCTGGTCTGGTTACAGCCTGCAGAAGCGATGGCCGGGGGCCACCCTCAAGGATCAGCTGAACCTCTTCTTCGGTCCGACCGACAACCTTGTCGCTCTCCTGAAAGACACGCCCGCCGCAAAGCACCTGGACGGCGCGCCCAACCCGCGCACAACGTCCTTGCTGTCGATGCTGACAGAAGGCGTCACCCCCCTTGTTCATCTGATGACCAACAAGGAGCCGTTCTCGATCCGGCAGTGGATCAACCACAAGGAACGGCGGCCCGGCTTCCTCTTCCTATCTGCCCCCGAGTCCCACATCGCGACCCTGCGTCCGCTTCTAGGCTTCTGGGCGGACATCGCCGTCTCCGCGCTGCTCAGTCGCATGACGCAGGGCATTCCTCCCATTCCGACGTGGATCGTCCTCGACGAATTCACCTCGCTTGGTCGGGTCGATTCCCTGGCTGAAGGCCCAGCGCGACTGCGCAAGCATGGGGGCGCAATGGTGTTCGGTCTTCAGCAGGTCTCCCAGCTGAAGGACATCTATGGCGCCGATCGCGCTCTTACGATCATCGGCCAGTGCACGAACAAACTGATCCTTCGCGCCAACGACCATGACACCGCCAAGACCATGAGCCTGATGCTTGGGGAACGGGTCATGCACCGTGTCACGGAGGCGACCACCTACGGCGCCAACACCATCCGCGACGGCGTCGGCCTCACTCCGAAGGAGGAGAAGGAGCCAGTCTTCTCGCCAACTGCGATCCTGAACTTCCCGGCCTTGCAGGGTGCAATCCGGGTCAGCAACAGGCGGCCCTCCATGCCGTTCCCTGTCGCGACCGTGAAGTTCACTCCGGTCCAACTGCAGCCCGTCGCCGCTCCGTTCGTCCCCCTGAACGGCCGCAATGTCGTGGACGACTTCCTGAACCGACATGCGCACCGATCAACTGCAGCACAGACGCCGCCTGGCGCTGCTGCAGCCGCGCTTCATGCGAAAGCGCTGAATGCGTCGTCCTCAACGGCGGCGCCAGCTGACGCGACTGGATCGCCTCCAGGCGGCGGCAATGGCGGCGGCAAAGCCCAGACCCTCGCCCTCGTCGTTGACAACACAGGGAGCAAATCACCCAGCGGTCCTTCGCCGGATCAGACCCGGCAGCCTTCTGCTGAGGAGAAGGCAGTCGCTCGCCCCCAGACGCCGGACTTGTTCAGCCACAAGGATGAGAAGTCCCTCGACCAGGCTCTTGCCGAACGTGCGGGCATGGACCAGGAGCCGTCGACGGCTTCTGACCCTGACCGCGACCAGCCTTCGGGCCGAACCGAAGGCGTTCAGCGCTTCTCGATCGAAGATCTCGGCCTGGACGTCTGATCATGCTCAGCATCAGCGGGATCAAGAGCGCCGGTGGCGCTGCAAACTATTACGGCAAGGACGACTACTACGTCACGGGCGAAGCCGGCAGCCCAGGCCTTAACTGGGGAGGCAAGGGCAGTGAGATGGCGGGCCTCAAGGGCACGTCGACGCCTGAGCAGTTCCGTTCCGTCCTGAATGGCAGTCACCCGGCTTTCAACGGCGGTCAGCCTGGTCAGATCAATGATCGTCATCGACCCGGGCACGACCTGACCCTGAGCGCTCCGAAATCGTTGTCGGTCCTCGCGCTCGTTGGGGGTGATAAACGGCTACTCGACGTTCACCGTCAGGGCGTGGCCGCTGCGATGGCCTACGTCGAGGATAGCTTCTCTATCACCCGGGTCCGACAGGCTGATGGGACGATCAAGGAGGTCCGCACCGGCAACCTCGTCTATGCCACCGTCGAACATCAGACGTCTCGCTCGGCGGATCCCCAGGTCCATTCCCACAACGTCACTGCCAACAAGACCTATGACGCCGCCACCGACAAATGGCGCGCCCTGGAGACCCAGCACCTCTACAAGAACTTCAAGACCGCCGGTCTGATCTATCAGGCGACCGTGGCTAAGGGCGTCATGGAGATCGGCTATGACGTCGTTAAGGATGCCCGTGAAGGCACCTTCGAAATCGCCGGCATCCCGCGCGAACAGTTAGAGGCGTTCTCCAAGCGCCATGCCGACATCCAGAAGCGGATGGAGGCCGCCGAGAAAGCGAAAGGGCGTCCCCTCACGCCCGCAGAGCGCGAAGTCATCGTCCTGCAGGATCGGCCTCGCAAGCTCGATCATCCACGCTCCGAGCTCGAAAACCGCTGGCGGCAGGAAGCAAAAGACGTCGGCTTGAATCTTCAGCCGCTCATCGACGCTTCCAAGTCCAGGGGCATGGGCGCCGACCTCACTCCCCGCACCTCTGGGATGGCGAAGGACAGCCTCTCGCGACTGTACGAGCGCTTCAAGGCCATGACGGGCAAGGAGGTTCCTGTCCATGACCCTTATGCCTCGCAAAGAAGCGCAAGCGAAACCCGGACCCACGCGGGTAAGGCGCTCAGCTACGCCATCCGGGTGCTAGAGCAGGGCAAGACAGTCTTCAGTCAGCACGAAGTCCTCGCCCAGGCTCTTCGGCTCGCGCCGGCTGGCGTGACCCACACGCAGGTTCTCGCGTCGGCCCACGCCCTGCAGAATGACGGGCGACTTCAGCAGGCCGACAAGTCGGTCCTGGACGGCATGACCACGAAGCGCGCCTTGGCCCTCGAAAAGGAGGTCATCACCAAGATTGAACAGGGCAGGGGAGTGGTCCCCCCCTGTTTCACGAAGTCCCATGTCGGCGCCGCCCTTGATCGGGCGGAGAAGGATTCCTCCGTCGGCATCAAGCTGGACGAGAAGCAGCGCGACGCCGCCATGCAGATGCTGACGTCGATGGACAGATATACCGGGATCCAGGGTTCGGCAGGCGTCGGCAAAACGACGATGCTGCGGGCGGTGCGGGTTGCCGCCCGAAATGAGGAATTCATCGGCCTCGCCGCCCAGCATGACGCCGCCCAGGTTCTGCAGAAAGAAGCTGGCATTCCCAGCCGCACCCTCGAAAGCCTCATCGGCAGCATTGAGCGCGAGGTGCAGCGTGAGGGTCCAGGCCTGGCCAATCTCAAGGCCTTCTACGCCAACAAGACCCTCGTCGTGGATGAGTCCTCGATGAAGAGCAACGCTCAGATGGTCCGCTTGATGCGCGCCATGGAGGCGGTCAACGTCAAGCGCGCCGTGTTCGTCGGCGATCAGCGCCAGCTCGGGTCGCCTGAAGCAGGCGCGCCCTTCCGTCACGCGCTCATGGAAAACCTCAATCACGCGGTGATGGACAACATCCGTCGCCAGAAGGATCCAGTGCTCCTGGAAGCGGTCAAGCACCTCGCGAAGGGTGAGGTCACACCGGCCCTCCGCCTCGTCCAGCCGCACATCACCGCCCTCGGCCGAGATACGCCCGAGGCCGCGTACGCCAAGGCTGCACATGACGCCTGGGCTGCGGGCCGGGCGAATGATCGAGAACCGCGCATCATCGTGCCGACAAACTCCCTCCGCGGCGCTGTTGCGGTCGAGATCCGCAAGACGCTGATCGAAAGCAAGGAGCTGGGGGAGGGGAGCGATCACGCCGCCCTGAGGCCTGACCGGATGGCGACAGCTGAAAAGCACCGCGCCGAGAATTACCAGGAAGGTCACATCTTGGTATTTCACCAAGGCTTGCGGGCATCCGGCATTAAGCGCGATGCGCACCTGACTGTTGTCGGCCGCGATCTGCGAAACAACCTGCTCATCACGGAGAACAAGGCTGGCCAGCGTCATCAGGTCGACCTGAACACGGTCGCCGCCTCCCGGAATAGCTATTTCGAAACCTACCTGTCCAAGACGATTGAGGTTCGTGAAGGTGAGCGTCTCGTTTGGGACCGGATCTACCAACAGAAGGATCCGACCACGGGCGAGCTCGCCAAGGACTTCAAGGTCGGTTCCCGCTTTACCGTGGAGAAGATTGATGGCGATCGGTGGACTGTTCGTGATGAGCAGGATCAACGCCATGTCCTGCACAAGGACAACCCGGCGCTGAAGTTCATCAGCTATGGGTATGCTGAGACTGCGGACCGGTCCCAGGGCAAGACGTTCAAGGACGTCATTGCCGTACTCGGCTCGAACCATGGCGAGGCGGCCACGGCAAGCCGCTTCTACGTCCAGCTTTCGCGGACGTCCGAGACATTCGGACTGATCACCAATGACGTGAAGTCCTTGTCCATGCGTCTCAATAACCAGGACGGTCTGAATCTAATCGCTTCGCGGGAGTTGGCGGACCTGGTCCAGGGCGCGTCGGCTACGCCAGCGCTGTCTGGGCCTCAGCAGGCCCCTGAAGCGCCTAGCCTCGATGTTGCCGCATCAGGTCCAGCCGCGCCGGCGACGCCAGAGTCACCGGACATCGCCAAGCCACAGAAGGAAATGGAGGCTACGGCGCCTGCAGAGAAACAACGCGACATGACGCCGGCGGAATCTCCCCCCCGCCAGAAGGATCGCGATGACTACAGCCTGTAGCCCCGACCTAGTCGCTCAACACCCTCACAGCCTACGACCAGATCACTTCAACAGACCAAGGGACGCCAAGATGACAGACAGCCAGCTCGCTGCAGTTGCCGACCAGGTGCTGCAGAAAATCGCCACCGTCGCATTCGACCTTGCGGCCAGCTGCAGCATCACGGCCACGCAGGTTGCGGGCATGATCGTCAGCTTCCTCTATGCGCACCCTGACGCAACCCCTCGCTTCCTCGAGGCTGGCGCCAGTGTCCTCCTTGAAGAGGGGCGCAGCTGGTCCAGCCATAGCTTCGAGGCGCTAGCGGCCGTCGCTGCTGTGCATGTGGGAGCGGGCCAATGACTGCGAATTGGTACGCCTTCGCCATGGGCGTCGCAGTCGCCGGGGCCCTCGTCGTGGTGATGATTGCTCGTCAGCCGAGCGTTCCCGAGCCGCTTCATCAAATGGCTTCGTCTGTGCCCGGCTGCCTCCCTGAACAACCGACCTCGGCATCTGGCCGGGTCGAAACCTGCACCACTCGTTCGCGAAAGGACGATATCCGATGAGCCTCCTTCAGCATCCAAAGGGGCCTTGGGACGGGTTGACGCCTATGCCGCGCCGACGCCGACGCTTTCCCCGTAGCCGTATCCATCCTGGAACTGGTCCTGACCTCCGCGAGAGAATGGCGATCTCATGGTTCGAGGTCTCGGTCTCGCTGTTCGTCTTGGTACTGATCTATCTCCTCGGCGTGTTCTGGTGGGCTGAAGGAGCAACGCTTTCAGAGCGAAGCCTCAAGGCAGCAGGCCTTCCGATTGTTTTCTTGGCCTCGAACCTTGCGTCGTGGGCCTCGAGAGCGATCCCGTTTTTCTACCGCAATCACCTCGCTCGGCTCCCTCTGATTGGCCTCCCGGCTTTTCTCCTCGGGTTTTACCTGCTGGGCGAAATCATCGGCTAACGGCACGCGATAACGGCAACTGATGCTGTGGCCAATTTCGCATAAGATATCTTATCGGCGTTTAAAATCAATGACTTAACCTGTATCGGAAATCAATTATGAGCCAGTTCCAGCGCTCACCGACCTCAGGTTTCGAACATCCAATGAGTCACACGGTGAACAAGCAGCAAACCGACGCCCAAGCGCACAACGACATCGACGAGATCCTTGCGACCTGGTCAGAGAAAAAGAACGAGGATGCCCGTTTGAAGGTGATCCGGGATGCCCAGGCAACGCGCCTGCAGAACCTTTACGACGTGCGAGATGCCATTTGGGCCGATGAGCCAGCGCGGGTCTCGGCCGCCCTTATCGAGGCGAGGAATAGCGACGACAAAACGCTCGCAGCAGCAATCGAAGGTCTCATTCTTGAGCGCCGGGAGTACGACACCAGCAATCGTATCCTGCTGGGTTCACTAGCCCGTGCCGCGCTGTGGTCCTTGCCTTTGATCGTCATGATCGGACTGTTCGGCCTCTTCGGCCTCCCTACATTCCTTTCTCACGACCCAGCCTCGTTCGTGATTAGGGGCTTTTGGTTCTACGGCTTGGCGATTGCCGGCGTGTTCTCTGCCATCTTGATGTGGGCGGCGTTCAACAGCTCTGTGCCCTGGGGCCGATCGTTGCAGCTGGCACCATGCGATCAACTGCAGAGCGACGGCGGTGAAGCGTAATGGCGACCTTCACCAAACCGAAGTTTTCGGTAGCTGAGCTCACCCCCGAGAAGCTTTTTGAGCTTCTGGGGGATCACCAGTCGATTGAAGTCGATCAGTACAGTCTCGGCGTCGACAAGGACATTTTCGATGACCTCGATATCTGGATGACCGACCCCTACGGATGTGACCTTGGGTGGGTTCCCTACACTGTCGAGAGCGCCGGGCGCGTACTGGACCGGATCAGCAACGCCGATCCGAACGGTACGGAGCGAGACGCAACGTGACTGCGGCCAAGACTCCCGCCATCGGCTCAGCCAACGACAACGGTCACTTCCCGCACGCCATCCAGAGCGCGCTGGACGCCCGACCTAATTCGATCGAGGCCCCTGTGCTTCGCGCCTGGTCAAAGAGAGAGCCCTTGGATGCCGCTATGGCGGCCCATGCTCTGCACCGGCGTCTGCGCTGCAGCGACGATCAGCCAACCTTGTCGGCGCCGAAGAGGCCCGACGTCGACGTCATCGTTGACGACTGGAAGGCCAATTACCCCGAGGCTGTCTATCTGCCGGCCTCCGACCGCCTTCTCGACGCCCTCACCCGCTGGGCTGACGAGGAAATCACCCCCTCCCTTCTTCACCATTCTTAATCGACGGAGAGCATCATGGAATTTCGCCCCCTCACCCGAAATGGCGACGCTAAGCCCCGGCTGGCGGCAAAGTCGTCCAGCGCCACCCTGAGCGTTCCCCCCCACTGTGCAGAACGGGCCAACCTCGCCGCAGGCCCTGTCTCGCTCGGCATCGCTGAAGAACGGAACAAGGTCTTCCTGCAGGTGCTGGCCGATCCGAAGGGCGAGTATCGCCTTGCGCAGCGTGGCTCCAACCTGGTGCTGACTACGCCGACTCTCTTGCCCCGGGCACCGACCCCGAAACACCGCACCGGCATCGAGGTGGACGTTCATAGCCAAGGCCAAGGGCTTGTGATCGAGTTTCCCAAGGACTGGAAGCTCGCCAGCGACTGATGTCTGGAAACCGCGACATCTTCGATGACGCCCGGCGCCGCGTCACGATTCCCCAGGTGCCGGGCGTCGAGAACCTGCATCGCGAGGGCAGCGGCCTTAGAGGCCCCTGCCCGCTGTGCAATGCCTCGAAGGTTCGCTACGAGGCTGGCGACACATGGGCAGGCGCCTTCCAGGTCTTCGCCGATGAGACTCGCTGGCGCTGCCACAGCTGTCATCCGAACAGCGGCGATGTGCTCGACCTGGAACATGCCCTGAGGGGAACGCCTGGCCAGTCGGTTCGGCACGCCGCCATGCGCCTTCTCAAGATCGAGCTACAAGACGGAGAAACGACCAAGCCGGTGGATCTGGCCGAAGTCGCCAAGCGCACCGCCTTGCAGACGGCCCGCAAGCTCGAAACAGCCAAGCGACTATGGCGAGAGGGCCAATCAGCGGCTGGCACACTGGTCGAAACATACCTGCGGGCCCGTGGTTTCCATGGGCCGGTTTTGGCCGCCGCTTTATTGATGCTGCGCTTCCATCCAGCCGCCTACCATTCCGGCCGAGGCAACGACGTCGTTAGGGCCCCGGCGATGATCGGCCTGATCATGACGCCCTGGGGGCCCACAGGCGGTGTCAGCGCGACCTACCTGGCCCCTGATGGGAGCGGAAAAGCGGCCCTTTCTCCCCCTCGCAAGGTCTTCGGTCCGGAACAGCTCGCTGGTCCCGACGGCGTGCTGCGCCACGGCGGCGTCTGGCTGGCGCCGCCGTCGTCACCTGGTCAGCTCGTCGTCGGAGAAGGCATCGAGACGGTTGGCTCAGCCGCCATTCTCTACGGCGCTCCAGCTCGTCCTGTTGCAACGCTCGGCCTGAAGGCACTGCAGGGCTTGTGGTTGTCCGATCCTTTCGGCCGCGTCGATCTGGTTCGCCTGCAGCCCGATCCGGCCTACCCTGGCTTCACCTGGCCAAACCCTGAGGCGCATCCTTGGGAAGGCCCGCTCATCTGTCTCGATATGGACGGCAATCCGATCAAGGTGCGTGTTCCGGGCGAAGGCACCTCCCATCGCCTCGTCGAACTGGACGGCCCTGCTCGGGCTGCGGTCTGCGCCAGCCTCGCCGCAGCAGCGTGGCTGGAAACTGGCGTATCGGGTTGCGCCTTCGCATTGCCTCCCCCCGGTATGGATCACAACGATCAGCTGGTGGCTGCTCTGGCCGGAGTGGGTGACGGGCGCCTACTCGTCACCTGTCTGGAGGACGTCCGCCCTCCCCTGGCTATGTCGTTGGCCTCATAGTCTGCGGTCAGGACCGATCGCATGAGAACAGCTGAACAGAACGATGTTCTGGACTGTGTTGTGTCCAATGCGTCATGCTCCCCTATGTCATCGAGTCGGATCGGGAGCTCGGCATGCAAATCGCCAATGGGCCCACTCAGGAGCGTCGCGTTGTAGCGGGGGCCCTCCTCTCTCAACTGCTGGAGCTCACCGCTCCGTTCCTCGCCGCTTTCCCGCCCGACCCTCTTCTGCCCAACGAAGAGTACGATCCCGCCACAGAAGTCGGCCGCGCCATCGGCCTCGCCCTAGCGGCCGGTCGCCGCGCTATGACCTCGGGCGATCCCGCGCAAGCGAACGGTCTGGGGTTTCTGAGAGGCCTCGGCCTTAGCTACGGCGAATGGCTTCGCGGCACTGATCAACTGACCATCGAAGTGACGGAAGAGTACTTCACTGATGGAGTGGCTAGGGGCCTACTCGGCCAGGTGACGCAGCGAGATCAACCCAGCGGTCAGGAGTCTGGTTTCGCCGAACTGGCCAAGCATACGATCTATACCGCATCGGAAGATCTTTTCGTCATAGCGGATCACCGGGGACTGACGGCCCAGGAGGCGGCGCGCCTTCAAATCCAAGCCTTCCTGAATCTCTCGGCGCTCTTTGCCAAGCAGGCGGGTTTGGACGCGACGGCCCTTCAAGCGGAGCTACGCCAGGCGTCAGACGACGCTCTTGCAATCTAAAACCAGCTACGGCGTGGGCTGCGCGTCATCCTTCTTGCGACCGCGCGCCACGATCTTCAGCGCCCCGTCCGGCAGCGGGCGCTGCAGCGCCGCAGCTTCTGGCCAGGGCGCATGCATCCAGACCTCCAGCTCGGCCGGGTCAGTAAGGATTACGGGCATGGCCTTCGGGTGGATGGCGCGTACCTCGGAATTCGGGTCGCAGGTCAAAAACCCGAACAGGTCGATGGTCTCGACGTCGTTCTTGATCTTCCGCACCCCAGTCCAGTTCGACATCCAGATCCCGGCGAAGAAGGCGATCGGGCGGTCATCGTCCAGGGCGAACCAGATGTCGCCGCCGGCGTCGCGGTTGAACTCGCTGAAGCTGGTGAAGGGAACCAGGCACCGGCTCGGCGGCGACAGGTGCGGCGCCCAATGGCGGCTGGCCAGGTTGCGGATGTTCGTCGTCCCCTTGTCCGGCTCCATCTTCAGCAGCTGCTCGAAGTCGACCGTCTGGCCCTTGGCCCTCAACCTGTCGGCACGTCGGCTTGCCGCTTCGAATTGCGCCTTGGCTGATGAAGGCATGCCCCAGCGGCCGAGCGCGATCTCCCGCACCCCGTCGCCGCCGGTCCTGACGATCGGCGCTTCGTAGTCGGGGAAGATCCCGGGCAGCGGCGGCAGATTGCCCGTCAAGTCTCGCATCGCGCGTGCGGCGCGGCGGATCGCCTCTTGGCCCTTGGTCTCAGAGTAGAGATTGCACATCCACGGAACCTCTCACGCAGAACAACGCTTGTGGAGTCGGAGCCGGCCCTTGGAGCGGTGGCCCGGCAATATGCGCCGCTCAATACGCCGCCGCGATCGGCGTCTCCGACAGTCTGGTGGTATAGGCCGGGCTCCTCATGTCGGCCCTGATCGACCAGGCACGCGACACCCCCGACTGCGCGGGCGACAGAGCGCCCCGACCGAACCGGCTGTTCACCCGGTCCATCGCCCTCATCAACGCCTCCCGCCTGGGGTCCGTCGCCGCCAGCAGCGATCGAGGCGCCTGCGCCGGCGTCACGAGATCTTCCATGATGATGCCCGCCTTGGCGTATCGATACCCGGACTGCCATAGCCGCCGCGTCGCCGAGGACGCCGCGCGCACCAGCTGCAGCGTGTCGTCCGTCGCTTCGATCAGGTTGGCGACGCCGGACACCGAACGACTGGGCCCATCGACGAACCGGCTCGTGTGGAAGAAGACCTGCATCTGGTGGGCCAACATGCCGTGCCGGCGCAGCTTCTCGCCCGCCCGCGTGGCGTAAAAGGCCGTCGCCTCTAGCATCTCCTCCACCCTTGTGATCGGCGCGCCGAACGATCGGGTCACGGCGATGCCCTTGCGCGTGGGCGGCTCGATCTCGAGCTCTTGGCAGAGGACGCCGTTCATCTCGCGCACCAGGCGCTCGCCGGTCACGGTCAGCAGCTGGCGGGCGATGCGCGCATCGAGGCCGCGCAAATCCGCAGCGGTTATCACGCCGATCGCGCGTAGCTTCCCGGCCGAGGCGCGGCCGACGCCCCACACGTCTTCGATCGCCAGCAGGGGCAGCATCCGGTCGCGGGCCTCGGCCGAGGTCAGGTCGCACACGCCCTCCAGCTCAGGCCGCTTCTTCGCCAGGTGATTGGCGGCCTTGGCCAGAACCCGGGTCGGGCCAAGGCCGACGCAGGTCGGGATCCCGGTCCACTGCCGGACGGTGCGTCGCATGGCCCGGGCGTGGCCGGCCGGGTCGATCATGCCGGTGAAGTCGAGGAAGCTCTCGTCGATCGAATAGACTTCGACGTCCTGGGCGTGGGCGCGATAGATCTCGTTCATGCGCCGGCTCATGTCGCCGTAGAGCACGTAGTTCGATGACCGGGCGACGACGCCATTCGCCTCGCACAGCTTGCGGATCTTGAACCAGGGCGCGCCCATCTCGATGCCCAGGGCCTTGGCCTCGGGCGTCCGCGCTACCGCGCAGCCGTCGTTGTTCGACAGGACGATGACCGGGCGGCCCTCGAGGCGCGGGTCGAACACGCGCTCGCAGCTGCAGTAGAAGCTGTTGCCGTCCGACAGGGCGAAGACCCGACCGCTCATCGCGGCGGCGGCCGATGCGGCGTGAGCGACCAGGTAATTACGCCCCAGATCAGGGCCTCACTCGCCTCGTCCAAGATCAAGGGGCCCATTTCCGGGTTTGCGAAGTCCAGCGCCAGGCGGCCGCCGCGCAGGCGCACGACCTGCTTGGCGCTAGGCAGGCCGTCGATCACGGCCACTACGACGTCGTTGGCCTTAGGCGTCAGGGAGCGGTCGACCACGGCATAGTCGCCGTCGTTGATGCCTCTCGCGATCATGCTGCGCCCGACCACCCGCCACATGAAGGTGGAGGCGGGATTGGTGACGATCAGGCGCGCGGGATCCAGCGCCTCTTCGACATAGTCGTCTGCCGGCGACGGAAAGCCCGCGCACAGCGCCCTCCCCATCAGCGGCACCAGTTCTTGTTTCAACGCCTTCACGGTTTCGCTCCAGGAGCCAACCGACCCAGCGCGGCGCATTACGCGCTGAGCCATCACCTCGCAAGCGGTTTTGTTCCTTCTTTGTTCCGCCAACGTGCGGCGCGTCGGGCGTGGGGTCCATGTCCGCGGTGCAGCGTGGCTTCAGGCCTTTAGAGGAAGAGGCAGGATCGAGAAGGGCAAGGTCGCCCGAGGAAAAGAGAGGCGGCCGTCACTCCAAATCTCGGGTTTCCTGATGCAAAATTCTCCGCTCGCAGTAGCCGACGGCCTCTTCGGCCGCATGTCCAAGACAGACGGTCTCGTGGCCGCCGCGTGGGTGCTGGGCATCCAACTCGCCAAGGGGCGCCAGCTGGACGCCAAGGTCCTGCGCACCACCATGGAGCACACGTTTCAGGGATCCGACGCGGACGGTCTGTGGGATTGGCGCGATGCTTATGAAGCCGCAGAGCTTGCTCAGGTCCTCTACCTTCGCCGGCACGCCGCATCGATCGTCGCGCCCCAGATCGACCCCGCCGACAGCCTCGCAGCCCTGAAGGCGCTCAGCGGGCTGGCGCCTTCCCAGACGCGCCGCTCGGAACGGCAGCTCCAGTTTCAACAGTTCTCGACGCCCGTCGATCTCGCCTATGTCGCGTCGATTGCAGCCGATGCACGCCCTGAAGATGTGGTCCTCGAACCTTCTGCAGGAACTGGCCTGCTGGCCATCTATGCAGAACTCGCCGGCGCGCGGCTCCACCTGAATGAACTCGACGAAGCCCGCGCCTCGCTGCTCGATCAGTTATTCCGCGATACGGCCGTGACCAGGCTGAACGGCGAGCAGATCAACGATCGCCTCCACCCTGACGTTCGCCCCACGCTCGTCATCATGAACCCGCCCTTCAGCGTCTCGCCCGGAGTCACCGGCAGGACCCAACGCGCCGACTTCCGCCACATCGAGGCGGCCCTCGCCAGGCTCGAAAGCGGCGGCCGTCTGGTGGCGATCACTGGCGCCGGGCTGTCCCCTGAAGAACACCCCGATCTCTACAGCCATCTGCGGGAAGCCCATGGCCAGGTCGTCTTCACTCGCGCGCTCGATGGCAGCGCCTATGCCCGCCATGGCACGACGACAGACACCCGTCTCACGGTCATCGACAAACGCGAGGATGCTGCAGCGCCGGCGTCGTCGCTGCCGATGGCCGAAGACAGCGCCGACCTGCTCGCGTCGCTCTCCGCTGTGCCGGAACGCCTCGGACTTAGCCCGCGACCGGCACGGACAAGCGCCGCTGTCTCGATCGCGCGTCCGACTCTGCGTCCAGCGGCGGCGACGTTCCAGCAACCGGCATCGGTCGAATTCCCCGGCGCCGAACTCGTCGCATACACCGCCCGCACCCTCACGGAGGACATCGAGTCCGGATCGCAGGGCATCTATGAGGCATACACCGTCGCGACGATCGACATCGAGGGCGCCGCAACCCACCCCTCGACCCTGGTCGAATCCGCCGCCATGTCGGCCGTTCGCTTCCCCATGCCGGCGTATCAGCCGCGGCTCCCCCGCCAGCTCGTGACGGGCGGCGCACTATCCGACGCTCAGCTCGAAACCATCATCTACGCTGGGGAAGCCCATTCCCGCCTTCTTCCTGGCCGATGGCGCGCTGACGAGACCTACGACGTTCTCTCTGCAGCCAACGACGAAGATGGTCGGCCCTATCGCCAAGGCTTCTTCCTCGGCGATGGAACGGGGGCGGGCAAGGGAAGACAGGCTGCCGGCGTCGCTCTCGACAACTGGCTTCAGGGCCGCCGCAAGATCGTCTGGGTCTCTAAGAACGACCCCCTGGTCGAAGATGCTCGCCGTGACTGGAGCGCACTAGGCGGACGCCCGAACCAGGTCGTTCCCCAGTCACGCTTCCCGCTCGGCAGCAAGATTCCGCTCGCGGAAGGCATTCTCTTCACCACCTACGCTACCCTCCGATCGGGCCCGCGCGGCGAGAAGGCATCTCGTCTCGCCCAGGTCCTCGAATGGCTCGGCTCCGACTTTGACGGCCTGATCATCTTTGACGAGGCCCACGCTATGGCCAACGCAGCCGGAGAGAAAGGCGCTCGCGGCGATCGCGGCCCGTCGGAACAAGGCCGGACCGGACTACGGCTGCAGAACGCCCTACCGAACGCGCGCGTCCTCTACGTTTCCGCCACCGGGGCCACGGTCGTATCCAATCTCGGCTACGCCTCTCGCCTCGGCCTGTGGGGCGCGGCCAGCTTCCCCTTCCCCACCCGGGCCAGCTTCGTCGCGGCCATGGAGGCCGGCGGCGTAGCGGCCATGGAGGTTCTCGCTCGGGACCTGAAGGCGCTCGGCCTCTACACCGCACGGTCGCTCTCCTATGCCGGCGTCGAATACGAGATCCTCGAGCACGATCTGACGCCCGAACAGACCGAAATTTACGACGCCTACGCCGACGCCTTCTCGATCATTCACAACAACCTCGAGGCGGCCCTTCGGCTCACCAACATCTCCAGCGATTCCGGCGCCACCCTGAACGGAAACGCGAAGGGCGCCGCCCGGTCGGCCTTTGAGAGCGCAAAGCAGAGGTTTTTCGGCTTCATCGTCACCTCGATGAAAATGCCGACCGTGCTGAAGCAGATCCAGCGTGACCTTGACGACGGGTTCGCGCCGGTCATCCAACTGGTCACGACGGGCGAAGCGCTGATGGAGCGCCGCCTCGCTGAGATCCCTGTCAGCGAATGGGGTGATATCCAGGTTGACGTGACGCCTCGGGAATACGTTCTCGACTATCTGATGAACTCCTTCCCGATCGCCTTGCATGAGGTGTTCTCTGACGAAGAAGGGAACCTGCGGTCCCGGATCGCCATGCAGGATGGCCAGCCCGTCGTCTGTCAGGCCGCGCTCGAAAAGCGCGACGAAATGATGGAATACCTCGGCGCCCTGCCCGCCGTGCACTCAGCGCTCGATCAGCTGATCCACCACTTCGGAACTGACCAGGTCGCTGAAGTCACTGGCCGATCCCGCCGGATCGTCAAGCGCGTGTCGTTTGACGGCGCCCGCCTCGCTGTAGAGCGTCGTCCGGCCTCGGCAAA
This sequence comes from Brevundimonas sp. CEF1, assembly GCF_051353055.1. NCBI lineage: Bacteria > Pseudomonadati > Pseudomonadota > Alphaproteobacteria > Caulobacterales > Caulobacteraceae > Brevundimonas > Brevundimonas sp. CEF1. The sequence continues at coordinate 35,080 of NZ_CP195594.1, forward strand.
CCGGGATGAGACCACAGCGTTCATGGACGGAAAGAAGAAGATCATCGTCTTCAGCGACGCCGGCGGAACCGGCCGCTCCTACCACGCCGATCGAAACGCCAAGAACCAGGACAGGCGCACCCACTATCTCCTGGAGACTGGATGGAAGGCTGACGCAGCAGTCCAGGGCCTCGGCCGCACCAACCGCACCAACCAGGTCCACGCCCCGCTGTTGCGGCCAGTCGCCACGAACGTCAAAGGCGAGAAGCGCTTCCTGTCAACGATCGCTCGTCGCCTCGACAGCCTGGGCGCCCTCACCAAAGGTCAGCGGCAGACCGGCGGCCAAGGTCTTTTCCGTCCTGAGGACAATCTCGAAAGCGACTACGCCAAGACCGCCCTTCGCCGCCTCTACAGGATGATCCATGCCGGCGACGTCGACGGGCTCAGCCTGGACGGATTTCAGCAGGCCACCGGCCTCGCGCTTACCGATCAGGACGGCACCTTGAAGGACGAACTGCCTCCCATCACCACCTTCCTCAACCGCGTTCTGGCGATGCGCATCAATCATCAGAACTCCATCTTCGGCTACCTGGAGGAGCGCATCGAGGCCGAGATCGACGCAGCGGTGGCGGCCGGCACCTATGAGGTCGGCGTGGAGCAGCTGACCGCAGAACGCTTCGACGTCGTCGGCCGACGCACCATCTACCGACACGAAGCTTCATCCGCGGAGTCGCACCTGGTCGAGATCCGCAAGATCATGCGCAACAAGCCCACCTCACTCGACGAGGTCCTCGAACTCAGCCGCGACAATGGCGGTCAGCTCATGGTCAACACCCAGTCAGGTCGTGCTGCCCTTTGTGTCAGGACCGCGAGCCTGATGGACGAAAGCGGCATCACCATTGAGCGCCGGCGTCTGGTCCGGCCCCTTCAGCAGGACCGCATCAATGCCTCGGGTCTCGAGCAGTCCAACTGGGTCAAGGCGTCCCCTGCCACCTTCGCCCATGCCTGGAATGCGGAGCTCGCTGATGTTCCTGAGTTCTCCGAGAGCACTTTCCACATCGTGACCGGTCTTCTGCTTCCTATCTGGTCGCGACTGCCCAATGCCCGCACGCGCGTCTATCGCCTGCAGGCCGGTTGCGGCGAACGCTTCATCGGTCGCGTTGTCGATCAGCTGGACCTTCCAGGCCTTTGCCAGAACTTCGGACTGGATGCGCCATCGCTGTCGGCCGATCAGATCCGCGGCCTGGTCTTCGATGAAGGTGCTACTGCCCGCCTTGCTGACGATCTGCAGATTCGAAGCGTGAGGGTGATGCACGCCCGCCGCATCGAGATCACCGGACTCACAGCTGCGGTTCTCCCGCGCTGGAAGGCCGAAGGCCTCACGACCGAGATCATCAACTACAAGACACGGGCATTCATCCCTGTCGGGCCTCACGGCTTGGCGCTGCTTGAGAAGATCCTCTCCAGCCACCCCGTAGTCGGCATCCAGCGGCGCTAGAAGCGCCGCTCATACGACCAGCCTTCGAATTGCGGCGCCGCTATCGCGGTGGCGCTGCAGCTCGACCTGCCAATGACCCTCTGCTTTGCACGAGAGAGGGCGCTCAAACGCCCTTCACGAGAGGGGGCCCGGCACGGCGTTCGGGCGAGAGTCGCCCTGCCCCGTCCCGCAACCGCTAAAGCGGTCCTCCACTTCGTTTCGGCCGAAGGTGCGGGCCGGCGCTCGCCGCGCTGTTTCGGTCCCCGTGAAGGGCGCCGGAGCGCCCGGGACTTGCAACGGAGTATCTGATCATGGCCGACGGCTCTTTCATCCCCCAGACCACGCCTACCGGCGCCTTGCTCGATGAACTTGCCCTGGTCGGATATCGGCCCTTCTCCGATGAAGCCGATCCTCGGCCGTTGCCGGAGGCCTCGGCCTGTCACCAAGGCCTTGGCGACGTTTTCGACGCCCTGGGGCACGCCCTGGGCGACACGCGGTTGGAAGATGACCTGGACGACGTCCTCTGGGGCATCGTCAACGTCTTTCAGCGCCGGGTCGGCCGCCTTGATCAAGACCTAGACCGCAACGAGCTTCAGCAGCGTGAGTCCATCGCCCTGCAGAACGGTTCTGAGGTTCGCTCAGTGGAGCTCGAGCAGCTCACCGCCCAAGGCATCAGCCTCGTTGAGCGACGGAACGCTTTCGAGGCGCTGCGCGACATAGCGGCTGATCTCTATGCAGTTCACACAGGCTCCACCTGGCGTCCTGCAGTTGGCAGCAAGGTCAACCGGGCAACCCTCACCGCCTCTATGCTGGACTCCAGGGACTTCATGAATGCTCGCCAGCGCGTCGACAATCAGGTCCACGCCCCGAAAGGCGCCATGGTCGGCTTCATTTCCAGCACAGATTTCAACGACACCGACAAGATCTGGGCCATCCTCGACAAGACCCACGCCAAGCACCCCGACATGGTCCTGGCCCATACAGGCGAGAAGATGGGCGGGCCGAAGATCGCTTCGTGCTGGGCGTCCTCTCGCAAGGTTCCCCAAGTCGTCTTCAGCCCCGACTTCACTCGTCACCAGAAGTCGGCGCCGTTCAAACGCAATGACAAGATGCTCGAAGCCATGCCCATTGGCGTCATTGCAGGGCCCGGTCAGGGCGTTCGCGACAACCTGGTCGACAAGGCCCGTCGCCTCGGCATCGCCGTGGTGGAAATCAGCTAGAGGTGATCAGCGTCGTCGTCGCCCCACCTGTGGTGGCGCAGCTTCATTTCGCCTGAAGACGCGCCCGCCTCGCTAACTCCCTCTCGATCGCCTCTCGGATCAAGGAAAGCCGGTCTTCCCCCGGCTGTAGGGCCGCGTCCATGCGGGCCTTCGCGCCTTCCGGCAGCGTGAGGTTCACATGCTCATGCCACAACTTCGTTCGGCCCATGCCCGACACATATCGAATACACGAAATCCGGTCAAACGGGCATAATATCGTGTATATGATATTGCCCCTTTTCGTGTACATGATATGTTCCTGCCTATCAGCAACGAGAGATGATCAGCATGGAGATCCAGGCCGGTTCACCCGCACCGGAAGGCGACGGGCAAGAAGTGCAGATGATCGCCAGCGTCATCGCCAGTTTCCACGCGCTGGACGCTCTGGTTGACGCCAACGACATCGTCGCCGCTGGAGCGGCGAGCCTTCTGGCCGAACGCATCATCGCCATTCGCGACCTGTGTTCGAGCGCGCCTGAAGGCCTGTTCTGGTACGACGTTCTGGACCCAGAGATCACGCATTCCAGCCCCGATAACATCCTCTCCGGTAACTATCTCCGATGGCATGTTGTCGAGGTCGGCTACGGTCAGATGTCGCTATTCGGCTTCTGGTTTGAGCCGGAAGACGGATCCGAATTTCAGTACCGCTATTTCACGGACCGCGACCAAGCCGACGCCGAGGCCCTCATGGGCCAGGTGCGGGCGCGGGCCGCGCAGCGCGCGGACTGAATGACCCCCATGAATGACATTTCTGCGGGCCTCGCCCGAGACCTGGACGAGGCTGAGGCCAAGGCCTGGGAAAGTCTGGCCAAATACAAGTTCATGATGTTCGGCTACTGGGCAGCAATCTGGGTGCACCAGAACCGCATCGGGCGCTTCAGGCGGCCCAACCCCTGGCAATCGCTAGTTCGGCAGGCTCGCTCTCAAATCGCGGCCGCCGCGACTTTGCAGCTGGGGCTAAACGGCCCCGCTGCTGATGTCTCCATTACCTCAACCCCAACCGCGCGGAACACACCCGCCGTCTCTGACATGAGCAAAACTCGATGAAAGACAATCTGACCACGAACTCCGACGCTGATGCCGGCGGTATGGACGAACTCGCCCTGGGCGGAACAGGCGTCGCGCTCATGTCGGTGGGCGCCGCGATCTTCGCCCCGTTCTTCGCTGGCCCCGCCTTGCTTGTTGGAATGATCGCCGGGGGTATAGCCCTCAAGCATCCCGACACCCCGACTGCGGTGAAGGCCCTCATCTGGGCGGCCTTCGCCGGGCTCTATTTTCTTGCTGCGCCGGCGGCCATGTCGATGCTGTTTGGCGACAACCTGGGCGACCTGGCCGTGCTTGTCATCATTTTCAAGGTCGGGGGCGGCCTAGCGGCTATCGCTGCTGCTGGCCACCTCATCTTCGCCCTCAAAGAGTTGAGCCGCGCTCCTGCGCGATAGCCGACCTGAAGGTTCGGAAGGTGCGCCGCCTCGCTCGCTGAGCAGCGGCCATGGTCTAGTTCTCAACGGTGATCGATATGCAAACCGACGTAGCCAGCCCGGCAACCTCTGACGGATGCGACCTTGTTACCAGTATCCTCTGGATCGTGGTGATGTTGGTCGTAATGGTCATGGTCTTACGCGCGTTCGACCCCACGAAGGCGATGAACCGTGACCGGAACTCCATATCGGCCAGCGAAGAGTATGAGGCCTCGGTCTGGTGCGAATGGCGCAACCTGGACGGTCCGAGATACGCGGATCACGACTGCCTGATGCGTCTGATCGACACCTCCGTCGCAGTTCCCCGCATCCAGGAGCCCGGGATCCTGACCGAAATAGTCCAGGCCAACGCCGCGTGGGCCAGAACGGACCCTCAACGGAATGCCAGCTATTGGAAAGGGCGAGCTGAGAACCTGGCCTCTGACGCCGAGCGCGCCAAGGTCAAGGCCGCAGCTCTGCACGCGAAGGTGGATGTGGCGATCCGATATACCGATGCGCATGGCTGCGAGCATCGCATTGGATCCGATGGTCGTGAACGGGATCGACTAAGATCTTTCGTCACCTGCTCGCGAAAGCGGCTGGGTTTGTCGTGAAGAGTCCAGTCCTGGTTGCCGTGGTCTCGTTGCGCCCGGCTTTGGGTTCATTCCGGCCTGAAGGCCTCCATACCCGGCAGTGCTGTTGCACCCTTGAGCCTGACTATTAAGCGTGGGTGAGCGCCGCGCGGCCGACACCGCCGCGCGACCGCTCCAGGAGAAAATCACCGAGGATCGAATGGAAGAGACGCTCTACTACATCACTGACTATTCGGATGAGATCGTGCCCTGCGACTGCCGCCTGCAGTCCTGGGCCGATTGGCTCTCACGGCCAGACGAAAACTGGGACCGAGCCGCACCTGCCGTCGACGGCGAGACGTTCCGCGCCTCCTCCCTCACCATCCTGGGCGACGTCCAGGTTGAGTGGATCGACGGCGCGTGGACGGCCGTCGATCCCATCCCGGCCGGCACTGACGCCTTTTTCCGACGGCACGCCCGCGGCGCCAAAGGTTGGGATCCGGATTTCGCAGGGCCGACGCTGCTCGATGCGACGGATTGCATCGAGCCTGACGAAGGCCCGTTGTGGTTCGCCTGCACCCGCGATAATCCCGACATCATCCTCACATACCGCGCAGCTGGTCCCGTTTTGGAAGTCGCTTCCGCAAACTAGGGCCCGCGCCAGCCTTCCTCATCGGAACAATCCGCTCATGTCGCCGTCGACCACCCGCAATCTCAATCGCTCCGCTATCGCCATCGGAGGCCTCGGCGTCCTCCTTTGGCTCGGCGTCGTCATCGCGACAGTCGCATGGCCGGCCCCCGCCTCCCCCGTCACGGCGGCCGACCTGGCGACGATCTCCGCGCGCACCGGCCTCCTGGGGCGCATCGGCCTGGCGGGCTTCGTGCTGATCCAGTTGTCCAACAGCCTGTCCGCGATCGCGAACCCTCGCGTTGGGCGCCGCACGCTTGGCGTTGGCCTCGCGCTCCTCTGGATAGGAATGATCGGTCTGCTCGACCTGCTTCCGGGCTTGTGGGTCTGGTATTGTGCGCCCATGATCGTCGGCAGCTTCATCATCAACGACGTTGTGTCGCGCACCCTTCAATGGCTCCAAGGCGGCGACAAGAAACCCGAAACCGTCAGCTAGGCGGCGTCGGCTGTATGGGGCCAGGTCAAGGCGACCGCTTCGCGGCTCGGAACGGCCGGGACTGGCCTTCGACTTCGTCTGCAGGGCTGCGTCCCGTCCATCCCCTCGGCCTGGACATGGCCCCTTGGTTTTAAGGGCCCCTCAGGTCTTCGCCAGAGGCGAACACCCTCCCTATTTCGAGAAGGAAGGGGTCGTTTGCGGGAGGGGGCGGAATCCTACGCTAAGGCTTTGGCCAGCGATATTCTCCGGTGAGATTGATGTGTTCCCATCCGAGCGGCGAAACATGGGCCAAGAGATCGGGCGATAGCAGCTTTCCATCGCGTTTCTGGTTTGCAACGACCTCGCCGAGCTTCATGGTGTTCCAGAAGATGATGATGGCGGCGAGCAGATTCATGCCGGCGATGCGGTAATGCTGGCCTTCGGCGGAACGGTCGCGGATTTCACCGCGGCGGTGGAAGCTGATTGCCCGCTTCAGCGCATGATGAGCTTCGCCTTTGTTGAGCCCGATCTGGGCACGCCGTTGGAGTTCGGCATCCAGAATCCAGTCGATCATGAACAGGGTGCGCTCGACGCGACCGACTTCCCGCAGGGCTGTCGCGAGCTCGTTCTGCCGCGGATAGGAGGCGAGTTTCCGCAGAATCTGGCTTGGCGCGACGGTCCCGGCAGCAATGGTGGCGGCGATGCGCAGGGTGTCGGGCCAATTGCGCTCGATCATGGCTTGGTTGACCTTTCCGCCGATCAACGCTCGCAGGTGCGCCGGGGCGGCCGACGGATTGAACGCGTAGAGCCGTTTGGATGGCAGGTCGCGGATGCGCGGAGCGAACCGGTAGCCGAGAATGGCACATGCGGCAAAGACGTGATCGGTGAAGCCGCCCGTGTCGGTGAACTGCTCGCGGATATGGCGTCCAGCATCGTTCATCAGCAGGCCATCGAGGATGTAAGGCGCTTCGCTTGCCGTTGCAGGAATCACCTGGGTTGCGAACGGCGCATATTGGTCGGAGACGTGGCTATAGGCTTTCAGGCCCGGGGTATTGCCATATTTCGCGTTGACCAGGTTCATGGCCTCACCTTGCTCTGTAGCGACGAAGAACTGTCCGTCGCTCGAAGCCGACGTGCCCATGCCCCAGAACCGGGCCATGGGTAACGCTGCCTGTGCCTCGACCACCATGGCCAGCGCCCGGTCATAGGCTTCGCCCTCGACATGCCACCGTCCAATGCGGATCAATTCCCAGAAGGTGTGGGTGTTTGTCGCATCCGCCATTTTGCGCAAGCCGAGGTTGATCCCTTCCGCCAAGATAACGTTCATTAGCCCGATCCGGTCAGCGCAGGGTGCTCCTGTGCGCAGATGGGTGAACGCTTCGGTGAAGCCGGTCGCCGCATCCACCTCCAGCAGGAGATCGGTGATGCGCGTGGGCGGGATCTGCTTGTAGAGATCGAGCACCAGATCTTCGGCGCCTGTCGGCGCGGCGGCTTCGAGTTTCTCGATATGCAGAACGCCGTTTTCAATCGACCCGCCCGGGATCGTGCCTGCGCGAGCGGCACGGCCAAGCTCGCGCAACCGCATGTCGAGGCGAGCTTGCCGGTCTGCCAGCCATTCCTCCGGCCGCAATGGCACAGCGAGACGACCGCCTTCCGCGATGGATTGTGCCGGAACGAGTGCGTGTTTCAGATCGCCATAGCGCCGGGACCTAGTAAGCCAGACATCTCCGGAGCGGAACGCATCGCGCAGATGGAACAGCACCGCGATCTCCCATAGGCGAGCGTCGCCAGCCCTCTGGGCCCGAAGGTGGCGATGCCATTTCGAGCTGGGCCGCAAGAAGCTGGTCATCGCGGCATCGTTCAAACCGGTACGAAGGGCCGTCACCGCTTCCAGAAGCGGCAGTGCAACGGGCGCAGCTCGCAGATCGAGCAGGCGCAACATGCGTGGAGCGTATCGGCGGAAGCGGTGATAACCGTCGAGCACATGATTGAGCGGATCGTCGGCCATGGTGGCGGTCAGCCTGGTTGCCATTGCAACAAGGGTTTTTAAGCCGTCCCACCCTGACCCACTCGCGATGACATCGCCCAGCGGCTGGCCATCATCCTGTGCATCGACCAGGGCGCCCCCGATCTCGGCGAAGGATTTCAGGGTGTCACGCACCACCCCCGCTTCGTCTGCGACCTTTGCATGGCAAATACGCTCCGAAGCACGGTAGAGACGGCCGACGATCCGGTCGTGGGTTTCGACGGCTCTGTTGCAAAGATTGGCGGCAGTCAGAGGTAGGCTGTCGCTCTGCGCCGATCAGGCGGCTGCTGCGAAATGGTGGTTGAGCATGCCCATGGCCTCCGTCAGCGCCGAGGGCCCAATGCCAAAAGCTCTCTCCACAAGGCGCACCTCGCCCCTGATGCCGGGCTGCAGGCACCAGGGGCGAGCCTGTCCTTTGCGCAGGGCTCGCATGACTTCGAATCCCTTGATCGTGGCATAGGCCGTGGGGATCGATTTGAAACCGCGCACCGGCTTGATCAGTATCTTGAGCTTTCCGTGATCGGCCTCGATCACGTTATTGAGATACTTCACCTGCCGGTGGGCCGTCTCCCGGTCCAGCTTTCCTTCGCGCTTCAATTCGGTGATCGCTGCACCATAGCTCGGCGCTTTGTCGGTATTGAGCGTGGCAGGCTTTTCCCAGTGCTTCAGGCCTCGCAGGGCCTTGCCCAGGAACCGCTTCGCTGCCTTGGCGCTGCGGGTCGGCGACAGGTAGAAATCGATCGTGTCGCCCCGCTTGTCGACTGCCCGGTACAGGTAGGTCCACTTGCCCCGCACCTTGACGTAGGTTTCATCCAGGCGCCAGCTCGGATCAAAGCCACGCCGCCAGAACCAGCGCAGCCGCTTCTCCATCTCCGGGGCGTAGCACTGGACCCAGCGATAGATCGTCGTATGGTCGACCGAAATGCCGCGTTCCGCCAGCATTTCCTCAAGGTCGCGATAGCTGATCGGATAGCGACAATACCAGCGCACCGCCCACAGGATCACATCACCCTGGAAATGGCGCCACTTGAAATCCGTCATCGTTCCGTCCGTCCAATCTCCGCCAAGCATGCTCAAGCTTCACGATTTTTGCAACAGAGCCCACACGAGTATTGAGCATAGTCGAGATTGGTGCAGATCACTTCTGATATTGAACTGTCAGGAGCTGGCTGCACAACAGCCATTACGCCCAATCAACTGGTGCAGTCGTCTTCTGAAAATGACATTTGGTATCTCTCATAAACGGATGTTTTTGAGAGAACTATCTTCGGCCTTCACACGCACGAAAGGCGGCGAAGCTCCGCCGTTAATCCGTCCGCCGGAGATCTCGCCCAGGCAGGCTGAAGGCCGAGCAAGCCTGACAGGCCCGAAAAGCCCGGCACGGGCGTCGGCGGCGATGACGGCGGCGGCATTATCCAGGGTTGATGATGGAAGTGGAGGATATCGACAACCTCTCGCGCAACCAAGACATCGCGGTCGGACTGCAAGTGATCTTGAAGCCACGGGCCCGTCCCACCCCGACATGGACCTCGATGCCCGAACGGACGTTAGATTTCGAGTTCTAGGCGTTCTGCGATGAAGGTTGGATCCCAGCCGGGATTGAAAGTGTCGACGTGGGTGAATCCGAGCCGCTCGTATAGGCCACGCAGGTTCGGGTGGCAGTCGAGCCGCAGCTTGGCGCACCCCTGCGTTCGCGCGGCATGGCGGCAAGCCTCGATCAGCGCGGAGCTGACACCCCGGCCCGCATGTGTCCGTCGCACCGCGAGCTTGTGCAGATATGCGGCCTCCCCCTTGAGGGCGTCGGGCCAGAACTCGGGATCCTCGGCCGACAAGGTGCAACAGCCGACGATGCCGTCGCTGCAACTCGCGACTAGGAGCTCGGATCTCAGGACGAAGGTCTCCGCGAATGTCCGGTCGATCCGCGCGACGTCCCAGGCGGGCGTTCCCTTGGCGGACATCCACGCCGCAGCGTCGTGCATCAGCCGCACAACCTCGTCGATATCACCCGAGCAGGCGACCCGAACGTTCGGAGGCTCCTCGCTGTCCATTCGCTCCCCTGGCGCGGTATGAACCGCCGCCTCATAGTGCAGTTTGATCCTGACGAGCCCAGCATGTCTGCGCCCACCTTCGCGGAACCTGACCAGGGTCCGCTAGCGGGCGGCCGGAAGGTGAATGCTAGGCATGATCTAACCCTCGGTCTCTGGCGTCGCGACTGCGAAATTTCGCGAGGGTTTCCGAGAAGGTGATTGCGCTTCGCAGATCTCCAGGCGCGTGGGTGCGGACGTAGTCAGCGCCATTGCCGATCGCGTGAAGTTCCGCCGCAAGGCTCGCTGGACCCAGATCCTTTACAGGAAGGCCAACGGTGGCGCCCAAGAAGGATTTCCGCGACACCGAGACCAATAGCGGAAGCCCCAACGCCGACTTCAGCTTTTGAAGGTTCGACAGCACGTGCAGCGATGTTTCCGGTGCGGGGCTCAAGAAAAATCCCATCCCCGGATCGAGGATGAGCCGGTCGGCAGCGACCCCGCTCCGTCGCAAGGCGGAAACCCGCGCCTCGAAGAACCGCACAATCTCGTCGAGCGCGTCTTCGGGTCGAAGGTGACCGGTGCGGGTGGCGATGCCATCCCGCTGCGCTGAGTGCATAACCACCAGCCTGCAGTCCGCCTCAGCAATATCGGGATAGAGCGCAGGGTCAGGAAATCCTTGGATATCGTTCAGGTAGCCCACGCCGCGCTTGAGCGCATAGCGCTGGGTTTCCGGTTGGAAGCTGTCGATTGAAACACGGTGCATCTGATCGGACAGGGCGTCTAAGAGCGGCGCAATACGTCTGATCTCATCGGCCGGCGATACAGGCCTCGCGTCCGGATGGCTGGCGGCCGGTCCGACATCCACGACGTCTGATCCGACTCGCAGCATTTCGATCGCCGCGGTGACAGCGCCGGCGGGGTCTAGCCGCCGGCTCTCATCGAAGAAGGAGTCCTCGGTGAGATTCAGAATGCCGAACACCGTCACCATGGCGTCGGCCTCCGCAGCGACTTCCACGATGGGGATCGGGCGAGCAAAAAGGCAGCAATTATGAGCCCCATACCTACAAAGCCCCACGCATCAAGCTTTTGCCCATGAAGCAACCAGGCAATGGCTGTAATTATGACGACGCCGAGTCCCGACCAGACTGCATAAGCAACACCGACAGGGATGGATTTCAGAACCAGAGAAAGAAAATAAAATGCGATGCCATAACCGATTATGACAACGGCGGAAGGGGCAAGCTTAGTAAAGCCCTCGCTAGATTTTAATGCGGATGTTGCGATTACTTCGCCAACTATTGCGATAACAAGAAAAAGCCAGCCTTTCATGATATATCTCCCAATTTGTGTAGGGCTTATTATGCACGCTTAAAAATAATAAAAGCAGACTTGACCTGATAGTTTGGCTGTGAGCAATTATGTGCTTAGTGCATCTAACGCGCTGATCACCGGCGGTTGAAAACCGTCCGGTGGATTCGCAGGTTATGCTCCCTCATTTTCATTTCCGGTTTCCTATAGGGCAACTAGGCTGTCCTTGCCGGCGCTTGGAACACAGACGATGGCATCAAATGCCTCGCTCAATTTCGTTTTTACGGAGGCGCTTTGAGACCGCATTCGCTTTGCTTCCATGGGGGCATCTGTCAATGTCAGACATGAATTCTCCGTACCACAGGCGTCGATGACATACTGTTCCATACTATCCTCACGGATTGCATCGGCAGGCGTGGTCACAACAGAGAATCCAAGAGGACTGTCGGGCGATGGGAAATGCATTTCCGGCACGGTGGGTCCAAGATGGGTGAATGCAATCGCACGGTAATTCACCCTCTCTGCGAGGTGCTGCCCCATGGGAACAGCCGTAAGCTCGCCTGAAAAGGAGACTGGGGTTTTTTGTAAATGATTGTTGTGCGCCAGCAGAATTATCTTCACATCCGGATTCGCTCGAACCATTCCATCTACTACGCCCGCCATATACGAGTCACGTACGGAAGTATCTCCCTCAAGAGAGGTACCATCGAAGAAAGTTTTCATTATACGCAAGGTTTCCAACGTATACTCTATCGATTCTATTCGATCAGAGGCTTTTCGGAACAAATCGCTGTTGACGTGTTTTTTCAGTACAGGGGCAAGCGACGCCAAGCGGAGCTTCAATCTGGTTACCCCTGAGATAGCTTTCTCCTGCCGAGCCGTTTCTAGCTCCCCCCATTTTGCCGATGAAATAACCGCCGACTGGCCATCAATGGACGCCAACAAGTGAGTCAGCATATCAACGTGCGGTTTCATGAGGTGATCGATGAGCTGGATAATTTCGGCCAATTGCGCTAGGTCGTCCCTTGGGTTCAGGGTGTTGGGTAAGTCGATTCCGACTAACTGCAGTTTTCTTCCTGATTCGCGGAGATATGATTTCAGCCAGATCAGCACTGAGCCATACACAGAAAAGGTCAGGGTATCCGAAAATCGCTCAAGTTCATGAGCACCGGCTGTTGAGTTGAGCCATTCAGATAACCGGGATGCCTGAATCGCCCCACATTCCAAACCAATCGCATTAAAATCATGCCTTTCGACCAAATAGCGGATAAGACTTGCTCTAGCCAGTGAAAACTCCGCGACAAAATGAGCGCCCTCGCCAATGCCGACAATTCGGGCGCCCTCAATTACGGAAGTAAGAATCTCAAACTCATTGAAGTCCAGATTTTGAGGCTGTAAAAGTGTTCTGGTCGTTCTCCACGTCATTATTTTACCTTTGCGTTTATTACTTTAATCGCCATACGTTCGCTTCGCCAACAACCCGGGTCACAGCATAACGTTTGACATGAGGGGCGGCCAAGGGCGCCAGCCCTTGGACGTCCCCCTCGATGGAAGGGTTAGGCATCACTGCGTGTTCGCTCGAATGCCTGGCGTGTTTGAACCATGTACACGGCTGGACCATCTGGGGTGGTTACGGTACCTTGCCTCTCAAACCCCGCTTTCTCGTAGCATCGGATCGCTCGCAAGTTGCTCGGCGACGGGTCCGTTTGGATCTTGGTGACCTCGGGATCATTGAACAGCAACTCAACCAGTGCTCGAACCAGCTTGGTTCCCAAGCCTTTGCCCAGTTGTGATGCATTCGCCAGTGACTGGTCTATTCCGCGTACTCCTGGATCGGTTTCTTCTTCCCACCATCCGTCCCCGCTTCCAAGAGCAACGTACGACTGGGCATACCCAATCGGCTCTCCATTCAGCATTGCAATGTATGGAGTGACGGACTCTTGCGCTAAAACGCTTGGCAAGTACTGTTCCTGTACGTCAGCAAGTGTCGGGCGTGCTTCTTCTCCGCCCCACCACTCGACGATATGAGATCGATTTAGCCACTCATAGAGCATCGCAAGGTCATGCTCAGTCATGAGGCGCAGTGTGACGGAATCGTTGCTGTTGGTCACGATGCTGTACTTTGTGATGCCTAACGGCCAAGGTAAGCGGCCCGCAGAATGCGGGTCCGCTTGACCGCAGAGTTAGACCCGAAGGCCAAAAGGGAGCGCCCAGCCTTGAAGATGTGCGCAGCCCACGAAAAACCGCTGGACCACGAAAGCGGCGCAGCACTGCAAGAATGATAGCTGATGGCGCTTGCTGCACAAGCGCTGGAGGCCCAAAAGGCTTGAAAGCCTTTGGAACAGGGCGGAGCGCTGAAATAAGTGGCTGCGCGCATAGAGCGGGTGATGGGACTAACTTTGTTTTAGGGCGACTGCCCTGCTGCGTAACATCGTTGCTGCTCCATAACATCAAACATCGACCCACGGCGTAACGCGCTTGCTGCTTGGATGCCCGAGGCATAGACTGTACAAAAAAAGGCTCTGTTGCAAAGATTGGCGGCAGTCAGAGGTAGGCTGTCGCTCTGCGCCGATCAGGCGGCTGCTGCGAAATGGTGGTTGAGCATGCCCATGGCCTCCGTCAGCGCCGAGGGCCCAATGCCAAAAGCTCTCTCCACAAGGCGCACCTCGCCCCTGATGCCGGGCTGCAGGCACCAGGGGCGAGCCTGTCCTTTGCGCAGGGCTCGCATGACTTCGAATCCCTTGATCGTGGCATAGGCCGTGGGGATCGATTTGAAACCGCGCACCGGCTTGATCAGTATCTTGAGCTTTCCGTGATCGGCCTCGATCACGTTATTGAGATACTTCACCTGCCGGTGGGCCGTCTCCCGGTCCAGCTTTCCTTCGCGCTTCAATTCGGTGATCGCTGCACCATAGCTCGGCGCTTTGTCGGTATTGAGCGTGGCAGGCTTTTCCCAGTGCTTCAGGCCTCGCAGGGCCTTGCCCAGGAACCGCTTCGCTGCCTTGGCGCTGCGGGTCGGCGACAGGTAGAAATCGATCGTGTCGCCCCGCTTGTCGACTGCCCGGTACAGGTAGGTCCACTTGCCCCGCACCTTGACGTAGGTTTCATCCAGGCGCCAGCTCGGATCAAAGCCACGCCGCCAGAACCAGCGCAGCCGCTTCTCCATCTCCGGGGCGTAGCACTGGACCCAGCGATAGATCGTCGTATGGTCGACCGAAATGCCGCGTTCCGCCAGCATTTCCTCAAGGTCGCGATAGCTGATCGGATAGCGACAATACCAGCGCACCGCCCACAGGATCACATCACCCTGGAAATGGCGCCACTTGAAATCCGTCATCGTTCCGTCCGTCCAATCTCCGCCAAGCATGCTCAAGCTTCACGATTTTTGCAACAGAGCCAGGCAGGCGAATGACCTCGAAACTGGAAGGAGGTCACTCGATCGCGACGTCTGAATGGGTCTTGTGCCAAGACGGCTGCGGTCCAGTCCCGAGGGCGCGCCTGAAGCCTGATCCCGACTTTCCCCCGGGCCTTTGCCCCAACTGTTCTGGAGACACCTGCGACTGCGAGCACTGCGTCCAGGACATCGTCTCCGGCCTGAAGGCCTCGCAGCGACGTCGGGACTGGAGTGTCCTAGCGGTATGCGGCTTGGTCATCGCGGGTTTCGGGCTCGCCGTGAACCTGGGTGTCCTGCCAGGGTGGTTCTTGGTCATCATCGGCGCCGGCGTGCTGGCCACCCTCTACAACGGGATCCAGGCGCTTCGTCGGCGCTGAGCGGTCTTCATTCAACCCTCAAGAGCAAAGGCCAGATCCTCGCGGACCTGGCCTTCTTCATATCCGATCGTGGACGTCGGCGGCGGCCGATCTACTGGAGCGCCTGTCCTTCTCGAGTCCTCACTGGAGACAGGAGCTCGCGCGGCAGGAGATCGCCGGCAGGCACCTTCAGCACCCTCGCATAGGCGCAGAGGAACTGGATCGACGGGTTGTTGTATCCGCCTTCAAGCTTGTCGATGTAGTCGGGCGGCACGCCGACGGCCTGGCCAGCTTGTTCAAGGGTCAGCCCTGCAGTGGCCCTCGCCTTCTTCAGCTCCTGGCTCAGATGGCCCATTTCTGGCCAGAGGCCATGGTCGATCTTGATGCGACGGTTCACTACTCAGGGTACTCCATGCTGAGGGTGACGAGGGCTTCGCCCCAGATGGCCCCGATGACGCCTACGGCGCCCACGAGAGCCGACATGAGGGAAAGGTCGAACTTCAGGAGACCGATCGCCGCCGCCAGGCTGCACGCCGAGATAATAATGACCGCATGGTGTCGTCTGCTTTTTGTCGCCCGATAGATGCGACGCGCTTCCACTCGCACCGCCTTTTCCTCCATGGCTTTCACGTCGTCGGTCATGCCTTGCGCTCCTGATTGTTGGCCTGGGGCTTCATCCGGTCGACCATCTTCCCGGCGATGAAATCGACGTAGAAAGCCGCGATCAGGCCCGAGAAGACAAAGAGAACGGCTCCGCCACCGCCGATCGCGACCCCGGTCATCAGTTCGAAGGCTTCCAGGTGGGCGCCAATGAGGCTCACCACGATCAAACCCACCGCGACTGACTTCACGTAGGCTTCGATCTTCTCCTCGAGTTTTCTCTGGGCCCGCTCTTCCTTCAGCGCCAGCCTATGGGCCGGATTTTCAAGGCAAGCGCGCTTCGCTTCGTGCTGATCGATCCGCTCCCGGATGTCGGCCGCAAGGCCCTCGTCGCCGTCTTTCACGGCGGCCTCGAGCTCCTCTTTCACCCGTCCATAATCGCGACGGGCGAGGCTCTTGCGAACCTCTTCCAGCTTGTTCCGCCGTTCGACCGCAAGCTTCGATGGAAGCTCAGCCTCGATCCAGGCGTCCAGTTTGGAGTTGGCGTCGTTCATCATCAGCGCTTCCAGGCGAGGCCGGGGATGTCAGGTTCGCCCTCGATCAGAACGGCCGAGGCGCCCGAGCTCGTTTCCAGCGCCACGACCGTTTCCTTCAGCATCCGCTCGGTGAACTCCTGGGGCGTGCCGACCAGGCGCGCCGAGACAGCTCGGCCGAAGCGCCGCGTCAGACCGCCGCCGCCCTCGGCCGTGTCGTTGACGAACAGATTCAGGTGATAGCCTTGGCGCTGATCGTTGGCATACGGGAAGAGGCACAGGGTAGCCCGCATGTTCTGGCTGCCTGAGATGTTGCGCGTCAGGTTTGCCACCCAGACGGCGCCGTCGCAGGTCGCAATCATGAAGGACTGGGCGCTGACGCCGCCCAAGGCGGCCAGCGCACCCAGGCGGCTGTTTTCAGCGAGCGGGTTCTGAAGCTGGAAACGACCGGGCTGTTCCGGCGTCTGAACGGCGATCGGGCGGATGGTGTTCAGGTCCGAGGAGTAGCCGGCCAGGGCCCGCTCGGCAGCATCGATCAGCGGGCCTTTCGGCGCGTCAGTCTGCAGGTCGATGACCGCGTAGGCCTGATAGGATTGGTTGCGGGACTGGGCTTCAGCGACGGTTGCCGTCGAGGCCAGAGCAAGGGCGGCGGCGGCCGCCGAAAGCGATTTCTTCATAGGTTCCTCCAGAAGTATGAGACTGTCTTAGCGGGGGATCTAGCGCTGACGCTAGGTTGCAACCCCCGAATGTCGAAGCACGCGCAAGTGGGCGCTGTGCACTAGCCGGGTGGGTGAAAGTGTGAGAGAACAATCAAAGAACACCGCTCAGGGAGAGCCCGACATGACTACGCATCAGAATGCCGGCATCCAGCTGGATCCTCGCGCCCAGGCGACCTTCAATGCGCTGGCGGGCGTTGCGCTAAATCCCTCGATCGTGCGCAACAACTGCATCGCGGGAATTGTGATCGCTGGCTTTTTCGTCGCTCTTTTTGCGATCGGCGGCATTGCAACATTCATCATCTGCCTGATTGGAGCCGGTGCCGCCGGCGCTGTTGCTGGCGTTATGTCGATGTTTTTCGCGCTCTTGCTGTCGATTATCCCCGGCATCATTATTTGGCGGCTCTCGCTCGTACTGAAGTCGCTGCCGAAGTAGCTCCCAGCCAGTCCGCAAGTGTTAAGGGCGCCGTTAAACGGCGCCCTTTTTCTTAATCGCGATATCTGCGAGCCAGGCGGCCACCGGCATTCTGCGCAACTGCGGCAGTCTCCGGGTGGAACCCTTCACGGTCGAAGACGGCACCGAAGGAGTTTGCCACGATCCGGCCCGTACCGTGCGGGGCCACGTCAGAGACGACCTCTCCCAACGCGCGTCCGCCGCCTTTGGCGAAGTTCGCCTCTCTTCGTTCACCGAGGCTCTCATTCGCCGCGTCCGTGTCGCCCCTGATCCGATCCCTCACGGGTGATGAGAAGCCTGGTTGCATCCTGGACTCCCCTGCCCATCCGGGTCCGGGCGAAGCTGGCTCAGGCGGGCTCAAGGTTGTGCCTCTTCCTGACGTCTGGCGTTCTACGCCGCCGCTGCTTTGACTGCGAGCTGGACCCGCAGCGACAGCGGCGCCAGCCTCTCTGGCCGCTGGCTCGCCATCCATAGAGAAGCTTTGGCCTGGTCGACCTTCGGACCCTCGGCCGAGACCATGGCCCAATCCTGCTGAGCCACCGTCAGTGAGCTCTCGGACTGCACCGGGATTGGCTGCAGCAGCGGTCATCCCAACGCTCTGGTTCTCATGAATCAAATCCGGCGTATCAATGCGCGTCGCCATATCCCGATGGAAGCTTTGCGTTACCTCGTGCACCAGGCCCATGTCGGCGTTCGAATGGCCGGCCAGTATCTGGCGGGCTCGGTCTTGGGTGATCTCGTTGCCATAGGCGTCCTGACGCCCAACCAGCTTATCGATTGCGTAGCTTTCGAACGCATTGGCGTAGTTGATTTCTGCCGAGGCCCCTTGGGACTTCGTCAGGTCGGCTCGCTGTTCATAGGTGCGTGCCATGCTTTCCGATCGATCCATGCTGTCGGTGATGGAGCGGGTGGAGGTGAAGGTGTCGGAACGCTTCAGGGCCTCTGACGTGGAAGCGCTTTGGGTCTGGGAGAAAGATTCCTGAGCGTAGTTCGCGACTGTCTGATCATAGCGATCCGAGAACGAGTGGTTCGACATCGAGGTTTTGGCGGCGTTCAGCGCATCGGTCGTGCTAACGGTCGATGACCGTTGACCGTTGACCCCTACGTTCGTCCGGAGGCCGCCTTGGGCGTCGATGCCGGCCTGCTTCAGTATCCCTGAGCTGAGACCGGCTTGACCGTACATTTCCAGTGCGGCGCTGGCCGTAATGGCTTTTGCGTCGCGATGGTCAATGTTGAACTGCTTGGACAGCTGTGTAGCTTGGCTGTCCATCTGCTGTTCCATCGCCCCCCACGTGCCCCGGTTGTCCTTGCCTTGCGTCCAGGTGGAAGACGTACCGGCCATCCACTGTTGGATGAACTCGGAACTCTCGGATTGTGCGCGCGTGCGCCCCTCCTGCAGTGAATGTCGAAGATCCACAGACTCCTGACGACGATCGCTGGCCGCCTGAACGGCAGCGGCCGAGATGCCTTCCGAGTGTTTCACGTTGACGGCCATCTGAGACATCGCCGCCTTGGTGGTCGTGATCGAGCCGTCGCGGTTCGTCTCGATCCGGTTGAGGCTGTTGTCGTTGTAGCGGGTTAGGCCGAAGTCCAGGTCGGCCGAGGTGCTTTGGCGCATCCCCGACAGGTTCTTGAACGAGTGGTTCTCGAACGCCGTATTGCCGAGGCTGATGTTGCCGGTCGTCGCGGCGCCTGCAGCTGCTTCAGCACCACCACGGAAGCTGGCCATCAAGGACTCGCCGCCCATGCCAACGGCCTTGGCGCCCGCGAAGGCAATCGTCGACGCAAGCACGGGGATCGACAGGGCTAGATAGCCGGCCAAAGATGCGATCTCGGCGTTCAGTCCGCTGATCGCCTCCAGGTTGCCGAGCTTCAATCCGCTTGTGCTGCCCGGAATGAAGGCCGCTGCCGGCGTATCCTTCGACGTTTGCCACATCATGATGGAATGGAGGATCACGTACATGGGCCCCCAGAGCTGAAGGTAGAGGAACCCTCCGAAATAGCCCTGCAGGATACGCAGTCCGACCGTCGGAAGCAGCATGGCGGGGAAAATGACCGGGAAGATCCCGATGATGAGGAGCTCTGTCAGGATTTTCAGAAGCGGCACGGCCTTTTCAGCCACACCCCCCATGAGCCGTTGCTGATTGCGCGTGTGCAGCTCGGCCTGGGTCTCGGCGAAAACGCCCATGGCGTCGTTGCCAGCCTCGGCCGAGAAGCCCGGAACGCCGCGGCGGATCGCGTTGATCATCAGCACCTGCTGGAACGTGTTCGTCGCGTCTCGCGACGCGCCCAGCATGAACGGATGAAGCGCCCCCATCTCCTGCAGGAAGGCGCTTTGCAGCTGTGCTTCCGGGAGTTCTGGCCGCAAGCGTCGCTGGAACATCGACATCGAGCTATTCAGCGTCGAGGCCCATTCCGAATTCATGCGCTGCGCAGCAACCGTGCAGGAGATGATCTCGCGCAGACCGGACGACGTGACGTATTCCAGTGAGCGGCCGGGGTTCGTGCCCTTGGTCGATGTGACGTAGGTCCACAGGTCGTTTTGCCTGGCCAACTCAGCGGCCGAGTAGTGGCCTTCCAGGATGTCGTAGTAGATGCAGCCGCGGACAAAGCTACGCAGATTCCCGTCGAAGCGAGGATCCGCGATCTGAGCCGTCCTCAACCGTTCAAAGACCTTGGCGCCGAAAACCATGCCGGTCTTCGAATAGGCGACGTCATTCGGCTGGGTGAAGGCCTGCTCGCTCAGCTGGGTCGCCCTGTCTCCCACCTTGCTCGATAGGCTTGACACGACGGCAAGGCCAATCGGGATGTTGGCCACGTCCGCACCCGCCAGCGCTGGGTCGAACCTGTCGGTGATGTGGACCTGGACCTTGGGCACCCACAGCAGGTTGAAAATGATCATCGACATGATGAACCACCTGAACGCCGCCTTCACCTGAAGGTCGAACGCCAGCTTCATCATGACAAAGACCAGGCCCAGGAGCATCGTCACCCTGATGAGGGTCGACAATCCGTTGCTGCCCGCCATCAGGGCAATGCCGTTCAGCACGTCCCGATAGATGGCGCCGCCGCCATAGACGATGATTTCGTGCATGACGGCCCTACGGCTGAAGGTTGCTGGCGAAAGTCACGCTGTCAGCAATGTTGCTGCCAGCGCGCGCCGCGATCACACGCTCGGCCGCCTGGGCCCGTGCGATCATGGCCTCGATCGAGGAGGACTTGCTCTGCAGCAGTTGCTGCTTCTCGGTCAGCTGCTTCCGAACCGCATCGATGCTGCCGCGCCAGTCGCGCATCTGTTCCTGGTCAATCCCAACCAGGTTGCGGGAACCGCTTTCGAGCTGCATCACGGAGCGTTCCAGCCAGGTGATCGTCAGATCCATGGCGATGATGTCCGAGTACTGCGCCATGGTGTTGCCGGCCAGGGACCGCTCATGCGCAACGAAGACGCTGGCCATCTTGTAAACCGGCAGCGTCACCATGTTCAGGAAATCCTGTTCCTGAGCGCTCAGGGCTTGGCGGGCTTGGATCTTGCCCGTGATCGAGCGAAGCATCGCCTCGACCCGGCGTCGCAGCGCCGCATTCTGGGACACGGTCTCCACCTTGCCGAACTTCACCGGCATCAGGCAGCTCTTGTATTCGTCGCAGCGGTGAACGCGCAGCGTGCCGCCGTCCAGGAGCTTGGTGATGACGCCGTCGTCTGCAGCTTGCGCCGGCAGGACGTCGACGATGCACCCTTGGTCATTCGGGCATCGGTAGATGATCGTCCCCGTGAGCGTCATGAACAGCTCGGCCAGGTCCTCGTCGCTGGCCAGCATCGGGTGCTGCTTCGCAGCTTCCCAGGCCAGGTTCTTATTGATCGGCACGACGGCTTTATCGCTGTCAGGCAGTCGGTTGAGGTTCGACGTCAGGCGATTGGGGCAATCGTGGCGCGCGGCGATCCGGTCAGAATAAAAGCCGCGATAGGTCGAGAGATCCTGACAAATCTGATTGGACGCAGTGTCCGACCGACCCCAGAGCCCACCCACCAGGGCCTGGGCTTGCTGACAGCTGTTCATGTTGAACTGGTTCACGTCGTTGGCCATCTTCTGAAGGCTCTCGATCTGGTCCGCCACAAGCGGAGAGAGCGTCTTCAGCGCCAGCATGAAAGCGTACGAAAGGGCGTTCGAAGCCACCGCTTTCAACTGGGCCACGATCTGATCCGAGTTGATGAAGCTGAAGCCGCCGCTGAAGATGTCGATACCCCCGCATCCGGCTCGGACGGAGGGCATCTGAATCGTTGCAATCTGCGAGGTTTCTTGCGGCCCACGGAAGGCCACGTTGCCCATCGTGTAGTACCCGGCGCTCTGGCCTTGATACGCGGTCGGGCCCGTGATGTTCGCTGAACCGATCGAGCTCGACCAGTAGGCGTTCATGCTGTCGTTGACCGACGAGCCTGCCGCTTGGCCCGTCCAGCAAAGGATGGTCGTCGTGGTGGCCAGCGCCACGGCGGCGTTTCGGATGATATGCCGTTTCTTGCTCATGGTCTGGTTTCCTAGAAGTCGGTGCCGGGCTCTTTGGAGAGCAGGACGAAGAGGCGTTCAGCGATGTCCTCTTGCGACATCACTCCAGCGCCGGCGTACGTGAGACAGCCTTCACGCTTCCGGCACGGAAGCAGTTCGAGCATCTCACCATTCGCGCCCCGGATCCGGCGCGGCCGGACCTCGCCAGTTCGGGGATCAACATCACTCGACTGGAAGAAGAGAAGCGCCGGCGTCATTTGGCGCACGCCCCACTGCTGCAACTGCCCCTGGTCACGGCGCGCGTTGGGGAAATGGCTGTTCGAGGCGCCGTCGGCCGAGATTGCCTGGACGTTCATGCCGTATCGATCGGCAAAGCCCTTCACGATCGGAGAAGCGATGGTGCAGGGCCCGCATGAGCCGCGGTAGACGTAGAACAGCCCCACTTTGTCGGAGACGCTGCGCAGGAAGCGATCGCGGTCCGAGATACGGTCATCCGTCCACCCATGCTTCGCGATTTCAACGACGGGGCGTTTGACCGTGTAGTCCAGCTCGGGGTTCGTCCAGACCAGGCGTCGGTAGTAGTCGGCGAACAAGCCACCCTTGTCCAAGGCGACCTGCTGCAGGCGGTAATATTGCTCGACGGTCTCCGGCGAGGGCCGCCATGTGGCGATATTCCGCGCCTCCTCGAGCTCCTTTTGGAACTGCTCCAGCTCGGCCAGTTCCGGCGCCCGCATCGCTGGCGTTTGCGGGATCTGGTTCAACTCGGCCGGCTTCGGTTCCTCTTCGATCGGCCGCTCGCAATAGAACCACTGGCCAAGATCTCGCGCGCAGTAATCAGGCGTCGCCTCCTGAGCCACTGCAGGGCTTCCGCCCACGACAGCAACTGCGGCCGACGCCGCCAACAACCAACCCTTACGTCGGTTCATGATCTTGCTCCTGAAGTCGCTGATAGGGGTCACGGGTTTCCCGCCTCGTCGACGTCGCCAATGCCTGGCGAGCCCGACCCCATGAGATTGCTGATGTTCTGCTGGATCCGGCCCAGAGTGCTGTTCTGGTCCGGGTTCATGATCTTCTTCATCGCGTCGTCGGTGAAATCCGAGAAGTCGGCGTCCGTGAGGTCCAGCTTTTCAAATTCCTCGACCGTGAAGCCGTCGCAATTCGCGTCCTTGGGCGTGCCCCAGTCTTTGCCGATCTGAGGGCGCCCGTGCTCCTGGACGATGCGGGCCAACGTGCCGTCGAACGAGCAGTATCGCATCGCCTTCTCCAGGCAGACGCCCAGGAAGGACTTCTGGGAGCAATAGGTCCCGACATAGTGGGTGGACTTGGCCTCCTGCCGCGTCATCAGAGTCTCCTCTTCCGCCGAGCATTGGGTGAGGCCGATATCCACGCCCCAGCCGGAGTCCTTGCAGCAGTTGCGGAACCCAAGGACGGCCTTCCGGCAGCGCATCGGCTGGCCTTTGAAGATCGTCATGTTCTTGGAATAATCCTCGCCTGCCATCTGCGCGATCAACATGGCGGCCAGCGCATCCGGCAGATCGGTGTCGCCTTCATCATCCTGGCCGATGCACATGCTCCCGATGCAGACCTTCGTCTGGCAGGTGTTCTTGGTCTCCTCGACCAGGACCTCTTTCTTGCACTGGTAGATGTTCTCGAAGGTGCGGCACTGATCCGAGCCTACGGCGCCGTCGAGACATTCCTGACGAACGAACTCGCAGCCCGATGCGGGCTTGCAGTTGCTCGTTTCAGGACTGGTTTTCTCGCAGATGTAGGTGTCCGTCTCTTCCCAGCATGGCGCAGTCGTCGGCACGCCGTTGATGATGCGGGTTTCCCCGGGCTGAGTGCAGGTCGTTTCCTTCTTGCGGCAGGTCGTGTCGGTCGCCGGGCGGCACGACGGGCCCTGCATGTCGCCGCCTACGTGGTCAGTTACGTCGCCTGAAGGTTCCCCGGCGCCCGGCACTCGGTTCTCACACCGATAGGTTTTCTCGGTCGCCGAACACGCGCCCTTGGGGTCTGTGCCGGCGCAGCTCTCGCCAACCAGCTCGCAGGCCTTGACTGGCCCACAGGTCTCGACCGGGTTGGACACGTCACAGGTCCAGGTCTCGCGACGCTTCCAGGGGTTGCGAGTGACGGAAAGGCCGTTGATCACCCGCGTTTCGTTGCCTATCAGCACCTCGTCATTGGTCTTCCGGCACGAAGGATCGTTCCGGTTGGCGGCGCACGGGTCGGTCCAATACTCGCCGACGATATCCCGCGGCGTCTCGATGGGCGTCCCGCCATCGTTGGCCGGATTTTCGCAACGATAGGTGCGGTCATAGGCCGTGCAGTTGCCCGCGCGGTCCTTGCTCGCGCAAGTCTGCGCCTGCTGGGTGCATCCCGTGAAGGGCGTGCAGCTGTTCACGTTCGAGGATGATGAGCAGATGTAGTCTTCGCGGACGTGCCACGGGTTCCGCGTCACGGGCAGGCCGTTGATGACCTTCGTAGCGTTCCCCTCGATGACGACCTCACCCTGCTTCACGCAGGCGCCGTTCCCCGCCAAGGCGTTGCAGCCGTTGTCCCAGGTGTCGGACACAACATCGCGGATGACCTCGCTGGGCGTCCCGGCGCCGACGACAGGGTCTTCACAGCGGAAGTCCTGCTCATAGCGTGAGCAGCCGCCAGCCGGGTCCACGAAGGTCTTTTCAGTACCGGTGCAGACGCCGCTGGAATTCGTGGCGATGCACTTCTCGCCCGACTGGACCATTCCTGCCGGAGGTTTGCAGCCCGCGTAGTTGGACTGTGTGCCGCAGGTATAGACTTCGTCCCAGGCCCAGCAGCTACGGTAGACTTGTTGGCCGCTGATAGTCCGATAGCCACCGGCTTCAATGCAGGTCCGCGTTACCTGACGGCAGTTAGGGTCGGTATCAACATTAGCCGGGCAGCTTCTTACAATGACCTCTTGATCACTGATCGCTTGGTTAAACGGCGTGGCCAACAGAATGCCATAGGTTCCGCCGTTTCGGTCATAGACGAGCCACTGCTGCCCATCACCATCCCAGAAGAACTTGCTCGTGGGAACTTCACCTGCGCAGAGGGCCGCGAAAGCTCTCTCTTGCCCCCCTCCCGAAGGGACCTGGTTTCCGAGCCAGGAAATCGTGCACCCCGGAAGATAGCTTTGGATTTTCGATAATGCGGGCGCGGGGTTGTTGTTGAACCACGTAATTCGTCCAACGGCCGAATAATTGCTTCCGTACTCGATCTTCTGGGTGGCTTTGCAGACGTGATTTTGTTGGGAGCCTTGGTAGCCTTCCTGGCAAACATAGCTGCTGGGAAGGCCTGTAGGTGCGGCGCAAACCTGACCGCCCGAGGGGGCGCAGCCAGGCTGGCCGTTCGCATTACAGGCAGCGTTCGGCGCATGGGTAGAGCCGTTCCAGGTCTTCACGCAGCCGTACTTGTAGTCCTCATCGACCACGACGATGCGCTTGCGCTCGCAGCTCGCAGGCGTGTGCGTCCAAACCGTCCCAGTCCGGCAAGAATAGACGTAGTCCTCATCAACGACGACCACACGCTCGGGCTCACACGTCTTAGCGACAGCTCGCCATTGCGTTCCCGAAAGGCATTTGTAGAGGTAGTCGGTGTCGAAGATCGGCTGATAGGTTCGCGAGCAGGATTCCTGCTCGTCATACGACGCTTGGCCGCTCTCACAGGTGTAGAGCGACGTTTCGGTTTTCGTCTTTTGGCCGCTCTCGGCGCTGCACGACGTGGTGGCGTCGTCGGTGAGCCCGCCGGTGTGCCCCTCGGCGTCGTTCAGAATATCGAATGAACGCTTCAGCCAGTCGTCGTTGTTGCTCAGGTCGTAGCGCGCTGCATTGACCGCCCCACCGCCGAGGACCTCGAGGTACTGGTTGCCTGGTGCGTTTGCCTCGCCAGCAGCAATCAGGCCCTGCGGATCTTCGCCATAGGCGTTGAGGGCGTCCGACGATCCCATGCCCGGCACGACCTGGTTCGGATCACCGATCGGAGGCGGTTGGTTGGCGCCGGCGAAACTGCCTGCGCCGCCATCTCCCGTTGTTGTCGTCTGGCCCATGGCCGAAGCCCCGGCCGAGATGGCCAGGACTAAAGCTATGGATCCGATCAAACGAGCCCGAAGACCCTTAACCGAAGATGGCGCGCGCATGGTCCATTACCCCTCCAAGCGCGTCAGAGCCGCACGAGCGACATCAGGCGCGGCATCGCCGCGCTGAGAAATCTGACGCAAAGCTTCCGCGAGGGAGATATTCCCCGCGATGCGGTCATGAGGGGTAACCGAGCTCACGCAGTCGACGCCGTCTTCGCAAGGCTGAACAGGCGAGGTGGCTGCAATGAACGTCGGCACGCGCTCGACACCATAGGCACGGAAAACCTGTGGTTCGATTGCGAGACCGCTAAGATCATCTTGCCCGAAAACTTCGCGCGCAACAACTAGGGTGCGCTCGAAACTGCCATCGACAAGACCGCGAATGACCATTCTCGCGCCGGCCTTATCGGCATCGATCGACAGCTGGCGAAGGGCTTCCTTCGGCATGGTCAGGGAAACGGCGATATAGAGGGCGCCGCCTTCATCCTCGGCTTCCGTGATCAGGCGAGCCGCGTCGCCGAACGAGGAGTCGTCGGCGCTGACAATCTTCATGCCTTCGGCAATCCGGGCGGCGTTTTCCTCAGTCATGACCCGGATCTCTTCACGATGTGCATCCGATATGCGCGTCGACTGCTGAAGCCAGGACGTCAGGGCTTCCTCGGCCGTTCGCGCACGGGCTTCAGCATGGTCGATCAGTTCTCTGGCGGCAGCGCCGAGCTGATCCTGGGCGAGCGCCATCGTCGGCATGGAAGTCCAGAGCACGACCAGGCAGACGCTCAGCGTTGAGGCCATCTGCAACAACAGCCATTGGAGACGCCAGGCGACAATGATCCCCACCGACGCGAGGAGGAGCAGGAGGCCTGCAACAATCCACGCGACCGCCGAGCCGTCAAAAACGGGAAGTAATTCCATATCGCTGTATCCTTAGGGAACGACGGTCACGCAGCAGTTACGCTTGCGCCAGACCAGATAGCCGTAGTCTTCGCCCTTGATCGGGAATGACTTGCCAGTTTCGTAGGTCACGCTCGTCACGCCGATCGCCGGACAAGTGAACGGCCCCTTCGTGTGCCGAACAGGGTTCACCATCTGGAAGCGGTACTGCCGCTTATCCATGATCGGCATCTTGTATTTCCGGCACGACGCTTTCGGACCGCTCGTACCGTCAGCAAGCAACTGGCGGTGCATCTTGTATGCAAAGCGAGCCGCCACCAGCAGGGTGCCCTGGACGTCGCCATATTCCCCAGAGACGTTGCCCGTCATGGGGTACATCGTCGTCTGACACCCCGCGCACCAAAACATCTCATGGCGGACGGAACCCAGGGACGATGACGCGCAGTCCACGGAGCAGGCGGCCACCGCAATGGGGTTGGCAAAGATCAGGGACTCGGGATGAATAAGCACCGCCAGGTGATCGTCATTCCAGAGCGGATCCAGCTCGGTGATATAGGCGATGTCGAAGGTCATCCGCTCGACGCAGAGGAAATCCGTCATCAGCTCGAGCCAGTACATGACCGGATAGACATACCAATGGACGTGGTACTGCGACCTGTCGGCCTGTTCATTGCTCTTTCGAGACGACTTGGCCGGATAGCCGAAGCCCGGATTGATCTTGAGCCCTCCGAGGTTCACGAAGCAGAAGGGCTTCTGCGTCACGTCGACCAGGCGCACAGGTTCCCAGAAGCCGACATTGAGGCCCACCATAACGAACGGCGGCAAGGTCGTCGGGCAGAGGCAGACCGGCGAACTCGGGTTCGGCGTATCGGGCTTGCTTCCCTTGAAAAGGGGCACGCTTCCCAAGGTCAGTGGGAAGAGGCAGCTCCAGCAGACATCTGTGATCGGGTTCACGAAACGACCGCTGCACGTCGGGTTGGCGCCGGCGGCCGCACCGGCCACCATCGCAGTCGCAGCGGATCCGCCAGCGGTCGAGGCCACAGCGGCCGACGCCCCGATCGACGCCCAGGTTTCGCCCACAACGGCGACGTTAAGCAGCGCCGCACAGGACAGGCCCAGCGCCGCGCTCCAGAGACGTTTGAGCCTCACCATGGTTTCAGCTCCGAGATCCGAAGCTGAGCCCCTTCCTTGGTAATGCGCGCTGGGACCTGCTGCAGCTGGAAGTGCGTAACCAGGCGGGCTTCCTGGTCGAAGAAGAACTGCACCTGCCTACGTCGCATCAGCTCCAGAGGCGCGCCGTTGGTCAGGATGATCCGGGTGCGGTGTTCGCCATTCTCCCGCATCTCGCCCAGCGCCCATTCGACCTGGCGCTCGTCGTCGCCGTCGATGAACAACAGAACCCGATCATAGCCCGGCAGCCGGTCGAAGGGGTTGATGCGTTGGCCTGCCCGCGCGAACACGCGGCCGCGATGATCTGAATAATCCTTGTCGACAGTTATCGACGGATCGAACAGCCAGGTGCGAGGCGTTGACGTCGTCCGAACCGGCGCCGGCGTCGGCCGTTCCACCTTGGCTTCCACTCGGCGCTGGAATTCGCGGTTCAACTGATCAAACCGCCCCTCCCTTTGGGCGGCTTTCAGTCGGTTCGAAATCACCTCCAGAATATCATGCTCGGAGATTGCGAACGTGTGGCCCATAACGCCAAGATCGCCTGCCGTGGCGGGGCTGGCGCTAGCGATAAATGCGATGAAGGCGAGCGCCTTCAGCCCATGCAGTTTCTTCATAGGATTGGCTCCCCCACGCCGCGGATACGGCGGTTTTCGATGAACCCGACGATGGCGTATCGGCTGTCCAGGCTGTCGACGTGCTCGCCGGCGACAAAGAAATGGCCTTGCGGAATAACGCCCAGTGGACCCGGCGCTGCGGGACGACCTTGGCTATCATGCGCTTTGACTTTGCCGACTCTGGTGCCGGCGACGAACACCTCGTCGCCACGTCGCTCAACCAGATCGCCGGGCACTCCGGCTACGCGCTTCACGAAGGAGGCGCCGGCCGGATAGTAGTCGTTGTCGGGCACGACGAACTCCACCAGGTCGCCTCTTCTCGGCGCTCGGTTGTGCCGGTCAATCACATAGCCCCAGTCATTCAGGCTCTTGGTGGCGTTGAATCCGATGCGATAGCGCGTCAGCAGGGCCTCGCCTCCCTTGTAGCCAAGGGCGGCTACGAGAAGAGCTGCAGCAATTCCCACACGGCCCCAGCGACTAGTCACCGCAGACATCGGCCGTCTCCCTAGTCAGCTGGGCGAGGGCCACGACGTCGACGCTCAGGTCGGCCAAGAAGTAGGACGCAATGCGCTGATAGCTTGAGAACGGGATGGCGCAATCCGACGCCTTCTTGCTCGGAAGGGTCTTGATTGCGATCAACATCAGCCGCCCGTCATCGTCGGGCCGCACAAGGTAGCGTTCCACCGGCGGCGGCATGACGTGAAACAGCAGGAACCGACGCTCACCCTGGTCTAGATCAGGCGAATGGTCCGACACCTATTGCCCCAACATCAGCGGCGAACCGGCGTCAGTCTTCGGGAGGGCTTGTTGGGGAGCCCCCCTACGATCTGCCGCCTGTTTCATAGCGGCCTGGACAGCCACATTGACGTCTTCAGTGACATCGATGGCGTTGCCGGCCAGGACAGCTTCACGCGCAATAAGGAGGACGTTGTCTTCGGCAGCCGCCCGCCGCAGGGTGTCCTGAGTGACGGAGAGGAACAGCTCCGTGCGAACGCCGACCTCTTCAGGCGGTAGATTCGAAAGAGCCAACTGCGCCATGTAGTTTTTGGTCAGCTGGCTGATGCCGACCGTCATGATCACCGGGCTAGCCTCGATCTTTGCAAGCTTTACCCAGGCGAAACCATTCGAGATGGCCAGCAGCGCGATCGCGGCAAAAGCAGCCTGTCCCTTCGAAGGGACGTAGGCCTTTACGCCTTCAGCGATGGCTTGCACGCGACCGCGCTGCTTAGACGCCGGGGGCGCAGACTGGATGTCGTTCTTTTTATTATCCATTTGCGTCGCGCCTCCAGCGCCTTGTTTCAACGCCCATTCCAAGGGCGACGAGGGTCGAGAAAAACAGCCAGGCTCCGGCAACGGGCAGGAGCACACGGCGCTGATTGTCGGGGTCCGCGGCAGCGAAATGGGTCAGGAAACCGCCCCAGATCTGCGCCGCTCTCGTCAGGTCAAATCCTGCGAGGCAGAACGCGAAGAAGACGATGAGGCCAAGACCGCTGATAAGGCCCATCGAGGTCCATCCGGCCAAGTTCATCAGCCGCAACAATATCCCGCGAGCGCTCATCGTGAGGCTCGTTTCTTGGCGGCTCGTTCAGCTGCTACGACGCCAACCGCTTCTTCTAGGGGCACGCCATTGGCCACAGCGCTACGGATACGTTCGAAGACGTCAGCGGTCGTGGAATAGAGCGTCGATGAATAGTCATCGAGCACCAGGCGGCCGAGGAATTTCGCGTCCGGCCCCATGATGAAGGTTTCTGAATACTCCCCATCCACAACCTTCAGGGACGCCAGCATGGCCTTGGTCGGCTCATCGACCTGCAGGCGGCCGTTCTTTCGAAAGAGCTCCAAGCTCTCTTCCTTCACCTGCAGGATGATCATGTGGTCGCTGTTCTCGAAGCAGGCCTGCGCTCCCGATGTCTTGGAGTAGTCCTCCAGAGATTGCGTCCCGGAGACCAGGGCGCCCCCTTCTTTCCGGCAGCGCCGCGCGAACCCTTCGATGAACTTGCCAGCCGCGCCGTCGCCCAGCATTTGCCAGGCTTCGTCGATGATCAGCACTTTCCGCCGGCTCCGACCGCCAGTGCGCATGCGCTTACGCACCATGAAGAACAACGCCAGCACGATGACGGCCCGAAGATCTGGCTTCGTCTCCAGCGCCCCCATTTCAAACACCGTCAGCGGGTTTTTGATGTCGACGTTCGTCCGGCCATTGAAGATCCCGGAATAGACCCCCGTCGTGTCATAGGCGGCCAACGAACGCGCGAGACTGAGCCCCATATCCCCATGGGTCTCTCGCAGCTCCTCGATCACCGCTGCAAACGAGCCGTCGGTGCCGAACTTGTCCCAAACCGATTTGACGGCCATTTCGATAACGCCGCGTTCTTCCTGGGAGCATTCGTCTCCCCCGCGCGCTGCCTGCTCGATCATCAGACGGACCATGGAGAGCCCCTCCGAGAGGTACTCACCAGGTTGGTCCCCCGGCGCATCATCAGTTTCGATGAGGCTGAAGGGATTGAGGCAGGGCTTCTGGTCCAGGTCGAACTCGACGAACGCCCCGCCAAGCAGGCGACAGCTGTTCATGAAGCTCTTGCCGTCATCGATGACGATCACTTCGGCGTCGGCGCCGCGGTATCCCGCCATGAGCTCCTGCATCGTCACAGACTTGCCGGAGCCGGATTTGCCGATGATGCAGGTGTTGTGGTTGCCGGCCTTGTTCGAGAAGTTGGACCAGAGGAGCACCTGCCCTCGGCGACCGACCAGCATGAGGTGAGGGACGTCCATGCCCATGAACTCGCCCTGAAGGGGGGCCAGCTTTGCGATGGCCGTCGTCGGCATGCGACGGGTTTTCCCTCTCTTCTTCAGGTCGTCGAAGAGGCCTCGCCCAAGTGAGAGCGGCATCGACGCAAGAAGCGTCGGCAGATGGACATCGTCGGCGCGCTCGAGCTCGAAGAGCGTATTGCGGAAGACGCCGCGAAGGCTGCTTTCCGCCTTCGCGGCCATTTTCACCGGCGCTATGGAGATCACCGACATGCCTACGTCGGCAAGCGTTGCGCCGGCTGCGACCTGTTCCATCACCATGGCCCAGTCGCGTGCGGCATTCCTTGTGTCAGGGAACATCGCATTGAGGCGGTTGCTGGCGGCCTGGTCGGTCCGCATCCGCTTCATCTCGCTTTCGGTCTTGGTCTTCTCGTGACTGTAGGTACGGAAATAAAGCGACATGATCGTCGGACCGATGACCCGCAGGGAGTCATTGAACATGTCGCCCAGGAGCTTGGACATGTGGCCCTGTGTGAAGTGTTCAGGGAACCGCTTCACGTTGAAGGCGCGCAGCTGGAAGCGCCCTTCGCGCGCTTTCATCTCCCGGTTCAGCGCCTTCTCCTCCAACGCCAAATCGGGCATCAGGAAGTCGTCGCTTTCTGATCGTGTTCGAATGTCAATCCGGTCGCGATAGACCGTGTATCGAGTCTCCCCGTCGACCATTTGATTGTTCAGCCAGACGTCGGGCATCCAGACGTCCTCGCGACCCCGGATGTTCGGAGAGGGATTCAAGATGTCGCCCAAGAGCCTGATCAGATCATTGGGCTTCAGCACATGGCTTTCCACCTCCTGCATGCCCTTGAGATCGGCCTGAAACTTGGATCTCGCCTCCTGGAGCTGCTCAACTGCCATTGGGGCGTCGGCCGCCATTTCCATGGCGATGAAGCACCGATAGTCGCGGAAATAGAAAGGATTCCGCGCCGACGCTGACGACCAAGCCGCCTTCCTGAAATGCTCCCGCCTATTTTGGGCCAGGTTGAAAAAGACCCCGCCCTGATTGGCACGCGCTGCCGTCCAATGATCGACGACCTCGCCAATCTTCGGCGAAGCGTAGCTGATGACCTGGACCGCCGCTCCGACCGGCACCGATGTAAACAGCGCTCCGAGCATGCTGTTGGTGGTCTCAGACGCCCCCCGCATGGGGACGACTTCAATCACCCAGCCCAAGGTGCTGTTGCTGCCGAACAGCCCGGTTTTCTCGTCCCAGGTACGATATCCGAGGAGGTCGCTCAGCCGGTCGCCGTTCAGGCGCGCGCGCGGAGAATCCGCCGGTGGCGCCTCAGGCGCCATCCAACGGGTCACGTCGTCGAGCATTTCGCCCATGAACTGACGAACGGCTGGCATCATGGCTATTTCTCCAGGCCGTTCCGGCCAAGACGGTCCAGCTCGGCCGAGGCAGTGGCCGTCGACGGTGCGGGCATCCACCAGCCGCCGCGACGCATCACGGCGATCACTTCGGATCGGTTGTGGAGGTCGCCTTGGCTGTCGACCCAGGGGGCGAAGACGATCCGCATCACCTGGTCGCCTTCGCGCCGGGCGCCCAGATCGCCCGAGAAGACGAACGGCTCCGGTTGCCACCAGCGGACTGGACCCGCAGCCGTTTCAATGCCGGTCGCCGAGCCCGCCGCAGCGGCTCTGGGGGCGCTGTCCGTGGCAGCAATAGGCGAACAGCTCGTGCCTTGCTCGGCGCCGCACGACCACGAGCCCTTGGTGTTCGTGCTTCCGCAGGCCGCAGCGGTCAGGGCCAACGCGACCGCCGCCGTGAACCGGGCGATTCGCATTAGCGGCCCCCCAGGAAGGCGCGCAGTTCGTTCGTCTGCATCCAGCCTTCGTTGACCGTGCCGTCGCCGCGCACGATTACGGGCGTGCCCTGGAATCCAGCCGAGTGGAAGAACTCGGTGTTCGCCTTCACGGCGGCCTCTGCAGCCGCGCAATCGCCGGACACCTTCAGCTCTCCGCCCGCGTGGATCGCATCCAAGGCTGCGACGCGGTCCGTCGCACAAAGCGCCAGCTTCGCCTTCTCAATGCTGTCTTGTCCAAGGATGCCGACGAGGTATTCCGTAACCTCAATGTCCTTGACGTTCTTCAGGTCGGCCGAGAGTCTTTGGCAGAAGCTGCAGTTCAGGTCGGTGAAGATGGTCATTTTCACCGCAGCGCCAGGATTGTGAATCACGGCATTGGCCTTCGGCAAGGCGGCCAGTTTCGCGAGGTCCACCTTGGGTCCTGCGGGAGCCGCTTTCGCGGAGGGCTGTGCACTTGCACCCGCCGCAGGGCCGCTTGCTCCCATGATACGTGCTTCGCCGTCCTGCATGGCGGCGAGCTGGCGCAGACGCTCGTCGGTCAGGTCCTTCTTGCCTTTCATGTCCAGGACCGAGCCGACGAAGGCATGACGTCCGTCACGGTCCGCGTAGAAGACGTTCTTGCCGGCCACGACTTCGCACAGAGGGCCTGGGCCCGCCTTGCAGTCCACGGACGAGATTTCAGCGGCCGGGAACGCCTTGCTGAGCTTGTCCTTGAGCTGGAGGGCCTGAACAGTGTTGGCCCCAAACCCGGTCAGAAAGATCGCGCCGACTCCGACCAGAACCCCCGTAGCCAAATTGGCGGTAGGGGATTTCGAGAACTTGGCAGCAGAAACAGGAAGCTTGATTTTCATGGTTTCGATCCCCTCGCGGGGCTCCGTGGAGTTTCGGTGTTAGCGACGGGGGGATGGGGTCGGGCGTTGGATCTGGAAGCCCGTCAGAAGGACGAGTTCGACCTCGATCCCGGTCGGCATTTCAATGACCGGTTGGTACTGCTCGGCGCGCTTGACGTAGTAGTCGGCGAGAACACCTGCAGCGTTGCCAATGCCGCTCCCGACGGCCCCGGCGGCGACATCCGATCCATTCAGTTGCGGGGTGGCCAGCATGCCGCCTTCGGTCACGCCGATGCTGCGGTTCATCTGATTGGTGTACTGGGAAAGGCTGTTGCCCAGACCCTGGAGCGTGCCTGCGACAAGGGCGCGGCCCGTCAAACCGCCCTCTCGCGTGATGACGTTGCCCCGTACGCCGGCCTTGCCCCGGTGAGCCGCATAGCCCTCGATAGAGGCCACCGAGAACCGGTCATTACCCGCCGGACAGGTGATCCGTTGCAGCTTGATATAGACCTTCTCGGACGACAGTTC
Source organism: Brevundimonas sp. CEF1 (assembly GCF_051353055.1). Lineage (NCBI taxonomy): Bacteria > Pseudomonadati > Pseudomonadota > Alphaproteobacteria > Caulobacterales > Caulobacteraceae > Brevundimonas > Brevundimonas sp. CEF1. Next base: position 69,576 of record NZ_CP195594.1, read on the forward strand.
GCCATATGCGGCGCCGTTGACCATGCAGCCGGTCAGATCCGTAGTCTGGTAGCGACCGTTCGCACCGACGTGGACTGCAGGGCCGGTCAGCCTGAACAGTACCGGCTTGGGGTCGGATCCGCTGGTGACGCCGGTTTGCGCATCAACGCCGACCAGAACCCGCGCCGGAGCATAGGCGTTCGGAGGGACATAGTTGCGCGAGTCAAAGACCTGGCCCGCCGCGCTCATGTACTGGGACGCCCCAGCGCGGCCTTCACCAGCGTCCCTATCACCGCTTCCGGACACCCGAGGCCCTGCAGCACTCGACGCCGATGCGCCTGATCCGGCCATACGCACGGTGCTCAGCGAACGGCGGGGCCTGGCGCCTTCTCCGGCGACCATCATGCCAGGTTGCCCGCCTGCCCCGACGGGCATGAACGGCGCATCTCCGGGACCCTGGGCCCCTTCCCCGGCCACCATGATGGGCGCTGAGGTCGGCCCGTTTGCTTGCGGCGCAGCCGGTTGGGGCGCACGACCGCCACCATTCCGTTCCAGAACTTCAAGGGCCCGCAGATAGTCCGCGCGCTCCGCTTCCAGCTGCTGTTTCAGCGCAGCATTTTCGGCCGAAAGCGTTCCTCGTTCCTGGCTGATGGCGGCGATATCCTGGTCCAGCTGCTGGACCTTCACGTTCAGCTCTTCGGCGGCGGCTTCGCCACGCTTGCCACCCGTTCCCGCAGCAACCCTGGCCGTTGTCAGGATTTTCTCGGCCTGCTCGCCATCAACCTGCTTGGGCTCGGGTTTGAAGTACATCTGATAGGCGAGAGCGCCGACGCCGAGGCAGGTCGCCCCCAGCAGACACGCTCCTATCAGACGCTTGCGGCTCTTGGATTTGGCGTTGATATCGCCGCCGACGTCCGCCGCGGCTTCTTCAGCCGGCGGGAGTTCAATGTCCTCGTCCATCAGCGGGCTTCCTCGACGAGAAACACCCGACCGGTTCCGCCTGGCAGCAGCTCTTCACGATCCGCGCCCGCAGCAAGCACACCGGCCACGATGAAGGGATCCACCAGGATGGGCGCGGCGCCGGCTGACTTGTTGTGAAGGACGATCTCTTGTCCACGAAGACCGGCGGCTTCGCAGGTGCGCACCACAGTCATGGTGTAAGGCCCGACATCCCGCGCTGCGCCGCTTCTCGAAAGGCATCTCAGGCCTTCCGGCGTGTCGCCGCGAAACATGACGCGCATCATCGCCGTCACGGTTTCCATGTAGTCGTTACGCCGATCGCTCCGCTCGACGCTCGTCCCGCTGTCCAGAGCCGTGGCTGCGCCAGCGACCTGGATGGTCTGGCCCGCGATCGACGACACATTCAGGTTCGCCTGAACCGTTCTGCCCGACGCAGTCACCAGGAAGAGACTGAAGGTCCGACCCAGCGCAGGCCCATCGAAACCGACATAGACATCGCCCGTCGCCTCTTCGGCTTCGACGAGCATCTGGGGCCCCTCCGGGTCCTGCAGGGTCCGCACTGAAACGACCCGGTCCCCTATGATCGTGATCCGGGAGAGCTGCTCAGCCGAGACTGCAGCCTCGAAGCTGCCGTTCACGATGCGCAGCGGCGCGCCAGGGTGCTGCTCGGAGGCCTGCCTGGCCGGGACTGCACCGCTAGGGGCGAAGGGGTCGGATTGTGCGAAGGCGCTGATAGGCGCCATTAGGGCAAGGATCGCTCCCAACCCGACGCCGGCAAACACTCGTCTCATTGTTGAAGGTCCGATTCTTGTTTCGGGCGCACGTTCGCGCCCTTTTCTTCGTTCTTCGCGAGCGGGACGAAGCTACGGAGCAGAACGAGCGAGCCTTGTCGCTCAAAGGTCAGCCCATAGGACTTGTCCTCGCTCTTAATGATCTCTCGGGTGTTCATCGTCTCAAGACGACCATTGACCTCGACGTAGAGCTCTTTTGGCGAGACGTAGATACTGTTCGGATAGAAGACTTGCGAGGCTCGGCTCTCCTGCCGTTGCAAGCGTTCCGCGATCAGAGCAGTCTTGATCTCGCGATAGGTTTCAGGCGTCGTCAGCCGCTCGACTTGTTTGTCGAAGAACTCTTCCGTCTGGGGGCTGCGGTTCAGGAAGACAAATGTCGTGTCCCGAGCCAGGCGCTCCAGATAGTCGCGGCTTACGCCTCCGCCACTCAGCGTCAGTTCTTCCGTGAGCGTCGGCACCAGGATTGTCTGTCGGGCAGAAACGAGAGCCACCGCCTGTCCGAGGTTCGCTGCAGCGCTCAGGGCAAGAATGCCGATCAGCAGCGTATTTCTGCGCCCCACGTCACGGGCGCCCTTCATCACGTTATCCATTTTCATCCGGCCATCTCCCTGAGGTCAGAGCCGGGCATGTCCTTGAAGTTGAATAGGCTGGACGGCAGGAGCCAGTACGCTCGATCGTAAATCCTCGAGAGCGATGTGCCCTGCTTGACCCGTCGCAGGGCCATCCAGGCGATTCCGCCGCCGATCAGCCCCCCCAGGAAACTGCTCATCATGATGCCGATGAACGTCGGCACCACGATCGCCATCAGCTCGTCAATTGTGAAAAAGACGTAGCGAGTTGGCAGATCGAGATGTTGGGGGATGTATGTATCTTTGACGTCCACGAAGTAGCCCGCGTTGTATCGTACAAATGGAAAAGAGAGCGGCGACGACGTTGGGGAAGAGAGGTGGTTTCTTCCGCCTGGACTTGGCAGAAGACCCCTCTACCACCAAGCTTCCAAGTCGAACTAACCTGTAGTTCAGGTGTCGTCGCCGCTCTTTCGGCGTCAGAATACTCCGGTGAAGAAAGTATCCATCACGCCCGGTCCGATTCCGCAGCCCAGACCGACCGCAACAGCCGAAGCAAAGAACTTCCAGTTGAACCCCAGGACGGCGTTCGCGACAGCGGAAATCAGGGCAACGCCTGAAAGGGTTTTACCCCCCGAGCCGGACAAGAAGTTGCCGACGAACGTATCCGCTTGCTGGAAGGTGTTGTCGTTGCCGGCCATGGCGACGCCAGTGGCCAGCACGGTCACGGCAGCCGCCAGCATGCCGAACTCGAGAGCCGAAGCGACCCCTTCCTTCGTCATTCGGACGGGCGCGCGACCCTTCAACATTTGAGCTACCATGATGGTCGCCCCCTTTTCCAAGTTGTTCGATGATGAACACGCCGCAGCGGCGTTAACCGTTACGACGGCCTAGCGAAGGAACAGAGCCCATCGGTCGGCGTTGTTGTGATTAGGGGTGCTCGAATACAGCGTCAAAACTGCCGTTTATTTGCGGCGACCCGCCGCAATATAATCGCATAGCGCCGCGTTTTTGCGGCGCTCCTCAGCGATCCCTCGTTACATGGATTTGCAGAAAGCCGCGCTGGGGCAATGGCTTGCCCCCGCCACCCCCCTAGCCATGGGCGGAATTGTGGCCTAAACGCGCGTCCGGGACAAAAAGACGGTGCTGATAATCACGCGCGCCGCTAACGGGGACATATTCATGCCGAAGCTGCGCGCTCGCTTGTCTGCTGACCCGCGCTTCGTCGATCTACTTAATTCTGCCGATGACCCGGGTTTCCCCGGTGAGCGCTACCTGTCGCTGATCATCCCAGCACTACGCTACGCCCACGGGAAGACAGCTATCGATGTTATTGGCATCCTGACGCGCTTTTCGGCGCCGACGACTACGCAATACACGGAAGTGCCAGTGCCCGACGACGCCCTGCCCCTAATCGAAGACCTGTTTCATGCCTTCAGTCTGTCCATGCCTCATGGCGTTGAGCCCTTACCGTGGACAAAAGAGCAAATCCTTACCTGCGCCTTAACTATATACTGTGAGGCGAAGGCCACACGATCGCGTCTTCGAGTTGTCTAATAATGATACAATGCCGCATTTTTCCACCACTCGGCACCTTATCTGCCCCTCAACTGGTCAATTGCCGCATTTTTTCGTCACTTAGGACTAGCCAAGTTCTGCAAAATATCGGATTCTTTGACCGTCGCTATCCGGCGATCTGAGGGTTCTGCAAGCCTAGTGCCAAGAAGGCCTGGTCCGACCCTTCGGTGATGTCGTTGCGTACGGGGGGTCTGTTCAAATGCCGTGGTCTGATGACAGCTCTAAGGAAGAGCAACTCGTTCGCCGGCTGGCATATTATGTTCACTGGCGCTCGGAGCAGATCGGCAAGGCTAAGGCTGCAGAAGTTATGGGGATCGATCGCGAGACCCTTCGGCGCTACGCCCGCTACAACTATGTCGAGGGCAAGCGACCCAACCACAATCTTCTGGCATTGAACCGGCTGGCTGTTTTCAGCGGCGACGACCTCGCCCACCTGATTTTCGCAACGGTCAACTCCACCGACTTCTATGTTTTCCGGAGCCTGTTGGAGCGTACCCGCCTTGCGGCGGATCTGGCTCAAGAGGATCTGTCTCAGCTCCTCGATGACGCGCGGATACCGCGCCGGGCCTAGCGGCCTCATTTTCCCTGGAATTGGTCCTCGCGAGCTCGGGCTTCTCGTCCGCTAGTCGCGTCCGTTAGTGGGGCCACGTCTGTCAAGAACGAACCCGCGGCCCTTCGGGCCGTGGCGTTCGGCCGTATCCCCGACCTTCGCTTCGCTGCAGGCCGGGCGATCCCCCTCGGCCTCACGGTCCTGACAGCCTCGCCCTTTGGCGAGCGGCTTTGCCGCCCGCGCTCCGGAATCTCGCGCGGGCGAGAAACGAGGATTTAGATCTGGTGCTTCACCTGGATAGGTCGAGGCAGTGGTTCAGGTCGAAGTTCTCTCCTTTCGTTCGACGCGCACAACGAAAAGGAAAAACGATGCAAATGTCCCCTATTTCTTCGGTTGCTGAACTGGGCGTGGAGGTTATCGCTCCCCTGTCCAAGTGCCGTATCGCTCCTGAGAATATCCGCCAGGCGCCCCTCGACTTTGTCGACGATGAAACTGTTGCGCTTGCCGAGTCAGTGGCGTCCAAGGTGCGGATGATCCAACGGCCTGTCGCCTATGAGGAAGACGGTCTTTTCCAGATCACTGCTGGGGGCCGCCGACTACGTTCGGTTCTCTACCTGAAGGGTCAGAAGCGGTTGCCCGCAGAGTACAAGGCAGGCCTTCCTCTCATCTTGCGTTCGAAGGAAGATGCGGTCGAGATCAGCATTGCGGAAAACAACATCCGATTGGCTGCGACCCCCGCTCAGGAGCTTTCCGGTTTTCGACTTCTGGCCGGCAAGGGTCTGGACCCCGTCGATATCGCCCGCATGACGGGCAACCGCGAGGCGCACGTCAAGAGGATGCTGCGGCTTACGCAAGTGTCCCCCCGCGTGCTCGAGGCATTTGACCGTCAGGATATCGACCTCGATGCGCTTCGGGCGTTCTCCGCTTCCAGCGATCTTGCTCGGCAGGATGAAATCCTTGAAGCGGGCATGTTCAGGGCCAATCAGGTCAGGGCGGCGATCACCTCAGGCTCTGTTCGGGCGACAGACTACCGAGTGAAGCTCATTGGCCTGGACGCCTATCGCTCAGCGGGCGGGCGTGTGGAGGAGGACCTCTTCCAGGACAGCGTCTATCTGCTGGACGTAGAACTGCTGGACCAATTGGCGGAACAGTTCATCAGATCTGAAGCCGCCAAGCTTGAAGCTGAAGGCTGGCAGTCCGTTATCGTCCAGGACAATACCTCCGTGCCCAGCGGCCATCGTCAACATTGGTTGAAGGCCCGGGAGATGACCTCGGTCGAAGCCGAAGAGTATGCTCAAGCGGAGCAGGTGCTCGAACGGGAAGATGCGACAGAAGAAGAGCTCACCGCAGCCGAAGCTGTTGTGGCTCGCATCGACGCCGCGATCACCGAGGTTTCTGCCGAAGACAAGGCCGGCATCTCCGTCGTGATGGGCGTCCAGTACGGTCACATCAACGTCTTCTATGCAGTGCCGGTTGAGGCTACGGGTGATGGTCCGTCAACTTCCAGCAATCCGGCGAAGAAACAGGCGCCGGCATTCGGTCATGCCGGTCATGAGCGCATGACGCAGATTGCAACGGTGGCGATCCGCAACGGCCTAGCTTCGGACCCGGCCGCCGCCTTGGATGCTCTGGTCAGCCACCAGGCTTGGACCTGTTTCCGGGCCAAGAGTGCCGGCACCAGCTACGCCCTGCCGAATGCTCGGCCGGCGCGCTGTTCTGACGTCGAATGTGAGGGGGCGAACCTGAAGGGTGATGACGCCTTCGCCAGCTCCTACGAGCGTTGGTCGACGTCGTTGCCCGCTGATATGGTCGAGCTCTACGACTATGTCGAAAAGCTAGGTCACGACGACAAGCTGTCTCTTCTGGCTCTTTGCACTGCCATGCAAGTCAATGGTGTTGAGGTCCGCGAGGACGCTGGGCGACCGGAGGCATGGCGCCAGATCGGTTTGCTGGCTCGTCGGATCAACCTCGACATCTCCGAACAGTGGACGCCCAACGAGGACTTCTTCACTGGAGCCAACAAGCAGCGGTTGCTGGCCACCCTCTCGGAAATGGAAGTCGACGTCGTGCCTCTCGCAGCGGAAAAGAAAGGCGCTCTGGTTACGATCGCCGCGAAAGCCGCCCGAATGAAACGATGGGTTCCTGGCCTGATTGCAGTTCTAGGCCAGAACCGGGCTCAAGCCGAAGCCGGCTGATCTAACAAGGGCGGCTTCGGCCGCCCTCCCCTCATTCCCCAGGAGCCTAACCATGATCGGCGCTGTCCACCTAGATGATCTTGATGACGCAGCCCTTATGTCGGCGGCGCTTCAGAAGCTGCTACCCGAGTTTGCCGACCAGCCCAGAAAGCAGGAAGCCATTCGGAGGCTCCTTAAGCGTTCAAAGGCTGTCCTTGCTCATCCTGCAACCCTTCACTAGCGGCCCCAGTCCTCTAGCCGCTACGGTAATCTTGCTTTGCATCGGCTCGCCGGAGTGCGGGTCAACTTCGGGGGGCGCTTCGGCGCTCCCCTTTTTTTCTTGTGCTTCTGAACCAGACGCAGCATTTTGCGGCCACCCCTCTGCCACCGAGCTCCAAAAGCTGGAGCTCCAATGCGGCTTTTCTCGATCAATCCATCATCCCGAGCTCGACTGGCCGTTGGGCTCGTCTGCGCATCTGCCTATCTGCAGCTCGGGGCTACGTCCCTTGATCCACTGACCAAGTCGGCCTGGCTGGCAGTCGAGGACTTTGCCTATGCCCCTCCCCTGCAGGACCCCAGCGATGTCCTGGCAGAACTCGCGATCGACCCCCTCGTGCGCGCTAACCGCGCTGAAGCTATGGCGGCCGAGCTTCGGCGCGCCCGGAAACGGCCTCAGCTCAACGGCGTGAAGGTCGATGGGGTCTCGGATCTCGTCGCGCACCGCGTTGCATCAAGTCTGGCCATGCTCGATGCCAAGCCGGCTCCAAATGTTAATCCCCGCGCATTCAGTTTCTCTGGACTTTTGACCAAGCGAGCAGCGCCATCGGCAATTCGTCGGCGCGCTCAACCCTCAGCCGTCGTGGCAACAGCCATCGGCCAGGCTGCGCATCGGACGGGCGTCAGTTCGGACTATCTGTTCCGAGCAGCTGCTAGGGAGTCTTCCTTCGATCCCAACGCGCGGGCTTCAACGAGCTCCGCCCTCGGTCTCTATCAATTCCTGGACGACACCTGGCTACGAACCCTGAAGAGATATGGTCCCGCTCACGGCTACAGTCATCTTTCCAGCAAGATTCAAATCTCAGCGTCTGGAAAGGCTACGGTCGTTGACGGCTATCAGCGCTACGAGGTTCTGGCGGCTCGCCGCGATCCCTACCTATCCGCCTTGATGGGCGCTGAGTTCACCCGGGAGAACCAGGCCGTGCTCCGGGCCGGCCTCGGGCGCCACCCCAGCGACGGCGAAACCTATATTGCTCATTTCCTGGGTGCGGAGGGCGCTGTGCGCCTGCTTCAGGCCGCACGGCACCGCCCTGGCGCCAACGCCGCAGAACTCTTCCCGCGGGCGGCTTCGGCAAACCGATCGATCTTCTACGACAGATATGGGCGGGCCAGATCCGCTCCAGAAGTGGCAGCTATCCTCAGGGCAAAAGGCACAAATTGAAGGCGCCCTATGACTCGAGCATTTTCAGATAAGTCATTGACTCCCTGTAGCCCCGGATTAAGCCGCCCGCCCTGACGTTGCTAACTATCTCCGGCTTCTAACGCGCCGCATTTTTGCGGCGTGACGCCGCTTTTTTTCGGCATTTCCTTACTCTACCTTCACCTCTTGCCCTTGAAGATCACGGGCAATCGTCCCATAGTCATGGGGATCAAGAGGTGCTGACATGGACGCGAGCGATCGCAGAACATATCGGAACGTGAACGTGCCGTTGTCCTGGGACAACAGGCAGGCATACCTCATGTCCGGAAAGGGCCGCTCGCTGACCTCCAGGGTTGAGAAGAGGCTCGTTGAAGGCCTGGACCGTGGCGTCCGGCCTGAAGTTAAACGTGCGCCCCGCAACACCCCTCGTGTTTGCCTCTCATTTGACAAGGCTCTCTACGAGAGACTGGACGAACTTTCGAAGGAGTTGGAAGCCAACTTCACGGACGTCGTTTACACGCTTGCCTCAGCACTCGCGCCTGACCTCCCCTCCTCGAAGGCTGCTCAGGGCTATGAGGCCTCATCACTAGCTGCGGCGGCTTAGAAGCCCTAGCCGGCTTAAACGGTTTGACCCGCGCTTCCCTGGAGGCGCGGGTTTTTTCGTTTGTGAATTGTCCCGCTTGGTAAGGTTTCGTTAACCCCCTTTGGCTGATCACTGCCTGGGGCGATTGCCACACTGTTTTTGTGAGTCACAAAATCCGTGTGGCGGTGCCAGCCCGACTCGGCATAGCGAGTCATATGTAACGCAGTCATCTGCAGGAGGATAGCAGACAAAGAAAAACCGCCGACCCAGAGAGCCGGCGGGGGATCAAAACAGCCAGGAAATCACAAGGCCCTAAGGCCGAGGCACCAAGCCAAATCAGTTCTAAATCTCCCTGGCGTTTTACCGCTTCCCCCGACTCACCGTCAACAAAAAAACGCTCTTCAGGGCGACGGCGAAGCTTTGCCTGAAATCCTCCCCTAATCCAGGGGAAGATTATGCAGCCATGTCCGTCAGTTAGCTCTCGCGGGCTAAGAACTATCACGCCGGGTCTTCGAGCAGCTGAACAGTGGTCAGCCGTTTGGAATGGAATGCCCGACGATGGATCCAAGCTCGAACTGCTGCGGATGCTGGAGGATATTCCGGCGTCCCATTTCGGCGTGCCTTCGGCCGCCTGGGCGTACTTGCGCCTGATCGTTAAGAAGCACCCCGAACAATGCTTCAAGAAACGTAGCGCCCTTGCCGGCCAGGACCTGGTCGCGGCCGGGCTATCAATGATCTCGACGTGGACTGACAGCGTGATAGCGCGGGATCTCGATAGATCCTGCCGAACCTTGGCTCGCTATCGCAAGGCCTTGGCCGGAGCGGGTTTGATCGCTTTTCGGGATGCACCTGATCGGCAGCGTTTTGTTCGAGGCGACGATCGGGCTACGCCCGTCGATGCCTATGGCGTCGACCTGAGACCCCTCGTCGCTCGCTTCGAAGAGCTTCGCACAGTGTGCCGTGGTCTAAAGCAGACACACAAGGCCGACGCAGCGGTCAGGTCCCAGCTTTCTCGGTCCCGTAATCGCCTTAGAGAGCTGCGGGCCGTTCTCGTGTCGCCTTCAGCAAGGGATCTCGCGTCTCAGGCACTAGCCGCTGTCGATGTCGTCCGAAAGCGCAAGGACCTGGATATGGTCCGCCTGGGCTTGAACCAGGCGCTTGAGGCGTTGGCCACCCTAGAAGGTCTTTTTGACGCGCAGACGGAAGCCATTCTCCAGGAGACAAAAGAGTCATGCGCGCCTGACAATCTGGGCGCCCAATTACTCCCTAGCTCCGTTCCTCTTTCTCTAAGAGAAGAAGGGCTTGGCGAGGGGAGTACGTCGCCCTCTGAAGCGTCCAGGACGGCTACTGATGCTCTTGAAGCCGATCAGGGTGGATCGGTGTCTCTATCCCCTCCCAGCGACGCCATTTCAGACCTTTCAGAAGGTGAAGACGGCGTCCTACCCGGTTTTTCACTGGTCCCCTCCCCTACCCAGGCGCCGTCAGCTCCTGTCGAGCGCGTTTCCTGTCCAGAGGTCGGGTCGGTTTTGCGGCTTCTGCCCCTGCTACTTGAATCCAAGCCTTATCTCGGGCCTTTCGTGCGGGATCGGCGGTTTGCGACGGACCTGGCCCTGGCTGTTGCCTACGGGCAAGCGGCTGCCAGTCGGCTCGGGCTGTCACAAAGGGAAATTACCCGTCTCACCCAGCTTTACGGCCTCAAATTCGCCGTGGCGGCCCTGCTGACGGAATTCACCCCTGGTGTCGAGTCCCCGAAACATTACCTGCAGGGCATCCTGAACAAGCTTGCAAGCCACTGGGTCAAGGTTGATCTGGCGGCTGGTTGGGGCAGATTGACCAGGCAATTCACCTCGGTTGAACCCGGCGAGGCCCCCTCCCCTACCAGGACTCGGGAGCCCTCTTTCGCTAACCGGTGCGTTGTGCCGATTTGATGGCTGCCGGCCTTCCCTCGCTCATCGAGCTCGAGCATCTCAGCGAGTTTGATGTCTAGACCGACTAGACGAACTAGCTGCAATAGGACCGCTAGTGGCTATGGGGTGTCTAATGCTCCAGGACTACCTAGACCACCTAGACCACCTAGACCGCCTATATCACCTAGAGCCTCTATGGCGGCTAGGCTGGCTACAGTGGCTAGTGGGGCTAGACATTCCGTCCGCTCCGTTCTATCCGTTGTGTACGTCGTGTCCGGTGTGGACGTTTCGTCCGGCCTATCCGGTCGCCACGGTGTAAACGGTTAGACCGGCGCAGCCGGTGTGTCCGGTCATGCCGTCCAAAACGGCTTGTCTGGTCGGCATTCACGGGAGGGATCATTGCCCAATATCACCTTTGCCAACATCAAGGGCGGGAGCGGTAAGACAACCGCTGCCCAGATCCTAGCGTCTGAACTCTATGCGGCTGGCGCGAGGGTCTGCATTTTGGAGGGCGACCAGAACCGCCCCCATGCCCGATGGGCCAAAAAGCGTGGCTTCCCAGTCATTGACGGGCCCATGACGCCAGTGGCGAATGCACAGCAGGCTGTTGATGCCATCATGAGCGCTGTAGGCGATGCGCGATACCTCGTCATTACGACAGACGGTAACGACAACTCTGTGTTGGATTGGATCGAGGCGGCGTCCGGGTGGGCGCAGTTCGTTCTTTCGGACCCGGAGGGTTCGCCGAACCAGTGGATGACGCAAGTCGTATCGCAAGCCGACATCGTACTGATCCCGTTCGCGCCAACTCATCTAGACGTGGACCAGGTTCAAGAGACAATCCGACACATCCGCACGATCGAGCGAATGGCCAATAAGCAAATCGACTACCGCGTTCTACTGACGCGGGCCAATGCCGGCGCGGTGCGAACCCGGGATGAACGCGAGATACGTGAGTCCATTGAGCGCAATGGGAAACCGATGATGAGCGTATCGCTGGCAGACCGGCCGGCTTTCCGTGGTGTGTTCAAGCACAACGTCTTGCTGGCCGAACTAACTGCCGATCAGGCTGGCGGCTTGTCCCTGGCCCGTGAGAACGCTCGCGCCTACGCCGCAGAGGTGCTGGAGCATCTGCGGGCGGCTTCCCAGGAAAATGCAGCATGACCTACGACCCGTTCAAAGAAGATGAACCAGTCGGGTTGGACCTCACTGGGTTCGACGCCGCCAAATCAAAGCCTGTTGACCGCAGCGCAGCCGAGGCCGCGCGCAGGGCAGGGGATGAGGCCGGGTTCACCAGCCGCAGGTCCGGCGACAGAACCAGGCCTGCCGCGAAGGCTAAACCCGCAGGGAAGGCCCGGATGTCCGAGATTGCGCCCAAGGCCGTCATCCAGGGCACCAAGGCGCAGTTCAATATGCTGGCGCCGGCCGAGCTGATTATCCGCTTCAAGGCGCTCCAGCGTCGACGCGGTGACGATGCTCAATGGCAAACGCTCGCCGCCGCTTTGGATGCACTGGAAGCCGCAGGCTTAGAAACGGCTGTTGAGGCTGAAGGACAACTGACCCTGAGGGGAGGGGAGTGATGGAACAGAAACTGACCTCGGCTAAAGACGCGACTTCTCGGGTGTTAACCGCCACTGACCAGGCCGCCATGCGCCTGGCGTATTTTCAGGGCCGGGTCCGCAATGGCTGGAACGAGTTTTCGGATCCATCGCTGGCCCGCACTCAGCTTCGCGAGGCCCAGCTTCAAATTCAGGAAGCCCTCAACGCCTTGGCGGAGGGCGACAGGATCGGCTGGAGAGTGCATGAACCCGATGACGACTGAACTCGTCTGGTCGAGGAAAGTCCGGTCCCCCGATTAGCCGGCGCGGGTGTGTCGGCTATATCGCTCCATACGCTGTTGAATAACCTGGAACGCCCGTCTGCAACTGGTCCCACTCTGCGCGCCGAAGCCCTTTGGGGCATTGAACCGTCGACGGCGCCAATCGGCCGGGTTGGCCCAGGCGCCGGCCCAAAGACCAACCCTACCTTCACAGGCAAGTCGTCCAACGTGCATGTAAGTCGGGGTGTAATTGGGCGCGGCCAGTCCACGGCTTATCAGCCAGTCTCCGATGTCGACCCCGCGCACAACGCAACGAACCACGGCGCGCGGCGGGTAGAGGCCGAGCTGCCCTTCGTTCCAGTCCTTGTATTCGCAGCGGACGGTTCGGCGGCCGATGAACTCTGCGAGCTCATTGCGGACGATCTCTCCGCACATCCTCGGCTGTCTGTCCAGGAAGCAGACCTGGTCCGATTCAGGCGTATCGACGCCCCATATGCGCAACCGATCGGCACCCATGTGAAGTGTGTCGCCGTCGGAAACATAGACGCGCCCCTGATAGACATCCCGCCGTCTCGTCTCCGCTTCAGCCGTGCTGAAGGCAAGCGCGAGGACCGTTCCCAGGACCACTGCTCGGCCAGTGTTCACAGGAGAACGACCTCACGGGTGATGCGACGCCTGACGGCCGCCAAAATCTGGAGAGGATCCAGATCTTCGGGAGCGAGGGGAGGGGAGGGGCACCTCTCCCCAAAGAAGCGGGTCACGCGCTGTCGAAGACCATCATCTCCAAGGGCGCGCAGACCTTCGGCAGCCAGGTCCTCCGCGTGACGGGTACAACCGAGCTCGGCCGCGAGTGTCTCTTTCTCATCATCAGTGAGACGATGGATCCACGCGAGGCCCTCGACCAGACGCACCGTAGCTGGCCGTGCAATCCCCAGGCGACCGTCAGGGAACTTCACCCTGACGCCGACCTCAATCGGGAAGGCCGCCTTGACGCGCTGCATCAGGACTGGGGTCGTGAAGACCCACATCTCAGTGACGGCCCTGCTCGTAAGCCGTGCGAAACGGCTCACCAGCTGCAGCTCGAGTTCGTCCATCACCATGACGTGGGCAGAAATCCGCCCGAGTTCGACACATAGGACGTCCAGCGGACCGCCCCACTCTTCACCGTCCGGCGCCAGGATGCCGGCGCCGGGTTGCTCTGCTGCCAAAATCCGCGAAAGTTCACTGTGCCGCATGATCAAGCCGCTCGCTGACCGAGCTGACGATCGCGCAACGACGCAATCCGTCGCGCGGCTGTCCGCGGCTTCATCTTGTAGGGCAACCCGGCGACCCCGAAGCCATAGGCTTGTAGGCCGTGAGGGCCGCCCCGCGTGATCATCGCGCCTTGGTCGAAACCAATCGGCTGTTCCCCGTTTTCAAGGCGCCATAACAGACCCTTTTCATCACACAGGATCTGAAGAGGAGTCACGCCGGCTGCAGTCGCTTCGACAGCGAAATGGTCGATGAAGTTCTCCATCGCCTTGAAACGACGCACATCCTTCGCGCCATCGACCTTCGTCCAGATCGCCGAAAGCGTTAGCGCCAATTCCCACCATGGCCCCTTAATCTGGTCCTCGGCCAGGTTGTCGTTTTCCACCCCAGTACTCCTAGACTGTCGTTTCTTGAGCGCATCGAGCTCGCTCAATGTTGATGCGCAGGCCGTAGCCAGCGTTGTCCGCTCAGGCCTCATCCGAGGGCCTCGTGAGTGAACAGCCAGCCTTGGATTTTCAGTCGTTCGCCGGTGTCCAGGCAGATGGCTGGAAATTCGCCATCCAGATCGGCATCGGGGGAGTAGGCCAACGACAGCGAGTATGGGCCGCCGTCGAACAGTCCGACCTCAGTCAGGCCTTCGCTGGCGGCTAGAGCGACCAGCTCCTCATCTGGCTCTGTCGTGCTCACGCTGGAACCTCGACATCGGCTTCTGCCGGCGTCCATGATGCAGGACGTCCACGGCTGATGGGATCTGCAGCGGAACCAACGACTGGCGAACCCGTCGTTGACTGCGCAGCCTGTTTGAGAGCCAGTTTCACGGGCTGGCCTGCGAAAAAGGCCATCAGTTCATCGCCAGAAATGATCCTGACCACGCCATACTGGCGATTCAGGGATCTGAGGTTCTGTGGCGTCTGGCCCGTGTGAACAAACAGGCCCTGGGCATTGTGCTTGGCGCAGACCTGGTCGAATTCCAGGACGTGTGCTTCTTTGATCTGGCCCGTATAGCGCTTGGCCTGCACCAGCCAGAGCTCGCCCCCGAGATAGAAGCGGCCGTCGACGCCACCGTCGCCCGAATAGGACTCATTCCTCACGATCTTCAGCTTTCGCCGCTCGAGCTCGCTCAGGATGATCTCTTCGAAGCGGTAGGGATCGACCTTCTTCAGCCAGTTGAAGACACGCCCGGGGTTTTCGACCGGGCCGATCTCACGCACCTTGGCCAAGTCGAGATAGGATCTGGCCTGGTTCCGTTTATGCCGGCGCTGGGCTTTCGTCGGACGAAGTTGTTTCCTGAACCTCCAGGCGATCGCGCCTGCAGCGACCATCGCCGCGCCGCCTACGGCGTAGTCGGTGAGGAATTCGAAGACCGCGCGGGTCGTTTCGATAGTCATTTTCGCACCTGCGTTGGGGTAGGACGCTGGTGCGGTCGGTCTGAGCTGCGTTGCCGATATGCCTCTTAGAATCCCCGCTGTCGAGTGCCAGGCATATGAACCGCATGTCGATACTATTCAGCGCCGCAAAAATACGGCGTCGCGCCGCAGAATAGCGGCGAAGCGACGTAATATAGCGGCAGTTTTGACCGTCAAATTATGCCGTTTTACCGCTCCATCAGCCTTTTCAATGGAGTGGATAATGAAGCAGGTTGCTATGGGCGCTGCCACGATCATTCCTGACCTGTTGAGAACCGGGGTCTTCAATCCGCTCCGCGACTTGAAAGCGAAACCAATGACGCCCACCCAACTGCTTGCGATCCATACGTTCCTGACGGTGCTGTTCGGCGGCCTTTGCGCCTGGGCGATCAGTGTCACGCCTTGGGCGCCGCTGGCGGCCATCCCGTTCATGACCGGAATGGCCGCCCTGGTCCTCTTGGGCGCCCATCTCTACTATTTCGGTCGGCGCTACGTCGGCGCGCCAGACCAAGTGATCTAGCTCCGACCGAACTCCTGCCAGACGCACACACGTCGCCGATGGTGCAGCCCATGTTGAACTTCCTCTCGCGAGGTCGTGACTCCGCGGCCCAACCGGCTCGGACGGTCGGACCTTAAGCAAAAGGGGGGGATGGCCCCCCCCTACCTCACCTCCTCGACCACCTGGAGGACGCGATCGAAGGGCAGGAAGCACCGCTGAGACACCGGCGTCTGCATCCATTCGCCCCAGGCCTCGACCTTGGCCTTCCGGCTCAGCCCAGCCCACTCATCCGCCTGCTTCACGGTGTTCGCCAGCATCTGCTCGACGACAACCTGCATGTGGTTGGCTTCAGCCTGGTTCGATAGGATGGTCATG